>NZ_JBXASI010000016.1:0-773 GCF_058809195.1 Sphingomonas sp. GW821-FHT10F09 | reverse complement strand
TGTCAATCGGCGTCCAAAAAGGACCCCCTATCGGCGTCCAAAAGGGACCCCTTCGTCGAGCGGTGTGACGGGTATGCGGGTGTGTCCCTCGCGCTGGTCGCGGCGTAGGGCGGGCGTAGCCCGACCGGAGGCGCGACCAGCGCGAAGCATCTTCTGCCGGTGGCTCTGGGCGTCAGCTGCGATGCTTGAAGCGCCAGCTGTCGTTGCCGGTCTCGACGATGTCGCAATGGTGGGTAATGCGGTCGAGTAGCGCGGTGGTCATCTTGGGGTCGCCGAAGACGGTGGGCCACTCGCCAAAGGCCAGGTTTGTCGTGACGATGACAGAGGTGCGTTCGTAGAGCTTGCTCACCAGATGGAAGAGCAGTTGACCGCCTGAGCGGGCGAAAGGCAGATAGCCGAGCTCGTCCAGCACCACGACATCGAGGCGGGAGAGCTGTTTTGCGAGCGCGCCGGCTTTGCCGAGGCGGTTCTCCTCCTCAAGCCGGTTCACCAGATCGACCGTGTTGAAATAGTACCCGCGGGCGCCCTCCCGCACGACATTGGCTGTGATGGCGCTAGCGAGATGCGTCTTGCCGGTGCCCGTTCCACCGACCAGCACGACGTTGCGCTGGCCCGCCAGGAACGAGCCGCTGTGTAGCAAGCGTACGAGCCCCTCGTTGATGGGCGTGCCGTCGAAGACGAAGGTGTCGAGGTCCTTCACCGCCGGCAATCTGGCCGCCGACATCCGGTAGCGGACTGACGCTGCATGGCGGTGGGTTGCCTCGGCACGGAGC
>NZ_JBXASI010000015.1:0-1961 GCF_058809195.1 Sphingomonas sp. GW821-FHT10F09 | reverse complement strand
CGCGGGGTGGAGCAGCCCGGTAGCTCGTCAGGCTCATAACCTGAAGGTCACAGGTTCAAATCCTGTCCCCGCAACCATTATTTAATGTGCCACAACCGCCCGGGACATCCCGCGGCGGTTTTTTTGTGCCTTTTCTCCGCGCGTTAGCCCTCGCTCAGGGTATCTCTTGCGTCCCAGTCGATACCCTGGATGCTAGAACGTCGATTTGCCTTTGGGGGTATTTTCGCTCCCTCGGCAGGAGATACCTCCATGGCCCTCAAGGAGCTTGAAGTTCGCTGCGCCATCAAGCGGGCAAAAGGCTACAACCTCACCGACGGCGAAGGCCTCTACGTCCCGGCGATTGAACAGTCGCGTCGCGCCGGCGATCTCGTCTATACGCTCGGTCGCCAGCATCCCGGGCTGACGTGGGAGCGGTGACCGCAACACGGGTCGCGGCACACGCAACGGGTGGAATGCCCGCGATCGATCGTTCGCCGTTTCGGTATCGAGCGGTTCTGACAGGAGCTTTTCATGACCATCGGCACCTCGGACGCCGCCACCCAGCTCGCTGCCATCCGTCCGCCTGCAACGCCCGTGCCCGCAATCGACGCGCAGGAATATCGCGCGCGGCTGGACAGGGCGCGCGGCCTCACCGCCGCGCTGGGGGCGGACGCGCTGCTCGTGCCGGCCGGACCCAGCCTGCGCTATTTCAGTGGCGTGCCATGGGGCGCGACCGAACGCTTGGTCGCGCTGCTGCTGCCGGTATCGGGCGAACCGATCATGGTGTGCCCGCGGTTCGAGGCCGGCACGCTGGCGGCGGACCTGACCATTGCCGCGGATCTGCGCTTCTGGGAGGAAGACGACAACCCGGTCGCGCTGGTCGCCGATGCGGCGCGCGGGATGGGGATGGTCGCGGTCGACCCGCTGCTGCCGTTCGGATGGGGCGAGGCGCTGCGCCGGGCGGGCGTGTCCCCGGTCGACGGGGCGGCGGCGATCGACGGCTGCCGGATGGTCAAGTCGCCGGCCGAGCTTGCCTGTCTCACCGCAGCGAAGGCGATGACGTTGGAGGTGCAGCGCCGCGCTGCCGCGATCCTGCGGCCCGGCATCGCCGCGAGCGAGGTGGTGCGCTTCATCGACGCGGCGCATCACGCGATCGGTGGCGGCGGCTCCTATTTTTGTGCCGTCCAGTTCGGACGCGCGACCGCCTTTCCCCATGGCCTGCCCGGTGACCAGCTGCTGGAGGAGAACCAGCTTGTCCTGGTCGATACCGGGTGCCGCGTGCATGGCTATCATTCGGATATCACGCGCACCTATGCCTTCGGGACGGTGGCGCAGGAGGTGCGCGACATCTGGGATATCGAGCATGAGGCGCAGGCGGCGGCCTTTGCCGCGGCGGCTCCGGGCGTGCCGTGCGAAGCGGTCGATGCTGCGGCGCGGGTCGTGCTGGAGCGGCATGGACTGGGACCGGATTATCGCCTGCCCGGGCTGCCGCACCGGACCGGGCACGGCATCGGGTTGGCGATCCACGAACCCGCCTATCTCGTGCGCGGCGACCGGACCGCGCTCGCCCCCGGCATGTGCTTTTCCAACGAGCCGATGATCGTCGTGCCCGATCGGTTCGGCGTGCGGCTGGAGGATCATTTCCACGTCACCGCGACCGGCGCAGCGTGGTTCACCCCGCCGCAGCCCTCGATCGACCGGCCGTTCGGCTAGGGCCAATCGACATTCAGCCCTGACGGCATGCAAACGGCCGTTTCGCGCGCTTCCGGTGCTCACCTACCGAAAGTACGCTGCGCTCCGGGCCACGCGAAACCACCTTTTTCGGCACGTCATCATCTGAATGTCGATTGGCCCTAGTCATCTGGAACTGAAGTAAGCCACATTGTATGCTTCCTGGCGAAGTGAGGAGGCATGGATGGTTGGTCGTCAGGCGGACGTGCTGGTATTGAGCGCGGCTGATCGCGCGTTCCTTGAAACGCATG
>NZ_JBXASI010000014.1:0-2964 GCF_058809195.1 Sphingomonas sp. GW821-FHT10F09 | reverse complement strand
CCGTTAGTACGCTGCGCTCCGGGTCACGCGAAACCACCGTTTTCGGCACGTCATCTTCTGAATGTCGATCGGCCCTAGGCGTGCAATCCCTGCATCTGGTGGATCGGGTCGACGATGAAGAGATCTGGCGCTGACGTCCAAAACTTGGCGATATGCTCGTAGGGTGTGAGGCCGCCGAGCGTTTTGAGCCGGCGGGCGAAGTTGTAGGCCGCCACTGCCAAAGAGCACCTGACGCGATCAGGCGGTGTTGCGATTGCGCGGCTGTTCGGCGAACTGGATGCCATGGGCGGTCAGGATCGTGTGGATGCAGTAGGGCACGGCTTTCAGTTGGCGATCGAGGAACACCCATGCTGTCCGCCTCCATGGCGCCGGGGCCGCTCGGGCCGATGACGACTTCGGCCCGCCTGGCTCAGCTCGGATGCGCGGCGCTGTCTGCGGCATCCTGCGTATCCTCGGTCGGAATGGTCTCGTCCGCCGTCAGCGCCGGAGCGGATGCGCCGGCTCCCTGATCGTCCTCGGCAAGGCGCATCTGCTCGTAGGCGACCTCGAGGTCCGCCACTCCCGAGCCGGTCGGTTGCATCGGCAGGTCGCCGTAGCTCTGGGGCTCATGGTTCGTATCGGTCACATCGGACATGTCACACTCCTGAGGGTTCTGCACAGGCACAACGTTCGACACCGACTTCCGCCCAATGGAGGCGCGCATGACGGGGGCCGGCTGCATCCATTTGAGCGCCAAGGCCGCGTCGGATGCGACGATCCAGCCCGTACGCAAGCCAGACGTACGTCCGCGTTGTTCGCAACGTTATCCGCTCATCGCATCATCCTTGATAAGCAACGCTCTGCCGTCGCAAAACGCGTGCTGTCATGAATCACCATCAATACCCGGCCCGCATATCGGACCTGCCGCGCGAGCAGCGCCTCGCCGCTTTGTACCAGCGTTCGGCCGAGGCACGCGCGCGCTGGCAGGCGGATCGTGTTCGGCCGGAATCGCTATGGGCGCGCCTATTCGGGTAACCGTCAAGCGGCGTTCGCATGACGCCCCTGCCCCCGTTTGCCTCCTATATGGTCGATGGGGTGAGAGCTTCAAACGTGGGTGGCGCAGCGCAGCCTCGCTAACGGTCGGAGCCTGTCATGCACCGCAACCGCCGCTGACGCCGCCGTTCGCTGGAATGGCTGTTGGCGGCGCTGTAAGGATGGTGACCGTCCATAACGGCTCGGCATCGCAACGCCACCGGCAGCGATCAACGCGTGGCCAACACCGGGCTGTTGGCCTGTGCCATCGCCTCGACGGCCGCAAGCTCGATCGGCGTCAGGCCCGCTAGACGGTCGCGCACCGCGGCATCCATTGCGTTTACATCGGTAGCGATCGTGCGTCCGTCAGTCGGACGGGCGGCCCCGAAGAGGCCCAGCTTCATACGGCTCATATTGTCCCCGGATAGCGCGGCGGATCGGACGTCCGCGCGCGCATCGTACAATTCCAATCCGGTCAGGAGGTTCCGGCATGCTTTGGTGCTGGCGGAGAACGGAGGCAGAGTTGTGGATTGCGACGCCAACGGAGTGGCCTGACTTTTGTCAGGTGCCGCCTGTTCTCGGCTTGCGCTAACCCGCCCCCTTTCAGCATCGTGGCTCAAGGCCCCGCCGCAGCGATCAACGGACTGGTTGGAAACAATATCGATGCGCATCCGGAACAACGATAGGGGGGTGGCTTTTTATCGTCGTCACCGGGAGAGCCTCATGATCCGCCGTCAGATTGCCGTTTTGCTAACCAGCGCACTCCTGCTTGCATCCGCCACGCCTGTCGTCGCGCAGAATGCGGTGCGCTCGATCTCGGCAACGGATAAGGCGCAAGGGAGCCAGGCCCATCCGCAGCTGCTCGCGGAATTCGGCGGCGCCTATAAGGGGCCCCAGGCCGCGTTCGTGGAACGCGTCGGCAAGCGTGTCGCCGTCCAGTCCGGCCTGTCGAACGCAGGCAGCGATTTCACCGTCACCCTGCTGGATTCGCCGGTGGAGAACGCCTTCGCCATTCCGGGCGGCTATATCTACGTTACCCGCCAGTTGCTTGCGCTGATGACGTCGGAGGCTGAGCTCGCCTCGGTGATGGGGCATGAAGTCGGCCATGTCGCCGCGCGTCATGCCGCCGCGCGTAACACGCGTGCGACGATCGGCGGTCTGCTCGCACGGGGTGTCAGCCTGGCCACGAAGAACGACCTCGCCTCCCGCGTCGTCGGCACGGGCGCGCAGCTCTACACGCTGAAATACGGGCGCGATCAGGAGTATCAGGCCGATGCCCTTGGCGTCCGTTACATCACGGCGGCCGGCTATTCGCCATATGCCTCCGCAGACATTCTGGCCGCGCTGGACGAATCGACCGGGCTGACGGCGCAGGCCAGCGGGACTGCACGGTCTGCGCCGACGTGGGCATCGACGCATCCAAACGGAGCCGATCGCGTGCAGCGTGCAGCGGCGCTCGCCAAGGCCACTGGCAAGCCAGAAGCCGCCATCGCACAGGATACGGCGTTCCTGCGTATGCTCGATGGCCTGCCCTATGGCGACGGTAAGCAGGGGCGCCAGGTCGTCCGGATCGTGACCGTCGGTACACGGGACACGATCGATACGTTGAGCCAGCGCATGGCGGTCGCCGACAGCAAGCGCGAACGCTTTCTCTTGATAAACGGTCTGCCGGCTGACGAGCCGCTGAAGCCCGGCACACTCGTCAAGCTGGTGGTTGCGGCGTAATTTCGGACACGCTGATCGGCGGGGCTCCGGTCGTGAGAGACCGGTGAGCGGGTGATTGCGCGTTTCTTCTGGCGAACGGCAGCCGCGCGGTTTCTTGTTTCGTTGCCGTAAGGATCGCGGGCGGAGCGCAACACTCGGCGTGTCATCGAAAAGTGTGGATCGGCGTGGAAAAAGGACCCCGGTAGCGGGGTGATCGGCGTCGAAAAAGGACCCCTCATCCCGGTGGTC
>NZ_JBXASI010000013.1:0-3345 GCF_058809195.1 Sphingomonas sp. GW821-FHT10F09 | reverse complement strand
CGCGGGGTGGAGCAGCCCGGTAGCTCGTCAGGCTCATAACCTGAAGGTCACAGGTTCAAATCCTGTCCCCGCAACCAACGGTATCACAAAAGCCCCAGGCCCACAGGCCCGGGGCTTTTGTGCGTTTGAGCACACGCTTCTTCCGGGAACGCCAGCATCCGGTACAGGTCGCCGTAGAGCTTAATAGAACGACGCTTGCCGCCACGCGCGCTACCCGGCTGCACCACGATCTTCTCGATAAGAGGGCGGATGATCTGCCGGGCGCCCGCGCCATCATCGGAGGCGAGGTGCGCGTCGAGCTCGGTGATCGCGCGCGTGTACAGGCTCTCGTGGTTGGCCGGTAGGCGCACGATCTGTGATGCGGGCGTGGCCGCGATGGTCTTCTCTAGGCGCCGTTCCTCGGCTTCCAGATCCTTGACCCGCGTCGTCAGTGCGCGGGGGGCATCCTTCTTCCTCGATGCGGGTGACGAGGTTGGCAATACGGGCGCGGGTTTCAGCAAGGTCACGCTCGGCGGTGGCACGCTCCGCGTTTCCGGCCTGCGCCGAGGCGGCGAGCTCCTGCTGGAGCAGAGCGGCGAAGCGTTTGGTGAGCGCCGGCGTCAGCAGCCGCATCGCGGATGCCCACCAGCGCGCGGGCTTCCAGTTCCGTGGTGGTGATCGGGCCGTTGTCGCATGTCCCTATGCGGTGCCCCTTGCAGCGCCACCGACCGGCGCCGGTGGCCAGGAACGGGGCGCCGCACGCGCCGCAGGTCACCAGTCCGGACAGGAGGAGGGCGGGACGCTTCGCGCCACTCAGCGGACTGCCGATCCGCTTGAACCTCGCATCGCGCACGCGGCGTGCTTCTTCCTGCCGCGCCTTCACCTGCCCCCACAGCGGCTGGTCGATGATCCCCAGCTGCGGCTCGTCACGAATGATCCACTCCGCCTCCAGATTGAGGCGCGGGCGGCGCGAAAAAGCGCGTCGCTTGTTGGGCACCTCGACCCAGGTGCGACGGTTGAAGATACGGCGACCGATGTAGAGCTCGTTGTTGAGGATGCCCTCGCCGAGCGTCACGGCGCCCGAGAGTGTCGAGGGGTTCCAGACCCCGGCATTGTGCTTGCCGCGTTCGCGGGCGTGCGGGGAGGGGATGCCATCGGCGTTGAGGGCGTTGCAAATCCGCTTCAGGCTCCAGCCATCCGCGTACAGGCGGAAAATGCGACGAACGAGTTCGGCATGCTCGTCGTCGATCGCGAGCTGGTCGATTTCGCGTCCTTGTGCATCCTCGCCGGTAATTGCGCGGCGGTAGCCGAGCACGCGACCGCCCGTGGGACCGCCGCGCGTCGCCTTGCCGCGCAGGCCCCGCCTGGTCGTATAGGCGATGCGCATTCGCTGTTGCTCGCCAATGATGCCCTTGAACGCGAGCACGAGGTCATCGGCCTTGCCCGCCACCACCGTATGCACCGCCACCTGCTGCAGGCGGAACAGCTTGACCATGTAATGGAGATGCTCGGCGTCGCGGCTCAGCCGGTCGACATCCTCGATGATGAGTGTGGATCGGCGTGGAAAAAGGACCCCGGTAGCGGGGTGATCGGCGTCGAAAAAGGACCCCTCATCCCGGTGGTCTAGGCTGCACGCTTGGCGGTGTCAGGCGGCGAGATCGGGATGTTGGTATTGGAGACGGTGTTGAGGATCCGGCGCGAGCATGCGGCGGGGAAAGCCATCAAGGCGATCATGCGAGACCTGCATTTATCTCGCAAAGTGGTGCGCACGGCGATCCGGTCGCCGGAGGCGGGCATGGGCTACCGGCGCGAGGTGCAGCCGCGGCCCAAGCTGGGGCCGTTCCAGGCGCGACTGAATGCGTTGCTGGAGGAAGACGAGGCGCGGCCGCGGCGCGAGAAGCTGCGCATCACGCGCATCCACGATCTGCTGCTGCGCGAGGGGTTCGATGGCTCATACGATGCGGTGCGTCGCTATGCGGCCCGCTGGCGGCAGGCACGTCGTCGGGACGTGATGAATGCACCGGCGTTCATCCCGCTGCTGTTTCGGCCGGGCGAGGCCTATCAGTTCGACTGGAGCCACGAGGACGTCGAGATCGCGGGCAAGCCAATGCGCGTGAAGGTCGCTCATGTGCGGCTGTGTGCGTCACGCACGATGTATGTGCGGGCCTATCCGCGCGAGACGCAGGAGATGCTGTTCGACGCTCATGCGCGGGCGTTCGCCTTCTTTGGAGGCGTGCCGACGCGCGGCATCTACGACAACATGAAGACGGCAGTGACGAGCGTGTTCACCGGCAAGGAGCGGATCTTCAACCGGCGCTTCCTAGTCATGGCCAGCCATTACATGGTTGAACCGACAGCCTGCTCACCGGCAGCCGGCTGGGAGAAAGGCCAGGTCGAGAACCAGGTGCAGACCGCGCGCGGCCGGTTTTTCCAGCCGCGCCTGCGCTTTGCCAGCATCGAGGAACTGAACGGCTGGCTGGAGGCGGAGTGTCGGCGCTGGGCTGAGCTACACCAGCATCCCGAGCAGAAAGAGCTGACGGTTGCTCAGGCCTGGGCTGCGGAGCGTGGCATGCTCCAACCGGTCGTCGCGCCCTTCGACGGGTTCTACGAGAGCGAACATGCGGTGAGCGGGACGTGCCTGATAAACTTCGACCGCAACCGCTACTCGGTCATGGCCAAGGCGGTGCGGCGCGCGGTCCAGGTTCGTGCCTATGCCGACCGCATCGTCGTGCGCTGCGACGGCGAGGTCGTTGCCGACCATCCCCGGTTCTTCGGACGCGACCGGACCATCTACGACCCGTGGCACTATCTGCCGGTGCTGGTGACCAAGCCGGGCGCCCTGCGCAACGGCGCGCCATTCCAGGGCTGGGAGCTGCCACCCGCGCTGTCACGGCTGCGTCGCAAGCTCGGCGCCGGCGACGATGCCGACCGGCGGTTCGTGCGGGTGCTGGCGACTGTGCTCGACGACGGACTGGAAGCGGTGGAAGCGGCCGTGCGCGAGGCGCTGCTGGCCGGCGTCACCAGCGATGACGTCATCCTCAACATCCTGGCCCGCAGGCGCGAACCGCCAAGAGCATTGACCATCGTCACACCCGAGGACCTAGCGCTCCGCCATCCGCCGCGTGCCGACTGTGGCCGCTACGACAGCCTGCGAGGCCTCTATGCAGCGGCATGAGATGATGACGGCCATGGCGGGCCTTGGTCTGAAGGGCATGGCCAGTGCCTTCGACGAGGCGGTGACCACCGGCCTGCAGCGCAAGCGCACGACGATGGAAGTCCTGACCGACCTGCTCCGTGCCGAGGCAACCCACCGCCATGCAGCGTCAGTCCGCTACCGGATGTCGGCGGCCAGATTGCCGGCGGTGA
>NZ_JBXASI010000012.1:0-5956 GCF_058809195.1 Sphingomonas sp. GW821-FHT10F09 | reverse complement strand
GTTTTTGTCGGCTCTTTGACATTGTTGATTGATGAAGGGACATGTGGGCGGCGGCTTGCGGTCTGCGGCGTATTCAAGGCGTTGTATGATCGTTTAAAGCCAACCCGTTCTATATGTCCTTCACGTATCCATACGTAATGGGTTGCCATGCGGGTTTTGTCCTGTGTGGTGATCTGAAGAAATGTGCAGAGCGGGTCCTTGAGATGGGGTTGCTGACGGGGGAAATTCCACCTTCGCTGGCAGCTGACATAAACTTGAGAGTTTGATCATGGCTCAGAACGAACGCTGGCGGCATGCCTAACACATGCAAGTCGAACGAGATCTTCGGGTCTAGTGGCGCACGGGTGCGTAACGCGTGGGAATCTGCCCTCAGGTTCGGAATAACCATTGGAAACGATGGCTAATACCGGATGATGACGTTAAGTCCAAAGATTTATCGCCTGAGGATGAGCCCGCGTAGGATTAGCTAGTTGGTGTGGTAAAGGCGCACCAAGGCGACGATCCTTAGCTGGTCTGAGAGGATGATCAGCCACACTGGGACTGAGACACGGCCCAGACTCCTACGGGAGGCAGCAGTGGGGAATATTGGACAATGGGCGAAAGCCTGATCCAGCAATGCCGCGTGAGTGATGAAGGCCTTAGGGTTGTAAAGCTCTTTTACCCGGGATGATAATGACAGTACCGGGAGAATAAGCTCCGGCTAACTCCGTGCCAGCAGCCGCGGTAATACGGAGGGAGCTAGCGTTGTTCGGAATTACTGGGCGTAAAGCGCACGTAGGCGGCTTTGTAAGTTAGAGGTGAAAGCCTGGAGCTCAACTCCAGAATTGCCTTTAAGACTGCATCGCTTGAATCCAGGAGAGGTGAGTGGAATTCCGAGTGTAGAGGTGAAATTCGTAGATATTCGGAAGAACACCAGTGGCGAAGGCGGCTCACTGGACTGGTATTGACGCTGAGGTGCGAAAGCGTGGGGAGCAAACAGGATTAGATACCCTGGTAGTCCACGCCGTAAACGATGATAACTAGCTGTCCGGGAACTTGGTTTTTGGGTGGCGCAGCTAACGCATTAAGTTATCCGCCTGGGGAGTACGGCCGCAAGGTTAAAACTCAAATGAATTGACGGGGGCCTGCACAAGCGGTGGAGCATGTGGTTTAATTCGAAGCAACGCGCAGAACCTTACCAGCGTTTGACATGTCCGGACGATTTCCAGAGATGGATCTCTTTCCTTCGGGAACTGGAACACAGGTGCTGCATGGCTGTCGTCAGCTCGTGTCGTGAGATGTTGGGTTAAGTCCCGCAACGAGCGCAACCCTCGCCTTTAGTTACCATCATTCAGTTGGGGACTCTAAAGGAACCGCCGGTGATAAGCCGGAGGAAGGTGGGGATGACGTCAAGTCCTCATGGCCCTTACGCGCTGGGCTACACACGTGCTACAATGGCGGTGACAGTGGGCAGCAATCCTGCAAGGGTGAGCTAATCTCCAAAAGCCGTCTCAGTTCGGATTGCACTCTGCAACTCGAGTGCATGAAGGCGGAATCGCTAGTAATCGCGGATCAGCATGCCGCGGTGAATACGTTCCCAGGCCTTGTACACACCGCCCGTCACACCATGGGAGTTGGGTTCACCCGAAGGCGTTGCGCTAACTCAGCAATGAGAGGCAGGCGACCACGGTGGGCTTAGCGACTGGGGTGAAGTCGTAACAAGGTAGCCGTAGGGGAACCTGCGGCTGGATCACCTCCTTTCTAAGGATATCGGCGGTAAAGCGCTGACCGGTTCGTCCGGTCAGAAGAGCTTCCTCCATTCCAAAGAACATATTGGCCGCCGTCCTCATGTCCCTTCATCCTAGGTTAGATCGCGAGACGAAATAGCGTCAGCTATTTTGCACGCGATCAAGCTCGGCCAGCGTGGCACAGCAGCGCCATAAGGCGCGGCTTTGCCGCGACTGACGGCGCGAGCCCAGTGCGGGCCGGTAGCTCAGGTGGTTAGAGCGCACGCCTGATAAGCGTGAGGTCGTAGGTTCAACTCCTACTCGGCCCACCACTGGCGCATGGGGCCTTAGCTCAGCTGGGAGAGCGGTTGCTTTGCAAGCATCAGGTCATCGGTTCGATCCCGATAGGCTCCACCAATTCGCAGCTGCATGGCAGCAAGAACGGCCAGCGCTGCATAGCGCGCCATAAGGCGCAGCTTTGCACAGCGGTCGGCACGCGATGCCACAAGCGATAACCTAGAGATGAAGACACCAGTTCCGCTGTAGCGATACAGCGGTTTATGGAGTGCTGCGGCGCTCCTCTTTGACATTGTGAATGGGTTCTTAAAATCGATGCCGTGATGGTGTCGGTTTGGACAAACGACCGCAAAGGTCGGCTGCAAGGCCGGTTCGGGCGAGCGTCTCCAGATCGGCTTCAATCACTTATGGATTGCGAGACAAACCGGCAGCTCTGAGCTGTTGGTGGAAACGCATATCCGACAATCTGGCTGAGATTATAATCATCCACACCGAGAGGGTGTCCGCAAGGGCGCCTGGTAAAGCCAACCGACGCTGCTCTGCCGAGTTTCGTGTCGCTTCCTTGATAGGTTTCCATCGCAGTAATGCTTCGATGGATGACCCGAGGGGCAGCGATCCAGCGTTGTCATTGGTGGTGTGGACTCTCAAGCGTGAGGTAAGGGCAATTCGTGGATGCCTTGGCACATACAGGCGATGAAGGACGTGGCACGCTGCGATAAGCTGCGGTGAGGTGTGAGCAACCTTTGACCCGCAGATTTCCGAATGGGGAAACCCACCTATCCGATTAATCTCGACCGTCGCCGCAAGGCGGCGAGCGGGATTAGTTGGAAACAGGTATCACTTAGCTGAATAAAATAGGCTTCGTGAAGCGAACCCGGTGAACTGAAACATCTCAGTAGCTGGAGGAAAAGACATCAACCGAGATTCCGTTAGTAGTGGCGAGCGAACGCGGACCAGGCCAGTGCTCATCATTCAAGTAGCAGAACACTCTGGAAAGTGTGACCATAGCGGGTGACAGTCCCGTATGCGAAACTGATGTGATGAGACTCGAGTAGGGCGGAACACGTGTAATTCTGTCTGAACATAGGGGGACCACCCTCTAAGCCTAAATACTCGTATGTGACCGATAGCGAACTAGTACCGTGAGGGAAAGGTGAAAAGCACCCCGATGAGGGGAGTGAAACAGTACCTGAAACGGATTGCCTACAAGCAGTTGGAGGGTCCTTGAGGCCTGACAGCGTACCTCTTGCATAATGGGTCTGTGACTTAATGTTTCAAGCAAGCTTAAGCCGTTAGGTGTAGGCGCAGCGAAAGCGAGTCTGAATAGGGCGACATAGTTTGAAGTATTAGACCCGAAACCCGGCGATCTAGGCATGACCAGGATGAAGGTGCAGTAACATGCACTGGAGGTCCGAACCGATTAACGTTGAAAAGTTACCGGATGAGTTGTGTTTAGGGGTGAAAGGCCAATCAAGCCGGGAAATAGCTGGTTCTCCGCGAAAACTATTGAGGTAGTGCCTCGGATGGACACCCTAGGGGGTAGAGCACTGGATGGATGCGGGGGTCGCGAGATCTACCAACTCTAACCAAACTCCGAATACCTAGGAGTGATATCCGGGAGACAGACGGCGGGTGCTAAGGTCCGTCGTCAAAAGGGAAACAGCCCTGACCTACAGCTAAGGTCCCCAAGTCATCACTAAGTGGGAAAGCATGTGGAAATCCCAAAACAACCAGGAGGTTGGCTTAGAAGCAGCCATCCTTTAAAGAAAGCGTAACAGCTCACTGGTCTAAACAAGGGTTTCTGCGGCGAAGATGTAACGGGGCTAAAGTGATGCACCGAAGCTTAGGGTGTGCGCTTTTAAGCGTACGCGGTAGCGGAGCGTTCCGTAAGCCTGTGAAGCGATCTGGTAATGGGTCGTGGAGGTATCGGAAGTGCGAATGCAGACATGAGTAGCGATAAAGAGGGTGAGATGCCCTCTCGCCGAAAGACCAAGGGTTCCTGCGCAAGGCTAATCCGCGCAGGGTGAGCCGGCCCCTAAGACGAGCCCGAAGGGGGTAGTCGATGGGAACCACGTTAATATTCGTGGGCCTGGTGGTGTGTGACGGATGGTGTGTGTTGTACGTCCTTATCGGATTGGACGTGCTTCGAAACTGTTCCAGGAAATAGCCCCACCGTATAGACCGTACCCGAAACCGACACAGGTGGTCAGGTAGAGTATACCAAGGCGCTTGAGAGAAGTGTCCTGAAGGAACTCGGCAAATTGCCTCCGTACCTTCGGAAGAAGGAGGCCCTCACTCGGCGCAAGCCATTTGAGGGGGCACAGGCCAGGGGGTAGCGACTGTTTAGCAAAAACACAGGGCTCTGCTAAGTCGGCTTCAAGACGACGTATAGGGCCTGACGCCTGCCCGGTGCCTGAAGGTTAAGTGGAGGGGTGCAAGCTCTGAAATGAAGCCCAGGTAAACGGCGGCCGTAACTATAACGGTCCTAAGGTAGCGAAATTCCTTGTCGGGTAAGTTCCGACCTGCACGAATGGCGTAACGACTTCCCCACTGTCTCCAGGACATGCTCAGCGAAATTGAATTCTCCGTGAAGATGCGGAGTACCCGCGGTTAGACGGAAAGACCCCGTGCACCTTTACTGCAGCTTCAGAGTGGCATTAGGAAAGAACTGTGTAGCATAGGTGGGAGGCTTTGAAGCATCGGCGCCAGCTGATGTGGAGCCATAGGTGAAATACCACCCTGTTGTTTTCTGATGTCTAACCTCGTTCCGTAAGCCGGAACAGGGACCCTCTGTGGCGGGTAGTTTGACTGGGGCGGTCGCCTCCTAAAGAGTAACGGAGGCGCGCGATGGTGGGCTCAGGCCGGTTGGAAACCGGCTGTTAGAGTGCAATGGCATAAGCCCGCCTGACTGCGAGACTGACAAGTCGAGCAGAGACGAAAGTCGGTCATAGTGATCCGGTGGTCCCTCGTGGAAGGGCCATCGCTCAACGGATAAAAGGTACGCCGGGGATAACAGGCTGATAACCCCCAAGAGCTCATATCGACGGGGTTGTTTGGCACCTCGATGTCGGCTCATCACATCCTGGGGCTGGAGCAGGTCCCAAGGGTTTGGCTGTTCGCCAATTAAAGTGGTACGTGAGCTGGGTTCAGAACGTCGCGAGACAGTTTGGTCCCTATCTGCCGTGGGCGTCGAAATTTGAGAGGAGTTGACCCTAGTACGAGAGGACCGGGTTGAACGTACCTCTGGTGTACCTGTCGTCGTGCCAACGGCGCAGCAGGGTAGCTATGTACGGACGGGATAACCGCTGAAAGCATCTAAGCGGGAAGCCTCCCTCGAGATAAGATTTCATAGGACGGTCGGAGACCACGACCTTGATAGATCGGATGTGGAAGTGCGGTAACGCATGGAGCTAACCGATACTAATTGTCCTATTCGCGCTTGAGAGTCTCACACCATCAATGACAATCCTGGGTCACCAGCGATACATCGACGATGCGCGTGGATGAACATGCTCGACGCCAGACACATAAAACCTCGTGATTTTCACAAAAGGTGCATCGATTTTAGAAACCCGTCACAGTGCAAACCGTGACGGGCCACCCAGCCCAAACCCCCGCATCCGCCCGCTTCATTGCCTGGTGGCTATAGCGTCGGTGTCCCACCCGATCCCATCCCGAACTCGGCCGTGAAACCCGACTGCGCCAATGGTACTATCGCTCAAGCGATGGAAGAGTAGGTCGTCGCCAGGCATTGCAGCCGGCGGATACGAGGGCAAACGCTTCCAGAACCCATCCACAAACGTCTCGTCCGGTACCGGACGCCAACACCCCCGCTTCCCGCGGGGGCGTTCGCGTCTATACATGACAACCCAGTGTCGCGGGGTGGAGCAGCCCGGTAGCTCGTCAGGCTCATAACCTGAAGGTCACAGGTTCAAATCCTGTCCCCGCAACCA
>NZ_JBXASI010000011.1:0-22658 GCF_058809195.1 Sphingomonas sp. GW821-FHT10F09 | reverse complement strand
TGCCTGCAGATCCTGGCGAGCGCGCGGGCGACCGCGCTCGCCCGCGGCCTCGGTTTCCGCATCGACAATCCCAGCGACGCGATGAACCGCATGATCGCGGTCGCGGCGCCGTCCGATGCACTAGGCCCCGTTGCTTCGTGATTTGATACGCAGACGCCCGCAGGACAAACCGCACGCCCCCCTGAACGGACTTGCCGGGATACGTTGAAAATCTGCTATAAGCGGGGCTGGCCAACACAATCTCGGAAAGACTGACGAATGCCCGTCGCGCATTGTGTCTCCAGTACAATCGGCATAATTTTGGACGTGGACGAAGCGTTTTCGGAGCTTGTTCAGCGGAAGCGTGATGAGCTGGTTGGTCTGTCGTACAAAGAGATTACGGCGGTTGAGGACCTGCAAAAGAGTAGCGAGATGCTGCGGCAGCTCGTAGACAAGGCAGCACCAACCCACCTCCGCAAGCGCTACGTTCGCCCCGATGGGGGCATAGTCGAGGCAGATCTGCTGGTTTCAAAGTTCAATAATGAAGGTCGTTTAATCTCAACCCTGTCGTGGACGGAACGCAAACACCGAGCAGCTTCTCCGTCACGGCTGTGGAAGGCAGCTCTCCAAGTCAAGCATCTCTACGATCTTCGAATCGAAGAACTGGGGCGCGATCTATTCAGTGACCACGTGGGATTAATTCTGGTCCACGCCTATCTGGCGGAGGCTGAAGGCCGCATAGCAAGGGTCTCCGACATCGCAAACGGCATCAACCTGTCTCGCGACATCGTAGCCCGATGGATTAGGCTGCTTGGGCAGCGCGGTCTTTTGACTGTAATGGACGAGGCTGCTGAGTCCATCCAACTCACCCATGATGGCGCCTTGAAGCTCGAGCGGCTCTTTTCCGCGACACTTCAGCCGGTTGCGTCTGCTACCGGGAGGGCCTCACTGACCCAAGGCTGAAGTTTTATCGAGCCAAGCCTGCTCGCGACATCGAAAACCAAAGCCGGACGTTCACGCACATTTCGCCCTTCTAGACTTCGGCCATTCGTTAATTTCTATTTCATGGCTTTTGTGGCGAGCAGAGTTATTCGTGCGGCCAAACTATCCAAGCCAGCGGGCTTATCGCCCGCTGGCAGAGTTCCTCAAATTTGGGCCAAGCCTCCATCGGTGAACACCTCGCTGCCCGTCATGAAGCTGCTGTCGGAGGATGCAAGGAACGCGGCAGCCGCCGCGACTTCGGATGGGTCGCCGACATGGCCGATCGGCGTGGTAGCTCCCATCTCGATCATCGCTTCGCGACCGACGACCTCGGCTGCCAGTTCGGTCAGCGTTGGTCCAGGCGACAAGACGTTGACGCGAATACCCGTACCGCGCAGGTCCTGCGCCCAGCTACGCGCGAGGTTGCGGACAGCAGCCTTTGACGCGCTGTACATGCTGAATGCGGGCGTACCCATCATGCCGGTGGTCGAGCCGGTGAGGATGATCGATCCGCCCTCACTCATCAGCTTCAGGCCCTTCTGCACCGTGAAGATCGTGCCTTTCACGTTGACGTCGAAGGTCTCGTCATAGTGCTCGGACGTAATCTCGGTAAGCGGCACCAAGGCGCCGGTTCCGGCATTGGCGAACAGGATATCGAGTGTGCCGCGCTCCTGCTTCACGATGTCGAACAGTCGGTCAAGATCTTCGGCATCGGTCACTGATCCCGCCACCCCGCGCGCATTCGCACCGAGCGTAGTCACCGCTGCGTCTAGCTTCGCCTGCCTTCGGCCGAAGATGTAGACGAACGCACCTTCCTCGATGAAGCGCTTTGCCGAGGCAAGGCCAATGCCAGTGCCGCCGCCGGTGATGATCGCAGTCTTGCCTTCAAGTCGGTTCATACGTGCCTCCAGAAGTTGGTTGCACGCAGCTGGCCCTATGCCTACCTAATGACAAGTATGCACCTTTAGGTAAGTACCCCGATGTCTGAAGCTGATTATAACACCAGCGGCGAGCCCACGTCGATTGCCCCCCACTTCACTTGCGGCCTCGACGCGACCCTCAAGATCATATCGGGCAAGTGGAAGCCGCTCATCCTCTATTTCCTGCTGCGCGGACCAACACGCTACGGCGAACTCAAGCGGGCGGTGCGCGATGTCAGCGACAAGGTGCTGATCCAGCAGTTGAAGGAGCTGGAAGCGGACGGCGTATTGCGCAGGAACGACTACAAGGAGGTGCCGCCGCGCGTCGACTACGCGCTGACACCGCTCGGCCAGAGCCTCGCTCAGGCTCTTGAACCCCTTTGCACCTGGGGAACCGACAACATGGTGGAGATGCAGAAGATCTTCGCCGAGCGCAAAAGCTGGGTCCGTGAGAAGCACGCCTAGCTGCGGTCTGGCAGACGGACCCAAGGGACGGAGCGCGTGCGTCGCTGGCCGATCTGAACGCTTGACCCTGGTAAGCTGCCGTCAGTTCCGCGGAGGCGACTTAATGGTGGACACTCAGCACTGTCTCGACCGACCCAAGTGCGGACGTTCACGGCCGCTCAAACCCATCCTGCTTTCGGCCGCTCGTTCATCTCGATGAGCGGCGAAGCACGGCGCTAATGCCACGTTCTCGAGCGAACCGCTGCTCGAAGGGCAAGGACGGCTGCTGCGAAAGATGAAGGGTGACCGCTTCGTCCCCGCGCCTTGAAGAAGGCCCGCCGATGGCGCGCCTTCAGGCGCCTCGTCTATGCACCGGAACTCGGGCCGCAGCGGCCTACCGCATGCCGATGTTGCGCAACCACTGCTCGACCTGCCCCGGCCACTGCGTCGTGATCGGTTCGGCGGTCGGCCGCAGCCCGAATGCATGTCCGCCCTTTGCATACAGGCGCATGTCGACCGGCACGCCTGCGTCGTTAAGCGCCAGTGCGTAAGCCATCGGCTGCCGGATATCGTCGACCGGATCGTTCATCGCATGGATGATGAGCGTCGGCGGCGCCTTCGGGTTGATCCTGACCCAAGGCGCGAGCTCGAGTTCGTTCTTGCGCTTAATAGTGTCGAGCACACGCGCTGTGTAGGCGACGACTGCGAAGTCTGGTCGCGGCGACACCCGGTCGGCCGCGTCGCGGATGGGGTACGTCCGCTCGTAATCGTTGCTCATGTTCGTCACGAGATAGGCGCCGGCCGAAAAGCCGATCACCCCAATCTTATGCGGGTCGATTCCGTAGGTCGCAGCCCCGTGGCGCAACAGCCCCATGGCGCGGTGTGCATCCTCAAGGCCCAGCAGCACGTCCGGCCGCTTCTGCCGCCCGTCCACCTTAGGCCAGACCTGCGGCGTCCGGTATTTCAGCATAGCGCATGTCATGCCCTTCGCGACGACCCAGTCGCAGATCTCGGTGCCTTCCAGGTCGGTCGCCACCGCGTAGAAGCCGCCGCCCGGCAGCACCAGCATCGTTGCGCCCGTGTTCCGCCCTATGGGCCGGTAGATCGTCATCGTCGGCCGGGTGACATAGCTCGCCCAATGCCATTTCCTGCCCCCGACAAGCGGAGAGCCGTTTCCCGTGCCCTCGGCCTCATCGCCAGTGTCCGGCTTCGCCAGAGGCACGTCCGCCGGCCACAATGGTATCTGCGTCCCGCGTGTTGTGGGTTGCCACACGCCCTTTCGCTCCACCTTCGGAACTTCAATCTTCGCCGACGTAGTTTCACTCGTACTCGCCTGACCGCAAGCCGCGCCGGCCAAGCCAGCTGCGAGGAGCGTTGGAACGACGAACCGCAAGCTCGACAAACTGCTGTCTCCGATTATTCGAGCGTAGATGCCGAGCCGAGAATCAACTCAGCTACCTTAATCGCGATCGTCAACGCTCGCCCGTTCCGCAAGCGGCTCTTCGGAAAAAAAATGCTTCGCGGTCAGACAGAGAGCCGCGCTGTCGACTGCTACTGTCTGCCTAGACCCACAACCGGACGTTCCCGAGCTACGTTCGGCTACCCAACTTCGGTCGCTCGTTAATATTGCCGCAAAGGCTGCGTGGGGCGGCGAATTTCCGATCGCCGCCCGTTTCCCGAAGAAAATGGCGATCTGGGAAAGTCCCAAATCAAGCTCGGGAGCGCCAACTATTGCTTATTTTGCGGATGGCACCTCGAACACCAGCAACGTCGAGGTCGCCGTCGCACAGACCTGCCCCTTGTCGTTGTGCAGCGTGGCTTCGGTGAAGGCGGCGCGACGGCCCATGGAGATCAGCCGGCCGGTAGCGCGGATCGTGCCGCTGGTGCTGCTAAGGCCCTTCACGAATGAGACCTTCAACTCCAGCGTCGTATAAGCGTAGCCGGGCTTCAGTGCCGTGTGCGCCGCGATACCGCAGGCGCTGTCGAGGATCGTCGCGATATAGCCGCCATGAACCGAACCCATCGGATTGTAGGAACTTCCGTCGGGCGTGGCTTCGAAGACCGCGTGTCCATGGTCCGCTTCGATCAGCGAGATACCAAGTTTTTCGCCTAACGGCGGTTGCCGTCCGGTCGCGATCAGCGCGCGGACTTGAGTGAGTCCATTGGTTCCTTCGGCAGCCTCAGATGACATGGTCTTCCCTCCTTCTACTTAGTCTGGCTGGCTAGCATCATGCCGGCGCCGGTCGACGTCGTGACTTGAGCAGGATCCCAGCCGCCGCCCAGTGCCCGGAACGATGCGACCGCGCCGCGACTTGCCGCTGCTCTCGCCTGGATCGCCCCGTCGCGCGTCTCCAACAGGCGCCGATCCGCGTCCAACACCTCGATAAGGCTGATGACGCCGCCCCGGTATGCCGTATCGGAAGTCGCCCTGGCCCGAGTGAGCGACTGCTCGCCCTGTGTCAGCATCGCAGCGCGCGTTTCCTGTTGTACCAAGGTTGAAAAGGCGTCCTCGACATCCTGCGACGCGCGCAGCACGGCCAGGCGGTAGGCCGCCAAGGCCTCCGCGTTGCGCCCTTTCGCTGCCTTGATCTCGGCATCGACGCGGTCGAAGTCGAACAGTCGCCAGCGCAGCCCCAGCACGCCATTGGCCTGTGTCGCATTGCCGCCGAACAGGCCACCCGCAGCCGTGGTGGCCGTGCCGAGCAGGCCGCTGAGCGAGAATTTCGGGTAATATTCCGACACCGCCGCCCCGATCCGAGCATTCGAGGCCGCGAGCGTGCGTTCGGCCGCGATGATATCGGGCCGGCGTCGCAACAGCGCCGCCGGCCCGCCCGCCGTCGATACCTTGGGAGGGGATGGTATCGCGGCGGGACCGGCAAGCTGGGCTCGGCTGCTGCCCGGCTGCACGCCGACGAGTACGTCCAGCGCGTTCATCGCGATATCCAATTCGTTCTGGAGCGCAGGGACGCTGGCGCGGACCTGCGCCGACGCTCCTTCGGCCTGGCGGAGCTGCAGTTCTGCGGCAATGCCCTTGCGATATTGCAACGCGATCAGGTCGACGAGGCGCTGTTGAGTGGCCGCCTGCGCTCGCGCGACATCCAGGCGTGCCTGCAACGCGCGGACCAGGATGTAGGTATCCGCCGTCTGCGCCGCGACGGTCAACCGTGCCGCGACGGCACTTGCAGCTGACGCCTCCCAGTCCGCCCGTGCGGCATCGCGGGCGGCATCGCGTCCGCCGAACACATCGAGCTCCCAACTCGCACCAAGGTTCGCCTCGTATGTCTCGGTCGAGCGTTCGAACTGCGGAAAGGCGCTGCCGATCCGACCGATCGGCGTCTCCAGCGATTGGTAGATTTCACCGACCTGCCCGTTGATCTGACCGGACGGCAACAGGGCGGCGTTGGCGCCCTTCGATGCGGCACGAGCCTGTATCACCCGCGCGCGCGCCTGTTGCAGGTCGAAGTTCTGGGCAAGCGCTCGTTCGACCAGCCCTGCAAGCACAGGGTCACCGAACGTCCTCCACCAGCTGACCATGTCGGCCGCGTTGGCGGAACCCAGCCGGGCTTCCACGGCGGCCCCGCCCACATAGGTTGCAGGCGGCGACGTTACCGGTACGACATAGCGCGATCCCACTGCGCAACCCGACAAAGACAGGAGTGCAAGAACCGACGCTCGCCCATGCGGTACAGATCGCATCTCAAAATTCCAACCCAACTAACTTTGTTACCGATGGACGAACTGGTCACTTGTTGTCAATGCGCGCCTATACGATTATCTGGGGTCATGGACCATGCACTCACCTCCGAAACGCTGGCGCGCGGCCCCGCCGAACATGCGGTGCGCGATCAGATCATCGACGCGGCCAATGAGTGTTTCGCGCGCTACGGCTACCAAAAGACGACCGTGGCCGATCTGGCCCGTGGGATCGGGTTCTCGAAAGCGTATATCTATCGTTTCTTCGAATCGAAGCAGGCGATCGGCGAGGCGATTTGTAAGGATCGTCTGGACCGGATCATCGCTGAAGCACGCGTGGCGATGGACGAAGGCGGCAGTGCAACCGACCGGTTTCGTCGCATGTTCCGCAGCGTCACGGCGCTCAGCGTCGCGCTGTTCTTCGACGATCGGAAGATCTACGAGGTCGCGGCGCTCTCCGCGCTCGAACAGTGGAATTCTGCGAAATATTATTCGGCGACGCTCAGATCGATCGTCGAGGATCTGGTTCGCGAGGGTCGCGAGAGCGGGGACTTCGAGCGCAAGACGCCGTTGGACGAAACTTGCCGCGCGATCTTCTACGCCATGATGCCCTTCATCGACCCGCTTCACCTGGAGCGTAATCTGGACCTGCTGCCTGAGGCGCAGAACGAGGTCACGAGCCTCATTCTTCGGAGCCTGGCGCCGTAAGTACCGTATTGGAAGTTTGTGACCAGTTGACATATTGGTAACTCGATAGCATTCACGCTCCCGTATTTGGGAGGACCGCCACGTGTCGAACCGCTTTCATTGCTATGCCATGGCTGTCCCGATCCTGCTTGGCGGGGTGCTGACCGGTTGCCGCGATGCCAAACCTGACCCCCGCACCCAACCACCCCTGGTACGCGTGACGACGCCGACCGCAGCAAGCGACGTCTCGCGCGAATTCACGGGGATCGTCGCGGCACGCGTGCAGAGCGATCTCGGCTTCCGGGTCGGCGGCAAGGTCGTCGCACGACTGGTGAACGCGGGGCAGGTCGTGCGTCGCGGCCAACCGCTAATGCGGATCGATGGCGCCGACCTGGCGCTGGCCACGCGTGCGGCGCTCGGCACCGTCGACGCCGCCCGTGCCCGCGCGGTGCAGACCGCTGCCGACGAACGACGCTTCCGCGATCTGGTCGGAGCGGGCGCGGTATCTGCCTCCGCCTATGATCAGGCGAAAGCCGCGGCGGACACGGCGCGTGCGCAATTATTCGCGGCACAGGCGCAGGCGCGGGTAGCGCGCAACGAAACCGACTACACGACGTTGCTGGCCGACGCCGACGGCACCGTGGTGGAGACGCTCGCCGAACCGGGGCAGGTCGTCGCTGCCGGACAGATCGTCGTGCGGGTAGCGCGGTCCGGTCCGCGCGAAGCGTTGGTGCAATTGCCGGAAACGCTTCGCCCGTCGCTCAACTCCGTCGCGCGCGCACGGACGTTTGACGACAGCACCGGCACCGCCACGCTGCGCCAGCTGGCGGACTCGGCAGATCCGGCGTCGCGCACGTTCGAGGCGCGCTATGTGCTCGGCGGAAAGGCCGCTCGTGCGCCGCTGGGTTCCACGGTCACGATCGCGCTTGCGTTACCGGGTAAATCGGCCGGCATGGAGATACCCCTAGGCGCACTCCGCGACACTGGCCGCGGGCCCGGCATATGGATCGTGCGCGGTGGCGCGACACCGACCGTCGCCTGGCACGCCGTGCAGGTATCCGCTGTCGGCGAGGAAACGGCCACGGTCACATCGGGATTGGCGCCGGGCGAGCGGTTCGTCGCCATGGGCGCGCACATGCTGCACCAGGGCCAGCGGGTCCGCATTGCCGCTCCGGTGCCGGGTGCCGTCCGATGAGCGGCCGGACCGACGATCGGCCGGATACGTCCGGACGCTTCAACCTGTCCGCGCTTGCCGTGCGCGAACGATCGGTGACGTTGTTCTTCCTGATCGCGATCATCCTCGCCGGTGTCGTGGCCTTTTCGAAGCTGGGCCGCGCCGAGGACCCGAGCTTCACGATCAAGGTGCTGACCGTCGTCACCGCCTGGCCCGGCGCGACCGCGCAGGAAATGCAGGATCAGGTCGCCGAACCAATGGAGAAGCGCCTGCAGGAGTTGCGCTGGTACGACCGCAGCGAGACGTTCACCCGCCCCGGCCTCGCCTTCACCACGCTGACGCTGCGCGACACCACCCCGCCCGCCGAAGTCGCCGACGAGTTCTACCAGGCGCGCAAGAAGATGTCCGACGAGGCGTCCAGCCTGCCGCGCGGCGTCGTCGGCCCCTTCGTCAACGACGAATATGCCGACGTCACCTTCGCGCTCTACGCGCTGAAGGCGAAGGGAGAGCCGCAACGGTTGCTCGCGCGCGAGGCCGAGCAACTGCGCCAGCGCCTGCTGCACGTTCCGGGCGTCAACAAGATCAATATTGTCGGCGAACGACCGGAGCGCATCTACGTCCAGTTCGCGGAGGAGCGGCTGGCGACACTCGGCGTCTCGCCGCGCGATATCTTTGGCGCGCTGGCCAAGCAGAACCTCATCACGCCTGCCGGCGCGATCGAGAGCAAGGGGCAGCAGATCGTCGTCCGGCTCGACGGCGCATTCGACGATCTGTCCAAGATCCGAGACCTGCCGATCGTCACGCGCGGCAACACGCTGCGCCTGTCGGAGATTGCGACCGTAGAGCGCGGTTACGAGGATCCCGCCACCTTCCTGGTGCGAAGCCAGGGCGAACCGGCGCTGCTGCTCGGCGTCGTGATGCGCGAGGGCTGGAACGGTCTCGATCTCGGCAAGTCGCTGAAGGACGAGGTCGCGAACATCGGTGCCGAACTGCCGCTGGGCATGTCGCTGACGCCGGTCACTGATCAGTCGGTCAACATCGCCGAATCCGTCGACCAGTTCATGCATACGTTCCTCGAAGCACTGGCGATCGTCATGATCGTCAGCCTGATAAGCCTGGGCTGGCGCGTCGGCATCGTCGTCGCCGCAGCCGTGCCGCTGACGCTGGCGGTCGTCCTGGTCGTGATGTGGGCAACCGGGCGGGCGCTCGACCGCATCACGCTCGGCGCACTGATCCTCGCGCTCGGCCTCTTGGTCGACGATGCGATCATCGCGATCGAGATGATGGTGGTGAAGATGGAGGAGGGGTACGACCGTATCCGCGCCTCCGCCTACGCCTGGAGCCACACCGCCGCGCCGATGCTCGCGGGAACGATGGTGACGGTGATCGGCCTGATGCCGGTCGGCTTCGCGCAATCGACCGCGGGGGAATATGCCGGCAACATCTTCTGGGTTGTCGGTTTCGCGCTGATCGCCTCGTGGTTCGTCGCGGTCATCTTCACGCCGTACATGGGCGTCAAGCTGCTGCCCAACATCAAGCCGGTTGAGGGTGGGCATGCCGCGATCTACCAGACCCCGCGCTACCAGAAGGTGCGCGACGTGATCGCGTGGGCGGTGCGGTGCAAGCTGCTGGTCACGTTGGCTACACTGGCGGCGTTCCTGATCGCCGGCGCGGGCATGGCGCTGGTCAAGAAGCAGTTCTTTCCAGCGTCCGACCGACCCGAGGTATTGGTCGAAGTCCAGATGCCTAAGGGCACCGCGATCGCGCAGACCGCTGCCGCAGCGAACCAGGTCGAGGCGTGGCTGCGCAACCAGCCGGAGGCGAAGATCGTAACGAGTTACGTGGGGCAAGGCGCACCGCGCTTCTTCCTGTCGCTGTCACCGGAACTGCCCGACCCGTCCTTTGCCAAGATCATCGTCCTCACTTCCGACGAGGAGGCGCGCGACACGTTGAGTATCAACCTGCGTCAGGCAGCCGTGGATGGGCTTGCCCCACAGGCACGGGTCCGTGCGACCAAACTGACCTTTGGCCCCTATTCGCCTTTCCCGGTCGCGTTCCGCATCAGCGGGCCAGACCTCGGTACCGTCCGCACGATCGCGGCCAGGGCGCAGGCGATCCTTCAGGCCGATCCGTCGATGCGAACCGTCAACGCCGACTGGGGCGACCGCGCGCCTGCGCTGCATTTTGTACTAGATCAGGACCGGCTGCGCGCGCTTGGCCTGACGTCGGGCGACGTTGCCGAGCAGTTGCAGTTCCTGCTCAGCGGTGCAGTCGTCAGCCAGGCGCGCGAGGACATCCGCACCGTCGACGTGGTGGCGCGCTCGGCGGGCACCGATCGACTCGATCCTGCCCGGATCGGCGACTACACGCTCACCGGCAGTGCGGGGCAACGCGTTCCGGTCAGCCAGATCGGCAGAATCGAAGTGCGGATGGAGAACCCGATCCTTCAGCGCCGCGACCGGGTGCCGACGATTACCGTACGCGGCGACATCGCCGATGGCCTGCAGCCCCCCGACGTCTCGACCGCGATGCTAGCAAAGCTCCAACCGCTGATCGCGAAACTGCCGACCGGCTATCACATCGACATGGCCGGCTCCATCGAGGAGGCAGGCAAGGCCAACAAGGCGCTGGCCCCGATCTTCCCGATCATGATCGTTTTGATGATGATCGTTATCATCCTGCAGGTCCGCAGCCTGTCGGCGATGGCGATCGTGTTGCTGACGGCGCCGCTGGGGCTGATAGGTGTCGTGCCGACGCTGCTGATGACGGGGCAGCCATTCGGGTTCAACGCCATCCTCGGCCTGATCGCGTTAGCAGGCATCCTGATGCGCAACACGCTGATCTTGATCGGCCAGATCCACGACCATGAGAGGGACGGCATGGACCCGTATGATGCCGTCGTAGAAGCGACCGTACAACGCTCGCGGCCGGTGATCCTCACGGCACTCGCTGCTGTGCTCGCGTTCGTGCCATTGATCAGCTCGGTTTTCTGGGGATCGATGGCGGTGACGCTGATCGGCGGGACGCTCGGCGGAACGGTGCTGACGCTGGTGTTCCTGCCCGCGCTCTACGCGCTCTGGTTCCGGATCAGGCCGTTAGCCGATGACCATGCCCCGCGCTCCACCGGTGGCAATCCCGCTTTGGCGTGACCGCTGCCTGCCATCGCCGATGATCGAAGACCCAGCTCCGGTCGTTCGAGGGTCTCCGGGATCGATCCGAAACCGGTCATCCGTTCATCGCCATTATCAACTGCGTCCGGTGGGCTAAGCCGGCATTTTGCGTAGGTCAGCTAACGGCCCGGGCTCGTCTTCCGAGTATGATCCAACTGACGGCCAGACAGGCGACCAACACGGGTGCGGCGGCAACAACGAGCCATGCACCCGGCTGCCCCAGGCCGTCATATCGATGCTGAAGGGTGAACCAAGGCCATGGCCAAGCTAAGTATAGTCCATAAAACAGCATAAGTAATGGCACAGCGGTGCCAACCATCAACGCGGCCTGAGCAGGAAATCTCTTCGCAATTCGACGTCCTTTAAAGACGGCCGCAATGATTGACGTCGCCACTAGCGCTGGCAGCACAGTCCACGCGGAGAGGATGATCAGCATCAACACCGCATGCTTTTACCGTTTAGGCGGGCGATCACAAATGGGCACTAGCTGACGGGGCGCTCGGGGCTGATACGACCCAGTTGCGGTCATTCTCGCCCCCTTCCGAGCTTTCCAACTCCTGCCGCTCGTTCATCTCCGCGTTTGACCGTTGTCGATACCGATCTTGTGGCGGTGAACGTAGAAGCCGGTCGATAGCGGTTTGGCCAGTTTCAGGCGATCTGGTGTCTCGAACCGTCCTTCATGAGGCTTCCTGACGCCGCTAAGAATTTGGCTACTGGGCCGACGCAAATCTTGGTGCTCGAGCGAGCAATTGCCTGATGATTGATCAATCCGTCCGTTTGTGCATAGTGAAGGCTATCGGCCTTTTGTCGGGGCCATAGGTACCCGTGACACGAATGGTTTTTCCGTCGGGCATCAATCGCATCGAAAAAGTATCGTCGATTGTACCATTCGCCGCAAAATCGGTTTCGACAATAAGGTCGGGTCTTGGTCGTGTAATTTGCGCTCGGACGCCGGAATTGTCCCCATCGAGCTTTACCGGTGGCCCCCCGATGATGGCGTCATATCCCGAGCCACCGTCCGTGCGCTGGCTAAAGCGATTACCTTCGAGCTTAAGGATCCAGTCATTTCCGGCGTCCGCCGTCACGCTGACGCGCTTCCAGCTTCCTGAGAGGAGATGCGCACCTTTTTTTGGCGAGCCGACACGACGCTGCACTGTTTCGCTCCGTACAGCCTTGCCGTCCGGGCCGGTGTAGCTGGCGACGTGCCATGTCAGTGTATTGTCGTCGGGAGAGATGATGTAGTCGACGGTATACGCAAGTTTGCCGCGGATCTTATCGACCTCCTTGACGCGATGGTCGCTATCGATCGAGATGGTCTGCTCATCGACATACAGGTCATCGGCGACGGCATGAGGGCGACCATCGGCCGTGATGCTCGCATTATCGTCCCGCTTGAAACGCCCGTTGCTTACTTCGAAGACCGTCGGCTTGGCATCTCCGGTAATTGACTTGGTATCTATCCGCCAGCGGCCACTGAAAGAATGGTCGGGGGTTGCGGTCGCAGCAGTCGTGCCACCCGCCAGTATCACAAGGGCGATCATCCGTACGCCCCTGGCAAGCCCTGCAAGCCGATGAAGCTTCGTGCGACCGATCATTGACAACCCTCAGTACTCAGCACCGGTCACGACGACATAGCTCAACTTCAAAGAATCGTGCGACAAAGAACCGAGAAACGCGCAGCTTCAACGGCCTGCGTCCGGCCTTACGATCATGAACTCCTTCGGCGGCGTCGCCCCCATCAAATTATCGACGAAATAGTCCCACCGACGCCGCATCATGTAGCTGGATACGTCACCGTAGCCGTGGAGTGCTCGCGGAAACAGGACGAGATCGAAGTCCTTATTCGCCTTCTGGAGGGCATCGACCACCAGCAGCGTCGATGAAACCGGCACGTTGCCATCGAGAAGCCCATGCGCCAGCAGTAGCTTACCTTTCAGGTTCTTGGCTATATCCTGATTGGCCTGCAGATCGTAATTGGTCTTTCCCCCATTGCTCTGCAGCAGTCCGAGATACTTCTCATAGTAATCGTCTTCATAGTTTCGATTATCGTGATTTCCACTCTCAGCGACCCCGACCTTGAAGAAGTCGGGATACAGGAACATCGCGGCCGCAGTAGCATTGCCGCCGCCCGAATGCCCCCAGATACCCACGCGATCGGCGTCCATCCAAGCATATCGCGAAGCCAGATCCCTGATGCCGGTGACCTGGTCGGGAATCGCCTGCTTGCCCATGTCGTGATGGTAGAAGTCCTGGAAGGCCTTCGACCGCCGCGGCGTTCCCAGCCCGTCGATCTCCACGACCGCGAAACCCAGTTGTGTTAACGCACCCGCGTCTCCACTCGACGCCGAGAACTGCCTCGAGGGGATCGTCCCCGTAAAGGGTCCCGGATAGACGTAGTCGATGACCGGGTATTTAGCTCGCGAATCGAGTGAGGCAGGCTTGAAAAGCAGTCCATGGCACAGCGTCTTGCCGTCGCTGCACCGGACGGCGATGCTCTCCGGCGCCTGCCAGCCGGTCGCGCGCAACCGCGTCAGGTCGCCCTTGGCAAGCGTCTCTATCACTGAGCCGTCCGCGCGCCGCAACACCGCGGTCTGCGGCTCCTGCGGGGTCGAGTAGATGTCGACGAAGTAGCGGCCATCGCTAGACGGCACCGCGATATGGTCCTGCCGCTCGGGCGTCAGCAGCTTCGGCGTGCCACCGTTCAGGCTCACCGCGTAGATGCTTCGGTAATATGGGTCGACGTCTGGCTCGCGTCCGACCGCAGCAATCAGCATCTTACCACTGTGCTCGTCGATATGAACTGGATGGTCGACGTTCCAGTGCCCCAGCGTCACCTGCCGCAGCAGCTTGCCGGTGCCGGCGCTGTAAAGATAGTAGTGACCCCAGTCGTCGCGCTGCGACCACCACAGGATCTCACCCCGCTGCGACAGGTAGCGCCAGTTGATCCCTTCGTCGTTGTATCCGCTGTCGAACCATGTCGGCACGGTCTCGGTGAACACATCGCGCACCGCACCGGTGGTCGCATCGGCGATGCGCACCGTCTCGATCTTGTGGTCACGAGAGGTCGACACGAACGCCAGCGTCCTGCCGTCCTTTGCCCACTGCATGTCCTGCGGTCCATCGCCGCACACGACATCGTCGCATAGCGATGACCGGTGCGGCTCGGGCGGCATGGTCAGACGCACTACGCGGGCATCGTCCACGTCGACGATGACGCGCTGGATCTGAATGATCTCCTTGTCGCCGACGAACGGGTACTTCCAGGTATCGGTGACGGAGTGGCCGACCTGCGTCGTAGTGGTCGTGAAGTCGGCCACCGCACGCTGATCCTGCTGGAAGGTCGCGACTTTTTTCGAATCGGGCGACCAGATGACGATTGCCTGATCCGAATGCTTCCATCCCGCATTGTCGGTCGCGTAGCCGAAGTCCTTGACCCCATCGGTCGTCAGCTGCCGCTCCGTCCCGGTGGCCACGTCGCGGACCCACAGGTTCCAGTCGCGAAGAAAGACCGCGCGCCTGCCGTCCGGAGAGGTCACCGCCGGTGGCCGGCTGCGCGGCGCCGGATTGGCTGCGATCTGCCCAGCTTGCGGGACGGCCACCTTTGTGCATCCATAGGGCTGCGACAGGGCGCACGCGTAGCGCTCGCCACCGACTACCACAATCGCGGTGCTCTTGGCGAAATCCGGCTCCAGGCCCGTGAAGGCGAGCTTCGTAGCGTCCCGTTCCTTCAGCCCTGCTGCATTCATCGATCCGAGCAGCGCCGCCGTCTCGAAGACCGGCGCCTTCGTGCCCTTGGCTGCGTCGGCCAGCATGATCGTCGGCACGCCGCGGCTCATATCCACGTACCAGAAGCGCCGCGCGCCGATCCAATGCGCCGTCCGCACCACGTGATCTACGAGCGGTGCCGTCCAAGGGCCCAGCTGGTGCATCGCGCGCGTGTAATCGGCGGCAGTCACCTCCGCGCGCTGTTGTGCTGGAGCAGCGCTGGCGATCAGCAATGTGAAGAGGGAGCAGGCGACCAGACGCATCGAGAGGCTTTCGGGGGAAGAGAATCTAAGGCGCGCGGGACAATGGATTAGGGATCATGTTTCCCGTCGCAACAGATGGCGAAAACCGTTATGCAGATCTGCAGTGGCGACCACAATAGCTCCGGTCCGCCTCACGGACTGCCCGACACCAGCACGATGGCGGCTTTGCAGCGACACCGCGATGAAGACGGTGGGCGACTACATGAACCGCCCCGGGTTGATCTTAGGCTTCAACCCCTGAGAAGGTGAAGCCTGTATGAGCAAGATGACCCAGATCCGGACATTCGCGGTCCCTTCCCCGCTACCCTAAAGCAGACGTCCGTACATTCTCGTTCGATAGCCGTTTCTGCTGTCCAGGCGCCGCCGAAGCCCGCTGGATCGGGCACTATCTGGCGGCTTCGGTTCAGCGAAATTCGACGTGCCGATATCCCACTTGACGGAACGACTACAACTGTGGTCGATGGCGGTCGGTGATTGGGGAAACGATAGTGGGCGCTGGATTCAACATGTATTGCAATGTGCTATTCGCTTGCGCGGCTATTGCCACGGCAGCCCCGGCCCACGCTGCTCCATCGGCAAGCGTCGACGCCGATAGCCTGCTATCATCGGTCACGACCGAATTACCCGTCGTTCAGCGGACAGCCGTCGAAGCGATCGTTCGCGAAGAGATGAACCGCCGTCGCATTCCGGGCCTACAGATCGCAATCGTGCGGCATGGCCGTATCGTCTTCGATGGCGCCTATGGCCTAGCCGATAAAGAAACCGGCATCCCGGTGACACGGGACAGCCTCTTCACGCTAAATTCGTCGACCAAGTCCTTCACGGGTGTCGCGATCATGCAATTGGTGCAGGCCGGCAAGCTGTCGCTGGACGCACCGGTGTCGGCTTATGTCGACGACTGGCCTTCGCTGTGGGGGATCGTGTCCGTTCGTCAGCTGCTTACCCACGTGTCAGGTCTGCCGGACGTTCTGGAACAACCCAAAGGCCAGGGCACCGGCAATCTGATCGGCGACGGTGATGAAATCTCCGCATGGGCGACCGTCAAGATGCGTCCGGTGGACGCCGCCCCGGGTATTCGCTTCCGCTACAACCAGACCAATTACGTGCTGCTTGGCAAAATCATCGATAAGCTCTCCGGCACACCGTTCACGCGATACATGACAATGCATGAGTTCGATCCGGTCGGCGCATCGCATTTCGTGTTCGGGGAAACCCGCGACGTCATTCCAGGACGGGTCAGAATCTACCGTTACGCCAAGGGTGCGATCGACGGTTCGGCGAAGGATGCCCCATTAGAGCATGCCTTTGACGAGTTCGCTCCGTTCATGCGCACCGCCGGCGGCCTGAACGGCTCGGCGACCGACGTCGCACGATGGTTGATCGGGCTGCAGGACGGCACGTTGCTGGATCGCGCCTCGCTTGCGGCAATGTGGACGCCCGGCCGCTATGCCGATGGCACGCCGACGCGATGGGGCATGGGCTGGCCCCTCCGGCCTGACGCACGGCATTCTGTCGCCACGGGGATCGGCGGGCGCCGCTCGGCCTTCTTCGTCTATCCGAAGGACGATCTGGCGATCGTCGTCCTGACCAACCTCGCCGGCGCCAATCCCGAGGAGTTCATCGGGGAGATCGCCGGCAGCTTCTATCCCGAGCTTCGCCTGGTGAACGGCGGCGGCCTGTCCCCGGCGGCCGATCGGCTCCGCGTCGCGATGGCTACCGCTCCCAAAGCGGCGCCCGAGACGACCTATGCCGCGCTCCGACACGTAAATGCCAGCTTCGTCGTGAGCGAGGGCGAGCTCAACGACTGGGGCGGCCGCCTGCTCGGCGCGGGGATGCGGGACGATGCGTTGCGGGTCTTCCTCCTCAATACCCGCCTGCATCCGGGCAGCGGGAACACGTGGGATAGCCTGGGCGAAGCCTATGAGGCACGCCATGAGCCGGCTGAGGCCATCGCCGCCTATCGCCGGTCGCTGAGCCTGGACGGGACCAATGACCACGCGAAAGCCCATCTCAAGATGCTCAGCGCGAGCATGGCGAATTGACCGGACTCCACGCCTGATGAAAGTGTAACGTAATGCAGCGCATTATGAGCCGACGATCGCTGATGGCGGCCGGTGTCGGCGTGCTCGGCGTAGCAGAATTACCGTACGCTCCGGCGCGGGCGGACGAGCCGCCACACGACGTCACCTACGCCGAAGACTTCGACGAACTCTGGCGGACGCTGGGGGAACGCTATGGCTTCTTCGATGAAAAAGCGACGGACTGGAACGCGGTGCACCGGCGGTATCGCCCGCTCGCGCTCGCAGCGTCATCCCGCGACGCATTCGCCGCGGTGGTCGCCGACGTCGTGGGGGAATTGTATGACGCCCACACGCATATGAGCGACCCGCCCGCCGATGCGCTCCGCGGCCCTTACTTCGACGTATGGGTCGAGCCGTCGCGGGACAGCACTGCCATCATCACCAGCGTGCGGGCGAGTTCGGCCGCTGCCGACGTCGGTGTCCAGGTTGGCGACGCCGTGCTGGCGGTAGATGCATCCCCGCTCGCAACGATTGCCGCGAGCGTGATGCCGCGCTGCCTGTCGCGGCCCGATCCCGCCGCGCAAGCCTATGCCTATAACGTTGCCGTTTCCGGCCGCCGCGGCCAATCACGCACGCTGTCGTTGCGATCGCCGGGCGGGTGCGTTCGGGATGTGCTGGTCCCCGTCAAACCACCGACAAACCAGCCGAATGTCGACAGCCGCCTTCTTGCCGGCAATATCGGACTGATCGTCATCCGCAGCTTTGCCGATGACGCGGTCGTCGCTGCGGTCGATGCCGCGCTGCTCCGTTTCCAGGATACCACAGGCCTCGTCATCGACGTGCGGGAGAACGGCGGCGGCGATACGGCGGTGGCGCGCCCGATCATGGGGCGGTTCATCACCGAACCCAAGGCGTACGCCCGCATGCGACGGCGCGACGGCACTGGGCTGAGCGCGCCATGGACCGAGATAGTCGAACCGCGCGGTCCGTTCACCTATCGCCAGCCGGTAGCGGTGCTGACCTCCCGCTGGAGCGCGAGCATGGCGGAAGGCTTTCCGATGGGCATGCGCGGAATCGGTCGTGCCGTGATCGTCGGCACGCCGATGATGCGGGTCGGCGCGGCGGTGTTCCCGCTCCGGCTCGACCGCACCGGGCTGGCGCTGCAATATTCCGCCGAGCCGGTATATGACGTGTTGGATCGTCCCCGCTGGTTACTGGACCCCGATGTCTTCGTCGAAGGCGGCAGGGATAGTCTTGCCGCCGCTCTGGTGGAATTGAGGCGGCAGGCCATGTCACAATGAAGCCCCGCATGACGATACGTCTCGTTTGGACCGCCATCAGCCTGGCCGCAGCAACGACCCTTGCGCCGCCGGCAACCGCCCGGCAGGCTTTCGACCCGGCACGCGCCAAGGCGCATCTGATCGCACCGGCGACGCAGGTCATGGTGCTTGGCGTGTCGCATCTCGACAACGCACCCAAGGCGTTCGATCCAGCATGGCTGGAACCGGTCATGTGTCGCCTTCGCCACTATGCGCCGAACGTCATCCTGACAGAGGCGATGTCGGGCGAACAGCTTGCCGCGATCGAAGCCTACAAGGCGTTGCGTGGCGATGCCGGTAAATGGGCGGGGCCGACACTGGCCATCGCCAAGGACGCGCAGGCGACGCTGGGGATCACCGGGCCGGATGCGATGGCACAGGCCGATGCGCTGATGACACGAGCGCACCCCACCGCCGCGGATCGCCGTCGTCTCGCCGCCCTGTTCCTTGCGGCGGGCGAACCCTTCTCGGCCGCGACACAATGGCTGCAACTCGGTCCCTCCGAGCGGCTGGCCAGCGACGGCATCAGCGAGACGATGAAGACCAAAATCGAACGCTTCGGCGTCGGGCGCGGCGAGATTGTCTCGATCGCCGTCGCCCTCGCGGTGCAGCTTGGACGCCCGCGCCTTTACGGAGCCGGCGATCACCTCAGCGATGTGGCGCTGCCGGATAACGCGGCGTTCGGCGCCGCGGTGAAGGCCTCGCCTGACATTGTCGCGCAGCTCGACAAGACCACACCTGCCCTCACTCCCTTCGGCAGCAAGGCGCTGGCGCTCGACACGCCAGACCGTGTGCTGCCGGTATTCCGAGTGCTCAATTCCCCGGCGTTCGCCAAGGCAGACGCGCAGGCGCAGTGGCTATCGCTCCAGCAAAGCCCACGGCTGAACACCTTGGGTCGCCAGCGCGTGGCCGCGTGGGAGGCGCAAAACCTGCGCATCGCAACGACGGTCCGCGAGGTCACCGCTCCTATCCCCGGTGGCAAGGCGCTGCTCATCGTCGGTGCCGCGCACAAGGCATTTATCGAGGCGTATCTTGGCATGATGACCGACATCACGATCATCTCGGTGCCGGCAATGCTCGATGCGCGTCCGACAGGATGCTGATGCGTCGGTCGGCCATGTTTGTGCATGGCGCCGGGCGACCTTCGCGTTATGGATTTTATCGGACAGGGGACGAAACAATGCGCCGCAATGTGATGGTTTTGACCGGCGCTGCCGTCGCGCTGATCGGGGCGGCGGACGTGCCGCGCGACTGGGCGGCGACGCTACGGGCGGACGCGCAGGCATACCACGATCAGATCGCCGACAATCATCCTGGCCTGGTCAACCGCCTCGATCCGGGTTTCGCCGCGCGCAACGATGCCGGACTGACGCTGGCGCTGAGCCGCGCGGCGTCGACGCGTGACTATCCCGGTTATCTTTGGGCGATGCGCGGCTATGTGGCGAGCTTCAACGATGGACATGTTGCGCTCGACGTGACGCAGCCGGTCGCGTTGCCGATCCGCTGGCCGGGGTTTCTGACTGGCTTCGACGGTGCAGGCCGTCAGGTGGTGATGACCCGCGCCGACGACGCGCCGTTGCCACTCGGCGCCCGGCTCGACAGCTGCGACGGCATAGCTGCCGGACCACTGGCAGCGCGAAACGTCGGGGCATTCCGCGGACGATGGGAGCTGGTCAGCCAGCGTGCGACCAATGGCGGTCGGTTGTTTTTGGACGCCGGCAACCCGTACATCGTCCGCCCCACGCGCTGCCGCTTCACCGTCGATGGTACGCCGCGCGAGATCCGATTGACGTGGCGCGACCTGCCCGATGCCGACTTCGATGCGCGCTTCGCTGCGACGGCACCCCGCGCCCACCCGGATTTTGGCGCCCGGACGCTGGCCGACGGCACCCGCTGGTATTCGCTGCCCGGCTTCAACGGCGATCCGGGCAGCGCCGATGCGAAAGCGCTGCCGCCAATCATAGCCACGATGCGCGCAAACATCGACGCCGTCGCAGCCGCGCCGCGCATCGTGCTCGACCTGCGCGGCAACGGCGGGGGTTCGTCCGATTGGTCGCAGCAGATCGCGGCAATCCTGTGGGGACGCGCTGCCATCAATGCGCTGCCCTCCAACTCACAGGGCGTCGACTGGCGTGCATCCGCCGGCAATATCGCCACGCTCGAGGGCTATCGCACTGCCTGGCGCAATGCCCCCGACGTATCGCAGGAATCAAAGCTCTGGGCCGATCGGGTGGCAGCGGGCATGACGAGCGCTCGGGTGCGCGGCGATGCCCTGTGGCGCGAAGTCGACACGGACGACACGTCAACAGCAGCGAAAGAGACGACACCAAAGCGGAAAGGCAGGATCTATGTATTGACGGACTGGGGCTGCGGATCGGCATGCCTCGATGCCGTCGATCTCTGGACGAGCCTGGGGGGCGTTCACGTCGGCCAGGAAACAAGCGCGGACTCGCTCTATATGGACGTTCGCCAGGTCGCGCTGCCCAGCGGCTTTGCGCGCGCTGTCATCCCGATGAAGGTGTATCGCGGTCGCCAACGCGGCTCGAACGTACCGGCCAAACCGGTCAAATTCTACATCGGCGATATGCGCGATACCGCAGCCCTCGAACGGTGGGTCGCGCAGCTCTGACGAGCATCGAAGGCTGCTATCGACCGCAGCCGTCGCCTTTCGGTGCCGGTCACGCCATTATCGCCGCCGCCTGCCTGTCGCATCGAGGATATTCTCTATTACACCGTCTCGTCGAACGATGCTGCAAGGGGCGCTCGGTAGCGCCTGGGCTTTCACGGAGGCGACTGATGCTCGGGCAGCAGGCCCCTCCTCCTTTCCAATCGACGCGTGGATGTCCTTGGCGTCCGTTCCGGGCGCAAGCTGGGCAACGCTCGGTCGGTCTGAACTGATTACGGGTGCGGTCGGATACGCCAAGGCCGGCGAGATTCGGGCGACAACGGACACGTTGTTCGAAGCAGCCTCGTTGTCCAAGCCGGTGCTTGCTGCCGCGATCCACGATCTGGTTCGCGAGCGGCTGATCGATCTCGACGAACCGATCGCAAGCCATGTCGATTTCACCGACGACGCGGCGACCCGCACGATTACGCCGCGGCATCTGCTGTCCCATTCCAGCGGCCTGCCCAACTGGCGTACCGACGCCGGAAGCGTTCTCGTCAGCCGGTTCAAACCCGGTTCGGCTTTCCGCTACTCCGGAGAAGGGTTCGTTCTGCTCGGCCGCCTCGCGGAGGCTGTCACTGGACGCACCGCGGCCGAAACGGTTCGATCACGCGTGCTGATCCCCGCAGGCATGACCCAATGCACCTACGGCTGGCCGGCGGCGAACCGTCCTGCCGCGGCTTGGCCTCACGACGCGGGCGGCGACGTGATGCCGGACAAGGGTCCCGAAGCGTTTCGACGGGCGCAGCAGGCCGGACCGGCACGTCCCGTCGAAGCCTGGACGCAAGACGATCGTACTACGATGGCAAAACGACTGGGCAAACCTGCGCTGCCGATCTTCATGACGCCCAACATGGCAGCCGGACTGTGGACCACGGCAGGAGATTACGCGCGGTTCCTCCGCTACGCCCGGCGCTTCCCCGCCATGAGCACGCCGACAATTGGTGTCGAAGGCAGCCTCATATGGGGGCTGGGCTGGGGACTGGAGATCACAGGGACCGGTCGGTTCGCATGGCATTGGGGTGCCAACGACGGCGTGGCCAACCTTTTCATGCTCGATTTGGACACCGGTAACGCTCTGATCGTGCTGACCAATGGAGCGGGCGGGCAGCGCGTTTATGAACGGGCGGCACGCGTTCACTTCAAGCGGGAATTCGATGCTTTTACCTGGCTTCAGCCATGATGCCACCACGGTGGCATAAGACCCACAAGTGGACGTTCAGGCCGCCCCGCTCGCTTCCCAGCTTCGGTCATTCATTCATGTAGACGGGTCCGCTCCTCGTGAGCGACGGGCCGAGAATGCGGAACGGCGAAAAATGGGACTAAGCTGTCGTTCCCGCTTCGCCACTCGAGTTTCGGCTTTTGGAAAAAGCAGACGTCCAGCCTTTCAAGGATGCCGTCGCCGAATGATGCAACAAGGACCGGCTGGCGGCCTTCACCCACGTCGATCAATGTCCAAGTGACATTTTTTGTACTTCAAGCCGCTTCCGCAGTGACAGGGTGTCAATCGGCGTCCAAAAAGGACCCCCTATCGGCGTCCAAAAGGGACCCCTTCGTCGAGCGGTGTGACGGGTATG
>NZ_JBXASI010000010.1:0-43595 GCF_058809195.1 Sphingomonas sp. GW821-FHT10F09 | reverse complement strand
CGGTCCGCGCCGCTTAGGCGGCTACGGGCGGCGCCGGTGCGGTGACCCCCATGTCGGAACCGGCACCGCGCTCGTCGGGCATGGCATGCCTGTTCCGGATCAGCTGTCGCGGCGACAAAGCGTGCCAGCGGCGGCAGGCGCGGGCATAGCTGCTCTGTTCGGCATAGCCGAGCATCGTCGAGATCTGCGACACCTGCAACGCGGTCGCGGACAATTCCCATGCCAGTTCGCGCCGGACATCGTCGAGGATCGCCTCGAACGGCATGCCCGCCTCCGCCAGCCTGCGTTGCAGCACGCGCGGGTGCAGCCCGATCGCGTCGGCGGTGGGGATCAGCGCGGCATGCCCCAGCCGCATCAGGCGGTGGATCGTCTCGCGCACATAATCGACCAGCGGCAGATCGTGGCCGCTCTGTGCCAGATAGTTTTCCGCCAGTTCCAGCGCGGCGGCATCACGGCCACGGATCGGCTGTTCGAGCAGGTGCGCGGCGAAATGGAAGGCGTTCTCGGGCGCCCCGAATTCCACCGGACAGCCGAAGAACGTGCGATAGCGTTCGGGGGAGGAGAGGCGCTGGTGCTGCATGGTGATGCGCAACGGCAGGAAGTCGTCGCCGATCATCAGCCGGAATGCGCCCAAAGTCACCGCCAGGCTCTTCTCGATGATCTGCGCACGATGTGCGACCTGACGCAGCGCGATGTCATAGGTGAAGACGGCGCTATGCGTGCCCCGCTTGAGCGTCGCGACATCGGGCGGCGCGCAATGGTGGAGGTAGCGGCACACGCCATCGATCGCACCCGATACCGTTTCCGCATTGCGGATCAGGACCGCGACCGGCCCGAGGATGTCGATCCCCTGCTTCACCGCGAGGAGCAGGCCGAAATCCTGCCGGTGCAGCTCCGTCGTCGCCGCACCGATCACCGCGGCGACCCCCCGGTACGAGATGAGGCGACGGCCGTCGCCCGCGGCCGCCGGATCGATGCCATGCGCCTGCATGAGCCGGTCGGGATCGCCGCCGAGGCTCCTGACGAGCGGTGCGAAGTGCAACAGCGCGGTTCCGGCGATCAGATCGGCCATAGTCGCCAAAAGATAAACAATAATCGCCTAATGGCAAGTCAGCTACTCGGCGCTGCGTCATCATCCGAGCCGGACCGGACATAATAACCGGCGGAGAGGGTGGAGAGATGCAATCGATGACCCGTGCCACGCGCACGGACGTCCATCGGCGCGCCGCTGCGGGGGGAGCCGCAGGACCGCCGCCGATCGGCGCATGCCCCGTCGCATCGGGCGATGCCCCCCGTCGGACTGCCGCCCGCGCGCGCCGCGCCCGGCCCCAGATCGAAACCGACATTCGCACAACGACAAGGGGGAGACGACATGCTCAATCGGCATAATTGCTCATATGGCGTGCTGGCCGCGCTGATCCTGCTGCCGACGGCGGTGCATGCGCAGACGGCGCCCGCGCCCGCATCCGCCGGTGCGCAGGAGGCGCCCCCGATGCCGGATGCGACGACGGGCGTCACCGAAGGCGACATCATCGTCACCGCCCAGCGCCAGTCGCAGGGCCTGCAGAAAGTGCCGATCGCGGTGTCCGCCTTCACCGCCGAGACCTTGACCCAGCAACAGATCGTCAATCCGCTGGCGTTGCAGCAAACGCTGCCATCGGTGACGTTCACGAAGACCAACTTCAGCGGCGGCAGCTTCACGATCCGCGGCATCGGCGACCTGTGCGTCGGCGTCACCTGCGACCAGGCCACCGCCGCCCATGTCAACGACATGCCGTTGCAGGACACGCGCATGTTCGACGCCGAATTCTTCGATATGGAGCGGATCGAGGTACTGCGCGGCCCGCAGGGGACGTTGTTCGGGCGCAATGCGACGTCGGGCGTGGTCAATTTCATCACCGCCCGGCCGGGCTTCGCCGCGATCGGGGCGGCGGGCGAGGTCGAATACGGCAATTTCGATTCGAAGCGGGTACGCGGCATGCTCAATCTGCCGCTGTCGGACACGATCGCCGTCCGCGTCGCGGGCACGTATCTGAATCGCGACGGCTTCACGCGCAACCGGTTCGACGGACGCGACATCGATGGCCGCGACCTCTACGGCGTGCGCGGCACCGTGTCGTGGCAGCCGGGCGCCAGCACGCGGATCGACGTGATGGCCTATTATTCGCGCGAGAACGACGATCGCGCGCGCGTCCAGAAGCAATTGTGTCATCGCGATCCGACCGGAATCCTCGGCTGCCTGCCCGACCGGTTGGGTAACGACGTGCCCAACGGCAACGCACTCATCAATACGATCGCGACCAGCCGCGAATTCCTGTCGCTGGCGGCCCCGCCGCTCGTCCCCTTCGCGCTGGCCAGCGTCTACGGCAGCGATCCCAATCTCGGCCTGTCGAATCCGGCAGATCCGCGGACGGTCGATGTCGACGTCGCGCCGACCTATCGCGCGACCGAGCAGCAATATGTGATGAAGCTGCGCCAGGATCTCGGCAGGATCGCGCTGACCGTCACCGGCGGCTACAGTTCGGACACGCTCGCCTCCACTGCGGATCTGTACCTTTCCACGCAACGGCCGCTCGCGGGCAATGCCGGGCTGGTCGCGCTCGACACCCTGGCGCGACCGGGCTCGCCCTATGCCTTCCTCGGGGCGGTGCGATCGCGCCTGATCCCCAACGGCGCTGCCGGCAGCGTCTGCCAGTCGGCGCTCGACCCCAGCGGCATCGGCCTGTTCGGCGGCAGGAGCGTCGGCTGCACCCCGCAAAGCCTCGACGGCCACGACCTCGGCGCGACCGTCGCGTGGAGCGCCGCCTGGACCCGCCCCGACGTGTTCCGCGCGGTGGCGGGGATGAGCGTGCCGTTCGGCGGACGCGGCCTCGCCGCGCTGCCGGGCGCGCCCTTCGGCGAGCGGCGCCCGCATGCGGTGCAGGCGGACATCGCCGGGCCCGACCGCATGTTCTACCACGAATATTTCGCGCAGGCGGGCGGCATCGCCGCGATCGAGGCGGAGCGGGACATCCGCCGCTGGCTGACCGCGGCGCTCTATTCAATGTCCGCGGACCGGCCGTTGCCGCCCGAGCTCGCCGGGGTCGATCTCACCACCCTGCCGGCGCCGGCCCTGCTCGCATTCGTCCGTGCCGCGATGAGCATACCGCGTCCCGGTACGATCGATGCGATCATCGACCTGCCCGCGGCCTTGCCCGCGTGGCTGACCGCCGCGGTGCTCGACCATGCGGTCGCCGAGCTCGAATATGGCGGGCTGGCGGGGCCGCTCAATCATTATCACAATGGCGAGATCGACTGGGAGACGCTCGGCGCGTTCGGCGATCGGCCGATCACCGTGCCGGCGCTCTACATCGGCGGCGACCGCGATATCGTCACGATCTGGGCGCAGGAGGCGATCCGCCGCGCGCCGGAGCGGGTCGCGGACCTGCGTGGCCGGATCGTCGTCCCACAGTGCGGCCACTGGATCCAGCAGGAACGGCCCGCGCCGGTCAACGCCGCGCTGCTCGACTTCCTCGCCACCCTCTGACCGCCGATCGGCTGGCTGTGGGCCGCCCGCTCGCCGTGTCGGGTTGTTACCGAACGCGCATCGGTGCGAGGCGCGTGCGGACGAGGCGATCGAACGTCGTCAGCGGGCACAGGCGGGGGCATCCGCGGATCTTGAGCGGTGCGAGCGTGACCTGTGGCGCGAGCGTGCGCAGCGTCGCGAGCGGCTGCGCCTGATAGAAGAGGCGGACGTAGCGGACGCCCGACTTGCGATGGCGCAGTCGCTCGACGACGATCGCGCCGCCCGGGGCGACGTCGTTCACGGCATAGCCGGGCGCGACGAGATCGACGCCCAGCGTGGCGGCGAACGCAGTGACGTTGGTATCGTGGCCGACGAGCAGGTCGAGGGCGGGGCCCTGCCGGTCCGCGAGGGCGGCGAGCATGTGGCGGGCGAGGACGGCGGACTGGTGTGCGGCCATGTAGGGCGGGCGGGTGAAGACGTCGAACAGCGCGGCGTGGAGCGCGCCGACGCGGCGCAACGTCGCGGGATCGGCGCGGCCCCAGCCGACCTGCTGGGGCGCGAACCCTTCCGCCTGTTGCAGCAGCAGCACCTGCGCGATGCCGGAGGTCGCGCGGATCGGGCCGGCGAGATCGATGCCGCGGCCGTCGCGCGACGGCGTCACCCGCGAGGCGCCCCAGTCAGCGCAGGCGATGGTTGTGCCGCAGCCCATGACGCGGTCGAGCAGGCGGATGGCGCCGGCACGGCGGCGGGCCAGCGTGTCGACGCCCCCCGTATGGCGCTCGATCGCGGCGATGGCGGTGGCGGCGTCGAAGTCGGTCGCGCCGGCGCGGAGCGGTTCGAAGATGGGATCGACGTCGGGATCGGTCCGATGCGCGACCGCGATCGTGCATCCCGGCGCGAAGCCGCGCGCGAAGGCCGCGCCGCTGTCGATCGTGCGGACCGCGGTGTTGGCGCGGATTCGCACCGCCGGGCAGCCGGTGCGCGGCACCAGCGCCAGCCGCGACCAGCGGTGCCGGTCGAACGCGCCGAGCAACGCCATCGCCTGCGCGCCGCGACCGGTCAGCCGGCTTTCCGCGACCGGCCAGCGCGGCCATGGCTGCGCGGTCCGCGTCGCCGCGGGGACCTCGCCGTCGAGCGGCGCGCGTACCCCGTGGCGCATCAGCACAACCGCCTTGTCGAGCACCAGCGTCGACCCGGCCTGCGGCGACGCGGCTGCTGACGGTGCCGGCGCGAGGGCGGCCGCGAGGATCGCGGCGAGGCGCAGGAGGATCGGATGATGGGTCATCGTCGCGCGATGGCGCATCGATTCGACGGTTTGATGACACTCGCACACAAATATATCTCAAACCGCCAGAATCATCGGTCGGCCACGGATATCATCAGAATACACTCAAATAGTCATCACCCTGTCATGCGGCGTCTCTAGCGGCCCGTCGCAGCGGAGCCGGCAAGGCTCGCATTTCCGCATCCAGGGGGACTTCATGACCGTTTCGACCGTGCGCGTTCGCGCACTCCATCTTCTGTGCACATCGGCGATCGGCCTGCTCGCCTGCGCCCCGGCATGGGCGGCGCCCGCCGATCCGGTCGCCGATCCGCTCGTGACCGCCGCGCCGCTGGCCGCCGGTCCCGTCGCCGCCGACGAGGATCCGCAGCAGGGCGACATCGTCGTCAGCGGCCGCCGCCGGGCGATCGCCACCGCGCAGGACGACCAGCTGAAGAGCCAGTCGTTCGCGACGATCGTGTCGGGCGAGGAACTGCGCGCACAGCCGCAGCAGAATCTCGCGGATCTGCTGACCCGGCTGCCCGGCCTGTCGTCGGCGGTCGACCAGTCGCGCAACGCGGCCGGCACCGGCGAGGCGCAGTATCTGTCGATCCGCGGCCTCGACAATGCCTATAACGCCTATATGTTCGACGGCGTCCGGCTGGCGCAGACCGATGCGCGGACGCGCGCCATTTCGATGAACCTGCTGTCGCCCTTCGCGCTCGCCGAGGTGCGCGTCGACAAGGCGCCGACCGCGGCGCTCGACGGCGATGCGATCGCAGGCGTGATCGACCTGCGCACCGCATCGGCCTTCGCGCTGCCCGAGCATCACGTCCAGATCCGCGCGCAGGGTCAGGTGGCGGGCCGCGCCGCGGCGCGCGACCAGGACCCGTGGGGCGGGACGGTGCAGGCCGAGACCGCGCAGCGCCTCGGCAACATCGGCGTCTATGCCTCGGCTTATTACGGCCGGAAGAGCATCCTCGGTGAATCGACCGCGATGCAGCACGACTGGGAAAAGTATAACAACGCCATTCCCGGCATGATCCGCGACAATCTGGACAATATTGCGCCGCGCGGCGTGCAGTGGAACGTGTTCCGCAACCGGATCGAACGCGTCGGCGGCACGCTGAACCTCGACTGGAAGGGCGACGATCTCGACCTCTATTCGCGCACGACCTATGGCCGCTACAAGCTGAAGAGCTACATGGACCAGACCGCGCTGCGCCAGACCGATCTGGCGCCGGGGCAGGTCAATCCCAATCCGGGCGGGCGCGGCAGCTATGACGCGGCGGGCTTCCGTGCCGATTACGGCGTGACCGCGACCGCCTATCACCGCACCGAACATTCGAACCAGCAGCTGTTCTCGACCAAGCTCGGCGGGCAGTCGCGCGCCGGGGCGCTGACCTTCGACTATCATGTCGCCTATTCGCGCGGCGAGCAGGATTATCCGCTGCGCATCCAGTCGGGCTTCGCGACGCCGCCCTACGTCAATGCGGCCGGCACCGGCATCGCGACCGAGCGGCTGGTGACCAGCATCGGCGACCGCACCACGCCGCAGGTGGTGCTGTCGAACGGTGCGAAGACGGCGCTGATCGATCTTGCGAAGATCAGGCAATGGTATGTCACCGCGCAGTTCGAGAATGCGTGGGAACGCCGCCTGGAAGGGCAGTTCGACGGCAACTGGAAGCTGGCCGACGAGGGGCTGGTGTCGCTGTCGGCGGGTGCCAAGGTGGAAGGATCGAAGCGCTATTCGAACAGCCTCGGCGACGACGGCGCGCTGCAATATACCTTCCCGCTCGCCAATGGCGCCAATTCGCCGCGCTATGCCGCGACCGGCCCCAGCGTCGCCGACACGCCGGGCACGGTGATGAACGGCTTCATGCACAATGGCGCGCAGGTGCCGATCAAGCTGCTCGACCGCGCGTATATCGAGGAGCAGGTGCGCCGGCTGTCGCTGTCGAAGCTGCCGGGGGTGAACCCGGTGCTGTTCGACGAGAACCGGCTGGACGGCAGCGAGCAGCGGATCGGCACCTATGTGCTCGCCAACCTCGCCTTCGGCGACCTGTCGGTGATCCCGGGCGTCCGGTACGAATTCAACCGGTTCGAGGGGACCTATTCGCAGGATCAGGGGACGGGCCGCGCGTTCGTCACCAGCGCCCGGAACTACAGCCAGTGGCTGCCGAGCGTGATCGCGTCGCTGCGCCCGAACGACCGGACGGTGTATCGTGCCTCGGTCCGCAAGAGCTATTCGCGGCCGGCGTTCGACCTGCTGCTCGGGCCGACGGAGATCGGGCGCAACGATGCGGGCCAGATCGATTCGGTGTTCATCCCCAACCCCAATCTCGACGCGGTGGAATCGTGGAACGTCGATGCGTCGGCGGAATACAAGGGCGAGGGCACCGACTTCTTCTCGCTCGGCCTCTTCTACAAGCGGCTGAACCACGTGCTGTTCGCGACGGGCACGACCAACGCCGGCGGCGATTATAACGTCTGGTCGAACACGACGCCGACGTCGATCGACGGGGTCGAGGTCTCGACGCTCGACACCAGCGCCAAGGGCAAGGTCTATGGCATCGAGGGCTTCGCGCGGTACAGCTTCAAGGGGCTGCCGGGCGTGTTCGACGGGCTGGGCGTCAGCGGCAACGTCACCGTCCAGCGGGCGAACGCGCGGGTGCTGGTCAACGGCCAGATGCGCGACCAGCGGCTGACCCAGGCGCCGCGGCTGATGTACAATGCCGAGCTGTTTTATGCGCGCGGCCCGATCCAGGCGGCGGTGAATTACAATTACACCGGCAACCGCCTGTACGACCTGCGGTCGAGCCGGCCGGACACCTATATCCAGCCGGTCGCCAAGATGAATGCGGTCCTGTCCTATGTGTTCAGCGACGGACTGACCGCGGGCGTCTCGGTCGAGAACGTGCTCGATGCGCACAATTACTGGGCGACGACGAGCGAGCGGCAGGCGTATCTGTCGAACGATCGCAAGGGCGGCTATGTCGAAACCGGCCGCGTCTATATGATGAACCTCGCCTACCGGTTCTGACCGGCGAAGGGGGGCGCTTTCCGGTCGGGAAGCGCCCCCTTTTTCCTTATCGGCAGTGCGCGGTCGCCGGATCGCAGCGGGCGAAGGCGCCGCCGGGCAATGCGGCGCGATAGGCATAGCCGACCGGATCGGGAATGCCGTCATAGGCATCGGTGCTGATCCATTGCGCACCCGATGCGACCGCGGCGTCGAGCCGGCGCCGGTCGCCGGTGCGGACCTCCGCCATGCCCGCGTCGGCGCGGGTGCGGACGAGGAAACCGGCCCGGACGAGGCGGCGGATGCGGTCGCCTTCGGCAATCGGATCCTGGATGTTGAAGACCGCGGCCTCCGCCGCGGTTTCGTCGTAGAAGCCGAACATCGCGCGGCCGGCGAGCGCGGGATGGCCGGCGCGATAGGCGTCCTCATGCGCGGACGAGCCGTCGAGCACGAACAGGAAGCGGCCCGCGGCCTGCGCGAGCGTCGGCCAGCGGTGCGCGCGGACGGCGGCGCGCAGCGTCGGGGCGGTGCCGCGAACGGAGTCGGGGGCAATCAGCCGCGCGCTGCCGATCGTCGTGCGGATGTCGGCGTCGAGCGCATCGAGCGCGGCGGCGTCGAACCGCGTGCCGCCCGCATCGCCGGTGTTGACCAGCACGATCACCGGCGTGTGGCCGGCATGCGCGTCCGACCAGCGGCGCAACACCGACAGGCAGGCGCGGAACGTCGGGCAATGCGCGTCGGTATCGATCCCGGCGATGTGGAGGACCTTCGCGCCCGGCGCGGCCATCGCAGCGCGGGTGTCCGCATCGGCGTCGGCATAAGGCGCGGCATGGGCGCCGCCGTGCGGATCGGGTGCGACGTCGAGTTCGATCTGGCGCAGGCCGAGTGCGAGCTGCGTCTCGAGCGGGGGATGGCCATAAGCGAGGGCGGGCCATTCGGCGGGCAGCGCGGCGGCGATCCGCGCGCGGGCGGCGGGCGAGGGATAGGGGCGGTAGCTGTTGTGCGAGCCGAGCAGCTGCACCTGATCGAGGCGCAAGCCGGGCATTGGCGTCGCCGCGGTGGCGAGCCCGGCGAGGAGCGCGAGCGTGCGGATCATGCCGCACCGCTCAGGGCGGGTTCGCTGATGCCGGGCGCGCCGGTCTCCCAATGGCCGGCGAGCCGGTGCGTCGAATCGCCGGCGGTGACGGTGACGTCGTACCAGCGGTGCGCCGGCTGGCGCGCGAGGGCGATCGTCGCGCGGGCGCCCGCGGCGAGCGTGATGCGATCGACATCCGGCTCGGCATAAGCGGAATGCAGCGCGATCGTCGCGGTGGCGGTGCCGCGATTGCGCAGGCGCAGGACCGTGCGCTCGCCCTCGAAGGCGATGCGGCTCTCGATCCGCGCGGGGCCGGCGTAGCTGCGGTGGAAGCCGTTGGGGCCGCTGACGACGAGCGGGCGCGGGGCGTGCCAGCGATCGGTCAGGCTGCGGCGGGCGCCGACGGTATAGTGGCGCGGGCTGCCGTCGTCGGCGGCGCCCGCGACGCCGAACACCGCGCCCTGCGGGCCGCGATTGTGGAAGGCGAGCGACAGCGTATCGCCCGCCCACGCCGGCACGACGTCGAGGTCGTAGGGCAGGGCGCGGGCGGGGCGGGTGCCGGGTTCCTGCCGCGCGGGCGGCGGGGCGGTCGCGACCCTGGGTGGCGCCTGCCGGCATGCGGCATCGCTGGCGGCGACATAGCCGGTCGCGGCGGGCAGCGCGGCGAGCCAGCCGGTGTCGCGGCGCGCGTCGGGCGCCACCGCGAAGTCGAACAGCGAGGTCAGGTCGCCGCAGACGGTACGACGCCACGGGCTGATATTGGGCTCCATCACGCCGAAGCGTCGTTCGAGGAAGCGCAGCACCGAGGTGTGATCGAACAGCTGCGAATTCACCCAGCCGCCGCGCGTCCACGGCGACACGACGATCAGCGGCACGCGCACGCCGAGCCCGACCGGTTCGCCGGCATGGATCTCGCCGCGCAACGCGACGGTGCTCGCGCCCATGCCGGGCAGCGTCGCGGGCAGCGGCGGCGTCATGTGATCGAAGAAGCCGTCGTTCTCGTCATAGTTGAGGATGAACGCGGTCTTCGCCCAGACGTCGGGATGGGCCGCGAGCGCGGCGACCAGCGCGGCGGTGAGCGCCTGGCCATAGGCGGGCGGCGCGTCGGGATGTTCGGACATGTGGAACGGCGCGACGATCCACGACACCTGCGGCAGGCGGTCCGCCGCGACATCGGCGGCGAAGGCGCGGACGAGGTGCTCGCCGCGCGACGCATCGGCGTTCGCCGCGGTCGATCCCGGCACCCAGGCGCGGGCGCGGGCATACGCGGTGGAGGCGGGGTCGAGCCCGCGATACTCGGCGAAATAGCCCAGCGGGTTGTCCGAGTAATTGTCATATTCCTGATAGACGCGCCACGTCACCCCGGCGGCGTCGAGCCGCGCAGCATAGGGCGTCCAGCCGAGCCCGGCGCTGGCATCGTCCTTTGCCATGTCGGCACCGGGATTGGGATCGACGCCGTCGTTGGTGACGTTGAACGCGCCCTCGCGCCCGACGGTCAGCCCGCTGGTGCCGGTCCAGTGATAGAGGCGGTTCGGCCCGGTCGGGCCATGGACGGAGGCGTGATAGGCGTCGCCGATCGTGAACTGGTCCGCCAGCGCGTGATAATAAGCGAGATCGTCGCGGGTCAGATATCCCATGGCGAACGGCCCCTTTTCCGGGACCCACACGTCCCAGTTGCGCCAGCGCGCGTGGCTGCCCTTCCAGCTGTGGTCGAGGCCCTGCATGCAGCCCGCGCCGGTGGTGCGCGTGTCGAGCCGGAACGGGCGGACGGTCGCGCCGCCGGCCGTGGCGTCCTGCGCCTGCTCCCACACGCTCGTGCCGGCGGGTGATGTGGCGGGGCGCGGATCGCCGAAGCCGCGGACGCCGCGCAACGTGCCGAAATAATGATCGAAGGAGCGGTTCTCCTGCATCAGGATGACGACATGTTCGACATCCGCGAGCGAACCGGCCGGCGCGCGCGGGACGCGACCGGTGGCCCGGGCGGCGGCGGACAGGGTAGTGGACAGGGCGGTGCCGGCGAGGAAGGCGCGGCGGTGGACGATGGGGCTTCGCATCCGGTTCGCTTGCGGCAGATTGATGACATTCGCGTGTAAAGTGCGGGATTGTTGACCGGATGGTGCTGGCTGCTACGACGACGCGAGGGAGATGGGTCACGTGATGAAGCGCCAACGCCGGCAGGATGCGATCGTCGAACGGCTGGGCGCGGGGGATGCGCATGGCATCACCGAACTGGCGCTGGCGCTGGGCGTGTCCGACGAGACGGTGCGGCGCGAATTGCGCGTGCTGGAGGCGGACGGGACAGTGGTGCGCAGCCACGGCGCGGTGCGCCTCGCCCGGGTCGAGGTGGAGGGGTCGTTCGCGACGCGGCTGCAACGCAATGCGGCAGCGAAGCAGCGGATCGCCGCCGCCGCAGCGCGCTACGTGGCGGACGGGCAGACGCTGTTCCTCGATGCGAGCACGACTGGCCATTATGTCGCGCGCGCGCTGCGCGACCATCGCGAGCTGACCGTCGTCACCAATGCGATCGGGGTCGCCACCGAACTGGGCGGCCGCGCGGGCAATCGCGTGCTGCTGGCGGGCGGCGAGCTGGATTACGACTATCGCGCCTGCTTCGATCCGACCGCGCTCGACTATCTGGCGCTGTTCACGCCGTCGCTCGCGATCCTGTCGGTCGAATCGGTCCATCCGGACCACGGCTTCACCGATTATCACGTCGGCGAGGCGGCGACGTGCCGGCGGATGATCGCGCAATCGGGGCGGGTGCTGGTCGCGGCGGACGCGACCAAGTTCGGACGCTATGGCACGATCCGGGTCGCCGGATTCGACGCGGTCGACGTCCTGGTGACCGATGCCGCCCCGTCGGACGATTATCGCAAGGCGCTGGCGGGGATCGAGCTCGTCGTCGCCTGACGGCGCAGCAGCGGCAGCGCGACCAGCGCGCCCGCCGTCGCGATGGCGACATGCAGCAGCCAGAAGCGCGGCGCGGGCATCGTCGCATAAGCGGCGCCGAGGCGGCCGACGACCAGATGCGCGACGAAGCCGTGGAGATAGAAGATGCCGACCATCATCCCGCCGCGGCCGCGCGGGGCGGCGGCGGTGATGAGCGCGAGCGCGGCGGGCCAGGCGAGGACGATGCCGATGTCGAGCAGCAGCACGACGACGACCGGCCCCGCCAGCCCGAGCCGCGCACCGGACAGCGCGAGCAGCGCGGTGAGCGCATAGCCGGTCGCGACCGCGACGCAGCCGAGCGCGAGCTTCGCGGTGGCGGGCGGCTCCCACCCGCGGCGTGCCAGCCGTGGCCAAGTAAGGGCGCCGGCGACGACCAGCAGGATCGTGAACAGCCCGTCCGCCGCGGCGAACCACGCCGGCGGCACCGCGAAGCCGCCGACATGCAGGTCGACATGCGCGTTCGCCCAGACGAGAAAGATGTTGGTGAGCTGTTCGTAGGCGCTGAAGCACAGCGTCACCGACACCACCGCCAGCCAGGCGCGCGCGAGGCCCGGTCCGCCGCCGGCGGGTGCGGGATCGTCCATGGCGGCGGGCGTCGCCGGGACGGTGTGGAAGACGGCCAGCGCGACGATCATCCCCGCCGCCGCGGCGCCGAAGGCATAGGAAAAGCCGAGCCGCGCGGCGATCAGCCCGCAGACGAGCGGACCGAGCATCGCGCCGACGTTGAGGAAGCCGAGATAGACGAGGAAGGCGCGGTCGCGGCGCGAATCGCCCGGCGGATGCCCCGCACCGACCGCGGCGGCCAGATTGCCCTTGAGGCACCCGGTGCCGACGATCAGCAGTGCCAGCCCGGCGAGCAGCGCGGCAGGGTAGATCAGGCAGATATGCCCCGCGGTCATCAGCACGCCGCCGGCGACGATCGTCGCCCGGCGCGAGCGCAGCCGGTCCGCGAGCAACCCGCCGAAGGGCAAAGCGAGATAGGTCAGCGCGCCGTAGAGGCCGTAGAGCTGCGATGCGAAGGCGAGGTCGCCGCCCGTCCCGGTCGCGGCCTCGACCGCGCGGCGCAGCGTCGCGAGCCCGACGACCCGCTCGACGCCGCCGGGCAGCACCACGGTGAGCAGGTACAGCGTCAGCAGCGCCTTCACGCCGTGGAGGGAGAAGCGCTCCCACGCCTCGGTCAGCGCGAGTCGGCGAAGCGTCGAAGCGGGCGTTGAAGCGGGCGCGGGGTGCGTCATCGCAGCAGCCCTTAGGCGCGCAGTGTTGCAGTCCGGGGTCGGCGCGTGGAGTGCGGAGGCGCGCTCGCGGGCGCAGCCCCGGCGATGCGCGGCCTATCGCGCGGGCGGGCGGCGGCGCATAGCGCGGTCATGGCCGATCCTATCCTCTACAGTTTCCGCCGCTGCCCCTATGCGATGCGGGCGCGGCTGGCGCTGGCGGCGAGCCATACCCGCTACGCGCTTCGCGAGGTGCGGCTCGCCGACAAGCCGGCCGCATTGCTGGCGGCATCGCCCAAGGGCACCGTGCCCGTGCTGCAGACGGCTGAGGGAACAGTCATCGACGAAAGCCTGGAGATCATGCGCTGGGCGCTGGCCGCGTGCGACCCCGAGGGCTGGCTGGCGCGCGACGACGCGGCGCTGATCGCCGCCAACGACGGCATGTTCAAGCATCACCTCGACCGGTACAAATATCCCGATCGCCATGGTTCGGACCCCGACGCGCATCGCGACGACGGCCTCCGCTTCCTGCGCGATCTCGAGGCGCGGCTGACCGGGGCCGATCAGTTGGGCGGCGCGGCGCGCGGGATGACCGATGCCGCGATCCTGCCGTTCGTCCGGCAGTTCGCGGCGGTCGACCGGCAATGGTTCGACGCGCAGCCGCTGCCGCGGTTGCAGGCGTGGCTCGCGCGCCACCTCGCCTCGGACCTCTTTGCCGGGATCATGCAGCGGGCGACCCCCTGGTCGCCGGACGCGCCGCCGTCAGGCGGGCCCGGCTAGCGCGGCAAAGGGCGCGCCGACCGCCGGTGGCGGGACCGGGCGGAGCCGCTGGCGCGTGACGGGCGTCAGCCATTCCGCCAGCGACAGACCGGTATGCTCGATCGCCCTGACCACGATCATCCCCGCGGCGCGCGCATCGCTGAGGGCGTCGTGGTGCCGCAGCGGAATGCCGAGATGATGGGACACGACGTTCAGCTTGTGGTTCGGCAGTTCGGGCCAGGCGCGTCGCGCGACCCGCACGCTGTCGAGCCAGACCGTGTCGACCATCGCCCGGTCGTGGACGCGACAGGCAGCGGCGACCGCGCCCTTGTCGAAACTGGAGTGCGCGACGGTGACGCGGCCGGCCAGATGGCCGCAGACTGCCTCGTGCACCTCGGCGAAGCACGGTCGCCCAACGACATGCGCCGCGGCGATGCCGTGGATGCGGGTGTTGAAGCTGCTGAACCGGTCGCGCGGATCGATCAGCGTCTCATATTCGAACTGGATCCGGCCGTCGCGGAAGCCGACGATCCCGATCTGGCAGATGCTGCTGACCCGGGAACAGGCGGTTTCGACGTCGATGACGACGAAGTCGGGCGCGTCCGCGACCGGCGTGGTGGCCATGGCGGGACGGGGGGCGGGAGGGACCATGCGCCGGGGCATACAGCCCCGCCGGCGCGCTGTCCAAACGGCCCGGTTGCGGTAACGGTCGGGTGCGCGCGGTGCCGCGTCCGACCGGCCGGGCGTCAGTCCTGGTATCGCAGCCTGTTCGCGAAGCCCTCGTTCGCCTTGGTCATCTTGCCGATCTTTCGCAGGGTAGCGCGGACGTGGCGGTCGAAGCGCTGGTCGTCGTGGATGCCGGTGGTCCGGTATTCGTCGCGGGCGAGCAGGTCCTTGATCTGCGCTGCGAACGCCGCGCGATCGTCGGCGCTGTCCGCGGTTCTGAGCGCGCGGCAGGCCCATTCCTCGGCGGCGGCCTTGTCGTAATCGTCCGCTGCCGCATAGCCGCGCCGGTCGGCGGCCGCCTGATCGAGGCGTGCCGCCTGCAGGCGGCTGTCCAGCCAGGTACGGACGCGTTCGCCGTCCCATGCGTCTGCCGAACCGCTCATGATGCTTTCCACCTTCGAATCGGGAGTGCCGACAAGGGGCCGGCGGATGCGCTTTCCATACGGGCCGGCGCTTCCCATCTAGGCGGCATGGATGAAGACCTCAATCGCCTCGGCCTGATCGACGAGGAGGAGATCGCCCTCGACGAGGCGGCTCTGACGCTGGCGCTGCTCGACCACCCCGGCGTGGATCTCACGCCCTGCCACGACCTGCTGGACGCAATGGCAACGTGGCTCGAATCGGTCGGCGGCGATGCGGAGACGGCGGCGACGCGGGCCGATGCGCTCGCCGCGGTGCTCGGCGGTGCGTTCGGGTTCGCTGGCGACGCCGACACCTATGACGATCCCGCCAATGCCGACCTCATCCGCGTGCTGGAGCGGCGCCGCGGACTGCCGGTGAGCCTGTCGATCCTCTGGGTCGCGATGGCGCGGCGGCTCGGCTGGCGCGCCGACGTCCTCGACGTGCCGGGGCACGTGCTGGTCGTCGTCGGTGCGGAGGCGACGCCGGTGATCGTCGACCCGTTCGCCGGCGGCGTCCGCGTCGGCGCCGAGCGGCTCGCGACGCTGATCGACGCCCATGCCGGGACCGGGCGGGCAGCGACGCACGTCACGGCGATGCCCAACCGGGCGGTGCTGGTCCGCCTGCTCCAGAACCAGGCGTCGCGCGCCGAACAGGCAGGGCAGGGGCGCCGCGCGCTTTCGCTCTACGTCCGGATGACGGCGATGGCGCCCTTCCACCCGCATGCCTGGTGGCAGCGCGCCCGGCTCGAGCTGGTCGACCATGACGTCGCCGCGGCGCGCGCCAGCCTCGGCGCGATGCTGGAGATCACGCGCGAGCCGGCGTTGCGCACGCGCGTCATGGCGACGCTGGACGCGCTGCCGGCGGCGTGACCGGACGGGACGCGCGCGAGTCGCGCCCGCCTTATGCGGGTGCGACCCCGTCGGCATCGACGAGCGCGGCGCCGATCAGCGTACCGACCAGCCTCACCCGTTTCTCGACGAGGTCGACGGGCGTCCGCGGCAGTTCGAGCTGGTAGCGTCCGCCCGCGTCGCGGCGCAGGTAAAAGGCGCCGCCGTCGCGAATCAGGGTGCCGGTCTCGTCGACCCGGGTCCCGATGGTCGCCACGTGCCGCCCGATCCTGCCGCTCGCGTGCGGAGTCGATCAGCGATCGCGCTCGAGGCGCTTGCGATCGGCCTTTCGCGCACGGCTGACGGCGGCGGCATGCTCGCGCGCGCGCTTTTCCGAGGGCTTCTCGTAATGGCGGCGCAGCTTCATCTCGCGATAGACGCCCTCGCGCTGCAGCTTCTTCTTCAGGGCGCGCAACGCCTGATCGACGTTGTTGTCGCGTACGGTAATCAACATGGGAAATCGGCCTCGGACTATCGGTGGCTGCGGCACCTACCGCCAGATGGCTCGGTTGCCAAGAAAAGGCTGAGGGACGACCCCGCACGATATCATGACGACGATCGTACGCGGGCCTGCCCATCACATCAGGTCGTACTTAACCTGTTCGGGCGCACAGGACCAGAGCATCGGCAGAAAGTCGGGTCGTGCGACCTCTTCGCCGTTCGTCAGCTCCATCCACATGCCCATCTCGCGCCGGCCGAGCATCTGGCAATCGCCGTCGTCGAGCATGACGACGATGTCGTCCGGGCAGGTTTCGATCGGCTCCCAGTCGGGTTCCCACACCGTACCCGCGACGTCCTGCTCGGGATGCTGGAACGACGCATCGGCCGATCGCTCCCCGACGGGAGGCGCATGATGCAGGCCGATTCCAGACAGGCCCTCGATCTCCGCGCGCTCGACCGGAGGCAGATCGGCAAAGTCGGGGTCGAGCTTTTCGTGCGTCATGTCAGGTCGGACCCCGTTCGATAAGGAGCCGTGACAACGCGCCGGCGCCGGTTGCGGGCGCGACGATCGTAAAAAAGGGCGTCATCGCGGTCGCGGGCCGGCGTGAACGCAGAAAGCGAATCGGTGCCCCGCGGCTCACGGTCGCTATCACTGGTGCCCGCTCGTCGCGCGGCGGACGGCCTCGTCGACCGGCACGTCGTGCAGCTGGCGATAACGAGCCTCGACGAGGCTGAACAGGCCGAACGCCAGCAGTCCGGCGCCGACGATTAGGTCGAAGGGTTCGGTCAGCCACGACAGGACATGCGCCATCCCGCCGCCCTCGCGCGCCTCCTCGTCCATGCCGGCCCGCAGGAGCAGATAGCCGCTGATGAGGAACACCAGCCCGCGGGCGGCATAGCCGGCCCGGCCCCTCCATTGCACCCATCGGCGCTGCGCGACTGCGGGATCGAGATAGCGCAGGAACGACGCCTTTACCGATTTGACGAGCTGTACTGCGCCGAGGACGAACAACAGCCCGGCCCCGAGCAGGACCAGCGCCCAGCCACTGGGGAGTTGCAGCGCCGCCTCCGTTCCCTCGTGCGGGCTGTCGCCGGACAGCGCCGCCCCCCGCATCAGCCGGACCGCCTGCCACGCGAGCACGAAATGGACGATGCCGCTGGCGCCCGCGGCCAGCCGTTCCATGACACCGCCGCGATCGTTGCCGTGGCACTCGATATCGAACGTGGCGTCGGCGACCCGCCAGATGCCGTAGGCCAGCAAGCCGGCCGCCATGACGCCGAGCAATATCCCCTTTCCCCGAGAACCGCAGCCGGATGGGTTCGTTCCGCCTGTGACCCGGGGGGCGGGGAGCGACTGGGCGCAAGCCGCCTTTTGCCGCGGGCTATCTTTTCTTCGCGGGAATTCCGAGCGCGCTGGTGGATGATCGCACCGATCGGCCGGAGGCGGTGCAAACCGCCGTGCCGGACCGCCAAAGACCCGAACGGACAGGATTTCCCTTATGACCGACCATCTCCAGGACGTGCCGACGATCGCGTTTCCGGGCGAACTGGGCCGTGTCGTCGACGGCCTCCAGCGGGCGCGGCGCGACTGGCGGACGGGGCATGCCCGCCATGCCGAGCGCGGCATCCGCTTCCCCTCGCGGCAGGCGCTGGCGCGTATCCTGCGCGAGCTGGGCGCGGCGCTGTTCCCGCTGCGGCTGGGGCCGCCCGAACTGACCGCGGAGAACGAGAATCGCTGGGTCGAGGCGACGCTCGAATCGACGCTGTCGCAGCTCGCGGCGCAGATCGCGCTCGAATTGCGGATCGTCTCGCCGGCGATCGACAGCGTCGAGGAGGGCGTGCGCGCCGAGCGGATCGTCGGCGATTTCGCGGCGAGCCTGCCCGCGATCCGGCGGCTGCTCGACGAGGATATCCAGGCGGGCTACGCCAACGATCCCGCGGCGCGCAGCGTCGACGAGGTGCTGCTGTCCTATCCGTCGGTCGCGGCGATCATCCATCACCGGCTCGCGCATCGGCTGCACCGGCTCGGCGCGGAACTGGTCGCGCGGGTGATCGCGGAGGTCGCGCATGCCGAGACGGGGATCGACATCCATCCCGCCGCGCGGATCGGGCGCAGCTTCTTCGTCGACCATGGCACCGGCATCGTCATCGGCGCGACCGCGACGATCGGCGACCGCGTGCGGCTCTATCAGGGGGTGACGCTGGGCGGCGAGCCGTCGGTGACGGGCGCGGCCCGCGATGCGGGCGAGGCGTTCGTGCGCCGCCACCCCGCGATCGGCGACGACGTGGTCATTTTCGCCGGTGCGGTCCTGCTCGGCCCGATCACGATCGGCGCGCGCACCCGAATCGGCGGCAACGTCTGGCTGCGCCGCGACGTCCCGCCCGATTCGGTGGTCGAGGTGGCCGAGGCGATCGTCGCGCCGGCGGGTGGTATTGCAGGCTAGGCCGGATCGCCATGCAGCCCTGACGGCCTGCAAACGGCGGTTTCGGCACGTCATCATCTGAATGTCGATCGGCCCTGGGCGAGGGGGTCGTCCCGCCGCCCTCCCGTGGCGGATTCACCCGGCGCGGAATCGTCCGCCTGCAGCCGGGTCATGCTGGCGGCGATGTCCGCGATCGACACCGCGGCCAGCTCGTCCTCCAGCGCCTGACGCGCCTGCCGCAGCGGTGCGCTGAGGCTGGCCACGACGAACCGCCCGATCGCGGCGGTATCCTGCGACATCGCGCGATGGACGCTGAAGATTTCATGGTCCTCGACCGCCAGATAGGCGTCGAGCAGGCGGATTTCCGACGCCGCCCGGCCCAGTACCGTGCCACCGCCGTTGCCGCGATGCGACGCGACCAGCCCCGCCGCCGACAGGCGCGAGAACAGCGCGCGAATGACCGCCGGATTGGTGCCGACATCGGCCGCTATCGTTTCCGACCGCACCGGCCGTCCGTCGTGGCGGGCGAGCAGGACCAGAGCATGGACGGATACGGCAAAACGCGTGCTCGTTGGCAAGCTTCAACTCTCCCTGATTAATGTAACTTTCATTCTTACATTCTAGCGGCTGTCTCAACGACAACAGGGTTTCCCAAGCATTCGACGCTGGGATGACAGCCTGCGGCAAGTTTGTCGATTGAAATATAACACATAATCGGGAGCGGGGTGCGTGGAGGCACCGTTGGATGCGTCATGCGTCCGCGGGATGATCGTGTGAAATCTTATCACGGGTGAAAAGATGAAGTCACTGACCATGGCCGTTCCATACAATCTGAAGATCGATTCACTCGGTGAATTTGCGGACAGGTTGATCGAGGCCTTCACGTCACGGCAAGCTCTTCGCGTCGATCTGTCGTCCGTAGGGACATTCGACCTGTCCATCACCCAGCTGGTCATCCAGCTGATGGCCGCATCGCGCCGGCATGCCCTGGCCATCGGCATCGACTTTTCGCTCGTCGGGCCCCTGCCACCGCCGTTCACCTCCGTCCTCGAACGGAGTGGCTTCATGACGGGATCCCCCGACGACATCGCATTCTGGCAAGGAGATATCCAGTCATGAGCGCCTCGATCCTCACGGTCGACGACAGCGCGAGCCTGCGCATGGCGATCCGCATCGCGCTGACCGGCGCGGGCTATACCGTCACCGAGGCCGGCGACGGCGTCGAAGGTCTGGCCAAGGCGGCCGAAACCCGTTTCGACATGATCGTCACCGATCTCAACATGCCCAACATGGACGGGCTGACGATGATCCGCGAACTGCGCAGCCAGCCCGCGCAGGCCGGTATCCCGATCATCTTCCTGACCACGGAATCGGACGCCGACATGAAGGCGCAGGCCAAGGCGGCCGGCGCGACCGGCTGGCTGGTCAAGCCGTTCGTGCCCGAGCAGCTGGTCAAGGTCGCGCGCAAGGTGCTCGGCCGATGAGCCTCGACGATCCGATCGCCGCGTTCCGGGTGGAGGCGGGCGAGCTGCTCGACCAGGTCGAACAGGGGCTGCTCGACCTGACCCACCGGCTGGACGATGCGAACCTCGTCAATGCGGTGTTCCGCGGGCTGCACACGCTGAAGGGGTCGGGCGCGATGTTCGGCTTCGACGCGCTGGCCGGCTTCACCCACCATTGCGAGAGCGTGTTCGACCAGGTCCGCAAGGGCATCGTCCCGGCGACCGGAGAGATGGTCGCGGTCATCCTGTCGGCGGGCGACCATATGCGGGCGCTGGTCGACGGCGATGCGCCCAAGGCCGCGGGCGATGCGATCCTGGCGCGGCTGGCGACGGCGCTGGAGGCAGCGCGCGGCGGCACGGCACCGGCCGCCGCTGCCGCGTCCGACGCGCCGGCGGCGGGCTGGCGCCTGTCGTTCCGGCTGCCGCCCGACGCGGTCGTCAACGGCACCAATCCGCTGGCGTTGCTCGACGAATTGCGGGGACTGGGGGACTGTACGGTGGTCGCCCGCACCGACACGGTGCCGGCGCTCGCCGACCTGAACGTCGCCGAAATGCATGTCAGCTGGGACGTGACGCTGACCGGCGCCGTGTCGCGCGAGGATATCGAGGACGTCTTCCTCTTCGTCATCGACGACATGACCCTGTCGATCGAGCCGCTCGAGGCGGCCGCGGCGATGCCGGCGCCCGACATGGGGCCGGTCGCCGTCGACCTGCCGGAGATGGACGCGACGTCGGTGGCGATCGAGGCGGGCCGGCCGGCCGGCGAGAGCGTGCGCATCCCCGCCGAGCGGCTGGATGCGCTGATGGACCGCGTCGGCGAGCTCGTCATCGCGCAGAGCCGCCTGTCGCAGCTCGCGCATCAGGACGGCGGCGTCGCGATGCGCTCCATCTCCGAAGAGATCGAACGGCTCGCCGGCGAATTGCGCGACACGATGATGGTGCTGCGCATGGTGCCGGTCGGGCATCTGTTTGGCCGTTTCCGCCGCCTGATCCACGATCTGGCGCGCGAGACCGGCAAGTCGATCGCGCTCGTCACCGAGGGCGAGGCGACCGAGATCGACAAGACCGTGATCGAACGGCTGTTCGATCCGCTCGTCCACCTGATCCGCAACAGCTGCGATCACGGGCTGGAAACGCCGGAGCAGCGCCGCGCCGCGGGCAAGGCCGAGGGCGGCGTCGTCCGCCTGTCGGCGCATCAGGCGGGCGGCGAGGTCATCATCACCATCCGCGACGATGGCCGCGGCATCGACCGTGCCCGCGTCCGCGCCAAGGCGGAGGCGAACGGGCTGATCGAGGCCGGCCAGCCGCTGACCGACGGCGAACTGCTCCACCTGATCTTCCACCCCGGTTTCTCGACCGCGGCGACGGTGACCAGCCTGTCGGGGCGCGGCGTCGGCATGGACGTGGTCAAGCGCACGATCGAGAGCCTGCGCGGCACGATCGACATCGCCTCGACCGACGGCGAGGGGTCGACGATCACGCTGCGCATCCCGCTGACGCTGGCGATCATCGAGGGGCTGCTCGTCCGCGTCGGCGACAGCCGCTACGTGATGCCGCTGTCGGCGGTGGAGGAGTGCCTCGAACTGTCGCCCGAGGACGATCGGCGCGCACGCGGGCAGAACCTCATCACGCTGCGCGAGCGGCTGGTGCCGTTCGTCCGCCTGCGCGAACTGTTCGCCACCGGCACGCCGGCCGATCCCTATCAGAAGATCGTCGTCGTCGCGGTCGGCAACGAGCGCGTCGGGCTGGTGGTCGACCAGATCATCGGCAACCACCAGACGGTCATCAAGTCGATGACCGCGCTGCACCGCGGCGTCGCCGCCTTCGCGGGCGCGACCATCCTCGGCGACGGCAACGTCGCCCTGATCCTCGACATCGGCCAGCTCGTCGCGGCGGCCCAACCCAGGGAGGAGCGGCTGCGTGCCGCGAGCTGACATGACCCATCCCTCTTCCACATCGGGCGAGCTGCCGCCGCCCGGCACCAGCTTCGAGGTGCTGACCTTCGGCATGGGCGGCGAGGTGTTCGCGCTCGACGCGGTGCTGGTCCGCGAGATCCTCGACGTCATGCCGCGCACCGCGGTGCCGGGCGCCGACCCGCTGGTCGGCCACGTCATCAACTTCCGCGGCCGCGTCATCCCGCTCGCCGACCTGCGTCCCGCCTTCGGGATGGAGCAGGCGGCGGCGACCGCGCTCAGCCGCATCGTCGTGATCGAACTGACGATCGACGGCGAGGCGCTGCTGATCGGGCTGACCACCGATCGCGTCGACGCGGTGACGACGCTGAGCGCCGATGCCTGCGAGCAGCCGCCCGCGATCGGCATGCGCTGGCCGCGCGACCATGTCCGCTGCCTCGTCCGGCGCGCGCACGACATCGTCGTGATGCCCGACCTGCAGACCGTGTTCCAGACGCTGGCCGACCGGGCCGGCGCCACCACCCTTCACTGATTTCAACGAGCCGGGGAGGCTTTACCAATGCGTGCCACGATCAAAATGAAGCTGGGGGCGACGTTCGCCGTCCTCGTCGCGATGATGCTGGGCATCGTCGGCGTCGGCATCAGCCGGATGAACGAGCTCAATAACGCCATCACCCAGGTGATCGCGGATCCGGCCATGCAGCTGGATACCGCGCTGTCCATCGACGCCGATTCGGGACGGGTCGTGCGGAACGAGAAGAACATGGCGACGACGACCGATCTGACCGAAAAGCAGAAGTTCGGCGATCGCATGGTGGAGATGCGGGCGAAGGTCGATCGCGAGATCGCCGAGGGCCTTGGCCGCGCGACCGAGCGGGGTAAGCCGATCTGGGCCGAAGTCATTCCGCGCTGGAACGCGTACAAGGCGATCAACGAGCGCATCCGGATCCTCACGCTCGCCAACCGGAACGACGAGGCGCTGAGGCTGTCGATGGGTGACGCGCGCGTCGAGGTGATGGCGATGGGCGCCGCCACCCAGAAGCTCGTCGGCCTCCAGCGGCAACGCATGAAGGAAGCGGATGCCAGCACGAACGACCTCTACGCCTCCGCCCGCACGACGCTGCTCCTCGTCGCCGGCCTCGCGCTGGTGGTCGCCATCGGCGGTGCGATCTGGATCTCGCGCGTCGTCTCAGTCGGCCTGAACCGGGCCCGTGCCGCGCTCGATGCGGTCGCGATCGGCGATCTCGACAGCGAGATGACCGTGACGTCGAACGACGAGATCAAGGACCTGATCGACACGGTCGGTAACATGACCGTGAACCTGCGCAAATCGGCCGCGCTGGCCGACATGATCGCGCGCGGCGACCTGACCGTCGACTATCAGCCGCTGTCGGACAAGGACAAGCTGGGCCATTCGCTGGTGTCGATGGTGGAGCGCCTGCGCGGCGTCCTCGGCAACGCCACGCTGGCGGCACAGAATGTCGCCGCCGGCACGCAGCAGCTGTCCTCGACCGCGGACCAGGTGTCGCAGGGCGCGACCGAACAGGCCGCGGCCGCCGAGGAAGCATCGGCATCGATGGAGCAGATGACCGCCAACATCAAACAGAATGCCGACAATGCGGCGCAGACCGAGAAGATCGCGCGCCAGTCGTCGAAGGATGCCGAGGCCAGCGGCGCGGCGGTCGACAAGGCGGTCGGCGCGATGCGCACCATCGCCGAGAAGATCGGCATCGTGCAGGAAATCGCGCGCCAGACCGACCTGCTCGCGCTGAACGCGGCGGTCGAGGCGGCCCGTGCCGGCGAACATGGCAAGGGCTTCGCGGTGGTCGCTTCCGAGGTGCGCAAGCTCGCCGAGCGCAGCCAGACCGCGGCGGCCGAGATCAGCGCGGTCTCGTCCGACACCGTCGCCGCGGCGGCACAGGCCGGCGAGATGCTCACCAAGCTGGTCCCCGACATCCGCCGCACCGCGGAACTGGTGTCCGAGATCAGCGCCGCCTGCCGCGAGCAGGATATCGGCTCCAGCCAGATCAACGAGGCGATCCAGCAGCTCGACAAGGTGACGCAGGAGAATGCGTCGGCGTCCGAGCAGATCTCGTCCACGTCCGAGGAACTGGCGGGCCAGGCGGAGGAGCTGCAGGAAGGCATCTCCTTCTTCCAGATCGAGGCGATCTCGGCCAGCGTCCGTCCCGCCGCTCGCACCGCCACGCCGGCGGCCCGCAAGCCGGCCGCCGCCAAGAAGGCCGCGGTGCGCGCACCCGCCCGCGCCAAGGCCAAGCCCGGCTCGGTCGCCGACCAGCAGGCCCGCGTCCGCGGCTTCTCGCTCGACCTGACGCAGGGCGGGGCGGACGGCGAAGACGCCGAATTCGGCCGCGCGGCGTGACCGCCGCCGGTCTGATGTCCGCCCGCGGGGACGTGCAGGCCGTCGTGTTCAACCTGGGGGGCGAAACCTTCGCCCTCCCGGTGGGCACGGTGCGCGAGATCCTCGACCATCGCGACGCGTTTCGCATGCCGCAGGGGCCGGCGTGGCTCGCCGGGCTGATCGAGGTGCGCGGCGAGGCGATCCCGATGGTGGACCTGCGCGTCCGGCTCGGCATGGCCGCCGCTGCGATCGGCGTCACCACCCGCGTGCTGGTCGTCGACGTGCCGGTCGGCGCGGGGGCGGCCGGCGACGGGATGGCCGGTGACGGGATGGCTGGCGACGGGGCCGAGGGCGGCGTGCGCCAGCTGACGCTGGGCCTGATCGTCGACCGCGTGCTCGACGTCGCGAGCTTTCCCGCCGCGTCGATCGAGACGACGCCCGATATCGGGGTGCGCTGGCGCTCCGACTATATCGACGGCGTCGTGCGGCGGCCCGACGGCTTCGTCGTGCTGCTGGCGGCGGGGCCGATCTTCTCGGGCGACGACGATGCCCTCGTCGCGCTCGATCGCGCCGCCTGATTCGCGCAACCGAAAGACCTTTCCCATGACGATCACGACCGGAACCCGGCCGGGCGGCGCGCGCGCCGCACCGGCGGCGGCCACCGAACCGCTCGACCGGCTAGAGCCGCGCGACTTCCAGCGGCTGGCGGAGTTCATCCGCGACGAGGCGGGGATCAAGATGCCCGGCAGCAAGACCATCATGTTGGAGGGGCGCCTGCGCCGCCGGGTCCGGGCGACCGGCACCGGGACGATCGGCGGCTATTGCGCATGGTTCTTCGGCAGCGGCCGCAACGACGAGGAGGCGGTCCACCTGATCAATGCGGTGACGACCAACAAGACCGACTTCTTCCGCGAACCGCGCCATTTCGACTATCTGCGCGACACGGCGCTGCCGGCGCTGCGCGATGCCGGCCGGCGCCCGGTGCGGGCGTGGAGCGCGGCCTGCTCGACCGGCGCGGAACCCTATACGATGGCGATGGTGATGGACGCCTTCGCCGCGCAGGCCGGCGGGCCGGATTACGAGATCCTCGCCACCGACCTCGATACCGAGGTGCTGGCGGTGGCGCAGCGCGGCATCTTTCCCGCGGCATCGGTCGACCCGGTGCCGCCGGTGCTGCGCCAGCGCTACGTCATGGCGGCGAAGGCGGCGAAGCGCGACGACGTGCGGATGGCGCCGGCGCTGCGCGCGCGGATCGGCTTCGCGCGGCACAACCTGATGGACACGCGTTACGACGTCGGCGCGGCGATGGACCTGATCTTCTGCCGCAACGTCCTCATCTACTTCGACAAGCCGACGCAGGAACAGGTCGTGCGGCGGCTGGCGGAATGCCTGCGCCCCGGCGGCTACCTGTTCCTCGGCCATTCGGAATCGATCGCCGGTTTCGACCTTCCCCTGACGACGGTGGCCAACACCGTCTTTCAACGGACCGCCATGCCATGAAGCCAGTCCGTGTCCTCGTCATCGACGACAGCGCCAGCGTGCGCCAGGCGATGACCGCGATCCTGTCCGCCGATCCGGGGATCGAGGTGATCGCCGCCGCCGCCGATCCCTTTGCCGCGGCGCGCTACATCCAGGCCGAGGTGCCCGACGTCATCACGCTGGACGTCGAGATGCCGCGGATGGACGGCATCACCTTTCTGCGCCGGCTGATGAGCCAGCATCCGGTTCCCGTCGTGATGTGTTCGTCGCTGGTCGAGGAGGGGTCGGAAACACTGCTCCAGGCGCTGGAGGCCGGCGCGGTCGACATCATCCTGAAACCCCGGATGGGCGTCGCCGACCATATCGCCGAGGCGCATGCGCAGATCTGCGAGACGGTGAAGGGCGCCGCGGCGGCGCGGCTGGGCGCGCGGCGGGCGGGGCGCGGTATCGCGGCGCCCGCGGCGAAGCTGACCGCCGACGCCGTGCTGCCGCCGCCCACCGGCCGCGCGATGAGCCGCACGACCGAGATGGTGGTGTGCATCGGCGCCTCGACCGGGGGGACGGAGGCGCTGCGCGCGGTGCTGGAGGCGCTGCCCGCCAACGCGCCGGGGATCGTCGTCGTCCAGCATATGCCCGAAAGCTTCACCAAGGCGTTCGCGCGGCGGCTGAACAGCCTGTGCGAGGTCGACGTCAAGGAAGCCGAGCATGGCGACACGGTGATGCGCGGCCACGTGCTGATCGCGCCCGGCGGGCTGCGCCACACCATGCTGGAGCGGCAGGGCGCGCGCTATGTCGTCGCGGTGAAGGAAGGGCCGCTGGTGTCGCGGCACCGGCCGTCGGTCGACGTGCTGTTCCGGTCGGCGGCGCGCAATGCGGGCGCCAATGCGGTGGGCGTCATCATGACCGGCATGGGCGACGACGGCGCGCGCGGGCTGCTCGAGATGAAGCAGGCGGGCGCGCGCACGATCGCGCAGGACGAGGCGACCTCGGTCGTGTTCGGCATGCCCAAGGAAGCGATCGCGCGCGGCGCCGCCGACCGGATCGCGCCGCTCGGCACCATCGCACACGAGCTGCTGCTCGCCGCGGCGCGATAGCGCCAGAACGAAGGGGGCGTCATGCTACACCAGACCATCACCATCGATTCCGCCGTGCCGGTCGGCGACGATCCCGCGCCGGCGCCGGGCGATTGCCCGATCCGCACCGAACTGGCGCTGCTCGCCGCCGGGCTCGACACGCGTTTCCTGCGCGCCGGCACCGCGCTGGCCCATGCGGTCGGGATGATCGATCGCGTCATCGGCGGGCTCGACGATGTCGTCGCCGCGCTCGACGAGCGCACCGCGGGAGTGGCGGTGACCGACCTGCGCCGCGTCGCCGATGCCCTCAACGCGCTGCCCGCGCGGCAGGCCGGACGCGCCGGGCGCATGGCCGCGGTCGGCCGGATCTCGCGCGAGCTCAGCGAGCATGTCCTCGACATGCACCAGACGCTGCGCGTGCTGAACATCTATGGCGTCAACATCAAGATCGCCGCGTCCGGCGCCGACCAGTTCGTCGATTTCGTCGAGGGGATGGCGGGCAAATTGTCGGTCGGCGAAGGCGAACTGGCCGGCTTCATCGCCCAGCTCAAGGACCTGATGCGCTCGGTCGCGGACGTGCAGCAGGCCGACCGGCTGCTCGCCGCGGAGAGCGCGACGGTGGTGCCGGAGATCCCCGCGCGCCTCGCCGGCGATGCCGCCGCGCTGGCCGCGCATCTGGCCGGGGTCGCCGTCGTCGCGCGCACCGTCGCCGCCATCGCGCGCCGCGTGCAGGGCAAGGTCGCGGTGGTGCTCGGTGCGCTGCAGGTCGGCGACAGCACGCGGCAGCGGCTGGAGCATGTCGTCGCCGCGCTGCAGCTGCTCGAGGCATCCGGCGGCGATGCGCCGCCCGATCCGGCGGTGGCCGGCCATATCGACCGGTTGCTGGCGGCGCAGATCGAGGGCGCCCGCGACGATTTCGCGCGCGACATCGCGGCGATGCTGGCCTCGCTCGCCGATCTGGTGCCCGAGACCGACGAACTGCTCGCGCTGATCGTCGAACAGGGCGACGGCGGCGGTCGCGATTTCCTCGACCGGCTGGAACGCGGCATCGCCGATGTCGAACGCGTCACCGGGCGGCTGCGCGACGCCGAGCGGCAGTCGACCGCGATGGTCGGGATCATCACCGACACCGTCGCCGGGCTGACCCGGCGTCTCGCCAGGGTCCAGCGCATCCGGTTGCAGGTGCAGGACATCGCCACCAACACCCGGCTGTTGTGCCGCCGGCACGGCACGATTGGCAAGGCGGTGGCGGTGATCGCGGTCGAGGTGGACGTCTATGCCTGTCGGCTGGCCGGCACCACCGAATGCGTGGCGCAGGTGATCGCGGACCTCAAGGCGGTCGAGGCGGCGCTGCTCGACGAGGCGGACGCGCAGGCGTCGGACGGACGCGACATGGGCGATACGCTCGCCGCCGCGCTCGCGGTCGTCCGTCACGCCTGCCAGCGCACCGGCCTGGTCTCGATGGAGGGCAGCGACGACGCCCGGCATCTGGGGGCGTTGCTGATGGCCACGACCGCGGAACTGGCGAAGGAGGATGCCGTCACCGCCGCGCTGGGCCTCGCCGCCGGGACGCTGGCCGGGCGCACCCCGCCCGCGCCGATGACCCCCGATGCCGAGGCCATGCTGCGCGAGCTGCTGCCCCGGGTCGGCGCGATGTACACGATGGCGCAGGAGCGTGCGATCCACGCGGCGTTCCTGCTGCCCGGTATGGACGACGTCGGCCCCACGGTGGCCGACGACGAGGATGACGACGACGACGGATTGTTCTGACGGGGGGCGAGCGGCGCCCGCCACAGGATTCCCTTGTGCTCATCGCGAAAAGGAGGATGGTGGGTTATCAACGGGATGCGATCACATGACCGATTATGCACGATACGCGTCCGATATCCTGCAAGCGCGTCATCGCCGCGAAGCTCTGTTTCCGCCGGCGCTGTTCGACGAGTTCGCGTGGGAGATCCTGCTCGCTTTGTACATCAACCGCGGGTCCGGCAGCGATGTGGATGCCGCGACGGTGTTCGATACGGTCGGGTGCCGGCCGGCGGTCGGCCAGCGCTGGCTCGCCTATCTTGCCGAAAAGAACCAGATCGTGCACGCGGGGCCGCATATCGTGCTGCACGACGATGCGGTCGGCCCGATGGAGGATTATCTCGGCGGCCTGATCCGCGATGCGGAACGCGTGACGTAAGGGGCGTGCCCCGTCACACCGGGCGGGCGGCGGCCCTGAGCGTCGCCGTCAGATAGCCTTCGAGCGCGGTGATCGCCTGTGCGGAAAGCGTCAGCGGCGACGTCAGGTCGCGCCGGCCGTCGCACGTCACCAGCCCCGCGGTCAGCAGATGCTGGATCCAGCGCATCATGGTCGGGGCAGGGCAGGCCAGCTCACGGGCTAGCAGATCGCCGGTAAACCGCCGCCCCGCCGCGTCGCCGACGAACAGCGTCAACAGCGCATCCCACGCCCATTCGCCGAACAGATCGTCGGGCAAATGCGCGCGGCGCAGCCGGCGATTGCACAGGATCGCACGCGCAGCCCGGGCGAGGGCATCCTCGTCGCCGTCGACGGGGCGCTGATCCCTGAACGCATCCTGCATGCCGTCGCTCCGGTCAGTTCTGCAACGACGCTTCGACGACGTCGACGGCCTCGCACAATTTGGCGGCGAGCAGGGTCTGGTCGTGCTCTTCCGCCAGCCGGATCTGCGCCAGCAGCTGGTCGCGCATATGCTGCAGCACGAGGAAATGCTGCGTCGTGGCCCCGGTCGCGCCATGGGCGCCGTCGCCCGCCTGCAGCGCCTCGACGACGCAGGACAGGCCGACGGGCTTTTCGCAGCGGGCGACATGCGCATAGGCGGCCGGCACGTCCGCCGGATCGTTGCCGGTGGTGAAGATGCATCGCGTGCCCCTGGCGAGCAGCCGGTCGACGACGGGATAGACCTTGTGCCGCCCGAGGTTGATGTCGAGCAGCGCGCCGTCGATCGCGCTCTCGCGGTCGAGCAGCGCCAGCGCCTGCGCGACGGACGGGACCGGGCCGATGACGATGGCGCCCGCGCGCCGCAGGCTGCGTTCCATCGCCTCGGCGACGGTATATTCGTCCTCCACCACCAGAAGGCAGCGATCCTGCAACAGCGCTTCAGCCATCCTCATTGTCCTTGTCTGTGCGTGTCGAGACGACCGGCACGGCGATCCTACAATGCACGCCATCGCGGGTGAACGCATATTCGGTGCGCGCGCCCAATTGGTAGGGGAGCGCCCGTTCAATGAGCTGGCGCCCGTATCCCCCCGACGGCGGCGTGCCGGTCGGGACGGGCAGGTCGACGTCGCTTTCCCGCCAGTCGACGTGCAGCCACGGCACGCCGTCGGCCTCGCGAGCGACATGCCATGCGATCGCCAGCCGGCCCCGCCCGCCCCGCAGCGCGCCATATTTGACCGCGTTCGTCGCCAGCTCGTGGATCGCCAGCGCGAGGCTCTGCACCGCACCGGAGCGGAGCGGTACGTCCGCCGGGCCGCTGAGCGTCAGATGCGCGTCGCCGCCGTGCCTGCCGATGGCGCCATGCGCGAGCAGCTCGGCATCGAGCAGCTCCCCGAACGTCACGCGGCGGCCGGTCGCGGTGCAGGACAGCAGCGCCTGCACCCGGGACAGCGCCGACAGCCGCTCGCCGAACCCGGCCTCGAACGCCGCGAGCGAGGGGGCGCCGTCGATCATCCGGTCCGCGATCGACCGGATGACGGCGATCAGGTTGCGGGTCCGGTGCTGCAGCTCGACGACCATGACGTCCTGGCGGTCCTGCGCCTCGCGCAGGGCGTTGATGTCGTTCGAGGTGCCGAGCCATTCGACGATGGCGCCATGGTCGTCGCACACCGGCACGGCGCGCGTGCTGAACCAGCGGTAGACGCCGTCCGCGCGCCGCAGCCTGTGTTCGATGTCGAAGCCGCCCCGCGCCTCCGCCTGCGCCCACGCCCACTCCGCGGCGGCGCGATCGTCGGGGTGGAGCATCGCCAGCCACGCCGCGCCATGGCTGGCCCGTTCCGGTTGCCCGGTGAAGGCCGCCCATTGCGGGCTCGCCCAGTTCCACATGCCGCCCGGGGACGCGCGCCAGAGCAGCTGCGGCCCCCCGTCGACCAGCGCGCGCATCCGGCGTTCGTTGTCGGTCACGGCGCGTTCAAGCCGTTTGCGCGCGTCGATGTCGATGTTCATGCCGACCCATTTCTCGACATGGCCGGTGGCGTCCAGCAAGGGGATCGCGCGCGCATTGACCCAGCGATACGTGCCGTCGCGCAGCCGCAGCCGATATTCGAGGTTGGTGCTGCGATCATGGTCGCGCGCGTCCTGCCATTGCGCCGTCACCGGCGCCCGATCGTCGGGGTGGATCGCCTGCATCCAGCCGAAGCCGCGAAACGCCTCGTAGCTCTGCCCGGTCAGGCGGCGCCAGCTCGGGCTGTCGACCGTCACTTTGCCGTCCCTCGGCGCCTCCCACGTCGCGATCGCGATACCGTCGACGAGCAGCTGCGCGCGCGCCTGCGCTTCGCGCAACGCCGCATCCCTGCGGCGCAGCCGCGCCTTGGCCCGGGCATGTTCGACCGCGACCCACGTCCGCTCCGCGGCCTCGCGGACGAGGCGGACGTCGCCCGCGCTCCAGGCACGCGGCGCATGGTGCTGGACCGTCAGCGCGGTGACGAGCCGGCCGTTCCTCATCACCGGCACGCCCAGGCGGCTGCGAATGTCCAGATCCCGCCATTTCGCCCGCAGCGCGTCCGCGTCGGCCTCCTGCTCGACGTCGGCGACCGCGACCACCTGCCCGGCCTGCAGCGGGGTGAGGTCGTCGCCGAACTGCCCGGCATCGTGCAGCCCGACGAAGCTGGCCGTGTCGGCGGTGCGATACTCCGCCGCGACGACGATATGGTGCCGGTCGTCATCCTCGATGAATTCGACATAGGTGCAACGATCGATCGCCAGATAGGCGCCGAGCAGGTCGACCGCGCAGTCGGCGATCGCCGCGGGATCGTCCAGCGGCCGGATCGCGTCGCTCAGCTGCAACAGCAGCGCCTGGCTCCGCTCGCCCTCGCGGCGCGCTTCCGACAGGCGCTTGAGCGCGTCGATATCGCTGATGACGCTTGCCTGTCCTGTGACGGTGCCGGCGGCATCGCGGACCGGCACGGTCGCGACGCGCACCCACAGTTCGTCGCCATCGTCATCGGTGTAGAGCATTTCCTGCCCCGGCACGACGCTCTCTCCCCGTTGCGCGCGCGCGCCGGGGAAGTCGGCCGGCAGCAGGCTGCGGCCCTCCGCATCCCAGCCGCGCCAGCGCGCGACGCGCGTCCGGTCGCGCGACGGCATCACACCGGTCGGGCAGAAGCGCAGATATTCGGCGTTGGAGGTGACGATCCGGCCCTCCGCATCGATCATCGCCACCCCGACGGGAACGCTGGCGAGCAGCGCCGCAAGCCGCGCCTCGCTGTGCTGGAGCGCCGCCTCGGCCGCCGCGAGCCGCTCCGGAAGTCCGGGATTATCTGCCGATGTATCCATGGCTTATCCAACGCGCGACACGCGAGAATGGCAGCCGCGGGGGCGGGATGACCCGCGCGTCGTTACCGGACGTTAACCAGATCGCGCCTATGCCCGACGGGTGAGCCATCAGGCCACACGGACAGCAGGACAGCCCCGACCGCACGCGTATCCGGTGATCGGGGCTGTCTTGGCGCCGGCTGCGGCGCATTCTCAGTCGATCCGGCCGAGCAGCGCCCCGAGGTCCGCGTCCCGCGCGGCGGCGTCGTCCGCCAGCATGTCCGCGCGATCCGCATAATCATCCGCCAGATCCGCATGCGCGGTGCGCGCCATACAGGCGGCCGCGTCGGCGGCGGCGCGCTCGTCGGCCGCCCGCCGGCGCAGATAGGCGATGTCGTCCGGGTCGTCGGGGCTCATCCGTCTGAGGTGGGGATTGCGATCCGTTCGGCAAGCGCCGGCGCGCAGGTCGGATTGGAAATTATGACTTTACATATGCTTAGCTGTCGCCCGATACCAAGTGGAGGCCGCTCGCCGCGATGGCGGGCCGACAGCGCGGGATTGTTCAGGTGGGTTGCATCCGGCTGCTGATTATCGAGGATTCCGCTACCGCCCGGGCGATCATCGAACAGATCGTGATCCAGGATCCGGGTGCCGAGATCGTCGGCGTCGCCGCCTCGTCGGAGCAGGCGAAAGTGCTGCTGCGCACCCTCAAGCCCAACGTCATCACCCTCGATCTGCATATGCCGGGCATCGGCGGGCTGGCGTTCCTCGACGATTTCGGCGGGCCGCGCCACGCGCCCATCGTCGTGCTGTCGTCGTCGACCACCAAGGGATCGGCGGTCGCCCGGGAATCGATCAAGCGCGGTGCGACCGCGTGCTTCGACAAGGCGGCGCTGACCCGCGAGGCGTCGCGCTTCCGGCAGGCGTTGCGCCGCGCCATCGCGCGCCACGACCGGGCGGCGACGGCCAGCGTCTACGGCTAGGGCTGACTACCCCCGGAGCGTTACGCCCTGGCCGGCGCATGCATCAGCCGGCGATATTCCTGTTCCGGGCGACCATAGGTATCGCTGGCCAGCTGCATCAGCTTGGCGCGATCGTGGACGACGATCTTCGCGCGCAGCGCCCGGATGGCGCGCTCTTCCTCGAGGCGGTGCATCGCATCGGTGACGCTGCTGCGGCGGACGCCGAGCATCAGGCGGAATTCCTCGTGCGTCATGTTGATCTCGTCCGCCTGGACGCGGTCGTGATACAGCAGGATCCAGCGTGCCATGCGCCGCTCGATCGGATGCGCCAGCGACGACACGATCGTCCGCCCCATCTGCAGCATGAAGACGTGGACGAAGCGGAGCAATGCGGACCGCAGCGTCGCGCTGGCCTCGACCGCGTCGAGCAGGGCGGGCGCGGCGATGCGCAGCGCCTGGCCGCGTTCGGCGCGCATCGTCACGTCATAAGGCGAGCGGTCGTCGCCGAGCAGCAGCGGCCAGCCGAGGAATCCCTCCGCGCCGACCAGCCCGATCGCATAGCGCCGGTCGTCCTCCAGCGAATCGAGCACCCCGGCGATCCCCTGTTCGAGGAAGCACAGGCTCTCGATCGGCTCGCCCGCATGCGTGATGACGTCGCCGACCGCGAACGACACCGGTTCCAGATGCGGCGTCAGCAGCGCGCGATCCGCCGCCGACAGGCTGGCGAGCAGCCGGTTGCCCACCCGGTCCGCCGCCGGGGTCGCCGGGTCGGGACCGCCATGGTCGGTGATCGGGGTGACGTTGGACATGACTTTCGTTCCGCTCGCTCGCTGCCGCCGGGCGCACTTTGCCCGGTATCGTACAGAAACGTTGCGGGCGGCCGTCTGTTCACCTTTCGATACAACAGGAGAGCCTATGTCCATTCCGTCCAGCCGCCCGATGCCGAGGGCGATGTTCGCCGCCGCGCTGCTCACCGCCTCGGCGGGCGTGTCCGCCCAGTCGGCCCGGTCGCCCGCCGCGCCGCCGCCGCCCGCGCCACCGGCCACCCCGGTGCAGCCGGCCAAGGCGTCGCCCGACATGCAGGCGGTGCTGGACGCGCTCGCGGGGCTTGGGGGCAAGGCGATCGAGACGCTGACCCCGGCGGAGGCGCGCACGCAGCCGTCTGCCGCCGACGGCGCCAAGGCGGTGATGGCGAGCAAGGGCCTACCGACCACGCCCGACGCGACGGTGACGACGCAGGACGTACCCTATGGCGCCGATGCCAAGCAGTTCGCCCGCGTCTACAAGCTCGCGGCCGCACCGGCTGGGGCGAAACTGCCGGTGGTCGTCTATTATCACGGCGGCGGCTGGGTAATCGCCGATGTCGCGACCTATGACGCCGCGCCGCGCGCGATGGCGAAGGCGCTGAACGCGATCGTGGTTTCGGTCGAATATCGCCACGCGCCCGAATTCAAGTTTCCCGCGCAGCATGACGACGCCGCCGCCGCGTATCGCTGGACGCTGCAGAACGCCGCGAGCTGGGGCGGCGATCCGGCGAAGATCGCGGTCGCGGGCGAGAGCGCCGGCGGCAATCTGGCGGTCGCGACCGCCATCTATGCGCGCGACAACGGCCTGACCGTGCCGCGTCACATCGTCTCGGTCTATCCGATCGCCAACAGCAGCATGACGCTGCCGTCGCGCCGCGATTCGGCGAATGCGAAGCCGCTCAACACCCCGATGCTCGGCTGGTTCGGCTATTACTACCAGACCAGCAAGGTGGACGCTCAGGACCCGCGCCTCAACCTCGTCGCCGCCAACCTGCGCGGCCTGCCGCCGACGACGATCATCAATGCGCAGATCGACCCGCTCCGCTCCGATGGCGAAACCCTGGCCGCGGCGATGCGGTCGGCGGGCGTCCGGGTCGAGCAGAAGACCTATCCGGGCGTCACGCACGAATTCTTCGGCATGGCGCAGGTCGTGCGCGGCGCGAAGGATGCCAACGATCTGGCGGTCGCCCGGCTGAAGGCGGCGCTGGCCGGCCCGCCGGCGCGCCGCTGAACCCCGCTCCTGCCAGACAAGGATAGCTCCGATGACCGACGCCCCCGTCCGCTACCACCCCGATGTCGAGACGATCCAGCCCGACGAACGCGAAACGGTGCAGCAGCTCTGTTCCGCGTTCGACGTGATCCTCGAACGGACCGCCGAGGATTACGGCCATGCCGTCCGCTCGGTCCATGCCAAGGCGCATGGCGTGCTGTCCGGCGAGCTGACGGTGGACGCCGGCCTGTCGCCCGAACTGGCGCAGGGTCTGTTCGCCGCGCCGGGCACGCACAAGGTGCTGCTGCGCCTGTCGACCAATGCCGGCGATCTGCTGCCCGATGCGATCAGCCTGCCGCGCGGCCTGGCGATGAAGGTGTTCGACGTCGACGGCGATCGCCTGCCCGGTTCGGAAGGCAATGCGCAGGACTTCGTCATGGTCAACGGTACGGTCTTTCAGGCGAAGACCGCGGACAAGTTCCTCGGCAACCTCAAGCTGCTGGCGAAGACCACGGACCGGATCGAGGGCACGAAGACGGTGATGTCCTCGGTGCTGCGCGGCGTGCGCGGGGTGCTGGAGGCGGTCGGGATCGAGAGCGCGGCGATCAATTCTTTGGGCGGTGCGCCGAATGTTGAGCCGCTCGGCGAGACCTATTACAGCGTCACGCCGTTCCGCTACGGCGACTATATCGCCAAGTTCAGCCTGAAGCCGGTCGCGCCGGCGATGACCGCGCTGACCGGTGAGACGATCCATGTCGACGGGCGCGAGGATGCGATCCGCGAGGACGTCCGCAGCGAAATGGTCGGGATCGACGCGGAATGGGAGTTCCGCGTCCAGTTGTGCCGCGACCTCGAACGGCAGCCGATCGAGGACCCGACGGTCGAATGGGACGAGGCGGAGGCGCCGTTCCACAAGGTCGGCACCGTCCGCGTCGCGGCGCAGGACAGCTGGGATGCCGCGCAGGTGCAGCAGATCAACGAGGAGACGCGGTTCGCGATCTGGACGGGGATCGCGGCGCACCAGCCGCTCGGCAACATCAACCGCGCCCGCAACGAACCCTATCGCCATTCGGCGGACTTCCGCGCGCGGGTCAACGCCTGCCCGTATCACGAACCTTCTGCCTGATGGCGGTGCCGCGCCATCGCATCGACCATGATCCCGACCCCTACAGACGAGAGACACGCATGACCCATCCAGCCACCCCCCGGCGCTTTCAGGACAAGGTCGTCCTCATCACCGGCGCGGCGTCGGGGATCGGCGAGGGCGCCGCCCGACGCTTCGCGGCCGAGGGTGCGACGCTGGTCCTCGGCGATGTCGACGGCGACGCGCTGGCCAGCGTCGCCGCCGGCCTCGATGACGATGTCGAAACGCGCGTCACCGACGTGCGGGATCCCGCGGCCTGCGACGCGCTCGTCGCGCAGGCGATCGCGCGGTTCGGCCGCGTCGACGTGCTGGTCAACGATGCCGGCGTCGATCATCTCGGCAAGCTGGACGAGGGCGATCTGTCGGCCTTCACCAAGGTCATCGAAACCGACCTGTACGGCGTCGTCCACATGAGCCGCGCGGCGATCGCCGCCCTGCGTGCCGCGAAGGGCTGTATCGTCAACGTCTCGTCGGTGTCGGGGCTCGGCGGCGACTGGAACCACAGCTTCTATTGCGCGGCCAAGGGTGCGGTGACCAATTTCACCCGCGCGCTCGCGATGGACGAGGCCGCGCACGGCGTCCGCGTCAATGCGGTCAATCCGTCGCTGACCTATACCGCGCTGACCGCGGGGATGAAGGAGCAGCCCGAGCTGATCACCAAGTTCGAGGAGCGCATTCCGATGGGCCGCGGTGCCGAGCCCGACGATATCGCCGGCGTCATCGCCTTCCTCGCCAGCGAGGATGCGCGGTTCGTGACGGGGGTCAATCTGCCCGTCGATGGCGGCCTGAGCGCGTCGAACGGTCAGCCGCCGCTCAGCTGACGATTCCGGGAGAGGCAGGATATGAACGGCAGACGGATGGCCGGTGCGATCGCCGGCGGACTGGTCGCGGGGCTCGGCATCACCGCGATGCTGATCGCGGGCGAGCGGAAGAGCGGGACGCCGTCGGAACTCGCGATGCTGGAGCGCGCCGGTGCGCGCGGCCTCGGGGTGACGGTGCCGCCCGACGATGCGCTGCCGTCGTCCGGCGAGCAGGCGGTGATCCAGGGCGGGCATCTGCTGCTGTCGGCAGCCGCGGGCGCGATCTATGCCGCGACGGTCAATGAGGATGCGGGCGTCCTCCCCAGCGGCATCGCATTCGGCCTCGCCTTCTACGCGGTGGCGCACTGGGTCGCCGGTCCTTTGCTCGGGCTGAAGCGGCCCGAATGGGAATCGGATGCGACGACGATCGGCATGCACACCGCCAATCACCTCGTCTTCGGCCTCGCCACCGCGGCGGGCGCGAAGGCCGCGGCGCGCGCGTGACGGCGCGCGCCGGGTCGAGGAGAATGCGGGGACGTCAGGCGAGCGTCAGCCCCACGTCGACATTGCCGCGCGTCGCGTTCGAATAGGGGCAGATCTGGTGCGCGGTATCGACCAGCCGCTGTGCCGCCTCGCGCTCGATGCCGGGCAGCGACACGGTCAGGTCGGCGGTGATGCCGAACCCGCCCGCCGCGCGCGGACCGATGCCGACCTTGGCGGTGACCGCGACGTCGTCGGGCAGCTTTACCTTCAATTGCTGTCCGGCGACCTTCAGCGCGCCGATGAAACAGGCGGAATAGCCCGCCGCGAACAGCTGCTCGGGATTGCTGCCGTCGCCGCCGGCGCCGCCGAGCTCTTTCGGGGTCGAGAGCTTCACGTCGAAACGGCCATCCTCGGACCGGGCGTGGCCGTCGCGGCCGCCCGTCGCGGTGGCCATCGTGCTGTACTTGACGTCGATCGACATGCGGTGTCTCCAATTGATTATCGCGATAAGCATCTAGACGCGGCGGATCGGCTTGTCCAGCTATTTGCCGCGATAATCTTTTGCGTGCTATGGGTCGCTTAGGAGAGCTCTGATGCCCGAACCCCTGATGCCCGAACCGTTGCCACTCGACGAACAGCTCTGTTTCTCGCTGTACGCCGCCACGATCGCGATCAACCGCGCCTACAAGCCGCTGCTCGACCGGCTCGGCATCACCTATCCGCAATTCCTGGTGCTGCAGGTGCTGAACGGGGCCGAGGAGGGCTGCGCGATCGGCGAGATTGGCGAGCGGCTGGCGCTGGAGCCGAGCACGATCACCCCGCTCGCCAAGCGGCTGGAGGCGGCGGGGCTGGTCACGCGGTTGCGCAATCCCGCCGACGAACGGCAGGTGCGCGTCCGCCTGACCGAGGCGGGGAAGGTGCGCTGGGCGGAAACGGGATGCCTCGCGCCGATGATCGTCGAGCGGAGCGGCATGACGCCCGACCGGCTCGCCGCGCTCAACCGCGAGGTGGCGGCGTTGCGGCGCGCGCTCGCCGCCGACGCGGCGGCGGCCTGAGCGGACGGCGGCGCTAGACGGGGTCGATCGCAAGCATCAGCCGGTGCCGGCCGGTCCCCGCGATCGGCGGCGAGCGATGGAGGATCGCGGGGTCTTCGACCAGCAGCCGCCCCTTGAAGACGGCGACGGCGCCGGTCGGCACCTGCTCGACCGCGTCCGGATCGGCGGTCCCGATCCATTGCGTTCCCGGGCCGTGGAGCGTGACCAGCAGCCGCAGCGTCACCCGGTCGGCGTGGAAGCAGCGGCAGGCATCCGTCGTCACGATCTCCAGCCGGATCCGCAGCCGCTCGACCGGCGCGAGGCGGGCGAGATGGTCCGCCGACAGGCCGATCTCGGTCGCCAGCATCAGCGCGGTCGCCTGGTCGTAGCCCGCCCCGCCGAGCAACACTGCGACCGCGATCGTCGCGCTGTCGGTGTGGACGACCGCATCGATGTCGTCGACGCTGTCCGGGTCCAGCGCCGCAAGGTCGGCGACTAGCGCCGCGGGGAGGGCGCGATCCCAGATTGCCAGCGCACGATCGGGAGCGAGGATGGTCTGCAGGACGTCCGCGCTATCGCCGCGCGCGACCGGATCGGCGAGCGTCGTCGCCATCACGCGGGCTCTGCCACGCGCTCGCCCCACGTCGGGAACGGATCGCGCATGTCGGTCCACAGCTGCGGGGTGAACGCCGCCGCGCCGACCAGACAGGCGTCGAGCCGGCGGCGGATGCGCGCCTCGTCCATGCCGATGCCGATGAAGACCAGCTCCTGCCGCCGGTCGCCCCATATCGCATCCCAATGGCCCGCGACGAAGCGTTCGAACCGCTCGTCGTCGTCCGGCAATTGGTGCTTCGGGATCGACGCCCACCAGCGGCCGAGGCGCGAGGTCATCGTCTCGCTGCCCGCGACCGCCAGCTCGCCGACCCAGTCGGGCCGCGTCGCCAGCCAGAAATGCCCCTTCGCGCGCACGACGTGATCGAGGCCGCCATCGGTTAGAAAGGCGTGGAACCGGGCGGGATCGAACGGGCGGCGCGCGCGATAGACGAAGCTTTCGATGCCATATTCGTCGGTTTCCGGCTGATGCTGCGCATAGCCGTACAGCTCCTTGGCCCAGAGCGGGTGGCGGCTCGCCTGCTCCTCGTCGAACAGCCCGGTGTCGAGGATCGCGTCGAGCGGCACCTGCGCATGGTCGCAGGCGACGATCCGCGCATCGGCATTGAGGCTGGCGACCAGCTTCTTCACCGTCGCGAGCTGTTCGGCGGACACCGACGAGGCCTTGTTGACCACGATCACGTCGGCGAACTCGATCTGTTCGGCGAGCAGCCCGACGAGGCTGCGAGTATCGTCCTCGCCCAGGCTCTCGCCCCGGTCGGCGAGGAAATCCCTGCTCGAGTAATCGGACAGCAGGTTGAGCGCGTCGACCACCGTCACCATCGTGTCGAGCCGCGCGACGTCGCCGAGGCAGGCGCCGGCCTCGTCGCGGAACGAGAAGGTGGTGGCGACCGGCAAGGGTTCGGAAATGCCGGTGCTTTCGATCACCAGACTGTCGAACCGGCCCGCCTCGGCGAGTTGCCGCACTTCGGCCAGCAAATCGTCGCGTAGCGTGCAGCAGATGCAGCCGTTGGTCATCTCGACCAGCGCCTCCTCGCTCCGCGACAGCGCCGCCTCGCCGCCGCGGACGAGATCGGCGTCGATGTTGACCTCGCTCATGTCGTTGACGATCACCGCCACGCGCCGTCCGCCGCGGTTGGCGAGGATGTGATTGAGCAACGTCGTCTTTCCGGCCCCCAGAAAGCCCGACAGCACTGTTACCGGCAGGCGTGCGTCGCCTTGCATGGCAGTCTCCAATGATATGTTGTATCATTGGATAGGGATGCGGCACCGCCCTGTCCAGCCCGGCAGGGTACGGCGACGCGATCGTGCGGCGATCCGGTCGGTCGGCGCGGTTCAGCCGACCAGCGCGGCGACGCCGCAGCGCGCACCCGGCACCCGCACGTCGGCCTGCCCGACGCGGATGCCCGCCACCTGCTGCACCTGGTCGAGCAGCAGGTCGAGCGCCGGGGTGGCGCCGAACAAGGCGGTGAGCAGCGGCGTGGTGAGCGGCGAGGTGCTGATCGGAATCCCCAGCGCGGTGATCCGCAGATCCAGCCGCTGCAACAGCGAGGCCACCAGCCCGCCGGTCAGCGACGAGGCGTTGACCGTCCGCACCGCATTGGCGGTGATGTCGGCGGCGGAGAATTGCAGCCGCTGCCAGGTCGATCCGGCCAGCTGGATGTCCGCCAGCCCCTTCACGCTGGTCAGCGGCAGGTTCAGCAGCGTGGCATATTGCGACGGCAGCGGCGTCTCCATGGCATAGAAGGCCGGATCGGCGACCGAGGCGATCATCGCCCGCCCGGGCGAGGCGCGCGCATCGACGGAGACGCTCGCGCCGTCGCTGCCACAGGTGACCGCGGCCAGCCGCGCCTCCGCGCTCGCCCCTTCGATCACGATCGGCAGTTCCGCCGCGGCGAGGCCGATGCCGAGCACGTCGATCCGCGCGGTCACGCCGATCCGCATCTGCGCGGTGCTCACCGTCACCGACGCGTCGCGGCCGACCTTGATCCACGGCGAGGTCGCCGACCGGCTGCCGATCGCCATCCGGACGCCGGTCGAGGCGAGCCCCGGCACCTGCGCGCCGAGGTTGAGCGTCACCTGCCGGTCGCCGCCGGTGCCGATCAGTGCCTCGCGCAGCAGCGCGTCGGCGGCGACCTTGACCGGCGGCGGCGCCGCACTGGTGCCGAGGTCGATCAGCCGGCGGACGTCGACCCGCGTCGCCGGCACCTTCAGCGCGACCCGCCGCAGCACCGCGGCGGCACCCGGCGACGTCGCCGCATCCGCCATCGCGGTGACCAGGGTCGGCAGCTCGACGCTGGCCGCCGCGGTACCACCCTGCGATCCCAGGCTGACGCCGGCGCGGGTCTGCAACAGCCGCGACAGCGCGAGGATATCGACATTGGCGTCGACCAGCGCGTTATAGTCGGCGACCGACAGGTTGAGATCGACCCCGGCGAGCGACGACAGCAACGCGCCCGGCACGCCGCCCTGCACGCTGGCGAGCCGCGATCCGATGCTGATCGCCGCCTCGCCGGTGCGGGCCGCGGTCGCCGTCGCCTGCAGGTCCTGATAGCGCCGGCCGGTCAGCACGCCGGCGAAGAACAGCGGCACCCGCCGCCCGAGCACCACCCGCACCGCGGTGCGTTCGTCGGCGCCGGCCCGGAACCGGGCCGCGGGGGCGAGGCTGCGATCCGCGGAATAGCTGCCGGGCTGCGCGGTGACGAGCGTGACGCCGGACGCCCCCTCCACCGCAATTAGCTGGCTGGCGGTGGTCGCCGCATTGGCGGTGCCGACGCTGACCATCGCGGCGCGATCCGCGAGGCCCTGCAACTGCTGCTTGCGCATCACCAGCGAGCCGTAATCGACCGCGGTGGCGGCGCCGCCCATGAAGATCAGGATGAGGAAGACCGATAGAACCGAAACGCTGGCCTTTCGCGACGCCAGAAGCCCGCGCGCGTCGCGGCGCATCACAATCCGCCCAGCAGGATGCTGGCGCGCTGGACGATCCGCGACGGCGGCGCGGGCACGAACGGCAGCCTCAGGTTCGCGTCGCTGCCCGCGTCATAGGTAACGGTGACGGTCAGCCGGTTCGCCTGTTCGACGACGCTCACCTGCGCCTGCCGCATGTCGTAGCGACCGATCGCCTTCAGATTGTCGGTCGCCTTGTTGATCGCCATCGTCTGCCGCTCGGCGGCGTCCAGCCCCGCGATCGACGCGCGCGCGCCGTCGCTGGCGGCATGCTGCACCCCGTTGGCGAGAAGATACCACCAGGAATAGGAGATGATGCCGAAGCTGAAGAGCATCAGGATCGGGATCAGGATCGCGAATTCGATCAATACGGCGCCGGTCCGATCCGCCCATATCTTGCGTATCGGGCGGGAGATGGCAGTATCGTATTGGGTACCCAAGCATGCGCACAGAGTTGGCGTTCCGTCCTTCGGAACCATAAAGCTCCTCCCTCGCACGGAAATTTCGGCGGATCGGGCTAAAAAATACCTAATAAATCATTATGGTTGTAGTTCGTGCGCCAACAGCGTGAGCGCGCGTGCCATGTCTTGCGCCGGGTGCATGCAGCCCCTGCGCAGGCGCCGACATGCTTTGCAGCGTCGCATCCGGGCGGTGTCGCGGCAGCACCGTGCATCGGGCGCTGCGATACTGGTCGCGCAGCGCGGATCGGTGTAGCCGGTGGGCGAGGGTTCCAGAGGTCGCGCGCCCCGCGCGACCCAATGCCCCTGCGGAGCGACCGACATACCACGCAAACCGAACTACGACTTCGAGCGCCGCGAGCGCGAACGGGCCAAGGCCGCCGAATCCGCGAAGAAGGCGCAAGCCAAGGCGGACAAGCGGGAGGCGGATCGCGGTGCGGCGGAGGCGGACCCGTCGCGCGATCCGTGACGCGCGACCCGCAAGGGCCCGGTCGCCAGCACCGCCGGCGCGCGCCTCAGGGCCAATCGACATTCAGTCCTGACGGCCTGCAAACGGCGGTTTCGCGTGCTTCCGGTGCTCACGTACCGTTAGTATGCTGCGCTCCGGGTCACACAAAACCACCGTTTTCGGCACGTCATCTTCTGAATGTCGATTGGCC
>NZ_JBXASI010000009.1:0-106023 GCF_058809195.1 Sphingomonas sp. GW821-FHT10F09 | reverse complement strand
GCGCGCTTGCGGCTGTCGTTCACCTTGACCACCGCCTCGACGATATGGACCGGGCTTTCGAAATCCTCGGCGGTCTTCAGCAGCGCCAGCGTGTCCTTGGGGAAGCACGACCCGCCATAGCCGGGGCCGGCGTGGAGGAACTTTTTACCGATGCGATTGTCGAGGCCGATGCCGCGGCTTACGTCCTGTACATCTGCACCTACCGACTCGCATAGGTCTGCGATCTCGTTGATGAAGGTGATCTTGGTCGCGAGGAACGCATTGGCGGCATATTTGATGAGTTCGCTGGTTCGTCGGCCAGTGAACAGGATCGGCGACTCGTTGAGGTAGAGCGGGCGGTACACGCCGCGCATGACGCGCCGCGCATCCTCATCGTCGGTGCCGATCACAATCCGGTCGGGCCGCTTAAAGTCGCCGATCGCCGCGCCCTCGCGCAGGAATTCGGGATTGGAGACGACCTGTACCTGCACGTCCGGGCGCTTCTCGCGCAAGATCGCCTCGACCCTGTCGCCGGTTCCGACCGGCACGGTCGATTTGGTGACCACTACCGTCGGCCCGGTGACCGCCGCAGCAATCTCCTCGGTCGCGGCAAAGACGTAGCTGAGGTCGGCATGGCCGTCGCCGCGCCGCGATGGCGTGCCGACCGCGATGAAGATCGCGTCGGCGCCTGCCACCGAGGCGGTGAGGTCGGTGGTAAAGGTCAGCCGCCCCGCCGTGACGTTGCTCGCGACCAGTGCATCGAGACCGGGTTCGAAGATCGGCATCCGCCCCGCCTTGAGTGCGCTAATTTTGCCCTCGTCCTTGTCTACGCACGTCACGTCATGCCCGAAATCCGCAAAGCAGGCGCCCGACACCAGGCCTACATAGCCCGAACCGATCATCGTGATGCGCATGAAACCGTATGCCCTTAGTACCGTGCGCTACCACGCGCATCGCAGGCGATGCCCCTAGAGCAAAGTGGTATCGTATTGCCAGACCATCACGAAGGTATCGGATTGTGTGCGATCAGGACGCCGGTGCTTCCCGGCTGTAATGGATGAAGTCGATCCACATGTCGGCACGCGGTGCGTCGCCCTGATAGATTGTATGTTCGACGATCTCGCCGGCCTGCCAGCCGGCAAGATCTACGACGTGTTCGATCGTGCGATAGCCCTCACCATTTGCCGGTCCGACCGGTATCGATTTCCAGAACCCGCGTGTGCCACGCGCGAGGATGGAGAACCATCCGGTGGTGTCTGCGCAGCGGAACCGGATGCGAACGCGCAGGTGCTCGCGCGGAAAGATGTCGCGACCGACCACCAGTTGCGCGGACATGCCGCCCTGTTTGGTCGCTGCCGACAGATGGATTGCCCAGCCGCCGCTGGCGCCGACGTCGGAAACCATGTCGGCGATGCCGCCGGACGCCACGGTTCCCGCCGACCGTGCCCACCAGTGCAGCGCCGACAGATGGCGCAGTGCAGGCCCATAGCCCGCCGGGGTCGCCAATCCAGGCGCCTCGGTGGGGACGCGAAACGGCAATCTGTCGTTTCCCCCGGCCGGCACTGCACCCACCCACAAAAGGCGCGGGTGAGTTCCGAAGGTCTGCTGCGCATTCTTGGATGCGGCGATCACCGTCATGCGATGATCGCTTTGTTCGAACCCAAAATCCCAACTGGCGGGGGAATCAATGACCGGGTGGTGGGCGACCTCGTACCGCGTGATCGACGGCGCGATCATCACCACGTCACGTCCGTTCGGTCCCAAACGAAAGGCCGGACGCCCGGCCATATGGGGCCGGAGCACCAGCGTTTCATAGCCGTCGAGATACATAAGCGCGGTCGCCCGCGCGTGGTCGAGTTCCTCGAGATAGGGTTCGTGGATTGCGGTCGAGTTGCAATTGTCCCAGACGAAATACACGTCCTCGCTGGATGCCGCCGGTGATCCGCCAAGGAAGCGGCTGTTGATTCGGTTGTCGTTGCCGAACGTGCCCGACGCCTCAACCATCACCGATCGCGCGCATAGGAAGCTGCGCACCGCAATCGTGCAATTGTCGCAGCCGTAGAGCCATACCCCGCGTCGGAAGTCGCGGATGAACGTCGTTTCATCGATGATCAACTGGAACAACTTGGCGCCGCGAATCGCATCGCCGGTTTGCTTCGTGCCACCGCCGGCGCCCTGAAAGAAGCAGCCTTCGAAACGGACGTTCTCAAGCGAACTGTATTTCTGGGGATCGGTATCGCGCACGGTGCCGTGTTTAGTCGTGCGGTTGAAATCGAACATCGTTGCGCGGGGATCAAGCGTGCGGAACCCCAAGCCCCGGAACGTCCACCGCCCCTCGCTTCCGCCACGCCCGCGATGATCGATGTTCCAGCACGTATCGGCACCGCCATAGACGACGAACCCGCCTGATCCGCCGGCAGGATCGACCGGCTTTTCCGCTTCGAACACGAGTCCCGACGGCAACGGCCCGTCAACGATCGAGCTAGCAACATAGGATGAGCCGGTCCCGCCCCAAGGTATGAGGATTGTACCCACCTTGCGTTCGTCGGCCGCGGCGATCGCGCGGCGCCACGCCAAGGTATCGTCGGTGCCGCGTCGGCTATGCTCGTTCCAGTCGCCGACGAAGCCGAAGTCGGCAAGCGAAATACGCCTGTCGTTTAACAGCGCCGGTCGTGCCTGCGTGGAGGTCGCGGACCCGGCCGCCATGGCGAGGCTCAGAACGCCCCGGCTCAGTATCCCGCGGCGATGAATGACGGTCATGGCGCATCGACCTTTGCTAGTGTTCCCTGATGCGGACACAGGTCGGGAACCGATGGCATCGTTCCGGTCCTTTACGTCAACCCTTCGTCCGATAAAGGAAATCATGGAACGAGAACTGTTCGGACAGATCGTAGCCATAGCCGGCCATCAGCGCATGCATGGCCGCTGGATCGTCGCTTTCGATAAGGAAGGATTTCGGTCTCCACCGGGAAAAATCGATCCCGCCCAGCACGCTTGCTTCAGCGCCCTCAACATCAAGCGAGAACAGATCGACGACGGGATAGGACAGTTCGTCGACGATAGACATGACGGTCCGGGCGGGCGTCAGGAATCGCTGGCCTAGCATCCCCGGCTCTTTGAGATGTTTTGCGGCGGCTTCCAACTGGGTCGCCTGATCTTTTTCGCTCGACGCCGTCATCGACATCAGATCGGAATAAATGATTTCCAAGCTCTCGCGGCTATAGCCGAAGTCCACCAAGCCGGCATGGAATACTTCGGCATCGGGCCGGTTTCTGACGCATTCGACAAACTTGTGTGGCACCGCCTCGACCAAGATGCCGCGCCAATTTCTATAAAACTCCAAATAGGCAGTATTGGATTGCGTTAAACCGTTGTTTGCTCCGACCTCAAAATAATGCCCGTTGTCAAAGTCGAAAGTACTGCGGATCCTGCCATGCAGTTCGCCCAAGGCATAGGTGACGCGAGGCGGCATAAGCTCGAAGCGGCCCCGGACCAATATGTTGGCAAGATCGTGCGCGGTCGGAGCATGGCGAGCGATAAAAGACGCGATCTTTTTGGTCGGGGACATATATGTTTCGATGCCTTTTGTGAAATCCTCTGGTGCGGAAATGCCGGTCAGGCGGTGACATTGGTTGTGCGATCGCCCGACGCCAGCAACGCATCAAAATAGGCGATCGTCTTTTTGATTCCATCACGCAGTGCGACGCGCGGTTCCCAGTCGAGCAGCGTGCGCGCCTGTGTGATATTGGGCTGGCGCTGCCGAGGATCGTCTTGGGGTAGGGGATGGAATTCGAAAGCCACGCCCGAGCCAAGCACCTCGCGCACCAGGTTCGCCAGCTCGATCATCGTGAATTCGACCGGATTGCCCAAATTGATCGGTCCGGTGACGCCATCGGCATCCATCAGCCGCAGGAACCCCTCGATTAAGTCGTCGACATAGCAGAATGAGCGTGTCTGCTGGCCCGATCCGTAGATCGTGATCGGCTCGCCGCGCAACGCCTGGACGATGAAGTTGGAGACGACGCGGCCATCGGCCGGATGCATGCGCGGACCATAGGTGTTGAAAATCCGCGCCACCTTGATGCGGAGATCGTGCTGACGATGGTAATCGAAGAACAGTGTTTCGGCGCAGCGCTTGCCCTCGTCATAGCACGACCGGTTGCCGATCGGGTTGACGTTGCCCCAATAGTCCTCGGTCTGCGGATGGACCGTCGGGTCGCCATACACTTCGCTTGTTGACGCCTGGAAGATCGGGCAGCGCAGCCGCTTGGCGAGGCCAAGCATATTGATCGCCCCGATCACCGACGTCTTGGTCGTCTGCACGGGGTCGTGCTGATAATGGATCGGCGAGGCGGGGCAGGCCAGATTATAGATGGCGTCGACTTCTACGAAGAGCGGAAAGGTCACGTCGTGGCGCATTAGCTCAAAATTCGGGTTTTCGCGCAGATGTTCGATGTTCGCACGCGATCCAGTAAAGAAGTTGTCGACGCACAGGACTTCACAATCGCGCTCCAGCAGGCGCTCGCACAGATGGGACCCCAAAAAGCCCGCACCGCCGGTCACCAGAACACGCTTGCGTAGATTATACTGTCGTTTCGCGCTCATTCGGATATCCCATTCGCCTTCGGATCTCGCCATGCCCGCCGCTGCGTCCGGTTGCAAGTCCGCTTGGCGGGCGGGCGAACTGTCCGGATCGGAAACCCCCGACGACAAAATGGTGGATCGGCTCCGGGCTTTGTGGCAACGGCTGAGCCTCGGTTAATCGAATACGCTTGCGGAGGGTATGACAGTCTCGGTCCGGTGCCTTTCGGCTTTGCGGCATCGAAGATTGCGTCGGAACAGATGTCATGCGGATTATTGTTAGTGATTATTCGGGGCATGCTTTCCCCGTCGAGCTAGCGCGTGCTTTGTCCGCGCGCGGGTACGATGTTCTTCATCTGAGTGCGGCGAGCTTTCAGACCCCCAAGGGCAAGCTGGAGCGCGATCTGAACGATCCCGCGACATTGTCGATCGTCACGGTGACGACGCGGGCACCTTTCGCCAAGGATTCCTTTCTGCGCCGGCGGCTGCAGGAGATGGAACTCGGCAAAAGGATGGCCGAGCAGATTGTGTCCTTCCGACCCGATATCGTCCTGTCGGGTAACGCCCCGCTCGATGTGCAGCAGGCGATACACAAGGCGGCGCGTACAGCGAATGCCGGCTTCATCTTCTGGGTGCAGGACCTGTATGGCGAGGCGATCCGGCGTATCCTGCAGGACAAGCTGGGCATCGTCGGGCGAGTCATTGGGCAGTATTTCCAGCGGATGGAAGCTAAGCTGCTATCCGCGGCGGATCATATCATCGTCATATCCAAGGATTTTATCGGCGCGCTGCCCGCGGCTGCGCGGCGCGATCCGGCCCGTATCTCGGTGATCGAAAATTGGGCACCGATCGCGGACATCCCGCAACTGCCGCGCGACAACGCATGGACCCACGCCAATCTAGATGAAGCAGCGTTTCGCATAGTCTATTCGGGAACACTGGGCTTTAAGCACAACCCCAATCTGCTCGCAGCCGCTGCGCGTGACACCGATGCGGACGTGCTTGTGTTTTCTGAAGGGCAGGCCGCAGCGAGCCTTGCCGTAAAATCCGCGACGCATGGCAATCTGAAGGTGCGCGGCTGGCTGCCGTTCCGCGATCTTCCCGCCGCACTGGCATCGGCCGACATTCTGACCGTCATCCTAGAAAAAGATGCTGGCGTATTTTCGGTCCCATCCAAGGTGCTGACCTATCTGTCGGTCGGTCGGCCGATCGTGGCAGCGATTCCGGCGCACAATCTGGCAGCGCGGATTATTACCAACCACAATGCCGGCCTGGTGTGCGAACCCGACGACGAGGACGGGTTCGTCGCCGCGTTGCGGACGTTGCGGACGGATTCAGCGCTGCGCCGGACAATGGGCGACAATGCGCGGGCTTATGCCGAGGCGACGTTTCCGATCGACAGGATCGTCGCGGCATTCGAAACAATTTTTTATAAAATCCAGGGAACTACGGGTCGATGACGAAGACTGCATTGGTGTGCGGAGCGGGCGGCTTCATCGGTGGGCATCTGGTCCGTCGCCTCAAGAACGAAGGGTTCTGGGTCCGCGGTGTCGATGTAAAGCGCCCCGAATTCGGTGAGAGCGCGGCGGACGAATTCATCCTCGGTGACCTGCGCGAACAGGATGTCTGCCGAAACGTGATCGACCGGCGCTTTGATGAAATCTATCAGCTTGCCGCCGACATGGGTGGTGCGGGTTATATCTTCACCGGCGAAAACGATGCGCACATCATGCACAATTCGGCGATTATCAACCTCAACGTTGTGAGTCAGGCGCAGCAAGTGTCGTGCGGGCGCATCTTCTATTCGTCGTCCGCCTGCATTTATCCGGCCTACAATCAGGAGAACCCTGACAACCCCAATTGTATCGAATCCAGCGCCTATCCGGCGGCCCCCGACAGTGAATACGGCTGGGAAAAGCTATTTTCCGAACGACTGTTCCTCGCCTATAACCGCAATTATGCGATGGGCAACAGGGTCGCCCGCTTCCACAACATTTTCGGCCCCCAAGGTACTTGGCAGGGCGGCAAGGAAAAAGCGCCTGCCGCGGTATGCCGCAAGGTGGCCGAAGCGCGAAGCGGCGATGCGATCGACATCTGGGGCGACGGGCAGCAGACCCGCTCATTCCTCTACATAGACGAGTGTCTCGAGGGGACAACGCGCCTGACGCGGTCGGATTTCGAGGGACCTGTCAATATCGGTTCGGAAGAGATGGTGACGATCAATCAGCTGGTCGATATCGTTGCTGATATTGCCGGCAAGACGATCGAGAAGAATCACATTCCTGGACCGCTCGGCGTCCGCGGTCGCAATTCGGACAACCGGTTAATCGAGCAACAGCTCGGCTGGCGCCCCTCAAGGCCCCTGCGCGAGGGGCTGGCGAAGACCTACGAATGGATTGAGGCGCAGGTCGCCGATCACAACGCATTGGCATGATGCATGCCACGTTTGGGCGCGATCTGTTCATGATGACACAAAGGTGACGAATACTATGTCCAAGGTTGCACTTATCACCGGTATCACCGGTCAGGACGGCGCGTATCTGGTCCGCCTGTTGCTCGACAAGGGTTATCGTGTCCATGGCGTGAAGCGGCGTTCGTCGTCGTTTAACACCGGGCGGATCGACGGTGTGTATCAGGACCCGCATGTCGATCACCGCCAGCTGACGCTGCATTACGGCGACCTAACGGATTCGATGAACCTGATCCGCCTGATCCAAGAAACTCAGCCCGACGAGATCTACAATCTTGCTGCGCAAAGCCACGTTCAGGTCAGCTTCGAGACGCCCGAATATACCGCGAATTCCGACGCGATCGGAGTCCTGCGCATTCTTGAGGCGATCCGCATCCTGAAAATGGAAAAGAAGACCCGCTTCTATCAGGCATCGACGTCCGAGCTGTACGGTCTGGTCCAAGAAGTACCGCAGCGCGAAACGACGCCCTTCTATCCGCGCTCGCCCTATGGCGTCGCAAAGCTGTATGCCTATTGGATCACGGTGAACTACCGCGAGGCCTATGGCATCCATGCCTCCAATGGCATCCTGTTCAATCATGAAAGCCCGTTTCGCGGCGAGACGTTCGTCACCCGCAAGATCACGCGGGCGGCGGCTGCGATCGGCGAGGGAACACAGGACAGGCTGTTCCTCGGCAATCTGGACGCAAAGCGCGATTGGGGCCATGCGCGAGAATATGTCCGCGGCATGTGGATGATGCTGCAGCAGGACGAACCCGGCGATTACGTGCTGGCGACGGGCGAGACCACGCCGGTCCGTACCTTTGTCGAATGGGCCTTTTTGGACGTCGGCATCCAGCTGGAATGGCGCGGCGAGGGCGTCGAGGAAAAGGGCTATGACGTCGCAACGGGGCGCTGCATTATCGAGGTCGATCCGCGCTATTTCCGCCCGACCGAGGTCGATTTGCTGATCGGCGATCCCACCAAGGCGCGCGAGGTTCTCGGCTGGAAGCACGAGACGTCCGCACGCGAACTGGCGCGCGAGATGGTCGAGGAAGACGTGAGGCTGCTGAAGAGCGCACTAGCGAACGCCAAAAGCTGATCACCCTTCCGAAGCGAAGGCGCTTTTGCTGTTGGAACTGCGATCGGTAGTCTATCGCACCGGCGGACTCGAGACCTTGGACAGACCCTGGCTTGGTGGCTTTTGATGCGGATCGATTCGGACTTCGAAGCGATGGCGGCCCGCGAACGCGGTGCGCTGCGCTTCCGCCGCCTGTATTCCACCGCAATCACGAGTGTCCTCGCACGGTTTGGATCGGCTGCGGTGCTGCTGGTTACAGTCCCGATGGCGCTGTCGCATCTCGGCGCGGAACGTTTCGGCATGTGGATGGTGGTCAGTTCGCTTGGTGCATTGATGGCCTTTGCCGATTTTGGAATCGGCAACGGCATCCTCAACCGGGTCGCGGCGGCTTCCGGCCGTGACGACGACGACGCGATCAAAGTCGCCATATCGAGCGGCGCGGTGTTCCTGTGCGGCCTGGGCGCTATCATCGCCGTGGCGGCGCTGATCCTGTATCCGCTGGTGAACTGGGCTGGCATGTTTAACGTGACCTTGCCCTTGGCGAAGGTCGAGGCGGGGCAGGTCGTGTTGGCTTTTCTGCTCTGCTTCGCCGTTGGGATCCCGGCAGGCTTGGCGAGCAAGGTCCAGCTTGGATTGCAGCAGGGGTATGAGGTCAACGTATGGACGGGCATCGGCGGAATGCTGTCGTTCGTCATGGTCGTTGCGACGATCAAACTCGATCTCGGCACGCCGGCGATGGTGGTCAGCCTGTTCGGTAGCCAACAGCTGGCTCTTCTACTCAATAACCTCGTATTCTTCGCATTACGCCGTCGCGATCTGCTGCCGAGGCTTCAGGCGGTATCCACATTGGAAGCCCGCGCCACTCTGAAGATCGGTACGGGGTTCTTCTTCGTCCAGATCGTTGCGGTCATCGCCTTCAGGCTGGACGCGCTAATGGTGACGCATTTCTTCGGCCCGGTCGAAGCGGGTACATATGCAACGGTCGACCGGCTCTTCTCGTTTGTCGCATTGATCTTCGGCGTCTTTCTAAGTCCGCTCTGGCCCGCCTATGGCGAGGCCGTAGCGCGGCGCGATTTCGACTGGGTTCGCACCACGTTAAAGCGTTCGGTCCTCGGCGCGGTCGCCTTTACCACGGTCGCAGGCATCTGCATCGTCGTCGCCAACCGGCTGCTGTTCTCACTTTGGCTGGGCGGGCGCATCGCCCCGCCGGTGTTCCTGTTGGTCGGCTTTGCCTTGTTCAAGGTACTGGAAGCGTCTGGGGTCGCAATGTCGATGTTTCTTAACGCGACAAACACCCTGCGCGTGCAGGTATGGTTCGCGGTGGCGATGGCGGCGGTCGCGACGATCGCGAAACTAACGCTGGTGCCGTATCTCGGCGCGATGTGGACGATCTGGATCACGGCCGCCGCCTATCTCACGATCAGCATTCTTCCCTCAATCGTCATCGTGCGGCGCGTGTATCGCCGGCTGGTCGCCGACGTTCCGGTCCAGGCCGGCATGCCTGCGGTATACTCATTGGATCGTATCGACTGACCCCATGAGCCTTGTTCTCCCCGATAGGCTGAGGCAAGCGCATACTGACCGACGAGCGGGTGCGGATCGCAGACGATCCAGCCCGGTTCGACCCAGGAGTACGAACGTGCAAGACCGGATACCTGTCTATCAGCCCGACCTGAGCGGCAAGGAATTGGAATATGTCACCGATTGTGTCCAATCGACGTGGATTTCCTCGAAGGGGGCCTATATCGGCCGTTTCGAGAGCGAATTCCGCGATTTCGTCGGTGTTGGTTTCGCCAGCACCGTCTCGAACGGTACGGTCGCGCTGCATCTGGCGCTTGAGGCGCTGGGCATCGGACCGGGGGACGAAGTAATCGTCCCCACGCTGACCTATATCGCCTCGGCCAATGCTGTTGCCTATACCGGTGCAGTGCCAGTGTTCGTCGACAGCGAACCTGACAGTTGGCAGATTGATCTCGACGACGTCCGCCGCAAGATCACATCGCGCACGCGTGCGATCATGCCGGTGCATCTCTATGGTGCGGCCTGTGACATGGACGCGCTGATGGCGCTGGCCACTGAGCACGGACTGTTCGTAGTCGAGGATTGCGCCGAGGCGATCGGGACGATGTACAAGGGCCGCCACGTCGGCACCTTCGGCACCATCTCGACCTTCAGTTTCTTCGGCAACAAGACGATCACCACTGGCGAGGGTGGGATGATCGTCACGAACGACCAGACGCTGTACGAACGCGCGGTGCACCTCAAGGGGCAGGGGCTCGCCGCGCATCGCCAATATTGGCACGACGTTATCGGTTACAATTACCGCATGACCAACATCTGCGCAGCGATCGGCTGCGCCCAGATGCAGCGGGCGGCTCAGTTCCTCGTCGCCAAGAAGCGGATTGCGGAGGACTATCGCGACCGACTGGCGAGCGTCCCGGTGACGTTCCAGCGAGAACCGGAGGATACGGTCCATAGCCACTGGATGATTTCGCTGTTGTGCCGCCATGCGGACGATCGCGATCCGCTGCGCGAGGTCCTAGATCAAGCGGGCATTGAGACGCGCCCGGTCTTCTTCCCCGTCCACACGATGCCGATGTATGCGGCGACCTATCAGAACCTGCCGGTCGCGCAGGACATCGGGCACAGGGGCATCAGCATTCCCAGCTGGCCGGGTCTGAGCGAGGATCAGATCGCCCGGATCTGCGACACGATCGCCGAATTTTACACCTGATAAGCGATGAGGGTTTGCAGCATGGAAGACCTGTACGTACTGGGAACATCCGGTTTTGCCCGCGAAGTCCGCGATGTCGCCGCGGACTTGGGACTCCGCGTCACGTTCGTTGCGGAATCGTCGCCGCCCGAGGGCATGCGGATCGATACGTCGGACGTGATCGGGGAAGACAATTTCGCCACGATGGGGGCGGTGCAGGCTGCGATCGGCATCGGTGGCAACGCGGTGCGCCAGTCCGTCTTCGAAAAATATCGAGACACGGTGCATTTTCCCAACCTGATCCATCCGTCCGCATCGTTCGGGCTGGGCCAGCGCGACATCATCGCGGGATCGTCGGGCGTCATCATCTGCGCGGGCGTGCGGTTCACCAACAACATTCAGGTCGGCAACGCCTGCGTCTTCAATCTGAACTGTACGATCGGCCATGACGTCATCGTCGCCGATTATTGTAACATTGCGCCTGGCGCCAACCTATCCGGCTACGTCGAGCTCGAAATGGGCGTTTGGGTAGGGACGAACGCGGCGATCAACCAGGGCAGCCCGGCCAAGCGGCTGGTCGTCGGGCGGGACGTTATGATCGGATCGGGGTCGGTGGTCGTGAAGGATTGCGAGTCCGGGGGCGTCTATGTCGGCATTCCCGCAAAACGGCGATGAACCCGGTCGATAAAGGGCAGGGTCGCCGCATCGCAATCGTCCTAGACGATTTCGCGGGTCTGGCAGGTGCGACTGATTTCCTGATGTCGATCATCGATGGACTGATGCTCGCCAAGCCCGACTGGTCTTTCCTGTTGGTTTATCGCCGGGATCCCCCGCGTTACGGCAGGGCTAGGTTGCGTAGCATTGTACGCGCGCTGGGCAAGACGATCCTGCGCCGACAGCCGTTCGTATTGCCGCCGCGCCGCGATCCCGCAGCGGTGATCGCTAAGCTGAGCCGCGACGGCATGCCTGATATGCCTGTCGAGACGATTGCACATGGCGATGCCGCGCTGCTGCAACTGTGCGCTGCGCGAAGGATCGACGCCGTCCTGCCGTTCGCAGCCGCTCTGCCGGAGGGATTTGCCGTGCCCTGGGTCGGCTATCTCTACGACTTCCAGCACCGCGCCTATCCTGAACTGTTCACCGCCAGCGAGCGGGCGTGGCGTGATACCTCGTTCCGCACGATGGTCGATCGGGCCCCTGCAATCATCGTCAACGCGCGCCAAGTGCTGGCCGATGCGCAACGTTATCTCGGCCCCATGCGCGCGCGGATATTCGCGCTGCCGTTTTCGGCAGCGCCGGCACCGACGTGGTTCGACAACAACCCGCAGGAGGTTCGCCAACGTCATGGCATCGGGCCGCGATATTTCATCATCTCGAACCAGTTCTGGGTCCACAAGCGCCACGACGTCGCGCTGCAGGCGCTGGCGATGCTCACCGATGAGACGGTCGAACTGGTCACCACCGGTGCGACGCACGATGCCCGTGCACCGGGGCATTTCGCCGCATTGCGGGTGCTGGTCGAGGAACTGAAGCTGGCGAAGCGCGTCCATTTCCTAGGGCTCATCCCCAAGCTTGACCAGATCGCGCTGTTGCGCGGTGCCGTCGCGGTGGTCCAGCCGACCTCGTTCGAGGGTGGACCCGGCGGGGGGAGCGTCTTCGATGCGGTGGCACTGGGGCTGCCGACAATCGTGAGCGACATCGCGGTCAATCGCGAAATCGAAGAGCATGTTACGCGTTATGTAGCGCTTGGCGATGCGCCGACCTTGGCGCAGGCCATGGCCGCAGCATTGGCCGATGACCCGCCGCGACCAGAATCGCGGCAAAGATTGATGGACGATGGCCAGGCCCGTCGAAAAGCCATGGGCGAGGTGGTCGCGCAGGCGGTCGATCATGCGATAGATAGGAATTGCGTATGAGTGAATGGCAGACGTTCGACCTGACCGGCAAACGGATATGGGTCGCCGGACATCGCGGCATGCTGGGCAGTGCGATCGTGCGCCGGCTGCAACGGGAATCCTGCGAGATCCTGACCGCGACGCGCGCGGAGGTCGATCTGACCGATCAGGCGATGGTCCGCTCCTGGCTGGACGCACAGCATCCCGATGTGATCTTCATGGCGGCAGCAAAGGTCGGCGGCATCCTGGCCAACGACCGCCTGCCCGCCGACTTCCTGTACGACAATCTGATGATCGAGGCGAATGTGCTGGAGGCGGCGCACCGCGCGGGTACGCCTAAGCTGCTGCTGCTGGGCTCGTCGTGCATCTATCCCAAATTCGCCGAACAGCCGATCGTCGAGGACGCACTGCTGACGGGCCCGCTGGAACCGACCAATCAGTGGTATGCGATCGCCAAGATCGCCGGATTGAAGCTGGCGGAAGCCTATCGTCTGCAGCACGGGCGCGATTTCATCTCGGCTATGCCGACGAACTTATACGGTCCGGGCGACAATTTCGACCTTGATTCGAGCCATGTCATGCCCGCACTCATCCGCAAGGCGCATGAGGCCAAGCTGGTTGGTGCGCCGGAGTTGGAAATTTGGGGGAGCGGCACACCGCGCCGCGAATTTCTGCATGTCGACGATTGCGCGGACGCCTGCGTCCATCTGATGACGGGCTATTCGGCAGCGCAGCATATCAACGTGGGGTCGGGCGAAGATATCGCGATCCTCGACCTAGCACGGCTGGTCGCCAGCGTCGTCGGGTTCGAAGGCCGCATCGTTTGCGACACTACCAAGCCCGATGGCACGCCGCGCAAGCTGATGTCGGGCGACCGCCTGCGCGACAGCGGCTGGGCGCCGTCGATCGCACTCGAAGACGGCGTGAAGGCGACCTACGCTTGGTATCTCGACCACCACGTATGAGGCGGGTCGTCGCGATCGGTCCGATGCCGCCACCCCTGCACGGCATGGCCTTCGTCCATGCACAGACCGTGGCGGGGATCGCTGCGGTTACCACCGTCGACGTCATTCCGGTGATGCCCGGCAACCATGCGCGCGGGCTGCGCTATCACGCCAGCAAGATTGTCAGGGTCGCGGGCGCGGTGCCGCGCCTGCTGGCGGCGAGGATGAGCGGCGCACGCGCGCTATATTGTGCCGTCGATGCGGGATCGGGGGGCTATTATTCTTGCCTGTTCGCAGGCGTGGCGCGGCTGCTCGGTCTCGCGACGTTCCTGCATCATCACAATTACAATTATCTGGTCGCTCAGACCCGGCCAATCGCCTGGCTGACGCGAATCGCCGGTCCGTCCGCGCAGCATGTGGTATTGTGCGACCGCATGGCGGAGGATCTGCGCGCGCTTTATCCCGCGGTCCGCCAGACGATCATTGCGCCGAATGGCATTGAGCCGTCGGCGCGGCCCGTTCGTAGGGAGCGATCCGAAGTCCTACGTCTGGGCCTGCTGTCCAACCTAACTCGCGAAAAGGGCGTCGATGAATTCCTGCGCATCGTCGATCGACTGCGCGACGAGGGCATGGCAGTGGTCGGGCGATTAGCCGGCCCGGCGGCTCCGCCCGCGCTTGCGGACGAGATCGGGCGGCGGGCCGACGATCCAGCGAGCGGCATCGCATGGCTGGGGTGGCTGGATTCAGCGGGCAAGGCCGCGTTCTTTGCGACGATCGATGTCTTCGTCTTTCCGACACACATGGAATCGTTTGGGTTGGTCTTGCTTGAGGCACTGGCGCACGGCGTACCTGTTATCGCGCCGCGGCACGGCTGCATCTGCCTGTTCGAAGGAACCCCAGCCGCCCGAATCGTCCCGGTAACCGACGATTTCGTCACCGCCGCCTGCGCGCATATCCGCGATCTGGCACAGACGAGCGATCTGGCGGCCATGGCGCTGGCGGCGCGGGGCCATGCCGCCCGGCTGGATGGCATCGCGCAGGACGGGCACCAAGCGCTGGTTGCAGCGATCGCGGGAATAGCGGAGTGACTTGGCGACCGCGCCATAGTAGGCCGCGGCATGCGTAAAATATCGTCCCTATTGATTGCCCTGGCATCGGTCTGGGCCGTTCCCGCATCGGCCAAGCTGATCAACAGCTATATCCGTGATGGCATGCGACTGTGCTTTTACGACGACGCGCGCGGTAGCTACACCAATCCGGTCGCGCGATCGGTGACCGTCGATCGCAATACCGATTGTCCCGCGACGCCGTTGCCGCCCACCGTTCCCGCGCTTGCCACCCTGCGCGGCAGTTCGATCGCGGGCGGAAAGCAGGTCTGCACCTATGATTATGGCGGCAGGACCTACAGCATGTCGATCGATGTCGGCATGAGCTGCACCTATACGCCGCGATAATCCGCGCTCGCGTCAAACTGCCAGCAGGCCCACCTCATGACCGTCAGTATCGTCACCATCTCGTTCAACCAGTGTTCGTTTCTGGAAGAGGCGATGCTGTCCGTACTGGATCAAATCGGTGCGGACATCGAATATATCGTCGTCGATCCGGGCTCCACCGATGGTAGCCGCGAACTGATCGAGCGGTATCGCGACCGTATTGACCACGTCATCTTGGACCCCGACACCGGCCCCGCCGACGGGCTCAACAGGGGGCTGGCCGCCGCGACGGGCGAGATATTCGCCTATGTCAACGCCGACGATGCGCTGATGCCCGGCGCTGTGGCCGAAGCGGTCGCGGCCTTTGCCGAGAATCAGGGTTGCGGCGTCGTCTATGGCAACGGCTGGGTCATCGATGCCGAGGGCCGCCGCGTCCGCCGCATCCTTTCGAGTGCGCGGATGACGCCGAACCTCTACGTGCGCGAGCAGGTCATGATCGTTCAGCAGGCCTCGTTCATCCGGACGGCGGCCCTGCGCGGCGTCGGGGGGTTCAATGTTGCCAATCGCACCTGCTGGGACGGCGAAGCCTTTTTGCAGATGGCGCGTGCCGGGGTGCGCTTCAAACGCGTTTGGCGCGATTGGGGGCTGTTCCGGCTGTATCCGGGATCGATCAGCGGCGGTGGCCAGTTGTTTGAACGCTACAAGGGCGACATGGACCGGATGTTCGCTGACGTGAACGGACGCCCCCCCGCCGCGCTCGAAAAGAGGCTCCGTCCCGCAGTGCGCCTCATGCGGCAGGTCTTGGATCCCCGCGCTCTGGCGACCAAGATTGCCCATCCCCTCTTCAAAAAAGGCAAAACTAGATGACGATGGGCAACATTGCGTTCGTCTGCGACAATTTTGGCCCGATCCATCTCGACCAGTGTAGCACGCTCGATGCGGCATTGCCGCCGGGTAGCCGGGCGATCGGGCTGGAGCTGTTCGCGGACAGCGACGTCTATGGCTGGGGTCAGAACGACACCAACCACTTCACGAAGCTCACGCTGGCCAGTGGCGAAGAGCGGGGACGTATAGGCACGCTCGCGATGACACGTAGGATCGTCGCCGCCTGCGTCAGGCATAACGTCCAGGTCGTACTGTTCGCACATTACGAACGCCCATATGTCTTCCTTGCCGCATGGACGTTGCGACTGCTCGGCCGGCGCACGCTCATCATGTCGGATTCAAAGTTCGACGACTATACACGTTATCTCTGGCGCGAAGTCGGCAAGCGCATGATGATGTCGCCCTATACCGGCGGGATCGCAGCCAGCCTGCGCTGCGCCGACTATCTGCGGTTTCTGGGCATCGACCAGCGCAATATTCGGCTCGATGCCTATGCGATCGTTCCTGAACGTGTGCGCGAGGCTGCGGACGTGGCGCCGGCGCCAGATGGTGTGCCCTTTGCCGAACGAAACTTCGTCTGCGTCGCGCGGCTGGTCACCAAGAAGAACCATCTGGTGCTGCTTGATGCCTATGCCCGCTATCGGAACGATACGGCTACGCCGCGGCGCCTGATCCTGTGCGGGTCGGGACCGATGGAGGCCGAGATACGCGCGCATATGGATCAGCTCGATATCGCCGACATGGTCGATATCCGAGGCAATCTGTCCGCGGCAGAGGTTGCGCACGAACTAGGCCGGGGGCTTTGCTTGATGCTGCCCAGCATTTCCGAGCAATTCGGAATCGTAGTGATCGAGGCGCAAGTGATGGGCCTGCCGACCATCCTGTCGCTGAACTGCGGCGCACGGGACACGCAGATCGACAGCGGTGTCGAGGGGTTCCTGATCGAAAGCGACAACCCCGAAGGCATGGCGTTCTTCATGGGCGAGCTGGCGTCGGACGAGGCGCTGTGGCGGCGCATGTCTGAAGCGGCGCTGCGCCGCGGCAATCAGGCACATTCGGCAAGGTTCGCCAAGGCCGCGATCGACCTCGGCGGCTTCGCCTGATCACCTGGTCAACCCGCCAGGCGTAGGCGAGGGGGGGCTGGCCCGTCGCACATCTTGCCGCTGCGTCAGCCCCAGCGATCGCAGTGCGGCGAGCATGATGCAGATCTGTGCCGGTACCAGAAATCGCGACGAGGTGCCGAACGGTGAGAACGGAATGTCCCACAACAGGCTGAAGCCAGCGATTGTCACGAGCACGTTGGGAAACATGTGTTGCTTGAGGATAGCGTAGAGCGCCCTCAGGGTCAGCAAGATCAGGTAGATCCAGATCGGCACGCCGAGAATGCCCGCTTCGACCCAGGCACCCAATATGTAGGAATGGGTTGGAATGAGATAGCCAAACGTCGCGATATAATAATCCACCGGCGCCGGCAGCCCCAGTTCCGCCAATCGGGTGAAATAAAGGCGGACATAATACGGGTCCTGCGCCCATGACCCGTGCCCAATAATCGGAGAATCGATGATCGCTTGGACCGATACCAGCGATTCCGAGCGTCCCGCCAGCAACAGGCCGCTGTGTCCGCCACTCTGAATAGTGTATTTGATCTGGGCAGCGAAGCCCAGATATCCGTTCGCCGCCATCTTGCCGTATATGATGGTGAGCACCTGGACCAAGCCGATACCCATTCCAGCAAACGCCGCGAACGACACGGGCGTGACGTAGCGCACCGCCCTGTCGTTGCGTGATACGATCGCGGCGAACGCGCTGTAGGCGGCGGCAAGGCTGCATACGGCGAAAGTGGAGCGGGAATCCTTCAGCAGGGCAAGGAGGGCGATCGCGCCGATCAGCATGCTCGGGAGCAACCCGCCAAACGCCTGGCGGATCCTAGAGATCGAACCAATTGCGCCGGCCATCAGCAGCAATCCCCCGCCGGCGCCGAACTTGAAGGCATCCATTTCGGTAAAGTCGCTGGGGTTGATGATCGTTCCAACGATGGCGACGAAGCCGCTGCAGAAGAAATAGGGTGCGAGAACCCTGATGCGTCCGCCATCGGACAATAGCCATAAGGTCGTCAGATGGATGGCGAACAGGCCGATGCGCGACCAGCCGCGCAACAGATCTGCGGTGACGGTCCCCAGATAGATGTCGGTAATGACTGCGCCTAGCAGCCATAGAAGGATCAGCAGCACGCTGGTCTTGATTTCCGCTAGACGCGCCTGCGCAGGGCCCATCGCCAGCAACATCAGCAAGAGTACGGGATCCAGCATGTCCTGCAAGAGCAGGACACCGACGATCTTGACTTGGACAAGCTGCGTCAGCGGCAAAACTGCTGCGATGATGACGAACAGCGTGTCGTATGGCGATCTGGGCCTTTCCGCGCGTTGTATGACCAGCGCCGATGATCCTTGCGTCATTGAAGCGGGCGTACCGAAACGTCGTCGATCCAAGACACTGTGTCATGATGGATCGGCGAGGTGGCGATGCCGAATTCCAACCACTGCCCTACGCAGGATGTAGGTACGGTGACGTCGCGAGAAAAAGACAGCCGATCGACGGTGGCGTTCGCCAGTGTCGCGCCCCCGTTGACGGCGCAGCGCAGCACAATGCGGGGGCGGCTGGCGGGATCGTCGGGCAGGTCGCCGGCGCGCAGGCCGATCCGATAGCGACCGGGACGCAGCAGCAGCAATTGCTGCGCGACGGTACCCGATTTGCGCGACGTCGCGACGAGCGACAGCGCGAACTGTCCGGTCGCACCTGCCCGCGCCTCGCGCGTAGCGGCCAGCTCTTCGCTGTCGGTCAGCTTCCAGTCGAACGGCGGCAGATTGCCCTCCGTCTCGAAACCGCCATTGACGAGGTTTCCGATCAGCTCAGGGCGTGTGCGCTGCGCCAGCCGCAATGCTGTATCGGCGTGGCCGGTCATTGCCAGTTTGTCGATCACCGCGCTGAGCCGCCATCCCTCCGTGGCCTGTTCGGGGTGCAACGCAAGGGCTTGGGCAACAAGGGCCGTCGGTTCGGGATCCCCCGAGGCGATCAGCCCGTCGAGCAGATCGGGCCACCACACCGGACGCTGTGCCATCATCCGGGCCAGCGGCCGGGCGACATCGCGATTGATGGAGGCGGGTACGAGGATGGGGATCAGCGTGTCCGCCATCGCCGGTTTCGTGGTCAGGGCCCGATCGTAATGGGTGAGCGCCGTGGCGATGTCCCCGCGGGCGACGGCGAGTTCGATCAGCGCCAGTTCGGTCGCAATGTCTCGGCGGCTCAGACGTTCGGCAAGGTTGAGCAGGCGCACCGAATGGGCCGCCTGACCGGCCTGTGCGACTAGGAACGCCAGCGAACGCACGGCGCCGATGCTCGTCGCATCGCGGGCGATGATCGCTTTGGCTTCCGCAATCTGTACGTTTCGGCTGGCCCGGTCGGTGCCCGTAAGCAGATGGGGGACCAGCGCCGCCACGCGTCGATCCACGGTCTGGAACGGCGATGTCCCGACCGCCGTCACGAACGGCAGGGTCAGCACGAACACGGCGACGGCCAGGACCGATGCGACCGCAAAGCCGATCGTCATCTGCACGGCGGAGGGGCTGGTTGTCCCGCGCGACAGGTCAGTGCGCATTCGGTCGACGGCCAAGATCTAGCCGTCCTTCGCACCGTAGGAATGACCGTAGCCATAGCCGTACCCATAGCCATAACCATAGTGCGAGCGCTTGTTGTCGAATTTGGTCAGCACTGCACCGACGATGTTGCCACGCGATGCCTTCAGGCGCTCGATCGCCGTCTCGGCCGACTTCTTCGACGTCCGGTGTGCTTCGATGATGAAGACGTTGGCGGACACGCGGCTGGCGATCGTCGGCGCGTCGGCCAAGCCCATGACCGGCGGGGCGTCGAAGATGACGTGATCGAACCGCTGCGACAGCTCGGAGATCAGCCGGTCAAACCGTTCGCTGGCCAGCAGCTCCGGCGAACTGGGCGGACGCGGACCAGCGACTAGCACGAACAGGCCCGACTGGTCGAGCGGCCGTATATGCTCCAGCACGCTGTCGTCGCCGGCCAGATAGTTGCTGAGGCCAATGTCGTTTTCCAGCGTGGTCAGGTGATGCAGCGATGGCGACCGCATGTCGGCATCGACCAAGATGACACTCCGCTGCGTGCGGGCGATCGCCGATGCCAGTGCGAAGCTGGTCGTGGTCTTGCCTTCGGCGGGCTGTGAGCTGGTCACGGCGAGAACCCTGGGCACGCCATGATCGGTCGAGAACGACAGCCGGGTAAGCAGCGAGACATAGGCCTCGCTGGTCATCGATTTGCGATCGCGCAGCGCGGTGATCGGTTCCTCGCCGATCAGCTTGGGGATGGCGCCGAGCAAAGGAACCCGCAGATCCTGTTCGACCTCGATCGGATCGCTGATCGATTGTTCGATCTGTTCCATCGCCCATGCGGCGAGTACGCCGAGGCCAAGGCCGGCGACGAGCGCGAGCAGCATGTTGACGAGCGGACGCGGACGCGACGGACGCCGCGGCGTTTCTGCCGGATCAACAACGGATATATTGGTCGCACCAATGCCGCCCGCCACGCCGATCGCCTTGTAGCGTTGCAGCAGAGCGTCATACAGCTGACGGCTGGTGTCCGCATCGCGCTGGATAATATTGTACTGGATGCTCCTGCGACGCAAGTCGAGAACGCCAGACTTCAGCGAATTGACGTTGGCCCGCAGCGCATCCTCGCGCTCGCGTGCGGCATCGTAGGTCGAGCGCAACGTGCCGCCGATCCTGTTCTCTTCGGCCTTTAGCGTTTCGTCAAGACGCTGGATCTGGTTCTTCAGTGCGGCTGCAGGTGGATAACTGGGCTCAAATTGTGACATCAGGCGCGCATATTCGGCGCCCAGTTCCGCCCGACGTTGTCGCAGGCCAGTGATCGTCTGATTGGTCAATGCTTCAGTCGTGCTAGCGGAACCCGACCCTAAGCGACTTTCTGCCTTGATGCGGTCGGCGGTCGCTTGGGTCAGTTCGCGGTTAAGACTGGCTAGATCGTCGCCCACCAGCGAGCGCTCGTTGCTCGACCCATCTGCCGACGAGCCGCCCGGTAAATTGACGATGCCCTGTGCGGAAGCGTAGTCAACCAAGCGCCGCTCGGATGCATCGATCCGGGTGCGCAACTGCGCGAGGCGGCGTTCCAAAATGCCGCGGGCATAGGACGTCGCATCCATCCGCCGTTCGAGCGTCGCCTCGACGAAATTGTTCGACCAAGCATCGACAATTTTGCGCGACAGGTCGGGATTGGCGCTTGTGAAGCGCAGCTCAACTAGTCGCGACATGCGGCCTGGGTTGACTTCAAAATGCGCCAGCAGCAGTTCACCGGCAATGCGAACCCGCAGGTCGCGCGTGCTGGCGCCCGGGATTGGCGTCCTGCCGCGGAACCAATCTTCGGCCAGCCCGGAATCAAACGTTGCAAAGAAAGTCGGATCGTCGCTCAGTCGAAGGTTAGTTGCGACACGTTCGGCAAGCGCGCGGGACTGCAAAAGGCCATACTGCGTTGCGTAGAATTCTTGGTCGAGAAAACCGCCTTTTTGGTCGGCACCCTGCACGTCGGCAAAATTGCCCGTTTCCCGCTGAATTTCGACGGTCGATGTCGCCGTATATTGCGGTTTCATCAGCAGCGTAACGATGAGGCCGAGCGTTAGGCACAGCGCGACCGCACCGACGATGATCCACTTGCGGCGACGCAAGATTGTCAGCAGCTGGGTCAGAAACGAGCCTTTGCGATCGTCAATCAGGTCGGACTGCGCCATCGGAGCGGGATAATAGTGTACTGCGTCCGATACGTCGGGAACGTTGTCTATAGAGGTCATGACAGTCTTTTTGCCGCCGTTAGTTAAGAATGGCGACGAGAGGCGCGGCCAGCAATGCCGAGCTTGCCACGACGCGCTGGAAAATCCGCGCGCTACCGGATTCACCTACCGATACCACGTCGTTCGCAAAAACCTCGGGATCCTCGTACATGCCTTGGCGGATGGCGCGCAGGTCGTACAGCGCCGCCATCTGCTTGCCATTCACCTGCCGGAACACGACGATGTGATTAGCATTGGCATATTCGTTCAGCCCCCGCGCCGTTGCGACCGCGCGAATCAACGTCATGCGACCAGTTACGGGATAGAGACCGGGCTGCTCGACCTCGCCCTCTACGGTGATCGTTTGGTTGACTGTCTCTGTGTTGACCGTGACTTCCGGGTTACGCACGTACCGTCCCCGCAATCGCTCCGCGATGGCCGCGGCGAGCTCTGTGGCCGTCTTACCGGCAGCTGGCACGATGCCCACAAGCGGCAGGCTGACGACGCCGCTGGCATCGACGTTCACGGTTCGGCTGATCTCGGGTACGCCGTAGACGTCAATCGACACCCGGTCAAAAGGACCGACGACGTAAGAGCGGCGTTGGACGATCAGATCGGCACGATCGGGGGGGGGGAGCTCGTTCTGAACGACGGTCGTCAGTTCCGGTCGACCAACGAACTTCTCGCTGGCGCAACCTCCGGCCAGAGAACAGGCGGTAACGACCGCCAAAATCATTCGAGATTTCATGAGGAAGACGATTTCCAGGGACAGGAGCGATCAGAAGATAAGGTCGATTAATTTTCCACGATCTACCCGCGTCTGCCATCAAGCGCAACCGCGCTACTGCGTCGCTGCGGGGATGACGACCGCGTCGTTGACCGGCTACCGACATCGGCGAAGGCGACCGCGAACACCACAACAACGTCCATTAGGGGGGTGCGCAAAGGATAATCGACGAGGCTTGCCAGCATCGTCAGAACAATCATCGTGGCACCCGCTTGAGCACTGGCGGCCAATGGCCCGGGCGGTGCCGTCATTGCATTGCGGCAGAGCCGGATCACGAAAACCACAAAGGCGACTAGTAGCAATGCCGCTGGCAGCCCACCGGTTAACAGCAGCTCGAACGGTTCATTGTGGGCATGGTTGAAATAGGTAGGGGATAGCGCCCAGTCCGGTTCGATCTGGCGAAACATATGGTCAAAGGTTCCAAATCCGGATCCAAACGGAAAATATATAGCAATTGCCGAGAACATGACCGGTGTGAGTGTGACGCGTTTTTCTGTGGCCAACTCGCTTGTTGTTTTAAACAGGCGTTCAAAGGCGATGCCTTTAAAAATTACTGTGGCCGCAAGAATGGAAGATATAATTATGATACAAACCACGATAGTAATTATCATGCTTCGTTGCCGCCACAGTGGCTTGGAGTAATTAAAATTAAAGTTACGCCAAAATATTGCGCCCGATAAAGCTGCAGAAAGCACTGATAATGCAAGTCCGGCTCTGGATCCTGTTGCGATAATCATAACAAGAATAAGCAAAGAGCCGGTGCCAGAGATAAAAAAACGAAAGAGACGATTGTTCTGCGATGATTTATTTCCTTCTTTCAAAGACCAGGCGCTAAACAGCGGTAAACCAAATGTGAGCAAGAGGGCGTAATGGTTGCGATTGGAGAACATTCCCACCGCTGTGTTTTCATTGGACTGACGAAAGAATATAAATGAGGTGTCGCCACTTGCGATCTGCATGACGCCAAGTACCATACTGAGGAGCGTCAGGATGAGCAGGGGGCCAATCAATGATCGACGTGTGCGGCTATTCAGTGGCGCGACAACCGCCAAGGCTGCCAAGGCCGGGATGCAGGCTAGTAGCGCATTAAGCGTCGCATCTGGAGAAATGCTGATGGGGCGCCACACTGTCGGCACGCCTGCTGCGACGCCAATAGTTGTGATAAGATCGTGTCCAGGTAGGTGGCGCCAGAGGAAAGGGGGGAGGGGAATCATTTGGATCGCGATCCAAGCGATAAGCATGGCAATTAATAGCGCTGCCGTGTTCAAGCCCTTAAATTGGTGGCGAAAGAAGAATAACGCGGCAATGCCAACAAAAGCCAATACAGGGCGAACATAAAGCAGAGACAGAACGTTGGGCCAAGACGATCCACCGCCAAGAGCAGCTACCAGTAGTACGACCCATGCCATAAGTACGCGGGGCTGGGTGTCGCGCAGTATCATACGAAAAATCATTGCGTTCGCTCAATAGTAATGCAACATGCCTGACATATTTATCCCCATTTCGCAATACTATTATAGTTCATCGCTTGTCCTCGACGAGACGGGCTGTGGACTCAGTGATTATAATTAATCATCGGCATGATAGATTATAGATATCACTTATTTAATAGAAAAAGGAAGGGGGTCACGTATTTTAATAGAGATTATGATGATATTGAGTGTTCTGTTGTCAGTGCTTTAAGTGGTAAATTATTTAAAATATATTATATGACGATAACCGAGGGTTCGTGCAAGGAGCAATGTCTTCGGGTCTGTCGCGCTAATATTTTTTGCTAGAGTGGCTATCTTACGAAGCGTTAGCTCGTTGACCTCGATGTACTCGTTTCTCCCACGGCGGCGCCGCCTTCTTCGACCCTGTCCTTCAAGTTATCTGTAGCAAGGTGAAGCGAGAGGCGCTTTGTCCTTATGGCTGATCGAAACCAAATTTTAGCGATGAACTCCAAACGGTCAAGCACGAGCCCGGCCTCTCCCATTGTCTCTTTAAGTGCGACGGTTTCGGGTGCGAAGGCATCTAGATGCCTGCACCATTAGGCAGTTCCACTTGACAGAGCCTGAGGCGGACCCGGTCGTCATAAATCAGATTTTCGGTGAGAATTTTCATATCCATTGGCGCGTCATGAATGACGTCACGGCATAGGCAAAGCGCCTACCGCGCTGAATACCGCAGGCGTGCGTATGGATGCCTCGGCTCAAAAGGCAGAACCCAAAAAGAAACGCCTAACTGTCCGATAACAATGATTCTCGGACACAGGGCTGGCGCAGCGAAAACGGCCGTGGCAAACGAAACACATGGCCGCGCTCCCCCCGCTGATCGATCCGGACGATCCTGCGTATGAACCGATCCTGCCGGTCCCGATCGTCCAACCTGCGCTCCCGGCGATCCTCAACGAGAAGATCGAGCGCGCCGCTGCCTATGCCAAAGCGGCGCGATCGAGCGCGACGCGGCGGGTCTATGATTCCGACTGGGCGATCTTCACCGCCTGGTGCGTAGCGCATGACCTCGTCGCGCTGCCGGCCAATCCGGATGTCGTCGCCGTGTTCGCGAGCGACCAGGCGACGGCGGGGCTCAATCCCGCGACGATCAGCCGGCGGGTCGCGGCGATCGGGCATCATCATCGCACGGGGGGCCATCCGGCGCCGACCGCGATGCCGACCGCGGGGCGGCTGGCGGAGGTGCTCGCCGGTATTCGTGCGGAGCATGGCGGGGCGAAGAAACAGAAGCGGCCCGCCGATGCTGCGGCGCTGCGCAACCTGCTGGCGGCGATTGAGGGCGACGGCCTGCGCGCGGTTCGCGATCGGGCGATCCTGGCGGTCGGCATGGCCGCGGCGCTGCGCCGGTCGGAAATCGTCGCGCTCGACGTCGCGCATGTCGGCATCGTGCCGGAAGGACTGCGGCTGACGATCACGCGGTCGAAGACCGACCGGACCGGGCAGGGCGCGGTGATCGCGATTCCGGAAGGATCGCGGATCAGGCCGAAGGCGCTACTACTCGCCTGGATGGCTGCCGCAGGGCATCAGGAGGGGCCGTTGTTCCGCCGCCTGTCGCGCAGTGACGTGCTGACGCCGGCCGCGATGTCGGATCGCGCGATCGCTCGGCTGGTGCAGCAGCATGCGGCGGCCGCGGGCTATGATCCGACGCAATTCGCAGGCCATTCGCTGCGCGCCGGCTTCCTGACCGAAGGGGCGGCACAGGGGGCGACGATCTTCAAGCTGCAGGAGGTCAGCCGGCACAAATCGGTGCAGGTATTGTCCGATTACGTGCGCAATGCCGAGCTGTTCAAGGATCATGCCGGCGAGCGGTTCCTGTAGCCGCGTCGCTCGATACCGCCTGAATTTTTCGATCCGCCGCCTGTCGTGGTGTTGTGATCGGCCGATGCCGATACGCTCAGTGTCAGCGCATCACGGGCGTGATCGTCGCGCGCAATCCGTCACTGCGTTTCCGCGCTCGATGGTTCGAATATCATGCTCGGATCGGCACAGGCGAACGGCATATGCGAACCTCAAATGGCGTCGGATGGGGTGCAGAGAATCTGCCGCACGTTTAATCCTCCGGGCCATGCCATGATCGTGCAGTCTCGGACGCCAGGATCGCCGTTGTAAGCCCATCGCTTTCGATCTGTCCCGCTACATAGCGCGCATTGAGGCGCTCGATTTCGTCCGTAAGATGCCCGCCCTCGAGGCGTACCGATCCCCGCGCAAAGTCTATCTCGCGCTGACGTCGTACTTGCTCGGCCTGACGGGTGACGGGGTGATCGGCGAAGAATGCTATCGGCGCGGTCAAGGTAATGTCTCAAGATACCAGGGCGGCGAGGCAAAGCGGTCGAATGTCGGACATGGCGCGATCCTGGGTCCGGAACATGTACCACGTTTGCCCGTATGAGGCGATCCGGCACCGCATTCCGCCATCACTTGGATATCCGAAACCGGTCCGTCCCGCGACCATCCCTGCACGCTGTTTGGGTTTCTCAGGTCCCCACGGAAACCTGCCCCCCACTCCGCGTCCATGCCAGTTTCCCGCGTGCTGGTGAGATGTTTGCTTCGGTGGATTCGTGATGTCCGAGGGATGGCAGGATATGCCTCCTGGCACCGATGTATTACACCGGCTCCGACGGACCGCTGCACGGGGCTTTGCACAACATGATGGTCAGCCTGCGATTGAAGGACGATCTGGTTGCCGAGATCGACCGCGTGGCGCATGCGAACGGGCAATCGCGCAGTGCCTGGATGGCCCAGACCCTTGCCCGCGCGGCACTCGCCCCGGAGAATGACGCTTTGCCGATTCCCGCGACCTTCGCGGGAGGGCGGGCGGACGATCATGTCCGGGTCACCGTGCGGATGGATCGCAGCGAGCTGGAAGCGATCGACACGGTCGGTGGATCGATGCGGCTCACGCGAACCGAGTGGATCAAACGTACGTTGCGCTGGCAGCTCTGGGACAAGGCGGGGGTTTTGCGCTTAGCACCGGCGACCCAGAGCGAGCTCGGCAAACTCCGCAAGGAGGTGCTGAGGATCGGCCGCAACATCAACCAGGCGGTGCATGCCATGAACGCAGCCAACCAGCCCGGAAGCGCGCTGGACATCGCCCGGATCGCCGGACCGTTCATGGCAACGTGCGGGGAGTTGAAGGATCTGCTGACGACTGTGCGGCGCACCTGTTCATCGTGCATCGGCGCGGAGGTCGCGTATTGGACGGATCACAGCTGGACGGACACATGAGCTCCTCAGGCGCGTGCCGTCATCATCCGCCGGGCCGGTCCACACCCTGATCCGGCGGTGACGTACCGGGCGCCTCAGCCGTCCGGTTTCAGTCGGTATCCCACCCCCAGTTCGTTGGCGATCACGCTGCCCACGGCTGCCGGCGCTTCCAGTTTCTGGCGCAGGTTGCGCACGACGATGCGGAGATATTCGATGCGCGGGTCGTCGTCGCCGGCCCAGGCGGTGGCGATGATCCGGTCGTGGGTGACGACGCGGCCGATGTGGCGGGCGAGAACCGCGAGCACGTCATATTCCTTGCGGGTCAGGTGGATCTCGTCGCCGGCGCGCCGGACGAGGCGCCGGTCGAGATCGATGACGAGGTCGCCGCGCTGGACGATGTGCTGCGTCGCCTCCGACACGCCGCGATGGCGCAGGGCGGCGCGCAGGCGGGCGAGCAGCTCCTGCGTGTCGAACGGCTTGGTCACGTAATCCTCCGCGCCGAGGTCGAGCGCGGCGACCTTTTCGTCGGTGGCGTCGCGGGCGGAGACGACGAGGATCGGCGCGGTGAGCTTGCTGCGCAGCTGAGGGATCAGGCCGAGCCCGTCGGCATCGGGCAGGCCGAGGTCGAGCAGGATCGCATCGGGTTCGTCGGCGATCGCGCGCAGCATCGCCTCGCACGCGTCGATCGCGTCGACGACGCCATAGCCGGCGCGCTCCAGCGTGTTGCGCAACAGGCGGCGGATTGCGGGTTCGTCGTCGACGATGAGGATCCTGGCAGGCATCAGATGGCGGGTTCCGGGGGGTGGCGGACGATCAGCGCGGCAGGGAAGACGAGCGTGAAGACCGCGCCCTTCTCGCCGCTCCCGCTCCCGGCCGCGCCGTCCCCGTCATCGCGGTTGGCGGCCTCGACCGCCATCCCCATCGCCTCGGCGAAGGCCTTGACGATGGCGAGGCCGAGGCCGGTGCCGCCCGCGGCACGGTCCGATCCCTCCAGCCGGCGGAACGTCTCGAACACCTCCGCCTCGCGGCCGGGCGGGATGCCGGGGCCCCGGTCGCGGACCAACAGGCGCAATTCGCCGAAGCGGTGACGGCCCTCGACGACGATCGGCGTGCCGGGGTCGGCGTAGCGGCCGGCATTGTCGAGCAGGTTGAGCAGGCAATGATGGAGCAATTGCGGGTCGGCGCGCACCAGCGGCAGGTCGGGGGGCACGTCGAGGCGGACCGCGTGCCCCTCCAGCGCGGCCCGCGCATCATGCGCGGCGCCGGTCACCGCATCGCTGAGGTCGGTCGCCTCGACCGCGAGCGTCAGCGCGCCTGCCTCGACCCGCGCCATGTCGAGCAGATTGGCGACGAACCGGTGCAGCCGCGCCGCCTCGCTCTCGATCGTCGCGATCAGCTGCGGCGTCGCGCCGTGGTGGAGCTGCGCCGCGGCCGCGATCACCGCGGTCAGCGGCGTGCGCAGGTCGTGACTGACCGAGGAGAGCAGCGCGGCGCGCAGCCGGTCGCGGGTACGCACCGCGTCGAGATCGCGCATCTCATGCTCCAGCCGCAACCGTTCGAGCACCAGCGTCGCCTGTTCGACGAGGCTGGCGAACAGGGGCAATTGATCGGAGCGCAGCGGGTCGCGGCCGGATTCGCGTGCCAACCCGAGCACGCCCAGCGTGCGGTTGCCCGCGACCAGCGGCTGGAAGAACCAGCCCGAGGCGGCAAGCGTCGCCGAGCCGCGCCCGGCGGGCTGGCCGGTGTCATACGCCCATTGCGCCGCGGCCGTCTCCATCGTCTCCAGCCGGTGATCGGCACCGTTCGCCGCCTGCACGACGAGGCCGGTCGCCTCCGGCACCAGCAACAGGGTGCGCAGGTCGAACAGCCGGCCGATCTCGACGCAGATCGCCTGCGCGACCGCTTGATCGTCGCCGAGCCGGGTCAGCTGGCGCAGGAAACCGGCGAGCGCCGCATTGGCGCGCGCACTGGCACCGGCGAGGTCGGCCTGCGCGCGCACCCGCGCGGTGAGATGGCTTGTCGCCACCGCGACGCCGAGCAGCACCAGCACCGACAGGACGTTTTCGGGATTGCTGATCGTCAGCGTGGCGGTCGGCGGCAGGAAGAAGAAATTATAGGCGATGCTGGAGGCGAGGCCGGCGAACAGCCCGGTGCGCAGGCCGAACAGGCTGGCCGCGGCCATCACCGGCAACAGGTAGAGCAGCGCGATATTGCCGAGGTCGAGGATGTGGAACAGCGCACTGCCGAGCGCGGTGATCGCCAGCACCATCGCGCCGGTCCAGGCATAACCGGTCCATCGGCCCCATTGCCCCGACAATGGCCGATAGGTCGGCTGGCGCGTGGGCGCGGCGGGCATCGGCAGGACGTGGACGGCGATATCGGGCGTCTCGCGCACCAGCCGGTCGACGATCGAACCGTGGCGCAATTCGAACCAGCGCGACCGCTGCGACTTGCCGACGATCAGCTGGGTCGCGCGTGCCTCCGCGGCATAGGTCTTGAGGCCCTCGAAGACGCTGGCGGCGGGGACGGTGGCGACCGCGCTGCCGAGCTGCGCGGCGAGCTTCATCACCGCGGCGAGGCGGCGGTGCTGCTCCTCGCCGAACCCCTGCGTGCGCGGCGTCTCGATGAACACCGCGGTCCAGGGGGCGTGCAGCGCGTCGGCGATCCGCTTGGCGGCGCGAACCAGCCCGTCGGCGCCGGGCAGTTCGCTGACCGCGACGACGACGCGCTCGCCGCCCGCCCAGGTTCCGCCCATGCCGAGCGCGCGGACATGCTCGAGCATCTGCGTGTCGACCGCCTGCGCGGCGCGGCGCAGCGCCAGCTCGCGCAGCGCCGACAGGTTGGTCCTCGAAAAGAAGTGCGACAGTGCGCGCGTCGCCTCCTGCGGCAGATAGACCTTGCCCGCCTGCAGCCGCTCGATCAGCTCGTCGGGCGGGATGTCGACGACCTCGACCTCGGCCGCTTCGAGGATGCGGTCGGGCAGTGTCTCGCGGACGCGGACGCGGGTGAAGCCGGCGACGACGTCGTTGAGGCTCTCGACATGCTGGATGTTGACCGTCGACCAGACATCCAGCCCTGCGGCGAGCAGCTCCTCGACATCCTGGTAGCGCTTGGCGTGGCGGCAGCCGGGGGCGTTGGTGTGGGCGAGCTCGTCGACCAGCACGAGCGCCGGCGCGCGGGCGAGGATGGTGTCGAGGTCCATCTCGCGGATCATGTGGCCTTCATAGGCGACGGCGCGGCGCGGCACGATCTCGAAGCCGTGGGTCAGCGCCTCGGTCTCGGGCCGGCCATGCGTCTCGACCACGCCGATGACGACGTCGAGGCCCTCACGCCGGCGCGCGGCACCTTCGGACAGCATCTCGAACGTCTTGCCGACGCCGGGGGCGGCGCCGAGGAAGATCTTGAGGCGCCCCCTGCCCTCCTGCGCGGCATGGCGCAGCAGGGCGTCGGGATCGGGGCGCTCGGCCGTGTTCATCGGCGGGTGGCGGCGTCCAGCGCGCGGTTGAGCGCGAGCACGTTGACGTGGCGGTCGCCGAACGCGCTGTCCGCGATACCATCGGCGACGAGCGCGCGGACGCGGGCGAGCGGCAGGTCGCGAATGCGGGCGATGCGCGGCGCCTGCGCATAGGCCGCGGCGGGCGACAGATCGGGGTCGAGGCCAGACCCGCTGGCGGTGACGAGGTCGGCGGGCAGCGGCCCGCGGATGCCCCCGGCATGCTGACGGGCGACGTCGGGGGCGACGCGGTCGACCAATGCATGGGATGCGGGGCCGAGGTTCGATCCCGACGAGGCGAGCCCGTCATAGCCCTTGCCCGCGGCGGACGGACGCGTCCGGAAATAACGGTCCGACACGAACGCCTGGCCGACGACGGTCGAGCCGATCACCCGGCCATTGGCGGTGACGAGGCTGCCGTTCGCCTGTGCCGGGAAGAGGGCCTGTCCGATGCCGGTCATCGCCACCGGATAGCCGATCCCCAGCAAGGCTGCGAACAGGATCGTGAGGACGAGCGCGGGACGGACGGCGGTGGTGAGGTCGGAGGTCATGAGAGGGTCCTTGTTCGGGTGTCCAGCGCGGGCCGGACCAGCTGGACAGCGAAACAAATCGGTAGAGCCGAAGTGTCGACATGTTGGAATGTCGATATCACGCCAGCCCCAGCCCGCCGACGGCGAGGTCGATCAGCTTGATCCCCGCGAACGGTGCGAGCAGGCCGCCCAATCCGTACACCGCGAGGTTGCGCGCGAGCAGTGGCCCCGCCGCCATCGGGCGATAGGCGACGCCCTTCAGCGCCAGCGGCACCAGCGCCGGAATGACGAGCGCGTTGAAGATGATCGCCGACAGGATCGCCGATTGCGGCGAGCCCAGCGCCATGACGTTGAGCACGCCGAGGCCGGGATAGAGCGCGACGAACATCGCCGGGATGATCGCGAAATATTTGGCGACGTCGTTGGCGACCGAGAAGGTGGTGAGCGCCCCGCGCGTCATCAGCAGCTGCTTGCCGAGCCCGACCACCTCGATCAGCTTGGTCGGATCGCTATCGAGGTCGACCATGTTGCCCGCCTCGCGCGCCGCCTGCGTGCCGGTGTTCATCGCCACGCCGACATCGGCCTGCGCCAGCGCGGGCGCGTCGTTGGTGCCGTCGCCGCACATCGCGACCAGCTTGCCCGCCTGCTGTTCCTGGCGGATCAGCGCCAGCTTGTCCTCGGGCGTCGCCTGCGCAAGGAAGTCGTCGACCCCCGCCTCTGCCGCGATCGCCGCGGCGGTCAGCGGATTGTCGCCGGTGATCATCACCGTGCGGATCCCCATCACGCGCAGCGCGCCGAAGCGTTCGCGGATGCCCGCCTTGACCACGTCCTTGAGGAAGATCGCGCCCAGCAGCCTGCCATCCTTCGCCACCGCCAGCGGCGTGCCGCCGGCGCGGGCGATCGCGTCGGTGATGCGACGCAGTTCGGTCGCCGCGGCGGTCTCGCCGAGGCCGGGATGCGCGCGCAGGATCGAATCGACCGCGCCCTTCTGCACCAGCGTGTCGCCGATGCGGACGCCCGAGATGCGGGTCTGCGCGGTGAAGGGGATGACCTCCGCGTGCGTGGGCAGCGCCGTCGTGGCGATGCCGCGCTCGCGTGCCAGCACGACGATCGAGCGACCCTCGGGCGTTTCGTCGGCGAGGCTGGCGAGCAGCGCCGCCTCCGCCATCTCCGCCTCGCCCGTGCCCCCGACGGTGCGGAATTCGCTCGCCTGGCGGTCGCCGATCGTGATCGTGCCGGTCTTGTCGAGCAGCAGCACGTCGATGTCGCCCGCCGCCTCGACCGCGCGGCCCGACTTGGCGAGCACGTTGAAGCGGACGAGGCGGTCCATGCCGGCGATCCCGATCGCCGACAGCAGCGCCGCGATCGTCGTCGGGATCAGCGTGATGAGCAGCGCGGCGAGGATCGCGACCGGGATCGATCCGCCGGCGTACGATGCGAAGCCGGGGATGGTCGCGACCGCGATCAGGAAGATGATCGTCAGCCCGACGAGCAGGATGGTGAGCGCGATCTCGTTCGGCGTCTTCTGCCGTTCGGCGCCCTCGACCAGCGCGATCATCCGGTCGAGGAAACCCTGACCCGGGTTGACCGTCACGCGCACCCGGATGCTGTCGGAGATGACGCGCGTGCCGGCGGTGACGGCGGAGCGGTCGCCGCCCGCCTCGCGGATCACCGGCGCGCTTTCGCCGGTGATCGCAGCCTCGTTGACCGAGGCGACGCCGGCGATCACCTCGCCGTCGGACGGGATCAGGTCGCCGGTCTCGACCAGCACGACGTCGCCGATCCCCAGCCGGCTGCCGGGAACCAGCTCCCAGGTGTCGCCGACCCCGGTCAGCAGCTTGGCGCGCAATTCGGCCTTGGTATCGCGCAGGCTCGCCGCCTGCGCCTTGCCGCGTCCCTCGGCCAGCGCTTCGGCGAAGGTGCCGAACAACACGGTCAGCCACAGCCAGACGACGAGCTGGAGCTTGAACCCCAGCGTCAGCCCGTCGGCGCCGAGGCCGAGCAGCAGGGTGAGCAGCAGCGCGACGCAGGCGGTGACGAACATCACCGGATTGCGCACCAGCTGGCGGGGATCGAGCTTGCGGAACGCGTCGCGGATCGCGGGAACGATCAGGTCGGCGGTGAACAGCGATGTGGCGGTCGAGCGGGCCATCGGTGGCGCTCCCTCAGGACAAGGTGCCGCGGATCATGCTGAGATGATCGGCGATGGGACCGAGCGCAAGGCTCGGCAGGAAGGTGAGGCCGCCGAGCACCAGCACGATGCCGACGAGCAAGCCGATCCACAGGCCGCCGGTGGTCGGGAACGAGCCGGCGCTGACCGGCGTGTGCTTCTTGGCGGCGAGGCTGCCGGCGATCGCCAGCATCGGCACGATGACGAAGAACCGCCCGACCCACATCGCGACCCCGAGCAGGCCGTTGTAATAGGGCGTGTTCGCGGTCAGCCCGGCGAAGGCGGAGCCGTTGTTCCCGACCGCGCTGGTAAAGGCGTAGAGGATCTCGCTGAAGCCGTGCGGGCCTGTGTTGAGCGGTCCGGCGAGCCCCTGCCCCAGCACCGACGACACAGCGGTGAGGCCGAGGATCATCAGCGGCAGCACGGCGATGGCGAGCACCGCCAGCTTGACCTCGCGCGCCTCGATCTTCTTGCCGACATATTCCGGCGTGCGACCGACCATCAGCCCGGCGACGAACACGGCGAGGATGGCGAACAGCAGGAAGCCGTAGATCCCGGCGCCGACCCCGCCGACGACGACCTCGCCCAATTGCATGTTGAACAGCGGGATCATGCCGCCCAGCGCGGTGAAGCTGTCGTGCATCGCATTGACCGCGCCGCAGGAGGCGGCGGTGGTGACGACCGCGAACAGCGACGAGGCGGCGATGCCGAAGCGCACCTCCTTGCCCTCCATGTTGCCGCCCGCGACGCCCAGTTGGTGGAGCACCGGGTTGCCTGCGGCTTCCTGGGCATAGGTGACGGTGACGCCGGCGAGGAACAGGATCAGCATCGCCGACAGGATCGCCCAGCCCTGGCGGGTGTTGCCGACCGCCTTGCCGAACGTCCAGGTCAGGCCGAAGCCGATCAGGAAGATCGACAGCATCTGGACGAAATTGGTGAGCGCGGTCGGATTCTCGAACGGGTGCGCGCTGTTGGCGTTGAAGAAGCCGCCCCCGTTGGTGCCGAGCATCTTGATCGCCTCCTGGCTGGCGACGGGCCCTAGCAGCAGCGACTGTTTCGCCCCCTCCAGTGTCGACACGTCGACGACGCCGGCAAAGGTCTGCGGCACGCCGCTGGCGATCAGGAAGAGCGCATAGACGATGCTGACCGGCAGCAGCAGGTAGAGCGTGACGCGGGTGACGTCGGCCCAGCAATTGCCGATCGCCTTCGCTTCACGCCGGGCGAAGCCGCGGAACAGCGCGAAGGCGAGCGCGATCCCGGTCGCGGCGGACAGGAAATTGTGGATCGTCAGGCCGAGCATCTGGCTGAGGTTCGACATGGTCGATTCCCCGCCATAGCTCTGCCAGTTGGTGTTGGTGGCGAAGCTGATCGCGGTGTTGAACGCGAGATGCGGACTGAGCCCGGCGAGCCCCTGCGGATTGCCCGGCAGCACGCCCTGCAACCGCAGCACCGCATAGGTGAAGGCCATCAGCACGACGTTGAACGCCAGCAAATGGACGGCATAGCGGCGCCAGCCCTGCTCGGCGTGCGGATCGATCCCGGCAAGGCGGTAGAAACCGCGCTCGACCGGGCCGAGCACGGCATGCAGCGGGGTGCGGCGGCCTTCGTAGAGCGCGAACAGCCACAGGCCGACCGGTCTGGTCAGCGCGAGCAGGATGGCGACGAAGCCGAGGATCAGGCACCAGCCCTGGAATGTCATGGGTTGCGCTCCCTTCAGAAGCGTTCGGGGCGGATCAGGACCGCCACCAGATAGGCGAGCAGGCCGAGCGCGGTCAGCGCCGCGAGCCAGAGGTCGAGGGTCATGGCGGGGTTCCTATGCGTCGTCGCACAGCCGGGCGTAGGCGAGAGTCGCCGCCACCAGCCCGAACATGACGAGAATCCAGAGCAGGTCCTGCATTTCCAGGCTCCTTCAGAAGGCCACGGTCAACGCGACGAGCGCGGTACTGCCGGCGATGCTGCCGCTGCCGTCCTGGCCCTTGCTGAAGCTGGGGCGCAGATAGGCGGATTCGCGCGCGGAGATGTCAGTGTCGACGTAGGCGAGCGACAGGGTCAGGTTGCGCCACGTCGCGTCGGCCCCGAGCGACCAGTCCCAATAGTCCCCCGTCGGCGATACCGCGGTGGCATTGGGGCCGAGGCCGTCCTGCCCGCGGCTGTGGCCGATATGCGCCCTGGCGGTGAACGGCGTCCCCGCCAGCGCGACCGCGCCGTCGCCCCACAGATAGAGGTTATCGTCCCTGTCCCCCGGATCGGTGTAGGTGCCGGCCGCGGCATCGGCGCCGGTGGCATACCACCGGCCGATCGCCTGCTGCCGGGGCGCATAGGCGACGCCGGCGGTTAGCGTGGCGGGGCCGGTGGTGCCGGTGAGCTTGACGTACGGCTCGGCGAAGTCGGTCTTCGCCGCGCCGCCCGGGTACATGTACCAGGTCAGCCCGACGTCAAGCGTCGCGTTACCGGCGACCCTCGCCTTGTAGCCGCCGATCAGGTCGAGCTCCATGTTGGCGCCCCCGAACGTCCCCCAGCCGGCGAGGTTCGACGCCCACATGCCGCCATAGACGCCGCTGGTATGCGCGAGCGTGATCCCGCCCTGCACCGCCATCTGCCGGTCCGACTGCGACACGCCGCGGAAGCGATAGTCGGAGACGATGGCCGCCGATCCGCTGACGGTGATCGCGGCCGGTGGCGCGACATCGCCCGCGGCCGATTGCGCCTGCACGGCGGACGGCAGCAAAGCCAACACCACCCCGACCGCGACAGATAGGATATTCATGAAACGCCCCGCTCGTACCTGTGAGGGGCATGCGATTAGGCGCGTCGCGCGTAGCAATGCGAGAGCGATTCCGGCTCATTGCATAGTGCGCGCGTATAGCTGGAACGGTCGGCGTCCGGTCGGGCCCCTCAACCCGCCTCGAACGCCAGCGTCGTGGTGTAGCTCGCGTGCACGCCGTCCGGGCCGGGCGTGGCGGGGCGGTGGCGGACGAGGAGGAGGTAGCGGCCGGCGTCGGGGGCGGTGATCGCGACGGTGCCGGCCGCGTCGGTGGTGGCGGATGCCGGCTGTTTGCGGCCGTCGTAGAGGCCGGCTTCGCGGAACAGCGCGACGGGGACGCCGGCGAGCGGCTTGCCGTCGTAGAGGACGGCGATGCGGAGCGCGGTGCCGGGCGCGATCGCGGTGGGGTCGGCGAGCGGGTGGATCTCCAGCGCCTTGCCGCGCGGGGCGAGCGCGCCGCGTTGCGTGCCGGGGCGGCCGCGCAGGACATAGGCGTCGGCGAGCGTCATGCTGCGCACGTCGACCAGCGCCGCACCCGCGGGCGGCGCGGCGCCCTCGCCTGCCATCGCCCAGCCGGCGCCGATGCGGTACATTTTACCCATCCGGCCGGCGCGCTGGCCCGACGACAGGCGGTAGATCCCGTCCGCTGGCAGCGCCGCCTCGGCGAGCGTGCGGTCGCCGGCGAGCAGCGGCGCAGCGAGACGCGTGGTCGTGCCGTCGGGCGCGGTGACCTCGAACGGCGCATCGCGCATCGCGACCTCCGGACGGAAGGCATCCTCGGTGAACGCCGCCTCCAGCGTCACCCGGTCGCGGCTGCCCGCGTCGAACAGCGCCGGCAGCAGATAGGGCATATGCGCCGCAGCAGGAGCGGCGAGCAGCGCGGTTGCCGCCAGAACCATCGTCGAAACACGCATCGCAAAACCCCTCTTGATAACGCTAGTGATTCTCAATAACTGATGTCGCATCAAAGGGGAAGGCATATGATGATCGCTCACCTCCTGCGCGGCACGGCCGTTGCGGGGTTTCTTGTCGCGGCCTCGCCGCTTGCTGCGGCGCCGCTGGCCGAAGGGCCGCGGGGCGAGGCGGACGGCGCGCGGACGCAGGTCAGCGTCCAGCCCGCCGCGGACACCGATGGCACCGATAGCGTCACCGACATCACCGTCACCGCGACGCGCGGCGAGAAGCGGGTCGAGGACGTGCCGCAGACGGTGTCGGTGATCGATGCGAAGGCGATCGACGACCGCCTCGTCACCGACATCAAGGATCTGGTCCGCTACGAACCGGGCGTCGCGGTGCGGCGCGCGCCGGCGCGCTTCACCGCGGCGGGCGCGGCGACCGGGCGCGACCGCGACAGCGGCTTCAACATCCGCGGGCTGGAGGGCAACCGCGTGCTCATCACCGTCGACGGCGTGCGCGTGCCGGACGGGTTCAGCTTCGGCGCGCAATCGGTCGGGCGCGGCGATTACGTCGACCTCGACCTCGTCCGCTCGGTCGAGATCCTGCGCGGGCCGGCATCGGCGCTGTACGGCAGCGACGGGGTGGCGGGCGCGGTGAGCTTCATCACCAAGGACCCGCAGGATTTCCTGCGCGACGGGGCGGACGTCGGAGGCGGCGTGCGCGTCGGTTACGACGGATCGGACGATGCCTGGACCAAGGGCTTCGTCGTCGCCGGGCGGCAGGGCGACGTGCAGGCAATGGTCGCCTATACCCGCCGCGACGGTCATGAACTGGAGAACCGCGGCGCCAACGCCAGCGCCACCACCGATCGCACCGCGCCCAATCCGCAGGACGTGGCATCGAACGCACTGCTCGCGCGGCTGGTGTGGACGCCCGACGATCACAGCCGGGTGCGCGCGACCTACGAACGCTTCGCCTCGGCGGTCGATACGAACGTGCTGAGCGCGATCGCCAAACCGCCGCTCGCCGCGACATCGGTGCTGGGGCTGCGCGCGCACGACACGGTGGCGCGCGACCGTGGCACGATCGACTATCGCTACACCGGGTCCGGTTTCGTCAGCGGCATCCGCGCCGCGGCCTATTATCAGGACAGCGGCACGGTGCAGACCGGCTGGGAGGATCGCAACACCGCGGCTGACCGCATCCGCATCAACCGCTTCGACAACCGCGTCTATGGCGGCACGCTGCAGCTGGAGAGCCGCACCGCGACCGGCCCCCTCACCCACCTGTTCGCCTATGGCGCCGATTACTCGCACACCCGCCAGACGGGTGTGCGAGACGGCACGGTGCCGCCGGCGGGCGAGACCTATCCGACCCGCGCCTTTCCGACGACGGACTATGCGCTGATCGGCGTGTTCGCGCAGGACGAGATCGCGATTGGCGACGGGCTGCTGACGCTGTTCCCGGCGATCCGCTACGACCATTACCGGCTCGATCCGCAGGCCGATCCCTTGTTCACCACCTTCAGCCCGAGGAAGCAGAGCGGATCGAAGTGGACGCCGCGGATCGGCGCGGTGGCGAAGCTGGTGGAGGGCGTGCGCCTGTTCGCCAATTACGGGCAGGGCTTCAAGCCGCCCGAGCCGAACCAGATCAACAACGGCTTCGCCAATCTGGTCGCCAATTACCGCTCGATCCCCAACCCCGACCTGAAGCCCGAGACGAGCCGCAGCATCGAGGGCGGCGTGCGCCTGAACGGTGCGTATTGGTCGCTGAGCGGCACCGCGTTCAGCAGCCGCTTCCGCGACTTCATCGATCAGGTCCAGGTGTCCGGTGCCTTCACCGCGGCGAACCCGGCGGTCTATCAATATATCAACCGCGGCCGGGTGACGATCGAGGGGCTGGAGGCGCGCGGGGAGCTGCGGTCGGCGCCGGGCATCGGCATCCGCGCCGCGGCCTCCTATGCCAAGGGGACGATGCGCACCGCGGGCGTTGCCGGCACGCAGCCGCTCGACAGTATCGAGCCGGTCAAGCTGGTCGCCGGCCTGTTCTACCAGCCCGACGGCGGGCCGTTCCGCGCCGAGGTCGCGGCGACGCATTCGGCGGGCAAGCGACGGTCGGACACCAACAACAGCTGCAACACCGCGACCACCGCCTGCTTCACGCCGGACGGCTTCTGGGTGTTCGACGCGACCGCGAGCCTGCGGGTGATGGAGGGTGCGACGGTACGCGCCGGCATCTTCAACATCACCGACCGCAAGTATTTCTGGTGGAGCGACGTGCGCGGGCTGACCGCCAGCTCGACCATCCGCGACGCCTTTTCGCAGCCCGGGCGCAACGCCGGCGCCTCGCTCAGCCTCAGCTTCTAAAGGACATGACCATGACCCGCTATCTCCTGGCCTTCGCGCTCGCCGTGTCGCCGGTTGCGCTCGCCGCGTCGGCGCACGCCCAGACTGCCGTTCAGGCCACCGCCCAATATGGCGATCGTACCCGCGACCATGCCGCGATCCTCGCCATGGCGGGCACGTTCAAGGTGACGTTCGACATGCGCGAGACGACGCCGCTCGTCGCCGGCTACACGCCGTTTCCGGCCAAGCTGAGCGGCGGTCACGAGGTGGTGCGCGTGCTGGTCGACACGCCCGATCGCGTCGTGCTCCAGCATCTGCTCGTCGTCGCGGACGGCAACGGCAAGACGATGGTCATCAAGCACTGGCGGCAGGACTGGGTCTACGAGCCGACACGTATGCTTGTCTACACGGGGCCCGGGCGCTGGACGCAACACGCGGTGCCGGAGGTGGAGCGGCGTGGCGCCTGGGCGCAGACGGTATGGCAGACCGATGATTCCCCGCGTTACGGCGGGATCGGCCGCTGGCGCTACGACGATGGCGCGACGCGCTGGACCAGCGACGAGACCCGCCGTCCGCTCGCCCGCCGCGATGCGACCCGCGGCGTGCCCTACGATCATTATGTCGGCACCAACCGCCATGTGCTGACGCCGAACGGCTGGGTGCACGAACAGGACAATGCGAAGATCGGTGCGAAAGACGGCCGCCCGGTCACCTTCGTCCACGAGTATGTCGTCAACACCTACGTCCCCGCGAGCGATTTCCCGGTTGCCGCGGCGGAGGCCTATTGGGCGAAGACCGGAGAATATTGGGCCGCGGTCCGCCGGCAATGGGATGCGGCGATCGATCGCCGGCGCGGCGTGACGCTGGGCGAGGTCGCCGACACCGGATCGGCGACCGCGCACGAACTGATGCTGCTGGCGGACGATCTCGTGTCCGGCGAAACCACGACCGCGGCCGCGACGCAGGAGGCCGCAACGCTGATCGACAGGGAGGCGCGCTGACGGCGTCCTCCGCACGCAACGGCTCGCCGCAGGTTAAACCATTATGATGGTTAACGAATGGAACGGGGAATCGCGCCTGCCGTTGGCGGCGGATGCTTTTCGAACCAGTATGCGTCTTTTCGTTCAAGGAGCCCGATCACCTGACCCGCATCCACCTCAAGCTCGCGCTCGAGGATGTGGGGTTCGCGGTGTCGGAGGAGGCCGATACGATCGCCCTGTGCGATCCCGCGCCGCCCGAGCCGGAGGGCGCGGGCGACCCCTGACGCGTGCCTGCGCTGGCGGAACGCTTTGACCTGCAAAGACATTTTGTCATGTACAATGACGGAGTCGCCATGCCCCCTGCCCTGACCCCGACAGCGGCGACCCAGCCGGACGCCGCTCCCCATGTCCTGATTATCGAGGATTCCTACCTGTTCGGCCAGTTCGTGTCGGACGCGGCGGTGCTGGCAGGGGCGCACAGCGTCGAGGTGGTCGACACGCAGGCCGCTGCGGAGGCTGCGGCGATCCGGCATGTGCCCAGCGTCATCGTCGCCGACGTCAAGCTGCGGCACGGTTCGGGCGTTGCCGCGGTCGCCCGTATCACCGCCGGCGGCCCCGGCATCCCGGTGCTCTACGTCACCGGCTATCCCGAACATCTCACTGGCTGCCCGGACGATGCGACGATCGTCGAAAAGCCGGTGTCTCATGACGCGCTGCGCCTGTTGATCGGTCGCCTGATCGCCGACAACGATGCGACCGTGCCGTCGCTGCACTGACCGCGGACGTCAGAAGCCGGTCCGGATCACCCGCCACCAGCGCCTGATCCGCTGCCACAGCGTCTCGCGCCCCGCCCGTGTCCGGCGATCCGGATCGACGGGGCGGCGTGCACGCGTGCTGTTCGGTCGCCTGGCCATGGCGCGATCCTACAGCGGCCGGATTCACCCATGCTGAACGGGATGCGTCAGGCGAAGTCGCCCAGTTTCGCCGCCTCGTCCTCCACCTCGAGTTCTCCTGCGTCGTCGTCCATCGGTGGCTGTTCGGGGCGGGCGACGGCGTCGGCGGGGGTGGCGGGCGTGTCGGTGTCGGGTCGGGTGGCGGGATCGTCGGTCATGCTGCGTTCCTTTTTCCTGAAGAGGCCTTGGGGGCAACGCATGCGTGCGGGGATCGGGTGCCGATCCGGCGGGTCGGCCGTTGATGCCCTTCCACTGAAAGGACATACCATGCCCGACGATCCCACGCCCCCGAACGATGCCGACGACGATGCCGCCAACGAGGGAACGCCGCAGGAAGACCTCGAGGCGGAGGATCTGGAGGGGTTCGTCAAGGACCCGCACGAGCAATGACCATCGCCGACCCCGACCATCCCGAACCCGCGGAACAGCCGGACAGCGCGCCCTTGGGACCCGAAACCGAGGCGGACGTGCATGCGCAGGCGACGCATGACGTCGATCCCGACGACATGTTCGATCCGCTCGGCACGTAGCGCGTGACGGCGGGAAACCGGCTGGCGGCGCTTGTATTGGCGACGCTGGCCGGTTGCAGTGCGACCGCGGTCGAAGGCCCCGTCCGGCTCGGCCAACTGGCCTATGCCGGCGGCCCGCGGGTGCGGCCTGATCGCGTGATCGAGGACAGCCGCTGCCCGGTGGGGACGACCTGCGTCCGGGCCGGCTGCGTCGTGCTGCGCTCGACCGTCTATGGCGGAGCGTGGTCGAAGCGGGTCGATCTGGTGCTCGGCGTGCCTGTCGTCATCGCCGACGGCACGCTGACCCTGGTTTCGGTGACGCCGGCGCGCGGCGTCGGGCGGGCAGCGCCGTTGCGCTTCGCCTTCGTCTTCGAGGGGGGATTGTGACAGGTAGCGCCCCGCCTTGGGTGCTGTCCGTAGGACGGGGCGCCGGTCTCCGTAGTGACCAGAGGATGGCGTGAACGCTCATGGCGCCGACGGCAAGCGAAATCGCGTGTTCGCGCCGATGGTTAATCCGGGTGATGCGCGGTGCGGAACCGGGCTAGGGTCGCCGGCATGGAAAACCGCCCTCTCGTGCGCCGGACGATCATGGTCATGATCGTCTTCCTCTTCGTCGCCATGGCCGGCATGCTGGCGCTGGGCATCGCGCTCTATCGCACCTGAGGAGTGGATGCGCGCGGAGGCGCGGCCCTGTCATCGCAATGGTATGATGCGAAGCCGCGAGCACGGCACCTCTACGTCCTCCACGCCTCTGCGCGAACCATGTCTTCTTCTACCAGACACCCATCGCCCCGGGCCCGAATGCCGATCAGGGTTCGTCGGGCGTCAGTCGGGCGGACAGGTCCATCCAGTTGCGCGCGGCGTCGCGATCGGCGGGATCCGCGAAGGCGACGTCGAGGTCCGGCGCGGCATCCAGCATGTACAGCAACGTCCACAGTGCGAAACGGCGCGACCGGTCCCGCTCCAGCCCGAGGTCGACACGCATATGCTCGATCCCCGCGGCCAGCGCCGGGGGCGGCACCGCGGCAAGGTCGTCGGTGCCGAAATAGCGGCGCAACTGGTCGTCGAGATCCATCGCCCCCGTCTATCGGATGATTGCCGGGCGACAAGCGCTGCGACACAAAGACAGGGCCAGAACGGGCGGCAGACGGGAGATACGATGTGGCGAAGGAACCGGCCTGGCTGCAGGCGGCGCGCGCGCGGCTCGGCACGCGCGAGGCGGCCGGTGCGGCGAACAGCGCGACCATCCTCGGCTGGGCGAAGCGGCTCGGCACCCGCGTGCTCGGCATGATCTACAATGCCGACAGCGTGCCGTGGTGCGGCGTGTTCGTCGCCTCCTGCCTGGCGGAGGACGGGATCGGCGCGGCGCCGATCGCGGTGCGGGCGCTGTCCTGGGCGAATTGGGGACTGGCGCTGCGGCCCGAGCGGCTGGCGCCGGGCGCGGTGCTGGTGTTCGAGCGGCCGGGCGGCGGCCATGTCGGCTTCTACGTCGGCGAGGATGCCGCCGCCTATCACGTGCTCGGCGGCAATCAGGGCGATGCGGTCACCATCGCGCGCATCGCCAAGGGGCGCTGCGTCGCCCGCCGCTGGCCGGAGGGCCGCGCGGTGATCGGCAAGCCGGTACAGATCGCCGCCAAAGGCAAGCCGCTCTCGCGCGACGAGGCATGAGCGGCTTGCCGTTGCACCATATGAGGCGCATATAGGCATCAACTGGAACCGGAGGTGTGACATGGCGACGCAGATGGCATCGATCGAGGCGCTGCTCGGCGTCGCGGCCGGCCGGCCGGCGTCGCGGCTGGCGCTGGCCTATTCGATCGAGGGCGGATTGCCGGTGGCGGCGCTCGACCGGCTCGCCGACAGCGTCGCCCCCGACGATCCCCGCTTCAAGTTCCGGCTGATCCCCAAGGCGACGCTGGAGCGCCGGCGCAAATCCTCCTCGCAGCGGCTGACCAGCGAGGAGGGCGACCGGCTGGCGCGGCTCGCCAAGGTGTTCAGCTTCGCGCTCGACATCTATCGGGTGCCGGAAAAGGCGCGCGAATTCCTCGGCCGCCCGCATCCGATGCTCGACGGCAAGGCGCCGCTCGACGTCGCGCTGGCGACCGGGCCGGGCGCGGACCTCGTCATCAACCTGCTGGGGCGGGCGGCCTATGGCGGGGGCGCATGAGCGGCCAGACGACGGACCGCGTCCTCACCTGCTACCGCATCGGCGATCCCGACGGCGCGCATCCGATCTACGACAGCGAGGGCGCGCGCCTCTATCCCGGCCGCTGGAACACGCCGGCGAGCCCGGTGATCTACACGTCCGAACATTATTCGACCGCGATGCTGGAAAAGCTGGTCCACGCCAACGGCGTGCTGCCGCCCAACCAGCATTATATCCGCATCACCATCCCCAACGGCACCCGCTACGAGATCTTCCGCCCGCCCGCGCATCCCGGCTGGGACGGCAAGGACGAAGGCATCTGCAAGGCGTTCGGCGAGGCCTGGCATGCGGAGGCGCGCAGCGCGCTGTTGCTGGTCCCGTCGATTCCGGCCCGGCTCGACCGCAACATCCTCATCAACCCGCGCCATCCCGACGCGGCGGGGATCCGCTGGGACCTGCCCGAACCGATCTGGTGGGACGAGCGGCTGTACGGGTGACGGGTGTCTCTCAGCGCGGGGTCAGTTCCACCAAGGCGCCGCCATCGCCGTCGCGCAGCACCCAGAGCGAGCCGTTCGGCCCCTCCTCGACCTCGCGGATACGGTTGCCGAGGCCGATGCGCGCGATCTCGCTGGCGGTGTTGCCCGAGACGCGGACGCGGACGATGCCCTGTTGCGCCAGCCCGGCGAGCAGGAAGTCGCCGGTCCAGCCCGCAAAGGCCGTCCCGCGATACTGGATCATCCCGCCCGGCGCGATCACCGGCGTCCAGCTGACCAATGGCGCGGCATAAGCGGTGTTGCTGGCGTGGCGCGGGATCGGCGAGCCGTCGTAATTGTCGCCCTCCGACACGCGCGGCCAGCCGTAGTTCCTGCCCGGTTCGATCAGGTTGAACTCGTCGCCGCCCGCCGGCCCCATCTCGGATTCGAACAGGCGATCGTCGCTGGCGAAGACGAGGCCGTAGGGATTGCGATGGCCGAGCGACCATATCTCGGGCCGGGCATTGGCCGTGCTCGCGAAGGGATTGCCCGCCGCGGCGGGCCCGTCGAGGGTGATGCGCACGATCTTGCCCAGGGTCCCCGACAGATCCTGCGCGGGCGTCCCCTGCTGGCGCTCGCCGCTGCTGATGAATAGCGTCCGCCCGTCCGGTGCGAAGGCGAGCCGTGCGCCGAGCTGCCCGCCGGTCGTCGCCGGCGTCGCGCGCCAGATCACCGTCACGTCGTCGAGCCGCGGCGTTCCCGTCGTGACCAATGTCGCGCGGGCGACGGCAAGTTGCTGCCCGCCGGTCGCCGGTTCGGCATAGCTGATCCAGATGCGGTTGTTGCTGGCGACGCCGGGATCGAGCACGACGTCCTGGAATCCCAATTGCCCCGAATAGGTGACGCGCGGCACGTTCGCGACCGGCGTCTTGGCGCCCGCCTGCGTCACCAGCTGTAACCGGCCCGGCTTTTCGGTGACGAGCATGCGCCCGTCGGGCAGGAACACCATCGCCCAGGGGTTGTCGAAGCTCGCCACGACGCGCTGGTTGACCGCGGCGACCGGCGGGGTCGGCGTCGCGGTGGCGGTCGGCGAGGGTGTCGGCGTCGGCGCGGGGCCGGGCGCACCACCACCCTCGTCATCGCCGCAGCCGGCGAGGATCATCGCAAGCGCGATCGGGACCATAAGCGCTGTCCGCATGACGCAATACTCCTCGCCGCTGTGGCGAATGGCATTGCGGCGTTAGGACTAAACGCCCCGCGCTACGGGCGGCGGGAAAAGGGTAAGCGCGGGCTTTACCCTTTTACTCCCCTACCGGTTAACCGCGGCATCCCCGTTGCGGTGGATGATCCCGGCGAGGAGTTCGGCGGGCAGCGGGTGGCTGAAATCGACGCCGATCTCGCCGCCCCTGTTCCAGGCGACCCACCCTTCGAGGCTGACGGTCTGCGGCAGGTCGATCGACACATAGGTACCAACGCTGACGCCATGGGCCAGCGCGATCCGGCACCCGAGTTGCGTGATGTCCAGGATCGCGCAGGTTTCGGCGTCGAACTTGACCGATGAGATCGTCGCTTGCCATGCAACGGCGACGCGATCGGACTTGCGCTCTTCCTGCGCCAGCCAGGATGGATAAGCGGTGCTGGGTTTCGTGGCCATGCCGCCGGTGTAGCCGAAAGATATTAATGTCTTTTGCCGGCCGAACGCTATGACAGGCCAAGTTTTGCGAGCCGGGGGAGACGGATTTTGGACGATGTAGGCCAGATGGACTGGAAACGGTTCACGATTCGCCTGATCGAGGCCTTGCGCTGGCCTGCCGCTTTCATTGCGGTGGCGGTGATATTCCGCGAGCCGGTGACTGCCTTCATCACGGCGATTTCCGGGCATATCGGCTAGACTCGATCAACTCGCCGCCCCCCTCGCGGCGGGACGGGGTCAGAGCGGCAATCGCCCCTCCAGGCCAAAGGCTTCCAGGGCATTGGGCAGGTCGCCCATCAACCTGCCATGACCGTCTGCGCCGGCAAAGACCGGGGCATCCGGATGGCCGGCACGCGTCACGACGATATCGACGAAGCCCGCGGCCTCCATTCGTCGGCGCAGCTCGCTGATGCTCCAGATGTAGCAATGGCCGTGCTCGGAGAAGCAGAGGTTGATCGCATCGCACCATGACAGCTCAGCCTGCCGGTGCCAGCGGGTCAGGAAGGTGAGATAGGCGTCGTCGTCGGCATCGATGGGAACCGGTTCGACGATGCGGCGCGAGAACCAGTCGAGATCGGGCGTGACGATCCGGACCATTCCGCCCGGCTGCAGGATGCGGTGCATCTCACCAAGCAGGCCGATCGCGGCCGGTTTGGGAATGTGTTCGATCATATGCTCGCACAGGATCGCCCCGAAGGCCGCATCGTCGAACGGCAATGGTCTGGCGGCATCGACGAAGGTGGCGCCGGGCGGAGGAAACCGGTCGACGTTGAGCCAGCCGGCAATGCGGTTGCCGCCGCATCCGATGTTGAGACGGCGGTCGGATTCCGTAGCGAAATAGCGGGCGATCTCCGCCCGCCCGAGGACGCGTTTGCCGATCGAAAAAACGTTGTCACGTACCCATGTTCGGCCGCTCATCTTTGGCTCCTGCGCCCGACCCTGAAGGCAGTTTCCCGCCAAAACCTTATTTTCCGATACCCGATTGCCAGCGGAAGTATGGTCATCAATCGCTTGACTGTCTTGAAACGGAACAACATATCGAACCGACCGTTAATAGCGGGATAATATGGAGAGGTTATGAAAGAGCGCGTCGTAACGACGGTTCGCATCCGTCACCATCGCATCAAGGGCATGCCGCATCTGGCACGTCTGCAGGCGAGCGGTAGCTCGATCGGGGCCTCGAGCCGCAAACCGATAGAGGCTCCGCGAGGACTCATCATCGCGCTGGCATTGTCCGGCATGTTGTGGGCTGCCGTGATCGCGGCTGTCAGCCTTTAACCGTAAGGACTGGCCGCAACCCTCGACCGTCGAATGGGGTTGCGGCTTCCATCATGTCCAGCTTCGAGCCGGTCAATAAGACCCGCGCTGGAACAAGACCGCCGGTACGGTCAGCACCAGAATTCGCAGGTACAGTTTCAACGACTGTGACCGGGCAAACGCCACATCGAGCGCGACACGCCGACGATAGCTGACATCGTTGCGTCCGCTGATCTGCCACAAACCACTGATGCCGGGACGCGTCGCCATATAATCGGCGATATAGCGACCATAGCGAGGCACCTCGGCCTGAACGATCGGGCGCGGGCCGATGAGGCTCATCTCACCACAGATCACGTTCCAGAGCTGTGGCAGTTCGTCGAGGCTCGATTTGCGCATGAAGCGACCGATCCCGGTGATCCGGGGGTCGTTGGTCAGTTTGCGATCGCGCTCCCAGTCTGCGCGCGCGACGGGATCCGTCTGCAGCAGGTGGGTCAGGCGCTGCTCCGCATCCGTCACCATCGTGCGGAATTTAAAACAGCGGAAGCTGCGTCCGTTCTTGCCGATCCTGACATGTCCGAAGAAGATAGGCCCCGGATCGCCGACCCAGGTCACGATCGCCAGAACGACCATCACCGGCAGCAGGAACAGCAGGGCGAGACCGGAAAGGATAATATCCAGATTGCGGATGATTACCAAACTGGTCCGCATCGACGGAACGGGCTTTTCGTGACGCTGCTGGGGATCGGCGGATGCACCCGACACTGCAAGTTCATGACCACTCACATGCCTGTCTCACACCACCAATTACACGATCACTCGACACAAGGGGCGTTGGTTAGCCGGAGTGTAGGATTGCTCTAATCTCTAAACGTTACAAGATCATTTATGCAAGCGAAATTAACCAGCCCGTGCCGGTCGGCGCAAGCGGTCAGTCCCATCCGGACATGATCAAGTGGGAGTACCATCGGATCAAATATGTCATGATGTCGTGCAATCATGCCGAGGTACGATGACGGAGGAATTGTCTGACGGATACATTATCTACTATTGAGTATGCAATCTCTACCGGATGTTTAACGTTGCGAATTAGGTATGTGGCATTTCGATACCTGCCATATATCAGAAAACTGCCTATAGCATGCCGTATTGGGATGCTGTTTACGCCGTCTCGCTTGCAATACGGAAACAGGGCTGACGAGATTTTCGGTTGTTCGAATATCGTCGGCGATAAGGATGAGAAAATAGAACCAGTCCGGTTTTATGGTAAACAGCAGTTAAGCATAAGGGCCGTACGTCAGACTATCATGCGGATCGGTGTCCGTTCTTGACGAATGGATAGGCGCGATAGAGCGAGATTCCTGTGCGGTCCGGGACATCGATCATTTATAACATTGGGTTCGAACGGCCGTCCGTCGCAGGAAGTGTTGCGCGTTCGCACGTTGCTGTTTAGGCCTTCGTTCGGCAATGCCCTTCGTACGCGCGTATCCCGTGGCAAGAAGCGGATCGTCCGCATCCGGGGAGTCTGAGTGAAGGTCGCGCTGCTCAACGTCAAATTCAGCCCGAATTTGGGAGATGGGCTGCTCTCCGAGTGCCTGGAGCGTGCGCTTGAGGATAAAGGTCATCGCATCGAGATCCGGTCGGTCGATCTGGCCGGGCGGACTGCCTTTTCGGGCGGCAATGCGTTTCGCGGGCCGATGTTGAGCCTGATCCAGCGGTTGCCGACGATGCTGCGCTATCCGCTGACCTATGTGATGCTGAGCCTGCTGGTCCGCTACAGGTTGCGACGCGGCTATGCCGACCAGATGGCCGATGTCGATGCCGTCGTTCTGGGTGGCGGCAACCTGATCGCCGATTCCGACCTGAACTTTCCGATCAAGATTGCCAGTGCGCTACATGAGGCGGCGTGCCGCGATCTGCCGGTCGCCGTGTTCGGTGTCGGCGTCGGTGATACATGGTCGCCGATCGGCAAGGCCGCGTTCCGTCATGCCTTTGCGACCGCCCGGCTGGTCGACGTGACGGTTCGCGACCGGCGTTCGCAGAAGGTCTGGCAACGATTGTTCGCCGGCGACACGATCCCCGCCAGCGGTCTTGCGCAGGATCCCGGCTTGCTGGCCGCTGCACGCTACGGCGTCGCTGCAGCCACGGATCGGGGGCCGGTCGGATTGTGCCTGACCCATCCCGTCCTGCTGCGCTACCACGCGGCAGACGATCATGTTCGTGGCGATATCGAGACATGGTTCGGCCGCTTTGCACAAGCGCTGGTCACCGCGGGGCATCGCGTCGTGCTGTTCACCAATGGCAGTCCCGAGGACCGGCAGTTGCGCGATGCGATCGGACCGGGACTCGTCGCGGAAAGCAAAGGCGCGATCACCTGTGCGCCCGATTTCGCCACCCCAGGCAATCTCGTGCATTTCATCGCGGGCTGTTCGCTGATCGTGGCGCATCGCATGCATGCCTGTATCGCTGCGCATGCCGTCGGCGTCCCGACGATCGGCCTGTCCTGGGATCCCAAACTCGACAGCTTTTTCGCCGTGGCAGGGCGCAGCGACTTCATGGCGACGCCCAACAAGATGCCGCTCGACGCGTTGGTAGCGCTGGTCGCGCGGGCACTGCACGAGCCGCTGAACGAGACCGCACGCGCGGCGCTGATCGCCCGGAGCCGGGCGGATGTGGACCGGCTCGCGGACCTGCTCATCAATGCGGTGGACCGCCGCGGGTGATCGACCGCATCGTCGTCATCAACGACATATCCGTGCCGAAAGGCGGGGCGACGGCCTTGGCGCTGCTCTCGGCGCAAATGCTGCGCGCGCGGGGGCGGGCCGTCACCTTCCTGACCGGCGATGCGGGACGCAATCCGGATCTCATTGCCCGGGGTATCGAGGTCGTCGGCCTCGGGCAGGATCGCCTCCTCGCCTCCTCGGCGTTCACGGCGATGACGAACGGCCTCTACAACCGAAGCGCCGGCGATGCCGTCGCCGCCTGGATCAGGGCCAACGATACGCCCGGGACCGTCTACCATCTGCATGGCTGGTCGCAGATCCTGTCGCCGGCGATCTTCGCGGCGCTGCGCCCGGTGAGCGCGCGGCTGGTGCTGTCGGCGCATGATTTCTTCCTCGCCTGCCCCAACGGCAGTTTCGCGTTGCTGCGCTCGGGCGCGATCTGCCCGCACGTCCCGATGTCGGTGCCGTGCATCACGACGAATTGCGACCGGCGTCGCTACGCGCACAAGTTATGGCGGGTCGCGCGGCATGCGGTCATGACCCATCATTATCGCCGCCTCGACCCGCCTCCGATCCTCGCGATCCACGCGCGGATGCGCCCGTTCCTGATGCGGGCCGGCCTGCCCGGCGATACGATCCAGACCTTGCCAAACCCGGTTACGCCATGGACGCGCGACAGGATCGTGGCGGAGGACAATCGGGAATTCCTGTTCGTCGGGCGGCTCGAGGATACCAAGGGCGTCGACCTCGCGGCCGCAGCCTGCCGGGCGGCGGGCGTGCCGCTGCGGGTCATCGGCGATGGCGTCCTGCGCGCGACGCTCGAACGCGATTATCCCGAGGTGCAGGTGATGGGGCAGCAGCCGCCATCCGTCATCGCGGACCATGCGCGTGGTGCGCGCGCGCTGGTGATGCCGAGCCGTTATCCCGAACCGTTCGGACTGGTCGCGGCAGAGGCCTTGTGGAGCGGCCTGCCGGTCATCGCGGCGGAAACCGCGTTCCTGACGCAGGATATCGTCGCCGCGGGCGCCGGCATGGCCGTCGATCCGCGCGATATCGCGGGTTTCGCCGATGTCCTGCGACGGATCGCGACGGATTCGTCTGGGGTGCGCACGATGAGCGTGGCGGCATTCGGGAACACGCGATCGATCGCGCTGTCGCCGGCCGCGTGGATCGATCGACTGGAGGCGGTCTATCACGACCGGCTTGCGGGCCATCAACAAAAGGACAGGCAAGTTGCCTGATCGCCCGGTACGCCACTGCGTTAATATTATTTTATCGTCGTCAGGCTAGGTATTGATGACCTAGACAGGGTTCGATTCATGGCACTCACGGCACAGCTTGTTCGAGACGACCGCAGGGCGGACCGCGAGACACTCGATGTCGCCGGTACCTTGCGCCACGTCCGCAACGTGCCGATCGACGTGATCGTCGAGGATCTGTCGGCAACCGGCTTCCGCATGCGGACGCAGGCGGGTCTGAACCTTCAGGAAAAGGTGACGATCGGCATTCCGGGCATCGGCCAGCGCGCCGCTTATGTCGTCCGCCACACCGCGGAGGGCTTCGGCTGCGAGTTCGTCGAGGCGATCGATCCGCGGCTCGTCACAATTCCCTCCACCGCGCAATCCGTCGTCGAGGCCGATTTCGGCGGACAGCTCGACATGGCGCAGGTTCAGCAATGGTCGCGCGCCAATCCGCCGCAGGTCGAGCGGTTCCCGCAGAGCCGCCGCCTGCTCATCGTCGGCGGACTGGGCGTGGCCGGCTGGCTGGCCCTGCTTGGGGTCATCTCGCTGTTCTGACGCGATCGTTGCGGCGCGTGCCGGGCGCTCCTACGGTCGCGCGACAGGAAGTGACCGTCATTGGCTGAAACCCTATCCCTATTCTGCGGCGCCGGACCGCACCGGGCGGTGCCGTGGCCCCGCCTGTTCCTGCTCGTCGCGATCGTCCTGTGGGTCGCGCCGGTCTTCGTCGCCATGGCTATGCGGTTGTGGACGACTGAACAGGGCGCACAGGGACCGATCATCCTCGTCACCGGCCTGTGGCTGCTCGGCGTCCGGCTGAAGCAGTTCGCCGCCCTGCGCACGCCCGGCCGGGCGGGCGTGACGTTCGCCGCGCTGCTGCCCTGCCTGCTGCTCTACGTCGTCGCGGGCATGGTCAACATGCTGACGGGGGCATTACTCGCGACCTGGGCCGGGCTGATCGTGCTGCTCTACGCCAGCCATGGCGGACGGGTGTTGCGCCGGCTGTGGTTTCCGCTGGTCTATCTGCTGTTCCTGATCCCGCCGCCCGTCATGCTGGTCGATCCGGTCGTGCAGATCCTCAAGCGCGCGATCGCGGTGCAGGCGGTCGACAGCGTCGCGGCCTTCGGGATCGAGGTCGCGGCGCGGGGCAGTTCGCTGTTCGTCGATCAATATGAACTGCTGGTCGCGGCCGCCTGTTCGGGCATGAACTCGCTGTTCAGCCTCGCGGCGATCGGCATCTTTTACGTCCATGTCCGCCACGACGACGACTGGCGCCATGCGGCGCTGCTGGCGCTCGCCATCGTCCCGGTCGCGCTGGGGACGAACCTGATCCGCGTCATCCTGCTGCTCGTCGCGGTCCATATCTGGGGCGTGCGCGTGCTCGAGACCCCGCTGCACATGGCGACCGGACTGGCGATGGCGGCGCTCGCACTGCTGCTGCTGGCGCTGATCGATCTGTCGGTCACGCCGCTCGCCCGGCGGCTTGGAGGTATGCGTCGTGGCGGCTGACGATACTTCCCGGCGCGACCTGCTGCTCGGCGGGATGCTGTTGGCCGCGGCGGGCGGTGCCGTGTTCGCCCGCCCGCGTCCCTCCGACGGGGCGGTCGGTCCGACCCCGCACGCCTTCGATGCGGCGATCCCCTCGCGCATCGGTGCCTATCGCCGGCGCGAGGCGGACGAGATCGTCCTGCCCGATCGCGACAGCGACAGCCTGACCGTCTATCAGCAATATGTCGCGCGCACCTATGCCGCCCCGGGCCTCGCGCCGGTGTCGCTGCTGATCGCCTATGGCGCGGCGCAGGATTACACGCTGCAGCTGCACCGGCCGGAGAGCTGCTATCCGCCTGCCGGATTTGCACTGTCCCCGTCGCGACGGCTCGCCCTGCCCGGCACGCCGGTCATCGATGCGGTGACGCTGGCGGCGCGGCGCATCGATCGCAACGACCGGCTGCTCTACTGGACGCGGGTCGGCGATACCTTTCCGGACAGTCTGTGGGGGCAGCGCTGGGTGACGATGCGCGCGCTGCTGTCCCGCCGTGTCCCCGATGGCGTGCTCGTGCGGCTGTCGACCGACGACGATCCGGCGGCCCTGGCGGCGCTGGTGCGCTTCAACGCGCTGCTGCTCGCCAGCGTGGCGCCGGTCGCGCGCGCGCTGCTGCTGGGCGGGGTCAGTGCGGCCGGACCCACGGCCTGAGCACGAGCACGGCATAGCCGAGGGTGGCGAGGATCACGGCGATGGCGGCGACATCATAGCCGGCGTTGCCGAGACCGTTGGCGGCCATGCAGCCGAGCGCCGGCGGCAGGTAGGACAAGGCGCGATCGCCCGGCACGGCCGGTCCGATCGACCGCTGCAGGAACAGCAGCGCCAGCGCGCAGAACAGCGCCAGCGTCGTCCAGTCGTAGGGGGTCTCCACTGGCTCTCCCGTAGGGGCGATGACATAGGGTGGTCGGCAATGGGGCGACGCTAGCGTCGGGGAGCGGGGATGAACAGCATGCGCGACCGGATTGCCCGGATCATCAGGACCGGCATGATGCCGTGCGTCGTCGGGATCGGAGCCGGTATCGTGCCGGCGGGCTGCGCGGATCGACCGCCCACCGACCAGGTGCTCGCGTCTGTCGATGGCGACGATGTCACCAAACGCGATCTGGCGGTGGAAGCGGCACTGACCCGCCTGCCGCCCGGACCGGTGACGCTCAACGCGATCGTCGATCGCAAGCTGCTCGTCCGCCGCGCAAAGCGCGACCGGCTGGACCTGACCCCCGACTATCTGGCGGCGGTGCGGCGCTTCCGCGAGGCGACGCTGGCGACGCTGGCGGTGCAGGAGGTCGCAGGCACGCTGCCCCCACCCGACGATGCCGCGGTGCGTGCCTTCGCCGCGGCGCAGGACTGGCGGTTCGCCGGGCGACGGCTGGTCGAGGTAGCGGATGCGGACGGGCGCCGCATCATCGATACCGCGACGCTGGGGGATGGTGGCGAGGCGCGGCGGTTGCTGGCGGCCGGTACGGGAACCACGACGACGGTGGGTGGTCGCGTGGTGCGGATCATTGGTTCGCGCCCGGTCGATCAACCCCCTGCCGACACCCTTGCCGCAGCCCGCGAGGCGCTGGTCCGCCAGCAACGCGAGGACGTCGTCCGACGGCTCGTCAAGGCAGAGCGGGCGTCGGTCAGGGTACGCTATCAATCCGGCTTTGGCACGGATTCATAATAGCGGGCCGACCTGTGATGGTTGTTGCACCGTTAACAACCCTGTAGTGTTGCAGGGACGACGAACCAGAACATTACAAAGGGGATGACTTGACCGCTGCAACTGCCTCTCGTGCCATTGGCCGATGGACGAAAATCGCCGCGGGCTTTGCATTGGGCTGGGTTGCGCTCGTCCTGATCGTCGCGATCGTGCAATCGACCACCTACACCGGGTTCGTCGAGGCACTGAACGAATGGCAGTTCGATCATCTCGGCCAAGCGTTTCCGGCGATGACTTTTCTGGTGTTGTTTGGGTTGTTCGCGCTACCTGGTTTGTTTTTGCTGGGATTTGCGATCCGGCGGTTCAACGTGGCGCGGGGCGTGCGCACTGACACGCTGGTGATCCAGCGATCGGAGCGCATGCTGCGCGTCCTGACCGTCCTCGCCGCGCTGCTCGGCATCGCGACCCTGATCCTCCTCGTCCAGTTCGCGATGCTGCCTGATGGTCGCGGCGCGCCGAAGCGGGTCGAGGTGGGCGCGGCACCCGGGCGCGCCCCCGTCCCCGCCCCGATTCCCGTCCTGTCCGAAGGGGCGACGCGACTGATCGGCCAGTACCGGCATGACCGTACCGCGACCTTCCGCCAGAACGTGCTGGTCGCGCGTCGCGACTATCGCTTCGTGCCCGTACAGCCCGCCAATGCGCGGCCGACATCGATCGTCACCGTCTTCGCCGAAACCAGCCAGTCGCCCGACGACCTGCGGTCCGCGACGGAGGAACGCGTCGGCGTGCTCCGCCGCAGTAGCCTGCCCCCTGCAATCGTGCATCTGTATCGCGATGCTGGCTTTCGCGTCGCACCCGATGCCTATGTGTTGTACCCCGATCGCAGTGCGCTGACCTGGCCTTATGTCGCGGGGGCCGGGCAGTTGGCGGTGGCCGTGCTACTGCTGGTGATTGCCGCGCTTCTGACCCGCCGCAGGCTGCGCTTGCTGCGCCGCGACGCGACGCGGTCCGTAGAAACCACCCCAAAGGACGACCCGCCCCTGATCGCGTGACCATTGTGTCGCGCCGGCGGCTGTCGATGGCCCCGAGCCATAGGGATTATCCTGTCGATCGATGACCTTGCGCCGCGGGCGCTGGTCCGTCGCCGCAACGGTATATTAGGGTCTGCATGGCAGAACTGCGGTCATGCAGACCGTCTTTTCCTCAACGCGTCTCGTCCTTGTCGGGATTGCTATCTCGATGGTTCTGACCGGCGCCGTCGCCCCGGCGGCCCGTATCAACGATCCGCAGGCGGAGCCGGTAGCGCGCGGCGCACCGGCTATGCCGGCGATCGAGGCGGTCGAGTTCGAACGCGCGCCCGACGGCCTGTTCTACGTCACCGGACTGGTCAACGGACACAATGTCCGCTTCCTGGTCGATACCGGCGCCAGTGTCGTGATGCTGACCCGCGAGGATGCGGCTGCGGTCGGCGTCGACCTCAAACATGGCGGGTTCCAGTCGCGCGTGCGGACCGCAAACGGGGCATCGGCAATGGCGTGGACGACGTTGCAGGACATCGACATCGCCGGCCACCGGTTGTCACGGATCGATGCGGCGGTGCCGCAGAACGGCCTGCCGGTATCGCTGCTGGGTCAGAACCTGTTGCGCAAGCTCGGCGTCGTCACGATCGATGGCGATCGCCTGCGTGTCCACACCCGCAACGCGGCCCTGGATTCCTGAACCCTGTCGATCGGGTCGACCGTCAGGCGGCCTGTGTCTTCAACAACGAACGGCCCCGCGACCGCTCGCGACGCGCCATGCAGCCGATGCCGCCGACGCCAAGGATCATGATCGCCCACATCGGCGCTTCGGGCACTGCACCGGGCGTGGTGCCGCTGACCGTCTGCGGGGGGCCGCCGGGCGAGATGCTGGGAAGGCTTCCACCCAGACCGGGGCCCGGGTTGATGCCACCGCCGCTGCCGGGATCGGCGAGCGCCAGCAGTGCGGAGGGCCCGGTGGGCTCGGCCTGCGGATCGAAGGCCGACAGCGGTGCGCCCGCACCCGGCGACGGGGTGCCGGTCGTCCCTGCATATTGCGGGGTTTCGCTGCCGCCCGAGCGGCCGAACGGGCGCCGGAGACCCGGCTGGCCGCCCCGCCCTGCGATGCCGGTCCCGCCGGTCGCCAGGCCGGGTGCCTGCGGGGTGATCGCGGCAAAGGCGCTGGCGGTCATCTCGGGGCCCGACAGAAGACCACGCTGATCGCGCTGGGCGAGACCGAGCAAGACGATCAGGAGCGTTGCCGCTCCCCAGACCAGACGCTGCTTGCGCTGTGCGATCAGAATAGTGTCCATCGATACCTCGTAAACATAGTATCGGACGAAACCAGCAAAAAAAGAAGCCCCGTTGTCCCGTATCCGTACTAGCGGCCGATACGGATACGGGCTGGTCTGCAACGACAGGCCATGACGACAGAGCGTAAGGCGGACGAATGGTGCGGGCGACAGGCAGGGCGATGATAGGGATTACCGCATTGTGCGTCGCGGCCATCGCGCTGCTGGGCCAGTTCGGGCGATGGTCCGACCGCTGGGATGCGATCAACATCGTCCTCCCCTATCTGACCCTGGCGGCGCTGATCGCCGTCGTGGCGGTATTGCTTGTGGAGCGGCGCCGGCGCGGACCGGTGTTCTGGACCAATGCGATCGCGCTGCTGCTGCTCGTTGTCGGTCCCGCGCCGCTGCTGCTGGCCGAGTGGCGGGAAGGCGACGCGCGGTCATGCCAAGGCGAGCGGCTGCGCATCGTCCAGTTCAACCTGTGGAAGGACAATCGCATGACCCGGTCGGCCGCGCGCTGGATCCGGCTGGTCGATCCCGATCTGGTGATGCTCGAAGAGGCGCGCAACACGCTGACGGTGCCGTCCCTGCTGCGCGATCGATACCCATTCTCGCAGAATTGCGTCGACCGGTCGCTGTGTTCGACGGTGATCCTGGCGAGGCGCGCGCCGCTTGCCTCGGGCGGCCTCGCCCGGGGGGATCCGGAAAACCGTGGCGGGCTGTCGGCGGCCTGGATGCGGATCGCCTCCCCCGCCGGGCCATTCACTGTGGTCGCCGTCCACCTCGGGCGGCCGTGGCCGTTCCACCGTTTCGAGGGCGAGCGTGCGGAGCTGATCCGGTACGTCCGCACGCAATCGCCGGCGACGACACTGGTCGCCGGCGACTTCAACCTGCCCGGCTGGACGTTCCAGCTGCGGCGGATCGAGGCTGGTATGAGGCTGGAGCGCCGCAGTCGCGCCTTGCCGACCTGGCCGGCGTTCCTCGGCGATCATCGTGTCCCGACGCCGCTGGTTCCGATCGATCACCTGTTCGCCGGGCGCGACTGGGCGGTCGAGGATATCCGTCGCGGCCCGTTCCTCGGGTCGGATCATTATCCGCTGGTCGTCGACCTGCGGCGTTGCGATGCGGCTAGCCGGTGACTTCGGGACGATAGTCGAGCAGCGCCACGATCGGCGCGGCGGGTGCCGGCGCGGGTGGTGGCGACGGCCGCGGAGGTGTGCGGGTCGGCGCCGGGGCGGTCCCGGCGGAGCGCTGCCGCCACATCGCGCGCCGCTCGGTGAAGCTGATATGCCCCTCGACCGATCCCGCGAGGCCGCCGACGTTGCGCGCATAGACCGGCGCCAGCGCACAGACGACGCCGGCGAGCTGCGTCATCAGCATCTCCGTCGTCGCCGCATCGAGCGTGCTGAACGCCCAGCGCGCGCCGAACAGCAGCGCGATGGCGCCACCGAGGCTGCGTCCGCCCAGTCGCGGAAAGGCCGGCATGGCGACGAGGGTCACGCCATAAGCGATGATGAAGCGCAAACCGATCGAGCCCGGTCCGTCCGGGCCGGCGACCATCGCGACCAGCAGCAGCACGGCGAGCGCGACGCGGCACGCCGCGACGACGCGATTGGGCGTCAGCCAGGCGAACGGCCGCTGGATCAGCCGGGTCGGGTCCAGCCGCGGCAGGGAGGACGCGCCCGTCTCCTTGCCGAACAGGCCGGCGCGGCGGGTCACGGCGTCGGCCGCCGGATCAGAAATAGCGCTCGCCGATCCGGATCGTGTCGCCGGGCAGCACGTAGCTCGGGCGGCCACGCAGATCGACGCTATGCTCTTCCGCCTCGTTGGCGCGACGGATGATCGCGTAGCGCTTGTTGGCGCGATACGAATAGCCGCCGGCCGCAGCGACCGCCTGTTCGATCGTCAGGTTGACCGAATAGGGAAATTCGCCCGGCTTGTTGACCTCGCCGAGGATATAATAAGGGCGATAGTTCAGCACCTCGACGCTGACGCGCGGGTCCTTGACGTAGCCGCCGGCCAGCTTGGTGGTGATCGCGGCCGCCAGTTTCTCGACCGAGCCGTTCTTGGCGGGGACGTCGCCGATCAGCGGGAAGGCGACGTTGCCTGCGCTGTTGATCGCATATTCGCCGGTCAGTGCCGGCTCGCTGTACACCGTGATCCTCAGCTTGTCGCCGGCCGCCAGCCCGTAGCTGGTCGCCGGCATCCCGCTGTCGGCCAGTGGCGAAGGCGCGCCCGCACATCCCGAAAGCGCAACACCAGCAAGCGCCAGAAGCGCCAGAACCGACTTCACCATGTTACTACCACCCCGTTGACTGCCTGTAATTTGCCATGATCCCCGGCCTCTCGCCAGTCAAATCGATAGGAGGCCTGTTTCATAATCTAACGGCGCGGGAAGCATTCGGTGCTCAAAGTACACCCCGTTCCAGGCAAGACCGCGACGATCGCCGCAAGCCTTGTCCGCTAACCATGACCCCGGCAACTGGCATAGATCGGGCCGTGTCGTTCGCGAGCCAGCATCCCGGCCGGCATAGCGTGCCGCAATTGGACGTGCGGCACGCGTATCAATTCGACAAGGTGGATCGCCACAAGCATATAACTGTGCAAATACTGGATTATTGCAACGCAGCATGGCTTGCGTTAGGCGTATGGCACGGCACGATAAATGCTGTTTTCTTACGGGAAACGGCTTAAGAGTTGCGCCCGGGGATATTGGGGTTGGGGGAAATATGACGCGGCGTATCGGGCGTTTTGTACGTCGGGGGGCTTTGCTTTCCGGTTTATGCACGGTGACCATGCCGGCGCTGGCGCAGAATGCCGCGCCGCCACGGCCCGCGTCGCGGACGCTCGCCGATGTTGCGGCATCGGAAGCGGTGGCGAACCGCGCCCGGCCCGACTACGATCCGGTCGGCATCGCGGCCGGCGGGTTCCGGCTGTTCCCGACGCTCCAGATCCAGAGCGGCTACGACAGCAACATCTACAATATCGACAATGGCCGCGTATCCGATGGTCTGGTCCGGATCTCCCCGCGGCTGGACGCGCGGTCCAACTGGTCGCGCCACAGCCTGACGCTCAGCACCGGCGGTCAGTTCGAGCGCTATTTCAGCCGCTCGACCGAGAACAACGAACAATATGACGTCGAGGCGGTCGGTCGGATCGACGCGTCGAACGATTCGGCCATCAACGCCAGCGGCCTGTATGCGCGCCGCGTCGAACAGCGCGGTACGCTGGGCGACATCCTCGCGAGCGGCGATCGCATCCGCTACGATCTCGGCACCGCTCGCCTGTCCGCGACGAGCACGTTCGGGCGGCTGCTGTTCACCGGGGGCGGCACCTATTCCACCTTCAACTATCTGCCGGTGCGCCTGAACGGCGCGTCGGTGTCGCAGGATTATCGCGATCGCGACGAGGCGACGGGATTGCTGCGCGCCGATTACGTCGTCGGCCCCGGCATCCGGGCGTTCGTCAGCGGCAATTTCAACGACCAGAACTACAAACAGACGCTGTCCGGGGTCGATCAGGATTCGCAGGGCTTCGCGGCGCTCGGCGGCATGGTGTTCGGCGTCAACGAATTCATCAGCGGCGAGATCGGCATCGGCTATCTCAAGCAATATTACCGCGATCCGGGCCTGCCCGACATTGGCGGCTTCAGCTACAACGCGCGCGCCATCTGGAACCCGACGCCGCTGCTGACGGTCACCGCGATTGCCGCCCGTACGGTTCAGCAAAGCCCCTTCATCAACCAGTCGGGCATCCTGCAGGACAGCCTGGGGGTCAATGTCGATTACGAATTGCTGCGCAACCTGATCGTATCGGTGAACGGTCAGTTCATCTCCAACGACTATCAGGACCTCGACCGGAGCGATCGGCTGTGGTTCGCGGAAGGGCGCGCACGCTACCTTCTGAACCGTTGGGCGGAGGTTGGGCTGTCGGTCAACCACCGGTTCCAGACGACGTCGAACGCGCTCGGGCGGGAATATGCTGGTAGCAGCATCCTGCTGGGTATCACATTGAAACGATAGGCCGGAAAGCGATAGACCGGGGTCGGTGCGGAACAGGATGGAAGCAAATTGAGCAACGCAATCGAGGCTCGCGGCGGCAGAGAGATCGAGCCGCAGCGTCTGCTGCCCGTCAGGGCGGAACCGGAGATGCAGGCGACCGAGGATCGGCTCGATCTGCGGTCGCTGCTCGTCACGTTGCGGCGCCGTCTCGGACTGATCCTCGGCGTCCTGGCGACGGTGCTGGTGCTCGGCATCGCCATCACGGCGCTGCAGACCCCGCGCTATACGGCATCGTCGCAGATCGCACTCAACACGACCGAAAATCGCGTCGCACCCGGTGAGAGCGGCGAGACCAAGGCGCCGCAGACCCAGGACCTGGCCGATACCGAGGTCGAGGTGCTGCGGTCGCGGGAACTGGCGACGACGGTCGCCGGCGCGCTCAAGCTCGATCTCGACCCTGGCTTCAACCCCCAGAACCGCCCGCAGGGCGGACGTCTGCGCCGTCTCGGCGAGTCGATCGGGTTGCTCGCGCCCAAGCCGCGGGTCAGGATGACGCCCGATGCCGTGCGTCGCTCGGTGGTCGATCAGCTTCTGTCCGGACTGAGCATCACGCGCGTCGGTTCGACCTATGCGTTCAACATCGCGATGACCTCGACCAGTCCCGAGGATGCGCAGCGGATCGCCAACGAATATGCGACCCAATACACCAACCTGTATCTGAACCGGAAGCGCACCGACAACACCGAGGCGCTGTCCTTCCTGTCCAAGCGACTGGAAGAACTGCGTAACCAGGCGCAGGCCGATACCGCCCGCGTCCAGCAATACCGGATCGCCAACAACCTGTTGAGCACGTCGGGCGCGTCGCTGACCGAGCAGGAGATCTCGAGCTACAACCAGCAGGTCGCCGCGGCGCGGGCGCAGGCGGTCGAGGATCAGGCACGCCTGTCGACCGCGCGGGCGCAGCTGCGCAGCGGATCAAAGGGCGACGATGTCGGCGAGGCGCTGAACTCGTCGGTGGTCAGCGGCCTGCGTGCGCAACGCGCGACGGTGAGCGCGCGGCTCGCGAGCCTCGAGGCGCGCTACGGCTCGCTGTATCCGGATGTCCAGAAGGCCAAGGGCGAGCTCGCCGACGTCGACACGCAGATCGCGGCCGAGATCAATCGCGTCATCTCCAACCTCGAGGCGAAGGCCAGGGTGTCGGGCGAGCGACTGGCCTCGATCCAGGGAACGCTGGGCGGCGCCCGCGGTCAGCTCGCGACGAACAACCGCGCCATGGTCGGGCTCGACGACCTGACCCGCCGTGCGGAAGCATCGCAGCAGCTCTACGACAGCTATCTGGCGCGCTACAAGCAGACCGGCGCCGAGGAGGGTACGGAGCGTCCGGAATCGCGGATCATCTCCTTTGCCGATCTGCCGATGGCGCCGACCAGCCCCCGCGTCGCGCTCAACCTGATCCTCGCGCTGGTCATCGGCGCGGGGCTGGGCATCGGATCGGCCTTCGTCGCCGAGATGATGTTCTCGGGGCTGACGACCGCGCTCGATGTCGAGCAGCGGCTGCGCATCCGCTGCCTTGGCAGCATTCCGTTGCTGAAGAGCGTGCTGCCGCGCGCCGGGGCGCCGATCCAGTCCGTGCTCGACAATCCCAGCTCGGGCTTCGCCGAGGCGTTCCGCAGCCTTCGGGCGTCGGTCAATTACGCCGTCGACGGACGGCGGCAGGTGCTGATGATCACCTCCGCCCTACCCCGCGAAGGCAAGACGACGACCGCGACGTGCCTGGCGCGGATGAGCGCCCTGGGCGGCGAGCGCGTCGTCCTGGTCGACGTCGATGTCCGCCAGCATGGCGTCAGCCGCCTGATCCGCGGTGCCGACGACCGGCCGGGCCTGATCGAGGTCCTGCGCGGCGATGCCGCACTCGATGCGGCGCTGATCCACGACGAGGACAGCGGCGCCTATATCCTGCCGATCAGCCAGATGTCGCGCGACGTCGGCAACCTGCTTATCGGTACGGAAATGGATACGCTGATCGAGCGTCTGCGCGAGCGCTTCGACCTGATCCTGTTCGACGCGGCGCCGATCCTGCCGATCGCCGATACGCGGTCGCTGGCCCTGAAGGTCGATGCGGTGGTGATGGTGGCACGTTGGCGCAGCACCGCCGATCACGCCATTCGTGCCGCGCTGCGCCTGCTGCCGCACCGGCACGTGCCGATCGCCGGCATCGTCCTCACGCAGGTCGATGTCCGCAAGCAGGCCAAGTTCGGCTATGGCGATGGCACGTTCTACTACAAGAAATACCAGCAATATTACGCTTGAGCACAGGCGAGAGCCGAACCGCAGCCGCGTGGCCTGACCGCGCGGCTGCACGTTTACAGGCTGCCCCGGCGGTCGCCGGAAAGAAGGACGAGGCATGACGGCGCGACGGGTGGCGATCATCCATTACTGGCTGGTGGGCATGCGCGGGGGCGAGCGCGTCATCGAGCGGCTGCTCAAGCTGTTCCCCGACGCGGACCTGTTCACCCACGTCTACGTGCCCGAGGCGATGTCGCAGACGATCCGGTCGCGCACCGTCCACACCAGCTTCATCCAGAAGCTGCCGGGCGCGGCGCGCCACTACCAGAAATACCTGCCGCTGATGCCGATGGCGCTCGAGGAACTGGACCTGCGCGGCTACGACCTCGTCATCAGCAGCGAATCCGGGCCGGCCAAGGGTGTCATCGCGGCGCCCGACGCGCGGCACATCTGCTACGTTCATTCGCCGATGCGCTATCTATGGGATCATTATCACGATTACCGCAGCTCGGCCGGGCGTCTGTCGCGCCTCGCGATGCCGTGGATGTTCCACAAGCTGCGGATGTGGGACGTCACCTCCGCGGCGCGGGTCGACACGCTCGTCGCCAATTCGAACTTCATCCGCCAGCGGATCAAGCGCGTCTGGAACCGCGATGCGGAGGTCGTCCATCCGCCGGTGGAAACCAGCCTGTTCACGTCGACCACCGATGTCGAGCCGCGCTATCTCTGGGTCGGCCAGATGACGCCCTACAAGCGCGCCGATATCGCGCTCGATGCGTTCAATAAGCTCGGCCTGCCGCTGCTGATGGTCGGCGATGGTGAGATGAACGCCGAACTGCGCAAGCGCGCCAAGTCCAACATCACGATCGTCGACCGGCTCGATTTCGCCGGCCTGCGGGCGGCCTATGCGCAGGCGCGCGGGCTGGTGTTCACCGCGGAGGAGGATTTCGGCATCGTGCCGGTCGAGGCGATGGCCTCGGGGCGGCCGGTGCTGGCCTATGGCCGGGGCGGCGTGCGCGACAGCATCGCGCCGGGGGAAAGCGGCCTGTTCTTCGACGCGCAGACGCCCGAGGGCGTGATCGAGGGTGTCGAGCGGATGGAGGCATGGTTGCCCTCGTTCGATCCGCAGGTCGCCGTGCGCCAGGCGGCACGCTTCGCGCCCGAGCATTTCGACGAGGGCATCATGCGTGCGGTGAACGCCTGAGATGCGCGGCTCCTCGCTTCCGGCAGGCGCATTGCAACCGGCACCGCGCCGGTGATCGCCCTCCCGTCCCATGGTGCGGAGCGTTGATCCGATGACGCACGAGGTTCTCATCAACGGTCGCTTCCTCGTCCAGCGGGCGACGGGGGTGCAGCGCGTCTCGCGCGAATTCACCATGGCCGCCGACCGGTTGATGACGGAGGGGCATTTCCCCGGTCTGACCCTGCGGCTGGTCGCCCCGGAGGGCGCCGATTTCGCCCCGCTGGGGTTGCGCACCATCGCCACCGAATATCTGGCGGGGGGCAGCGGCTATCGCTGGGAGCAGATTGCGCTGGCGCGACGGGTCGGAACCGGCGCGCTGATCTCGCTGGGCAATGCGGCGCCGGTCGCGAGCCTGCTGCGCAGCCGGGGGATCGCAGTGATGATCCACGATCAATCCTATCGACTGTTCCCGAACGACTACAGCCGTGGCTATCGCCTAATCCATGCGCTGATGGACCGCGTCATCCTGACCCGGGCGCGGCCGCTGTTCACCGTATCTGCCACCGAGGCGGCCGCGATCCGCGACGGCAATCCCTGGTTGCGCAATCCGATCGTCACCGCACCCAATGGCAGCTGGATCGCGGATGCCGATCCCGGCCCCCTCGCCGCCCGGCCGCCGCAGGGCTTCGGTCTGTCGATCGGCGGTTTCGCCGACCGCAAGAACTTCCTCGGCGCCTTCCGTGCCGCCGTCGCGCTGGCCGAGCGCGGGATCGAGTTCCGCTTCGTCGGCATGCCGAGCCCGCTCGCCACGACGATGCTCGCCGGGGCGAGCGAGGCGGCGCGCGCGCGCATCCGCTATCTCGGCTATGTCGACAACGATGCGCTGATCGACCTGTATCGCGGCGCGGCGTTCCTGCTCTATCCGTCCTTCTACGAGGCATCCGGCCTGCCGCCGAGCGAGGCGATGACGTTCGGCTGTCCGGTGGTGGTATCGGACCTGCCGGTGATGCACGAACGGTGCGGCGATGCGGCCCTGTATTGCGATCCGCACGACGTCGGCTCGATCGTCGCCGCAGCGGTCCGGATCGTCGACGATCCCGTGCTGGCCGCCGATCTCGCGATCCGCGGCCGGGCCCGCGCGGCGCACTTCACGTGGCGCCGGCAGGCGGAGATCATCCTTGGCGGCGTCGCGGGCGCACTGGAAATTGGGGCGGGTTCGAAGTGATCGTGCCGCATCGCATGCGGTTGTAGGCGATGTCCGCGGCCATGATGGCGACGTGACGTTCTGGCGATCCTTTTCCTCGGGGAAACAGAAGTCGGGGCCCCGGCTGCCGAGCGGGCGGCGGATCTACGCGATCGGCGACATCCATGGATCGGCCATGCTGTTCGATCGTCTGATCGACAGGATCCTAGTCGATTCGATCGGGCGCGACGGTCGCCGGGGGACCGTGGTCGTGCTTGGCGACTTCATCGATCGCGGCACCGATTCCGCGGCGATCGTGCAGAGCCTCTTCGCCCAGCGTGCGTCGGACAATCTCGTCGTCCTGCTCGGCAATCACGAGGCCGCGATGATCGCGGCCTATCGCGGCGATCGCGCGGCGCTGGGGTTCTGGCTGACATTCGGCGGTGACGCGACGCTGGCGAGCTTTGGCGCGAACGTCGCCGGTACCGACCCGGCGAATGTCGAGGCGATGATGGGCCTCCTCCGGCGCTGCGTCCCGTTCGAACTGGTCAACTGGATGGAGACGTTGCCCACCTCCTATCGCGCGGGCGACTATCTGTTCGCGCATGCCGGCATCCGTCCCGGCGTTTCCCTAAGCCGGCAGAAGACGGCGGATCTGCTCTGGATACGCGACGAATTCCTCGCCAGCGACGACGATCATGGCGTCGTCGTCGTCCATGGTCACTCGCCGATCGATCAGGTCGAATTCCGGACGAACCGGATCGGCGTCGATACCGGAGCCTATAAAAGCGGCATCCTGTCCGCGGTCGGGCTGGAGGCGGACGAACGCTGGGTGATCGACACCCGGTAACGACCCTTCCCCACCATCAGGTGTTGAAATCGTCGATCGATCGCGCCCGGGTCACCGCGGCGAACGGGATGGGGCCGTCGACGCTGGGCGAGCGACGATCCCGGTCATGCGGTTTCCACCGTACGGACTTGCCGAGCACGCCGAGATCGATCTCGACGAGCATGAGGTTGCGCTGCCCGACGAAATATTGCCGCGCCACGCTGCCGATCTCGCCGGCCACCGCAAGGCTGCCCGCGGAGGGCCGCATGATGAAGTTTCCGTCGGCCTGCCATTTCGTCCACTGGGGAATGGCGAGGATCAGATACACCAGATCCTGCCGCGGGGTACGGCGCCGCAGGCGCGCCCGGATCTGGGAGACGACGACGGCCTCGATCCCGCCCGATGCGCCACCGGCGGCCCACAGGCCGAACAGGGTCGCGAGATAGCCGCTGAAGCCGAGCGTCGCCACCGCGGCCAGCTTGACCAGCAGGAGTAGGCCGTCGGTCGCGACCAGCCACGGCCGCAGCGCCATCAGGATTGCGGCGAGCACGATGCCGCCGGCGACGATCCGCCACGACCCGGCGAACTGGCGAACGAGGGGCAGGCCGATCAGCCGGCGGACGTACAGCATCGCGATCAGCGCAGTGACCAGCGCCGTCGCCATGCGCGCACCGATGACGCCCGTTACCCCGAGCGCGGCTGCGCCGAGCAGCATCAGCGGGAGTTTGACGACCAGTTCCCACACGCTGAGGCGCAGGAAGACGTTGGTGCGATCGAGTGCCATCGCGAGCGGGATCAGCGGCGACACGAACAATGGCGGGATCAGCGACAGCGCCAGCCATTGCAGGACCGGCACGGCTTCCAGCCATTTACCGCCCAGCGTCAGCCGCACCGCCGGGTCGGCCAGCAGGCTCAACCCGGTCATGATCGGCAGGCCCAGCGCGAAGACTGCCGCAGCCGCCTTGATATAGGCGGCGCGCAGGCGCGTACGGTCGTCCCTGACATGCGAGAAGGCCGACATCAGCGGCCGCATGATCGGCTTGATGAGCGCCTGTTCGGGCAGGTAGGCGAGGTCGTTCGCCAGCGAGAACTGCCCGAGCCGTTGCAACGACACGAAGCGGCCGAGGATCAGGCGATCGCATTGCCAGTTGATCGCGCTGACCAGCTGCGAGGCGGTGGTCCATCCGAGGAACCCCGCGAAGATGCGCCAGCCCTCCAGCGACAGCCGTGGCCGGTACGGCGCCGCGATATAGGAGGAGACGAGCATGCCGACCGGCGAGGCGATGATGCCGACGACCAGTGCCCAGTGGCTTTGCAGACGATAGGCGACGATGACCGAGGCGGTGAAGGCGAGGACCTTTCCCGCCAGTTCGATGATGAATTCGCGCCGGAAGTCGAGATGGCGCGCGTAGATCGCCAGCCGCGGACTGAGCAGGCCGCGCGCGATCGGCGCCATGCCCAGAATGAGGATGATGAGGACGAGTTCGGAATTCCGGTAGACGATCGAGAAGGGCACGGCGAGCGTACCCAATAGCACCGCCAGCACGAGCCCGCGCAGCGCGCCGACGGTGAAGGCCGTATCGAACATGCGCGACGACAGCGTCGGCAGCCGGACCAGCACCTGGTTGACCGGTAGCTCGAGTATGGCCTCGACGATGAGGATCAGTGTCATCGCCACCGCGACCAGCCCGAATTCGGTCGGTTTCAGCAGGCGTGCAAGCAGCAGCAGCGTCGTCAGATCGATCAGCTTCGTACCCAGCCGGGCGCCGATCAGCCAGGCTGCCCCCACCGCTGCCCGGCCACCAATGTTCTGCGACGATTGCTCGCCTGTCATGGGCTCCATTTCCCTGCCGGATTGTGCGACGCTAGAGCGATATCGAGCGGCTCCACAAGCGGATTGCCTGTGGCAGAAGTGCGCCACTGTCAAAAAATCCGACGGCCTGCCTGCCGGTTGCGCGGTCCCGTCGCACAGGACGGGCCCGCCGGACGGCGAATTCGCTTCACCGGGCCGGCCCGGCACCAAATCTTGTTAACCGTCGGATGGTAAACCCCGGGGACATCTGGGGTGAGCTGGTGATGCGTAAGACGTTGAATGGATGGGCGATTGCAGCCCTGCTCCTGCTGGGTGGATGCGGCGGAGGCGGTGGTGGCGCAGATGTCGCCTCCGTGGCGACCCCGCAGGCGGTGGCGACCTCGACCCCCGTGGCGGTCGTGCCGGCGGTGACCGTCACGCCGAACCCGATGGTGATGGGCGTCGCGACCGCCTTCGATCAGCAGGGGTGGGATTTCTCGATCCTCGATACGGCCAGGTCGATCGGCGCCACCACCATCCGCGACGGCGTGCAGTGGAAGAATATCGAGACCACCCCCGGCGTCTACCAGTTCACTGCCAACGGCGGCACCTATCTCGACACGCTGACCCAGAAGGGGTTTGCGGTGACCTTGCTGATGACGGACAGCAATCCGCTCTACGACGGTGGCAACACCGTCTATACCGATGCGGGTCGCGCCGCTTATGCCCGCTATGTCGTCGCCACGCTGAACCGGTTTCCCGGCGTCAAGGCGATCGAGATCAGTAACGAATACAATGCGTGGAATTTCGTCAGCGGTCCCGTTCGCGACGAGGGTTATGGCCCGCGCCAGAAATACTATTTCGAGATGCTGCGCACCGTCTATCAGGCGGTGAAGGCGAGCCGTCCGGACGTCAAGGTGCTGGGCGGCGCGGCGCTGTCCATCCCCGTCGGCTATTTCAAGCCGCTGTTCGAGCTCGGCGCGCTCAACTATATGGATGGCCTGGTCGTCCACCCCTATACGACCGAGCCGGAACAGTTCGAAAAGCAGATCGCGATCCTGCGCACGGCGATGGGATCGACGCCGCGGCCGATCCACGTCACCGAATATTCGCAAGGGCTGGACAGCGTCGCCGACACCGCCAGCTATCTCGTCAAGAGCGTCGCGGTGATGGCCACCGCCGGCATCGCCGAAGCCGACTGGTACGCGCTGCGGCAACAGGGGTCGGCGAACGATATCTGGTACAAGAACGTCGCGCTCACTTCGTTCGGCGGGCAGATCCTGCCACCGGGACAAGCCTACAAGGTGCTCAGCCAGCAGGTGCTCAGCAAGGGCGCGAGCACCCGGATCGCGATCGACGATTTTACCTACGCCTATCAGTTCGGCCAGCATGCGATGGTGATCTGGGGCGAGCCGCGCAGCCTGACGGTCACCGCGTCGGCCCGGTTCTACAATGCGCAGGGCGTCGAAATCGCGAACCCGGGGTCGATCACGACCGGCGCCCCGGTCATCGTCGTCAGCGACACGCCGCTGGTCTATGGCAGCAACGTCACGCTGGGCGCGACGCAGCTGGTCGCCGACAGCTTCGACCAGTTCGACTATAGCAACGACCTGTCCGGTCCTGCGAAGTTCGAAGGGCCATGGTCCTATTACGCCTATGGCACGCGCGACCAGAAGTTCGATCCGATGTACACCCAGGGTGGCGGCGAGATCAGCAGCTCGGACTGGACCCCGCACATCGGCAGCAACTGGCTGCGCCCGTTCAACATCAGCGCCCGCCAGCTCAACCCGGTCGACTTTGGCACGGCTGCCGCGCCCAACGTCTTCAAGGCGGTGCTGCGCTATACGTCGCCGTCCAGCGGCAGCTTCACCATCAGCGGGCCATGGGACGTCGCGAGCGGCTCGGCGGACGGGGTCGACCTGACCGTACAAGTCAACGGCCAGTCGCTGTTGTCGACCACGTTCAACGGGCATTACGACATGAACCTGAAGGGCGTCGCGCTCAGGATGGGCGACGTCGTCAATATCATCGTCGGCACGAACAAGACGGTGGCCGGGGGCGACAGCACGACGTACCGGGTCAGGATCCACAAGGCGGGCTAGCAGCGGCCGGTCAGGCCGACGGGCGGGGTTTCCGGTTGTGGTATTCCCCGGCCTTCTGCCTGTCGGGTGGTAGCCCGCGTTACGTGCTGCGCCGTGACGCTCGGACTCGCACAGCCATATCGCGCACGCGGGCATCGATACGCTGCAATCTGCGGCGCAATCGGCCCAGAGCGCTCAGGAAAGGCCGCTCGATCAGCCGCTCGAAGCCATAGGCCAGCGGGATCATCATGCCCGACGCCACCAGAGCCACCGCCACGGACAGCGGCACATTGTCGGGAAGCCGGACGATCAGACCGGCCAGCACCGTGTCGATCAGCGGCACGTGGATCAGATAGAGGGGGAAGGAAATCGTCCCCAGGAAAATGGCCCATCGCTGCGAAAAGAAGCCTCTGGCCCGTGGCGATTGCATGGTGCCATAGACGATCAGCCCGGCCGCCACCGGATAGAGCAGCCCACCATGATGACGGAACTGGAAGGCGTCGGGCAGGCCACCGAAGCCGAACCGTGCGGCGGCATCTCCGCTGAACGCGCCGATCGCCGCACCCGCGACCAGTGCGGGCATCGGCCACCGTGCGGGCAGTCGATCCATCGACCATAATTCGTGCAGCACGATGCCGACCACGAACGCCTCATATTCGTAGCGATGGACCACGATCGCGGCCACCGCGAACGCTGCGGTCGCGACCATGCGAAGCATGCGCCCGGGGCAGAGGCAGATCGCGAAGCACATCAGCGACCCGAGCAACTCGGGCTTCATCGTCCAGAGGACGTTGTTGAACTGCGATCCGCCGCGAACGAAGATCAGGACGGTGCCGTCCAGCAGCGCCGATCCGAAACCCGGAATGTCGCCCTGATGGATATAGCCCAGCCAGGGGCTGCCGGTGCGCTGTTTGAGCGCCGTGGCGGCATCGGGCATCTGCGTCAGCAGCGCCCAGGCGATGACCACGCTGATCGTGGCCGGAACCGCCAGCCGGAGGTATCGGATCGTCACATCGATCCAGAGCGGATTGCGTTTGCGCAACGTTGCCGCCGTGACGACGAAACCGCTGAGGACGAAGAAGACGAGTACGGCGAAACTGCCGTTCCAGGCAATGGCAACGGGCGTGTAGGCGATCCAATGGGCACCGGGATATTGCTCGGGCACCATGCCGGGCACCAGCGCCGACAGCAGGTGGAAGATCACGACGATCAGGGCGGCGAGCCCCCGCAGGCCGTCGAGATGGTCGAGCCGCTCGCCGACGGGACGGGCCCTGACCGGGCGGGGGGCATGCCGGATGTCATGGGTCGCGGCCGCAGACGGCGCAATGTCGGATAGTCGGGAGGGCGGCAACACAAAGCTCCTGATCTCGATCGACCGACACCCCGGACGAAAGAGCGGGCGAAGAGGGCGCGCGGCACGTCCTGCGACACGATGGACCGCGCGTGACGCCACGACGGGTTATCTGGCGGTGGAGCCGGCCGGGCCCATCGGATCAGATACCGCAGACCGCATATCCGGCTATCGTGCGAGAGCCGTTAACGCTGCGTCGTCGGGCGCCGGACGCTCCGTCGCTTCCCACGGTGCCGATATCGTGACGCGCTGTCGCCGCAACGCCAGCGCCACGGCGGTGAAGGCGGCGAAATCCAGACCGGGATCGCAGGTCGGCGCGGCGATCGACGCGGGGATCAGGACGCCGATGGCGGCCCAGGCTGCCGCTGCGCCGATCATCGTATCCCCACCGAAGCGCTGACCCTCACGCGATCCGCAATAGGTCGATATCCGCAACGGCTTCAGCGCCCGAATGATGTGGCAGATCAATACCGTCGAACCGAACAGGCCGACGGACCCCAGCATCGCCGTCGCGAAACTCGACGACCGGAAGCTGCCCGGCCCGATGCCGATGCCGTTCGATACGAAGAACGCCTCGATCCCCGTTCTCGCCCAGAAGGCGCGTTGCAGCGCGGAATCGCTGTCCTGCTTGTCGATCGTTGCCGACCGCAGGATCTTTATCGCGAGATCGAGCGCCGCGGGAAACACGAAGGCCAGGATGCTGGCCAGCAGGACGACGAGCAGCAGCCCCGCCATCAGCGTGAGCACTTTGCGCAGATCGAGATATTGCGGCAGCACCGCGCCGCGCAGGATCAGGATCAGGATATAGGCGCCGAGCGAGACATAGGCGGTCGACGAGGTGGAGCAGAACAGCACCAGCCCCATCGCCAGCGCTGCCGGCCCGGTACGCCTGGGCATGACGTCGCGCAGCCAGCATTCGGTCAGGAACACGAACCAGCCGAAGGCGAAGCTCGCATAGGCAGACGGTTCGGTAAAAATGCCGGTGATGCGGACGATGCCGAAGGCGGTCTGGTTGGTCTGGTTGTAATTGGCGTTGCGCATGAAATCGACGAACAGGTCGAACGGCGTCCCCTTGAGAACCGCCGCCAGCACGCCCAGCGAGATGTGGATCCACGCGACCACCACCGCCATCTTGACGTAGCGCTGTGCCGACGCCTTCTCCTGCATGGCGACATAGGCGATGATGCCGACGAGGAACGAGCCTATCATGTAGAAGGATACGGTGAAGTTCTGCGGCGACGGGGCCAGCGGTACGGTATCGAACAGCGATCGCGCCCGGCCGGTCGCGCGCAGCGCCGGCACCCAGATGTCGTTGCGAAAGACGACGGGGGCAAGAACCGCTGCCACGACGCCATACAGGCAGTACAGCCCGAGGAAGATATTGGCGCGCAGCGCCTCGCCAGCCTGCTGCAGACGTCCGCTGCCCGGCAGCACGATCCGCGCCAGGCCGAACAGGACCGCGAACTGCGAGGGCGGAATGGACGACCCGCCCGGCAGGGTCATCGCTGCCGAGCCCCCGAGCAGCGAACAGGCCATCATCAGCAGCAGCATCTCCATGACGCCGGCGCGAAACAGGATGACGATGCCTACGGCGGCAATGATCAGTCCGAAGAGCGTCAGGCCCATGTCACCGCGGCCGCACAGGCAGGAAGATCGTCAAAATTCCCAGCTTCCCCACTTTATTCGCCCCACCGACCGGTTCGCGCGGCCCATCTTTCGTCAACACTTACCGTGCATGGCGACCGTCGCTATCGGATGGATGCCGGCAACCATAGCTCATGTCCGTCCGGTGGCAAATTGGATAAGGGGGACGTCCGGCCCTGTGCTGCCAGTAAGTCGATGCGACGATCGCGCCTGCATTTCCTCTGATCCAGGGCGGGGTTTTACCTATCAGGGGGCGAACGAAGCGACCGTTCCGGGCATCGAGACGGGCGTTGCCGACCAAGTATAGCGAGTATGTTTCGAATAAGACCCGTCGTATCAGTCATATTGTTCGATGCGATGGCTTTAAATCTGAGGTTTGCGATTTTCTTGGTCAAAAATCGGGTCGAAAATCGTAATATATGATTCTGTTAGCAGGGCGGCAACGGCATGGTGTACGCAAGACGTACCTTCCAATTGATAATGGTGTATCTCTTCAACAAGATACCAAACCTTAGCGTCCTGAACGGCGTCAGGGCGTTCGTGCTGCGTCGGGCGGGAATGAAGATCGGGAAATACTCCCATATATCCAGTCCGCTTGCGGTGGAATGCAGTCTAAGGGACGAGACGCTGGCCGGGATAGAGATCGGGGACAGGACATACCTCAATTCCGAAATCCGGATCTCGTGCCGGAAGTCGAGGGTCGTGATCGGCAACAGATGTATGATCGGCCCTCGCGTCTGCTTCGAGACGGCAACGCACAATCAGGTCATCAATGATTATTCCCATCAGGCCGATGAAACTAGGCACACGTTTCACCATGAGATCAGGGTCAAGGATGGCGCCTGGATCGGTGTAGGGTCGATCATATTGGGGGGTGTCACGATCGGCGAGCAGTCGATCGTCGCGGCCGGATCGGTCGTGGTGAACGATGTGGAAGACGGAACGATCGTCGGGGGCGTGCCCGCCAAGTTCATCCGCCGGATCAACGGTTGATCGCATTGCCGTGCGGTCGCTCCGCAAGGCGCAATCCGGCTACGTGTTCGCCATGCTGCGGATGTCGCAGGGAACACGGATCGGTAGCAAGGTCCGGCTTGAGGTGACCGAAGACGCCGGTCGCCAGCTGCTAGGCGTCCGGCGCGACGATCGTCGGTACCGATGAGCTTCTGAGGGCCTTGGCTACGTACCAGGCATCCCATTGCGAGAATTCCGGAAACACCCGCATGTACCCCCTGGATTCGAGCAGGGCCTGAATCTTCGCGTCGGTTTCGGCATTCGTCTCGACGGAAATGAGATTGAACGCATAGTCGAAACTGAAGCCTTCAAAAATGGCGAGTTCGCTCCCCTCCGTGTCGATCGATATATAATCGATCATCTTCGGCGCTGCGTAGCGCGCGAGCATGTCATCGAGAGAAATCGTCTCGATCTCGATCTTCTTGCCCGTCTGCCGGGTGGCCGCAAAATGGTCCGAGGTCGCAAACGCTTCGATGCCACTGAGCTCGGGATCGGAATTCTCGGTCGATATGAACGTCACGCGTTCGCCCGACCGACCGGAGACGCAACGCGTTTCGAAGTCCGCGCCACGATTGGTCCTCAGCGCCGCATGCCAGAACGGGTTCGGTTCGGCGAGAATGCCGGTCCAGCCATATTGCTTCTCGAGGAGCCAGGTATTGCTGTTCTTGAGACCGTTGGTCGCGCCGAATTCGACGAAATAGCCGGACCGCTTTTCGTTCAGCTCGAAGCAGACCCAGAGATCCTGAAGGATTTGCGAGCGTGATTGTTCTCTTCTTCCCAGACAATAGGAAAGGAACTGCGTTTTCCTGTCGCGGATCAACGGCGCCACTTCGGCCCGGTCCAGCCGAATGGCATTGAACACAGTGCGCTGAAACGACGTATTCGTCGTGACGGCTTTACCGACTTTGGCAACGGTGCGTAACGCTGCTTTTTTCAGTCCATTCATGCCGGATCCCCCATGATACCATCTGCTACCGAACAATGGCACGAACCGGCCAAACGCAGTGCGGAAACGAACGTCGCTGCAACGCGACGATCTGCACCGGGCACTATAGTCTGTTATTAAGGCAGTCTTTTGAAAAGGCTACCGTTCTGTCAATCGATACGATGCGGAAATACGATAGCAGTATCGACAGAAACTATGAGAATGCTGCCTCGGGCGGGCTGCACCAAATAGTATTATCTGCTCGGATACACCATAAGCTGCTGAAAAAGCGTAATATTTACAGCTTTAGAATTTTGGTCGGGTCGACCCGGCCTTTTAGCACGTCCCATATCCCCAACCAGTTGCCGACCGCGCGACCACGCCGGTCGATCCAGGGTTCGGGATTCACGAGGCGGAGATGATTCTTGATCATGTTGCGCGTCGACATGACCAGAGCCTTGCGGCGGTTCATGCTGCCCTTGCGCGTCAGATAGATCGGATTGACGATCTGCGAATAGCCGAGGCGTTTGCCGCTTCCGCGTCCGTTCTTGACGCCCTGATGCACCCCGGCGAACCCGTCCGTCCGGCCCATCTTGCGTCCGCGGGCGACCCGGGCGGCGAAATCCACGTCTTCCTGCCAGGCATAAAGCGGCAGGTTCTCGTCGAACCGCTCCTCGCCGATCGCCTCGGCGCGAAGCGCCATGTTGCAGCCATACAGGCCGTCCCACAATTCCAGACTGGGCGCCGCTGGATAGGTGCCGCGCTCCCGCTCATGGCGCGCGACGATCGCAACGGCATCGTCGTAGCCGATGCCCTGGGTATTGATGCCATCGGCGAGCATCGTGCCGGTCAGGCCGACGACGTCGGGCATCAGTGCGAAGGTACGGACGATATCGGCGAGGCAGGTCGTCGTCGGAACATAATCGTCATCGAAGAAGGCGATGAACTCCGGATCGGTCCTGATCGCCGCCAGCGCGCAATTGCGCTGCTTGGTGAGGCCCATCGGGCAGCGGATGATCGTCAGGTCGGGCAAAGGACTGCCCGATCGATAGTCGGGGGTCAGGTCGTCATCGCCGGTAACGGCCCAGATCATCTCGAGCGGCTTTAGAGTCTGCCGTTGTATATGATCGGTCCAGCGGCCGAGCTCCTCGGGCCGACGCGCACTTGCAATGATTACAACGATGCCTTCGCTCATGATCCAGTGCTTACCATCTCTGTATGCATCGACCCAGAAAAATACACCGCCCGCGTCGGACGGGCGTGGAAAAAATTATGATATCGCCGCTGCGGAGCTATATGGGCGAGCATGTGGAGGGTGATTGGTGAAGACGCCACTAAAATTCAGCATCGTGATCGCGAATTATAATTACGGACGCTTCGTGGCGCGGGCGATCGACAGCGCACTTGAACTGGCATGGCCGGATGTTGAAGTGATCGTCGTCGATGATGGCTCCACGGATCATTCGAAAGATGTGATCGATGCCTATGAAGGCCGGATAAAGTCTATATTCCAGTCGAATTCGGGGCAGCTTGTCGCCAACAACGCCGGCTTTGCTGCAACGGATGGCGATGTCATCATTTTCCTCGATGCCGATGACATCCTTTTACCGGACATGGCGCGCGAAGTCGCCGCGGTATGGGGCCCTGCAGTCAGCAAGGTGCAGGTCCAGGTGCAGCGCGTCGACGAGAATGAAAACAACCTGAAGTCCGTTCTTCCCCGTCTGAACGGCGTTCCGTCGACGGCGCAGATACGGCAATGGGCCGCCAGCCTGAACGAATATCCCTCCCCCCCCGGATCGGGCAACGCCTATGCGCGGTCGTTTCTCGAGCGGGTATTTCCCATGGATTCGAGCCGGGACAGCTCGACGGATACGACCTGCATCGCCATGGCCCCGTTCATGGGCGATGTCATTACCATCGCCCGTCCGCTGGTGCTGTACCGGATGCACAACAGCAACGACAGCAACATGCTGACGAACGATAACAACTTCGGCCGCGAGGTGGAGCGTGCGGTCAAGCGGCTCGGCGCGGCACAGGATGCGAGCCGGATGATGGGCCTGACCCCTCCCGGTCGGCAGTCCCTGTTCCGAGGTACGCATTTGTTGCAGCTGCGTGCGGTGTCTCTCCGGTTGCGTCCGATGGATCACCCCCTGCCCGACGATTCCCGCATGACGGCGATGAAGGACGCCATCCTGATGCCCTTCCGTAGCGGTTTCGAGCCGCTCTATCGTCGGTTGATCATGGCGGCCTATGCGGGCCTCATCCTCACCATGCCGTTGACCATCGCACGGGCGCTGATCCGGAAGCGGTTCGTCAGGGCGTGATGCCGCATTCGAGGCGCTGACGTGCCCGGCGCCGGGGACCATGTGAATGGATCCGCCGTTCCATCCACCGCTGAAGCCACCTATACGCGCCAGACGATCGACACTCCAAACCGACCAAAATCCATGTTTTCAGGCCGAAAATAGCGTACGGAAATAGCAATCGTTGCTAAATTCGGCCGCCGGGGAAAAATTTCAAATGGAAGATGGCGTCTTGGATATAGCGCATGATGGCGATTACGATGCAATAGTGCTGGGTGCCGGGATAAGCGGTCTGGTCGCTTCTTCGGTATTGTTGGAAGATGGCGCGCGACACATATTGATCGTCGACAAGTACGAAAGTATCGGCGGCAATCATATCAATGTGAATATCAAAGGATATTCTTTCGATATCGGCAGCTACATATTCCAGGATGACTCGCCTTTGGTAAGGCATTTCCCGGAGTTGTTGCCGCATTACGTCGTCATCGATCCGGCCTGGCAGCGATTGAACCCCCAAGGCGTGGTCACCAAATATCCCATCTCTATAAAAGACGATCTGCTTGTTGCAGGTCCCGTCGAGTGGATCAGGATTGGCGCTTCGGTCGTATATTCCAGGCTGTTCCGGCGCAGGATGCGCAACGCAAAGGATTTTGCCCGTTACTGGATCGGCGCCCGTTTCCTGAAACGGTCCGGTCTCGAAGATTATATGAAGCGTTTCTATGGTCTGGCCCCCGAGAAGATCGACCTGAACTTCGCCAGGAAACGGATGGCGTGGATTTCCGAATATGCGTCGTTCGATAACCCGATGCTCAAAGTACGCCGGGAGGCCCGCCAAGGACCGTCAAACCAGCAACTTGCCCGGCCCAAAGAGGGGTTTCACCATCTCTATAAGGTTGCCGCAGACAAATTGGCATCGAGCGGCGTTGGTGTTTCATTGGGCACGACGATACGATCCATCGTCAAGACGGATGGCCTTTTCACCGTTGAAACCGATCGGGGTTGCTTCCGCGCAAAACGGGTCGTGTCGACCTTGCCGTTGCACACTGCCCTGCGGATCTGCGGCATTCCGTTGCGGGATAGTCTTCAGTCCGTCAGCCTGATAAGCCTGTTCTACAGCTTTGAAGGCACGCGCGGATTTTCCTCGTCGATATTGTACAATTTCTCGTTCGAAGGACCATGGAAGCGCCTGACTGTCTATTCGGACTTTTACGGACGCAACGAAGGGCGCGAATATTTCGGCGTCGAGGTCAATGCCGAGCATGTCGACGGGTCGATCGATATCGCCGACCGGCAGTTCAGAGCGCATGTCGCGGACAATGGTCTCTTCGACGGGGATCTTGTTCTGGAGGGAAGCCATGTGACGGCGAACGCCTATCCGATCTATGTCGATGGCGCGACGGAACTGGCGCAGGAGGCCGTACAGGCCCTGTCCGACTTCGGCGTGGAATCGATCGGCCGGCAGGGGCGGTTCGATTATCAGCCCACTGCACGAGACACGACGTTAAAGGCGGAAATGGCGCTGGCGAGGGAATAGGGCTTTCACCGCCGGATAATGCAAATGGTGATTGGACAACCTATGTTTGTTGTCCTGATTTGGGCGTGACGACCATCTGAGGGCCTCTAGAGAGTTGGAGTTTTAGGCGCTTACCAGTACCAAAGTGGTCCATGATCTCTCCTGTTCAGCTCATCACGCCCAAACGTCACGGCGACGCGCGCGGCTGGTTCACCGAGGTGTATTCCGTCCCGACGTTCGAGACGCTCGGCATCGCCTGCACCTTCGTGCAGGACAACCACTCGCTCTCCGTCCCCGCCTTCACCCTGCGCGGCCTGCATTTCCAGACACCGCCCCGCGGTCAGGACAAGCTCGTCCGCTGCATCCGCGGCCGGATCTTTGACGTCGCGGTCGACGTCCGCCGTGGCTCGCCAACCTATGGCCAGTGGGTCGGCGCCGAACTGTCAGCCGAGAACGGCCACCAGCTCTTCATCCCGATCGGCTTCGCGCACGGCTTCGTCACGCTCGAGGACGATTGCGAGGTGACCTACAAATGCTCGGACACCTATGCGCCGCAGAACGACGGCGGCATCCGCTGGGACAGCGTCGGCATCGACTGGCCGATCCCGGCCGGCACCACGCCCGAGCTAAGCGACAAGGACAAGGTTCAGCCGATCCTCGCCGAATTCGACAGCCCCTTCCCCTACCACGGTCGACCGCTCGCCCCCCTCGCCTGAAGGACACTCCCCATGCGCATCTTCGTCACCGGCGGGGCCGGGTTCATCGGCTCGGCGCTCGTCCGTCACCTCATCGAGCATAGCGAGCATGACGTGCTCAATTTCGACAAGCTGACCTATGCCGGCACGCTGACCACGGTCGAGCGCATCGCGGCCAGCAACCGTTATCGCTTCGTCCAGGGCGACATCTGCGACGCCGACGCGGTCCGCGCCGCGATCGCCGAGTTCAGGCCCGATATCATCACGCATCTCGCGGCCGAGAGCCATGTCGACCGTTCGATCGACGGGCCGGGCGCGTTCGTGCAGACCAATGTCGTCGGCACCTATACGATGCTCGCCGAGGCGCGCAGCCATTGGCTGGCCCTCGACGACGAGGCCAAGGCGGCGTTCCGCTTCCACCATATCTCGACCGACGAGGTCTATGGCAGCCTCGGCGACACCGGCCTGTTCACGGAAGAGACGCCCTACGATCCGCGCTCGCCCTATTCGGCGTCGAAGGCGGGCAGCGACCATCTGGTCAGCGCCTGGGGCCATACCTTCGGCCTGCCGGTGCTGATCACCAATTGCTCGAACAACTACGGTCCCTATCATTTCCCCGAGAAGCTGGTGCCGCTGATGATCGCCAAGGCGCTCGCCGGCGATCCGCTGCCCGTCTACGGCGCGGGCGACCAGGTGCGGGACTGGCTGTTCGTCGAGGATCACGTCCGCGCGCTGCAGGCGGTGTTCGAGCGCGGCACGGTCGGGCGAACCTACAATGTCGGCGGACATAACGAGAAGCAGAACATCGAGGTGGTGCACACCGTCTGCGCGATTCTCGACCGGCTGCGCCCGCGGGACGACGGTCGCTCCTATGCGACGCAGATCACCTCGGTCGCGGACCGCCCCGGGCACGACAAGCGCTATGCGATCGACGCCAGCCGCATCAACGACGAGCTCGGCTGGCGTCCGCAGGAGACGTTCGATACGGGGATCGAGAAGACGGTCGCCTGGTATCTCGCCAACGAGGACTGGTGGCGGCCACTGGTCACCGCCAAGGCCGCCGAGCGCCGCGGGGTCGCCTGACATGTCGGCCTGTATGATTGTCTACACGTCGGGAGATCGACGGCCATGATCCAGCGCGAGATCCTGATCACGGGCGCGGGCGGGCAGCTCGGCACCGAATTGCAGCGCTGCACCTGGCCGGAGGGCTGGCAGGTCACCGCGGTCGACGTCGCCGAGCTTGACCTGCGCGACACCGCCGCGATCCTGGCGCTGGTTGCCTCACGGCCTTGGTTGGTGGTCATCAACGGCGCCGCCTATACTGCGGTCGACAAGGCGGAAACCGACCGCGTCACTGCTTGGGCGGTCAATGCGATGGCGCCTGCCGCCTTCGCGCAAGGCTGCGCCGAGGCCGGAATTCCGCTAGTCCAGGTGTCGACCGATTACGTCTTTGCCGGCGACAAGGCGGGCGCGTGGGAGATCGACGATCCGGTCGCGCCGCTCGGCGTCTATGGCGCGTCCAAGCTGGGTGGCGAGCTCGCGGTCCGCACCAGCGGCGTGCGGCATGCGATCGTCCGCACCGCCTGGGTCGTGTCGGCGCATGGGGCCAATTTCGTCAAGACGATGCTCCGCGTCGCGGAGACGCGCGATACGCTCAGCGTCGTCGCCGACCAGCGCGGCAGTCCGACGGGGGCGGCCGATCTCGCCGCAGCGCTACGCACGATCGCGGTGCGCCTCGTCGAGGATGCGGATGCGCCGACCGGCACGTTCCACTTCAGCAACGCCGGCGACATCAGCTGGGCGGACTTCGCCAGCGAGATATTCCGCCAGTCGGCGTTGCGCGGCGGCCCGTCCGCGGGCGTCGTGCCGATCCCAAGCAGCGACTATCCCACCCCGGCCCGGCGCCCGGCGAATTCGCTGCTCAGCCATGACGCGATCCGCGCGGCCTATGGCATCGACCCGCGCGACTGGCGCATCGCCCTGAGCGACATCCTCGACGAACTGATCGGAACTGCACAGTGAAGGGCATCATTCTCGCCGGCGGGTCCGGCACGCGGCTGCATCCGGCGACGCTGGCGGTCAACAAGCAGCTGTTGCCGGTCTACGACAAGCCGATGATCTATTATCCACTGTCGGTGCTGATGCTCGCCGGCATCCGCGACGTGCTGATCATCTCGAGCCCGGAATATCTGGGCAATTACCGCAACCTGTTCGGCGACGGATCAGCGTTCGGGCTGACGATGTCCTATGCCGAACAGCCCAGTCCCGATGGCCTGGCCCAGGCGTTCACGATCGGCGCGGACTTCATCGGCGACGACCATGTCGCGCTGGTGCTGGGCGACAACATCTTCTTCGGCGCGCACCTCACCGACCTGCTCGCCAGCGCGGTCGCGCGGCCAACCGGCGCGACGGTGTTCTCCTATCGTGTCGAGGATCCCGAGCGCTACGGTGTGGTCGAATTCGGCGAGGGCGGCCGTGCGGTCAGCCTCGAGGAAAAGCCGGACGTGCCCAAGTCCAACCATGCGGTGACGGGCCTCTATTTCTACGACAATCGCGTCGTCGACTATGCCCGCAATCTCAAGCCCTCGGCGCGCGGCGAACTCGAGATCACCGATCTAAATCGCTTGTATATGGAGGCGGGCGACCTGTACGTCGAACAGATGGGTCGCGGCTATGCTTGGCTCGATACCGGCACGCACGACAGCCTGCTTGAGGCCGGCGAGTTCGTCCGGACGATCCAGCATCGACAGGGCGTGCAGATCGCCTGTCTAGAAGAAATCGCTTACCTGCAGGGCTTTATCTCGACAGACGAAGCGCGGGCGGCGGGCGAGCGGTTCAAGAAGACCGCTTACGGGCGCGCCATCCTGAACGCAGTCGACGGTCGTTAGACTTTACAAGTCCATAACGCCCCGACCGGGGTAATAAGAATTCAACTCGTGCGACTGATGAGATACTGGAGGTCCTTGAGCGCCGCCTGCGGGCGGAACCTGCGCTTGTGGATGGTCCGGTACGTGCCGTTGGCGATGTTGCGGAGCCAGTGCAGCCAGGCTCGCAGACCGTATGTCGCATAGAGCGCGTTGCGCGCGCGCTGCTGCTCAAGCGCGCGGTTCAGAAAATCAGCGGCGAGATGCTGGTCGTATTGCAGGCCTGCGGTGGCGGGATGATGGGCGATCCGGTCGAGCAATGCCTCCTGCTGTTCGGTGGCGAGAACGTAGCGATCGGATTCCTGCCGGGTGCGCGACCGGCTGCCGTTGCCAGATTTGGGCTTGGCGGCGCCAAAGACGTTGGCGCCATGCTGGCGGTAATCCACCAACGGCTCCGCGATCTCCCGCGTGCTGCCGACGAGATTGGCCAGCAGCAATATCCAGCGATCGTGCGCAAGCCGCGGATGGCCGGTGATATAATCGCTGACCCGCAGGTCAGGGGCGACGATCTCAAGAAGAACGCGCCGGAAGGTCATCGAAAAACCGAAGAATACGCCCCACGGACTGTAGCTGAGCGGCGGGCGGGTCCTGCTCTTGCCAATCCCCTGTCGGAAATGACCGATGACGGCGTCCTTGTCATCGATGAGCCGCGCCGCATGCGCGGTGAGGACGACCGCGGGATCGGCATCGAATTCGGTTTCGCATCGCTCGATCTTGTCGGCGCGCCACACGTCGTCCTGATCGCAGAAGGCGATGAAATCGCCTTTGGCGCGCAGCGATGCCTGGAGGAAATTCTCCCCGAAACCCAGATTCTGTGGGTTGAGGCGCACGTGAACGGGGAACGGCGCGGACTTCGAAAAAGCATGCGCAATGGCGAGCGTACGATCCCGTGATCCGTCGTCGGCGATGATGACCTCGAACGGCCGCCTCGTCTGCTGCGCGAGGCTGGTCAACAGCCTCTCGATATAGTGTTCTCCGTTATAGGTCCCGATCACGATCGAGGTCCGCGACTGGATCATAATATCGATTCGACCATTCGTAGTCCCGGCATGATGCCAGAGGGTGGTGAAGGGTATCGCACCAGTGGCCCGACTTCGACAAATTAATCGACGACAGGTTGGAGAATGGCGATCATCAGTGTGCCGTGGCGCGCGTCGGTAACAGCGAGGTAATCCGGCCAAGGACGAGTTGTTCGAATCCTGCCGGCCGACCGACAAGCGCCCAGAGCACCACAAGCGAGACACTGTAACTGGCCAGGCCCAGAAGACTGACGGCTAAAAGGCGAATGCCCAGGATCAGGCCACTCTCGCCATCGAGAAATGGCCTCAGCGCCAGCAGAACGATGACCAGTACCATGCCCGATATCACAATCCGCCAGATGGAGAACAACTGACGGGTGATGGGTTCGTGTATGATCTTGCTTATATAGTAGAGCGCAAATGTCGCGGTAATCAGAGACGATATCGCGCGCGCCCCGATTGCGCCCGGTATGCCGAAGAACAGGGCCCCTATCGCCATAAGGGGTATTTTCGACGCCGAGTCACTGGCGGTCTGACGCAGGATCAGATCGAACCGCCCCTTCGCCATCGCCAGAGAGGGAAACGGAGAGATGAAGAGCGGCGGGATCAAGGTCAGCGACAGCCACTTCAGCGTCGGAATGGCTGCGATCCATTTGCTGCCCAGTATGAAATGTACGGCAGGATCGGCGAGCAAACTCAATCCCAGCATCAAGGGCAATCCCACGGCGAGGATGGAACTCGATGCCTTCTGGTACGCCGATCGCAGGCGATCCAGGTCGTCGCCGATCAGGGAGAATGCCGACAGCAACGGGCGCACGATCGGTTTGATGAGCGCCTGCTCCGGGATGAACGACAGATCGTTCGCGAGCGAATAATTGCCGAGCTCCGCCCGCGTCACGAACCTGCCGAGCAGAAGCCGGTCGCACTGCCAGTTCAGGGCCGAAAGGAACTGGGAAAGGGTGGTCCATCCCACGAATCCAGAAAAATCGGACCAGTTGCCTAACGAGAAGCGAGGCCGATACGGTGCGAAGGCATAGGACAGCACGACGACGGTCAACGGGGAAACGATGATGCCGACGATCAGGGCGCGATAATCGCGAAAGAGCCAGGCAGCCCAGGACGACAGGATCAGCGTTACGATCTTGTTCCCGATATCGAGAACGAGCTCCCGTCGGAAATCGAGCCGCTTGACGAAAAACGACATCTTCGGGCTTATCATGCCGCGCATGACGGGGGCCAGGCTCAGAATGCCGATCAATAATGCGAGGCGCGGGTCCTGGTAGAAGCTGGCGAACGGAATGGCCAGAATCCACAACATTGCGGCAAGGGCTATTCCGCGCAAGGCACTGAGCGTGAAGGCCGTATCGATATGACCGTTCGTCACGACGGGCATGCTGATCAGGACCTGGGATACGGGCAGTTCGAACACCGCCTCGATCATCAGCACGAGCGTCATGGCGATGGCGATCACGCCGAAATCGGCCGGCGTGAGCAGTTTTGCCAGCACCAGCAGGCTGACGAAATCGATGCCCTTGCTGGCAAGCCTGACCAGGATAAGCCACGCGGCACTGCCTGTGGTTCTTCTGGTCAACTCGGCACTGTTATTGGGTGTCGGCTGATCCGGAATCATACGCGTGACACTTTCCGATACCACAACGGGAGGTACGAGATTCCCGTTTCAAAAATCTTATCGAGACGTACGGAACACGGCTGGATGCACAGGCGATGCGGAATACCGCAGGCCGTACAGATATATTGGCGTGCAGGCAGGGCTTATGGGTGCCGTCGTGTCGTAATGATGAATTGTGGCAATCCAATATCCCTTGTTACTCGCGACCACTCCGCTCCTGAACCGGCACGCTTTCCGCAATAGCCGTTCGCCCCTCCTATCGCGGCGCGGCGCCCAGCACTACAGCCATAAATGGGGTGCATGCTCCCGATCGGGGATTTCGGGTACCGGACGCCCCCGCCTCTATATTCCAGATACATGCGGGTAACGCAGGGACAATGCGCACGTCGCGTCCGTGAACGCGTTTGCGGCGCCGGCATGGAACTATCGCATTCCGTCGCCCACAACTTGAATGGCATGCAGGGTTTCGCGTTGACGCGGTGACGCTACCATCTGCGATAGGCCGGTGGCCCGGGGTGCTTATGCCCCGGATGCGCTCAGCGGCCGGTCAGCGCCCGACGGCTTCCAGCATCGCAGCATGCTGCGCGACGACATTGTCCAGACTGAACAGGGCGGCGGCATCTCGCCGCATGGTCCGATGCGCATCGGATCGATCGCCCTGTGCGAATGCCGTTATGGCTGCTGCCAGAGCGTCGACGTCCTCGGCGGGGACGATCGTGCCCTTCTCCGGGCTGTCTATCAGATCGCGGGGGCCGAAATCGCAGTCCGTGGCGATGACGGGCAGCCCCGCGCTCATCGCTTCCACGATGGCGACCCCGAAGCCTTCCCAGCGCGAGGCGCTGACGAAGCAATCGGCATTGGCGAGTTCGGCTGCCGGATCGGAGATCTTGCCGGCGAGCAGGACGTGATCGCGGACACCGAGCCGGTCGACCTGCGCGTTGAGCGCGTCGAACTCGCTGCCGTCGCCGATGATCGTGAGCCTGACGTCGTTGCGCTGTGCGAGCACCTTGGCAAAGGCGTCGATGAGCACGTCATGCCCCTTCTGCCGCGCAAGCCGCCCGATCGAGACGAAGGAGATGGGGCCGTCGTGCGTAACCGGGCGCTTAAGGTCCGAGAACTGGCGAACAGGATTGGGCAGATATTCGACCAACCCCGGCTTGCCGACGCGGCCATTGATATAGCGTGCGAGGCTGGGCGACACCGCGATCGCCTTGTCCATCCGCCGGACGATCGGCCCGAACAGGGAAAAGGCAAGCCGCGCCCGCAGCGAGCCGTTGCCTTCGACCTTCGGATTGCCGTGGAAATGCATTACGAACCGCGCGCTGCCGCCGTGCAGGCGATTAGACAGCCAGAGCAGCGCCGTCGGTTCGAACTGTGCCACGACGACGACGTCATACGTGTCCTTGCGAAGCCAGCGTGCGACACGAAAACCGAAGGAGCGCAGCTGCTCGACCTGTTCCCAGATGACTTTATACGGGAGTTCGCCGGCCAGTTCGGGATAGCGGTGACAATACAGCACCGTGACGTCGAGTTTTCCCCGATATTGCGTGGCGAGACCGCTGGCCAGTTCATGGACCACGCGTTCCATTCCGGCAAAATGGGGAGAAGGCGGCACGACGTACAGAATTTTCATGGCAGCGCCCCCTTCGGTTTTCCCGTGCCAGACATGGATTGCCGACACGGTCCGGATAATGGCCGGCAGGCATGTGGGCTAGCCCTTGTGCATGTCCATCGGCCAGGAAGGTTAAGATCGCGTTTGGTGTCTCATTATTATCGCGATCCCCGCGGCTTGCGACATCGTCATTATCCAGTGGAGATGGAAATGGCGACATCTTGAAAGCGGACCAACCGTTGCCTCCGCTCCGTGTAATGGCAGCCGGCACGATGGCCGCAGCCCGACTTTCCCGACGGGACAATGCCGTTGCCGGGCAATTAGTCGTCGAACGATCCCGCCATGCCGATCCTCATATTCTTGTGAACGGGGCGACAGCCGATGCCGAGATCAGGCGCTTAACGGTTGCTTTGTAAGCGGAATATATGTTGGTAGTGAGACTTTCTGTCGCGTTGACAAGTGAGGCAGCGGTATAAGAGGGCGCGCCGCTCCTGTAAAATGGGGGAACTCAATGCAGACGATCTATGAGCAAACCACCTACGCGGATAACAATCCGACGTGGCACGAAGAAGATTCGCCATGGAAGGCAAATCACATTCGCAATATCCTGCAGGACAATCATATTCCGCATCGGCGGATATGCGAGATCGGCTGCGGCGTGGGCGGCATCCTGTTGAATCTGGAACATCATTTTCCCGATGCGACCCAGACTGGCTATGAAATATCGCCCTATGCCTTTGCCCGGGCAAAAGAGCGTGAAACCGATCGGACGAAGTTCGTTCTCGGTGACGTCACCAAGGCGGAACACGCCGATTTCGACGTCTCGCTGGTCATCGACGTCATCGAGCACGTCGAAGATTATATCGCGTTCATCAAAAGCATAAAGACCATCGGAACGTACAAGGTCTTCCACATTCCCCTGGATCTGTCCGTTCAGTCGGTCTTCCGCATGTCGCCGATCCTTGGTCAGCGCAAGAGCGTCGGGCACATCCATTATTTCTTCAAGCAGACAGCTTTGGAGACGTTGCGGGATTGCGGGTATACGATCATCGATTCGCGCTATACGGCAAGCCGTCTCGAGCTGCCCAACCAGACGCTGTCGAGCCAGTTGATGCGCTGGCCCCGGAAACTTCTTTACGCGCTGTCGCCCGATTTCACCGTCCGTCTGGTCGGGGGCTATTCTTTGCTGGTACTTGCCAAATAGGTCCGATCACGTCGCTGTCGCTTGCCTGAAGATCAATCGACCGTTGCCGGAATGTCATCGTCATTAGCCCGCGCCATGCGCTCAAGGCGATACCCGCCTGGCCAATGATTTTTGGTGTTTTCTGCGCAAGGTGCGAACGGTGTGATATGCTTCCAGCACCATCAGCACACCGCGCCCCAGGCGAGGATATTGCTGGATCACCGCGCCCTCGCGCCAGAGGCTCGAGCGGATGGGATTGGTGCCGGGAAACTGGTGAACCGCCTCGGTGCGACCGAAATCGCGGCTGCGCGGCGAGAGGCTGAGCAAGGATACGTCCTGGGGACGAGGCCAGATGACGAGCCGGCGGAGGCGCCGCCACCCCTGTTCGGCCCGTATCCCGACATGCGGCAGGTCGTGCGGCGACAGGCCGTCCAGATAGGACAGGATGCCGCTGAACAATCCCGGCACGTTTGACGCGATGCGATCCTGCCAGCCGGGAATCTGCAAATTCGACACGGGGACCGCCGCATCGTCGAACATGCGTACGCTGTCGAGATCCGGTTCGAGCGCGGATTCGATCAGCTGCCAGAAGCGCAGCACGGTCGTGCGGGCGTTCCACGCCAGATAGCCGTCATGTTCGACGCTGATACCGACGGTCCCGTCGAAATGCGGCGTCGCGAAGCCCTTGTAGTTGCTCCGGGCGAACTGGGTCGATATCCACTGCTTTTCGGGGATTCCGGCGCGCAACAGCCGCAGGGTACTGCCGTACAATCCGGTGTCGGCGAGGATGATGCGCGACTTGCCATCGGACACGGCGTCGATGTGACGCCGGAATGCCGCATTCAGACGCGCCGTGATGGCGTGCAGCCGCGTCACGCCGGCTGCATCCTCCCGTAGCAAGGCGACGAACGTCTCCGGATCGAACGGTCGGTCCCAGGCCGGCCCCAGAACCGTCATCGGATCCTGGGTCAGCGCTACGGCGACCTCGCGCATCGTCTGCCCCTCGAACTCTCGGTTGAGCTCCTCGACGAGCGCCGGTCCCGGCGTCGCGATCGAGGTGCGCGCCGCGACGAGGCGCGAGATCATGATGTCGCCATGCGGCAACGGCGCCTGCAGCCCCGTGCTGGCCAGAAAGCGTTCGTAGATCAGGCGCAGGCGCAGCCCGCCCCTGGCGCAGAACAGCAGGCAGCTGTCGTCGCGGTCGGGCAGCGAGAACTGGAACAGCCAGAGCCGCTGGGCGAACTCCGCGAATATCGGCCCCAGGACGTCATGCCCGATGGATTCCGCCGATCGATGGGAGGTCATAGCGTATCTGTCATCCGAAACAGTTTCCGACGGTCGTGCCATGGTCAGCGCTGGGGCATGCGGTGCCGCAGGCGGGCGTTCGCCCCGTCCAGGCGACGATACAGCAACGTCATGCCGGGACGCGCGATGCGATGCGCGTGGAGGCCAGCGCGACGCGGCATCCGTTCGTCCGCCAGTTCGTCGTCGCCGATATGGAAGAATGCCTCGGCGGGCACGCGCTCCGCGGCGGTCAGCATCGGGAAGATGGCACCGCTCCGCTTGCTCGCATCGAAGTCCGCGCTGGTATAGACCATCGTAACCGGATGGCCGGGCGCGACGGCATCGAGCAAGCCGCGGATCGTGATGGCATCATGCCAGATATCGCTGACCGCGATGATGCGGATACCCTCGGCGGCACGCTGTGCCAGCCATGTGAGCAGCGGGACGTTGGGCGCCAATTGCGTCTGCTCTATTGCGATCTCCGCACGCGCCAGCACGGCGGCTTCCGCCGCTCCCAGCCCTAGCAATGCGGCCAGCGCTTCCATCATCCGGGCGAACCGCACCTCGCCGGTGGGATGGGTCATGTCGAGCGCGCGATAGGCGTAATGCTGGACGTCGACCCGGCTGCGCCAGATCGCGTCGGCATCGATCCGCACGCCGCATTCGTCCGCGAGCATGGAGGCGGCCCGGCGGGCGATCAGTTTCACGCGGCTGGATTCCGCGATATGGTTCCGCTTCAGCAGGGTATCGAAGACGTCACATGAAATGACCCGGGGAGCGGCATGTGCTGCCTGCTGCCAGGCCGCATCGAGATTCCTGATGTTCATCTACGCTGTCTCGGGCAGGCGAAAGGACCATCGGAGCGGCGAAGACGGGCCGACCGGTGTCACCGCAAGGTCTCGGTATAGACATCCACGGTCTGCCTCGACATGCGCCGGACGGTCATCTGCTCCAGATCCTCGCGCGCCGCGTGCGAGAGCGTTTCCCGCAGGGCGTCGTCCGACAGCACGCGCACGATCTCGCGTGCGATCGCATCCGGATCTGCCGGGGGAACGAGCACGCCCGCGCGTCCGTCGTTGAGCGAGGCGGGAATACCGTCCACCGAGGTGGCGATGATGGGATTGCCCATCTCGCGCGCCTCGAAGATCACCAGCGGACAGGGATCGCGCAGCGAGGCGAGCACGAACACGTCGGCCGACGCCAGGACGTCGCGGGGATCGGCGCGATAGCCGAGGAAATGGATATGATCGGCACTGGCGGTGCCGCGCGCCTGCGCCTCGAAGGCCTCCTGCTCCGGTCCACCACCGACCAGATACAGATGCGCATCCGGGCAGCTGCGCCGCGCCGTATCGAATCCGTCGATCAGATGCGCCACGCCCTTGCGCGAATGCAGCCCGCAAACGGTCACGACGGCAGGGTGCTGAAGCGGTTCCGGCGTGTTGGTATAGGCGGGTCGGCGCGCCCCCCCGATCGTGCCGTTGGTCACCGTCCGCAGCTTTTCCGCCGGGATACCCCGTTGCTTCATGTCGCGGCCGACGGCGTCGCTCACCGCGATGACCCGGTCGCCGGCCCGCATCAGCGAGGCCTGGCGATCGAACGAATTGTGGATCGTCGTGACCAGCCCGAAGCGGCCAAGGGGCTGGACCAGACGGGCGGCCAGCGCGGCATAGACCATATGGGCGTTGATGACGTCCGGCTTGACGCGCCGGACGACGCGCAACAATCGCCATGCCATCCGCAGCAGGCGAAGCGGACCGGGGCCGGACGGGTCGCCCAGCGTCAGGACCTTGACGTCGTGTTGGGCAAGCAGGTCGTCGAAGTCGCCATAGCCGCTGACGAAATAGACATCATGCCCATCGCGTACCTGTTCGCATGCCAGATCGACGGCGACGGCAACATGGCCGTTACCGTTGGCACTATGGTTCAAGTACTGGACGATCTTCATCGGCAACCCCGCCATTTCGGACATATACTATTCGGATCGGTCGGAACGCGCGAACGATCCTGGCCTCTGCTTGCCGACGGGGCAGTCAGCTGCGCTGAAATCCATATATCACGTCATTTAACCCCCGATGAAACCCGACCCCCCTCAGGCTTCAGGGCATAGGCCCTAACATAATCGACATACATGATGGACGGATTTCTCATGCCTTCGATCGGCCAGCCGCCGCCTGCGCCCAGATCGAGCATCAGGAACACCGGCTGCAGATATTCCGGCTTGGTCGGTTCGCGCGCCACTTCCTTCCTATCGAAGTAAAAGATTACGTTCCGGCTATCGATCGACACGCCATAGGTATGAAACGCCCGCTCCAGCGAGAATTTGGGGACGTCGATCCTGTAGGAGGTTCCCGAAACCGATTTGCCCTGCTGCCAGACATGGGTCGTCGCCCGGTACAGATCCGGGAACTGGCCATAATATTCGAGCACATCGATTTCGGGATTGGGCTTGCCGCCGGTGGAATTCGACCCCAGCCAGAATGCGGGCCACACCCCCGGCCCTCCGGGCAGCCTGGCGCGAATTTCGAAATAGCCGCCGGATTGCAGGAAACCTCGCGCATGCTCGTCACCCGAGGACAACAGTCCCGACTCCCAGCGCTGGCCGTTCTTGCGCATCTCGATCTCGAGGATACCCTTGTTGATCCTGAAGGGCTTGTCCTTCTGCGGATCGATGAACGCAGCGTCGCCGAAATCGCCGTTCCACGGCGTATGGGCGATCCATCGGGTTCCCGGCCCCCGCGGCGATACGTCGAGCGTGTCGAACGGCTCATCAAAGGTCAGCGTATAGCGGGACAGATCGACGCGCGCCTGTTCGGGGGAGGCCGCAGCCGAATACGCCCATGCGCCAGCGCCTGCGATCGCGCCCAGGGCAGCGATACCGCCCAGCAATTTGCCGTATATCAATGGCTCATCCTCCGGTGATCCTTTCTGTCGGCGCGGCCCTGACGGCGGCTGTGATGAAGCGGGGTTCTGGCTGTCGATCCTGTCCCGTCGGGAACGCCGGTGTCGGTACGGGACGATCTGTATCGGGGCAAAGGATGGGAGGGATCAACCGACCTTTCGCTGGACATGGAGGTAACGGTTGTCTCCGGCATGCAGCCGATCGGGACGATGGCTGCCACGATCCTCGTCTTCACAGCATGTCGCTAGCGCAATGGCGGAGATTATTATAAATATATCAATTGCTTGCTGGAATTGATGATGACGGTAAACCTGTTTGTCGCATTCTTTGCAGCGTTCTTGCTCAAGAGAATTGCGGGCCAGCCGCGGACAAGATTCATCCCGACTTTTTCAATCGGGCTTTCTTACCATGCGTCACGCGCACCTTGCCGCAGCGAATACATCGCGCGACGATTGTGCGCGGATTTGCCGTTGCCGGTTTTCGCAGCCAGCGGTGAATATCAAATCGGCATAGGAAGCCAAACAATTGACGATCCTCCGTGTCCTGCGAGCCAGGCCAGACTCAACAGAGAACATCGATAGAGATATCTAGCAACCTGATATTTTTGGGATTTTTATTCATTTTGGCACGTTGGTCATGGCAGATGAGACATGGTCAATATCCAGGCGCAAGTTGCCTGCGGATCGGCTGGATTTGCATCGCCCCGATCTGTCCGGTGCCGGTCCGGATGTGCCCGATCCGCATCCCCCCTGTCATCAACCCGTCACCATAATCGCACCCTGACGTAACAAACCCCCGCCACGGGATCGGCGTACGACCGGCGCGGGGAGCGTCGGCGCCCATATCGCTCAGGGGGAGCATCATGCACGTCATTCGTCCCGGTATCCGCGGGTTCGCGGGGGCCTCGCTCATCGCACTGGCCGCCGCCACGCTCGTTGCCGCCGCGCCGGCCTGCGCCGCGTCCGATCCGGCGACCGATGCCCCCTCCCCCGCCGGTGCGGCCGCGCCTGGGCCGATCGTGTCGGGGCGCGTCTATGACGCGACCGGCGTCGCGCTGCCGGGCGCGCGCATCGTCGTCGTGGCCACCGGTGCGCAGGCGACCACCAACCTGCAGGGCGAATTCACCGTCGCCGCGCCGGATGCGACCGGTTCGGTCGAACTGCTGATCGACTATCTCGGCCGCCCGCCGGTCACCCGCACCGTCACCGCGACCGAGCGCGGCACCGCGATATCGTTCACCCTGCCTGCCGCCGGCGCCAATGAGGGTGACATCGTCGTCACCGGTGCCTCGCTGCTCGACAACACCGCACGCGCGCTCAACCAGCAGCGTTCGGCGGACAATACGATCACGGTCATCTCGGCGGATGCGATCGGCCGCTTTCCCGATCCCAATATCGCTGAGGCGCTGCAGCGCGCGCCCGGCGTCGGCATCGAGCGCGACCAGGGCGAGGGCCGCTACATCAACGTGCGCGGCGCGCCGTCGGAATTCAGCGCGATCTCGGTCGACGGCATCCAGATCCCCTCGGTCGATCCGTCGACGCGCGCGGTCGATCTCGATACCTTGCCGTCGGACATCGTCGCCAATCTCGAGGTGACCAAGTCGCTGCTCCCCTATCAGGATGCGGATTCGATCGCGGGCGCGGTCAACATCACGACCCGATCGGCGTTCGATCGCAAGGGCTTCGCGCTGACCGGCATGGCGGGCGCGAGCTACAACCAGTTCGGCAAGGGCAGCGACTATCGCGGCTCGGGCGCGATCAGCGATACGTTCGGGGCCGATCGCCAGTTCGGCCTGCTGCTGTCGGGCAGCTATTCGCGCACGCATCGCCGCCCCGACAATGTCGAGAATACCTGGACGCAGACCCCCGCCGGGCTGCGCGTCACCGAAACCCTGTTCAAGGATTACGACACCAAGCGGACCCGCATGGCCGGCACCGGTGCGTTCGAATGGCGCCCGTCGGATGCGACGCGGGTCTGGGTGCGCGGCACCTATGCCCGGTTCGAGGACGACGAATTCCGCGACCGGATCGGCATCCTGTGGAGCGAGGGGACGCTGCAGGCGGGGTCGACCGACCGTGCCGCGACCTGGGCCAACACCCGTATCGAAAAGCAGGTGCGCCACCGCAAACAGGTCAACGAGATCTGGACCGCGACCGGCGGTTTCGAACAGCGGCTCGGCGAGGGGACGATCCGCGGCGACGTCGCCTATAGCGAGAGTTCGCAGACCTATCCGCGCCGCGACGAGCTGCTGTTCCGTTCGACGCTGCGCCCGACATTGTCCTATGACTTCGCGAACGCGAACCTGCCGACCTATTCGCTGTTCACTGGCAATCAGCATCTGCAGACCGGCACCTATGCCTTCCGCGAGAACACCTACCGGTCGAACACGACGAAGAACGACGAACTGACCGTCGCCGTCCGCATGGACCTGCCGGTCGGTGACCTCACCTTCTCGAGCGGCGGCAAGTATCGTGAACGCCATATCAGCGCCGACGAGGAGCGGTTCCGCGATCGCCGCGCCGCTGCCGCGCCGAGCCAGACGCTGGCGGGCTTCCTGTCGGACGAGGATTCGCGCAACTTCGACTATGACCTCGGCAAGCGGATCGATACCGGCCTCGCCGACGCCTATTTCGATGCGACCAAGGCGGCGTCGGAACGGCGCCTGCCGCAGTCGCTGACCGCCGATTACACCGCCGAGGAGCAGATCCTCGGCATGTTCGGCATGGGCAAGTATGTCAGCGGCGGCACGACGCTGATCGCCGGCCTGCGCGTCGAGACGACCAATTTCCAGAGCCAGGCGCCCGTCGTCTCGCGCACCGGCGTGGTCAGCACCGCATCGGGCAAGAGCGGCTATGTCGATTTCTTCCCCAACCTAACGCTGCGCCAGGCGTTCACGCCGAACCTGATCCTGCGCGCCGCCCTGAGCCGGGCGATCAACCGTCCGAACTTCCCGCAGCTCGCCCCGCGCGTGCTCGAGACGACCGAGGGCAATACCGTCCGCGTCGAATTCGGTGCGCCCGGCCTCGACCCGACGCTGTCGAACAACGCCGATGCCGGCCTCGAATATTATATCCGTCCGCTCGGGCTGATTGCGGTCAACGGCTTCTACAAGGACCTGACCGACTATCGCTACACGGTAAACAGCACAGGCACGTATCAGGGCCTGCCGGCGATCTTCAGCCGCCCGGTCAACGCGCGCGAGGGCAAGCTCTACGGCGTCGAGGTCAACTGGCAGCAGCAATTGTCGTTCCTGCCCGGGCTGCTCGGCGGCTTCGGGGTGTTCGCCAATTACACCTATACCAAGGGCGATGCGCAGTTCGACGCCACCTATGCCGGCCGCAGCCGCTTCGCGCTGCCCGGCCAGTCGAAGCATATGTGGAACGCCAGCGTCTTCTACGAGCGCGGCCCGGTGAACCTGCGCGTCGCCTATACCAAGCGGTCCGACTATCTCGACGAGATCAACGCCGACAATCCCGCGCTCGACCTCTATTGGGAGGGCCGCGGCCAGCTCGACGTCACCGGCAGCGTCCAGCTGATGAAGGGCATCAACCTGTTCGCCGAGGGCAAGAACCTCACCAACACCGCCGGCGTGCGCTATTTCGGCGAGCGGTACCGGACGTACGAATATGAAAAGTTCGGCTACACGCTGTTCGGCGGTGTGCGGGTGAAGCTGTGAGGCGCGCCCTCCCCTTCCTGCTGCTCGCCGGCTGCGCGACGGTAGCGCCCGTACCGTCACAGGTCGCACCGAACGTCGCCGCGACCGCGGAAACCGATCCGGTCGATACCGCCGCGGATGCAGCGGACGACCCCGCGATCTGGCGCAACCCGCGCGATCCGGCGCAGAGCCTCGTCATCGGCACCGACAAGAAGGCGGGGATCCACGTCTACGATCTGAAGGGCAAGCGCGTATCCTTTACCCCGGCCGCGCGGCTCAACAACGTCGACCTGCGGGATCTCGGCGGGCGCGTGATCGCCGCGGCGAGCGACCGCGCCGATGTCGCGCAGGCGCACGTCTCGCTGTTCACGCTCGACACGTCGACACGTCGACTGGTACCGATCGGTCGCTATCCGGTCGGCCCCGGCGAGGCCTATGGTATGTGCCTGTGGACGCGCGCTAAGGACAAGGCACTGTTCGGCTTCGTCGTGCTGAAGGACGGCCGCATCGATCAGGTCGCGATCGACCTGTCGGGGCCCTCCCCTGCGGTCACGACGGTGCGCAGCATGAAGCTCGCCAGCCAGGCGGAGGGCTGCGTCGTCGACGACCGCACCGGACTGCTCTACGTCGCCGAGGAGGACGTCGGCCTGTGGCGCTTCGCCGCGGACCCCGCCGCGCCGACGACGGCGACCCCGATCGCCAAAGTCGACGGCACGACTTTGGTGGCGGACGCGGAGGGCCTCGCGCTTGCCCCGCAGGGCCGCACCGGCGGCTATCTCGTCGCCTCGAGCCAGGGCGACAACGCCTATACGCTCTACCGCCTCCCGGGTGTCACCTACGCCGGTCGCTTCCGTATCGGTGGCGGTGCGATCGACGGCACCAGCGACACCGACGGGATCGAACTGGCGCTCGGCGACTTCGGCCCGGATTATCCCAAGGGGCTGCTGGTGGCGCAGGACGGCGACAACGCCCCCGACACGCAGAACTTCAAATATGTCAGCTGGGCAAAGGTGCTGACGGCGCTTGGCCTGTAGGCATGTCGACACCTCGACGCGCTGGGTTGGTGGGCCGATACCCCACCCCGATCCGGCGCGTCGCGCTTGCCCGCCGCGCGAGCAGCGCCCGCACGTAGCGCAGTGCCGCGTCCTCATTGGCAAAGCTGCGCACCAGATCGCGTCCCCGCCCGCCGATCCGGCCCCAGCCCGTCTCGATCATCACCCGCCCGAACAGATCGCGATACGCCGCGACCCGCCAGCGCCGGCGGATGTTGCGCGCGGTATCGATGGCAATCAGCTCGACAGGCGTGAATGGCAGCGTGTCCATGGCCTGCGATTCTAGGCGTGTGCCGACGGGCTGTCCGACGGATTTCTTGGATCACCGGAGCGCGATTGATTCAGTCGATGAATCAACCTGCCGCAGCAAATGTGAACCTAGACTGTGTGATGGCAGGATAGCGCCGATAAGGCGCATTGTATTGCGATGGCTTTGGGATACGCCTGCTATTCAGGTTGGCTTGGCTATGCCGGAGGCCAATGTGAGAGAAGTATCCCATGAAGTATGTGCCGATATCGGCCCGATCGCTGGTCTGTTGGCCGCCGGCAGCGCCTTCGCCAGCGTCGAGCGTTGACGCGGATATTCTCCGCCGTGCTGTCTTGCCGCTCAAGTGGTGACGAACATCGCATCGAAGTAGATGCCTTGGAACGTGTCTACGGTTCCGTGGCATCCCGCAGGGCGGCAATCGACCGCTGCACGCCGTCTTGTACCACCACACTCCGCGCTAGGCAGTGGATACTCCACCCCTTCGGCTACGAGCAATGCTCGTGGTCGTGCTGCCGACGATCCGCTCGCGCCGGCTACCAAAGAATACCATCATGGCGGCAGGTACAATCACAAATGGGGTCGCGCGGATTGCGCTTCGCGCCACCCGCCGACGTCCGCATCAGAATGCGTTGCGGTGGAAGATTACGCGGACGGTCAGGAAGATGATCTTGAGGTCCCGCCAGATCGACCAGTTCTCAAGATATTCTAGGTCGGCCTTGAGTCGATTCTTGAGATCGTCCTCGATCAGTGTCGAACCGCGAAAGCCGCGCACCTGCGCTAGGCCGGTCAGGCCGGGCTTCGTCGCATGGCGGCCCCAATAGCGCTGATCGACCTCCCAGAACAATTTGTCCGCCGCCCGCGAACCCAGGGCATGCGGCCGCGGACCCACGATACTCATGTCACCTTTCAGGACGTTGATGAGCTGCGGCAGCTCGTCGATGCTAGTCCTGCGAATGAACCGGCCGACCGCCGTCACCCGGTCGTCGTTACGCGCAGTAGAGCGATGACCCGCATCGTCCAATTCACGAACATACATCGAGCGGAATTTGTACATGCGGAACAACTGGTTGCCGCGGCCGATCCGAACTTGTTTGAACAGGATCCGTCCCGGACTGTTCAGCCGGATCGCAATCGCGGTGACGAGCATCGGAAACGCGAGGACGATGAGCGCGCTTGCCGCCGCCATCAGGTCGAACGACCGCTTGATGCTGCGGTCCATCAGGCTGAGTGGCCCTGCCGCGACGATGATTGTCGGAACATCGCGATTGAGGCCGAGCCCCAGCGGCGCCAGTGCGGTCAGTTCGGGGACAACGATTTCGCTCTGCACGTTGGCGCCGCGCAACGCTTGCGCCCAGGCCATGCGATGTTCGGGCGCACAGGTGACGATGACCCGGTCGGCGCTGGCGATCAGCGTCGCCAGCCGGTCGTACATATGTGGGTCGTGTTCCTCCGGGTCAAAATAAGATTCGGCGGCCATGACCATCGAAAAATTTCCGGGCGGAATCGGTGCCCCACGGTCGCGCAGCAAGATCGAGCTGAAGGGATTACCGCCGACGATCCGGTTGAGATGGCGCACAAAGACATAGCGGGCGATGCCAAGGAACGTGATCGCCAGCGCTGATCCCATACCGATAGTTAGCCGCGAGAACGTCGTCCCGGATTTCAGATAGAAGACGGCGAGGATGACGAGACCGACTGCCAGCACCAGCGCCTGAAGCCCGCGACGGATCGCCCGGAACGGGTCTTGGAGGTTGGTGGTGTCATAGGCATCGAGATTGGATGCAATCAGCGCATACAGGGGGATCAGAACGAGAGTGAAGACCAGCCAGCCGGTGTCGGTGGACAGGGCGTAACGGGGTATGGCCGCGCACATGAACCCGGCGAAGATCGCGACGACATCAACGCACAGCGCATACAATATCACGCGGAACTGCAACACCGCGCTACGCGGTCGCCAACGGGACCCCATGCGATGAAAATCTGTGATTGGATGTTCGGACACGTCGTCCCGCTCTACATTCTGCGGGTCCACATCGCCCAACATGCCAACGCATACCTTGTTTACCGTCGCCCATGGGAGCGCGCGGATCGTGGAATAACCGGTTCACCAGTCAAGCTCAATCGAAGCCTAAAATTGCCGCGGTCCGTCGCCGCGGTCGAACAGGTCGGGCCGCCGCAGCTTTAGCGCCTGCAACAGCATGAACAGCTTGGCATCGCCCACCTTTCCGCTGACGGCATTGGCCCAGAGCGTCGCCAGCGATTCTTCGCGCGCGTCGATCGTCTCGATCTCGTCCACCGCACCCCCGCCCGCACCGATGCGGTCTGCGGGGCAATATTCGGCCAGAAATAGATGCACACGTTCGGTCGTCGACGACGGCGTCATCCAAACTTGGCCCACTGATACGACATGGCGCAGGCGCAGACCGGTTTCTTCAAATGCTTCGCGCCGCGCGGTTTCGGCGGGGTCTTCCGTTTCAGTGACGCCAGCGATCGCTTCGGCGAAGCGGGGTTGCGCCAGATGCAGCACCGCATCCCGCGTCTGCTGCACCGTCATCGCCACCCGCCGCTCGGGATCATAGGCGAGGACCGCGGCGCCAGAGACATGTTCGACAATCGCCCGGTCGCACTCGACCTCGCCGAGCCGCAGCCGCAGCATGACGAGGCTCAGCCATCCGCGATGGAGGACGTGTCGGGTTAGCACGGTATCGGTCATGCCGGTGGTCCCTACGGAATACCGACCGGACGCACAATCGCACGGGAACCATCGCTAACTCGACATGTCGACACGTAGGATCGTCAACATTCCACCACATTGACCGCCAGTCCGCCGAGGCTTGTTTCCTTATACTGCGAGCGCATGTCCTCCCCCGTCTGGCGCATCGTCTCGATCACCGCATCGAGGCTTACGACGTGGCTGCCGTCGCCGCGCAGCGCGAGATAGGCGGCGTTGATCGCCTTGACCGCGCCCATCGTGTTGCGCTCGATGCAGGGAATCTGCACCAGCCCGCCGATCGGATCGCAGGTGAGGCCGAGGTTGTGCTCCATGCCGATCTCGGCGGCATTCTCGATCTGGCGGTTGCTGCCGCCGAGCACCGCGGCGAGCGCGCCCGCCGCCATCGAGCAGGCGACGCCGACCTCGCCCTGGCAGCCCATCTCGGCGGCCGAGATCGACGCGCGCTTCTTGTAGAGCATGCCGATCGCCGCGGCGGTGAGCAGGAAGGTGCGAGCCCCCTCCCCCCGCGCCTCGGCCGACGCATCGCGCGCGACCAGCGTCTCGTAGAAGCGCAGCACCGCCGGCAGCACGCCGGCCGCGCCGTTGGTCGGTGCGGTGACGACGCGGCCGCCTGCGGCATTCTCCTCGTTGACCGCGAGCGCCCACAGGCTGACCCATTCGAACACCTCGGCCGGGTTGCTGCCGGGGACGTCGCCGGTCAGCCCCTGCGCGATCGCATGCGCACGGCGCCGGACCCTGAGGCCGCCGGGTAGCACGCCCTCCTGCGCGATGCCGCGGTCGATGCAGGCGCTCATCGCCGCGCGTACCGCATCGAGGAAGGCGTCGGTCTCCACCGGCGTGCGCCACGCCTCCTCGTTGGCGCGGACCATGTCGGCGATCGACAGGCCGCTCGCATCGCCAAGGACGAGCAGATCGGCGCCGGAGGTAAAGGGATAGCGGACCGCGACATTGGTCGCGGCGACCGGCGCGCCCTTGCGCAGGATCGCGCCGCCTCCGATCGAGAAATAGGTTTCGGCCTGAATGCTTCCATCGGCGCGGGTCGCGGTGAGGGTCATGCCGTTGGGATGTTCGGGCAGGAACTGCCGCGGGTGGAAGACGATGTCGGCGTCGGCGAAGGCGATGCCATGGTGGCCGGCGAGCAGCAGCTGCCCGCGCGCGGCGATATCGGCGAGGATCGCGGGCGCAGTATCGGGATCGAGCCGCTCGGGCTCCCAGCCGGCCAGGCCGAGGATCGCGGCGGTGTCGGTCGCATGACCGCGTCCAGTCAGCGCGAGGCTGCCGTAGAGGTCGCAGGTGGTGCGGACCGGGGGCGGCGCCCCTTGCCCCACCACGCGCTGCGCAAAGTCGAACGCGGCGCGCATCGGGCCGACGGTATGCGAACTCGACGGGCCGATGCCGATCGTGAACAGTTCGGCGACGCTGATCGGGCGATCGAGGTCGCGGTCGAGCGGTGCGGTGACGGGATCGGTGTGCATGCGGTCCTTCCGCCGGCGTCGCCGGCCTGCATGCCCCATCTGTCCCTTGCGCCTGAGATCGTTATCCCGTCGGCGGACGCCGGGTGGCGCCACTCTCCAGATGTACAGCCAGGGGTCTGGCGCCGCTGTGGTCCTTTGGCCTGAGAGTTTCCGGGGCGGTTGCTCCTTCGGCGCCGGGTTCGCCCGGTCTCTCCCACATCGATGGTCGGATGTATCCGTCGGCGGGAGCCCGCGGGTCAAGGGGCATCGCGCGGGCCACCCCGAGCATCATGTCGGTCAATGGACATGTAGACATGTCAACCGGGATGGCATGTAACCGCCATCTCGTGACATCTGCTCTCGACATGTCGACAGATCGACAGGTGATACGCGGAACGCCTGCTTATCGCCGGCTGCGGCATTTCCTACTCGAAAGCACGAACTGATGGATGTCGGCACCCCTTTTCCCTCGGTAATCCAGCTTGGGGTGCCAAAAGTTCGTGCTTTCGAGTAGGAAATGACCATGCCCCGTTCGACCACCTCTTCCCGCTCCACGCCCGCGCCATCCGGCAAGCCTGCCGGCATCCCGCAGGGCGATCTGTTCCTGCTCGACAGCCCGCTGCACGGCGAGATCCGCGGCGAGCGGTCGCTGATGGCGTTTCCCTTCTTCGCGCTCTCCAAAAACGCGTGGATGAAGCCGCTGACCTACGACCATGCGACCGTGTCGATCGAGGTGCGCCCCTCGGCGAGCGGCGTCGCGACGATCTACGACAAGGAGATCGTGCTCTACATCGCAAGCCTGATGGCGGCGAAGCTGGAAGCGGGGGAGAATGTCGAGCAGGATTTCATCTTCACCGCGCACGACCTGTTCTCGGTCACCGGCAGCAACCATTCGGCGCGCTCCTACGGGCGGCTGTCGGAGGCGCTCGAGCGGCTGCAGGGCACGCAGATTAAGACCAATATCGAAGCGGGCGGGGAGGGGGAGGAGGGCTTCTTCTCGTGGCTCTCCGAAGCAAAACTCCATTATACCAAGACCAAGAGCGGCGAACGCCGGCTGAAGGCGGTCAAGGTGCGGCTATGCGACTGGCTGTTCCGCGCGATCCTGCTCGATCGCCACGTGCTCGATTATGCCGCCGCCTATTTCCAGCTGGGGCCGATCGAGCGGCGGATCTACGAAGTCGCACGCTCGACCTGCGAGGGCGACGGGCTCGACATCGATCTGGCGACCTTCCGGCTGCAGATCGGCTATCAGAACCCGCTGTCGAACTTCAAGGCGGCGCTGAAACAGATCGTCGCGACCGACAGCATCCCCGACTACCACCTCGAGCTGGTCGAGGAGACGGCGGGGGAGGGGGGCGATGCCACGCCGCGCCGCGGCCGGCGCGCACCGCAGGCGCGCGTGGTGATCATGCCGAGGCCCCATGTGCCGGCGCTGCAGACGCTCAACGACGCGACCGCCGGCCGCGGCGCGGGCGATGCCGAATCACCCGCCGGGACACCAGTCGAGTCGGAACCCGACGTCGCGGGCTGATTCGCGGGGTGCGGGGCAATTGTTACTCGAAAGCACGAATGAAATGGCGTGCATTGTTACTCGAAAGCACGAATCGCGGGGCAATTGTTACTCGAAAGCACGAACTTTTTCGGTTTAAATACTCGAAAGCACGAACCGTAGCCGCTTCCGCTGTTGGATCATTGCTGCAAAAAGATGGCACACGTGGCCATGCCGGCCGCGGCGATGTTCAGGATGCGGCCGTGACCACATAAAGGAAAGCCCGGCACGAAGGCCGGGCATCCCAAAAGAGCTGTTCAAGAGAGCAGGCATCGCCAAATGCCCGACACGTGAAACTTAGCAGGTCACGGCTTTCCAAATAGCTCCGAACCCAATCCGGTTCAAGGATGCGCGTTTCGCGCCACGGATTTTTTCGTCTCCGGTCCCGGCCCCACAAGGGGATGGAAGATGATGGCGTTTACCCTAGGGGAAGCGAGCGCACGCGTGCTGGCGCGGGCGAGCGAGGGCGCGCGTGCGCGTGCGCGGCGTCCGGAGAATATGCCGCATCCGCGGCGGTCAGATGGTATGCCGCATCCGCGGCAAGCGGGCGGTGTGCATCGCACCGGTGCGCCGGTGCTGCGCGACAGTATCGAGGCGGGGACGTTCGAGGACCTGTTCTTCGCGGTGCCGGCGCCGGGCGAGCCCGACCGACTGCTGCGCGCCTGCCGCCGCGCGCTCGACGCCGGCCGTCGCCTGCGTCGCGAGGAGCGCGCCGGCACCCGCACGCTGACCGCGACCGAACGCGCGATCGCCGCGCTCACCGCGGGGGCGGTGCGCGTCTATGAAGAGATCTGCACGCTTGCCCGGCTCAACCAGGGCCGTGTCTTCCCGAGCTACGATTGGCTCGCCGAGGCGACCGGGCTCGGTCGCGCGACGATCGCGCGCGCGCTGCATGCGCTCGACCGCGTCGGTTTCCTTGTCCGCCAGCGTCGTTTCACGCGCGTCGAAGGGGAGGGGCCGCGCTACCGCCAGACGTCGAACGCCTATCGTGCGCTCCTGCCGGCGCGCGTGCTCGCCTATCTGCCGCGCTGGATGCGACCCGCGCCGTTGCCGGACGATCAGATCCAGCATGAGGCGGAGCGGAAGGAGAGCCATGACGCGATGCTAGCGGCATTGTCGTGTCGCGATCTGGCGGCGGTGACGGTCGGTGGGCTGCTCGGCAAGGCGCTTGCCCGGCTGGGCTCGCGGATTGACGGGCGAGAGACTGCCGTCGCGTGCGAGTCTCATGATGATCCGCAACCTCATGTCGATTCATTAAATGAGGACAAACCGGTGTCGTCCTTGCCGACGACGCAACTTTAAGAAGGCCACAAGCGCCAACCAAACCAACCTTGCACACGTGGCAAAGACAGGAGTGTCGGCTACGCCGCCACATGCTCCCCGAGAGGAGCAAGCGGTTACCGGTCCGGCCCACCCGGGGACCATTGCCTGTCGACAGGGCGCCAGAGCGATTGCCTTGGCCGGATCCGCATCGCAGCTTGGGGGAAAGCCTCGTGATCGTCCGTAAAACGTTCGATCCGGCTTGTCATGTCGGCGTGTAGACACGTAGAGAGATCGACATGCCGACCATCGCCATCATCAGTCAGAAGGGCGGCGCGGGAAAGACCACCCTCGCGCTCCATCTCGCCGCGGCCGCCCACGACGCCGGCCGGATCGCGCTCATCATCGACACCGATCCGCAAGCGACCGCGAGCCAATGGGCCGCTTGGCGCCAGGATGCGCCGCCCGAGGTGATCGACAGCCCGCCGCCCCGCCTCGCCGCCAAGGTCGCGGCCGCGAAAGGGCAGGGGGCCGAGATGATCGTGATCGACACGCCGCCCCACGCCGACAGCGCCGCCCGCGCCGCGGTCGAGGTCGCCGATCTGGTGCTGATCCCCTGCCGCCCGAGCGCCTTCGACCTGTCGGCGATCCAGACCACCGCCAAGTTGGTCCAGTTGCTGCGCAAACCGGCCTATGTCGTCTTCACCGCAGGATCGCCCAACGCACCGCGGATCTACCAGGAAGCGGGCGAACTGGTGGAAAGCTTCGGCACGCCGCCCTGTCCGATCCAGATCCCGGACCGGGCCGTCTACCGCCATGCGAGCGGGGAGGGGCGGACGGTGATGGAATACGAACCGGGCGGCAAGGCCGCAGAAGATATTCGACAGCTCTACGCGTGGACATGTCGACAGGTCGCACTGTCCGCCCCAAAATCCACCCGCAAGAGGACCGCCGCATGAGTCGCAAACCCAGCTTCGCCAATTTGCGCACCGCGGGGGCCGCTGCATTGGCCTCTTCTCCCCAGACACCGGTCGTGGCCCCCAAAGCGGCGATGATCGCCTCAACCGGCCCCGCCAGCCGCCACGGCCGCAAGCAGATCGCCGGCTTCTTCAGCCCGGAAATGTCGTTCGCGATGCACACGCTGGCACGGCGCCAGGGCAGAAGCCTTCAGGCGCTGATGGCCGAGGCGTTCAACGATGTGCTGCGCAAGCACGGCGAGTCCCCGATCGGGGACTGAACTTGCCGGGCGGCGTTCGACTGATCAGCACCCGACGGCGGAATAGGCGAAGCCGGCGGCCTTGACCTCCTCGCGACGATAGACATTGCGCAGGTCCACCATGACCGGTGCAGCCATCACGTTCTTCAGCTTGGCGAGGTCGAGCGCGCGGAAGGCGTCCCATTCGGTGACAATCACAACCGCGTCCGCACCACTCGCCGCTTCATAGGCGTCGTTACAATAGGTCAGTTCGGGCATCATTGCGCGCGCCAGATTCATCCCTTCGGGATCATACGCCCGCACGGTCACCCCCGCATCGCGCAGGGCCTGCGCGATAGCGATCGACGGCGCGTCACGCATGTCGTCGGTATTGGGCTTGAAGGTCAGGCCGAGCAGCGCAACCGTCCGGTCCTTCGGCGTACCGCCCAGCGACTGCAGGACTTTGCGGCCCATCGCGCGCTTGCGGCTGTCGTTCACCTTGACCACCGCCTCGACGATATGGACCGGGCTTTCGAAATC
>NZ_JBXASI010000008.1:0-111050 GCF_058809195.1 Sphingomonas sp. GW821-FHT10F09 | reverse complement strand
GCATACCCGTCACACCGCTCGACGAAGGGGTCCCTTTTGGACGCCGATAGGGGGTCCTTTTTGGACGCCGATTGACACTTAAAGAACGCACATTCACGATCCTGCCTGCTGGCGGTGGTACCAAGCAGACGGCCAGCCAAGTCGAGAGGCGTACATAGGGAACAACGGCAAATCGGCGCTACTTTCCATCCTCGCTCCCTTGCTCGCATTCTCTTCTTCCGGACTCGCTCAAGACAGGGCGTCCCCTCCTAGCAGGGGCAGCGCAGAAGCCGCGGACATACCGGCTTCCGATTGGAAGACGCCCTTGATCGGACGGCTTGCGAATGGCGTGAGGTTTGCGATCTTACTCCGGCGCGGTGAGGAACCTGGCGTCGCGCTGCTCATGCGCAACGAGGGCGGCTTCATCGTTGAACGTCGGCCCGGCGAACGCGGATTGGCTCATCTGATCGAGCATATCGCGTTTCACAGTCCAATGGTCGCCGCGCCGGACGACTTTGATCATCTGAAGCGCATCGGCATTCCGCTGACGTTGCCGGCACCGAATGCAGGCTCCACGTCATGGCGAGAGACCAATTACTATCTCTCGACCAAGACAACGGCCCCAAATGATATTGATGTGTTGCTGACCCTGTTCAGGGATGCTGCCACGGGATGCCCCTTCGCGCGGATGCAGTCGACGCCTCGCGGGGCGAAGTCATGCGGGAAATGGCCGATGAGAAGCCCGGGAACGACATCTACGCCAGCTACATCGCCGCTGTCGCGCCCGGCTCGCCGAACGATGTGATCGATGCGCAGAACTCGGACGATGTGCCGGTAGCGCGCGTCGACACCATCTGCGCCCTCTATCAACGTCTCTATCGTCCCGAAAACATGATGATCGTCATCGTCGGCAACGTGAAGCCCGACGCCATGAGGGCAATTATCGAAAAGCGTTTCGGAGACTGGAAGCCTGCGGATCCAGAAGCGCGCCGCGTACCCGTTCCGGTATTCGATCGCGGTCGCATTCGGCCGATCAGTTTCTCCGCGCTGCCGCAGGGGCGTCGAACGGCGTTGATGACGGTCGTGATGCCAGCGCTGGCCCCGCCATCATCGCATAACCGCCAGGCGCGCGATGATCTCTTGGACCTTCTGGTTACACGTGCGATCAACCTGCGCCTCTCCGCGCTTCAGGCGAACAGCCCGCCCGGAAAAGTGGGCATGTTCATCGACAATGGCGAGCATGGTCAGCGCCAAACAATGCTCTGGGACAATTTCTCGGATGGCCGCTGGGAACTGGCGTCAACAATGGGGTAGCGGTGTCGAACACCTTAGGGTTGAGGCACCAGAACTGTCGAAGGTTCCTGATCCGGTGTCGGCGGTTCGAGTGGCAGCGAACGAAGCGATCGGCTCACCAAGCTGCAAGGTGCGCTGACCGGATCAGTCTGCTTTCCCAAAGCCCCGTCATTTCGCGGTGACGAGAAGGCCGACACATTCTCCTTTCCCGATCCTTTTTGGGAAAGCTCGCGGGGCAGCCGGCAGCGCTGCGGCTCAGCACCTCCTCCGCTCCCAACATAAATGGATGGCAGAAGGTGAGAAACCGAAAGGAGGCTGCGAATGTCCACTTGTGGGTCAGCGCACTGAGGGGGCGTATTGTAGTCGAAAGCACATGTCTGCGCTCCCTCTGATCCTCTAGCTCAAGGGCGCGGGGTCAATGTCTGTTGCCCGTTCCGTCAAAATCGTGGTCAAGGCGACATCGGCCGTCACGTTGGCTGCGGTGGCGAACATGTCGGGGATCGTATCCACGGCCAGGAACAGTGGGAGGAGTTCGATTGGTACGCCGACCGCAAGTGCGACAGGGGCGTAGGCAGCGAAGAAGCTGATCTGGTTCGGCAGGCCGGCGATCACGAGATTGTTCAGCACAGCGAGTAGCGCGACCAAGCCGAGACGGCCCAGGCCGAGCTCGATACCGTTGAGATGCGCCAGCGCGAGTGTCGCAAGACCAATGGCGGTGGGCGCGCTGATCCGGAAAAGCGCCACGGCGAGCGGCAAGACCGTCCCGACGGGTCGTGCCGGCAGGCCCAGCGTCCGAGCGGCCTCCAGCATGGCCGGCAGCGATGCGAGCGACGATTGCGTGCTGAAGGCGACCGATTGGGCCGGCAGCACGGCGCGCAGGAACGTCGACAACGGGGTTCGCGCGACGACCGCGACGAGAAAGACGAACGCCGCCAACAGGAGGATGCCGCCGACGATGCGGGCAACGACGTACCAGAGCAGGAGCGCGCCCACCGCGAAGCCGCTGCGCGCAGCGACGTCGAACGTCAGCGCGAAGACGCCGATCGGCGCGACGAGCAGGACCCAGCCGATGATGACGAGCAGCGTGTCGGCGATGCCCTGAAAGGCATGGACGATCGATGCGGCGCGTGACCGGTCGATGTGACGCAGGGCTATGGCAAAGAACAGTGCGAACAGGACGACGGGCACGACCGCGCCCTGCGCCGCCGAGGCGATCGGATTGACGGGCACCAGCGCGCGCAGGGTTTCGCCGAGCGGCGGCAGATGGGGCACCTTGCCGCCCGCATCCCGTACCGCATCCAGTCCGGTCACCTGCCACTCGCTGAACATCGCGGACCCCAGCGCGACACCGAACAGCGCTGAGGCGGACAGCGCCACCAAGAACGCGCCGATCGCGCGACGCGCTACCCGGCTCGATCCGTCGAGGCCCGATCCACTGCCGAGGCCCGTCACCACCAGCGCGAACACCAGCGGAATGATCGGCATACGCAATGCATCGAGCCAGACCCCGCCGATCGTCTGCAACGCCGGCAGCGCGGCATTCCGTGGCCCCGCCAGATACCCGAGCGCAAGGCCGGCGACCAGACCGGCCAGGATACGCCCGACAGGAGGAACCCTCACGCCGGGTGAGCTTCGCGCATGGCCGTCGTGCCCATGACCTGCACGGCGAAGCGTTCCATCTCCTCCGCCTGCGGGCTCATCTGCAACAGGAGAAGGCCCAGGCCCACCGCCTCATATTCCGCAATCCGCTCCTTCAACTGCTCGGGCGTCCCGACCAGATTGGGCCGCAGCCCGCGGTTGGATACGGAATATTCCTGGAGTTTCAACTCGCGCTCGAGCTGCGTGCCCGACAGCCATTGATCGAAATTGGCATAGCCCGCGGGAAGTTCGGTGACGGTGGTGATGCGCTCCAGTTCACGCTTCGCTTCCGCTTCGCTGTCCCGCACGATCACATAGGCCGCCATGCCGTACTGCATCGGCGCGCCGCCGGTGGCGTGCCGACGGGCGGCCATATCCGCGATCTTGGGCGCGATCGCCGAGACGGGATCGCCGTGCATGACATAGGCATCACATCGCGCCGCGATCATCGCCTTGGCCGCTTCGCTCTCACCGCCCGCATAGACCATCGGTCGCCTGACAGGTTTGGGCGAACAGATCGCCTCTTCCGTCGTGTAGAATGTGCCTGAGAAGCTGAACCGATCCTGCGTCCAGAGGCCATCGACGACCGTCAACCATTCCGCGGTACGGGCATAACGGTCGTCGTGCTGGTCGAATTGCAGCCCATATTGGCGCGCCTCGTCCGCCCACCAACTCGATACGACGTTGAGCGCGAGCCGCCCGCCCGAGATCCGGTCGATGTTCGCCGCGGCCTTGGCGAAAAGCGCGGGGTGATGGAAATTGGGTCGTACCGCGACCATCAACTCCAGTCGCTCCGTCACCGCAGCAAGCGCGGCGGCGGTCGACCAGGCATCGAGCGCGGGCTGTTCGACACCTTTGATGTCGTTGAGGTTAAGCTCCGCGATCAGCGTCAGGTCGTAGCCCCATCGCTCGGCATCCTGCGTCAGAGCCTTGGCATAGGCCCAACTGGCCTTCATGCCCTCGTCGGCGACGTTGCGCAGCCAGCCGCCAAACACCGGCATCCAGAAACCGTAGCGCATCAGCGTGCCTCCTCAATCCAGCGGACGATCCGGTCGACCAGACGATCGTGCGGATCCCAGCCAAGCACGTCGAGCGGCTTCGCTACGAAGTTCGACAGCGCATTGACGTCGTAGAAACGGGGGATGCCGTCGCGATCGTCGATCAACACCTCGACTCCGCCAAGATCGAGTGAGGCGGCTCGCGCGATTGCCTCCGCCGCATCGCGCAGCGGCGCCGACGGCTCGGCCGCCGTCATCGTGATGGCGTTTCCCGCGACCTGACAGGCGTCCGCGGGGCATAGGTCGAACGCCCCGCCCCCGGCAACATCGATCGCATAGAGATAGGCGCGGTCGAGCGTCTCGATCCGGGTGATTGTGCCGCCCCGGGCCGGGACATAATCCTGCACCATCAGCACGCCATCGATGCTGGTCGGCAAGGTGCCATCGGCCACCGCCGCACGCAGCGCGTCCGCGTCGTCGAAGCGCATGATCCCGGCACCGGACCCACCGATATTGGCCTTCACCACCAACGGAAAACCGATTGCCGTAGCCGCCGCCGGAACATCCGCAGCACGGTGGACGACCCGGGTCGCGGGGATCGCGAGCCCCAGCGAAGCAATAAGGGCCAATTGGCGTGCTTTTGACGTGTCGATCGCCAGTGCAGGCGTACCATTCAGCACACGCGCACCCGACATCTCCCATCGCGCGAGCAGCGACTGTGCCCAGAATATCGGATGCTCCGCCTCCCGCAGGAACGCCGACATTGCCAACCGGCTGAGGACGACGGGGGCGGGGGGCGACGTCTCGGCGGGATCGAAGGCTGTCCGCGTGGTCCGAGCGTCATAGGTCACTCCGCGCCGGTCGAGCGCCGCAAAAAGCGGGGTAAACCATTGCGGATGTTCGTAAAGGATGGCGAGGTCAGCGGTCATGGCGGCGATTCCATGCCGGACCTGCCGGCCGATGCAAAACGGTCCGGGCTTTCCTCACCCCAAGAACAGCTTTCAGCGTATCGTTAGCTGGCCGAGGACGGGCCGCACCACGACGTCAGCTGACGCTACATTCCAGGCCCACCCTTGTTGATCTCGGTCGAGCAGGAACTGACGTCCAGATTCTGGCGCCGGAAAGCTGCCCTGAATAGTTGCGTCTGGCATGTTGCGGTTCAGGGATGCCGCCGCTTACACCCGATCGTAGGCGTTCTGCGTCCTGTTCAAAAAGCGACGGTATGATTCGATCGTCGTTGGGCTGATCGAGCAACTTCCTCTCGGATCGTGTAGTCGGCGCAAGGTGGCTGCCAGTGGCTCGCCCACAGACGTTCGCGACAGCGCCTACGCGATGTCAGTTGATCAGGAATTTGCGAGTTGGCCGGAAAGGACTGTCCGGCGTCGGAAATGCATAAGATTGCGCGACGCGGTAGAACAAGCAACCGACACCGCCTTGCCCCCGACTCTGCATCATTCGAGGTTGAGTTATCCTCTCGCGACATGTTCGAATGACGGCTTTCCATCAATGATGGGAACGAGCAGGCCTTACCATGCGATTAACTCGTCCCAAGGGAGTTGATCATGATTAAGAAGCTACTGGTCGTCGCTGTTGCAACCACCGTCATCGGTGCCCCGGCTTATGCCGATATGCCCGGCAAGGGTTGGATCAGCAGCGCGAACGTCAAGAACATGCTGGCCAAGCGCGGCTACCGCGTGACGAAGCTGGAAGCTGACGATGGCCATTGGGAAGGCGAGGCTCGTAAGGCCAACGCCAGCTACGAGTTCCACGTCGATCCTCGTTCTAGTGCGATCACGAAGATGGAACGCGATCACAACTGATTACCCCCGCTCGCCAAGGAGCCCTCAGGAGCCCTCAGGAGCCCTCGGCGTGCGGCGTTCAGCCGTGGGCGCGAGGCAGCGAGCAGTATTGCGAGCCGGTCCGCGCCCATTGCACGGCCATGTCCCAGCCTCGGCCGCGGTCGGGTGATTGCGCAAGTGCGATGCTGACCGGGATTATGCGTTTCCCCGCTACGGACGGTGGCACGATGCGCGATTTCGCCAGACGATCAAAGCATCGATTGGAACGGACCGCCTTAGTATGAAATCAAAGTTGGCGGCTTGAGCGACGGCTTGTTGGTTTCCTTAGTACACAACTTTATATTGGCTTCCGGCCGAGCTCTGCAGTTCATCAGTGTGGCGGCGAGGGCGTATTATTGCTTCACAGATCAACCGATCTATGATCACGAAGTACATCTGAGGCAGACGTGAAATCTCATGAGGGGCTCTTGATCACCCCGCTCTTGCTGCGCGCAAGATAATAATTTTCTACCGTTCGTCCTCAATCAGAACGGGACAAGGCCGTCAGCCTGAACTGTGTGGTACGGTCGTTGTCCAGTTTTACGTCGCCGCCGTGCGCGCGCGCGATGCGGCGGGCGAGGGTGAGGCCGATCCCCGAACCGGTGGGCTTGCTGCTGTGGAAGGGGCGGAAGATGCGGGTGCGGGCGTCAGGCGTGACACCGGGACCGCTGTCGCCGACCAGGATCGTCAGTGCCTTTGGCGCGGAAGTGATCGACAGCGTAACGCTGCCATGATCGCCCGCCGCCTCGGCTCCGTTCTGGAGCAGGGCCCAGACAGCCTGCGTCAGTTGGTCGCGATCCACATCCGCCATCGCCGCGTCCGGGATCGCGCATGTCAGCGTCACGCCCGGACCGAAGCGCGCGGCGAACAGCCGCGCGAGATCGTCGCCGAGTTCCGCCAGGGACACCGGTGCGCGAACCGGGGCGGGGAGGCGAGCGAGATCGCGATAGCCGCGGGTAAAGCCTTCCAGCCCTTCGATCCGGCGGGCGAGCGTCGCGAGAATGTTCGGAAGCGAGGGATGCCCCGCCGCCGCGGCGGTGATCGCGCTATCGGCCAGCGACACGATCGGCGACAGGCCGTTGAGAAGCTCGTGACCGAGGATGTCGATCATCTCGTCGGCGGCGCGATCCTGCGCGGCGCGCTCTTCCGCCTCGACGTCGATCAACGCGACGAGCCGATCGCCTCGACGCCCCTCGACCGCGTCGATCCTTAGGCTGCGACCCTCATGGCGCAGGTTGCGCACGGTATAATCGGCGAGCGCCGATGGCAGAGGCAGGATGCGCTCGTCGGTGGCGAACAACGTTCGGGCGGCGCGATTGATCGCGCGCGCGTCTCGCGCATCGACGCGCACCAGCGGCACAGGGATCTGGTCGAGTAATAGTCGGACCGACAAGGGGTCGAGCGTCTCCGCAGGAATATCGGCCTTCGCGGGCGGACGGTGCATCGCTGCCCATCCGCTCGCCCCCACGATCCACACGACGACCAGTAGCGCACCCGCGGTCGAGGCCCATAGCCCCGCCTGCCAGGACAACACCAGCAACCCGCCGCCGATCGCCAGTGCCAGCCCCGATGCGATCGTCGCGAGGCTGCGCCCCTCAAAGGCCATGGCGCGCCATGCGGCGGTAGAGCGCGCCGCGGCTCAGCCCCAAAGCGGCGGCAGCGTGCGAGACGTTGTGACGATGTTCGCGCAAGGCCGCCTCGATCATCGCGCGCTCGTTCTCGTCGAGGTCGAAGCGCGCCGCCGGCGCGGGAAGCGGGGTCGGGGCAGACGTGGCGACGAGGTCGCCGGGATGGATCGTGTCGCCCTCGCCAAGCAGCACGGCGCGCTCGATCGCGGCAGCGAGCCCGCGGACCTCGTCGGGCCAATCGGCGGCGCGGAGCGCGGCTTCCGCGGCCGAAGAGAGGCGCACGCCCGGGCGGCCGTAGCGGTCAGCGGCGAGGCGGAGGAAGTGGCGCCCCAGGATCAGCACGTCGTCGCCGCGCGTAGCGAGGGGCGGGATCGCGATCTCGACCGTGGCGACGCGCCGGGCGAGCGCGGGCGCGATCGCGGCGGGACGGTCGGCGATCGCGATGCAGCGCGTCGCGTCGGGCAACAGGTGGCGCAGGCGGTCTTGCTCGACCTCGCCGAGCCGATCGGGGTGGCGCAGCAGCAGCGCGCCGCGCACCGTAGCGATCCTCGACCATGACGCAGCGTCGCGCAGGTCGACAATCGTTAGCGGCGTAGCGGCCTGCTTCGAGGCGGCGTGGAGCGCAGCGGCGACGAGGCTGCGCCCGCTGCCTGAGGGACCGCTCACCACGACACCCGCGGGTGTCGGGCCGATGCGCCCAATCAGGGAGCGGACGCGGGCGATCGCGTCGCTCTCGCCGATCAGGCGGGCCGGCTGGTCTGCCACTGCCACCGGCGCGCGCGTCGGGGCCGGACCGGTCTGCCGCGCAACCCGCTCCAGCCTGGCGATGAGGTCGGCATTGCGCCACGGCTTCATCACAAAGTCGCTCGCACCTGCGCGCATTGCCGCTACCGCGATCCTGATGCCGCTGTGTGCTGTAATGACCATGATGCGCGCGGCGAGATCGTCGGCGTGGACGCGCGTGAGAAGCGCCAGCCCCTCCGCGCCGTCGGTCTTGCCCGGCGAGTAATTGAGGTCGAGCAGGATCGCGTCGAACCGCTGCGACGCCAGCAGCGACAGCGCCGCCTCCGGCCCCTCGGCGTGCGCGAGCCGGTGCCCCGCGAGCCGCATCGCCATCCCGAGCGATTCGGCGACATGGCGGTTATCGTCGACAAGCAGGATCGAGAGGCCGCTTGACGCGTCGTTCGGGTGTCCATTTCCGAACACCGTGTCCGCATCCGGACGGACGCCATCTGCGCCTCTTGGAGAAACTGCTGTGTTCATAATGACTTAGGGTTTTTGCTCGACCTGCGCGACACTGCGGCCATGATGACCGAACAGAAGATGGGCGCAAGTGCCCCGTCCGGCACGGGCTCCGGTGCGGCAATGGACCGGCGCGTGGCGCCGAAGCCGAAGCAGTGGTGGCGGCAGCGCGGCGTGCTGATCGTGGTGGCGGTCGCGCTCGTCGCCGTGGCGGCGTGGCGGATGCTGCCCGCGGCCGGATCGACCGACATCTCGGCCCGGGACCTCGACACCGGCGATGTCACGCGCGCCGCGTTCGACGATTATCTTCCGGTGCGCGCCACCGTCGCCCCCCGGCTGACCACTCTGGTCGGCGTCCTGTCGGGCGGGCAGGTGGAGAAACTGCTGGCGCAGGACGGCGCGATGGTGGTGGCGGGTCAGCCGCTCGCGACGCTGGCCAATCCGACGCTCAAACTGGACGTGCTGACGCGCGAGGCGCAGATCGCGAGCCAGCTCGGCGGCATTGCCAGCGAGGGCATGGGGATCGAGCGCAACCGGCTCGACCGCGCGGCGCAGGTTTCGCAGGCCGAATATGACCTCATCAAGGCGCGCCGCGACCTCGGCATCCGCCAGCAGCTTCACGACAAAGGGTTCCTTTCGGACGCGGGGGTGAAGAGCTTCGAGGAGGAAGCGGCCTATCAGGAGCGGCGTCTGGCGCAGCTCCGCAACGGGCGCGCCACCGAGGCCCGCATCACCTCGACGCAATCAGCGCGGCTGGAGGAGACGCAGAGCCGGCTCGCAGGCAATCTGAGCGCGGTGCGCGCCGGGCTGTCGACGCTGACGGTCCGTGCGCCTGCAAGCGGGCGGCTCACCAACTTCACGCTCCAGCCCGGTCAGACGCTGAAGCCTGGTGATCCGGCCGGGCAGGTCGACAGCGAAGGCTCATGGAAGCTTGAAGCGGACGTCGATGAGTTCTTCCTCGGCCGCGTTGCGGTCGGGCAAAAGGCCAGGACCGCGGACGGCGTCTTGCTGACCGTCTCCAAGGTGCTGCCGGCGGTGAAGGAAGGCCGCTTCCGCGTCGAACTGACCTTCGACCGCGCGCCGTCCGCGGGGCTCAACCGCGGTCAAACGCTCGACCTGCGGATCACGCTCGGGGCCGCGAGCAAGGCGGTCGTGGCGCCAGTCGGCGGCTGGCTGGAGGCGGGGGGCGGCAACTCGGCCTTCGTGCTCGACGCAGACAGTACGCATGCCCGCCGCCGCTCGGTCAGGACCGGCCGCCGCAACCCCGAACAGGTGGAAATCGTATCCGGCCTCAATCCCGGCGAGCGCATCGTCACCAGCAACACCTCGTCCGTGAAGGGCGACGTCCTGAACATCCGATAGGGGAGCCAAGCACATGATACGCATGGAGAACATCCAGCGCCACTATGTCTCTGACGAAGTCGAGACCATTGCGCTGGCCGATATCGACCTGCACGTCGCACGGGGCGAGTTCCTCGCCATCATGGGCCCTTCCGGCTGCGGCAAGTCGACCCTGCTCAATACGTTGGGTACCGTCGATCGACCGAGCGCAGGCCGCTATCTGTTCGGCGACCAAGACCTTGCGACGCTGGACGAAAGGGCCTTGGCACGGTTCCGCGGCACGACGCTGGGCTTCGTGTTTCAGAGCTTCAACCTGATCGATGAGCTGACGATCGAGGAGAATGTCGCGCTTGGCCTCGCCTATCGGAGCGATGTGTCGGATCGGCGCACGCGCGTCGCGGCGGCGATGGACAAGGTCGGCATCGCGCACCGCGCTCGCCACTTTCCGCACCAATTGTCCGGCGGTCAACAGCAGCGTGCCGCCATCGCCCGCGCGATCGTCGGCGAGCCGAAGCTGATTCTTGCCGACGAGCCCACCGGCAACCTTGACCTCGCCAATGGGGAGCAGGTGATGAACATCCTCACCGGCCTGAACGACGCCGGCACGACGATCGTGATGGTCACGCATTCGCCCAGCCACGCCGACATGGCGAAGCGCCGCATCGACATGCTCGACGGTCGCATCGTCGCATCCGCCGCGCGCGCGATCTGAAGGAGCCCGTCCGATGAAAGCCTCCGTCTTCACCTCCTTTTACCGCGCGCTGGCGCGACACCGGCTCTACGCCGCAGTCAATATTGGCGGTCTTGCCGTCGGGATTGCGGTGTTCCTCGTGCTCGGGCTTTACGTGCGGTTCGAGACCGGGTTCGAGAAGTGGCTGCCTGGTCACGACAAGGTCTATGTTGTGCAAACGGTGTGGACCATCCCGGAGAGCCCGGCGAACGGCCCTTATCCTTGGACGATGGGCGGATTGCTCGACGAGATGCGACAGGATTTTTCTGGCATCGTCGGCGCCCAGATCAATGGCGGAGACAGAGGAGGTGCGATCCTCGCCGGCGGTCGCGCGACAACGGTGGATGCGGCCCAAGTCGGTTCCAGTTTCTTCAAGGTGATGCCGCTGCCGTTGATTTCTGGCGATCATGCGTCCGCGCTGGCGCAGCCGGGGAATGCTGCGATCGACGAAACGACCGCGCGCGCCTATTTCGGCAATCGCGATCCGATCGGGCAGACGCTGGTCCTGTCGATGGACAAGGTCCGGACCTATCGCGTCAGTGCCGTGTTTCGCGACCTGCCCAGGAACAGCGATTTCAAGCTGTCGGTTCTGGTGCCGCTCACCCGCGACATGGCGAACCGATATTGGCATCACTGGGGCAGTGCGTCGCTCCGCACCCTGCTCCGCTTCGACACACCGGCCGCCGCGCGGGCATTCGAGAGCAAGCTGCCCGCCTTCGTCGACCGCCGGGGGAAGGAGCTGGCAGAGCCGGGAACCAGGCCATCGAACACCCAGCAACTCAAGCTGCTGCCGCTGACCGATCTGCACCTGACGCCCGAGGGCAGCGATAGCGGGAGCCGCAAGCTGACCGTCGTCACGCTGGGGCTGGTGGGCGTGCTGACGCTGCTGATCGCGGTGGTCAATTACGTCAATCTCGCCACCGCCCGTGCCGGGCTGCGCGCCCGCGAGGTGGCGATGCGCAAGGTGTTGGGCGCCGACCGTGGCGCATTGGTGCGGCAATTCCTCGGCGAGGCGGTGCTGACTGTGGCGATCGCCGCGCTTGTCGGGCTGATCCTCGCGGAACTTGGGCTGCCGCTGGTCAATGCCGCCGGTGGCTTGTCGCTGACGATCCCCTACGGCGTGATCGTTCCGGCGCTGGCGGTGCTCGCCATCATCGTCGGCGTGTTGGCGGGAGCCTATCCCGCGCTGATGCTGGCGCGCTTCCCCGCGGCGGCCGTTCTGGCCTCGTCGCGCTCGCCCGGCGGCGGGAGGGCGGGCACCCGCGTCCGCGAGTTGCTGGTGATCGGGCAGTTCGGACTCGCGATTGCCTTCATGATAGGCACGGCGGTGCTGGTCGCGCAGACGCGGCACGTCCGTTCCACCGACCTCGGCTTCCAGCGCGATTCGTTGCTCGTACTGACCTCATTGTCTGACCCGGCCGTGCCGGTGGATCGCAAGAACACGATCCTCGCCGCGATCCGCGCCTTGCCGCAGGTGACGGACGCCACCATCGCCAACGCCGCGGTCGGGGGCAGCGGGGAGAGCAACAACACCAACATGCCGCTGCCCGGCGTGGCCGGGCCGGGGCCGTCGCTCACCTGGGTTCTGATCAGCCCGCGCTTCTTCGAAACGCATGGCACGCGGTTGCTCGCGGGGCGCTGGTTCGACGACGCATATGGCGGCGACGACACGACCGGTCGCAAAGCCACGGATGGCGCGAACATCGTCATCAACCGCCGTGCGCTGCCCACGCTGCGATTCAAGACGGCGCAGGAGGCAATCGGAAAGACGCTGGGCGGCGATCGGCCGCGCACCATCATCGGTGTGGTCGATGACATGCGCTTCGACACGCCGCGCAACCCGATCGCGCCCACTTATTACATCTATACGCGCAAGCCGGAGACAGTCGGCACGTCGGTCGCGACGATCCGCATCGCCGGTGACCCGCGCGGCGCAGTCAAAAACGTGGCGGACCTTTGGCAGCGTATGGTGCCCCAGGTGCCACTGGCACTCAAAACCGCCAATCAACGGCTCGCCGAATTCTACGAGGCCGACGATCGCGCCACTCACCTTTTCGCGATCGGGGCGGGGCTTGCGGTGCTGATCGGGTGCGTCGGCTTGTGGGGACTCGCCTCCTTCAACACCGCGCGCCGAACGAAGGAGATCGGTATCCGCAAGACGCTGGGTGCCTCATCCGGCGACATCGTCAAGCTTCTGGTGGGGCAGTTCCTGCATCCGGTACTGATCGCCAATCTTGTCGCCTGGCCGCTCGCCTATTTCGCGATGCGAACGTGGCTGGCGGGGTTCAGTGATGCCGTGACGCTTTCGCCGGTCTACTTCCTCGGGGCGAGCGCGCTGGCGATCGTCATCGCGGTGATGACTGTGCTCGGGCAAGCGCTGCGCGCCAGCCACGCGGCTCCCGCGTGGGCGTTGCGCCATGACTAAGCGCGCAATGTTGCTGGCGGCGGCGCTGACGCTGGCGATGCCGGCCTCCGGGGAGACGCTGCGCGAGGCGCTAGCGGAGGCGTGGGCGAGCAATCCCGCGCTCGGCGCGGCCCGCGCGCGGCAGGACGCGCTGGCGGAAACCCCCGAACAGGCGCGTGCTGCCGGTCGCCTCACCGCCGCGGCCACGGGGGGCGCGGGGTATGACGACCTCGGCTATGGCCGTGTCGCGAACGGCGTCGTGGCGGCAACGCTGCCGATCTGGACCGGAGGGCGCGTCCCCTCCGCGGTGCGCGCCGCCAGCAGTGACGTCGCGGCCGGGCGCGAGCGGCTGCGTGATACGGAGCAGGCGGTGCTGGAGCAGGTAGTAGAGGTCTATGCTGCCGTGCTTTTCAACCAGCAATCGGTGGAGGTTGCGCGCGTCGGGATCGAGCGTCTTGACCGGCAGGTCGAAGAGGCGCGCTCCCGCTTCGGGCTAGGTCAGTCGACGCTGACCGACGTCGCGCAGCTGGAGGCGCAGCGGGCGAGTGTCGCTGCGAACCTCGCCGATGCCGAAGGCGCACTGGCGACCACCCGAGCCGCCTATCGCGCGATCGTCGGGCGGCCGGCGGGGACACTGACCGTGCCCGCGGACGACACCGGGCCGGACCTGCCGCGCACGCTCGACGACGCACGCGGCGCAGCGGCGGAGAGCAACCCCTTGCTGTTGGCTCAACGTCGCGCGCTCGGCGCCAGTGCGGCGCGGATCGATGTCGCGCGGGCAGAGGGGGCGCCAGCGCTGGACGCCTCCGGAGGGTACGGGCGCGGAACGCGGATCGGCGAGGCGGGCGGCGGGTTCCCGCTCGCGGGTAATGCCGGGCTGACGCTGCGCATCCCGCTGATGACCGGCGGCTTGGTCGGTTCGCGCGTGCGGGAAGCGCGGGCGAACTGGCGTGCCGACCGCTTCGCCGTCGATGCCGCCACGCGCGAGGCGGAGCGCGGCACAGATTCGGCCTGGGCAGCGCTGACCGCTGCTCGCACACGCCTGGAGGCGGGTGTCGCCGGTCTGAAAGCCGCTGACGTCGCGCTTCGCGGCGTGCGCGCGGAATATGGCTTCGGCCTGCGCTCGACGGTGGACATCCTGATCGCGGATCAGAGCTATCGCGGTGCGCAGCTCGACGTCGCGCGCGCGCGGGCCGACGTACTGGTCGCGCAAGCCGGCGTGTTACGGGCCATCGGCGGCCTGACCCTCGCCGCCTATGGCTGACCGGTGGGGCGGGTTTGGCCTTCACGCCGCTGATGTGGCTTGCTGACAATGCCAGCGCGTCGGAGTGGCGAATGATGTCGGTGAGCGCATGGACCTTGGTGGCCTAGCCCCTGCCTGCCTGGCCGATCGCCTGCGCCTGCCGCCGCTTTTCGCACTGACTGCGCGACGCTGAACCCTTACGTACGATTGTTCTCCTGTGGCCGTCTCGCGCAATCGCGGCACCGACGTCATCCGAACGATGGACTACAATGAATGTCTGTCCGACTCAGGAAAGCTACTCGCTGCACCTGAATGTCCGGTTCTGGCTCCTTCTGCGCTCACCCCGCGCGAGTTTACTCACGTCGATCAATCGGTTGGTACGGAACAGCCCTCAGCCTGCGCGAGTTTGGTAAGGGGGCTAAACTCTGTCCGGAATGAAAATGTCGACGATCGAAACTGAGCGCCTGACAATCCACTATGCCGTCCACGGCTTACCGAGCGATGAAGTCGTGTTGCTGCTTCACGGCTGGCCGGACGATTCGTCCACTTGGGACGACGTCATTCCCACGCTGACTGATGCCGGTCTGCGCGTGATCGTGCCGACGCTGCGTGGGTTTGGCGACACACGCTTCGTGTCGGATGCGGTGCCGCGAACCGGAAACAGTGCGATCCACGCGCTGGACATGATCGCGCTGATGGACGCGCTCGGCGTCGAGCGCTTCATGGTCGCCGGGCACGACTGGGGATCGAACATCGCCGAGGGGCTTGCGGTGGGCTGGCCCGACCGGGTCGAGCGCATGGCGATGCTCGCCACCCCGCCGAGGCTCGGCGGTATGCCGACGCCGCCGTTCGAGCAGGCGCAGCGGCAATGGTATCACTGGTTCATGGCGACTGCGCGGGGCGCACAGGCGGTGCGCGACGACCGCAATGGTTTCGCACGCATCCACTGGAACAACTGGTCGCCGCCGGGCTGGTACGACGAGGCGACGTTCGATCGGGTGTCGCGCGCGTGGGAGAACCCCGACTGGGTTGACGTGACCCTGCACAGCTATCGCGCGCGCTGGGACGAGGCAGAGCCTGATCCCGACAGCCGGTGGCTGGAGGACAAGGTAAAGGCGACGAAGACGCTGTCTCTGCCGACGATGTATATTCAAGGAGATGCCGATGGGGTGAACCCGCCGTCCGCTTCGAAGGACGTGCCGTCCAAGTTCACGGGGCCGTTTGCGTTCGTCCACATGGTCGGCGTCGGGCACTTTCCGCAGCGCGAGAACCCTGAAGGCGTGTCGCGCCACCTGCTCGACGTGTTCACCGGCGATCCCGCCGACCTCGCCGATACCACTGACCGGAGTCTGTACATGAAGAAAGCCACGCCCGTTCTCGCCGGCCTTGCCGCAGCCGGTGTCCTCGCCGTCACCGCGGTCGGGCTCGCCCAGGCGCAGGGACGGAGCGGGCAGCTGACGCAGGTCGCGCAGTTCGATCACCAGGTGACGGGCGTCGCCGTCGCGGAGGACGGGCGCCTCTTCGTCAACTTCCCGCGCTGGACCGACGACGCGCCGATCTCGGTCGCCGAGGTGCTCAAGGACGGTTCGACCCGGGCTTATCCAGATGCCAAGTGGAACAGCTGGCGGAACGCGCGCGCCAACGAGCTACCGGTCAGCGACCATTTCGTCTGCGTCCAGTCGATCGTGCCCGACGGCCATGGCAATCTCTGGGTTCTCGACCCCGGCGCCCCAGGCAACGAAAAGATTCTGGAGGGCGCGCCCAAAATCGTGCGGATCGATCTCGGCACTAACCAAGTGACCAAGGTCATCCATGTCCCCGGCGACGTCGCGCTCCAGGGCACCTACCTCAACGACATCCGCTTCTCGCCCGACGGGAAGACCGGCTACATCACCGACAGCGGCACCCGCGGGGCGATTATCGTCGTCAACCTGGAAACGGGCAAGGGCTTCCGCGCGCTGGACGGCCACCCCTCGACCCAGATCGACAAGACGGTCCAGGTCACGCTCGACGGCAAGCCGCTGATCCGGCCCGACGGCCGGCAGCCCGCCTTTGCCGCGGACGGCATTGCGATCTCGAACGACGGCCAGACGCTGTACTGGCAGGCGCTCACCGGCAAGACGCTCTACCAGATCGATACGGCTAGGCTGCGCCCCGATGTCAGCGAGAGCGAGCGCGCCGCCGCGGTCAAGGTCGTCGCGCAGACCCATGTCGCCGACGGGATTTGGATGAGCAAGGCGGGCACACTCTTTCTGACCTCGCCGACCGACTATTCGATCAAGAAGCTGAACGGCTCGACCGTCGAGACGGTGCTGACTGACCGCCGGCTGCGCTGGCCCGACACCCTTGCCGAAGGGCCCGACGGAAGAGTCTACGTCACCGCCAGTCACATCCAGGATACGCAGTGGTTCACGCCGGGCGCGCCGCCGTCGATCCGTACGCAGCTCTTCTCTTTCGCACCCGCAAAGTGAGCACCGCCATGACCTGTCTGCGCTAGAGCGAAGACATCGAGACACCCGAGGCCGACGCAGGCGACAATCGACGGCATCATCCAAGGGATGACTGAGCAGAGCAAGAGCATCGAGAATCGCGAAGGGGATGTGGTGCACGCGAGCCATGCCAGGAACACCGCCTGCGTAATCGTCGGGATGACCGTCGCCGACGACCTGCCGCCCGAACAAACGACCGAAGATGGGGAGCGCCAAAGGGCATCGGAATGGCAGCTTGTGCGTCCAACCGCCGCTGCGCGGCCGATCAACGCTTAGAGATGGCGACCAGCTAACGCGGTTAGGGCTTCCCGAAACCCTTAACTGGGTCGATCGCGGCTTTACCGTTTCTCCGTCTCCATCTGCCAGATCCGGGAAAACAACAATGTTGGCGCAGCCAAGGTTGCCAAGCGTCTTGTCAGGTCCATCGTCAAAGGCCTTCGCCTACAGCAATGTGGTCAGGATGCCGGTGTCGCGTCATCAGCGAGCCGGTGTTTGCAGCCGCTTCAGCGCATCGCTGGCATAGGTGTTGGTCGGATCGAGCGCCAGCGACTGGCGGAACAGGGTGATCGCCTGTCCGGGATCGCCTTCGGCCACGGCGATGTCGGCCAGTCCATGGTGGCTGTAGGCGGACTTGGGATAGACGGTCAGGTTGAAGCGGAAGATCGCCTTGGCGTCGGCATAGCGATGCGCCTCGTACAGATCATAGCCCAGCCCCACCGGCGCATCGTCGCTGAAATCGAGCTTCGCCCCCGACCGTTTAACCTCGCCATAGTGCTTGATGGCGCCGGCGACGCCATCGCGGTCGATCCGATTCCGCAGGATTTCGCGAAGCTGGGCGACTGGCGTCGTCACCGACTGACCGAAGGCGATGGCCGCCATCGCGTTGCCGACCTTTCCCGCCGATGCGCGGTCGCTGTTACTCAGCACGATGACGGTGAGATTGTCTGCGGGGAAGCAAATGATGTAGGTCGAAAAGCCGTTGTCGCTGCCGGAATGGTCCATTTCGCGGCGCCCGAACCGCTCGGCTACCCGCCAGCCGAAGCCGTAATTGTTCTTCACCGGCGTAAACATCGCGTTGAGCGACGCTTGGCCGACCAGCTTGCCGCGAACAAGTGCCCGGTCCCACAGTAGCAGGTCCCCCACCGTCGAATACAGCCCGCCCGCGGCGTAGCCGACCGTGTGGCTGATGATCGGCGCATTGATGAAGGTGGTGCCCAGCGAGTAATAGCCCGATGCCCGATGCGGGATCAGCGCGCGCGTGTTGTCATCACCGCTGTGCGTCATGCCGGGTGGTTCGAGAATGCTCCGCTTTACATACTCGCCCCAGCCCAGCCCCGACGTGCGCTCGATGATGAGGCCGAGCAGGTGGTAGCCAGAGTTGGAATAGTCGTATTTCTCGCCAGGCGCGAACCTGAGCGGCAGGTCACGGAACAGTGCGACCAGCTCGGCGGGCTTGTAGTCGCGCCGCGACAGAGCCTCGTCCCAGTCGGGCAGGCTGGAGAAGTTGGGGATGCCCGACGTGTGGTTTAGAAGCTGCCGGATCGTGATCGGCTTCCACGCGACCGGACAGTCGGTCAGGTAGCGGCAGATCGGGTCATCGACATTGAGCCTGCCCTGTTCCTGAAGCTGCATGATCGCGAGCGCGGTGAACTGCTTGGTGACGGACGCGAGGCGGAACACCGTGTTCGGGCCGTTGGGCACGCCCAGTTCGTATTTCGCCATGCCGTAGCTGCGTGCGAACACCGGCTTGCCGCCCCGCGCCAGCAACACGGTCCCGGAGAACTGCTCGTTCTGGGTGGCAGCACGGAGATAGGCGTCGAGTGCCGCATCGAGCGCCGGTTCGGTCGGCGCGGCCGTGGACGTTGGCAGCGCTGCCGGCACCTGAGCCGTCGCCGGCAGCGCAACGGCGGTCAGCGTCAACGCGGCGCTCCAGGCCACGCGCGGGATTATCGTCCGCCGCCATGCCCGCTTTCCATCGGTCACCACCACCGGCTTCCTCTTGCGCCGTTGAAAAAACTACGTGTATTGCATTAGCAATACACATGAGTTCGGGGAAGGCATGCACCTGAAGATTTTACGGACAGCGACCGTCGCGGCGACCGCCATAGCCAATTTCGCAACGCCCGCTTCTGCGATCAAGCCGGACGACGCGATCGGGAAAATAACTTGCGAAAGCGGCCCCGCCCGGCGGTTCGGGACGTCGGACGTTGTCCAGACTGTCCCGTTCAACCTTCGTTTGCAGGAACGAGTTTTAAATCATCGAGCCTGTCTGATCGCCCGATCATGACTTCGGCTATTCCGGAAGGGTAGCCAACAAAAAATGCTCGCACTGTTCGGACTGCGCCCGCGTGGTCTGCGTCATGCCGTTGTCGCGGCCCCGCGATTGATCACCGAGCAATAATTGCGATATAATCAGGGCCTATCATCGCAGACTGCGCTCAACCACGATGGCGGTGGCCAACAGGACGGCGAAAATGCCCGTGTTCAATTTGGGCTCCCAATAGTCCATCGCAAGGAAGGTCAGAGCCAGCCAGGCTGCTCCGCCCGCTACCGACAGCGCCATGACAGTAGGATCGCGCAACAGGTCAGGCTGTCGCCGCACCGCCCAGAGGCACAACAGCCCGAACAGCACCTGGCTGAGGGCGAACGCCGAGTTCAGCCCGTAGTAAAGCGTGGTCTCCTTCCCTGGCACGCGCTTCCCGCGCCAATACTGGTTCGCGACATCGATCGCGAAATGCATCGTGCCGGTGAACGTCAGCCAACCGAAGGCGGCGAAGGTTAGATATCTGGCCATCAATACCTCCTTGTTGCCGGACCGTTCAGAGGCGCACCCCGGTGGCGTCCTGTGACAATGTCCACAGCTGCTCGGCCGCTGCCCCGGCCAGCGCTTGCGGCGGGATCTTGGTCTTGGCCGGATGGCCGCGCGTCTCGCCGAACCGATCGGGACCATAATAGCCGCCCGCCTCTGCATCGGGCGATGTCGCAGCGAACAGTAGCGGCAACGCGCCTTGTGGTGCGGGCTGGAACAGGAACGGCAGCAGCAATCGGACACGGCTGTGCATGCTTCCGCGCCCCGGGCCGTTGTGGAGCAGCTCGGTACGCGCGACGCCGGGGTGGGCGGCGATGCTGCGGATGTTCCACCCGGCCATCGCGCTGCGCCGTTCGAATTCGAAAGCAAACATCAAACACGCGATTTTCGATCGGGCATAGACCGGCATCGCGTCATAGCCGTCACGCGCGTTCCAATCGTCCCAATCGACCGATCCCGCCCGCGCCGCTACACTCGACACCGACACGACCCGAGCCCCCGGCGACGCCTGCAGCAGGGGCAACAGCTGTCCCGTCAGCGCGAAATGGCCGATATGATTGGTACCGAATTGCAGCTCGAAGCCGTCCGCCGTCTCGCGACGCTCGGGCGGCACCATCACGCCGGCGTTGTTGACGAGCAGGTCAACCTGTTGCTGCTCATCCCGGAGCCGCTCGGCGAAGTGCGCGATCGAGGCAAGCGAGGCGAGATCCAAGGCGCTGAAGCGAACCTTCGCAACCGGTACCTCCGAGCGGATCCGCGCAACGGCATCGGCACCTCTGCGCTGATCTCGCCCTGCGATCACGACCTCGGCACCGGCCCGGGACAGCGCCTGCGCCACCTCGAAGCCGAGCCCGCCCGTGCCAGTCACTATCGCTACACGCCCGTTCTGGCGGGGCATGTCTTCTATTGTCCACTTTCCCGTCGTCGCTGATCCTGTTATCTGCACTGAGTGCATATATTAACTTGCACTAAGTGCATAAATCAAGCGTGAACAGGAATGTTGATTAACGATCACTCAACCACGCCCGGCGTGCGGGAGCGCAAGAAACGGGAGACGCTGCGTCGGATCACCGATGCCGGCATATGCCTGTTCATTGAAAAAGGTATCGACGCGACCACAGTGGACGAGATCGCCGTGATGGCCGGCATCTCACGCAGGACGTTCTTCCACTATTTCAAGTCGAAGGACGACATACTGCTATCGCTCCAGTCCGGCATGGGGGATTTGATTGCACAGCGCGTGCGTCAGGCGGACGCGGAGTCTACCCCCCTCGATGCGATTCGCGCGGCAGTGATCGCGGTCTGTGCCGATGTACCGGCTGACGACATGATCGCGATCGATCGGCTCATGCGCTCGAACCCAGCGGTACAGGCACGCAAGCAGGCAAGTTACATCGAGCATGAACGAACCTTGTTTACCGCTTTACGTGGACGATGGCCTGATCGCACACGCGAGACGGCGTTGCGCCTGGTCGCCATGCTGGCCATCGGTGCGATCCGTCTTGCGACCGAGGCCATCGATCAGGAGGGTGAAAAGCGCACGCTCGTCGAGCTTTTGGACATAACGTTCGATGCCATAGTCTCAGAATCGTCGGGCAGACGACCAACGACTGCATGAGTCCGCCCGGCTACCTGTGTTGCAGTTATACCGCTGTTTTTCGGTCTCAACCGAATTCCCGATCAGCCATCCAGACAGTGCGGAAACCCGGCAGCTGGTCCATGGTGTCGCGAGTTCAGCCTGACCGCGCTCGCCTACAATCTCAGGCGAGCCATCACTCTCATCAGCATTCCAGGCCTGATCCAGGCGGGTGACGAACTGACCCGCGCTGCCAATTGCCCCGATATAGCCCAGACATGCTCCAGACAAATACGCCGCCCGCACAGCAGAAAACCCGGATCTTGATGCTTGCTGATCCGCTTGGTGAAAAACGTCAGGTTGGCGCCGTGCTGCCGCGTTTTCGCACGGTCTGCGATCCTTTTTGGGAAAGCTGACATGGCAGCGGGCGGCACCGAGGCTCAGCACCTCCCACGCTGCCAACATGGAATGGATAGCAGAAGGTGGGGCGCCAAAAAGGAGGCCGCGAATGACCGGATGCGGGTCTTGGCCGCCGAAGTTGGCGAAAGAAGCGGTCGGGCAAAGCCCCCAAGCTTATCTATCAGCAGAGCCTCTGCGCTTCCGATCCTGCGTCGGCTATCGCTGCTTTTGGCGAATAGGGTCAGATTTCTGCGCTTGCTCGTTGATCTGAACGTTAGAACCATGGGCAATGATGAGTTCATCGCTTTGTGGAATCAGAACGAGTGACATGCGATCGCGGCTTGGCGGCATTTGCTCGCCGAAGGGCGTTTTGAATGCGCCGACTGTCCATCGAAGCACGGCGGCAAAGGCTCCTCCGGGCAAGACGACAACGGACTCGATTGCTTCGAGTGTCAGAGGGACACCCTTGAACATGATATCGAAGTAAGCGCGGTGAGCTTGGTCGACCTGCGTCTTGCCCTGCCAATGCATGCCCACGATGTTCACTCAGTGCACATCACCAGCGTACAGTTTGGCCATCGCGTCCATATCGGAGGCGTTCCACGCCGCGGCGTATCGTTTCGCCAGTCGCTGCACCTTGTCAGCCGTCGTGTTCAGCATCGCTGCCCCTGTCCCACTGCTCATTAACGGCCCTGTCGCAAGTAGCCCCAATATCGTTTGCCGCCGGTCCATGTCGCGTCCTCCATAGGTGGGGGCGGATTAGCGCCAGCGACACGGCCGCGATTCAACAAAAGCGTCAGCGACCTCGCGCCCACTCTGCAAAGAAGCTGGCGGGGAGACCTCCGGCGAGGGCACGACAATCGCGTACAAAGTGCGCCTAATCGGCATAACCGGCCTCATGGACCAACCCCGTCCAGGTAGCACACGGCAAGCCGACTTTCGCGTCGAGCACCGCATTGAGGCGTACCATTCGCGCAAACAGTTTGGGGGTGAGGCCGACCTGTCGCTCGAACCGACGCGTGAACTGTCCGTCACTGAGTTCCGCCCCCCGGGCAAGCGCGCGCACGCCCAACCTTCCCCCCGCACGTTGCAACGCCGCGGCGGAAAACGCCACCGGATCGACGGGGGATAGGCGATCGACTTTGCTCCTCAACCAGCGCTCTGCGGCGCCGACCCGCTCATCGAAGTTGCAAGCCAACATGACTGCATCCCGCAGATCCGTCCCGGCCGGGCCGATGACGTCGCTGATCGCGATGCCCTCATTGACCAAGGCGGTCATCGGTGTGCCGAACAGAGCATGGAATCCAGCAGGCTGAAATCGGATCGTGAATACGTGGATGCTGCCGGACATGATGAGGCGTGTGCGCCGATAGCTCTGAGGGCCGACGATCACGACCTCGGGCGCGAATGATGCTGCTCGATCGTCGTGCGAAACGCGGTAGCGGTCCTGCAGATAAAACTCGATGAATTGATCAGGTCTCGCCGGTAAGGGTGATGTCACGGAGTCCACGCCGAGCTGCGCCTCTCGCTCGGCATAGGACCGCACGACGCCCCTCAGACTCGCATCAGCTTGGCGTTGATCGACGATCATGCTGCATCATCGCCCAGCCGAACCGCGCGCGCCAGCTTCATCACTGGCAGCGACTTCATGACCAACTTTGGCACCGTGCTCACCGTCTAGCTGATAACGGCCGGTTGTGGGTCGTCACAGCCGCTGATCGGTCGATCGCCGCATGGCCATTTCGACCGTTCCCGACGCCGTTGCAATCGTATGCCTCGCTGCCTTGGGAGCTTCGCGGCTGTCCCGTTTCTCCATCTGCCTGTCCATTTCGGGAAAGTGCAATCGGGAACACATTTCGGGAAAAGGGAACTCAAGGGCGGCCGTCAGCGAGATTGGTGTGGCAGGATCCCCGTCACAGGTTCGTTATTGGAAAGCTGAACGTGACCCTCAGCGGTACGAACGAAGCATATCCAAGACCGATGTCGCGACAGTCTCGATTCAAGCATCATCCGGATGGGATCCAGCTATGACAATTTCAAAATAGACCGATCCGGCAGCCATCGAGAATGCGAGGTCGATATCGGCTGCCTTTGATAGCTCCCCCCTCGCGCAAGCCCGATCGAACATCTGCCCAATATCGCCGGCACGTTCGAGCCACAGCGTCCTCCTGATCTCGCTATTTTCTTCGATCTCCAGCGAAGCGATCAGCGCCGCACGCCCAAATGGTGTCGTCAAGAAACGGACAAGGGACTTGAGGGTTTCGGGCAGGTCTCGATCGATCGTCCCGGTGTTCGCGATCACGATCTGCCGGGTGACCATCTGGGATATGCCAAAGAAGGTCAGCGCCGCGCGTGTACCATCGCAACGGGAAAGCCTTGGCCGTCTCGATGGCTAGCGTCTTTCGGCCAGCCTGATCCCGGTGGCAGAAAATGACGGGACATCGGCATTTGCGCCGCATTGGTTTCCACCGAAGAGAGTGGGCCTCTTATCTGGAACCGCCCTCCCATGTACCTTAGCCGCAACCTTCGTGCTCGTATTGTCCTGTTGTCCGCTGCGAGCCTAATCGTGAGCTGCGGTTCGGTCGCGGCCCGCGCTACCGCTGCCGACGCCCGGCAGCAGCATCAGGTTGCGCAGCCTGTTGAGGAACGGATCGTGCCCTATCATGCACGATTCGGACGGACGCGCCCGATCATCGCCGTCGTCGGCGAGAATAGCGGCACCGAGCTGACCGACTATGTCGTTCCCTATGGCATCCTGCGCCGTGCCGATATCGGCGAGGTTCTGTCGGTCGCGACGAGGTCCGGACCAATGACGATGCGGCCCGCACTGCACCTTCAGCCGCAAGGGTCCATCGAAGAATTCGACGCGCGCTATCCGGAGGGAGCGGATTATGTCGTGGTGCCCGCGGTGTCGCGGCGCGATGATCCGGTTCTGCTCGGCTGGATCAGGGAGCAGGCGCGCAAGGGCGGCACGCTGGTCAGCATCTGTGACGGTGCGCTGGTGGTGGCGAACAGCGGTGCGATGGACGGGCACCGCGCCACCGCGCATTGGGCGACGGCGGAGCTTCGTCGCAAGGCCTATCCCAAAGTGCGATGGATCGACAACCGCCGCTATGTCGCGGACGGGACCATCGTCTCCAGCGCCGGGATCAGCGCCGCCATTCCGACATCGCTGGCGTTGGTCGAAGCCATTGCCGGACGCGCCCACGCCGAGGCGGTTGCCGCCACGATCGGAGCGGTTGAGTGGAGCGCGACCCACAACAGCCAGCGCTTCCACCCCAAGCTTGGTCGCAATCTGACCGCCTTCGCCACGACGGAATATCTCAACCGGTGGTTCCACAAAACACAGAATATCGGCTTTCCCGTCAGCACCGGCGTGGACGAGGTCGCGCTGGCCCTGGCGGCGGACGCCTATAGCCGGACTGGGCGAAACCGTGCCTTTGCCGTCGCCGCGTCGGATGCGCCCGTCCGGACGCGATATGGCCTGACGCTCCTGCCGGACCATCCCGCGCCGGGAACGCTCACGCGAACCACCGCCGTTCCGACCGCGATGTCCGCACTGGTTCTGGATCAAGTGCTTGCCGACATCGCCCGGTCCTATGGCGAGGAAACCGCCTATGGCGTGGCGCTCGGCTTCGAGTATCCCGGTTTCCATGACTGAGGCGTCGATCCAAAGGGTCGCACACCCGTTGCGGGTGGTGCTGCTCGCCTATGACGGGATGAACCTTCTCGACCTCGCCGGGCCGTTGCAGGCGCTCACCACTGCCAACCGCAGCGCAGGTGGCAAGGCGCCTTTGCGTTACGAAACCCTCGTGGTGTCCGGCGACGGTGGTGCGATCGTGACCAGTTCGGGGTTGCCGGTGGTCACGGTGTCGACCGCGTCGCTAGCGGACTTGCCGATCGACACACTGATCGCGCCGGGCGGGTGCTGGGGTGAGGAATACGAAGTCGAGCCGCGCCTGCGCGACTTCATCGCCACGCGCGCGACCTCGGTTCGGCGGCTGTGCTCAATCTGCACCGGTGCCTTCCTGCTCGCGGCGGCCGGGCAGCTCGACGGTCGCAAGGTCGCGACGCATTGGGCGTGGCTGGACAAGTTGAAGTTGCGGCATCCGGCGCTGGAGGTCGACGCCGACAGCATCTTCGTCCGCGACGGGGCGCTGTGGACGTCCGCGGGTGTCAGTTCCGGCATCGACCTGACGCTGGCACTGATCGAGGAGGATTTCGGGCCACGGGTCGCCATCGATGCCGCACGACAAATGGTCGTGTTCATGAAGCGGGCGGGCGGACAATCGCAGTTCAGCGTACCGCTCGCCGCGCAGTCACGCGATCATGGCTTTGTCGAGTTGCACGCGTGGATGGCCGCCAACCTGTGCTCGGACCTGTCGGTGCCGCGTCTTGCGGAGTATGCCTGCATGGCACCGCGTACCTTCGCGCGCACATATCTGCAGAAAGTCGGGCGGACGCCTGCCAAGACGGTAGAGCAGATGCGACTGGAGGCGGCGTGCCGTGCGCTGGAGGAGACGGATCTTCCGTTCAAGACCATCGCCGCCCGGTCCGGTTATGGCGATGAGCAGACACTGCGGCGCGCATTCCAGCGCCAGCTCGGAACCAACCCCACCACGCATCGCGCCCGCTTTTCGCCTCATTAGCCCAGCATCCCGCGCGCGATCAGCGCTGCATTTGCCGCGCAGATCCCGAAGAGCCTGAAGCGGAAACGATAGCCCTGGTTGGTGCCGCCGTCCAAACTGCCTGCCAGAAAGTCGCAGCAGGCCTGTTTCCCAATTCACCACCCTTGTGGGAACGTCCCGGCCGTCTCGCTGGCCTTTCCTAATTGGGAAGGCATCAAACGCCTCAGGCGCCTATTCGGCTAGCGAGCAGGATTCCTGTTTTGACCAACGACACAACCAGCTAAACCATGCCCGGCGTAGCTTCGCCGCAACATCGGACATGGTCACTTACGCACAGCCCTCATACCCGCCAGCAGGACGGTGGCGATGATGTCCGCCGCGACCGTTTTCGGCAGGTGATCGATGTCTGCGCGCAAGCGAGTCAAAGAGGCGAGGAAGAAATGGGCGCGACTTGATTCGGTCCATAGCGATGCCCAGCCCTCTTCCTCCGCCAGCCTCGCCAGAATGGCCGCCATGCGCGCGTGGAGCGTGCCCGGCCCCGCGCCGGCGTCAAAATCCTCCCCATAGGTCTGAATGAAATCGCGCAGGACCGCCACCTCCAGTGCGCCACCGCTTTCCAGCAGGATGAAGGCAATGAAACGCCGCAGATGCTCTTCGGTGGTTTCGCCCGCGACCGCCGGCTCCCGCGCCCAATAGGTGCCCAACGTGAAGCTGACGTCCGCAACGATCGCCGCCTTGGTGGAATAATAGGTGAAGAAGGTCGCGCGCGAGACCCCCGCCGCCGCAGCGATATCCGCTGGCGAGACCGCTTCGTAACCACGCTCCTCGAACAATTGCAGCGCGTGGCCAAGCAGCCGGCGCCGGGTGCGTTCCGGCTTGGTCAGGGTGCTCGCGCCAAGGCCGGAACCCTGGCGTGCGCCCAGCCGGCGCCAGCGATCGAAAATTCGTTCCCGTGTCATCAACCTGTCGCAATAAATAATTAGACGACCGTCCAGTAATTAAGACAATCATCGGCATAACCCGAAAATGATGCCGGCCTGTCAAGCGTTTGTTGCCAAATTCAGCGCAACACCCGTTTGTCGGAGCCATTCTCGTGACGTGTATCGATCGGAAAGTCGATCATGTCCAACACGATATCCTCACTTTTTCAGGATTTAAAATGAAGACCATACGCTATTTGTTTGCGGCAACCGTGTCGACTCTATGCTGCGATAGCGCGTGGGCGCAGTCCGTGCCGAAGGAATCCTCCGATGAGATCGTCGTGACCGCCAACAAGCGCGAGCAGACGCTGGTCAATATCTCCGCTCCCATCGCGGTGTTAAGCGGCGATCGCATCGAGCGGCACGGCGTTACCTCGTTCGATACGCTGGTCGATCAGCTTGCCGGTGTCAGTGTCACATCCGATTTCGGTGGCAGTTCCTCCAAGTCGATCAGCATACGCGGCGTCGGCGCGACGGATGATTACCGTCCGAATGGCAGCAGTTCGGTCGCGATGCACGTCGATAACGTGTACCAGGCGTCCAACGTCTTCCTGACAGTGCCGTTCTTTGACACCGACCGGGTCGAGGTGCTGAAGGGGCCACAGGGGACGCTGTACGGCCGCAACAGTACAGCGGGCGTCATCAACCTCATCACCCGCAGCAAGAGCGATCTCGTCAACGGCTATGCCCAGGCCGAATATGGCAGCTACGATCGCGTTCGCATCGAAGGCGCCGCGGGCGTGCCGCTCTCCGATACGATGGGCCTGCGCCTCGCCGGCGTGATCGACCGGGGCGGCGGCTATCAGACCGCGGAGGGAGCGGGGGTATTGAGGGGCACGACGACGTTTGCGGGTACGCCCCCGATCGGCGATCCGGGCCGGCGAACCGGATGGGGCGACAACAACCTCGTCGCCGGTCGCGCCACGCTCGACTTCCGGCCCTCCTCTGGCACGCATCTGGTGGCGAAGCTGTTCGGCAGTCGCGACCGGGGCGAGCCGGTACAGATCGATACACGCGGCGGCGTCAACAATGGCGGTTTCGTCGAACCCGACAACGACCCCTACACCTTCTATTCCGATCGCCGGCAGCACAAGCGGATCGACATCTGGGGCGTATCGGCGACGCTCAACCAGCATCTGGCGGATACGGTCGATCTCGACATCGTCGGGGGCTTCCAGGACGGGGACCGCTTTTTCGAGGGCGACGGCACCGGATCCCCGAAGCGGATTTTCGACTACAACTTCTCTGACCGCATCCGCCAGCATTCGCTGGAGGTCCGTGTCTCCCGGCACGATGCTGGTCCGGTCGGATGGGTGGCAGGCGCCTATTACCTTCGCGATCGCGTCAACTTTCTGACCGACTTGCTCGCCGCGGACGTGGTGGCTTCCAACCTGCGCACCGATTACCGCCAGAAGCGCACCAGCAAGGCGGTGTTCGGGCAGGTCGACTGGACGATCGTTCCACGCGTAATCGTCAGTGGTGGCCTGCGCTATACAGGCGACGACGCGCATTATGACGGCAGGACCAGCGATCTCAATCCGTTCGGCGTGTCGAACGCGCGGGTGATCGCCCCGGTGCTGCCGGTCGTCTTCGACAACCGCTTCTCGGACGACAACCTCTCGGGACGGGCCACCTTGTCGTACCGTCCGAGCGAGAGGAGCAACATCTACGTTTCCTACGGGACCGGCTACAAGTCGGGGGGATTCGACGGGTCCTCGATCTTCAGCACGGTGGAAGCGCTGCCGTTCCGATCGGAGGACGTGCGGTCGATCGAGGGCGGGTTCAAGCTGACCGGCGCGCATGGCCTGTTCCTGAACGTCGATGCTTTCCATTATCGCTTCAACGATCTCCAGGCGAACACCACGCAGATCCTCGCCGGGCAACAGACCGCCGCCAACGTCCGTACCAACGTCGCAAAAGCGCGGATCTATGGCGTGGACGTACAGTTCGGCGCGACGTTGGTCCGCGTCGGCCCGCACCGTCTGTCCGTCGATGGCGGCGCCACTTTTGTCGACAGCCGCATCCTCGACTATCGCTCGTCGAACCCGACGCTGGTCGCGATCAATCTGGGCAACGACCTGCCGGCGGCGCCGCGTTTCTCCGGCAATGGCGAAGTCCGCTACGACTATGCCAGCGACCGGGGCTGGACCTTCGGCGCAGCGGTCGATGTCCGTCACAAGAGCAGCGAGTTCAAACGGCTTGACAACAATACAGGTTCGCTCGCACCGGCCTATACGCTGCTCAACGTGCGTATCGATCTGACGCTCGCCGATCCGGCGGTCACCCTGTTCGTGTATGGCCGCAACCTGACCGACACGACCTACTTCACCGATCTGACCCGTACCTTCCGGCTTGCCGGCATGCCGCGCACCTTCGGCGGCGGTGCCCGCTTCTCCTTTTAGGATATCGCACCATGTCCCTTCGTTCGATCGGTCGCACGCTCGCCGTGATCGCCACGCTCGCAGCCTGCTCCGTGCAGGCGGCGAGCGACGGGGATGAGCGTTTTACGATCGCGGTCATCCCCGACACGCAATTCTATGCCGATTTCCAGCATCAGACCGAAGCCGGCTTCCCGTTCGATGCCCGCGAGATGCTGTACGATCAGTTGGCGTACATCGCCCGCAACGCCCGCTCGCAGGGCGGCGACATCGCCTTTGCGACGATGGTGGGCGACGTGTGGGAACATCCGACCGAACGGATGGACGCCGCACACCGCGCCCGCGGTTTCCGACAGGTGCCCAACGCCCTGCTCGATGATCCAGATCTGGCGCCCGATCCCAGAACCCGCACCATCGAGATGCCGATCGCGCGCCGCGCCTTCGGCATCCTGTCGGGCAAATTGCCGTTCTCGGTCGTGCCGGGTAACCACGATTACGACGCCAACTGGTCCGACGCGCGCTTTCCGCCCGCACCTGATCCGTGGCATCCGGGCAGCCATCCGCTGCCGTTCGGGATGCTCGCCTATTCCGGGTTGACCAACTTTACGTCGGTGTTCGGTGCCGATACGCCGTTCTTCAAGGGCCGTGACTGGTACGTCGCGAGCTACCATGGCGGGGCCGACAGCGCGCAGGTCTTCAGCGCGGGCGGATATCGCTTCCTCCATCTGGGGCTGGAGATGGCGCCGTCCGACGACGTCATTGCGTGGGCGGAAAAGGTCGTGAAGGCGCATCCGGGCATGCCGACGATCCTCACCATCCACGATCATCTCAACCGCGATGGCGAACGCAGGGCGATCCCGTCGGTCGATTTCAAGGCCATCGACCCGGCGCACAACAACCCGCAGGACCTGTGGGACAAGTTCATCACCCGCAATGATCAGGTCTTCCTGGTGCTCAGCGGGCATCAATATGGCCAGTCGCATCGCACCGACGCCAATGCCGCCGGGCACAAGGTACATCAGGTGCTCGCCGACTATCAGGACCGGCACCAGACCCTCCTGACCGTCGCGCCGACCCGCGCAAAAGAGCATGTCGGCGTCGGCGATGGCTGGATGCGGCTGATGCAGTTCGACCTGTCGGGGCCGTTACCGAGCATCCGCGTGCGGACCTATTCGACGCATTACAAAGCGACGTCGGGCCAGTTGCAGACCTATGCCGCCTTCTACAAGGCGGCGGAAAAGCCGAAGCTGGATGATGCCGGGTTCCTCGCCGAAGACGAGTTCACCCTCCCGCTCGATGACTTTCGGGCACGATTTGGCCGGGGCGGGAAGGTCAGGCCGTAGAAATCGCCGTCGCGATCATCGTCTGCCCGATTTGAGAATAAATCGGGCAGACCTCCTTCCGCGGTACCGATCGTTCCTTTGACTGCCAACAGTGGTATTTGGACCGTATCAACCTTCCCGAAATCCGATCCTTTTTGAAAAAGCCGACAGGGCAGCGAGCGACGCCGAGGCTCAGCACCTCCCATGCTGCCAACATGAATGGATGGCAGAAGGTGGGGCGCCAAAAAGAGGCGGCGAATGACCGGATGTGGGTCGTAGTGAAGTGATTTTCCTGCATGCTGAATCGATACAAACGCCGCAGGCTGACGTCACGGCGAGGTAGCGGCTTGGCTGAAGCCAGTGCGGCGAGCGAACTGTCTTCGCTCGACGGCATGATCCGTGTCATGCCGTCGAGCTGCGCGAGAGCATGCGTCGGAGATTGTATGAGCGAGACCCAAACCGAAACCGCGATGCCGGCCTCATCGCGCTTCCCGCTTCACCTCCAGATGCTCGCAGGCTTTGCCATCGGCCTGACCGGCGGCCTCGTCGCCAACCTGACGGCAGGCGACGCAACATGGGTGAAGGCGATTGCCACCTATGTCACCGGCCCGGCGGGGCAGGTGTTCCTGCGCCTGCTGTTCATGCTGGTAATCCCTTTGCTGTTTTCCGCCCTTGTGACCGGCGTTGCGGAGATGGGTGATCTCGCCTCGCTCAAACGGGTGGGTCTGCGGACGCTTTTCTTCACGCTCGTGCTGTCAACGATTTCGGTAGTGGTTGCGCTGGTTCTGGTGAACGTAATCAGGCCGGGCGGCGGCGTCGATCCGGCGCTTGCCCGGGCGATGCTGGCTCAGGCCAGCACCGGTGCCGGCGCGATAGTCGGTTCGGGCCGAGATCAACCGGGTGGTGTCGAGGCGGTGCTTGCCATTATCCCGTCAAATGCGATCAAGGCAGCTGCCGACGACGACATTCTTGCGCTCATGGTGTTCGCGCTGGCGATCGGCATCGGGTTGGTACTGGTTCGCACCGACAAGACACAGGCCTTCCAGAACGCGGTCGAAGGCTTGTTGGAGGTCGCGATGGCGTTGATCAGCCTCGTCATCCGGCTCGCCCCGATCGCCGTCGCCTGCTTCATGTTCAATCTCGCCGCGCTGTTCGGCTTCGATATCCTTATCCGGCTCAGCTGGTATGTCGCGACGGTGCTGGCTGCGATCCTGTTCCAGCTGGTGATCGTCTACGGCGCCGGAGTGTGGTTTGTGGCGGGCATGGGGCCGCGCACCTTTTTCGGCGGCGCGCGCGAGGCGATGGTCATGGGGTTTTCCACCGCGAGTTCGAACGCGACCTTGCCCACGTCGCTACGCATTGCCGAGACCGAGCTGAAGCTGCCGCGCAAGGTTGCGCGCTTCGTGTTGACGATCGGCGCCACCGCCAATCAGAACGGCACCGCGATCTTCGAAGGCGTCACGGTGATCTTCCTCGCGCAATTCTTCGGCGTGGAGCTCTCATTTGCCCAGCAGGGGATGGTGATGCTGGTGTGTATTCTTGGCGGGATCGGCACCGCAGGCGTTCCCGCCGGGTCGCTGCCGGTGATCGCGTTGATTCTCGGCATGGTCGGCGTGCCGCCGGCCGCGATCGGGATCGTGCTCGGGGTCGATCGTCTGCTGGATATGTGTCGCACCATGCTCAACGTTACGGGTGATCTCGCGATCGCCACCATGGTCGACGGGCGCGCCCCTACTGCAACAACCGAAGAATGCCATGATAGGTAGCCGCCTGAACGGATGTCCGGTTTCGAGAAGCGACGAGCGAGCTGCAGGCGACCGGTTATGGGTCTGGTCATCGCGAGGCTGCGGCAACGATGACTTTGCCCGCTGTCGTGTCTGCCGCTACCCAAAGGGTTTAGGTAAAAGGATACGCGGTGGCGAGCGTCGAAATCAGAGGACTTTCCAAGCGTTTCAGCGACACGACGGTACTTCAGCCGACGGATCTGGCAATCGCTGACGGCGAGTTCGTGGTTCTCGTCGGGCCGTCAGGTTGCGGCAAGTCCACGCTGTTGCGCATGATCGCCGGGCTCGAGGTGCCGAGCACGGGGCGGGTGGTGATTGGTGGGCGCGACGTGACGGATGCGGCGCCGTCGGACCGCGGGCTGGCGATGGTGTTCCAGTCCTATGCGCTCTACCCGCATCTGACGGTCGCGGAAAACATCGCGTTTCCGTTGAAGGTCGCGAAGGTCGCCAAGCGCGAGATTGCCAATCGGGTCGCCGAGGTGGCGGCGATGCTGGACCTGTCCGAACTGCTGGACCGCCGCCCGCGCGCGCTGTCCGGCGGCCAGCGCCAGCGTGTCTCGATCGCCCGTGCGGTGGTGCGACGGCCGAAGGTATTGTTACTCGACGAGCCATTGTCGAACCTCGACTCCAATCTACGCGCGCGGATGCGGCACGAGTTCGCCCGGCTGCATCAGCAGCTCGGCGCGACGATGATCTATGTCACGCACGACCAGCTCGAGGCGATGACGCTTGCCAACCGTATCGTCGTGATGAGCGAGGGGCGGGTCGAGCAGGTCGGGCCACCGATCGAGGTCTATCGGCGGCCCGCCAGTCTTGCGGTCGCCGCGGCGATCGGCTCGCCGGGGATGAACCTGCTGCCGGCGACGGTCGTGTCGGTGGACGAAGACGGGACGATTGTCAGGCTGGCGGGGGGCGAGATGGTCCGGACGGGCGCGATCGTTCCTCAGGATAAGGTCGGTGCGGCGGTAACGCTCGGCGTTCGTCCCGAACATCTGCACGTCGATGACGCAGGGCCGTTTCTGGGCGCGATCGAGCTGTTCGAACGGCTGGGGCCGCTGTCGTTTGCCCATCTCGGCGCGCGCGGTGCGATCGATACGATCGTGGCGCAGCTGCCGGGCGACCGGTCGGCAACGCTTGGCGAAACGCTGCGCGTCGGGGTCGCGCCAGAGAATGCGCATCTGTTCGCCGCCGATGGCCGCGCCTACCCTTTCACGCTGCCGCCGAGCAGGCCGGTCAGGTAATAGCGCTGCATCGCGAGGAAGAGCAGCAGCACGGGCAGTGTCGTCACCACCGCCGCTGCCATCATCAGCTCGCCGTCCGCCGAATGCTCGCGCGCGATCGCCGCGACCGCGACCGGCAGCGTGTAGAGGTGCTGGTCGGCCAGCACGATCAGCGGCCAGAGAAAGTCGTTCCACGAGCCGAGGAACATGAACAGCGCCAAAGTGACCACGATCGGTGACAGGAGGGGCAGGACGATCGTGAGGAAAATCCGCGCTTCGCTCGCGCCGTCGATCCGCGCCGCGTCGATCATCTCGTTGGGAATCGCCAGCGTCGCCTGGCGCACGAACAGGATCGCGAAGATGCCCGCGAGGCTCGGCAGGATCACGCCGGCATAGCTGTTGACGATCCCCATTTGCTTGAAGATCAGGAACAGCGGCAGCATCGCGATCTGGCCCGGCACGACGAGCGATGCGATCAGGATCTTCAGCAGCCGTTCGCGTCCGCGGAACCGAAGCTTGGCGAAGGCATAGCCCGCCGGCACCGTCAGCAGCAGGCCCAGGACCGTCGAGATGGCCGCGATCGCGACGCTGTTGAACAGCGCGGGGACGATCCGGTAGTCGAACCATGCGCCATCGATCAGCCGTCGAACGAGCAGTTCGTGATAATTCTCCAGCGACCAGCGCGATGGCCAGAGCGGCGTCGGGAGGTTGCTCGATTCCCCACGCGGCATGAACGACACGATCACCATGTAGACCAGTGGCGCGATGGTCAGCCCCGTCAGCAACGCGACCGCCGTGTTCGCAAGGACCGCGCGAGGTTTCAAAGCCATTCGTAGCGCCTTCCGATCCGCGTCTGGACCATCGTCAGCGCGAGGATCATCAGGAACAATACGAATGCGACCGCGCTCGCCTGCCCCAAATTCCACCATTTGAAGCCTTCGTCGAACATGAAATACAGGATCGTCGTGGTGCTCTGCGCCGGGCCGCCGAGCGTCATCACATAGGGCTCGGCGAAGATCTGCAGGAAGCCTGCGACGCTCATCACCGCGGCGAGCAGCAAGGTCGGGCCGATCGCGGGGAGAGTGACATGGCGAAAGCGGCTCCAGCGCCCGGCGCCGTCGAGCCGCGCGGCCTCCATCAGGTCCTGCGGGACCGCAGACAGGGCGGCGGTGAAGACGATCATGTTGTAGCCGAAGATCTTCCAGGTGACGAAGATCAGGATCGCCGGGATCGATGTATGCGGGTTGCCGAGCCAGTCGATCGGCGCTGCGCCGACCGTTGCCAGCGCGCGGTTGATGAGGCCAGAGCGTTCATTGAACAGAAATCGCCATACCACGGCGGTCGCGACGATGCTGGTGACGTAGGGTGCGAACAACAGCACGCGCCACAGCGGCTTCCACCGCACGGTCGCATCGTTCAGCAGCAGTGCGACCGCCAACGACGCACCGATCGCCATCGGTACGCCAAGCACCGCGAACAGCGCGGTATTGCCCATCGCCCGCCAGAATAGCGGCGTCGAGAACAGATCGGTGAAATTGCCCAGCCCGACGAAGCGCAGGTTCGCCCAGTCGGCGAGCGCGTAGATCGAGTAATCCGTGACCGACAACGCCATCGCGAGCGTCGTCGGCAGAACGAAGACGAGCGCGATGATCGCGAGGACCGGCGCGGAGAAGACCCAGGCGGCGCGTTCCTGGCGCGTCATGCGAGCGTCCCGGCCTCGACCAGCGCGCGACGTTTGGCCAGCAACTGGTCGACGCGTGTGTCGAGCCCGGCGAGTGCCTGCGGGATCGTCTGTACGCCCCGCACGACGCGCTCGGCGGCGAACTGGATCTCCACTTTGATCCGCTCCCACTCGATGACCCTCGGCGCGACCGCGGGAAAGCGCATCTGTTCCTTGAACGGCGCGAGTATGGGCGCACGGAGTTGCGGCGACGACCAGGCGCGAAGGCGGGCGGGAAGATTGCCGATCATGGTCTGGTACCGGAGTTCGCTCGCCGGTGAACTGAGGTGGCGAACCAGCGTCCAGGCTTCGGCCGCGCGCGGCGTCGAAGCGGAAACGCACAGGCTGGTACTCAGGCCCGACACCGCGCCGACACCGTGGGGACCTGCCAGCCGTGCGGTTCCCCAGCGTTCGGCATGAATCTCGGCAGCGCGACGATGCAGATCGAGCAACGTCGTCGGACCGGTCGGCCAGATTGCAAAATAGCCCTGCGCAAACGCCGCGACCGGATCCTGGATCTCGGTCGAGAGCGCTTTCGGCGCGAGTCCTTCGGCGAATATCCGGGCGTAATAGGCGAATGCGGCCCGCGCCTCCGGCGTCTGGAAGTTACCGCGCGTATCGTGGTCGCGCAGCATCGCCGCGCCGGTCTGGCCGAGCATCGTCATGAGCATGTCGGGCCAGTTGAGCAGGAGCATGAACACGAAGTCGTCAGGCCGCTGTCGCTTGATCGCACGGCCCATGCGGAGCCAGCCGTCCCAATCTTCGGCGGGCTCGGCATAGCCCGCTTTGGCGAGAATGTCGCGGCGGTAGAACTGAACCTGCGGCGCGACCGACCATGGCACTGCAAAGTCTCGGCCGCCGACCCTGGTCGCGTCGAGCACACCGGGAAACATGTCGGCGACCAGCGCAGGCGACGGGATCGGGGCGATCGCGCCGATCGTCGCGAACTCCTGGACCCAGCCGTTGTACAGCATCAGCACGTCGGGCATCGCGTCGCCGGCCTGCGCGGTCAGCAGCTTTTCGTGACTGGCCGTCGCCGGCAGCGATTGAACGTCGACCGGGATCCCCGTCGCGGCCGTGAAGGCGGGCATCAGCATCGGCGAATAGTCGCCCTCGTAGCTCATCGCCCAGAACTTCAACGGTTCGACACCGCGGCCACCGCTACAGGCCGCCAGACCCAGCGTCGGCAGGAGCCCCAATGCGGCCCTACGCGTCCAGTCCTGCGCCCGTTCCCCCATCGCAGGATCGTGGCGCATCGCGACGTTCCGCGCCACCCCCTGCGCGAGGCGGCAATCGGAGAAATATTGAGCCAGGTTAATACCTTGGGCGGCGTCGGAAAGGGCGATTTGCTTGCTCCGCAACCGGGGATGCGCCTAAGCCCGACATCATGCTGGCGGGGGACAATGCCGGCGAACAGGGAGAGAGTTCATGCGTATCCTTCGCCGCCGTCATCTGCTGTCTGGCGTCGCGTTGCTTGTGGCAACGTCGGTGCAGGTGGAGGCGCAGGTCGCTCCACCGACCACCGATACGCCCGTATCCCCAGCGGCCGATCCGGACCCGGATGCGGCGAGCGAGATCGTCGTCACCGGTTCGCGTATCGCGCGACCCGATTACGAAGCGCCCAATCCGATCGTGTCGTTCGGCGCTGCCGACCTCCAGAAGTCCGGCAACACCAACGTCACGACCTTCCTCCAGCGCGTGCCGGCGCTGACCAATTCACGTGACAGTACGCGGACCGCCGGCAATGCCCAGGCCGATGGCAGCTTCGGGCAGGTCGGGCTCAACCTGCTCGACCTGCGGGGGCTCGGACCCAACCGGACGCTGGTGCTCGTCAACGGCCGCCGCCACGTCGCAGGCCAGCCCGATACCGCGGCGGTCGACATCAACGCGATCCCGACCGACCTGATCGAGCGGGTCGACGTGCTCACCGGCGCCGCCTCCGCGGTGTACGGCGCCGATGGCGTCTCGGGCGTCGTCAACTTCGTGCTGAAGCGCGATTTCGACGGCGTTGCCGCCCGCAGCCAGCTTGGTATCTCCGAGCGGGGCGATGCCGCCAACCGCTTCGCCTCGCTGGTCGCCGGCCGCAACTTCGCCGATGGCCGCGGCAATCTGACGCTCGCCTACGAATATAATGCCGACCAGCCGCTTGCGAACGACGACCGTCGATACCTGGCACAGGGCGACCGCCAGTATTTCGTCAATCTCGACACTTATGATCCGACGCGTGCGGGCAGCTACAAGATCGGACCGGTCGGTGACCTGCGCTATCCATACAGTTCGAACCAGGGCATCGTCTATATCGGCGACCAGACGTTCCGCGGCGACGGCGCGATCTACACGCCTGGCCGATTCCTGCAGAACGACGGTTATTCGATCGGCGGCGACGACACGCCCGTCGCGGGATATATCGGCGATATCTTCCCGCGCACGCGCCGCCATGCGGTCAACGTGCTGACGCATTACGATGCGTCGGACGCGTTCAAGATCAGCCTGGAAGGCAAGTTCGTCCAGTCGACCGTGACGAGCTTCGGCGGTTATGGCGGCAATTATCCGGCGAACATCGCGCTCGACAATCCGTATATCCCGGCAAGCATCCTCGCCGCGGCGACCGCGGCCGGGCTCGGTTCGGTCGACGTCAACCGCAACAATTTCGACATCCCGCGGCGCGGCGAGGAAGACCGCCGGCGCACCTATCGCGGTGTCGTCGACGTCACCGGTCGCATCTCGGAGCATGCCACCTACGACGTCTCCTACACCTACGGCCAGACCGACGTCCGTGCGACCAAGCTCAACGATCGGCTGAACGACCGCTTCCTCAACGCGCTCGATGCGGTGCGAGGGCCGGGGGGAACGATTGTCTGCCGATCGGCCGATGCCCGTACCGCTGGCTGCGTCCCGGTCAACACGTTCGGAGGCAACACTGTCGATCCGGCGTCGTTCGGCTATTTCCTGAGCGACCCGGCGAGCTCTGCGCGTCTGACACAGCACGTCGCCAATGCCGCGCTGAGCGGCGACTTCGGTCAGGTCTTCACGCTGCCCGGCGGCCCGGTCGCATTCGCGGTCGGTGGCGAATATCGCCGTGAATCGAGCCGCTTTCGCCCGGCGCAGGCGATCACCGACAATTTGTTCTACCAATATGACGAATATATCCTGCCGACCCCGTCGCGCGGTCATTTCGATGTCTGGGAAGCGTTCGGGGAGCTCAATGCCCCGATCCTGAAGGACGTGCCGTTTGCCAGCCTGTTGTCGGTCGGTGCCGCCGGACGCTATTCGGATTATTCGACGGTCGGTTCGACCCGCGCCTACCAGTTCAATGGCATCTACGCGCCGATCCGCGAGATCAGCTTTCGCGGTTCGTACGGCCGCTCGGTCCGCGCGCCCAACATCGGCGAGATTTTTCGTCCACAGACCGGCAGTAGCAACTACTTTTCCGACCCGTGCTATCTCGGCAATCGCACCCTTGGCACGCAGTTCCGCGCCGCGAACTGCCAGACGCTGATTACCGGGGCAGGGGGCAATCCCGCCACGTTCACGGCGCAGAACAACCCGAACGCTACGATCTTCATCCCCGGTACGCAGCAAGGCAATCCGGACTTGCGCGCCGAAGTCGCCCGTACCTGGACCGCGGGCGTCGTGGTACGCCCGATCTCCGGGCTGTCGATCGGGCTCGACTGGTACGACATCCGCCTGCGCGATGCGATCAACACGCCCGACGCGAATACGATCGCGTCGCTGTGCGTCGACCAGCCGACACTAGACAACGCCTATTGCAACGCGATCAGTCGCGAGCGCGGCACGGGGTTCATCAACGGCTATGTCGTGCAGCCGCAGAACGTCGCGGCGTTCCGCACCGCAGGCGCCGAACTCAACATCGCCTATCGCTTCCGGACGACGCGCGTGGGGACGTTCGATATCCGGCTGGTCGGTGGCTATCTCGACAGGCTCGAACAGGTGGCCACGCCGGGCGCGGCCACCGAGGATAATGTCGACCAGCCGTTCCGACCGAAATACACCTTCACCTTCTCGCCGAGCTGGACGGCGGGCGCACTGACGCTGAGCTACAACCTGCGGTGGCAGGACGGCGTCCGTCGTTTCGCCAAGGTCGATACCGACGCGAATCCCAGCCTCGTCGACCCGCGCTATCTTCGGTACAAGGAACTGTGGCAGCACGACGTGCAGGCCGAGGTCGCGGTCAACGAGCGCTTCTCGTTCTATGGCGGCGTCAACAACCTCGCCGATCAGAAGCCCGACATCGGTTTCGAAACCAACGTGCCGATTTCGCCGGTCGGTCGGTATTTCTATGCGGGCGCGAAGGTTCGGTACTGAGGCGGTCGGGAGTTGACCGTGAGGGGCGTCGCGACGACGGACGACGGATTGCCTAACTGAGAAAAAGACGCCTGTGCTGACCGACGACATGATTAGCCTCATCACGATGGAGGAAGGGGCGTTCATCGATCCCAGCTGTACGGTTATCGATCCGCATCGCCTGACGCTGCGCAAGGGCGCGTTCGTCGGTCCGGAAGGACTGATCGATGCCGGCGGGGGCGTCGAGATCGGCGAAGCCGTGCGGATCAGCTACCGGTGCACCATTATATCGCTGACCCATTATATCACGCGCTCGGTCTGGCGGCGGGGCGTGGATGGCGATCGGCTTCGTCCGGTGTTGATCGAACGTGGTTGCTGGATAGGCGCCAACGTGACGATTTATCCGGGCGTCACCGTTCGGGAGGGATGCGTCATCAATGCCGGATCTGTGGTTGCCAAATCCACCGAGGCGCATGGGCTTTACTGTCCGCCCTACGCCGTGCGTATCAAGGATCTCGAGTTCGACTGATGATTCCGCGCAATAAACGATTGACCGAAGTTCGGGCATGGCCTGGAAAATCGAAAGGCTGAATATGGGTCGACCTGGCCGGACATCGGCTTATCCATATGCCCGCCGCTTGAGATCCAGCGTCTTCATAGCGACTGCAAGGGCATCGTCGGCAGGTAAGACGAGAACATCAGGTTCGATAAGCGACCGGGCGCGATCATACACATCGTAGACCGGCTCCGCCGAGTATTGCAGCTGTATGTTCGTACGATCGAGATGTAGCGGAAACACGCCTGCACCAAGTCGCATCATTGGCGTGCCGACGATAGAGGCACGTTCGATCCCCCGCATCCCCATCGGAAAGCCCTCGGCCATGCTGGCGCTCCAGCGTGACGTAAGTACCACGACTGGCGCAGTATAGGTGAAGGGGCCACGTGGGTCGACGACCTCGGTCCACGGATCGCTGAGGTGATCGCCTTCGCGTCGGCGCATCCGTGCGTACGGCTTCTGCCTTGCGATGAAACGTCCCATGATCGGCCGCGCGACTGCGGTGTCACCGCCACCATTCTGGCGCACGTCTATGACCAGTCCTGGCGCTTCACGTAACCGAAGCAGGGCGGCATCAAATGCGTCGATCACCGCTTGATCGGAGAAACTGCGGATGACGATGCAGCCATAACCGTCTGGAAGGAGCCGAGCCTCTACGTCAGGCAGCGGGGGCGTGATCTTTACTGGCAGGAGCACCGATCGTTTGCCACCTTTGGCACCGTGCAGCGTCATCCTACGTGGCTCGCCGCGCCGCCCGGCTACCGCGACGTTGAGTGCATAGGCATTGGCCGCGAGATCAGGGTGCCTCAGGCAGCGCGGCATCGACGTTGCCGCACGCCTGGCAATCGACAGGCCATCGACGCTGGTGACCGTATCGCCCACGATGATCCCCGCGTCTGCCGCAGCCGATCCTTCCCGAACGCTGGTCACAAGCGCGCCTCCGTCGCGTCCGGGTTCTACCCAAAGGTCGTAATAGGGAAGGCGCGCGGCGCCGTCCGCAGCATCGCCGCGATGGGTATGCGCATCGTACAATTCGGCGAGGACGCGGTCGACGACGGGGGCGAACGCATCGCGTGATCCCGCGGCGAGTGCCTGTGGGCGGTACAGCGCACGCACGGCAGCCCAGTCGGTTTGCTTTTCGCCAAAGTAGCAATATCGCTCGCCAAGCGTCCGCCACAGCTCATCGAAGTCCTCGGCATAGGTGACGTCGTGTGGCGGTTCGGCTGCTTCGATACGAAAGGGGAATGCCTGGGCGCCGAGAAAACCGACGCCGGCAGTGAGGATCAAGCGGCGGGATGGGGCGGCGTGCATCAGTCGGACCTCCGGGTGAAGTCCGGTGCTAGCAGCGGCAGGCGTTACAGGATTGAACGTTATTGCTGCGCATATCGGCGAGGCGAGGCGCCGACGATGCGCTGGAACTGGCGGGTCAAATGGCTCTGGTCCGCATAGCCCATGTCCAGCGCCACCTGTGCGATGGCTTGCCCTTCGAGCAGCCGCACCCTTGCTTCGGTGACCCGACGCTGGTTGCGGTAGGCGAGCGGGCTGAGCCCGATCGCTTTCTTGAAGGTTCGTGTGAAGTGAAAGACGCTTAGGCCACTCAGCACGGCCAGGTCGTGCAGGCCGAAACCATCCGCGTAGTTCTCGTCGATATACGCCTTTGCGTCGGCGATGCGAGCCGCGGGGACGGCCTGCGATCCGGCCATGTCCGGAATGCCTCGGCCTTTACCGTCAAGCGCCCGTACGAGCGCACCGAGCGCGCTCTCCTGTTCCAGTCGGCCCGTCGCATCGGAGCTGAGGACGGCGTGGGCGGCAGAAACGATCGCGAGCAGGGTCGGATCGTCGGACACCGGGAGATCGAAGCGGAGTATCCCATTGTTGCGATCGCGATCGACATAGGAGGCCATGGTGTCCTCGCGAAGGTAGAGGACGTCATACCGCAAGACGTCGGACCCGATCGTCGCGTTGGCGTGCGCTTCGTCGGGGTGCAGCAGCAAAACATTGCCGGTATCCACCCGGTATGATCGTCCAGCCACGGTCAGCCTCTCCGCACCAGCGACGATGGCCCCGACGACATATTCGCTATGGCTGTGGTCGGGAAAGCTACGCTCGCGGTAACGGACGGAGACCAACTCGACGCCAGGCATCAGCGGCGGCCGATAAAAGCGCACGCTATCGGACGTGATGGACCCGGTCATAGATGCTTGGTTACGTGCCGAGCGCTGATTTTGCGAAGCCAGAATTGGGTTGTCACTAATTCGAAGGTCTCGTCCGGTGTCGATCACGTTGAGACGGCAGGACTGATCCGCCGATGATGCGCTTCAACGGGGCCGGCGCACGCGCGCTCTTCTCAAGGCCTCCGGCTAACTCTGGGCTTTTGTTGAAGCTGGGCATCTGCCGACCTGAACGAACGGTGCAAGCCGGGAAGCGGCGAAGCTGCGCTGAGTAACCGCTTCTGGCTCCAAGCTGCCGAAGTTCCGTCAGCGCCGATGGCGTGACAGGAACGTCCACATCGCCTCATTGTCGACGACTGACCAGCTGTGTTGACCACCGCGTGTCACACGCGCTGCAACCGCCGCGCCGTCCGGGCAGCGTGCATAACCTTGCTCGTAGATCGTAGCGCTCAGATTGCGAGCGTAAGGTTGAGAGCAGCCGTTTAGCGCTGCCCAGCGTTGCAGGGCCACGGTCTGGGCATATTGCCAGTAGGGGGCGCCGCCTCCGGTGATCGGGTTTGTGGAATCAGCGTCGCCGGCAAAAGCCAGAAGGGGCATCGGCACGTCCGGGCGACACGTTGCGGGATCAGCTTGCGTTCGATCGGACGCGAGCGGACGTCCGGCACGCAGTCCGACGACCGGGGCGATCGCTGCGAAACGTCGAGCGGCGACGCAGCCGAGCCAGGACCCCATCCGTCCACCGCCCGACAAGCCGGTCAGGTATACGCGCGTGCCGTCGACGCAGCCGGTTGCGACAAGCCGGTCAGCCAGGCCCGTCAGATAAGCCACATCGTCGCGGGCGTCCTTTGGCGGCAAGGTCCCCGTGACGGTGGGGACGCCGGGGATATTCCAGACGAAGCCACGATCTGCTGCAATACCGCCGTCAGGCGCCACGACCATAAAGCCATGCCGATCTGCCGTGTCGCCAAGATGGCTGTCGCGCAGCATCTGTGCCCCGGTGCCTGTGCTGCCGTGCAGCAGTATCACAAGCGGCATGGGCCCGGCCGTGGGTGCCACGGGAAGGTGGACCGATGCCCGTTCGGGTAAGGCGTCAACGTCACCAAGGCGGCACTCGGCATGAGCCACAGCAGCACCAAAACACAGGCTCAGGGCAATCAGAAGACGAAGAACCAACATATTTCCGATCCCCGAGGTCAGCCTTTTGCTCCCAGAAGCGATTACAACACCGATGGATACGTGTCCAAAGTTGGGCGGCAGTCATGGCCGTCGTGACGACCGGTCGTGGGTCGCGCCTGCCGCTGTGCGGCGGGCCTGGCGTCCTGAACAGTCGGGCGAACAAGCCTGGCCCGGGTCCGGTGATTTCGACCGGATAATCCGATCGTTTTCATATATATATCAGGCATCGTAGCGGTCCTGTGGCGCTTCTGTCTGGCCACCGCGGCGCCATAGCGCAGCCGCGACGGGCGCGGGGAAGGAATCCGCCCTCATTGATCTCGGAAACGGCCGATCCTGTACGGTCCTGACCGCATTGCCAGCGGTATACCTTTCCAGCTCAGCTGCACCAGCCCGTCGCGGAGCAACTCGTCGATTGCGGCGTGGACCGCTGGCATCGCATCGCGCCAGTCGGTCGTGATCATGCGCGCCACCTCGCTTGGGCAGATCGTCGCGTCCGGTTCGCGGCGCGCGAGCAGAGTCAGCGTCGCGGCTTTTGGATCGATCATCTGAGCTACGTCGGCTCCTCATGCTACCCGGTCAAGCCACGCACGGTACGCGTCGCTTATTATATTGGGGTCGCGCACAGCGATCTGACTGGCGAGGGTGGCGGCGTGTGAAATTGATATGAGTGAGCCTGAGCTTGGGGAGCGGGACCGCGGGCGTGCGTAACCGCGTATGGGTCTGAATCATCACCACGATGGGCGTCGGGGGTGGCCTGTCGGGCCCCGGGGCCTAAGAGAACGCCATGGCTGGCCTGCTCGATCAATTCTTACCGTCCAAACGTTGGACGCTGTCGCGATATCGGGCGTTGTTGCGCGCGCGCGGACCGCGATCGACGCAGTTTCGAACGCGTGCTGCGATTCTCACAGGTGCGATCCTGATAGGGATCGTTGCGACGCTGTTTGCCGAAGCGGCCGATTGGGCCGGCGAGGTTTTCGGGCGCTTTGCCGCAAACTGGCACTGGACGCCGCTGATAACGACGCCGTTGACGTTCATGGGGCTGGTCTGGATGACGCGGCGCTACGCGCCGCTCGCGCGGGGATCCGGTATTCCTCAAGTGATCGCAGCCCAGGCCAGCCCGAACGATGCTATCGGCACGCTGATCTCGATCCGGACGGTCGCGGCCAAGGCCGTGTTGACGATCGGTGCGGTGCTCGGCGGCGCTTCGGTGGGTCGGGAGGGACCTACCGTTCAACTAGCGGCTGCGGTCATGGGGTTCACGCACCGCCTCGTTCGCGTGCCGTTGCGGGGCGGCGTCGTCATCGCCGGCGGCGCGGCGGGCGTCGCGGCTGCATTCAATACGCCGCTCGCCGGGCTGCTGTTCGCGATCGAGGAGCTTTCGTCCGCCTATGAGCAGCGTGTGACGCTGCTTGTCCTCGCGGCGATCGTGATCGCGGGGATGGTCGCGCAGTCGGTGCAGGGCGACTATATCTATTTCGGCGCGATCGGCGCGCATATGCCGCTGTTGTCCGCCTTGCTCGTCGCGCCGATTGCCGGAATTGCGGGTGGGATGACCGGCGGGCTGTTCTCGCGCATTCTCCTCGCAATGTCGGTCAGCCGCAACCGCGCGACGGGATGGACGCGCGCGCATCCGGTTGCGTTCGCCGGCATCTGTGGCGGTGTCGTTGCGGCGCTCGGCGTCGGGACCGGGCTGACGTGGGGAACCGGCTATGCATCGGCGCGAGCGATGATCGTCGGCGTGGATGCACCACTCTGGTTCGGGCCCGCCAAGCTGATCGCCACGGCCGCGACGGCGATCGCGGGCCTGCCGGGCGGAATCTTCGCGCCATCGCTCGCCGTTGGCGCTGGCGTCGGCAATCTCCTGCGCGAGATTTTCCCTGGCGAGCCGGCCAGCGCGGTCGTTATTCTGGGTATGGTCGCCTATTTTGCAGGTGTCGTGCGCGCACCGCTCACCGCAGTCGTCATCCTGTCCGAGACGACCGCGAGCCGGGGCCTGATGCTGCCGATGTTTGCGACCGCGTTCATCGCGGATGCCGCCAGCCGGTGGGTATGCCGCGAGAAGCTTTACCATGGACTATCGAAGACCTTCGCGATGACGGAGACGATCCGACCCACCTGAGCCTGGCAAATGTATGACGCTGTTTCGGGTGCGGATCGCCAAGGCTGCCGGAGGCGTCGGTAGCACCCATAGCCGCCCGCCTGTCGCGCGAACCCGGGACGCTGTTCGAGCGCTTCGGCGCCAGCTGCGCAAGGACGTGGTCCGGCCAACCGAGGATCCGGTTGAGCCGTTCCCGAAGAGCGAGGCGTTCATCGTTCGGGATGAGAGCGGCCGGCGTGCTGACGACCTGATGCGCTGGGTAGGGACTGCCGCCCGGGAACGAGCGTCCGCAACTTCAAGCTGCCGTCGTGGCGCACACTCGCCGCCAAGCCAGAGTAGCGGTGCCTCGTGCGGCTTACGAAGTTCTGCGAATGGACACCGGACACATATCAGGTTGGTGAGGGGAAGCCCGTCAAAGGAGTGATGTGGTTCGCGGTGCTACCGCAGCCGATGTTCGCAATAGCAGGCTTCTACGCGTCATGCCCGGTGGTCCGGGAATTAGGAAGGTCACGTGTGGTGCGTCCGCGGCAGTATCAAATCTGATCGCACAGCCAGGGACTCGCCGAATCCGGAGCGGATCCAGCCTGAGCATGCAAGATGTAGCGAGGAACGCCAGGCTGGCCTGAAACTTCGGCCTTGTAAAACGTTGAGCGAGCAATGGTTTGAAAGGGAACAGCAATGGCTCGGCTCTACCGGCTGGTGATCGCATGGTGTGTGGCCATCCTCGGTGGCTTGTTCGCCGTCGCCGGCGGCGTGCTCTCGTCGCTGGGCGGGTCATTCTACTATCTGGTTGCCGGCATCGCGATGGTCGCCAGCGGCGCACTGCTTGGTCGCAACGCCCGGATCGGGCGCTGGCTGTTCGTCGCCATCTGGGTCGGCACGCTGATTTGGGCTATTTGGGAGGTTGGGCTTGACGGCCTGCAGCTCGTTCCCCGCCTGGTGGCACCGACCGTGCTACTGGTGCTGGTCCTGCTGACCGGCTGGCGGGCGCGCTCGTGGCGGTCGCCCGCACACGCGGCGCCGGCTGCGGCCGTGGTTCTACTTGCGCTCGGCATCGGTGGCATCGCACTCCACACCGTCGGGGTCGAGGCGCAGGGGCCGTCCGGCACCGCCGCGTTACCCGCCGCGCCGACTGGCGAGGCCGATGCGGACTGGCGTGATTACGGCGGGACGCTGTCGGGACGGCGCTACTCGGCACTCGCCGATATTACGCCGCAGAACGTCGACCGCCTCCAACTCGCCTGGACGCAGCGGACGGGCGACCTGCCGATGGCCGCGGAGTCGAAAGAGCACAAACGCGAATATCACTCCGAAGCGACGCCGATCCACATCGGCGACACGCTTTACACATGCACGCCGCACTCGTTCGTCCAGGCGATCGACGCTACGACCGGTAAGACCAAGTGGAGCTGGCACGAGGACGCGCGCGTCCAGGGCAACAATTATCTGGTCTGCCGCGGCGTTACCTACTTCGAGGCACCGGCAGGAACGCCGTGCCCGCGCCGCATCTTCGCGCCAACATTCAACGCCCGGCTTGTCGCGCTCGACGCCACCACCGGGCGGCCATGCAGGAGCTTCGCCAACAACGGCGCGATCGACCTGCGCACGAACATGGGCACGTCGAAGCCATCGGACCAGATCGGCACCACGCCGCCAGTCGTCGTCGACAACCGGCTGATTATTGGCGAGCGGATCATCGACAACGTCAACCGCGACATTCCCTCTGGCGTCGTGCGTGCCTATGATCCGGTATCGGGTGCCCCCGTCTGGGCGTGGGACGTCGGTCGCTCAGCGGATGCGATCGCGCCGTTGCCGGCGGGGCAGACCTACACGCGCGGTACGCCGAACGTGTGGGGAGCGATCACTGCCGACGCGGCGAACGGCATCGTCTATCTCGGCACCGGCAACGCGTCGCCCGATTACTGGATCGGCTATCGCCGGCCGTTCGACGATCGCTTCGGCTCCTCGATCGTCGCGCTCGATATCGGGACGGGCAAGCTGCGCTGGGCACGGCAGCTCGTCCACCGCGACATGTGGGATATGGATCTGCCGATCGGACCGTCGCTGTTCGACTATCGCGCACCCGACGGACGGATTATCCCGGCACTGATCCAGACGACCAAGATGGGGCAGGTGTACTTCCTCAACCGGCTGACGGGTGCACCGCTCGCAGCAATTACCGAAAAGTCGGTGCGCACCGATGGCGCTACGCCGGGGGTGCGTGTGTCGCCGACGCAACCCTTCTCTACAGGAATGCCGAGCTTCACGCCGGCCGCGCCGACTGAAGTTGCAACCTGGGGTGCGACGCCTATCGACCAGCTGTTTTGCCGCATCGACATTCGTCGCGCGCAGGGGACCGGCATCTACCAGCCGATGGGGCTGAAGCCGATCATCGGTCATCCTGCGTTCGACGGCGTCACCGACTGGGGCGGTGCGGCAGTCGATCCGGTGCGTGGCGTGATGACGGTCAACACGATGGAGATGCCGTTCAAGCTGTGGCTGATGCGGCGCGACGATCCGCGCGTCGCCGAACTCATGAAGCAGAAGCAGGGTGGTGAGAACGCCATGCAGGCGCAGCTGCAGACGCAATACAACACCCCCTATGTCGCGGTGGTGAAGGCGTGGGTCGGCATCTTCGGCGCTCCTTGTGTCGCCCCGCCTTGGGGACATCTGACCGCGGTCGACCTCGGCACCCGCAAGGTCCTGTGGAAAACGGTACTCGGCACCGCGCGCGATACCGGGCTGTTCGGTTCCCATTTCGGCGTTCCGATCAAGACGGGCGTGCCGAATCTCGGCGGATCGATCATAACCGCGGGCGGGCTCGCCTTCATCGGCGCGACGACGGACCAGTATCTGCGGGCCTTCGATCTCAACACTGGAAAGGTGGTGTGGAAGGCGCGCCTGCCGGCCGGAGCGCAGGCGACGCCGATGACCTATCGTGGGCGTGACGGCCGGCAATATGTCGTCATCACCGCAGGGGGACATGGTGCGCTGGGTACGCGATATGGGGATTATACCCTGGCCTATGCGCTTCCGAAACGCTGACGATCGTTGGCAGGCCAATGTCGCTTTCGACTGCCATCATGAATCCTCGACGAGGTACGTCGTGCTCGTGTCGTCCGTCAGGTCCGTGTGTGCAACACCTTTAAGCATGACGTGAAGAGCTCTTGCCCTTGCGCCGTCCGGCGCCGCTCCGCCAGGGGCCGCGACATGGACGTCGTGGAACCCCATCGGTGCGCAATACCTGCAGCTTGCACCCCATAACGCTTCGACGCGCCGCAAGCGCTGACGGTCAAAATCCGTCCCGGCCGCGCCTTATTCGATGATAAACACTACGCCGCGCACCGGCGTGGTGCCGACAGCGGTCAGGAGGCGCCCGTCTTGCTCTAGCGGCAGACGTGCAATGCCACCTGATCGCTCATTCGCGACGAGCATCTCCTGCCGGTCTTCCATCAGCGTGAAGAAACGCGGCCAGTGGCCACCGCATGCGACATGCTGCACCAGGCGCAAATCTCCCTTCGAGCCAATGACGAAGACCGCGATGCTGTCGTGCCCACGGTTGGACACGTAGAGGCGCGTCCCGGCCGAGTTCACCGCGATGTGGGCCGCGAATGACGTGCCCATGAAGCCTCCGGGGAGCGTCGACACTTCACCGCGTGGCGTGAACGTACCGTCCGCTGCCGCACGCAGTACGGTGACCATATTGGCCAACTCGGCGACGAGATAGGCGATCGGCAGGCGTGGGTGCCTCACCAGATGTCGGGGTCCCGAGCCAGCGACAGCACGATAGGCGATGGAGGAGTCGACGATCCTGCCCGCGGCGCGATCAATGTGATGGGAGAAGACGGCGTCGGCGCCCAGATCGACTGAATGCAGGATGTCGCCACTGCTATCGAAGCCCACCCAGTGGGCATGTGGCCCAGTCTGCCGCCCGATGTCCGGTCCCGTGCCTTCGTGCTGCACCACCTGTGGTTCGCCTGCCGGCAGCCCTGTCACGGGATCCAGTGTCCATAGAGCCACGCTGCCGCTCGAATAATTCGCTGCCGCCAGCAGCCTTTCGTCATTCGAAAGGCCGATATGGCATGGGTCCGCGCCCATGGTGGACGACATGGCGACCTGCCTCACAGACAGGTCGTACACCCCCATCATACCCTTCTGCTGCTCATTCAGCAGATAGCGCAACCGGTGACGTCGCGACCGGACACCGAAGGAGGCATTGCGGATCGCAGCATATGCGTCGCCAGCCGTCCAGCCGCCGTCTGTCGCCTTCAATGACACCAGTCCGGGACCGCCTTGCTGAGCGTATGTGCCCGCCGTCAGCCGGACTGTACTCGCAGCGATGCCAACCCGCGGTAGCGATCCGATCGCAATCATCCCGCCGATGACAGCGCGGCGGGTCGGGAACAGGGGCCTATCGATCATGCCCCGCTTGAAGCCTTCTGTGCGTGTCGCGTCAACGGACGGCTTCGCCGGCTGCTGCTTCCGCCCATGCCATGCAATTCTTCCTCTTTTGGTCAGCCTCTGCTTGCCCGTTGCTGTCGAGATGAACGAATGGCAGAACGCGGGATGCGCGCAGGCGGCCTCGAATGGTCGCAAGTGGGTCTTATGCGTCGCGACTGGCCAACAACTATCACGTGAGATGCGATGTGCTGCCGCGGCTCATCGTACATTTTCGTCCTTTGGGGCGTGAGCATTCGAGTGGGGGTACTCATGGGGTGTTTGCGGTCTGTCTGAAGAAGGTGCTTACAACTTCAATATGTTAGAGTGCGCCGGGAGTGCGGAATCGGCCCGTCCCCGCAACCATCTTCGATGACACAAGCCCCGTAGCACCCACTGCGGGGATGTCGGCGTTTCTCGCCTCTTTCCACTCCCGCGTGCCCAGCCATGCGAGGATGGAACGAAACTCGCCGCGCTTCGCGCCCGGTGTCAGCGTCACACGCTCTACAAGGCCACGGATGGCGTCCGCAGCTTCGTCGAAGTCTCACAGGCGATTTGGGGCCAAGGCGATTGGACATGGAGCGAGTGCCATGGTGGATGTCGTCGGTCATGGGGTGAGTATTGCGACAACCGGGAGCCGCGAAGGGGGCTGGCTCTATGGTGCCGCCAACGGCCCCTTCCGCGGCAACTCAGCCCCGCCCGTCTCTGAAAACACCCCCCTCAACGCACCACCGCATCCACCAACCCGTCGCGCACCAGTCTGCTCTGAAGCGATCCGAGGTGATCCGCATAACGCTGCCAGGCCCCGACGCCGTCGGCGTTGATCCGGCGCCGGACCTGGGTCGCGCTGGCGGTCATCACCGCGCCCGTCGCTTCGTGGGGACGCAGGCAGGCGGACTCGAAGGGCAGGCCGCATGCGTCGAGCAGGCGGCGGATGTGCGGTTCGGGATCGGCGATCAACGCCTCCAGCGATACGCGGATCAGCCCGATCTCCGGAATGCCGCCCCAATGCGCCATCAACGCGCGATGATGGCGGTAATGGTCGGCCAGGTCGTCCTGCGCATAGGACCAGCTGTGGCTCCCCGCGAACAGCCGTTTGTAGGCACCGAACAGCGCATCCATCGGATCGCGTTCCAGTGCGACGATCGCCGCATCGGGAAAGGCGCGCCGGATCAGGCCGACATAGTGGATGTTCTGCGTCCGCTTGTCGATCGTGACCGGCCGGCCGCCGTCGAACGGCGCCATCTCACGCGTGTAACAGGTCGCGATGGCGGCCGGCGGCACCGTGACGGCTGCGGCGACCACGCGCGCATCGAGCAGCGGCGCATCGGCGCAATTCGCCAGCCGGCCCACCGCGATCGCGAAGGCCTTGGGTTCGCCCATCGCATGGACCTGGCTGTGCGCCGCCAGGATCCGCTCGACCAGCGTCGTTCCCGAACGTGGCAGGCCGACGATGAAGATCCGTCGCGGCCCTTCGCGCCGTATTGCATCGGGAGCGGCAAAAGCGGCGGCGGAACAGTGCGTCCGCCACGCGGCGATCGTCGCGGCCTCCTCGTCGCGCGACCAGGGCTCCAGCCGTCGCATGATCGCCGCGCCGCGTTGCAGGCAGTTCCAGGCGGCGTCGGTGTCGCCGATGTCGTCATATTCCTTGAACAAGGCATAAGCGACGCGCGCGGCCTCGGCCGGGCTGCGGCAGGCGACCTGTTCGAGCGCGGCGACGTGATTGTCGCTCGCGGTCCAGCGGCGCAGATGCGACAGGCGGTGGCTGGCCGCGACGAAGCGCCCGCCCGACACGGCGATGGCGCGCTCCAACGCCATCTGCGCGCCGGTCCGGTCGCCGACATATTCGCGGATGCTGCCCAGATTGTACCAGGCGTCGGCGTCGTCCGGCGCGACCGCGCAGGCCCGTTCGGCAAGCGGCAAGGCCTCTGCAGGCAATCCGGCATGGGTCAGCGTGAAGCCCGCCAGCACGAGGTCGCGGGGATCGCGCAGCCCCGCCGTCACCGCCGCACGCACGCTGCGGACGGCATCCGCCAGCCGTCCTTCCTCGACCAGAGGCCGCGCCCGCTGCGCCAGAAAGCGCGCCTCGACGGGGGATCGTGCCGGGGCCTGCCGCGCGCCGCAGGCGAACGCGCGTTCCGCATCCACCATCTGCCCGGCGGCCATCGCGGCCTGTGCGTAGAGCCACCAGCCATCCATGTCGCCCGGCGACCGATCGGTCACCCCCTTGGCCAGCCGCATCGCCGTCGTCGCATCGCCGCGTCGCATCGCATCCGCGGCGGCGACCAGCGGTCGGGCAGGGCCGGTCCGCGTCATGCCGGAACCGGCGCGGCGCAATGCGCGCGGATATAGGCTTCGTGGGTCGGCATGCGTTCCGCGACCTGTCGTATGCCGGTGCGGATGCTCGCCAGATGCCGGGTCAGCGCGTCGTCGTCGATACCGTCGGCCAGCGGATCGTGATCGTCGGGCATGATCCCCTGACCCAGCATCACGCTGAACCAGCTGGCCTCCTTGAACTGATCGAACTCGCCGGGCGCGATCCGCGCCGTCGTCCGGAACGATTCCATCATTCGTTCCAGCCGTTCGGGGAGCGCCAGCGCCCGGCAATAGCGCCACAGCTCCTCGCGCCCGCCCGACAGGCGATAATGGAGGACCAGGAAATCCTTGATCGTATCGAACTGCAGGTCGAGCTGGCGATTGAACTCGGCCACCGTGCAGGGATCGGGCGTCCGGCGCGGGAAATGGCCGATGATCTTGTTGAGCGAGTTGAGGATGACGTGGATCGTCGTCGCCTCCAGCGGCTCCAGAAAGCCCGCGGACAGGCCGACCGCGATGACGTTCTTGTTCCAGATCCGTCTCGCGCGCCCCGTCCGGAATGCGATCAGGCGGGGCTCCGCCAGCGGTGCTCCGTCGAGGTTGCGCATCAGCACGTCGCGCGCTTCGTCCTCGCTCATGAAGGCGCTGCAAAAGACATGGCCGTTGCCCGTGCGATGCTGCAGCGGGATACGCCACTGCCAGCCCGCAGGCCGCGCGGTGCACCGGGTGGACGGGTCGATCTCGGCGGTTGCCGCGCAGGGGACTGCCCAGGCACGATCGCATGGCAGCAGGTCGGACAGGTCGATCGTGCCGGTGTTCAGCACGCCCTGGATCAGCAACGCGCGAAAACCGGTGCAATCGAGGAACAGGTCGCCCTCGACCACGTCGCCGCGATGGGTGTGGAGCGCCACGATGTGACCGGTTTCGGGATCCTGATCGGCCCGCTCGATGATCCCCTCGATCCGCCGGACCCCCATCGCTTCGGCCAGGGAACGCAGATACCGGGCGTAGCGTCCCGCATCGAGATGATAGGCATAGCTGAGCGTCTTGAGCGGCGAGCCGGGCGGCGCACGATCCGGGCGGTCGAACCGGCGCATCCGCGCGGCGACCGAGGTCATGCAATAATCCTCGAACGACGTGACCAGCCCCCGGCGCCGCGCCTTGACCCATAGATGCTGGAATCCGACCCCGCGAAGCGGCGCGCCGTACCGGCCGAAGGGGTGGTAGTAGCGGCTGCCCGCGCCGGTCCAGTCGCGAAAGTCGATGCCCAGCTTGAACGTCGCCTGGCTCGCGCGGACGAAGGCGTCCTCCTCGATCCCCAGAACGTTGTTCAGCCAGTGGATACCCGCGATCGTCGCTTCGCCGACACCGATAATACCAATATCATCCGACTCGACCAATTGGATCGTACAGCCCTGGTGCTGCAAGACTTTCGCCAGCACCGCGGCGGACATCCATCCGGCCGCGCCACCCCCGGCGATGACGATCCTGCGTACCGCTTCTCCCGCCATTCCCCTGTCCTCCCGATGGAACCCTTTCAACGGAAAACCTGCCTTTTACGAAGGTGATCGCAGCCGGTGGTCCGAAGGTTTCGGTTCCCGGCGACGATAAACATTGTCATCATATGTCGCTATATATGTCGATTTTGACCGAAAATATAAGTCCGTAATTGACATAGATTGGTATCGTAACATAGCCTTCCTTCCGGGGGTGAGCCGAGGACGACGGCACACGGAAACAGGGAGGGCTCAATGAAAGTTCGTACGCTTGCGTTGTTTACTACGGCGATCACCAGCGTCGGCTGGGCGGTTTCCGCCACCGCGCAGGATCAGGTCGCCGATACGCCGGTTCAGGCGCAGGTGCAGGCCGACGCGCCCCGCAGCACCGCCGATCGCGTGACGCAGCGGCTGGAGAAGCGCGGCGAGGCCAATACCGATGGCGACGGAGACATCGTCGTCGTCGGCACCCGGAACGCGATCGCCAATTCGATCGACACGAAAAGGGCATCGTCGGCGCAGATCGACGTCATCACCGCGGAGGACGTGTCCCGCTATCCCGACGTCAACGTCGCCGAATCGCTGTCGCGCCTGCCGGGCATCACGATCGATCGCACGGCGGGCGGGGAGGGCGCCAAGGTGTCGATCAACGGCATCGACTCCCGGCTGATCCTGACCCAGTTCAACGGCCAGCCCATCGCGACCGCCGAAACCGGCGCGAACAATCGCGATACCGGCCGCAGCTTCAACTTCCGCAATCTGGCGCCGGAACTGATCGGTACGGTCGAGGTCTACAAGACGTCCGAGGCGCGGCTGGACGAAGGCGGGGTCGGCGGCTCGATCATCGTCAATTCGCGCCTGCCGTTCGAACTGCCCCGCAACACCCTGTCGGTCGCGGCCAACTACAATCTCAATCTGCGCAACAAGGAACGCGATCCGCGCGCGTCGATCCTGTACAGCTGGTATACCGAGGACAAGACCTTCGGCATTCTGGCGAGCCTCGCCTACAACAAGTCGGTGCTGGGTTCGGGGTCGTTCGAGACGCGTTATGGCCCGGCCTGTAACGGCAATGGCTGGGGCGGCTGCACCAAAGGCGCGACCGGGGCGTTCAACAACGCCGCCCTGCTGCCCACCGTGACCAGTGGCCCGGCGCTGACCAGCTCGATGCTGGTGCCGCAATTCCTGTGGATGAGCGCCACCCGGTCGAACAGCATCCGCACCACGGGCTATCTCGCGGTTCAGGCCAAGCCGGTCGACAATTTCGAGATGCAGGGCACCGCGCTGCGCATCTGGGGCGATTTTTCGGATTACACGCAGACCTTCCAGACCGACTTCAGCGTGCCCTGGAACCAGGGCAACGCCTATGACGCGGGATCCGCGCCGATCACCCGGCTGTCGACCGTCACCACCCAGGCGGCGGGCGTCACCGGCGGCGCGGGCAATTTCGCGGTTCGCATGGACGAATATTACAAGCGTTCGAAGCTGAACACCGAGGTCTACAACATCCGGACGCGCTGGTCGCCCGGGCGGCTGGACATGGTCCTGAACGCGGGCATCACCCAGGCGACCGGCGGCAGCGACCCGGAATATTATCTCAGCTTCTACGGCAACACGTCGGGCAGCTTCGCCTTCGACCGCAACGGGCCTGCATTGACGCTGGCGACGTCGCCGACCGATCCGGCGCTGTTCAAGACGCGCGCGGCCGGCCAGCAGGCCGGGTTCGTGAAATTCGCCGAGACCCTCGACCGCTACCAATATGCCAAGTTCGACGGCAAGCTGAACCTCGATTGGGGCCCGGTGAAGGACCTGTTGTTCGGTGGCCGCATCCAGCAGCATCGCTCGCTGAACAAGCCGACCTTCTACAACACCGTGTTCCCGCGCACCGAGAGCATGGCGGCGTATCAGACGTCGGTGCTGGACCCGACATTGTGGCGAGGGTTGGGGGCAGGCGGCGCGCTGCGCAGCATCGTCGGCCTGACACAGGATTCGCTGACCAAATTCTCCGAGGCCAACCGGTCGCCGGGCAATGCCACCGGCAATTTCCGCGATGCCGGCAATTTCTGGAACACGATCGAAAACACCAACGCCGCTTATGGGCAGATCAATTACAACGTCGGTCGCCTGTCGGGCGATATTGGCGTGCGCTACGCCAGGACCAGCAACGAACAGACCTATCGTTCGACGCTCGATTACGACCCGTGGTACGAAGAACAGGTCACGATCAAGCGCGGCTATGACGACTGGTTGCCGTCGTTCAACGCCGCCTATGAGGTGACCGATGACATCAAGCTTCGTGCCGCGGCGAGCAAGGTCGTGTCGCGCCCCAGCTTCGCCGACATGTCCGGGCAGGTGGAATACAGCATCGACCGGTATTCGAGCTTCGGGCCGTTCTTCGGCGGGAACGGCGGCAATCCCGACCTGAAACCCTATCGCGCGTGGCGCTACAATGCGGCGTTCGAATGGTATTTCGCGAAGGGCAGCCTGTTCAACGTCGATCTGTTCGTCAACGATATCCAGTCGTACATCGTGCGCAAGAATGCCTTCGTCGAGGTCGTGGTCCCGACCGAAGCGGTCGATTTCTGCCGGCAGAACCGGTCGCTGTTCTGCAACGGCAAGCTGCAGCGGACGAACACGATGCTCGTCAACACGCCCTTCAACGGCAGCAACGCGCAGGTGCGGGGCGCGTCGATCGGCCTGACGAGCAATCTGGCCTGGGGATTCGGCATCCAGACCAATGCGACGGTGCTCGACCAGAAATACGGATCCTTCACGGACAACTTCAATACGCCCGGCAAGCTCCCACTCCCCTACCTCTCGAAGCTGAGCTATACGATCTCGCCCTTCTTCGAGCGGGGGCCGGTCCAGGCTCGCGTCTCCTACACCTGGCGCAGCAAGTATCTCGACACGGTCGGGACGGAAACGGACGCGCCGACCTACGTCAACGCCTGGGGACAGCTGGATGCCCAGGCGGCGTACAATATCACCGACAGGCTGGCCGTAACGATCGCGGCGCAGAACATCCTCGACGCGACCGAAAGGCCGACGACCAACGGCAACCTGCCGCTGGCGTGGAACCGCTACGGCGCGCGCCTCACGGCGGGTGTGACGTTCCGCATGTTCTGATGGTTCGGGGGGCTCGACGTTTCCCAATCCTCGTCGGGCCCCCCAACTGGGCGTGGTGGTCGTGGCCGTGAGCGGTGCGATCTGTGCCGCAGCACATCCGCAGTCGACCACGCCCCTTTGTTTTGCGGTGCCGCCGGATGTTCGATGGTGAGCATCGGGCCATGCCGATTTGCCAGAGGTATATCTCCCCAGGACATGCGTCGCAAACGATCGGGGTTCGTGAGGCGACATGTCAGGCCAGTGCGGTCCACCTCGGCCTGCGGCCGACAGGTTTCCACAGCGCCTCCCCATCGACGACCAAAAGTTATGCGCGACCACCAAATCACGTGAAGCAGGAGGGAAGGATGATCGAACGCAAGACGACGACCGATCGCGGCATGGATGCCGACCGCGGCGGCGGTCACGGGAAATCGCTGTCACGTCGCCAGACGCTGCTGGGCGGCGCAAGTCTGGTGGTGGCGGGGCTCGCGCTTGCCGCGCGTAGCCGCCAGGGTGGCTGGTTGGGTGGTGTCGGCCAGGCAGACGATTCCGTAAGAGTGGTGACCGGCTCGTCCGCTGCCGATTCCGCCTCTGCTATCGCCGCCAGCGCCGCGACGGCCCAGGCCGCACCCGCCTATCCGTTGACCCGCGCGAATGCCGATCAATTCCTGGCCTTCATGGCTTATGATCCGGCGAAAGATCCCGATGCCGTCTATTTCCGGTCGGTGGTTCCCCTCGCGCCGCGGATCGCGCCGCTGGCGGCCACGCAAGCGCATCCCGCGCTCGATCCAAGGCCGGGTGCGGCGACGCTGGCCGGACCCTATCGCACCATTCAGCGCGGCTATTCCAACGATCTGTATCGGCGTACGCGCCATGCCGCGATGCCCCCGATGGGCGTGCAGGTTCCGCGTCGACTGGGCGTCCACGATATCGTCGTGCAATGGGCGGGGACGGGCTCCATCCCGAATCCTGCGACGACCGACGCCGCGCATCGGAACGGTGCGCTTTGCCTCGGCACCATATTCCAGCCCGAACAGCGGATTTTCAACGGCCGCGTGTTTTCGGTCGACGCCGTCGCCAGACAATATGTCAAACTTGCCAAATATTTTGGGTTCGACGGCTATTTCGTCAATCACGAACAGGGTTCGGCAAACGACAACGCAGGCGTGGCGAGACTGATGGCGGCGATGCGAACTGCCGCTTCGCAGGCCGGTCTGGCGCGTTTCCATGTCCAGCATTACAATGGCCAGACCAGTCTGTCGCAGCTGTTCCCGCGCAGCGCGCGTCTCAATCCTGCCCCCAACAGCGCGATGCCCGATCAGGGTTGGAGCAGTTACGGCGGTCCCGGCAATTGCTGTGGGGGCCGGCCCGGTTCCCCGGCGATGAACAGCATTGCCATCGGCACGTTCCAGCGGACGAAGTTCGATATATACTATGGGTTCCAGCTCTATCCCGGACCCGGCTATATCGGCGTGGCCGCCCCCGACGTCATCAGCCCGAGTTCGGCCCAGCGGGTGGAAGGCAGCCTGCAACTCTATTCGCTGGACGACGGCATCCTCAACCTCATGCGTGCCCGCCAGTCGGGGCGAGGCGCCGCCTTCCTTCCCGCCGCCGTCGACGTCCCCACGATCGAGCGCATGGTCTATAGCGGCCAGACCCAGAACCCTGCGCTGCTCAACAGTCCCGACGCGACGCAGCAGGCGGCTTATGGGAAGGGCCGTCGTTATACCGAATGGGCGACGACCAACGACGATTTCCCGCGCTCGTCGAACGACCAGGCGGATCTTCCGATTACCTATGGCGTGGCCAACTTCATTGCCGAACGCTCGGTGATCGGGGCGATGCCCTTCGTCACGCACTTCAACGAGGGGGAAGGGCAATCCTTCTTCGTCAATGGCATGCGGGTCAGCGACACGGCCTGGTTCAACCTGGGCGTTCAGGACCTTCTGCCGACCTGGCAATGGTGGCGCGCACCGTTTGCGGGCTTGACCGACCGCAACGCCGATGCCGTCGGGCTGCTCGACGTCGCGTTCGATCGCGGCGTGGCCTATGACGGTGGCACATCGCTACGCGTCGCGGGGACGCTCGGCCCTGCCAGCGAGACGCGTCTGCATCTCTACAAGACCGACCTGCCGATCGGCTCGGGTTCAACGGTGCTGGAACTGGTCGCACGAGGGTCTGCGGCCGATCGGCTGCGAACGCGCGTCGGCCTGATCTTCGCGGACCAGCCCGCCCAGACGCAATGGTTGCCCCTTGTCTCGCCTGATGCCGTCACCGGGTCAGCGACCGACTGGGTTCCGCATCGGCTGGACCTCCGGGCATTTTCCGGACGTCGTATCGCCGCCATCCTGCTGGGTTTCCAGGCCGCAGATGGCGCAACGCAGGCGATCGACATGCGCTTTGGTCGGCTGGCCGTGACCAACGGCGCATCATCCCCGCCCGCCGCGCCGACGGGTCTTCGCCTCGACCGGCGCGTCGTCGATCCGGAAACCGGGGCAATCGGTCTGGCGCTGCGCTGGAGCGGAAGCGGTCGATACGACGTCTTTCGGCGATCGTCGGCGGGAGGGGAGCGGGTTTGGATCGGCCGGATCGACGGCGATGCATTCTACAGTCCCACCGCCCTGCCGGCGGGCACCGGCGCTGCGATCATCGAGGTGCAGGCGATCGGATCGGGCGGTCCGGGCGGTGCGGCGACGGTCAACGTCTGACGGCGCAGATGGCAGGGGCACGGACGGAACGGAGGTGTCCGGTCCCGTGCCCCGCGTATCACCGTCGACCGATGACCGAACAGCGCCGTGGCAGGATCGCGGCGCGCATGCAGGTGGCGGCAGGTACCTGACGCAGCGGGCCCAACCGGCCATCAAGCGTACCGGAAGCTTTCGTTGGTGAGCAACGCGTTTCCGGGGCACAAGCGATCGCGACCAAATGCCCCGCTGGAGCGTGTACCTTATCGGCTGGACCGGCAACGGCTCCTCGGGCGGGGCCGTTGCCGGCAAGATCGGCGCCGCTCCGCTCAGAACCTGCGTCGCAACGTGCCGAAGACCTGCCGCGGCGATCCAGCCTGAAGCGTGTTGTTCAGCGATGCCGCGGTGTTGAAGAACTGTCCCGAGCCGAGCGCTGCGATATAGGCTTCGTCGGTGAGGTTGATGGCATTGATCTGGACCTCGACACCGGCGAACGTGCTGTTCGCGGGGAAGCGATAGCCGATCGCCGCGTCGAATAGCGTGTAGCCCTTGACCGTCACGTCGCCGGTGTAGGTGACGTTGCGGCGGGAGGTATAGGCGCCCGCGAGATTGGCGAAGAACCGGCCGTCGTCATAGTTGATCTCGCCCTTGCCGAGGTGGGCGGGGGTGTCGACCGTGCGCACGCCCCGCGTCGGGACGAATGCCGTGCCGTTGACCGTGTCGTCGTCATAGGTGCTGTCGTTGTACGAATAGGAGGCGATCAGCGCGAGCGGCCGCGCCACCTGATAGGTGGCGGCCACTTCCACGCCGCGGCTGGTGACGCTGCCGACGTTCTGCAATATGCTGGGATTGCCGAGGATGTTCGCACCGCTGAAGGCCGCCAGCAGCCGGTTCCGGAACCTGACGTCATAGCCGGCAAGCACCCCGCGTACCGACCCCAGATCGAAGCGCCAGCCCGCTTCCACGGTGCGCGACGTCTCGGGCTTCAGCGTGTTCCGGATAGCCTCGAAACCGACCTGGGTCGTGCCGAAGGGGCCGCGGAACGAGCTGATGTACGCGCGCATGTTCTCGGCGTAATTGGCGAACAGCTCCTGACGACCGACACGATAGGTCGCACCGATCTGGGGCTGGAACCAATCCCTCGCGGCGATCCGGCCGTTGATGAACGGCGTGCCGACGCTGGTCGTGATGCCGTTCGACACGCGTGCGCCCTTGAAGCCGCCGGCGATCGTCAGCGCGTCGAGGATCTTCCAGCTGTCGCTGACGAAAACCTGGTTCGTCACGGTGGTCAGGTCGGTGAGGAAATCGCTGCGGAACGGATTGGTCAGGAAGGCCGTGACGTCCGGGCGGTTGGTGAGGCTGGCGGCATAATAATTGCGGTCGGTGCTGGCGCGATTGTCCTCGTGCCAATAGCCGATCTGGACCGTGTGCGCGCCGAGCGTCGCCGTCGCGCGGGCGAGGCCGCCGTCCCGCTTGATGCCATATTCGGTGGTGCGGACCGACAGCGGGAAACCATCGGGGGAGAAGACCGCCGGCGTGTAGATGCCGCCGCTGCCCTTGTCGTAATGGTGGTAATAGGTGGCGCTCGCATCCAGCCAGTCGGCGACCGGCAGGTCCAGCGTCACCGCGCCCAGCCAGTCGCGCCGCACGCCCCCGCTGTCGTAATAGGTGTCGTTGACGTTCGTGTAGGGCGCTGGGAAGGCGACGCCGGCAGTGGGGAAGGGCAGGGGCCGGCGTGCGGCCTCGGCGGTCCGGTTCGCGCTCACCTGCGACAGCAGGATCGCGGTGGCATAGTCCGGCCGCAGGAAATCGAGGTCGTAGCCGATGCGCGACAGCGTCGCCGGCGACAAATCGGCGTAATTGCGCTCCTTGTGGAGCGAGTAATTGAGCCAGCCGGTCAGCGTTGCATCGCCGATCGTCTGGACGATCTTGCCGTTGACCTTGTTGTCCGACTGGCCGCCGAAGCCCTTCCACTTGCTGGCATCGTGGATGACGCCGGAAACCGACAGCAGCGTGCCGGTCGCCAGTTCGCCGCTGTCCAGCCGGCCATACAGATGCACCGTGTCGTACATGCCATAGGTCAGCGCGACTTCGCCGCCGAGTTCCCGCGACGGCGCGCGCGACACGAACTCCAGATTGCCGCCGAGATTGCTGGTCGAGGCGATGCCGAGCGATCCGGCACCCTGCGAGACGTCGACCCGCGCGATATTCTCGGCCGCGATCGCACGGCTGACATGCAGGCCGTTGTGATTGTTGTAGAACATGTCGCCGAGCGGCACGCCGTCGAGCGTGTAGCCCATCTGGCTCTGGTTGAAGCCTCGTACCGACAGGCGGGTGCCCAGTTCGTACGACCCGAAGGGGTCGGAGCTTTGCAGCGCCACGCCGGGCAGCCGGGCGACCGCCTTCAGCGGCGAACTGCCCGGCGGCAGGATCTCGATCGCCTTGCGCGAAACCGTCTGTTCCTGGCGGACCTTGCCGCTGCCATAGACGACGATCTCGCCGCCGGCGTCCTGCGGTTCGCGCGATGCGATCTGGTCGTCGGGTGCGGCCTGAGCCCGCGCCACGCCGGAAATGGCGAACAGCGCGCTCACCGAGGCGAGCAGCATCGTCTTGCGGATCATCGGGGTTCCCACCTTTGAGAAGCGTCGTAAAAGTCGTCGTTCGTCGACGATCGTCAGGGCCCGGTTACGATCGCCCGGGGACGTTTTCGTTGCGCTTCTGCTACGTTTCCGTGACGTCGGGCGATCCGTGTCATCGCCGCGTCACGGCGCGCGGACAGGATGGATCCGCATGACGACATCCGATCAGCTGTGGCATCGCCGGGCGCTCCTCGCCGCCATGGCCGGGTTGGCGGTGATGCCGTCGATCCCGCTCGATGCGCATGCGCGTGCCGATACGGATCCGTTCGCCCTCGGCGTGGCGAGCGGCGATCCGACGACGGACGGCTTCGTCCTGTGGACGCGATTGATCGGGCCGCATGCCACGCCGCTACAGGCCGCCGCGGTCGCGGTCCGCTACGAGGTGGCGACCGATTCGCACTTCCGCAGCATCGTCCGTCGTGGGCGGGGCGGCGCCTTCCCCGAGCGCGCCCATGCCGTACATGTCGAGGTGACGGGGCTGCCGCCGGGCAGGCCCTATTGGTATCGCTTCCATGCGCTCGGCGCGACCAGCCCGGTCGGGTGGGCGGCGACGTCGCCGGTGATTGCGGACCGGCTGCGGCTGGCGGTGACGTCCTGCCAGCATTGGGAACAGGCATGGTTCGGCGCCTATCGCGACATCGTTGCCGCCGAGCCCGATCTGATCGTCCAGCTCGGCGACTATATCTACGAGCAGAGCTACCCGGACCTGCCCCGCGTCCGCAGCTTCGGCGCGCCGGAGCCGCGCGATCTGGCCGGCTATCGACAGCGGCACGCGCTCTACAAGACCGACGCCGATCTCCAGGCCGCACATCGCGCCTGCCCCTGGGTGGTGACCTGGGACGATCATGAGGTCCTCAACGATTATGCCGGCCTCGCCAACCGCGAGGGATTGCCGCCCGCTTTGTTCGCGCCGCGGCGTGCGGCGGCCTATCAGGCCTATTTCGAACATATGCCGATCCGGCCCGGCCTGTGGCGCAACCGTCGCGCACCGCGACTGTATCGTGCCGTCGACTGGGGCGATCTGGTATCGATGTCGATCCTCGACACCCGCCAGTATCGCAGTGCGCCGCCATGCGCCGCGCCCGACGTGGCGCGGAACGTCCGGCTGGAGGACTGCGCCGCAGCGTCGGCGCCGGGCCGCACGATTCTGGGAGGCGCGCAGGAACGCTGGCTGTCCGATCGTCTTGCCGGCGAGCGCCGGCCCTGGTCGCTGATCGCGCAGCAGGTGTTCTTCGCCCCGCTCTGGCTGAACGGCGCGCGGACGGCGACGTTCAGCGATCAGTGGGACGGATATGCGGCCAATCGTGCCCGGCTGCTGCGCGACATGCAGCGACCGGCGGTGACGAACCCGATCGTGTTGAGCGGGGACGTGCATTCCTTCTGGGCTAACGATCTCGGCGGGGACGATGGCACGGCGATCGGGGCCGAATTCGTGACGTCCGCCCTAGGCGCCGCGCCGCCGCCGACCGGCCGCTTCGGCGACGTGGGGCACAACAACCCGCACGTTCGCTTCCACGACGTCCGTCACAGCGGCTGGACGCAGATCGATATCGATCGCGCACTCGTGCGCGCCGACATGCGGATGATCGTCGATAGCGGCGACCGCAACGGCGCGATCCGCAGCGGCGCCGCTTTCGTCATAGCCGCAGGAACGCGAACGCTATCCGCGGGGTAGACCGAGCGAGGCTTCGGCCTTGCGAGCCACCACGTCACCGGCTTGGTGCATGTCCTTGGCCACGCAGATAGCGCATCAGTGCCGTGGGCTGGTTCGTCATGATCATCCGGGCGCCCGCCCGGATCTGCGCGCCCCAGACCGCATCGGGTTCCTTCAGCGCGAGGGCATCGTCGTGGCCCGCGTTGTCGGCCGGGAACATCGTGGCGGTCCAAAGCCTGACCGGGGTGCTGGGCTGGCTGGCGGCAACCTGGCGGATCCAGTCCTCGTCGGACCATTTGACGTGCGCCCAGCCGGCCGGGTTCGAGGGACACCGCGCCACCGCCGGCGCGAGCGGACCGTCCTTGCCGAACATGATCGGGATCGTCACGACGCGGTCGCGGAACGGCGCGATCGCCTCGGCCAGCGTGCGGTCGACGCATTCGTAGAAGAAGATCGCCTGATCGACCGTTCCCGATCGCTCGATATGCCGGAACGCCGCGCGCTGGCTGCCGTCCTTGACGTCATAGACGATCATGACCCGATCCTTCGCCGCCGCGATATAGGCGTCGAGGGTGGGAATGCGCTCGGCGGTCAGCGCGGCGCCGGCACCGCCGTTGCGCGTACGCAGGTGGAGCCCGGACAGGTCCGCCCAGGACAGGGCGGCGACGCGGCCGTGCCCGTCGGTCGTCCGGTCGACGGTGTCGTCGTGCATGATGACGGCCACGCCGTCGCGCGTATGCCGCACGTCGTTCTCGACGGCATCGATCCCCAGCGCGGCACAGGCGTCGATCGCGGCGATCGAATTCTCCGGGGCGACCTCCCAGCAGCCGCGATGCGCCACCGTGATGACGTGCGGCGAGGCGGGGTCGGCGAGCGCCTGGCGGGTAACGGCGATGCGACCGGTGGCGGTTGGCCTGGTCCGCGCCGGGGCGGGCGTGCTCATGGCGGCGGCGAGCAGCATCAGGGCGCCTCCGGACCGGGATAGATGTGACATTGCCTGTTTCTCCAGATGTCGGGGTCGAGCCGGCAGCGGCAGGCACCACCGGCTCGACCTGCCTGCCTATGTGTTCGCGATCACCACCGCCGGGTCAGCGACAGGGTGAAGGTCCGCCCGAAGATCGAGCGGCCGACCGACGCGTTCGCGACCGAGCCGGCGGCGATGGCTGCGGCCCGGGCATTGCCCTCGGTCAGGCCGACGACGTTGCCGACATTGTTGACGATGCCGCGCAGTTCGAAGCCGTCGATCGACGTGAGCGATGCGCCGATGTCGAACGTCGAATAGGCGGGCAGGCGGCTCAGGTTCGACGCATCCTGAAAGCGCCGGCCGATGGTGAAGAACGAGGTGAAGACGCGCGCGCGCAGATCGCCGGCATCGAAGCTGTACGACGGCTCCACGCTCAGCTGGATACGCGGCACGCGCGCGATGTCCGTTCCCTCCGTGCTGCGCGCATCGAGGCCGGTCAGCGTGTCCACCCGCGTGTTGGTCGGCCTCTGGACCATGCCGCTGGCGATGATCTCGACACCGTCGGCCGGGGTGGCCACCGCCTCGAACTCGACGCCATAGGTCCGGGTGTCGAAGATGATGTTTGCGTTGGTGATGAGGCCGTTGACGTCTGCGACTTGGGTGCCGCCGTTGAGATTGAGGAATTTCGACCAGAAGGCGGTCGCGGCGAGGCGCAGGCCGGGCAGCGCATATTTCACGCCGGCTTCGGCGAGCTTGATGTCCGTCACCGGCAGCGGCCTCGTCGAGCCGGGGAGGACCGCCCCGCCGAGGATATTGTCGAGCCGCGGATAGCTGAACGTCTTGGTGTAGCGGGCGAACACATTGGCGACCGGCGAGAGGATATAGCCGGTGCCGATCGTCCAGCTGTGCCCGACGGGCTTTTCGGAGCGGGCGACCGAGCGGACCGGCCCGGCGACCGCGCGCGCCGGGATCGCGCCGTTGGCGTCGGCCACGACCGTTCCGAGCACGAGTTGCACGCCGCTCTGGTCGCGCTGCACGCGGCGATAGCCCGCATCGATCGACCAGGCGGGCGTCACCTGCCAGGTGTCGGCGACGTAGACATCGGCGGAATGGCCGTCGACGCGGCCGCTCTGGCTGCCGTTGCCATAAGCGATGAAGCCGTTTTCGGTGACGCCGCCGACGACCTGCCCGGCCGCGTTCAGCGCTTGGATGTCGAGCGCGATCGGCTGCGTCCGGACGTCGGTCAGGATCGCGTTGAGCAACTGCCGCGTCTCGTAGCGATAGCTGCTGTAATAGAAGCCCGCGGTCAGCGTGTGCCGCCCGACCGGCGTGTCGAGCGCCTTGGTCAGATGGATGTCGTTGGCGTCGTAGCGAACCTCGGTGTCGACGCTGCCCCAGGTGTTCGTTGCGATCAGGGGGGTGGTGAGGGTGTAGGGGGTGTTCGTGCCGGCGACGACGTAGCGCAGGGTGGCGACGTTGGCGCCGAAGGCGGTGCGCGCGGCGTTGAGGCGGCTGGCGAGATAGGCCGCGGCGCCGGTCGGCGCGCCGTTGAACAGCGCGTTGAACCGCGTCGTGTCGTCCGTGTGGCGATAGGTGTCGTAGAGCGTGAAGCCGCTGCCGAGGTCGATGTCGCCGCCCAGCGTCGCGGTCAGCGCCTTGCTGTGGATACCGTCCTGCAGATCGCGGCGGACGGTCGTCGCGCGCCCGTCCGGACCGGTCGTGCGCAGCGTGACGTAGCGGAAGGCGTTCGACGTCAGCGTGCCGTCGCGCGGATCGATCAGGCGTGCCAGCGACGATCCGTCGAGCGGACTGGTGAGCGGAACCGCGGTGTAGAAGACGTTCTGGTCGTTCAGATATTTGACGTCCGCCCAGATCTTGCCGGCGTCGAGCCGGTAGGTCGCGCCGACCTTGATCTGCCCGCCCAGATCGGCGTTCCGGAAGCCGGTGGCGCGCAGGCCGTCGTCGCGCCGATAGAAGCCGCCGACCGTCGCCATCAGGCGATCGGTGAGCGGGCCGGAGACGGACGCGTCGCCGCGCACCCGCGCGCCGGTGCCGGTTTCGAGCCGCACCGCGGCCTCGAACGCCGGCGTGCCGTGGCCGGTGATGAAATTGACCACGCCGCCCGAGGCATTGTTGCCGTAGATCGGCGCCGTGCCACCGCGCACGACCTCCGCGCGCCGGGTGTCGAGATCGACGCGATAGATCTGGTCGATGTTGAAATAGCGTTCGGTGTTCGTCTCGAAGAGCGGCATCCCGTCCTGGTTGAGATCGATCAGCCGCCACCCGCTCCACGGCAGGCCGCGGATGACGACATTCTCGCCGCCGCCCTCGCCGCCGGACGCCTCGACGGTGATGCCGGGGGTCGCCTTGAGCAGCGCGGCGACGCTGTGCGGCGCGGTGTCGTCGATCCGCTGGCGATCGATCGTCGAGACCGAATAGGGCGCGTCGAACTTGCGCTGGGTGCGCGACGTGCCGGTGACGACGATGTCGCCGGTGTCGGTGCCGTCGCTATCGGTCCCGGGCTGGTCCGCACGCGCCTGCGCGACGGCCGCGCCGGCGGTCGCGACGGTCTGGGCCTGCGCATGGGCGCCCATCAGGCTCAGCACCGAAACGGCGCCGAGCCACTGCATTGTCGATCTGATCACTGTATCCCCCTGCGGTGTCTTCGACATCCAGGCATGCGCACGCGAGGGCCGCCGCGATTGCGCTCGACACGCGACGGCTTCGTCTGCAAAACGCTATGCAAATGCCCGAATACAATTCGCCATCTATTTTGGTCCGTTTGCAGAAATATGACGTCTGATAAAAATTCGCCGCCGCTGGGCGCGCTCGACCCGCCCGCCTGGGTGAAGCCGATCGGTGCCGGGGGGCGGGCGATCCTCGATCTCGTGTTCAAGCGGGGAAGCGCGGTGCAGGCGGACCTGCCGCGCGCGCTCGGCCTGTCGCAGCCGAGCGTCGCGCGCCTCGTGAACGGCTTCGTCGCGGATGGCATGATGCGCACCACCGCGCGCACGCCGAGCGGCCGCGGCAATCCCAGCGTCGAACTGGCGCTGGTCGCCGACTGGGCGTTCGGGCTGGGCGTCGGGATGGACGGCGACGCGCTGTCGCTGGCGCTGGTCGATTTTGCCGGACGGGTCCGGGCGACGCGACGCATATCCATGGCGGACCGCAGCCGCGCCGCGTTCCGCACGCGCCTGACCGCGTTGCGGGCGGAGGTGATCGCGGCCGCGGGGATCGATCCGGCGCGGATCATCGGCACCGGGGTGGGCTTCACCGGCTTCTTCGTCGACGGTCCGCTCCGCTTCAACCCGCCCGCGGTCCTGCACGACTGGGTCGACGCCGACCTGACCGCGGTGCTCGCCCCCGCGCTGGGGACCAACCTGCTGTGCGACCGGGTGGCGACGACGGCGGCGATCGCGGAAAGCTTCCTGGGCGTCGGCCGCACCTGCGACAGCTTCGCCTATTGCCACCTCAACAACGGGTTCGGCGGGGCCCTGATCGCGAACGGCAGGCCGATGCGCGGCTTTCTGGGCAATGCCGGCGATTTCGGCGGCATCTGGTGGATGCTCGATCAGGGCTATCCCAACCTCGAGCGGCTGCGCATCCATATCGCCGATGCCGGCACGCCATCGGCGACGGTCGAGGACATGCTGGAACGGCTGACGCCGGACACGCCGGGGATCGAGGCGTGGCTGGCGGAGGCCGAACGCCCCTTCGCATCGCTCGCCTTCCTGCTCGGCCATATGGTGGCGCCCGAAAAGGTGGTGATCGCGGGGCGGTTGCCGATCTGGCTGGCCGAGCGCCTCGCCGCGCGGATCGCGCTGCCGGCCAGCCCGCCGCGGAACGATCAGCCGTTCCGGTTGCCGCAGGTGGTCGCGAGCCAGGTCGCCGGCGACGGCGGCGCGATCGGTGCGGCGCTCATGCCGATGCAGGCGCTGCTGTTCGCCTAGGGCCGATCGACGTTCAGCCCCGACGGCCTGCAAACGGTGGTCTCGCGCGCGTCCGGTGCGCACGTACCGGATGGACGCGGCGCCGCGGGTCGCGCGGAATGACCGTGTCCGGCACGTGAGCATCCGCATGGCGATCGGCCCCGGGCGCGAGCACCGCCACCCCCACCGCGCCGGATGCGGTCAGCGCGAGGATCGCGCCCGCCGCGGACAGGCTTCCCGCCTCGACGCCCTCGATCAGCGGCCCCAGCGCCAGCGCGCCGAGCGCCGCCGCGATGTGCATCGTGAAGGTCACCGAGCCGAAGACGAAGCCGTCGCTGGCATCGCTGCGCGCGGCGAAGGCGGCGCCGGCCCACAGGCGGACGACGAGCATGCTGAGCGCGACGCCGTGCAGCGCGGCGGCCGCTTCCCGCAGCAGCGGTGGCGCGGGCAGCAGCACGACGACGCAGCTGAGCGCCGCGATGCCGGCGCAGAGCGGCGCGGTGTCGCGGCCCGGCGCGCGCCGGCCGATCCGGGCATGGACGATCGGCCCGGTCATCGATCCGATATAATAAGCGGCGACCATGACGGATGCGAAATCCGGCTGGCCGGGAACCGCGGGCAGGAAGATCAGCAGCCGCGTCAGCGTCGGCATCAGCATGGTGGCGAGCGCGAAGCCCGCGAGCAGGCGGCCGAGGCCGGGACGTTTGGCCCGCCACGAAAAGGCCGAGGGCGACGGGCGCGTTTCGGGAAAGGCGACGTTGCGCAGGCCGAACGCGCCGACAACCGTCAGCACGGCCATCACGCCGATCACGACCCCGCGTTCCGCCATCCCCTCCAGCCGCGCCAGCGCGAGATGCATGGCGAGGACGACGAGCCGCGCGCCCGAGCTGAGGACGATATGGAGCCGGGCATAGGTGTCGGTGTCGGCATCGTCGTCGGGCAGCAGCGAGGCGAGGCAGTTCTGCGTCACGTCCTGGATGGCGAAGGCGATGCGGAAGCCCAGCCCCGCGACGATGACGGCGACGACGTCGTGCGCGAGGAACTGGCAGGCGAGCAGCAGCGCCGCGGCGACGGCCGCATACAGCTGAAGCCGGACATAGACGCGCGCCGGCGCCCGCGCGTCGCTCAATCCATAGCCGATCGCGAGGCTGGCGATGCTGCCGGTGAGCAGGAACACGAACAATACGGTGGACGTCGCGAACCCGGAGAGGCCGACGACGACATGAAGGTGCCAGGCGAGCAGCAGGTCGACCGCCGACCAGGCGATCGACCGGGTGCCATGAGCGAGCGCATAGCGGGATCTGTTCCGGACGCGCTCCGCGTCGCCTGCGCCATCTGTCACCCCCGCCGCCTACAGGGCGTGGATGGCGTTGGCGTGACAGTGGCTGGCGTTCTGCATGCCGGGGAATCGGGGAGCGTGTCGGCCTGTGGTCCGCGCGCGGAGGCTAAAAGCGAAACCCCCGTGCCGCCCACCAGGCGAACAGCGCCGCCGCGACGATCCCGGCGAGCGCGCGCCACGGCGATGCACCGAGCGGTTCGGCGGGGTGGCGCGCGCCGGCCGGGCCACGGCCGTGGATCATCGGGCCGATCAGGTCGTGGCGCAGGCGGATCAGGTGGAACAGGATCGCCAGCACATGCAGCGCGACCAGCGCGAGCAACAGGTTGAAGATCACCTCATGCGCCGCGGCGGCGAGCCGGCCTTGGTCGAAGCTGACGTAATCGGCGAGCGGACCCGATTCGAGCCCGTCGACATCGACCGCGAACAGCCCCGCCACGACCATCGCGACCAGCGCGGCGAGCATCACGATCACGCTCCACCCGCCGATCGGATTATGCCCCGGCGGCGCATCGTGGCGCCCGGCGATCAGCCCGCGGGCATAAGCGATGCCGGTGCGCGGCCCCTTCACGAACTGCGCGAACCGTGCGGTGCGCCCGCCGGCGACGCCCCAGTAGAGGCGGAACACGACCAGCGCGAGGATCGCATATCCCGACAACCGGTGCCATGCCATGTCGTGGCGCTCGCCGCTCCACCATGAGAACGCCATCAGCAGCACCAGCGACCAGTGGAACAGCCGCACCGCGGCGTCCCAGACGGGCGCGCGGACGGTCGCGCCGGGGGAGGATTGCGCCGCCATCGCGGTCAGCTGTCGGCGCGGAACTGGCGATGGCAGGCGGCGCAGGTCGCGCCGGTCGCCTTCGCCTGCACGCGGATCGCGGCGACGTCGCCGCCGTTGGTCGCCGCGACGAGTTTGCCCGATTCGGCGATCAGCTTCGCCATCTGCGCGTCGAAGGTGGTGCGGTCGCTCCAGATCGTGGTCAGCGCGTCGTTGGCCACGCCGGCCGATGCGCCGCTGCCGGCGGGGAACAGCGCCGGCTGTTCACGCGCGGTCGCGGCGAGGACGCGGGCGGCGGCGGTCATCGCCTCCTTCGCCGGGGCGTCGCTCTTGAGCTGGTCGTTGAGCGCCTTCATCGCGCCGCCCATCTTCTTGAACCCCGCCTGCCGCGCCGCGACCGCCGCCGCGGGCGTGGGACCGGCCGCGGCCAGCGTCGCGGAGGCCGCCAGCGTCGCCGCGGCGAACCCGAGCAGGCCGATCTGGAAATATCGTGTCGTCGTCATGCGATCATCCCGTGCTTGAAGATGGCGGCGTCACCGGCGCGCCGCGGCGAGCCGTATCGGTGTCGGTTCTGCAAAGACCTGATGGAACAGGGTCTTCACGTCGGTCAGGCCGGTGTCGGCGATCGCCGCCGCCGTATGCCCCGACCGGTCGGCGATATCGGTACGCGCGCCGCGGGCGGCGAGCAACCGCATCGTCGCGGCCATGTCGGGCGGCATCCCCGCGCCGAGCAGGCGGTGCAGCGCGGTGCGCCCGCGCGCATCGGCGACGTCGACCGCGGGCGCCGCGTCCAGCGCCACCGCCATCGCCGCGGCGCTACCGCCATTCGCCGCCGCCAGCACGACATTGGTCCCGTCCGCGGCGACGAACCGCGGATCGGCGCCCGCCGCCAGCAACAGCGTCATCGCCTCCGCCCGGCCATGCGCGGCGGCGACCAGCAGCGGCGGCGTCGGCGGTACCGGCGGCGGCGGCACCCCGAAATTGGCCTCCGTCACCCAGGTGATCCGCGACGCGCCGGTCAGGCCGTTGGGATCGGCCCCCTTCGCGAGCAGCAGCGCGATCAGGGCGGGATCGCCCTCCGCGGCGGCGGCGTGGAGCAGCTGGTTGCCGTTGCGGTCACGGGCGGTCAGGTCGGCGCCGCGGGCGATCACCAGCGCGGCGGCGGCGGGATTGTGCTGGTAGAGCGCCAGTTGCGCGGCGCCGGTATCCTCGGGCCCGCGATGCGCGGGGTCGGCGCCGGCGGCGAGCAACGCCGCGGTCGCCGCCGGGACGCCGCTCTTGATCGCGAAGAACAGCGGCGTGAACCCGGCCTTCGACACCCGGTCGACGGCGGCGCCCGCGGTCAACAGCAGTGCCATCGCCTCGGTCCGGCCGGCGGCGGCCGCCCACATCAGCGGCGTCTGGCCGCGATCGTCGACCGCATCGGCCGCCGCGCCCGCCGCGAGCATCCGCGCCACCGCCGCGGCGGGCGCGTGGGCGGCGCAGATCGCGAGCGGGGTGATCCCCTCCGGTCCGGCGCGGCGGACGTCGGCGCGGGCATCGAGCAGCTGCGCGACGACCGCGCCGTCGCCCAGTTCGCACGCCAGCGCCAGCGGGGTGACGCCATCGCCGTCGGCACGTTGCGGATCGGCGCCCTGTTCGAGCAGCATCGCGACCATCGCCGGGTCCTGCGTGTCGACCGCGATGCCGAGCGGGGTCGCACCGAAGGCCAGCCGCGCATTGGCGTCGGCCCGGCCGCGGATCGCGGCGCGCGCGGCGGCGACGTCGGTGTCTCGGATCGCGCGGACCAGCGCTTCGGGATCGCGGGCGTGCGCCGCCGCCGCGCCGGCCAGCGCCAGCGCGGCGGCGAGCAGCGGCAGGGGCCAGCGCTCAGCCATGGGCCAGCCCCGCCAGCACGCCGGTGCTGTCGCCGAAGGTACGTGCCGGCACGTCGAGCAGCTGCAGCCCGGCCAGCAACAGGTTCGACATCGGCGTGTGCGGCGTCACCGCCATATGGCGGTTCCCCTGCACCAGCCCGCCCGCGACGATCACCGGCAGGTTCATATGGTCATGCTCGTTGGGGTCGCCGAAGGCGGAGCCGCGGATCACCAGCGTCCGGTCGAGCAGCGATCCCTCGCCGTCCTTCGTCTCCTGCATCCGCTTCAGATAATATGCGAAATATTCCATGTGATGGCGGTTGATCCGGGCCAGCTTCGCCATCTTGTCGGGGTTGTTGCCATGGTGGCTGAGCATGTGGTGCGAATCGGGGACGCCGATCTCGGGATAGGTGCGGTTGCTGAGCTCGCGGCCGATCATGAAGCTGCCGACGCGGGTGATGTCCGCCTGCATCGCCAGCACCTGCAGGTCGATCATCATCCGGACATGCTCGTCGAACGTATCCGGGATACCGGCCGGGCGCTGCATGCCGGTCGCCTGCGGGTTGCCGCCGCCGGCGCCGTCCGCCGCCATCGTGCGCTGGATGCGCCGTTCGATATCGCGCGTCGCCTCCAGATATTCGTCGAGCTTGCGGCGATCCTCCGCGCCCAGCCGGCCGGACAGGCGGGCGGTGTCGTCCATGACGAAATCGAGGATGCTCGACTGGCGCCGGAGCTGCGCCAGCCGACTGGCGGCGTCGAGCGCGTCGCCGTCGCCGAACAATCGCTCGAACACGTCGCCGGGGTTGGCCGTGACCGGCAGCGGCACGGTCGGGCCGCGCCATGAGATGCCGTTGGTATAGGCACAGCTGTAACCGATGTCGCAGCTGCCGAGCAGGCTGGCCTGGTCGATGCCGAGTTCCAGCGAACTGAGCCGGGTGGCGTCGCCGAGATGCGCGGCATAGACCTGATCGACCGAGATCGCGCAGCGGATGTCGGTGCCCTCGGTCTGGCGGACATGGGTACCGGTGAGGAAGGCGGGGCAGGAGCGGCCGTGCCCCGCCGGCCGGTCGCCCATCGCCGCGGCGCTGGGATGCGCGAGGCCGCTGACCACCGCTACCCGGTCGCGGAACGGCGCCAGCGGGGCGAGCGTCGGCGGCAGGACGGCGGGCAGCGCGGACCCGGTGCCGGGCGCGGGCACGAATCCGTCCATCATCATGCCGTTGGGCGAATAGAATATCTGCAGCCGTTTGGGCCGGGCCGCGCGGTCGGCGGCGCGGGCGGCGGGCATCATCGCCTCGAGGAACGGCAGGGCGATCGTCGTGCCGGCGCCGCGCAACAGCGTCCGGCGGCTGATCGGTCCGCGCAGCAGTTTCATGACAGGTTCCTCATGGTTGCGGCACCCGACGCTGGGTGAACGGCGCGCTGGTGGCGATGCCGCGGACGATCGTCTGGATGCGATAGTCGTCCGCCGCCGCCGCGCGCGCGACCCGGCGCACCGCGGGCATGTCGGCCGCACCGAGCCCGCGGGCGAGCGCATAGGTCATCAGCCGTTCGGTGAAGGCCGCGGCGAATTCGTCGCGATGCGTCATCAGGATACCCTGCAACCCCGCCAGCCCGGCGAACCGCGTCCCGTCGGGCATCCTCGCGCCCGCGTCGATCGGCTGGCCGGCATCGACCCGGCGATAGCCGCCGATCGCGTCGAAATTCTCCAGCGCGAAGCCGAGCGGGTCCATCTTCACGTGGCAGGCGGCGCAGGCCGGGCTCTTGCGGTGCAGTTCGAGCTGCTCGCGCGCGGTCAGCAGGCGGCCGTCATGCTTGTCCTGCAACGCCGGCACGTCGGGCGGCGGCGGCGGCGGCGGCGCGGCCAGCATGTTGTCGAGGATCCACTTGCCGCGCTTCACCACCGAGGTGTGGTTGCCGTAGGAGGTGACGGTGAGGATGCTCGCCTGCCCGAGCAGGCCGCCGCGGTTCGACCCGGGGGCGAGCGCGACGCGGCGGAAGGCGGTGCCGGTGACGCCGCCGATGCCGTAATGCTGCGCCAGCCGCTGGTTGAGGAAGGTATAGTCGGCGGCGATGAAGTCGAGCACGCTGCGGTCGGTGCGCAGGACGTGACCGAAGAACATCTCCGTCTCGCGCGCCATCGCGCTGCGCAGCCGCAGGTCGTAGGTCGGGAAGACCGCGATGTCGGGGCGCTGCTGGTCGAGGTTGCGCAGGTAGAGCCACTGGCCGGCGAAATTGGTGGTCAGCGCGTCGGCGCGCGGATCCGCGAGCATCCGCGTCACCTGCGCCGCCAGCACCGCCGGGTCGTGCAGCCGGCCCCGTTCGGCGACCGCGAGCAGTGTGTCGTCGGGGATGCTGCTCCACAGGAACAGCGCCAGCCGCGACGCGAGTTCGAGGTCGCCGAGCGGATGGACGCTGCCCGGTGCCGCGCCGGCGGGATCGCGTTCGATCAGGAACAGGAAGTGCGGCGACACGAGGATCGCCTCCACCGCCGCCTCCACCCCGTGCGCGAAATCGCTGCGCGACCGTTCGGCGGCATAGACGCGCATCAGCGGCGCGAGGTCGGCCGCGGTCACCGGCCGGCGATAGGCGCGGCGGGCGAGCGCCGCGACGATGCGGGTCGCGCACGGCGTCTCCGCGCCCTTCGTCTTCGGGCTGCACAGGAAGATGCGGCGGCGGCTCGGCGTGTCGCCCGCGCCGGCCGGGGCGAACGGCCCGGCGACGTCGATCTGCAGCACGTCGCGCGGCCAGTTCTGCTGCGCGTAGCGCGGCGACAGGCGATAGGAGGGCACCTGGAGCTGCCGCACCCGCGTGCCGTCGACGGACACGTCGAGCGGCAGCATCACCGGCGGCGCGGTCGGCATCGGCACGACGTCGAGCGTGTTGCGCAGCGTCTGGATGCTCTCGTCGGGCGCGAGGCGGCGGCGGAACGACAGCGCGATGGCGTGCGACCCCGCCTTCAGCGGCACGCGCACGCCGACGCGATCCTCGGGCAGGTCGTCGGTTTCGTTGTTGGTGTTGGCGTTCAGATGCGCGGTGATCTCGTACACCCCGTCGTGGCGCGCATAATAACGCACCGCGCCGCCGCCGCGCGACCCGAGCGGCAAATCGTCGCCCGCGCGTTCGTTATAGGCGGGGCGGCCGCCGTTCATCACCGACCCGTCCTTCGGCATGGGAAAGGTGGTGACGATGGCGCGGCGCGACGCCAGCCCGGTCGCCAGCCGCCCGACCTTGCCCGCGACCGCGACATAGCGGTCCATCAGCGTCGGCGAGACGCTGAGCACGTCGGCGATATTGTCGAAGCCGTAGCCGGAATTGTCCTGCGGCAGGTCGCGGCTGACGTCGACGTTCAGCGCCAGCAGGTCACGGACCGCATTGGCATATTCGACGCGGTTGAGGCGGCGGATGGTGGCGCGGCCGGGATCGGGATGGGCGATTGCGCGCGCGTCGAGCGCACGGCGCAGCCAGGTGACGAATGCGGTGCGCGCGGCGGCATCGGGTTGCGGCCGATTGAGCGGCGGCATCTCGCCCTGGCTGACCCGGCGCAGGATCTTTTCCCATTCGTCGGCATGCGCGCCCCCCGCCGGATCGCCGGGCCGCAGATCCTCGATCGAAAGGCCGGCGGCCTTGTCGGTGTCGTTGTGACAGCGCGAACAATATTGGTCGAGCAACGCCGGTGGCGCATCCGGCCCGGCCGCCTGTGCCGCCGGGGGCGGTGCGGCGCCATCGTCCGACCGTGCCAGCACCGATCCGGCGGCGATCAGCGCGCTGAGCATCAGCACGCCGCTGTGCAGGGTAGGGCGCCAGGTCAGGCTCATGCGGTTCAGGTCCATCCTTTCCGAGTGGCCGCCAGCGGACCGTCGGGCCATGTCGGGGCGGCGCCCGGCGCCGGCCGGCGAATGCGGCATGACGGGGAGGTAACGGACGGGGACTTGCCGCGTCCATTGCCGTTAACGCGACGCCCGGAGCGCAAAATGAGCGCATGCCCCGGGACGGCGGCTTTCACCCACCCCTGCCGAATTTCAGCAACGCATCGTGCTTTTAATGGTCGTTGAGCAGGCGGGGGCGGCGGCGCTAGGTCGGGCGCGGGGCGGCCCTGGGGGGAGCCGCCCGAGCGGTATCGACGTCGGGGCGACGCGGCCGCCAGCCACATTCCAACCGGGGGGACGACGATGCGGGCGGCGGCTGCTGCGATCATGATGGTGCTGGCCTCGCTGCCGTCGCCCGCTGCGGCGAAGGCGGCGGGTGCGGCGGCGCGCGCGGAGGCGCGAACGGCGGCGCGGCTGCAGCGGATCGCCGACAGCCCGCCGCGGCTGCGCCTGTTCCTGCAGGCGATGCCGAAGGGCGGCGACCTGCACAACCATATGGGCGGGTCGATCTACGCCGAGGATTATCTGCGCTGGGCCAGCGCGGGCGGATTGTGCCTGACCACGCCCGGCTATGCGATCGTCGATCCGCCGTGCGACGCGCCGGGCCGGGTGCCGGCGGCGGGGCTGGAGCTGGACTATCCGCGCTGGTCGGGGGCGATCGACGCGCTGTCGACCCGCGGGTTCGAGGCGGGGGTCGGCGACCGGTCGGTGTCGGGCTACGACCGGTTCTTCGCGACCTTCGCGTCCTTCTCCGCCGCGTCGCGGGGCAATATGGGCAAGGAACTGGCGGCGACGCGCGAACAGGCGGCGGCGGACCGGGTGTCCTATGTCGAACTGGGGGCCGGATCGCGCGCGGCGATGACGCTGGTCACGGCGATGGACGATCGGGGGGAAGGGCGCGGGGACGAGCGGGAGGGCGACAGTTTCGCGGCGATGACCGCGCGGCTGGCGCCGCTGCTGCCCGCCGTGGTGGCGCAGGTGCGCGCCGATTACGACGCGGGCGAGGCGGCGTCGGCGGCGATCGACCAATGCGGGACCGCCGCGGCGCAGCCGGCCTGCGCGGTCGAGGTGCGCTATCTCTTCACCGCGCTGCGGACGATCGCCCCGGCGAAGGTGTTCGCGCAACTGGCGCTGGCCTTCGCGATGGCGGAGGCGGATCCGCGCTTCGTCGGGGTCAACATCGCCGCGCCCGAGCACGATCCGGTCGCGATCCGCGACTATGCGCTGCACATGCGGATGATCGCCTTCCTGAAGGCGCGGCATCCGCGCGTGAACCTGTCGCTGCATGCCGGCGAGCTGGTGCTGGGGCTGGTGCCGCCGCGCGAACTGGCGTTCCACATCCGCGACGCGGTGGCGGTCGCCGGTGCGCGGCGGATCGGCCATGGCGTCGACATCGCCCATGAGGCGGATGCGGCGGCGCTGCTGCGGCGGATGGCGCGGGACCGGGTCGCGGTGGAGATCAACCTGACCAGCAATGCGGTGATCCTGGGCGTGAAGGGCCGCGACCACCCGCTGTCGCTGTATCGCGAGGCGGGGGTGCCGGTGGTGCTGTCGACCGACGACGAAGGCGTCTCTCGCAGCGACATGACCAACGAATATGTGCGCGCCGTGACCGAGCAGGGGCTGCGCTATCGCGACCTCAAGCAGATCGTCCGCGACGGGCTGCACTATGCGTTCCTGCCGGGGGCCAGCCTGTGGCGCGACCGGGCGGGCGGCGCGCGGGTCGCGGCCTGCGTCGTAGCGGGCGCGCCGGCCTGTGCGGCGTTCCTCGCGACCAGCGCCAAGGCGACGCGGCAGATGCAGCTGGAACGCGACCTGACCGCGTTCGAGGCGGCGGACCAATGAGGGGGTGCGCTGTTTTTTGCAACGATCCGTCGCAGTCATTGCGTTGGATCGGTAGGGTGCGGTCGGGCATCATGCTGTGATGACCGCCGACGCCGATCCCATCCCCCGCACCGAAGCGGCCATCGCCGCCGCGGCGGCGGCGATCGGGCTGACGATCCCGGCGGCGTGCCTGCCCGGCGTGGTCGCCAATCTGGCGCTGCTCGATCGGCATGCCGCGATCCTGCGGGGGACGGGCGGTTGAGACGCGCGGGTGCCATCGCCGCATCGGTGCGCGCCGGGCGGGAATCCGCGCTGGCGCTGGTCGAGGCATGCCTTGCGACCTTGCCCGCGGCGGACGCGTCGCTGGTCGCCGTGACGCGCATCCTCGCCGATCGCGCGCGGGCGGAGGCGGCGCGGGTCGACGGTATCGTCGCGGCGGGCGGCGATCCGGGGCCGCTGGCGGGCGTGATCTATGGCGTGAAGGACCTGTTCGCCGTCGCGGGCCTGCCGACCACGGCGGGATCGACGCTCTATGCCGACGCGCCGCCCGCGACGGCGGATGCGACCGCGGTCGCGCGGCTGCGCGATGCGGGGGCGGTGCTCGTCGCGACGCTGAACATGGACGAATTCGCCTATGGATTCGCGACGATCAACGCGCGCCACGGCACGACCCGCAACCCGCACGACACGCGCCGGCTGGCGGGGGGATCGTCGGGCGGGTCGGCGGCGGTGGTCGCCGCCGGGCTGATGCCGCTGGCGCTGGGGTCGGACACCAACGGATCGATCCGCGTGCCCGCCAGCCTGACCGGCGTCTATGGCCTGAAGCCGACGCATGGCGCGCTGCCGATGGCGGGGGTGTTCCCCTTCGCCGACAGTTTCGACGACATCGGCCCGTTCGCGACGTGCGTCGCCGATCTGCGGCTGGTCTGGGACGTGCTGGGCGGGGCGTCTGCCGACGATGGCGCGCCGGTCCGCGTCGCGCGGCTGGGCGGGCGCTTCGCCGCGAACGTCGATCCCGATCAGGTCGCGGCGATCGACGCGATCGCACCCGGCGCGGCGACGGTCGATTTGCCCGATATCGCGCGGGCGCGATCGGCGGCGTTCGTCATCACCGCGGCGGAAGGGGGCGCGCTGCACCGCGATGCGCTGGCGCGCGCGGCGATGGCGTTCGACCCGGCGACGCGCGACCGGCTGATCGCGGGCGCGCTGCTGCCGGCGGGGCTGGTCGCGGCGGCGCAGGCGTTTCGTGCCGGTTTCCGCCAGCGGGCGGCGGCGCTGTTCGCCGATCACGACGTGCTGCTCGCGCCCGCCACGCCCTGCGTCGCGCCGCCGGTCGCCGATCCGCGGATCGCGATCGACGGGGCGATGGTGCCGGCGCGTGCCGATCTGGGCATCCATACGCAGCCGATCAGCTTCGCCGGGCTGCCGGCGCTGGCGGTGCCCTTGTACCGGCCGGGGCGATTGCCGCTGGGGTTGCAGCTGATCGGGCGGCCGGGGGGCGAGGCGACGCTGTTCCGGTTCGCGCAGATGCTGGAAGACGGGGGGCTGGTCGGCGTGTCGCCGCCGGCGGACGGGGGACAGAGCGATGACTGACGCAGCGGCCACGGCACCTCCCGGCCGGCTCGACCGGCGGTTCGCGCTCAGCGCGCGGGGCACGACCGCGCGGACCGAGGTGCTGGCCGGGGTCACGACGTTCCTGACCATGGCCTATATCGTGCTGGTCAACCCGGCGATCCTGGGACAGGCGGGGATGCCGGTCGCGGCGGTCGCGGCGGCGACCTGCTTTGCCGCGGCGTTCGGATCGATCCTGATGGGGATGGTCGCCAACACGCCGCTGGCGCTGGCGCCGGGCATGGGGCTGAACGCCTATTTCAGCTTCACCGTCGTGCAGCAGATGGGGGTGCCGTGGCCGGTCGCGCTGGGGTGCGTGTTCGTTTCCGGCATCGCGTTCCTCGTGCTGACGCTGACGGGGGTGCGGCAGATGATCGTCGCGGCGATCCCGATGTACCTGTTCGCCGCGGTGGCGGGCGGGATCGGGCTGTTCATCGGCTTCATCGGGCTGAAGAACGCCGGGCTGATCGTCGCCAATCCGGCGACCTTCGTGGCGCTGGGCGACCTGAAGGCGCCGGGGGCGATGCTCGCGCTGTTCGGGCTGCTGGTGATCGGCGGGCTGAGCGTGTGGAACGTCCGCGGTGCGATGCTGATCGGGATCGTCGCGACGACGGTCGTCGGCTGGCTGACCGGGCAGGTGGTGGTGAAGCCCGAACCCTACGACCTGTCGGCGCTGGCCGGCACCGCGTTCCAGCTCGACCTGCCGGGCGTGTTCGGGCTGACCGGCAGCCACGGGCTGGGGCTGCTCGAGATCCTGTTCGTGTTCCTGTTCGTCGACCTGTTCGACAATATCGGCACGTTGGTGGCGGTGACGAAGCGGGCCGGGCTGATGGACACGGCGGGGCGGATCCCGGGGCTGAACCGCATCCTCCTGACCGATGCGACCGCGACCGTCGTCGGATCGCTCGCGGGGACCAGCACCGTCACCAGCTATGTCGAAAGTGCGGCGGGGGTGCAGGCGGGCGGGCGCACCGGGCTGACCGCGGTGGTGACCGGCCTGCTGTTCCTCGCGACGATGTTCGTCGCGCCCTATGCGCAGATCGTGCCGCTGGCGGCGACCGCGCCGGCGCTCATCATCGTCGGCGGGCTGATGCTGCTGCCGCTGGGCGAGGTGGCGTGGGAGGACCCGCTTTCCGCGATCCCCGCGTTCCTGACCGTCGCGATGATCCCGCTGACCTTTTCCATCGCCAACGGCATGGCGTTCGGGATCGTCGCGCATGCGCTGCTGAAGCTGGTCCGCGGCAGCGCGGGGCGGGCGGACTGGTTCCTGTTCGTGCTGGCGGCGCTGTTCGTGGTCCGCTTCGTGTGGATGGGTGCGGCGTGAGGGCGATGCCGTCCACGGTCACCGGCACGTCGGGCATGGTCACCGCGCCGCATCACCTCGCGGCGGAGGCCGGGTGCGCGGTGCTGAAAGACGGCGGCACCGCGGTGGAGGCGGCGGTGGCGGTCGCGGCGACGCTGGCGGTGGTCTATCCGCACATGACCGGGATCGGCGGCGACGGCTTCTGGCTGGTGGCGGAGCCCGATGGCCCGGTGCGTGCGATCCACGGCTGCGGGGGCGCGGCGGCGCGTGCCGACCTGGCGCTGTACGACGGTCATGCCGCGGTGCCGACGCGGGGGCCGCTGGCGGCGAACACGGTGGCGGGCACGCTGTCGGCCTGGGCCGCGGCGCTCGCCGACGACGGCGGGCGGCTGCCGCTGGCGCGGCTGCTGCGCGATGCGATCGGCCATGCCGAGGCGGGGGTGGCGATCACTGCCGGCGGCGCGGCGATCGCGGCGGCGAAGGGCGACGAACTGCGCGGGCAACCGGGGGCATGGGCGGCGATCTTCGAACCCGACGGCCGGCCGATGCGGGCGGGCGAGACGCTGCGCCAGCCGGCGCTGGCGGCGACGTTGCGGGCGATCGCGGCGGACGGCGTCGCGGGTTTCTATGACGGGCGGCTGGCCGCGCTGGTCGCGGAGGACCTTGCCGCCACGGGCAGTCCGGTGACGGCCGCCGATCTGGCCGCGCATCGCGCGACGCGGCCGGCGCCGCTGCGCGCGCGGATCGCCGGTATCGACCTGTTCAACACCGCCCCGCCGACGCAGGGGTTCGCCTCGCTGATGATTCTCGCCCTGTTCGACCGGTTGCAGGCGCCGCATGCCGACGGCTTTGTACATCTCCATACGCTAATCGAAGCAACCAAACTCGCGTTCCTGTTGCGCGACCGGCATGTCGGCGATCCCGACTGGCATGACGTCGACCTGCAGGCGCTGCTGCACGACGGGGCCGCGCTGGAGCGGCTGGCGGCGGGCATCGACCCGGCGCGGGCGCTGTCGTGGCCGCAGCCGTCGATGCCGGGCGATACCTGCTGGTTCGCCGCCGCCGATCGCGACGGGCGGGTCGCGAGCGTGATCCAGTCGACCTATTTCGAGTTCGGATCGGGCATCGTCCTGCCGCAGACCGGCATCACCTGGCAGAATCGCGGCAGCTCGTTCCGGCTGGTGGCGGACGGGTGGAACGTGCTCAAGCCCGGCCGCAAGCCGTTCCACACGCTCAACCCGGCGCTGGCGCGCTTCGACGATGGGCGGACGATGGCCTATGGCACGATGGGTGGCGAGGGGCAGCCGCAGACGCAGGCGGCGCTGTTCACTCGCTATGCGCGCTACGGCATCGACCTGCAGGCGGCGATCAGCGCGCCGCGCTGGCTGCTCGGCCGGACCTGGGGCGCGGACAGTACGACGTTGAAAATCGAGGAGGGGTTTGCGCCCGCGCTCTACGCCGAACTCGCGGCGGCGGGGCATCAGGTCGAGCGGGTCGCGGCGCACAGCCAGATGATGGGCCATGCCGGCGCGATCGTCCGCCACGCCGACGGCCGGCTGGAGGGGGCGACCGACCCGCGTAGCGACGGTCGAGTGGTGGCATGGTGAGCGACCCGGCCCTCATCGGTGCAGGCGGCGCACGCGCGGTGGCGCGGTGCGACGCGCTGGGCGTCGCGCCGTACAGCGACACGGACGACGGGCTGTACCGCGGCTATCTGACGCCGGCGCACCGGGCGGCGCGCGCGCAGGTGGCGACGTGGATGACGGTGGCGGGGATGCGCGTTACGGTCGACGCCGCCGCCAATCTGATCGGACGCTACGAGGGGACGACCCCCGACGCGCCGGCGCTGCTGATCGGCAGCCATATCGACAGCGTGCGCGGGGCCGGGCGCTACGACGGACCGCTGGGCATCATGCTGGGCATCGAATGCGTCGCGGCGCTGGCGGCGGCGGGGCGGCGGATGCCGTTCGCGATCGAGGTGATCGCCTTCGGCGACGAGGAGGGTTCGCGCTTTCCAGCGGCGATGCTGACCAGCCGCGCGGTGGCGGGCACGCTGTCCCCCGAAGCGCTCGCGGTCGCGGATCGCGACGGGGTGACGCTGGCCGATGCGCTGGCGGCGGCGGGGCTCGAGGTCGGCCGCTATTGCGAGGCGGCGCGCGCGCCGGGGACGACGCTGGCCTATCTGGAGGCGCATATCGAACAGGGGCCGGCGCTGGAGGCGGCGGGGTTGGCGGTCGGGACCGTCACCGGCATCGCGGCGCAAGGCCGCTACGCAGTGCGGGTGACGGGCATGGCTGGCCATGCCGGCACGACCGCGATGCCACTGCGCCGCGATGCGCTGGCCGGTGCGGCGGCGATGGTGCTGGCAGTGGAGAGGATCGCGCGCGACGACGCCTCCGATCTGGTCGCGACGGTCGGCACGATCGCGGCGGCGCCGGGAGCGGCGAACGTCATCGCGGGGGCGGTGTCGTTCACCATCGACGTACGGTCGGGCGATGCGGCGCGGCGCGATCGGGCGGCGGCGGCGATGCTGGACGCGATCACGGGGATCGCCGCCGACCGTGGGCTGGCAATCGCGATCGAGCATATCCACGACCTGCCGGCCAGTCCGTGTGCGCCCGCATTGATGGACCTGCTCGACGCGGCCACCGTCGCCGCGGGGCAGCCGGTGTACAGGCTGGTGTCTGGCGCGGGGCATGACGCGATGATCCTCGCCGCGCTGTGCCCGACCGCGATGCTGTTCGTCCGGTGCCGCGACGGGATCAGCCACCATCCGGCCGAACAGGTCGACCCCGCCGATGTCGAGGTCGCGCTGCGGGTCCTGATCGGCTTCATCGACCGCCTGGGGGACCGCGCATGACGCCCGATCTGTTCGGGGAGATCGATCCGCCGCAGCGGCTGCTGATGGGGCCGGGGCCGGTCAACGCTCATCCGCGCGTGCTGCGCGCGATGTCGGCCGACCTGCTGGGCCAGTTCGACCCGGAGATGACCGGTTACATGAACCAGGTAATGGCGCTGTACCGCCCGGTCTTCGGCACCGCCAACCGTTGGACGATGCTGATCGACGGCACCGCGCGCGCGGCGATCGAGGCGGCCCTGGTATCGTTGGTCGCGCCGGGCGACCGGGTGCTGGTGCTCAACTTCGGTCGGTTCGGACTGCTGTTGACCGAGATTCTCGCGCGGATCGGCGCGGTGGTCGACACGGTCGAGGCGGACTGGGGACAGGTGGTGCCGATGGACGCTGTCGCCGCCGCGATCGCGCGGACCGGGCCGAAGGTGGTCGCGACCGTCCATGGCGATACGTCGACGACGATGGCGCAGCCGCTCGACGGGCTGGGCGCGCTGTGCCGGGCGGCGGGGGCGCTGAGCTATGTCGATGCCACCGCGACGCTGGGCGGCATGGAGATCGCCGCGGATCGGTGGGACGTCGATATCGTCACCGGCGGCTTGCAGAAATGCCTCGGCGGGCCATCGGGGTCGGCGCCGGTGACGCTGTCCGATGCCGCCGCCGCGCATATCGCCGCGCGCCGCCACGTCGAGCGCGGCATCCGGCGCGACGACATCCGCGACGGGGCGGGGGTGCGGATCGGGTCCAACTATTTCGATCTGGCGATGATCATGGATTATTGGTCGGAAAAGCGCCTGAACCACCATACCGAGGCGACGTCGATGCTGTACGCGGCCCGCGAATGCGCACGCGTCGCGCTGGGCGAGGGGCTGCCCGCTCGCTTCGCGCGCCATGCCGCCGCCGGGCGCGCGGTGACCGCGGGGCTGCGCGCGATGGGGCTGACGGTGTTCGGCGACGACGCGCACCGGATGACGAACGTCACCGGCGTCCACATTCCGGAAGGCGTCGACGGAGAGCGGGTGCGCAGCGCGATGCGCGACCAGTTCGAGATCGAGATCGGCACCGCCTTCGGCCCGTTGCAGGGGCGGATCTGGCGGATCGGGGCGATGGGATACAATGCGATGAAGCACAAGGTGCTCATCACGCTGGGTGCGCTGGAGGCGTGCCTGCGGCAGGAGGGGTTCGCCTTGCCCGCGGGCGAGGCGGTAGCGGCGGCGATGGCGGCGTGGGAAGCATGAGTGCCGCCGCCCGCGACCTCACCGGTTATGGCGCGACCCCGCCCGAGGCGGCGTGGCCCGGCGGCGCGCGCGTTGCGGTGCAGTTCGTCGTCAATTACGAGGAAGGGGCGGAGAACAACGTCCTCCATGGCGATGCAGGGTCGGAGGCGTTCCTGTCCGATATGGTCGGTGCGCAGAGCCATCCCGACCGGGCGATGGCGATGGAAAGCCTGTACGAATATGGCAGCCGCGCCGGCTTCTGGCGGCTCCACCGGCTGTTCGCGGCGCGCGGGCTGTCGGTGACGGTGTTCGGGGTCGCCGCCGCGCTGGCGACCAACCCGGACGCGGTCGCGGCGATGCGGGCGGCGGGGTGGGAGATCGCGAGTCACGGCCTGCGCTGGATCGATTACCAGCGCGTGCCCGAGGCGGTGGAGCGCGACCATATCGCCGCGGCGATCGCGCTGCATGCAGAAGTGACGGGGGAGCGCCCGCTCGGCTGGTATCAGGGTCGCACCTCACCCAACACCGCGCGGCTGGTCGCGGAGGAGGGCGGCTTCGTCTACGACGCCGACAGCTATGCCGACGACCTGCCCTATTGGGACCGGCGGCACGGGCGGGCGCAGCTGGTCGTGCCCTATACGCTCGACGCCAACGACATGAAGTTCGTGGCGCTGAACGGCTTTACCGAGGGGGAGGCGTTCTTCCGCTACCTGCGCGACACGTTCGAGATGCTGCGCGCCGAGGGCGGGCGGATGATGTCGGTCGGGCTGCATGCGCGCATCGCCGGGCGGCCGGCGCGGGCGCTGGCGCTGGCGCGGTTCGTCGACCATGTCGTCGCGAGCGGCGATGCCTGGGTGGCCCGGCGGATCGACATCGCGCGCCATTGGATGGAGCGGCACCCGGCATGACGATCGACGATCCTGCGCGTCTCGCCGAGGTGACCGCCGCCTTCCAGGCCTATGAGCGCGCGCTAATGGCGGACGATATCGCCGCGATGGACGCGCTGTTCCACGACGCGCCGACTACCAACCGCTACGGCGTGGGCGAGGTGCTGTACGGCATCGAAGCGATCCGCGATTTCCGGCGCGGGCGCGGCGGATCGCCGCAGCGGCAGCTGGGGCGGGTGGCGATCACCGTCTACGGCGACGCCTTCGCCACCGCCGATGCCGAATTCTTTCGCGACGGCACCGACCGCCGCGGCCGCCAGACGCAAGGCTGGGTGCGCTTCGCCGACGGGTGGAAGGTCGTGTCGGCGCACGTCAGCCTGGAAGGGAGCAGGTCATGAGCGCCGCCGCCTTCGTCGCGCACTACGGCGCATTGTTCGACCATTCGCTTTGGGTGGTGGAGCGCGCCGCCGCGCAGGCGCCCTTCGCCGACCTGCATGCCGGGCTGATGGCGCAGGTTCATGCGGCAACGCCGGAGGAGCAGCTGGCGCTGATCCGCGCGCATCCCGAACTGGCGGGCAAGGCGGCGATCGATCGCACGCTGACCGAAGCGTCGGCGGGGGAGCAGGCGTCGGCGGGGCTGGATCGGCTGACGCCGGCCGAATACGAGCGGTTCCACGCGCTCAACGCCGCTTATGCCGCGCGGTTCGGCTTTCCGTTCATCATCTGCGTCCGCCTGACCGACAAAGCGGGTATCCTTGCCGCGATGCAGGCGCGGCTCGACAACGACCGCGCGACCGAGATCGCGACGGCGATCCGCCAGATTGGCGAGATCGTGCGGCTGCGGCTGGAGGACATGCGATGAGCGGGACGAAGTCGATCGGCCTGCCCGCGCTGGAGGCGGAGCTGGCGCGGCAGCTGGCGCTGATCAGCCATGGCGGCGCCGACTGGACGACGCCGCGCCGGCATGCCGACGGCCATGTCCACGACGTGGTGATCGTCGGCGGCGGGCAGAGTGGGCTGGCGGCGGCGTTCGGCCTGTTGCGCGAACGCGTGTCCAACATCCTCGTCATCGACGACAATCCGGCGGGCTATGAGGGGCCGTGGGAAACCTATGCGCGGATGCTGACGCTGCGCACCCCCAAGGAGCTGAACCCGATCGATTTCGGCATCCCGGCGCTCAGCTATCGCGCGTGGTGGGAGGCGCAGTATGGCGCGGCGGGCTGGGCGGCGGTCTGCAAGATCGCGCGCGGCGACTGGATGGCGTATCTGCGCTGGTATCGCCGGGTGCTGGCGCTGCCGGTCCGCAACGAGGCGCGGCTGACGCTGGTCGAGCCGCTGGGCGATGGGCTCCACCGGCTGCATATCGATGGCCAGCCGTCGCTGCTGGCGCGCAAGGTGGTGCTGGCGACCGGCATCCAGGGCGGTGGCGCCTGGCATGTGCCGCCGCTCGTCGCCGACGCGCTGCCGCCGCATCTGTACGCGCATACCAGCGCGCCGATCGACTATGCTGCGCTGGCAGGCAAACGCGTCGCGATCCTCGGCGGGGGCGCGTCGGCGTTCGACAACGCCAATGCCGCGCTGGCGCTGGGGGTAGCGGAGGCGCACGTCTTCATCCGGCGCACCATGCTGCCGCGGATCAACCCGATCCGGCTGATGGAGCGGGTCGGCTTCACCGGCCGCTATCCGGCGCTGGACGATGCCGCCAAATATGCGGTGATGACGTCGTTCCTCGGGCACAACCAGCCGCCGACCAACGACACGTTCGAACGGGCGGCGGCGCGGCCGGGCTTCATGCTGCATCTGGGCGCGCCATGGCTGTCGGTCGCAACGGCGGGCGCGGGGGCGCGGGTGACGACGCCGGCGGGGACGCACGATTTCGACTTTCTCGTGCTGTCGACGGGGCTGGTCAGCGACCCGGCGCTGCGCCCCGAATTGCGGCTGGTTGCCGGGCGGATCGCGCGCTGGCGCGACCGGTTCGCGTCGGCCGGGGCGGCGCATCCGCTGATCGACGCACACCCCTATCTGGGCGACGGGTTCGACCTGTTGCCGCGCGACGCCGCCGACGCGGCGATGCTGCACGGGTTGTTCGCGTTCAACTATTCCGCGCTGGTCAGCCTGGGGCTGTCGGCGGCGGCGCTGTCGGGGTTGCGCACCGCTTTGCCGCGGCTGGTGAAGGGCGTGACCGACCAGCTGTTCCTTGACGATCGCGAAGCGCTGGTCGCGGCGCTGATCGACTATGACGAGCATGAATTCGTCGGCGAATGGCCGCGACGGCAGGAGGCGGCGGCATGATCGTGACCCTTTCCACCCACGTCCTCGACACCGCGCACGGCCGGCCGGCGGCGGGGGTCGCGGTGACGCTGTCGACCGCGGCGGGCGATGAGATCTGGGCGGGGGCGACCGATGACGACGGTCGCTGTCCGGGCATGCCGGGGATCGCGCCGGGCGGATACCGGCTGACGTTAGCGGTCGCGGCCTATTTCCGGGGGGCTGGCGTGGCGCTGCCCGATCCGCCGTTCATCGACCGGGTCGCGATCGACTTCGGCGTCGCCGCGGGCGGCGGGCATTATCACGTGCCGCTGCTCGTCGCGCCGTTTGGCTATTCCACCTACCGGGGCAGCTGAGATGGCGGTGCGCTTCATCCTCGACGGCGAGATCGTCAACCTGCCCGACGTCGAACCGGCCGACACGCTGCTCGACCACCTCCGCTACCGGATGCGCCGCACCGGCACCAAGGAGGGCTGTGCCGAGGGCGACTGCGGTGCGTGTACCGTGCTGGTCGGCGAACTGACGCCGGCGCGGGACGCGATGCGGTGGCGCGCGGTCAATGCGTGCATCCTGTTCCTGCCGATGCTCAACGGCAAGGCGTTGCTGACGGTGGAGAGCCTGTCCGACGGGCGCGCGCTCAACCCGTTGCAGGCATGCATGGCCGCCAACGGCAGCTCGCAATGCGGATTCTGCACCCCCGGTTTCGTCATGTCGCTGTACGGCCGGGCGATCGGGGCGGCGGGCCACGCCTTGCCGGTCGCGGACGTGATCGCGGGTAATCTGTGCCGGTGCACCGGCTATGGCCCGATCCTGTCGGCGGCGGAACAGGCGGGCGAGCTGGCGCGCGACGACGCCCCGCTGCTCGCGATGCTGCGCGATCTGGCGCCCGGCGACGGCGATGCGGCCGGGCGATGGTTTGCGCCGCGCACCGCCGACGCGCTGGCGAGGGTGCTGACAAAGCATCCCGAGGCGCGGATCGTCGCAGGCGCGACCGATGTCGGGCTGTGGGTAACCAAGGGGCTGCGTACGATCGCACCGGTCGTGTTCGTCGGGGACATCGCCGAATTGCGGGGGATCGAGGAAACGGCGGAGGGACTGACCCTCGGCGCCGCGGTCCGCTATGCCGAGGCGCATGCGGCGTTCGCGAGGCTGCACCCCGATCTGGGCGAGCTGGTGCGGCGGCTGGGCGGGCTGCAGGTGCGCAACGCCGGCACAGTCGGCGGCAATATCGCCAACGGATCGCCGATCGGCGACGGGCCGCCCGCCTTCATCGCATTGGGCGCGACGCTGACGCTGCGCAGCGCCGAGGGGCGGCGGACGATGCCGCTGGAGGACTATTTCCTCGATTACGGGCGGCAGGACCGGCGGGCGGGCGAGTTCGTCGAGGCGCTGCACCTGCCCCGACCGGAACCCGACGCCATCGTCCATATCGCCAAGCTGTCGCGGCGGTTCGACAGCGACATCTCCGCGGTGTGCGGCGCGTTCCGGCTGACGATGGCGGACGATCGGATCGCCGATGCGCGGGTCGCGTTCGGCGGGATGGCGGCGACGCCGCGGCGGGCGACGGGGTGCGAGGCGGTGCTGGCCGGCGCGCGGTTCGACCGCGACACGATCGCGCGGGCGATTGAGGCGCTGCGGACGGATTTCGCCCCGTTGACCGACGTGCGCGGCAGCGCGGCCTATCGCATTGAGGCGGCGGGCAATCTGCTGTGGCGGCTGTGGCATCGCCGGCAGGGCGAGGCGGTGTCGGTGCTGGAGGCGATCGATGGCTGATCGCGATGCCCTGACGCCGGTGCTCGCCCGGCCGTCGCACCCGCACGACAGCGCCGCGCTGCACGTCGCCGGCACCGCGCGCTATGCCGACGATGAGCCGGAGCCGGCGGGGATGCTGCATCTGGCGTTCGGGCAGAGCAAACGGGCCAGCGCCGCGATCGTCGCGATCGACCTGACCGCGGTGAGGGCCTCGCCGGGGGTGGTCGCGGTCTTCACCGCGGCCGACATCCCGGGCGCCAACGACGTCAGCCCGGTTGCACATGACGACCGGCTGCTCGCGGACGGCGAGGTCACGAGCATTGGGCAGGCGGTGTTCTTGGTCGCCGCCACCAGCCAGCGCGCGGCGCGGCTGGCGGCGCGGCTGGCGCGGATCGACTATGCGCCACGCCCGGCTATCGTCACGATCCCGGCGGCGCGCGCGGCGGGATCGCTGATCGAGCCGACGCAGCGGATGGCGCGCGGCGATGCCGCCGCGGCGCTGGCGGCGGCGCCGCATCGCCTGTCGGGCGGGTTCGCGATGGGCGGGCAGGATCATTTCTATCTCGAGGGACAGATCGCGATCGCCACGCCGGGCGAGGACGGGCAGATCCATCTGCTGAGTTCGACGCAGCATCCCAGCGAAGTCCAGCATCTGGTCGCGCATATGCTCGGCCGCCGTTCGGCCGACGTGACGGTCGAGGTCCGGCGGATGGGCGGCGCGTTCGGGGGCAAAGAGACGCAGGCGGCGCTGTTCGCCGCCGCCGCCGCGCTGGTCGCCGATCGTACCGGCCGTCCCGCCAAGTTCCGCTGCGACCGCGACGACGACATGGCGATGACCGGCAAGCGTCACGACTTCCTCGTCGATTACGACGTCGGGTTCGACGAGGCCGGGCGGCTGCTGGCGCTGCGGCTGGGGCTGGCGTCGCGCTGCGGGGCGACGGTCGATCTGTCGCCGGCGATCAACGACCGGGCGATGTTCCATGCCGACAATTGCTACTGGCTGCCCGATGTCGCGATCGTGTCGGAACGGCTGAAGACCAACACCGTGTCCGCGACCGCGTTTCGCGGCTTCGGCGGGCCGCAGGGGATGCTGGCGATTGAGCGGGTGATCGATCACGTCGCGCAGCATCTGGGGTGCGATCCGCTGGCGGTGCGGGTCGCCAATCTGTACGGGCCGGGCCGCGACACGACCCCCTATGGCATGACCGTCGCCGACAATATCGCACCGGCGCTGATCGCGCGGCTGCGCGACGCGGCGCGCTACGACGAACGGCATGCGGCCGTCACGGCGTTCAATGCGCGGCACCATGTGCTGAAGAAGGGGATCGCGCTGACCCCGGTGAAGTTCGGGATCAGCTTCACCACCACGCATCTGAACCAGGCGGGCGCGCTGGTCCACGTCTATGCGGACGGCAGCATCCAGATCAATCACGGCGGCACCGAGATGGGGCAGGGCCTGTACATCAAGGTCGCGCAGATCGTCGCCGACGTGTTCGCGGTGCCGGTGACGCAGGTGCGGATCACCGCCACCCGGACCGACAAGGTGCCCAACACCTCGGCCACCGCGGCGTCGTCGGGTGCCGACCTCAACGGCATGGCGGCCTATAACGCGGCGATGACGATCCGCGACCGGCTGGTCGATTTCCTGGCGCGCAGCACCGGATGCGAGGCGGCAGCGGTGCGCTTTTCCTCCGCCGGCGTGGTCGCGGGAGAGGAAAGGCTGGCGTTCGGCAACCTGTGCCGGCGCGCGCATATCGGCCGCATCTCGCTTTCGGCGACGGGCTATTATGCGACGCCGGGCATCGCCTACGACCGGGCGGCGCATCGTGGCCGGCCCTTCTATTATTTCGCCTATGGCGCGGCGGTGGCGGAGGTGGTGATCGATACGCTGACCGGCGAGCATCGCGTGCTGGCGGTCGATATCCTGCACGACGTCGGCCGGTCGCTGAACCCGGCGATCGATATCGGCCAAATTGAGGGCGGGTTCATGCAGGGGCAGGGCTGGCTGACCACCGAGGAGCTGGTGTTCGACGACCACGGCCGGCTGCTGACCCATTCGCCCGCAACCTACAAGATCCCGACCGCGTCTGATCGCCCGGCGCGGCTGCACATCTCCTTGTGGGACGACGAGAATGCCGAACCGACGATCAACCGGTCGAAGGCGGTGGGCGAACCGCCGTTCATGCTGGCGATCGCGGTCTTTTCCGCGCTGACCGGGGCGGTCGCCGCGACCGCGCCCGACGTCCGCGCGATGCCGCCGCTGGACGCGCCCGCGACGCCCGAGGCGATCCTGCGCGCCATCGCCGGGCATCGCGCATGATCGAATGGGCGCACTGGCTGCGGGACGCGGCCGCGGCGGGACCGGCGGCGATGGTCAGCGTGCTGGCGACGGAAGGGTCGGCTCCGCGCGGCGCGGGGACGCGGATGATCGTTATCGCCGACGCGCTGTACGGTACGATCGGCGGCGGACAGCTGGAATATCGCGCGGTCGAGCAGGCGCGCGCGATCCTGTCCGAACCGGCGGGCGCGTGGCGGGTGCAGGATTATCCGCTGGGGCCGCTGCTTGGGCAATGCTGTGGCGGGCGGGTGCGGTTGCTGGTCGATCACGTCGATCCGGCCGGGCTGGGCTGGACCGGCGACGCGACGGAGGGGCGGTTCCTGGTGACGACGCTGTCGGCCGACGGGGTACAGCGCCATGTCGCGCGCGATGCGGCGGCGATCGCCGTGCCGGCGCGGGGCGACCGGCCGCGTGCGGGAAGCAGTTTCACGGAGATCATCGGCTGGTATCGCCGCCCGCTCTATCTGTTCGGAGCCGGGCATGTCGGACAGGCGATCGCCCGCCATGCCGCGCCACTGCCGTTCCGGCTGGCGTGGTTCGATACGCGTCCGGTGTTCGAGACGGTCCCGGGCGTCGCGATCGTCCCCGAGGATGCGATCGGGCAGTGCGTCGCCGAGGCGCCGGACGATGCGGCGATCGTGATCCTGACGCACGACCATGCGCTGGATTACCGGCTGACGCGCGCGGCGCTGGCGCGGGTGCAGGCAGGCGCGCCGCTGGCGTTCGTCGGGCTGATCGGATCGGCGACCAAGCGCGCGCGCTTCGCCGCACGGCTGGGGCGCGACGGGGTGGATGGGGGCGACCGGCTGACCTGTCCGATCGGAATCGCCGGGATCGGCGGCAAGGAACCCGATGTGATCGCGGTGGCGACGCTGGCGCAATTACTGCAACTGGACCGCGCATGACGATCGGGGCCTATCGCGGCGAGATCCTGTCGGTCGGGCACGACCCGCGCGACGATGCCGACGCCGTCCGGTACGAGGCGGACGGGGTGCTGATCGTCGAGGACGGCATCGTCGTCGCACGCGGGCCGTTCGCAGCCATGGCCAACCGGCTGGGCGGTGTGCCGGTCGAGCGGCTGGACGGGTTGATCGTCCCCGGCTTCGTCGACGCGCACGTCCATTATCCGCAGATGGACCGGATCGCCTCGCACGGCGAGCAGTTGCTCGACTGGCTCGACCGCCACATCTTTCCGGCCGAACAGGCCTTTGCCGACCGCGCGCACGCCGATGTGGTGGCGGCGGTGTTTCTGGCCGAGCTGCTGCGCCACGGCACCACCAGCGCGCTGGTGTTCGCGACCGTCCACGAAACGTCGGTCGACGCGCTGTTCGACGCGGCGCTGGCGCGGCGGATGCGGATCGTGTCGGGCAAGGTGATGATGGACCGCGGGCCGCCGGGGCTGGCCGACACGGCGGCATCGGGGCGGGCGGAGACGGAGGCGCTGATCGCCCGGTGGCGCGGGCGCGGGCGGCTGGGCTATGCGGTGACGCCGAGGTTCGCGCTGACCTCGTCCGACGATCAGCTGGCGGGCGCGGGGGCGGTGCTGGCCGCGCATCCTGACGTGCTGCTCCACACCCACCTTGCCGAGAACGTCCGCGAATGCGCCGCGGTGGCCGCGCGCTTTCCGGACGCGGCGGACTATCTGGACGCCTACGACCGGTTCGGTCTGGTCGGTGCGCGATCGGTATTCGCGCACGGCGTGCATCTGTCCGACCGCGCCTGTGCCCGGCTGGCGGATAGCGACGCGGGCGTGGCGGTCTGCCCGACCTCCAACCTGTTCCTGGGATCGGGCTTTTTCGACTTCGGGCAGGCCGACGCGCACCGGATACGGATCGGCCTGGGCACCGACGTGGGGGCGGGGACGTCCTTCTCGATGCTTCACACTACCGGCGTCGCCTATCAGGCCGCACTGGCGCGGGGGGCGCCGCTCGACCCGTTCCGGGCGCTCTATCTGGCGACCGCGGGCAGCGCGGGGCTGTTGCGGATCGCCGACCGGGTGGGGGCGCTGGCGCCGGGGCAGGAGGCGGATTTCGTCGTGCTGGACGACCGGGCGACGCCGTTGCTCGCGCGGCGGACGACGGGCGCGACGCTGGCGGAGAGGTTGTTCGCGCTGCAGATATTGGGGGACGATCGTGCGATCCGGCAGACCTATGTCATGGGGCAGTGCGCATGGGACCGCGATGCCGCGGCGGCGCACTGAGATGCGGGGTGTCGTCGGGCTGCTGATCGCGTGGCTGCTGCTGGTCGCGGGGACGGCGCAGGCGCAGGACGCGCGGCGCAAGGTCATCATCGACGACGAGGGCTTTGCCCTGATGCACCTGATGCTGCTCGAATCGCCCGATGTCGAGGTGCTGGGCATCACCACCGTGTCGGGCAACGTCTGGGCCAACCGTGCGACCGCGCTGGCGTTGCGCGGCGTGGAGGTGGCGGGGCGCACCGACGTGCCGGTGGTGCAGGGTGCGACCTGGCCGCTGCTCAATTCCGAACTGCTGACCGACCGGTGGGAATCGCTGTATGGCAGGCTGACGTGGAAGGGCGCGTGGATGAAACGCTGGGTCGAACCGACGCAGCAGAGCACGCCCGACTATCATGGCCCCGACGATCCGGTTGTCCTGCCCTGGGGCAATCCGACGACGAAGGCGTCGCCGGAGATGGCCGCCGCCTTCCTGATCCGCATGGTCCGCCGCTATCCGGGGCAGGTGACGATCCTCGCCGCGGGGCCGCTGACCAATCTGGCGCTCGCGCAGCGGCTCGACCCGCAGTTCGCCGCGCTGGCCGGGGAACTGGTCTATATGGGCGGCAGCCTTAACCCGCGGCAGGTGCTGGACGACCGTGCCGCGCGCGACTTCGCGCGGGAATTCGTCAACTCGCCGCGGCGCGAATTCAACGCGCGGTTCGATCCGGAGGCGGCGAGCATCGTGTCGCGCAGCCCGTGGCGCAGGATCACGATGGTCCCGGTCGATCCGTCGACCGCGACACAGCTCGGCCGCGGCCTTCTGACCCGGCTGGCGGCGGTCGCGACGCCGGGCGTGGCGCGCCTGATCGACCGGATGGAGCCGGGATTTCCCTTGTGGGACGAGATCGCGGCCGCGGTCTGGCTGGACCCGACGATCGTCACCGACCGCGCGACGCTGTACGTCGATTACGATACGCAGTTCGGGCCGGGCTATGGCGACACGCTGTCGTGGCGCCCCGGCTATCAGCCGGGGCTGGGCGAACGGCCGGCGGAGGTGGTCCGGGCGATCAACCCCGAACGGCTGGAGGCGCTGATGGTGCGGGCGCTAAGGCGCCGCGCACCGGTCACGCGTCCAGATCGAGCGCCGGTTCGATCGACGCCGGGTAGCTGAGCTGCGCGAAGCCGTTCTCGATCTCGCGCAGCACGATTCCCGCGGCATAGGAGGGGGTGCGCGACGAGGCGGTGCACAGGGCCAGCGTCATCGGCCGCAGCACCGAATCGGAGATGCGCGTGAACGACAGCAGCCCGCGCTTCACTTCGGTGATGACGTCGAGCGAGGTCAGGATGCCGATGCCGACCCCCTGCATCACCAGCGACGTGATCATCTGGATATTGTCCGACGTCACCGTGCGGTCGAGCGTCGCGCCGGTCACCCCCTCCAGCACCGCGATCTGCTGGCACACCGCCAGCGGTTCGGCGGGGACGATCAGCGCCGAGCCGACCGACGCGGAAAAGCGCGCCTCCTTCTGCTGGCCGAACGGGTGGCCGGCGGGGGTCAGGAAGCCGAGCACCACGTCGACGAAGGCGCGGACGTTGATGTCGCGATAGGATTGCGGGCCGAAGAAGATGCCGAAATCCACCTCGCCACTGGCGATCGCCACACGAACCGCATCGTTGTTCAGCACGCGGATGCCGATCGTGATCCCCGGATTGCGGCTCTGGATCGTGCGGATCGTCTCCGGGATATAGCCCTTGGCGAGCGCGTCGATGATCGCGATGTCGACATGGCCGCGCTTCAGCCCACGCAAATCCTCGATCTGGGCGCGGACCGACGCCATGTTCTTCTGCCAGCCCGCCCCCGCCGCCATCATGATCTCGCCCGCCGCGGTCAGCCGCAATCCGGTGGGCAGGCGTTCGAACAGCGCCACGCCAATATCGGCCTCGACGTTCAGAATCTGGCGATCGATCGCGGAGGCGGAGACGTTGAGTTCGTCCGCCGCCTTGCGGATCGACCCGAGCCGGCCGACCGCCATGAAATAGCGCAGGAAGCGGGAAAATGCGGGCATGGACCCTCTCTAATTTTCGCAACGGCGTGTCGGAATCATTGCGTTTGATTGCATCACGTCGGGTCCTTAGTCCATATGTTATCACCCGGGGGGGAGTGATAGTGCGCGGGTTCGTGAAAATAACGAACCGCGTCGCCGGCCAACAGAAGCCGAACAGACGATGGAACGGGTGGACCTGAACCGGTCATCGGCCGATCCTATACCTGCGCGCATAAATATATCCGTGACATCGGCGCGATGCGAAGCACGTCCATGCATCGCATAGACTGATTCGGTGGGTCGTTTCCGGGTGGTTCTGCTTAGATTCTCGCATGCACGACATTCATATATCGCAACGCCGCATGCCCGATGCGCCCGGTCCACGGGGTTGCGGGCGGCGCGAAGCGTCACAAGGGGGCAAGGGACGATGGCAAGGAATAACCTCGCAGGGCTGGCGACGACACGACGGGCGGGACTGCACCGGCCGATCGCCGGGATCGCGGCGGCGCTGCTGTGCTGTACCGCGATGACCGGCACCGCCTGGGCGCAGACCGCCGCGACGACGACGGCGGCCGCCGCGGCCGTGGCGGAGGACCCGCAGGACCAGGACATCGTCGTCACCGGTACGCTCGACGCGCTGCCGAACAAGGATGTCGGATCGGTCTTCGGCTTCGCCAAGACCCTGGTCGAGACCCCGCGTTCCGCCTCGACGATCAGCAGCGAGCAGATCGAGCGGTTCGGCGTCACCGACATCTACGACCTCGTCGCGCAGGCGCCGGGCACCTTTACCAACTCCTTCTTCGGCGTCGGCGGCGCGCTCGACATCCGCGGCACGCCGGGCGAGGTCTATTTCCGCGGCGTTCGCCGCCTGGACAATCCGGGCAACTACCCGACCCCGATCGGCGCGTCGGACCGGATCGACATCGTCCGCGGCCCGTCCTCGCCGATCTACGGCCCGTCGAAGACCGGCGGCTATATGAACTTCGTGCCCAAATCGGCGCGGGTGTCGGGCGGCGCGCTGCTCGACCATGCCGAGGGCGAGGTCAGCTACACCGGCGGCAGCTGGGACTATAACGTGCTGAAGGCGCAGCTGCGCGGACCGCTGCGCGTCGGCGGCACCGAATTCGGCTATAGCCTTTATGCCGAAGTCGAAGATTCCGGCAGCTATTACCGCAACATGTCGACCCGCAACGTCGTCCTGCAGGGCGCGTTCGACAACCAGATCACCGAGCAGCTGCGCGTCGAGTTCGGCGGCATGTACCAGAAATACGACGGCCAGCAGAACGGCGGCTGGAACCGACTGACCCAGGATCTGGTCGACAACGGCACCTATATCACCGGCAGCGCCAAGCCGCTCGACACCAACGGCGACGGCCAGCTAGCCCCGGCGGAATTCCTCGCGGCGGGCAATTTTAGCCCGTTCGGGACCTTCGGCTGTGGCGGCGGCAGCGCGCTGGCGTCGTCGTTCACCGACGCCTGCCTCAATTCGACCTACCCCCATCTGGCGTTGCAGAACACCGGCACCACGAAGCTGAGCCGCAAGAACGTGCTGACCGGCACCAACGATTTCCTGCGCAACAAGGCCTATACCGGCTATTTCGACATCATCTACGATGGCGGCAACGATCTGGAGGTCAAGAACCAGCTTTTCTACGACGGCATCGATAACGACAACAACAACAGCTACGGCTTCTCGCAATTCCACAATTCCTATGTCATCGAAGACAAGGTCGTGGTGTCGAAGACGTTCAAAAACCAGGTTGGCAATTTTTCGGTCCAGCTGTCGCCGTCGATCCGTTACACCGATTTCAAGCATGGCGACGATTTCAACTTCGAGTATTTCCACCGAGTCGACCTGACCGTCGGCTATACGCCGCTGTCCGACCGGCTGCTGTCGACCGAAAGCGACAGCAATTATTCAAACTATCTGAAGGGCCATTACACCGATTACGGCTTCGCCGCGCTGACCGACCTCGACTTCGCGTTCGGCCTCGATGTGATCCTGGGCGTCCGGTACGATACGGTCGACGTGACGTCGACCAACGTGCTCAGCAAGCTGCGCGTCACCAACAACGTCGTGCCGACCGGATCGGGGTCGAAGGGCGGATGGTCGTACAACGGCAGCGTCTCGTACAAGCTGCCGTTCGGGATCATCCCCTATGCGACGATCGCGCGGCAGACGACGGTGATCGCGGGGCAGGGGTCGGAGATCGACCCGGCGACGGCCAATGGCGGCCTGTTCCTGACCGCGTCGAAGCTGTACGAAGGCGGCGTCAAGGGCAGCTGGCTCGGCGGCCGCCTGTATGGCGCGGTGTCGGTGTACCAGCAGGAGCGGACCGACCGGAACATCCAGTCGTCGACCGTCAACCAGTCGGTGCAGACCAAGGGCGTCGAGGCGGAGATGCGCTGGTCGGTGGACAAGCATCTGCTCGTCACCAGCGCCTATACCCGTGCCAAGGTCTATAACCTGACCTTCCTCGATGCGGGATCGACGTTCAGCTTCTTCGGGATCGAGGATCTGGTGAACGTGGTCAACCCGACGCTGACGCTGGGCGGCCAGGTCGGCGGGCTGGTGCCGATCCCCGACCGCGAGGCATCGCGGCGACAGGGCATCCCGACCAACCTCTATTCCGCCACCGCGACCTATGCGTTCGACAACGGCATCGCGCTGAGCGGCAGCGTCGTCCACGTCGACTCGGTGTTCTCGGGCCAGTCGCGGGTCGTAAAGCTGCCGGCGTACACGCTGTTCGACCTCGGCGCCTCTTATGGCACCGGCGACTGGCTGTTCCGCCTGACCGTGAAGAATGCGACCAACGAAAAGTACTTCCGCGCGAACTTCACCGAGCTGTTCGGTAGCACGATCGTCCTGCCGGAACGGCCGCGCAGCTTCCAGGGGGCGGTCGTCTACAAGTTCTGACGAACAGGTGATAACGAGATGATGCGTATCCTGGCAGCCAGCCTGATGCTGGCCCTTGCGACGATCGCGGCGCCCGCCGCCGCGAAAGGTGCGACCGCCGCGTGCGTCCCGGGTGGGGCGTGCGCGCGGGCGTTGCCGGTGCGCGTGGTGATCGTGACGATGTTCGAGATCGGCAAGGACGAGGGTGACGTGGCCGGCGAGTTCCAGCTTTGGAAGACGCGCGCCGGCCTGACCCAGCGCATCCCCTTCCCGCAATCGCACCACGACCTGTTCTACAATCCGAAGACGCAGGTGCTGGGCGTCGTCACCGGGGTGGGGACCGCCAAGTCGGCGACCGCGACGATGGCGCTGGGGCTCGACCAGCGGTTCGACCTGCGCCGCGCCTATTGGCTGGTCGCCGGGATCGCCGGGATCGATCCGGAGGATGCCTCGATCGGCTCCGCGGCGTGGTCGCGCTATCTGGTCGACGGCGATCTGGCGCACGAGATCGACGCGCGCGAGATCCCCGCGGACTGGACCTCCGGCTATTTCGCCCGGGGTCGCAACGGCCCCAACGATCCGCGTCCCGCCCCGCCGTCGCAGGGCGAGGTGTTCGAACTGAACGGCGCCTTGCGTGACTGGGCCTATGGCCTGACCCGCAACATCGCGCTGCCCGACGACTCCGCGATCCGCGCGGAGCGTGCGCGCTACACCGACCACCCGATGGCGCGGCGCGCGCCGTTCGTGCTGAAGGGCGACCATGTCGCGGCGATGACCTTCTGGCACGGCGCGAAGATGAACGGCTGGGCGAACGACTGGGTACGCTACTGGACGGCGGGCAAGGGGACATTCGTCACCTCGGCGATGGAGGAGACGGGGACGTATCAGGCGATCACCTATCTCGACCGGATCGGGCGGGTCGACAAGGACCGGGTGATGGTGTTGCGCGCCGGCAGCAATTTCACTATGCCGCCGCCGGGGGTGACCGCCGCCGCCTATCTGTTGCGCGAGAACGAGGGCTATTCGGGCCTCAACGCGGCGGTGGAGAGCCTGTACGCGGTCGGATCGCGCGTCGTCGACGAATTGGCCGGTCAATGGGACCGGTACGCGACGACCATTCCGCGATGACACCGTCGCGCCGATGAACCGCCGTCGATTATGAACGCCCGTCGGCGATGAACAGGGGCCTGATCCTCGTCCTCCACGCGGACCGGGTCGTGTGCATGGACGACGCCCGGCGGGAGATCGCCGACGGTGCGGTCGCGTTCCGCGATAGCGCGATCGTCGCGGTCGGCACCAGTGCCGAACTGGCGATGCTGGCGGATGGGGCGGGCGAGATCGTCGAGGCGCGTGGCTGCGTCGTGACGCCGGGGCTGGGCAACACCCACCACCATCTGTTCCAGTCGCTGACCCGCGCATTACCCGGCGCGATCAATGCGTCCCTGTTCGACTGGCTCAAATGCCTCTACCCGATCTGGGGCCGGTACCGGCCGGAGGACGTGTTCGCCGCGACACAGCTGGGGCCGGCGGAGCTGGCGCTGGCCGGCTGCACGCTGAGTTCGGATCACCTCTATCTGTTTTCCCGACGGCGTGACACTGGACGAATCGATCGCTGCGGCGCAGGCGGTCGGGCTGCGCTTCCACCCGACGCGCGGTGCGATGAGCGTGGGGGAGAGCCTGGGCGGACTGCCCCCCGACGCGCTGGTCGAGGACGAGCGCGCGATTCTCAACGATACGATCCGCGTCATCGATACCTATCACGACCTCCGCGACGGCGCGATGCTGCGCGTCGGGGTTGCGGCCTGTTCGCCCTTCTCGGTCAGCCAAGGGCTGATGCGCGACGTCGCGGCGCTGGCGCGTGACAAGGAGGTGATGCTGCACACGCATCTGGCCGAGGATGCCGACGACGTCGCCTTTTCGCTGGCGCGGTTCGGATGCCGCCCCGGCTATGCCGAGCAGCTCGGCTGGCTGGGCGAGGACGTGTGGCATGCGCATTGCGTCCGGCTGGACGCGCGCGAGATCGACCTGTTCGCGCGCACCGGCACCGGGGTGGCGCATTGTCCGGGATCGAACTGCCGGCTGGGATCGGGGATCGCACCGCTGCGCGCGATGGTCGATCGCGGCGTGCGCGTCGGGTTGGGGGTGGACGGGTCGGCGTCGAACGACGGTGCCAGCGGGCTGACCGAGGCGCGGCAGACGATGCTGCTGCAGCGCGCGACCGGTGGACCGGCGGCATTCGATCCGCGCGAGGCGCTGTTCATGGCGACGCGCGGCGGCGCGGCGGTGCTGGGGCGGCCCGATTGCGGGATGCTGGCGCCCGGCACCCGCGCCGATACCGCGATCTGGGACATGACCGACATTACCGCGACCGGCGCGTGGGACAGGGTCGCAGCGCTGATTCTCTGCCCGCCGGCCGGCGCGCGCGACGTGTTCGTCGACGGCCGCGCAGTGGTGCGCGACGGCGAGCTGGTGCGGGTCGCGCGGCGGGATGTACTGCGCGCCGCCGACGCGTCGCTGGCGCGGCTGATGGCGCTGGCGTGACGATGCGAAGCCACGAAGGAGACGGGATGACGATCGCCACGCCGGACCTGCACACCCTGCAGTCCCCCGCAAGGGGCGGTGCGATCATGACGCCCCAACAGGCGCGCGATCCCGATCATTTTCCCGGGCTGGCGGTCGCGATCCCGCTCGGCATCCAGCACGTGCTGGCGATGTTCGTCAGCAACCTGACGCCGGCGATCATCGTCGCCGGGGCGGCGGGCCTCGGCTACGGATCGGCCGACCCGCGCGAGATGATCTACATGATCCAGATGGCGATGCTGTTCGCCGGGATCGCGACGCTAATCCAAACTGTCGGCATCGGCCCGGTCGGCGCGCGGCTGCCGATCGTGCAGGGGACGAGCTTCGCCTTCCTGCCGGTGATGATCCCGATCGTCGCCGGGCAGGGGGTGGCGGCGATGGCGACGCTGACCATCGCGGCGCTGGTCGGCGGCCTGTTCCACGCCGGGCTGAGCGTGTTCGTCGGCCGCATCCGCGTCGCCTTGCCGCCGATGGTGACGGGGCTGGTCGTGCTGATGATCGGGGTGTCGTTGATGGGGATGGGAATGCAATATGCCGCGGGCGGCGTGCCGGCGCAGGGGACTGCGGCGTATGGATCGGGATCGAGTTGGCTGCTCGCGGGGATCGTGGTGGTGGTGACGCTGGCGCTCAGCTTCTTCGGGCGAGGTATCTGGACGACCGCGGCGGTGGCGATGGGGCGGGTGTCGCTGGCGCCGGTCGCGGGCGCGGGATGGATCATGGTGCCATCGCCCTTCCATTTCGGGTTCGCGGTGTCGGCGTCCGCGATCCTCGGATTCTGCCCGATGGGCTTCATCTCCGCGATCGAATCGATCGGCGCGACCAGCGCCGACGGCGTCGGCACCGCGCTGGCCGCGGTGTTCGGCGCGATGCCCAACACCTCGTTCAGCCAGAATATCGGCCTGATCGCGATCACCGGGATCAGCGGACGATGCTGATCTTCGGCATCGCGCTGTCGATCGGCATCGGGCTGGAGCTGGAGCCCGCGGCGGTCCAGCACCTGCCGCAGACGCTGCGCATCGTGCTGACGTCGGGGGTGCTGCCCGCGGCGCTGATCGCGGTGGTGCTGAACCTGACGGTGCCGGAGCGGATCGGGAGCGCCCCCGCGGCCGGGTGACGGTGGGGGCCGATGCCGTGCCGCGCGATCGCGTCCGCCTGCCGTCGTCCGCCGGCGCCGCGCGGGATCAGAGGAAGTCGGTCAGCCCCTGGAACCACATGATCGCGACGAAATCGCCCGACAGCACCAGCTTGCGCTCGTGCAGGCCCTGCAGGAACGCGCCCTTGCTGTCCTTGGCGGTCAGGATGCGGAAGCCGTCGGCGGGGGAAGTGAAGGCGAGCGTGAAGACCGGCGCGTCGGCGAGGCCCGCGGCCGAACTGATCGTGCCGTTCGCGATCGTATAGTGGCGGCCCGTCCCGTCCGCCGTGCGGATCTGGAAGGTCAGCGTCTTGCCGCGGACATAGGCCGCCGCGGCGGGTTTGGTACGGATGGTCCGCTTTATCAGCTTTTCCATCATCCAGAGCAGGAAGGTGAATTTCAACATGGTCGTAATGTCCTCATCGGGCCGGTGTCGTGACGGGTGGCGGCGTCATTCGTCGAGGAACTGGATCGCGTGCCGCAGGAAGCGTTCGGGATATTGGAACTGCGCGCCGTGCCCTGCGTCGGGATAGATGAAGAGCTGCGCGTTCGGGATATTCTGCGCCATCGAGAAGGAGTTGATCGTCGGGATCATCACATCGACATTGCCGTTGAGGATGAAGGTCGGCTGCGTGATCGTGCGCAGGTGTGCGAAGGGATCGGCGGCATCCAGCTTGGGCAGATAATACATGTTCGCCTCGATCTGCGCCTGGATGACCTGCGGCGAGCTGGGCGGATCCTGGTCGACGCGGACGTGACGGCGCGCCCAGAACGCCCGGCCCGCCTCGCGCGCCGCCTCGGAGCGGCCGAAGAACAGGTACAGGAAGTCGTCGAGCGTCGGCACGGGACGCGGCGCCGCCTCGAGCACGCCGGGTTCGGAATCGGGATTGCCGCCGCGCGGGCCGGTGCCGAGCAGCATCAGCTTGCGCACGAGATCGGGATGCCGGCGCGTCAGGTCCTGCGCCTGGAAGCCGCCGAGGGAGAAGCCGAGCACGTCGACCTTGCTCAGCCCGAGCGCGCGGATCGCGGCGGCCGCGTCGTCCGCCATCGCCTCGATCCGGGTGCGCGGCGTGCCGGTGGACGAGGCGACGCCGCGACCGTTGAACAGGATCACCTCGCGCCCGGCGGCGAGGCCGTCGGTCATCAGCGGGTCCCAATGGTCGAGGCCGCCGCGGAAATGCTGCAGGAAGAACAATGGCGGCTGGCCCGCGGCGGCATTGCCCCAGCGGCGGTAGGCGAGCTGGTCGCCGTCGACGGTGACGAAGCGGGTCGGTGCGGTCAGATGCGTGTCGGTCATGCGGGTCTTCCCTTGTGCTTCAGCGGGTTCGGCGTCGTATTCGGGGTGTTCGGGCGCGTCGCAGCGCTTGCAAATCGTGGTGGTCCAATATACTTCAATAATTGAAGTTACAAGATGGGAATGGTCGATGAAGCCGAAATCCTTTGCCGGCATGTGCTGTTCGGTGGCGGGCGCGCTCGAGATGGTCGGCGATCGCTGGACGCTGCTGCTGATCCGCGACCTCTCCCTCGGCCTTGCCCGCTACGAGGATCTGCGCGCCAGCACCGGCATCCCGGCGGCGACGCTGGCGGCACGGCTGAAGCATCTGGTCGCGGTCGGCATCGTCGATCGCGTCCGCTATCAGGAACGGCCGCCGCGCGACGAATACCGGCTGACCGCCAAGGGGCAGGACCTGTGGCAGGTCAGCGTCGCCTTGCGCGAATGGGGCGATCGCTGGGACGCGAGCGGTGCCGGCGCGCCGCCGCTGGAGACGGTCGACCGCGAGACCGGGCGGCGGCTGACGCTGGCGCTGGTCGATGCGGAAAGCGGGGCGATCGTGTCGCGCGAGCGTGCGTCGCTGCGCGCGGGGCCGGGCGCCGATGCGGGCGTGCGGACGCTGCTCGACACGCTGGCGGGGGCGGCACGATGACGCCCGAACCCGGCCGCGCCGCCGCCCCTGCCGCCCCTGCGCCCGCCCTGCCCAGGGTGCTGGCGTTCGACGTGTTCGGCACGGTGGTCGACTGGCGGACGAGCGTCATCGCCGAATCCGCACGGTTCCTCCGCCGGATCGGTCGCGACGACGTGGATGCGGCGGCGTTCACCGACGCCTGGCGTTTCGCCTATATCGCGGTGATGGCGCGCTATTCCGCCTCCGGCCGCGCATTCGCCATCCTCGATACGCTGCATCGCGAGATGCTGGACGATACGCTGCGCGCCCATGCGGTCGATCCCGCCGGGCTCGATGCGGCGCTGTTGCAGGACTGGACCTTCGCCTGGCGCAGGCTGGCACCATGGCCGGATGCGGTCGAGGGGCTGACACGGCTCAGGCGGCGGCGGCCGATCGTCACGCTGTCGAACGGCAATATCGCGCTGATGCTGGCGCTCGCCCGCCATGGCGGCCTGCCGTGGGACGCGCTGCTGGGGGCGGAGGTGACCGGCGTCTACAAGCCCGATCCGCGCGCCTATACCGGCACCGCCGAGGTGCTGGGACTGGCGCCCGCCGACATCTGCCTCGTCGCCGCGCACCACAGCGACCTCGCCGCGGCGCGCGCCTGCGGGCTGAAGACCGCCTATATCGACCGGCCGCAGGAATATGGCGGCCGCCGTGCGCCCGATGCGGATGCGGCGCAGGACTGGGACTGGTCGGCCGACAGCCTCACCGCGCTCGCCGACCTGCTCGACCGCTGACGCCGACGCCGACGCCGCGGGGGCGAGGCATCAGCCGTCGGTGATGCCGTCCTGCCGATAGCGGTCGACCGCCGCGCGCACGCTGCTGCCCAGTTCCTCCAGCGTCACCGCCTGCAGCGCGTCGCCGACCGGTGCGGGCGAGCGCAGCAGGTCGGCGATCGCCAGCTGCGTCTGCGTGATCCGGTCGACGCTTTGCAGGCTGTGCATATGATGGCGCAGCGTGTCCGGATTGCCGGCGAGATCATAGGCGAGGTCGGCAAGCGCCGAGGTGAGCGCGACCAGCTCGTCCGCCAGCGCATGGGCCAGCGCACGCTCCGGCCCGATCGCCCAGCCGACCGGTTCCGCGCCGACGGCGTCGATGGCGCGCTGGATCACTTGCTGACCAGCTTGAGGATGCTGCGCGCCAGCTGGTCCGCGGGCACCGCCTGCGCCGCGATCCGTCGCGACAGCACGAAGCCCTCCGAGCGGACCTCGGCCGGAACGATGCAATAGCTGCCGCCGGCCTGCAACGCGCGCACGCCCGCATCGCCGTCCTCGCCGTCAGCCCCTAGCAGCAGGCCGATCGCCTCCGCGCCCGCCGCCTTGGCGATCGAGGCGAACAGGATCGAGATCGACGGCCGCTCGCCCGCGACCGGATCGCGCGGCAGCATGCGGAGCGTGCCGTTCGGCCAGGCGTCAACGACGACGTGATGGTCGCCCGGCGGCGCGAGATAGATCGTCCCCTGTTCCACCGCCATGCCGTCCTCGGCGAGGACGATGCGCGGCGCGATCGCGGCGCCGAGCGCGTCGATCATCGTGCCGGCGAGCCCCTGGCCGAGATGCTGGACGACGACGGTCGGCGGGCAGTTCGCCGGGAAGCTGCCGAACAGGTCGAACATCGCCTGCGTCGCCGCCGCCTCGCCGCCGATCGCGAGGATGCGGCCGTTCCAGTCGAGCGGCGGGGCGGCCACGGCGGCCTTGGTGCCGCCCGAACTCTTCACCGGCGCGCCCTTGGCAGCCTTGATGCGCTTGCCGAGCTTGCTCAGGATCTTGTCGAATTCGGCCGCGACCGCGACCTTTGGCTTGGGGAAACAGTCGATCGCGCCGAGCCGCAGGGCCTCGATCGACGCCTCCGCCCCCGCATCGGTGCGGGTGGAGAACATGATGACCGGCATCGGCCGCTTTTCCATCATCTCGGCGAGATATTCGAGGCCGCTGATCCCCGGCATCTCGACGTCGAGCGTCATGACGTCGGGGCAGAGCTGTTCGCGCATCGCGCGCGCCTCGTCGGCGCCATTGGCCGATCCGACGACGGTGACGCCGGGAATGCGTTCGAGCGCACCCGACAGCAACGCGCGCATGGTGAGCGAATCATCGACGACGAGAACCTTGACCGGGGCAGCCATGACCTAAACTTTCCTTGGAATGATGACGGGGAGGCTCAGGCGGCATCCGCGAGGGTGATCGAGGTGTCGGCGAGGCGATCCAGCGCGAGGACCAGGATCAGTCGCTCGTCGATCGTGGCGAGCCCTTCGAGGAAATGCGCCGCCGGGGTTTCGCCGATATCGGGCAGCGGCTGCATGCCGTCCGTCGGGATGGTGACGATGTCGTTGACCGCATCGACGATCAGGCCCTGCAGCTGATCGCCGATCCGCACGACGATGATGACGTGGCGCGACGAGGGATCGGTCATCCCCCAGCCGAGCCGGTGGCTGAGGTCGAGCACCGGCAGCACGACGCCGCGCAGGTTGACGACGCCGCGGACGTGCGGCGGCACGTTGGGCAGCGGGGTGGCCGGCGACCAGGCGCGGATCTCGCGGATCGCCATAATATCGACGCCGAGGACCTGTTCGCCGATCTGGAAGGTGATGAGCTGACGGGACATGGGTTGTGCTCCTGGAAGGACGATCAGTGCAGGACGCGGCGGATCGCCGCGGCCAGCTTGTCGGGGTGGAAGGGCTTGACGATCCAGCCGGTCGCGCCCGCCGAGCGCGCGCGCTGCTTCTTCTCGTCGGAGCTCTCGGTGGTCAACACCAGGATCGGCAGATTGCGGTGCCGGTCCTGTTCGCGCACCTTCTCGATCAGGCCGAACCCGTCGAGGCGCGGCATGTTGATATCGGTGATGAGCAGGTCGGGCTCCACCCCGCCGAGCCGCTCCAGCGCCTCGATGCCGTCCTCGGCCTCCAGCACCTTGTAGCCGAGGTCGGTCAGCGCGGCCTTCAGCAGCATCCGCATGCTGGGGGAATCGTCGACGGTCATGATCGTGCTCGGCACGGGTTTTCCTTCGTTGGATAGGGGAAAGGTCATCAGAAGAACTCCACATCGCCGAGCGAGGCGGGCGGCGGCGGCGGGGCGACCCGCAGCCGCGCCTGTTCGACCGGGCGGGTATCGGCGACGCGACAGCGGGCGAGGCCCAGCGTCGGGCGGAACTCGACGCGGCGCGCGGCGGCGCCGCCGACGTCCTCGCCGACCAGCGCGATCCGTTCGTCGCGCAGGAAACGGCGCGCGAACAGCGCGTTGGTCGCGCCGATGTCGCGGAAGCCGTCGCGCAGGCTGGCGCCGCCATAAATCCGCGCCTTCAGGTTGGACCGCGTCGCGCCCATCGCCATCATCGCGTTGATGAGCACCTCCATCGCATAGACGCCGTAGCGCTGGAGCGACTGGATGTCGGTGTCGCCGCTGCCCGGCTCGGCGAGCAGGAAGTGGTTGAGCCCGCCGACCTTGACCAGCGGATCGTACAGGCAGGCCGAGATGCAGCTGCCGAGCACCGTCGTCAGGATCACCGACGGATCGTCGGAGATCCGGGTCTCGCCCTGCATGATGGTGATGCGGGTCAGCCCGTCGCTCGGTCGCGGCAGCGCGCTCATGCGCGGCACTCCGACAGCAGCCGGGCGGCGACGCGCGACAGCGGCAGCTGCACCGTCACCGCGCCCATCTGCTTGGCGGCGGCGGGCATGCCATAGACCACGCAGCTTTCCTCATCCTGGCCGATCGTCATCGCTCCCCTCTCTTTCATCGTTTTCAGCCCGATCGCGCCGTCGGCCCCCATGCCGGTCAGGATCGCGCCGACCGCGGAGGCACCGGCCCAGCGCGCCACCGACAGGAACAGGCGGTCGACCGAGGGGCGGTGACCGCTCATCTTCTCGTCCGCGACCAGCCGGCAGCGGCGGAGCGTGCCGCCGCCGATCTCGAGATGATGCGAGCCGCCCGGCGCGACATAGACCTGCCCGGGCTCCAGCGGCGCGCCGGTCCGTGCGACGCTGACCGTCGGTGCGGACAGGCGGTCGAGCCGCGCGGCGAAGGTCGGCACATAGGTTTCGGGCATGTGCTGGACGATCACGGTCGGCGGGCAGTTGGCCGGAAAGCCGCGCAGCAGCTCGATCAGCGTCTCGACCCCGCCGGTCGACGCGCCGATCGCGATCATCGCATCGGCGCGCGGCGTATAGGTCGCCGGCTGCGCCGCGGGCGATGCGACATGGCGCGGCCGCACCCGGCTCTTCGCGGCGGCCTTGACCAGGGTGGCGAGTTCCTCGCCCAGCCCGTTGCGCACCGCCTGCGTCGGCTTTTCGAAACAGTCGAACGCGCCCAGCTCCAGCGCGCGGATCGTCGCCTCTGCCCCGCGGCCGGTCAGCGTCGACAGCATGACCACCGGCATCGGCCGCAACCGCATGATCTTGTCGAGGAATTCGAGGCCGTTCATCCCCGGCATCTCGATATCGAGCGTGATGACGTCGGGGTTGAGGCTCTTGATCATCTCGCGCGCGGAATGCGGGCCGTCCGCGGTGCCGACGACCTCGATGTCGGCATCCTGCGACAGGCTGTGCGCGACGATCGCGCGCATCGTCGCCGAATCGTCGACGACCAGGGCGCGCACCGGCCGACCGGCGCTCATGCCGCCACCTTCTGGAAGGTGGTGCGCCCGACGCAGGTGAAGCGCGGTGCGACCGAGGCGGACAGCCGCTCGGAATGGCCGATATACAGGAAGCCGCCCGGCACCAGCTGGTCCGCGAGCCGCGTCTGCAACCGCTCCTTGGTCGCCTCGTCGAAATAGATCATGACGTTGCGGCAGAAGATCGCGTCGAACAGGCCGCGGATCGGCCAGGCTTCGAGCAGGTTCAATTTGCGGAAGGCGCAGCGCTCGCGCAGCAGCGGATGCACCTCCGCCATGTCGCCGTCGCGCTTCACCCAGGTCTGGCGTAGCGACATCGGAATGCCCGATGCGGTGTCCAGCGTGTAGCGTCCGGCCCGCGCCGCGGCGAGGATCTCGGTCGACAGATCGGTGGCGAGCACGCGCAGGTCGGTGCGCGCGAGGCGCTGGCCGTTGCCGCGATCCTTGCCGAACATCGCCATCAGCAGCGAATAGGGTTCCTCGCCGCTCGAACAGGCCGCCGACCAGATCCGCACCTTGCCGCGCGCCGCCAGCCGCTGGTCGAGCGCGGGCCAGGCATGTTCGAGGAAATGGTCGAAATGATGCGATTCGCGAAAGAAGCTGGTGTGGTTGGTGGT
>NZ_JBXASI010000007.1:0-167295 GCF_058809195.1 Sphingomonas sp. GW821-FHT10F09 | reverse complement strand
CGCGGGGTGGAGCAGCCCGGTAGCTCGTCAGGCTCATAACCTGAAGGTCACAGGTTCAAATCCTGTCCCCGCAACCACTGGTATCACAAAAGCCCCAGACCCCACGGTCTGGGGCTTTTTTGCGCTTGGCGCACACGCTCCTTCCGCGAACGCCAGCATCCGGTACAGATCGCCGTACAGCTGGATCGGGCGGCGTTTGCCGCCACGTGCGCTGCCCGGCTGCACCACGATCTTCTCGATGAGCGGGCGGATGGTCTGCCGGGCGCTCGCGCCGTCGTTCGAGGCGAGGTGCGCGTCGAGTTCGGCGATCGCGCGCGTGTACAGGCTCTCGTAGTTCGCCGGCAGTCGCACGACCGGCGACGCTGGCGTTGCAGCGATGATCTCCTCCAGTCGCCGTTCCTCGGCTTCCAGATCCTTCACCCGCGTCGTCAGCGCGCGCGGCGCATCCTTGTCGTTCTCGATGCGGGTGACGAGGTTGGCGATCCTAGCGCGAGTTTCCGCCAGGGCATGCTCGGCCTGCGCGCGCTCGGCGTTTCCGGCCTGCGCCGCGACGGCGAGTTCCTGCTGGAGCAGAGCGGCGAAGCGCTTGATGAGTGCTGGCGTCAGCAGCCGCTCGCGGATGCCCGCCAGCGCGCGGGTTTCGAGTTCGGTCGTGGTGATCGAGCCGTTGTCGCATGTCCCCGTGCGGTGTCCCTTGCAGCGCCACCAGCCGGCGCCGGTGGCCAGGAACGGGGCGCCGCACGCGCCGCACGTCACCAGCCCGGACAGAAGGTGGGTGGGGCGCTTCGCGCCGCTCAGAGGATTGCCCGTTAGCTTGAACTTCGCGTCGCGCGCGCTGCGGGCTTCGGCTTGCCGCGCCTTCACCTGTTCCCACAGCGGCTGGTCGATGATGCGCAGCTGCTGTTCGTCACGGATGATCCACTCCGCCTCCGGATTGAGGCGCGGGCGGCGCGAGAACCCGCGGCGCTCGTTGGGCACCTCGACCCAGGTGCGGCGGTTGAAGATGCGGCGGCCGATGTAGAGCGCGTTGTTGAGGATGCCTTCGCCGAGCGTCACGTCGCCCGACAGCGTCGAGGGGTTCCAGACCCCGGCATTGTACTTTCCGCGCTCGCGGGCGCGCGGGGAGGGGATGCCGTCGGCGTTGAGGGCGTTGCAGATCCGCTTGAGGCTCCAGCCCTCCGCGTACAGGCGGAAGATCCGGCGGACGAGTTCGGCCTGTTCGTCGTCGATCGCGAGCTGGTCGAGCTCGCGTCCCTGCGCATCCTCGCCGGTGATCGCGCGGCGGTAGCCAAGCACGCGACCGCCCGTGGCGCCGCCGCGCGTCGCCTTGCCGCGCAGGCCGCGCCGGGTCGTGTAGGCGATGCGCATCCGCTGTTGCTCGCCGATGATGCCCTTGAACGCGAGCACGAGGTCGTCGACCTTGCCCGCCACCACCGTATGCACCGCCACCTGATGCAGCCGGAACAGCTTGACCATGTAATGCAGATGCTCGGCGTCGCGGCTCAGCCGGTCGACATCCTCGATGATGAGGTTGCGGACCTGGCCGCTGGTAATGAGCTTCAGGACCTGCTGTAATCCCGGGCGCTCCATCGTCGCGCCGGTGATGCCATCGTCGCCGTGGAAGGCGATGACCTCCAGTCCGCAACGCTCGGCATAGCTCTGCGCGAACAGCTGCTGGTCATCCACCGACGACGTCCGCTCGTCGGGGTCGTCGAAGCTCTTGCGACCATAAGCGACGGCAGCGTGGGTCATCGGGCGGCACCTTGCAGCGGATGGAGGCTCAAGAGTGCGAATCCGGCCGCGCGGAATCAAGCCGCGGTTGTGCGAGCTCCGTCGCCATATCGGCTTCCGCTTCCAGCAACAGCGCACGTGCGAGCCGCTTCGCCAGCAGGAGCAGCAGCGCCTCGTCGACGGCGGTCAGACATACCCGCGGCTCGGCGGTGCTGATCTTCGAAGAGGTGGCGGGACCGGCCATGACGGCGTTTTGGGAGAGGCTTCAAGGCCGTGTGCAAAAACCCGACATTCGGCTGTTCAACTATTTAAGCCGCGTATAGGTGTGGCGCGGTGTCCCAGCCGGATCGTCCCAGCCGCATGTTGCTGCCGCGAGGCGCTGTCCGGCTGCGTGCCGATCTTGGCGAGTTCCTGAAGCGTCATCGTCAGGGCAAGCTGGAGGGTGTGGCATACGGGACCCAAGCCCAGGTCGCCGCACGTGCCGGCATCACGCGTGGGGCGCTGTCCGATATCGAGCGTGGTGCCGCGTGGCCGGGGCCTGCAACGCTCGACGCCTTGCTCGACATCCTCGAGCTCGGCTGGGAGCATGTCGCGCATGCCGTCGAGACGGATGCCGACCCCCGCAACTTCGTCAACGACATGCCGGGGGGAGGGCGGCTCGCCAGCGTGCCGGCCGAGGAGGCGCCGCGACGGCACCGTACCTTCCTTGAAGGCGTCAAAGACAACCAGATCATCGCGCTCGGCGAGCGGGTCAGGTTCGCGCGGCGTCAAAAAGGGATGACGCTGGTGGAAGCGGCGCAGGCCGCCGAAATTTCTGCCGCGCTGCTCTCACGCCTCGAGCGGGGGCAGCTTCGGCGGTCCGGTGTGTTCGCGTTCGTTTCAGCTGCTGAGCCACGCGTCCCGCCGGTGTTGGTGATCTGCAATCCGTGGATCGCAAAGCTTTGTGACGGCGGTGAAGACAACGTAAGTTGACGACCCGCGGCCCCGTCAGCGGTGCGGCGAGCAGGCACCGAAAGCAGCCGGTCCGCTTTTGGTGGTGAGCGGCCTGGCCGCTTTCGGGCATTAGGTTGCCTTAAGCAGCCATCCATTCAGGTATCGATGCTCGGCCGCTAAGGGCTGACCGCCCAGCATTGGATCGGGACCTCCGATCATCGAACCGACCCCAGTTGCCGACGCGCACCGATCAATCGAGTTGCGGGCCAAGCCGGGCCGCGTCTAGCCTGCGTCCGGAGTAGGGGACGGACAAGATGGTAGCGGCGATAGTCGAGGTCGAGGATGGGGTGGACGGCCGCGAGGCGGCCGACCGCCTGGCGAACGACTGGGAGAATCGGGATTGGGTCCCAGCCTCGCCATCGCCGGCGTGGGCACGGGCCGCGGTAATCCGCTTCGGCGAGATCATGGCCGAGCAACCGTCGATCTTCCAGGCCAGCATGAGGCGCGCCGACAAGGGTGCCAGCACGCTGAGCCCGCGGCCCTTCCAGGGCATACTCGAGTGCCTGCAGAACGCCGACGATCTCGGAGCGCGGCACCTTCGCGTCGCCTTCCGTAACCGCGGCAGACCGGAACTGCTCATCGCCCACGACGGCGAGCCGGTCACCTTGGCCAACGTGGGCGCGATGATGATCCCATGGCTCTCGACCAAGGATGGCGACGCGGACGCCGCCGGAAGGTTCGGCATCGGGCAGAGGACGCTCAACGCGCTAGGCGGCCCAATCGAACTCCATGCCTCACCCTTCCACTTGGTGATGGGCACCGACGGGCCGCGACCCTGCGATCCGGAATCGGACGTACCCGGAGTATACGACGGGTCGCGCCGCGACACGATGCTCGTCATACCTTTGTCGCCGAAGGTCACAAGCGAGGCGATCGCCGTGGCGGTGGGGGAGCTCAGCGCAGAGTCGCTGATCTTCCTGACCAGCGTCCGAGAGCTGACCTACGGCGACCTCGAGGATCCCGCCTGCAACCTCCGCTTCGCCGTGGAGGTCGAACACGTGCACAAAGGAAGCGTCGACTTCGACGGCAGGTCCACCGACGTGGCGGTCCACGATGTCCGTGTAGTCGCGGGGGCGACCAGTGGCCTCGCGCCCTCGTTCCGACGCTACTCGACCGGGCGGCCAGTGCCGGATGGCGAGGCGCGGGCCAACAAGGAGACGGGAGCGAGCACGCCACTCGGGATCTGCGCCCCGCTGACCGGCGGGCGTCCACGAGGGCTCTACGACCGAATGCCGCTGCCGATGTCTACCGGGTTGCTGATCGGCCTCAACGCGCAATTCGATCCGGACGCCGCCCGATCGACGCTGATACCGAACGACTGGAACCTCGCCCGCATAAAGGACCTCGGTCGACTGGTCGGGTGGGCTGCGCTCGACGCCTTCGCACGTGAAACCGCGATCGGCTGGACCCACGTCCCGCTCGCAAGCGAGGCGGGCGGCGAGGACGACTGGGTCGACGCCGCGGTGCGCGAGCACGTCGTAGACACATGCCGGCTCCTGCTGCAGAAGGAATTGGCCCTGGAAGTCGGCGGGGAGGCCGTCGACCTCGGCCAACTCGCATTCGAGTCCGAGGGCCTTGAGCGGCTCCTGACCGAGGGGGATGTCGAGACCATCGCGCCGGACGCCGTAGCGCTACCGCGCAGCGCCCGGGATCCAGCTGGACGGTGGCGTCAGGTGCTCGAGGAGCTCGGCGGGCCGGAGGAGATCGGCGCCGAGGAGGCGCTCGGGATCATTGATGGCGACCCATCGCGCGGTATCGATTGGCATGTCGCATTCGCGGCGCTGGCCCACCGCGAGGGCCTGCAGCGACCGTTCCTAGCGAGGCCCGGCATCATGCTGGCGGACGGCACGCTCAGTCCAGGCCCCCGCGCCAACGAGCCGTGGGTCCTCGTCAAGGAGGCATCCCTTACCGCGTTGGCTCCACGTCTCGGCATCGCCAGACGCCTCCACGCCGAATACGTTCGAGCGGGCTCGCCGACCGCCCAGTTCGTGGCCTACCTCGAACAGGCCGGAGCGCTATACCCGAACCGGGACGATCCCGCCGACGTCTTCGCGATCATCGACCGTGGCGACTGGAACTCGAGCGACGCAGAGCCGATTCGCCTGGGTAACGAAGACCTCCTGGCCCTGCGTGACGGCTGGTCGCAGCTACCGCGCGAGCGTCGACAGGGCCTCGGCACCCGCATCGGCCGCAGCGTGGCGATCAGGTCGACCTGGATCGACGATAAGGGTGCCCGCCAACGCGGCTGGGACAGGCCTGCCGATCTATACCTGCCGGTCGCGATCGACCGCGAGGTCGACAGCTTCGCGAAGGCGGCGGACCGGACACCCGGCCTCAGGTGGGTCGACGGCGACTATGCGAAGGTGCTCAAGCAGGCAGCCGGGCGCGCCGCGATCGGCGCTCAGAAGCTGCTGTCGGCCTGGGGCGTCGCCCGTGAACCCCGGCTGGTCAAGCCTGCCGACGAGGCTACGCGCTGGGCGCGCGATACGACTGCCGCGAGCCCCGTGGTCTCAGACATGCGGACGGCCGACCACCTGGCCGCCATCCGGTCTGTCGCCAACTACACGCACCTCATCGACGACCACTGGTCCCCCGACGCCGACGCGGTGGCGGCGGACATCGCGCGCGCGCCGGTCAAGAGCCGTCGAAAGCGCGCGCTGGCCTTCCTCAGCGTGCTCAGCCGCAACTGGGACAAACGCTATTCGGATCTGTCGACGGCCCGCGCGGCGGTGGCATACGCGGGCTGGAACATCGGTGCGGAGGTGCGCGCCACATGGCTTGCGCGTTTGGCCAACATCCGCTGGTTGCCTGACGCTGGCAATGGTTACCAGCGACCGGCGGACCTCCAGCTCCAGGTCCCCGGCAGCCCGCCGCGCCCGTCCGACCGGTCGTCGACGATAGCGAAGGTGGACCCGCAGATCCTGAGGACTGGCGTGCTCACGGCTCTGGGCGTCAAGGCTGGGCCCAGCCAGCGCGACCTGATCGAACGCCTCCGCTCGCTGAGGTCCACGCCAGTCACGGCCGCGGTGACCGAGGAGGTGCTCGACACCTACCAGCTGCTGGCCGCATCGCTCCGTGACAGAAGCGATGCGGCGCCCGACGAGCGCATGCCCCCCGCCAAGCTGCGCAATGCTTTCCGGGCAAGCCCCAACGAGACCGGGCTGCTGCTCATCGATGGCATGTGGCTTTCCCCCGAAAGCGCGAGGCGAGGCCCGCCGGTCCTCGGCCACCGCAGGCCGTTCGCGCCTCACGTCGAAGGCTTGGAGCCGCTATGGAAGGCCCTCAACATCGAGCCGCCGTCAGCTGGGGACGCTATCGCCGTGCTGAAGGAGATCGCCTCGGGCAGTCCGTCGGAAGTGGACCAGGGGATCGCCATCCGCGCGTTCTCCATCATCGCGGACGCCTTGCCGACGATGACCGCGCAGTTGCGGTCGACCCTCCGTCGCCTGCCGCTCTGGACCGGCACCGCCTGGACGGCCGTCCGCCCGCTCCACGCCCTCGACGGCGACGCGCTGCTCCACACCGCGCCGGCGGACCTGCCAGTCTGGCGTCCAGGCATAACCTCCTTCTCGCCGATAGCGGCCCTCCTCGAGCCACTTGGCGTAATCCACCTCACGTCGGCCGACTTCCGGGCGATATCCTTCCCTACATACGGAGTCGCCGAAGGGGAGGCGCTGCGACCGACCTTCGCCCGCGCGATGGCGCTGCTGCGCCAGGAACTGGTGAGGGCGGACCAGAGGCTGCTGGACGCACTGTCCGTCGATTGGGACGAGCTGGCGGCGGCTTCGGTACTGATTGACCCCGAACTGTCGATCACGGCGCAACTCGGGTCGGGCTCGCTCACCCTTCCGGCCCGCGCGCACGTGACCCGAGAGCCGCTCTCTTTAATCGTCCGAGATGCGACCGACGCCGCAAGCGCAGAAGGTGCAGGGGCGGCGATCGCGGCGCTCTTTGAAGGCGACAGGCAGAAGGCGGCATGGGCATGGGCGGCGATCTGGCCGCGCGCCGTGGCGGGCGAGCAGGCGGAAGGCGCCGTGCTACCGAAGACGAGGGCCGAACGCGGGAAGGGATCGGAGCGTCTGTCGAAGCTAGCGCAGCAAGCCGCGAAGCGGACCGGTTCGAAAAAGGAGACTTCCAAGTCCACGGCCACGAATGACAAGAAAAAGGAGCAGCAGGTCCAGATACGGAAGCTGAAGGACCCATCGACACTGAAGCCGTCCGCCGGCGTGATAGTGAACGAGGGTGCGTCGGCGACCGGGAATCCCGTCATCAACCAACGCCGCGTGAAGCAGAAACCGCGCCGCTTCTCGCCCGGGCAGAACGGCGGGGGCGGCCCGGCATCGCCAAGAACTGTCCTGCCACCGACCAGCGACCGGGAGAGGATTGCGCTGGACGCGGTGCGAATTGCGCTGGCGCTCGACGTCGAGCAGTTCAACGACCTGCGCGCTGAGCGTGGAGTGGGTGTCGACGCGATCGACGAACTGCGGCAATGCTACGAGATAAAGATGTGCTCGGGCTCGGCTATGCCGGCCGATGTCACGCTCACCGCATCGGAGATCGTCGCGGCCCGGGATGATCCCGATTTCTTCCTCGTGATCGTAACCGGCCTAGAGGAGGGCGCCGGCAAACTCAGGGTCCGCTTCATCTTTGACCCGCTGCGGCAACTCGACGTGAGGGTACGGACCGACCTCACCCTGACCGGGGTCGACAAGGCCGAGGCACTTGAGTTCGAGTTCGAGGCGACATCTATCGAGGAGGCGGACTGAGCCGCTTCTCGCAAACCCGCCCAGGCGCCTACGGCGGTTCCGAGCGGAACATCTGGCGGCACCGGTCACCCACCGGTTCAAGTCGCGCTGGCACGGGCGGCGGCGCAGTGGCAACCTGCGGACGCCTTGCCCCTCGGGCAGGAGGGAGAACGACGCTGCTTAAGGAGACACCCGAACTCGCCGCACTCGTAGCTGCCGGCCGCGAAGTCATGTCGGTCTTCCCCGTCGTCCCCGGGGCGTGCGTCATGATGAGCGCGCTCTACGCGTCGCGCCTGCGCGCGATGGGTCACGCGGATGCCCGGCTCGTTGGGGGCACGCTGTCCATCGCGGGCAGGCTCGTGTTCGGCCGCCGCGAAGCCCGACACTCGTTCGCTCAGACCGACCTCGAGTGGGACGGTCACGCATGGGTGTGCCTCGGCGGCCTGATTGCCGACGCGTCGCTGCTCCGCACCGGCAGGTCGCCAAGGGCACCGTCCAGCCTGCGCGCGCTAGTCAGCGCCCGCTTCGGACCCAACCAGGGGCTCTACATAGCCACGGCCAAAGCGGCGCTGGAGGACGGCCTCTGCTACGGGCCGCAACACACGTTATCGGACGCCGCGCTCGACGCCTGCGTCCGCGGCGCAACGACGTTTCTGGAGAAATGACGCGGGGCGCGAAGCGCGGGAGCCGCCGCGGCAAGGGACGAGGCGGCGCCCGCGACGGGCCGAGGCGGCCGGACAAGAGGGAGGGGAAGCCGCGGCCACTCTCGGAGGCGATCCTGAGGTTGGAGGGAGCCGATCCGCCGGCGACGGCGGCCGATGCCATGGCGGAAGCGCCAACGATCGCGCAACTGCTTTCCTCGGTCGACGGCAACCGCCTCGCCGATCTACTGAGCGGCCTGCTGACCGTCCCGGAACTCCAGGCGAACGCTGACCGGCTGGAATGGGCCGTCCGGCTTGCGCTGGGCGCGGGGGGACACGGCCGCGCGCCGCGCCGCTGCGACCTCGAGGCGCTACTCAACGCCGCGCTCGTGGAAGCCCGCGTGGATCGCCGCGACGACCCGGTCGAGGACTTTTTCGTCGCCCCCGTGCTGACGCCGTGGGGCGAGTTCCGCACCTTCCCGGGCCGATGGGAGGGGGCCGTCCCGGCGACCGAGGACCTTCTCGCCGGATTCCTCGAACTCCCGGAGTGGCCCGGCAAGCAGCCCACCGTGGTCGAGGCCCTCTCCCTGCTGAGGCTCGGCGACGCCGTGGCCGAGCGGGCGCGGCTCGGCCGGCACGCGGTCGGGTCGGGCGACCCCTGGGCAGCGATACCGCTCCCATCCGACGAGAGGCTCGGGCGGATCGCCGCGAGGACGCGGTTTTCCCCCGCCGACCTCGACCTGCTCGGCATCCCAGTCGATGCCCTTCGGCCGTTCGTGCTGGCAGACGGCGAGCGGGAAGACATGCTGTCCCGCTGGGCGGGCGACACGCCGCTTGAGCAGAGGCCGCTGAGGGAGCGTCACGGCGGATACTCGCTGACGCTGCCGAGCGGCGTCACGACAGCCGTGCGGGGACACCTCGTTTCCGCGGCGTCCGCAATCGGACATCTCGACGAGCTGCACTGGCGCCTTTTCGTGGCCCAGTCGCACCGCGTTGACGACAGCGGATATGCCAGCCTGCCACCGCCGCGACGGCGCGCCGACGGACAGATGATCCGCGAGGCCCTGGTCGTCCTGTCGGCGACGCGCGTCATTCACTTTCTCCATACCACCGCGGGCTTCGAGGGCTGGCCGATCGCCAGGTTCGGGTCACGCGTGGCGATGGACGAGGGGTGGCATGCGGCCGTCAGGCAATCGGTGGAGCGCGCCTGCGAGTGGGCCGAGGAGCGGAAGCCCGGGACCGAGGTCGTCACGATGATGATAATGGGCGGGTGGGGCGGCGGCCGGGAATACGAGTTCGATCACAGGGAGCGGTGTCGGCTCGTGGGCGTGCCGCCGGAGGCGCTCGAGATCCTCGAGATGGGTGATGACGGCGCGCCAGAGGACATCTTCCGTCTCCAGGACCAGCTCGACCGGATACGGGCGTTGGGCTTCGAGGTCACGGATTCCAACGGGCTCGCGAACATGGTGGCCTGGTGGCAGCGGACCGACCACGCACTCGTCCCCGGCGACGACTCAATAGAGCCGCCGTTCACAGTGATGGTGCCGATCGACCTCGTCCTCGCGGCCCGCGTCGAGGCTGCCCACCACCTTGACGCGCGCTCGCTGCCGCGTCCGGAGGGTCCGCACCTTCGCGCGATAAGGTCGGAGCCGCATCCCGCAGCCGGAGATCCCCGCGACACCTACGTTGCGACCGCACCGCTCGCCGCTCGGGTCCTGCTCGGTGCGGCGGTCGCGGCCGACGAATGCTGGTGGATCGATCTCGTCAGCGACGCGGCGGACACCACGGCGCGCGAGACGTGGAAGGCGGCGCTCCAGTGGCTCGGTATTTGCATGACCGCTGTACTGGGGTCAGCGGACGGCGCCCCGGTCGACGCGATCGCGATGAGGCTGGCGGTCGAAACCCCGGAAGAGGCGGTGTTTGACCAGCTCCGCGCCGATCCCTGGGACCTTACCATCACCGATCGGGACGGCTGGGGCGGCCCCCTCCTCACGGTCGGGGCGGGCTGGCAGCGGGCGACGGCGCGCGCGCACAACGACGCCGAGATCGCGCTAGCGGCGACGATACTGTCCATCGCAGCCAGCCTCCGGGACGATCCCCTCGCCATCGAGCAGGCCCACGCCATCGCGCTCGCGGCGGCCGGCTCGCGGGACATGCGGTTCCGGCACGCCCTCCACGCGGAGGGCGCGCTGGGCCTGATCGCAGGACACGAGCTCATCCCCGACCACCGGCGGATCCCGACCTCCGCCGGCGCACTCCTCAAGTGCGGCTCCGCATACCTCGTCCGCGCGCAGGATGCCCCGCGGCGCATCGAAGGCAAGGGACCCTGCCTCGACTTCCTCCAGGCATACATTGCGGAGCACTGGCGGCTCCTTCTCGATGCCGTCGCCACCTTCGACCGCGCGCCACTCGTCGTCGCCGCGCTCTCGCGCTTCCAGGCGGCGGCCAACGAGCAGAGACGCTGGAAGTCGACGGCCGCGGCGCTCCGCGCTGTGCACGGCGCGGACGCCGACCGGGACGCGAGCCACGATGTCATGGTCCATGCAAACGGCACAATGCGCGCCTGCTCTTTGCTCAGCGAGATCGCCGCCTCGCAGGCGGCCGCCAGCGGCGGTCTGGAGCCGGGCGTCATGGACGTCGACGACCTCCTGGCGAGGACGCTGATGCTGTTCCTAATCGAGGACACGGCGGCCTCGATCCGGCTCGACCGCGCGAAGTCGCTGCTCGGCATAGGCCCGACCGGCGAAGTCCTGTTCGAGCACGAATTCGAGACGCGGACACTGCGACACTCGTCGGGCATCCGCCACAAGGAGGCGCGGGACGACGACGTGTCCGCCTACGCGCGGAACTTCGAAGAGCCGCGGGAAGGCTTTGAGACCGATCCAGAGCTGGCGGCCGCGATGGAAGCGGAATACGGCGCCGACTTTCTGGCGTTCGTCGACATGTCGTTCGCGCCGGCGCAGCTGGCCATCGACGCCGGCTCGTCCGTGGTGGTTGGGTTAAGGTCCGCCATCGTCCGGTCGCTCGAGGCGCTTGAGCCGTTCGCTGGGAAGCGCCTCGACGCCCTTGTCTCGAACCTAACCCTGCCGTCGCGCCGGGGATGGCGCGACCACCCCGCCGGCACCAGCGCGATTGACTTCGACATAGCGCGGTTCGACCGCCGCTGGTCGATGTCGGCACGACCCATCGTCGCGCTCGACGACGAGGAGGACCCGATGGTCGCTCTCGCGCCGGGCGTCGTGCAGCGCGCGGTGATGATCGCGCTCGGCGGCGCCATGTCGGGCTCGCTCCAGAACTCTTTCTGGCGGTCGGCGGAGCTTCGGCGTTATGCTGGCGTCCGGGGCGGCGAGGCCGGCATGGCCTTCAACCACAAGGTCGCCGACGCCGCGCGCTCCCTCGGCATGCGCGCCGAGGTGGAATGGGGCGTGGCTCGGAGCACCGACGCGATCGGGAAGCCGGAACTCACCCGCCTCGGGGACTTGGACGTGCTCGCCGTCTCGCCAGACCGACGCCGCGTCTGGGTCCTCGAGGCCAAGGAGCTCAAACTGTGCCGCACGCTCGGCGAAGCGGCGCGGCGGCTTTCCGAATATCGCGGCGTAGCCGACGCCGCTGGGAAGCCAGACAAGCTGCTGAGGCACTTGCGCCGCGTCGCCCACCTCCGCAAAAACGCGGCCGGCCTGATGCGCTCGCTGGGTCTCCCGGCACTGCCGTCAGTGAGCGGCGCCGTCGTGGTCGGAGCGCCGCAGCCGATGCAGCTGGCACCGGCTAACGCGGACCCCGACGGCACCGTCGTCCGCCTCGCCGAGCTCGGCGACGTCCCTTGGAACAGCGGCTGGCCGCCGACATAGTAATCTGAGTTGTATCTGTTGCCGGCCGAGCGCTACTCTCCAAAAACGGCATCAGCAGAATCCCCTGCCTCGTGCTAAATCAGACCTGCGCTCGGTCAACATCAAGCCTTCGCCGTGTCGCTCTTTTCTCTTTCAGGATAGCGAGGGACATGTGCGACTAGCGAAGCTGAGCGTGAGGAATTTCCGGAACTTCGCGTCCGTGGACGTGGCGCTCGACCGCAACGTGGTGCTGCTCGGCGAGAACCGCGTCGGCAAAAGCAACCTCCTATTCGCGATCCGCCTGGTGCTAGACCCGACCCTCCCGGACTCGGCCCGTCAGCTAAAGTTGTCGGACTTCTGGGACGGCTGCGACCTCTCGTCCGGCCCAGCCATCGAGGTCCACGTCGATTTCGCGGATTTCGAAGGCAACGACGATCTCGTGGCGCTGCTTACCGACTTCCGCACCGCTGCGGATCCGACCATCGCCCGCCTGAGCTACGTCTTCCGTCGTAAGGCCACTGTGGCTGGCGCTTTGACCTCTGGTGAGGACTGCGAGTTTTTGGTGTTCGGCGGCGGTGACGAGGGGCGACCGGTGCCGAGCGGGGTGCGACGCCGCATCGCGCTGGACATGCTCGACGCGTTGCGTGATGCCGAGGGACAGCTCGGCTCGTGGCGAAGTTCGCCGCTGCGACCGCTCCTCGAGGACGCGATCTCTACGATCGGCAAGCCCGATCTCGACCAGGTGGCGGCCGACTTGGAGACCGCGACGCGCAGGTTGGAGGGCTTTCCCGCCGTCAAGGAGCTAGAGGACTCGCTGCGCGCTGGCATCCTTTCGCTCGCCGGGACGGCGCAGGACATCGGCGCCAGACTAAGATTCGCGCCCGCCGATCCGCTGCGATTGTTTCGCTCGATCGCCATGTACATCGACGACGGGCGGCGCGGCATCTCCGAGGCCAGCCTGGGCTCGGCCAATGTGGCGCTCGTCGCGCTGAAGCTCGCCGAGTTCGCTTGGCGTCGGGCCAAGAACGAGCGCAACTACTCGCTGCTTTGCATCGAGGAGCCTGAGGCGCACCTGCATCCCCAACTTCAGCGCTCCGTCTTCCGCAAGCTGTTCCGGGACGACGACGTCTCGCAGGCGCTCATCGTGACGAGCCACTCGCCGACGCTGGCGGCGGTGGCACCACTGAGGTCGATCGTGACGCTGAGGTCAGTCGGCGGAGCGACCCACGCCCATTCGCTCGCCTCGATACCGCTCGGTGCCGAGGAACTCGACGACGTCGAGCGTTACCTCAACGCCACCCGTTCCGAACTGCTTTTCGCCCGCGGGGTGATCCTCGTCGAGGGCGATTCCGAGGAGGCGCTGCTGCCTGGCTTCGCCGCAGCGACTGGCCGCGATCTCGACGAACTCGGCATCACGGTCGTGAACGTCGCCGGCACGAACTTCGCGCCCTACGTGAAGCTCGTCGCAAGCCTAGGCCTTCCGTTCTGCGTCGTCACGGACTGGGATCCCCTCGATGGCCTCGCCCAGCCCCTCGGGAAGGCTCGCACTATCGGCATCCACGACGCGGTCTGCCAGGTCACCGCAGCTGTCCCACTGGCTCCCGAAGCCCGCGCCCACTGGCTTGCGGCGGACTTCGCGGCGTTCAGCGCCGGTTGGGCATCGGCGGGTGTGTTCCTCAACGACCAGACATTCGAGGTCGCGGTCGCGGCGACCCCGGGCCTGCAGACAGCACTGCTGAATATCCTCGCCGAACAGGGCTTTGGTCCACGTCGGACCGCTCGGATCGAGGCCTGGCGGTCTGGAACGCCGGTCGACCCCGAACAGCTGTTGGCGATGGTGGCCGACATCGGCAAGGGGCGCCTGGCCGCCAAGCTGGCGCGCAAGGCGCCGCTGCTCGCTCCGCCACCCTACATCGCGGCCGCGATAGAGTTCGTCGCGGCACGTGCCTAATCACGCGGCGCTCGCACAGGCGCTGGAGGACCTGCGTCGCAACCCCGAGCAGCTCGACGCCGCGCGGGCCACGGGCAACGTCGTGGTGCTGGCGGGACCAGGGAGCGGTAAGACGAAGACGTTGACGACGGCCATGGCAAGGACGTTGGTCGAGGACGTCGCCGAGCCGCGCGGCGTTGCGTGCATCACTTACAACAACGAGTGCTCGATCGAGCTGGAGGAACGGCTCGCTCGCCTCGGGATCGAGAGCACCGGGCGCGTATTCATCGGCACCGTCCACGGTTTCGCGCTCTCGCAGGTGCTGTCGCCGTATGCGCGCTGCGTGCCGGAGGTGCTGCCCGCCGAATTCAGGGTCGCGACCACCCAGGAGGCGCGGGCGGCGGTCGAGTTCGCGTATGAAGAGGTGTTCGGCGGCTGGGGCGATCCGCATTCCCGCTGGGGGTTCGCGGCGGAGAAGCGCCGGAGGGATGTCGACCGGAGGCTCCCTGCCTGGCGCGGACGCAATCCCGAGCTCGCCGACTTCATCGAGGCGTATGAGCAACGCCTCCGCGCGCTCGGGCTGATCGACTTCGACGACATGCCGCTGCTGGCCTACCGCTTGATCCGCGACCATGCCTGGATACGCTCGGCGATGCGGGCGCGGTTCCCGATCCTGTTCGTCGACGAGTATCAGGACCTGGGACACGCGTTGCACGAGCTGGTGCTGTTGCTCTGCTTCGACGCGGGAGTCAGGCTGTTCGCCGTGGGCGACGTCGATCAGTCGATCTACGGCTTCACCGGCGCGAACCCCGAGCTGCTGCATGGCCTGACCGAACGTCCGGACGTGACCACCATCAGGTTGCGCTTCAACTACCGGTCGGGCGCGAAGATTATCCGTGCCTCGCTCGGTGTCCTCGGAGAGGAACGCGACTATTGCGGGATCGATGGCGCCCCGGAGGGCGAACTGTCGTTCTGGCCCGTGACGCTCGGTCATTCGGATCAGGCGCGGCACATAGCCGAGAAGGTCGTGCCTGCGCTTCTCGCCAAGGGGATCGCACCTGATCAGATCGCGGTCCTCTACCGAACGGCAGGGCACGGAGACACAGTCGCCGCGGCTCTCGAGGCGGCGGGGCTGCCGCTTGTCCGTTCCGACCGGAACGCTCTGGTCAAGCGGGGGTCAAGGCTGGCGCGGTTTGTCGAGGCGTGCGCCGATTGGGTGACGGGCGGCTGGCGGAACGCGGATCCGCCCTACGGCAGGCTTCTGAGGCAGGCCATCTCGCTGGTCCACACGGGTCGCGTTACCGAGGCGCAGCAGCAGGAGGTCTCTGGCCAGCTCATCGCCTTCCTGCGCGCTGGGATCGACTCCGGCGAGACGACGAACGAATGGCTCCGCCGGTTCTGCCGCGACCTCGCCGGTCCTTGGCAGGCTATTGCAACGAATCAGCAGCAGGAGTGGGAGGTCTGCTCCGAGATGGTCGCGAGGACCGATCCGGCTCAGGGGCGGGACATGCCGCTGAACGTCTTCTCCGGCAGGATCGAGGGCAGTGGCAGGATCACGCTCAGCACGCTTCATAGCGCCAAGGGCCGCGAGTTCGACGCGGTCGTGATGTTCGGTGTCAATGCCGAGGATTTTCCGGACTGGCGGGACCGGAGGACGGAACGCGGGATGCGAGAGGCGCGCCGGCTGTTTTACGTCGGCGTGACCCGCGCCCGGCGTGAGGTCTGCCTTGTCTTCCAGCAGGCGCATCACTCCCCCTGGGTGGCGGAACTGTATCGACGGAGTCAGCAGGTTTAAACCGATCCCGCTCCGACGAGGCTGGTGTAGGACGACGCCTCGTTCTAGCTTCGTTCGCATGATCAAAGATCGCAAGGAAGCCACGCCGGATGCCGCGGCGGCGCAACGCCCGACGCCTTCCGGATTCATGCGCCAGATGCGGCCTGAGCTCTACTCCGACACCGTCGATCGCCCGCTATACGTCCTCGACCGCGCCATGCTGGAGTTCCAGCTCGAGAGCATCACGTCGCGCAACGAGCATCAACGATTCGAGATATTCTGCCGAAAGCTCTGCCAACGGGTGATCTGTCCGAACATCCGGCCACAGAGTGGCCCGGAGGGTGGCGGCGACGGCAAGACGGACGCCGACACCTTCCCGGTGGCGGACGAGATCGCGGACCTCACCTACGTCGGTAGCGGCGGTCCGGGACGGGAGGACTGGGGCTTTGCGTTCAGTGCGATGAAGGACTGGAAGCGCAAGGTCGTCAAAGATGTCGCGGGCATCGCAAGCACTGGCCGGAAACTTGAGCTCATCTACTTCGTCACGAGCCGGCCTGCGCGTGCGGCGGATCGCGCCCGCATCGAGGCCGAATTGGAGCTGGCTCACGGCGTCCCGGTGAAGATCCTCGACCGTGCGTGGATCGTCGAGGAGGTGATCGACAACGAGCGCAAGGACATCGCCCACGACTATCTCGGCGTCGGACAGGTCGTAACCGACCCGATGCGATTGGGTCCCGATGACTATTCCCGAAGGCGACGCCTCGACGATGTTGAACGAGCACTGGAAGATCCCGCCTCGTTCGACGGGATGGAGCGCCAACTCGTCGCTGAGGCGATGGTGGCCGCCCAGCTTTCGCGCAATCTGGAGCTGCCGCGCCACGAGACCGACGGTCGGCACGCGCGGGCGATCCGCCTCGCCCGGAAACATGGCACCACGCGCCAGCAGCTCGAGGCGCGCCACGATGCGCTCTGGACCGCGTTCTGGTGGTTCGACGACGCTGCGGCGGTCTCCGACGGCTATGCCGACATCGAGGGGGAAGCGCTGGGTGCCGACCATGCTCGAAACATCGAGTTCTTGGTCCAACTCCACCAGTTGCTGGTGAACGCAGCGCTCTACCGCATGCTGCCGCCGCATCAGATCGACCTCTCCGAGCGATCGGAGCGGCTCGAGGCTGCGCTCGAGGCGATGACGCGCGACGAGGGCCGGCCCAACCACCGTCTCGAGGCGCGGACGTCGCTCGCGGTCGTCCGGCTCGGGCGTTACTTCGCTGAGGGCAGGACCGATCAGCTGCCCGGGCTTTGGAACGAGCTGGGATCCATTCTCGATGAGGCGGCGGGACTCGCGGAGTTCGACGCAGACCGGCTGGTCAGGTTGATCGATGTCGTATCGATCCCCGCAGGGCGGGATCCGACCTATCGTGCGGTCGCGGAGCGTCTCGCGGACTTCGTCGCCAAGCGAACCTCCGACGCTGAGGGTGCGCTCATCCTGCTGAGGCAGGCGCTCCGCCTCGACCTCGATGAGCGATGCGAGCGCATCCGCCTTTTGGGTCGCGCCGCGGTGCGGCTGGCCAAGCGGGAGCACACCGAACAGCTCGTCGAAGCACATCAGCACCTCGCCATCGCCTATCGCGGGGCCGACTTGCATTGGGCGTCGAGGTCGTCCCTTCTGATGGCGGCGGCGGGCCTCGCCGCCGAGGGAGAGGAGTCGAGCGAGCTGCCGGTCGGCTTCGTGCCGACCGTGAAGATATGGGCCTGGGTCGCGCTGCAGCTGCGGCTGCTCCCGGAGCTGCTTCTCGCATTTCGCCTTTTGCGCATGTCGGTCGCGACGCTGCCGCTAGACGACGCGTCGAAGGCCCGTGTGATGGAGAGCCTCCAGGAGCTGGACGCGGGTCTCGGCAGCAATATTCTCAACATGACCGATGCGGAGGTGGCGTCACTGTCCTCCATGCCCGACGCGCTCGCCGCCGCCGGAATGCCGATTTCTCGCATGGTGCTGCTCCACGCGCTCGGCCACGAGGATGTGCTGCGAGAGGATGAAAAGTATCGGCAGCTCGATGCTGAAGGCGGACTACCAAGATTTCTCGGCCTGCTGAAGTCGCAGCCGGTGTCGCGCGATCTCCTCGGGAGGCTGACCCTGAATTCGCCGGCAGGTCAGGTTCTGGAGACGTGCATTTGCGGTCTCACGGTGGAGGTCGCAACCTCGGGGACCGACGCTGGGATCGTGGCGGGTCAGGCGCTTGTCGCGACAATCGAGGCGATGCTTGCCACGATGATAGAGGACGGGGTCGGCCCCCACACCGAGCGTTTCCGTATCGATATAGTCGAGACGGACGAGACCGTGCCGAACGTCCGGACGGACCATCGGGGGATGCGTTCAATGGTCGAGTGGCCCCGATCGCTTCCGGTTTGGGATTTCCCGCGCCAGTCCGACATCGGTTCGTTCCTGATGCAGGTCGTCGCGGAGATGCTGGCGGCTACGTTCGTGCTCCCCGACCTCAAGACTGCGCTGGAGCGCCTTTTCGCGCGAGGCAACGCGCACGACCGAGTCTCGAGCGTCCTCGCGTCGCTCAGCGGGCTTCAGCGCATCGCTGGTCGGCCGGTGGTACGCGTCGACGGCGATGGGCGAGACTATCCCATGCGGGAGCGCCCGGAGGTGGAGAATGTGGAGCCGTTGAGTCCAGCCGACGAGGATGCCGGAGGATCCGGACGTGGAGTAACGGATGACGGGCGCCCGACCGTCTCGCGGCACCGCAAAGTCAAGGTACAGTCGGTCATCGACATGCACAGCTGGGACGAGGCCGTCTGGAGGGGAGTGCTCTACACGACGCTCGGCGACGACGTGCCGCCGGTCTTCGCGCTGGCGTTTCTCAACGGTGCAGCCGCGCGACGGATCTTCGAGCGATGGCGCGAGCGCTTTGGCACGAAGGACGTAAACCACGAGATCAGCATCTCGATCATCCGCAACCTGCCGGGCCACCCCTCGACGCACTACGCCATCCAGATCACGAGCCGACGGCCGGACGACGGGGACTGGGAGCCGGGCGCGCTGTATCAGACCGTCTCCCGCATCCATGTCGTCGAACCGGACGACAATGTGAATCTGGAGGGGTTCCTCGCACTGCTTGATGCGGCTGGATGCTTCATCCTGGCCCCCGCGGTGATCTCCGGCGCGGAGCCGGACCTCCTGACCGACCTCGTCATCCTCAAGAGGTTCATCAACGTGGTCGATGCAGCGGGTGTTGCGGATCACGACACCGAACACGTCGCGCTGGAGATAATCGCGAAGCGTGACGCAGCATGAGCGATCATGTCGCATCCTACGACGCGCAGGCAGAGCGCCTCGCTGCCGAGTATGAGGCGCTGGACCCGACGGATTACCGCGCGACATACGAGTCGCTTCTCCCGTCGGGAACCGACCTCCTCGCGCTGGACGTCGGTGCGGGTTCTGGCCGTGACGCCGCCTGGTTGTCGGTGCTCGGCTACGAGGTGGTTGCAGCCGAGCCGTCGGCGGGGATGCGTTCGGCGGGCATGGCCTTTCACCGTGATCGGTCGCTCCGTTGGATAGATGACAGGTTGCCGGGTCTGGATGCCACCCACGCGCTCGGTGTCTCGTTCGACGTGGTGCTGCTTTCCGCCGTGTGGCAGCATGTCGCGCCGGGTGACCGGCGCCGCGCATTCCGTAAGCTCGCGACTCTGCTGAAACCGGGCGGCCTGCTGGTGATCACCCTGCGCCTGGGCCCGGCCCCCGTGGATCGGCCGATGCACGAGGTTTCACTCGGCGAGGTGGAGGGTCTCGCTCGCGAGTTCGGCCTGATGGTCGCCAAGGTCGAGCATCGCTCCGGAGATGCAAGGCGACGTCCCGGCGTCGACTGGATCACCGTCGCGATGAGACTGCCTGACGACGGGGCGGGTGCCTTGCCGTTGCTCAGGGGCATCATCCTGAACGACGACAAGTCGGCGACGTACAAGCTGGGACTCCTCCGTTCTGTCGCCAAGGTCGCCGACCTGACGCCGGGACTCGCTCGCCATCATCCGAGCGAGGACGCCGTGCTGCTGCCGCTCGGCGTCGTCGCGCTCAACTGGGTACGGATGTATCTGCCCCTCGTCGCCCGTGGCCTTCCGCAGATGCCGCGCAACAGTGGACCGGACGGCCTCGGTTTCGCGAAGGATGGCTTCAGGGCTTTGATGTCCAGCGGACTCGCACCTCTCGACCTGCGGGTGGGCGCGGTCTTCTCGTCAGAGCGGGCGGCGGCGGTGTCGGGAGCGATCCGTGAGGCTGCGCAAACGATCGCGACGATGCCGGCGAATTTCACGCGCTATCCGAACTCCAGCACCTCGGTATTCGCGGCGACTGCGGTCAGCCCAAGATTTCGAGGTCCGATCGCGCTCGACGCCGAGACGCTGACCGCCTTCGGCACACTGACCGTTCCCGGGCACGTGTGGCGGGCGATGCAGCGGCTCGGCCCATGGATCGAACCGGTGCTCGCCGCCGAGTGGGCACGCATGGTCCACGGCTATGGCGAGCGTCAGGGCCACACCTACGCTCCGGGCGAGATCGAGGCGGCGCTCGCCTGGGTGGAACCCGTGCGCGACGTGAGGCTAGCGCGCGACGTGGCGCTATCGCGGATGGCTGCGGGGTCGGAGGTGTCGTGCGTGTGGTCCGGTCGTCGACTCTCGCCGGATACGTTGGACATCGACCACTGCCTACCGTGGTCCGCCTGGGCTTGCGGCGATCTCTGGAATCTGATGCCCGCACACCGGACGGTCAACCAGCGCCAGAAGCGTGACTTGCTGCCAAGTGCCGCCGCAATGGCGGCGTCGAGGGAGATGATTGTCGAGTGGTGGGATGCGGCATGGCGCGGTCACGGTGCGCTCGGCGAGCGCTTCGGGCGCGAGGCCACGGCGGCGCTGCCGGTGGCGCCGGGAAGCGCGAGCCCCGAGGTTTTCGACGGACTGAGCTGGCGCCGCCTGCGCCTGCAGCAGGACCAACGCCTTCCGGAATGGCCCGGCGTGGCAACGGTCTCCTGACGTCGTGGAGGGCTTCCCGAAGGGCGCGGTATGGCCGGCGGAAGACGACGACTCGGTGCAGATTCGCGAGGTGTACTCCCGCTATGGTTTGGCGATGTATCAGGCGCAGGTGCTTGAGCACGGGATGGTCAATGCCGTCATCATCGCGCGCATGCTCCCAACCATGCGATCGCACCCTGACCGTTCGGCGTGGGAGGACGCGTTCGATCAGGCCTATGACGTGGAGCTGGCAAAGACCTTCGGCAACATGCTGAGGGCGCTCGAGCCGCTGGATCTACCTGCCATGCTTTTGAAGCGCTTGCGGACCGCGAAGGTTGAGCGAGACAGACTAGCCCACCGGTTCTTTCGGGAGCACGACGAGCATTTCCTAAGTGCAAGCGGACGCGCTCTGATGATCGGAGAGTGCGACGATGCGATTGAGCTGTTCTCCAGGATCGATGCCGATCTGGAAGAACTTATGCGCCCGCAGCGCGAACGGTTCGGAATCACAAACGACTGGGTCTATAAACTAATGGCGGCTGCACTTGACGCTGCGGGTGACGATTCAGCCTAGGATCGTGACGCTGTTCTCGGCCTGGAGCAACCTTGCTGACCATGTTCAACGGTCAGCGATCGTTGAACATGGTGTCGCTGAACGAACGGCCGCCTTCGGCCGGTGTAGATGCTACCTCGAATGTCCAATTGTGGGTCGGCTCTATGCGGACATTTGTCGAGCTGCTCCCGACAAGGTAGGGAGACCGCATGACACTTGCAGCAGCCTATCGGATCGGCAAGGTGCCAATCCTATTATCTGATACCTTGATGAGCGGCGTTGGCGATAAGCCGCATCAGCCGATCGCAACCCGGGTGGACTTGGAGGATCCCTTGCCCGGCGATTGGCTCGTTCCCGTAACCGGGCTTACGCGTAAGTCCGTGGTGATTGGGACAAACCTTGCAGTAGCGGTGGCCGGAAACGGGCTGGGTGCCGCCGACGTCTGCAATCGGCTTGAGGCGGTTCTGGACGGACGCGTACCGGATATCGCTATGCTGTCCGAGGGACTTCGCTCGATCAATGACCTGCTTTCGGAAGCGACCTCCTGCGCCCTTGTTGGCTGGCTTGGGGATGTTGACGAGTGCAGGTCGTTCAACTGGGACAGCCGAACGCCTGAGGCGATCCGCTGGGACGAGGACTTCATAACCGGCAGCGGCGAGCAACTTCTTCGACAACTGGCTTGGAATTCGAGGCAGCGTGAGATGCCAATCTCGACCTTCGATCACGCACAACATTACGCGCTCCAGCAGGTATCTAGCTTGTTGTTGAACGAGATCACGAACGGCGCTCCCATCACTAACCTCGTTGGCGGCGGATATGACGTCTGGATATGGGATGGCGCACGCTTCCGACACGGCGCTGAGGTAAGCTTTCTTTTCCTCTCCATAGAATGGCTGCGCTCGCGGGTGAAGATGATGCAAGACCCCGCTCCTGTGCTGATCACCCAAAAGCAGCTTGAGGAGTGCTTGGTCGTGCGGGCTGTGCTGCCGCCTAACCAAGTGGACGCAAAACCTGATCGAGGCGAGCGGGTCGCAATCATCGCCCCGCTGTCAGCCGTAGGCCGTAAGTACCTCTTCTCTCGACCTCACGATCAAAGCGAGACGCCGCACTTTGGCGGCCGCGTGTTCGTGATAATCACCGGCATGGGTCCCAACGGACCGGAGCATTGGTCCGCAGGCGTCGATCACGCCCAGGCGAACCTGTTTAGGCTGGAGAGCGACCCCGCGAACGGAAAAGTTCGGTTCTGGCTGCCCTCCGAAGTTCTGGACGCGATGGCCGCAGCCGCGGAGCGCCAATTCAACCGACAGTAAATTATCCGTCACGTGCAAATGCGACTGTCTCTCGAGCTGAACGGATGTCCGAAGCTGGGTATCGAGTCGGGCGTACTAAATGTCGCCTTCTGGGTCGGTCACCGCGGCGACCGCTTGCGACCAAATTAGGTGGCTCACATTCGTATCGATCAACGTTCGGTCCTGACGGAAGCTGCCGATCGGACAGATCGAAGCGGACGATTGGCAACGCGCCCATACTCGATGTGCGATGCTAGTTTACATGTGCCTTAGAGCAGCCGCCTGCTACCGCTGCGATCCGCTGCCGGTCGCGCGGCGTTGACATTGCGGAGTGTGCCACGCTTACCCGGATGATGGTCCGATCCAAGCACAGCAAATGGCTCCTCCCAGCATTCACGTTGGCCGCCGGCGCGGCGGGTTACCGCCGATACCGGGCCGGTCGAACCTCGATCATTACGCACCTTTACCAGATTGATGTCAGTCAGATTCGGTCTGGCGACATCCTTCTCTACCGAACCAAGAAGACGTCCGTGATTTCCGCCGTGGTAAGGTGGCGAACAAGCAGTCCCTATTCGCACGCCGCCATTTATCTCGGCGACGGACAGATCCTTGAAGCGGTTCATCCCAGAGTCCGGATAACTCCGCTGAAGATTCCCCGCAGCGGTTATATCCGCGTTATTCGGTCGCAACTTGGGTTTGGCCCTGAGCGTCAGGAAGGGTGACAGGCGTACCAGGTATTTCTGTTCGGCCCTCGTGGCGAGAATATGGTGTGTCGTCGGGATCGCCGACGCGAGTGCGTGGCATCTTTTCCTTCAGGATTTGATCTCGCCGGGCGGCATCGTCGGCGATGTCAATTTTGGCTGGTTCCTCGGCTACCTTGTGCCGCCGGGTATGACGGTGCCTGACAGCGACCCGCTGCAACGGGGGACTGCATGGAAGGATGTGGTCGCTGTTAGGCCGGCACCGTAGCCTAATCACCCTTGGCGCTTCACATCCAAGAGTAAACCGAATGCTCCGGCCAGTGGCTGCCATTCCGTTAGGCGCCACGACGTTCGATCTAGGCGCGCGGACGACATCACCAGTCGTCCCGGTCGTCGCCGTAATCGACCTCGACGTAGCCGAAGTCCACGGAGAGAGAGGAGGCGTCGGTCTCTAATTCGATGACATCGGGATCGGGGCCGTCGTCGTCGCGGGCGACGGTCACGACTACTTGCACGTCGAACTCCTCGGACTTGCTCGCCTGTGCCCCACCGATGCCGACGTCGTCCTTGTCGATGCCGTCCCGCACGGTGAACGAAAATGATGCGTGGAACGTAGCCTTGACCCCAACGGAGAATGCCACCGTCACGAAGTCGGCATCCGAAGTGAGGACGTCGAAGCGCGTGTCGGCGATTAACCACTCCTCGATCGTCGCGTGCTCGTCCTCGGATTCGTAGTAGTAGGGTGCATTCGCCTCCACGTCGAAGATTTCGACTGAGCTCTCGAGCGCGCTCTGGATACTGGAGCTCAATGACGCAGCGGTGCCGCCTGCCAGGTTAGCAGCGAGGCGCGCGGCCACGAATGCGTCGTCGCCGTTGAACAGGTTCAGGGCGGCCGCTAGCTGCGGCATGCAAACGATATGCAACGATTGCTCGGCGAAGCGCGCCCAGTCTCCGTCGCCGCTGACAGCCAGCACAAGCCCTCCTTGCTCGGCAGCCCAGTGCTCAAGCGACAGGAGGGCGATCGCGTCGGGGAACTCGCTTTTCTTGTCAGCCTTGGTCGAGAAGGGCGGTCTCGACCCGAAGTATAGGTCGTGCAGCTGGCGGACCGTGGCGCCGTCGTCCACGCGCAGCCGTTCCGCCCCGACGGTCGCGACGTAACCGTCGAGCAGCTCGGTCGAGCGGGCGGTCACGTCTTCGGGGATGCCGACGTCGACCATCGCCTGCTTCGGGTCCAGACCGAGACCGGCGGCCCTGCCGACCTGCCGCAGCGCGCTGCGCAGCAGGTCGGACTTCGCCTTGAGGTCGTCGCTTACGTGACGATGCACTTCGTTGAGAACGACCTCAGAGAAGAGCAGCGTCACGTCGGTCCCGGCAAACTGCCCGAGCGCCTGCAGGATTTTCGACTGGTAGTTGTATCCGAGATGGTGGAATTCGGTGGTGTCGAGGGTGAAGCCGGCGATCTTACCGTCGTGCACTAGCTGCGCGAGCTCCTGTTCGGTCTTCTTGGGCATAGCTGTAGAGTAGCCGTCACGCGCGGTTCGGGCGAGCTCTTTCAACGCGCCCGGCTTGGCCGTTCGCTGCGGCTACGGACGCCGGCTCAAGGGATTCGCGGCCGTCGCGCGCCTTAGGATTAGCTCAAGGCGTTGACTTGACCGAAGCAATGTCCGCTCCTGCCGCACGCTGACCCTCGTCGCTGCGTGCGAATAACGGGTTTGTCCCAATTCTCCCCATTTCACTTGGCGCCGTCGGCACAGATTTGCTTACATGAACAAACGGCCGGAGTTGGGAATAGGAAATTGGCCGGTGAATGGCTGAAAGTGGGTCGAGTTGCTTGTTTACTAGTGTTTAGTCCTGGCATCTGGTGGATCGGGTCAACGATGAACCGGTCTGGCTCTGACGTCCAGATCTTGGCGATGTACTCGTAGGGTGTGAGCCCGCTGAGCGTCTTCAGCCGGCGGGCGAAGTTGTAGGCGGCCATGAAGTCGGCGAGGTGCGTGCGAAGCTGGTCATGGCTATCGTAGTGGAAACGTTTGACGGTCGCCTCCTTGATGGTCCGGTTCATTCGCTCGACTTGTCCGTTGGTCCACGGATGGTTCGGTTTGGTGAGCCGGTGCTCGATATTGTTGGCCTCGCAGATCATGTCGAAGCGCATCTGGCGGGACCAGGCGGTGTTGCGGTTGCGGGGCTGCTCGGCGAACTGGATGCCGTTGTCGGTTAGGATAGTGTGGATGCGGTACGGCACGGCTTTCAGCAGGTGCTCGAGGAACTCCCACGCTGTGCGCCTGTCAGCCTTGTCGACCAGTTGGGTGACGGCGAACTTGCTCGTGCGGTCGATGCCGACGAACAGATAGAGCTTGCCTTCGGCAGTCTGCACCTCGGCAATATCGATGTGAAAGAAGCCAATCGGGTAGCGCTTGAAGCGCTGACGCTTCGGCTTGTCGCCCTCGACATCTGGCAGGCGGGAGATCCCATGCCGCTGCAGACATCGATGCAGTGCTGACCGGGTCAGGTGCGGGATCGACGGCTGCAACGCATAGAGGCAGTCGTCGAGCGGCAGCAGGGTGTGGCGCCGGAACGCCACAACCATCGCCTCCTCCGCCTCGGACAGGGTCGTTGAATGAGGGGCCTTCGGCCCGGTCTTCAGATCCTCGACCGTCGCCCTCTTACGCCACTTCGCCACCGTCTTGGGGTTGATCCCCAGCTCCCGGCTCAACGTCGCGAGCGAAGCCTGCGATCGCTGTATTGCTGCTCGGATGGCGTGCGTGGTCGTGGCGCACCCATGACGTACCTATCCCATACGGCGTCCTTCCATTCCAACGAAAGGATCGCACCATCAAACCGTGGGATCAAACACCTAGGTAAACAGCACCCAGACGGCATCAAGTGCAGCGGGTCGGGACGCGCAGCCAACTGGGAATCTTGCCCGGAGGCCTTCCAGCCCTGTCCCAACCTGGCGATTAGATGGACCGGCTGCCAGACGCGCATAGCGCGATGGCAGGGACGCGAATGAGGTTTATGCCGCCTAGGGGCAAATCTACCAGTCATTGAGTATTTTCGGACGATATGGCCGGGCGTGCCGCAGTGATAGTCACTGATACCATGACCAATGACGATTTCTCGCAAACCGTGCAACAGATCGGCGCCCAAGAGCGAGGCTATCTCCTGAAGCGTGCTGAGGATCATCGTCAACTCGCCGAGGAGAGCGCCGAGCCAGGCGCGCGATCCCTGCACATTCGCTTCCAGCAACTCTATCTGAAGCGCGCCAACGGCGACTTGGGTGGTACTTTCGAACCAGACGTGCCTGCAAAAATACCAGGAACGCGGCCTCCTATCGAAGGTTGAGACGCCCGAGCCGGTCGCACCCAAGCGGATCCGGCCAAGGGAAAAGCGTATGAAGATGTTGGCTGTGGCGTTGACGGGCGCCCTGACTTTGACCGCATGCGCTGCCCCTGCGACCCGCATTTCAACGGGTCTTCAACGCTATGGCATGGATGCGCAACGGGCGGACTGCGTCGGCACCCGGTTGCAGTCGGATCTGTCGCTCGGCCAGCTCCAGCAGTTGGGCCGCGCTGCGGCGGCCTATCGCAAGGGCGACACCGCGCCCGGCGTGTTGACGGTCGGCGATTTCCTACGGGTCGCGGGAGAGCTGAAGGATCCTGCGATCGTGCTGGCGGTCGGCAAGGCTGCCGCAGGCTGCGGTGTCGCGCCGTAACCTTCATTTCACCAAGGAAACGATCATGAACAAGGATGAATTTCAGGGCGGCGCCCGCTATGTGGGCGGCAAGGTTGAGAAGGCGGTCGGCGATGCCGTCGACAGCCGCGACTGGAAGGTCGACGGCGTGGTCGATCAGGTCGCAGGCGGCGCGCAGCATAGCTACGGCCGTGCCAGGTCGATCGTCGGAGACGCGATCGACAGCGCCCCCGAACTGGCCGAGGAAGCGCGTGAGCGTCTGAAGGCGGCCGGCGAGCGGGTTGCCGACGGTGCGCAAAAGGGTGGCAAGATCGCGGCCCAGACCGTGCAGGATCAGCCCGTGATCTGGGCCCTTGCCGCGGCAATGGTCGGCTATGGCCTTGCCTGGCTCGTCCACGGTCGCCGCGACTGATCCGTCATGGCCGAGGCTTCGTTCAAATCCCTGCGCGAGACCGCGGATCTGCGCCACCTGCGCCAGATCATCGTCGGTCTCGACGAGGGCGTGATCCTGATCGATCCCGACCAGAGCCTGCTCTGGGCGAACGACGCCGCCTTGGCCATGCACGGCGTGCAGGACATCGTCGATCTCGGCGCGACGGTGGATGAATATCGTTCACGGTTTCAGCTGCGCTACCGCAACAATCACCGTCTCGAGGCCGACGATTATCCCATTGAACGCGTGGTCGCCGGCGACGCCTTTTCGGAAGTCGTGGTCGAAGTGACCGTCGCGGGCGAGGATGCACCGCGCTGGGTGCATCAGGTGCGTAGCCTCGTCCTCAACGATGCCGACGACGCCGAACCGGCCTGCCTTGTGCTCATCATGCAGGACGTGTCGGCGCGCTTCGAGGCGGAAGACCGCTTCGAGCAGTCGTTCAACGCGAACCCCGCGCCTGCGGTGATCTGCCGCCTGAGCGACCTGCGTTTCGTGAAGGTCAACCAGGGCTTCCTCGAGATGACCGGGCACGACCGTGATCAGGTGCTGGGCAGGACGGTGTACGACATCGACGTGCTGCGTGCCGCGGACCAGCGCGATCTGGCCAAGGAACGTCTCGCCGAGGGGCGGACCATCCCGCAGATGGAGGCCGAACTCGACTTGCCCGATGGCGGAACCAGGCTCGTCATCGTGGCAGGGCAACCGATCGACATGGGCGACCAGCCCTGCATGCTGTTCACCTTCGCCGACCTCGAGCCACGCCGGAAGGCGGAAGGCGCGCTGCGGCATAGCGAGGAGCGGTTCACGCGCACCTTCCAGCTCGCGCCCGTGCCGATGGCGATCGGCGTGCGCGATGGCCATCTGCTGTGCGAAGTCAACGCCAGCTTCACCGAGATGACCGGCTACGATGCGGCCGAGATCATCGATCGTCCGCTCGGCGAGATCGAGCTATGGGAAAGCGACGCCAAACGTCGCGAGATAGAGGCGTCGATCGACGGTGGCCATGACCTTCGCGGCCACGAAGCGCGCGTTCAGGCCAAGGACGGCACCACGATCGACTGCATCGTCTCCACGGAAGCCATTCGGCTGGGTGACGACGCCTGCGTCCTCTGGGCGTTTCAGGACATCACGCAGCGAAAGGCGACCGAACTCGAACTGGTCGAGGCGATCGAGGCGGTGATGAAGGATACGAGCTGGTTCAGCCGCTCGATCATGGACAAGCTGGCTCGGCTCCGCGCCCCCCAGCCCGACGTCGCGGGGCCCGGTCTCGATGACCTGACCACACGCGAGCGCGACGTGCTGGCGCTGATCTGCCGCGGCTACGACGACAAGACGATCGCACGGACGCTCGACGTGGCTGGCAATACCGTGCGCAACCATGTGGCGCGCATCTACGCCAAGATCGGCGTCAATCGTCGCATCGCCGCGGTCGCCTGGGCACGCGCGCGTGGCTTCGACGGCGAGGGCGTTCGACACGAGAAAACCGAACAGGAGACGGCAGCTTGACGGCTCGACATAGCGGCCCGCAAAAGCCGACCGAGGACCGAACGAAGGCTGCCGCGACCCGCGAGGCCAAGGGGTCGGTGCAGGAGGCGATCGGCAAGCTGATCGGCGACGATGCCGTGCGCAGACGTGGCACGGCCGAGAAAGAGGCCGGTGCGGCCGATGCCTCCGACATTCCGGAATCATCGCGGCCCTGACCGCGGCGACACATTCGTTTCAACAGGAGATACTATGGCGACCCGCGTAACCACCGGCCTCGCGCCGGTCGATGAAGCACGTCCCGGCAAGACCCCGACCCGCCTGTCATGGGGCGCGATCTTCGCCGGTGTCGTGATCGCCGTCGCGGTGCAGCTCGTCCTCGGCATTCTCGGCGCCGGGATCGGCCTGACGATGGTCGATCCGGTCGACGGCACGACGCCCGGAGCGACGGGGTTCGGCATCGGCGCCGGCATCTACTGGCTCATCACCACGATCGTGGCGCTGGGCGCGGGCGGTTATGCCGCGGCGCGGGTCGCCGGCGTCCACGAGCGGTTCGATGCGCTGGTCCACGGTCTCGTCGTCTGGGGCGTCACCCTCATCCTGACGCTGTATCTCCTGACCTCCGCCGTCGGTGGGATCATCGGCGGTGCCTTCCGCACGGTCGGCGCGGTCGCCGGCGCGGCGGGGACGACGGTCGGCGTGGCGGCGCCCAAGGCGGCGTCGATCGCCGGCATCGACGAGGGCGACGTGCGCAGCGAGGCTGCGGCCTATCTGTCGGACGCGCCGAGCGATCCGGCGCAGATGACGGCGGAACAGGCGCAGACGGAAATCGCCAGGCAGCTCCCCGCGCTCGCGCGTGGCGGCAGCGACGGCCGGCAGGCCGAGAGCCGCATCGTCGATATCGTCGCCGCGCAGCGCAAGATCAGCCGTCCCGAGGCGCAGGCCGAGGTGACGCGTGCCAAGCAGCAGTTCGTCCGGACCAAGAACGACACGATCGCGACCGCCAAATCGGCGACCGACAAGGCGGCCGGCGCGGCGGCCGGCACCTCGTTCGTCCTCGTGCTGGCCTTGCTGATCGGCGCAGCGGCTTCAGGTTTTGGTGCAACCGCAGCGACCCGCCGCCGGCTGCGCTGAGCGTCCGCGGCGGGTCCAGCGTATCGGATCCGCCGCATCCATTGTCGTATGGAAGGAGAATGCCATGACAACGAAGAAGATCGGCCTCGCGCTCGTGCTGGCCGGCATGGTGTCGCTCGCGGCCTGCAATACGGTCAACGGCGCGGGCAAGGACATGAAGTCGGCTGGATCGGCCGTCTCCGAAGCGTCCGGCCAGAACAAGAAGAAGTGACCGGTTGCGGCGGGGCTTTTCCTCTCGATGCGTCACGCGGGCCGATGATCGTCGCTCGCAGGCCCATCGCGGGAACGCTGCCTCCGCACATCGGTTTAGATCGCAGCCGTAACGATCGGCGTATCAAAATGGAGATTGGCGATGGGTGAGTTCACCGACAAGGTCAGCGCTGCTGCCAACAAGGTTGCCGGCAAGGTCAAGGAAGAGATTGGCAAGGCGACCGACAACGAGCGGCTGGAAGCCGAGGGCGAGGCCCAGCAGTTCAAGGGCACCGGCCAGGACGTCAAGGGCAGCGTCAAGGGAGCGTTGGGCGACAAGATCTAAACGATCGGGACCGCTTACCCGGGCGGTCCCATCGCCTTCGCCTCGGAAAAACTACCCGCATGAACATCCTTGAGGCGATCCTCATTCTGCTCGCGGTGGCGTTGGCCCTCACGCTGCTCGCGCGTACCCTAGAGATCCCGTCGGCGGTGATGCTCGTGCTTGGCGGCATCGTGTTGGCGTTCGTGCCGGGCACGTTTCACATCGCCTTGAAGCCGGAACTGGCGCTCGCGCTTTTCCTGCCGCCGCTGCTGCAGGCGAGCGCCCTGCGAACCGACTGGACGATGTTTCGGGCGAACATCGTGTTCATTGCGTTGTTGGCCTTCGGAGCCGTCCTGTTCACCGCTGGTGCGGTGGCGCTGGTCGCCCGCCATCTCATTCCAGGGTTGGGCTGGCCTGCCGCGATCGCGCTGGGCGCGATCGTCGCACCGCCTGATGCGGTCGCTGCGGCGTCGGTGCTCAAGCGCTTCAAGCTGCCCAAACGGATCGTCGCGGTTCTGGAGGGCGAGAGCCTCATCAATGACGCATCCGCGTTGGTGCTGTACCGCTTCGCGCTCGGCGCGGCGGTGGCGTCGACGGCCAGCTTTGGGGCGATGGCGGGCGGTTTCGCGCTGATCGCGCTGGTCGGCACGGCGGTCGGCATTGCAACCGGCTTCGGCGCGAACTGGCTGATGCGCCGGCTCAAGGACAAGCATCTCGAGATCGTGGTCTCGTTCCTCGCCGCCTTCGCCGCCTATCTGATCGCCGAGCGGATCGAGGGATCCGGCGTTCTCGCCGCAGTCGCCTGCGGCGGGTTGATCGGCCGGGCGCAGGTGAAGCTCGCAGCGACCACACGGCTCGAAGGCGCAAGCGCTTGGCAACTGGTCGAATTCGTCCTCGCCAGCCTGGTGTTCTTGCTGGTCGGCCTGCAGCTGCACGGCATCCTGGCGCGCCTCACTAACTATAGCGGCTGGCAACTCGCGGTCTTGGGCCTCGGCCTGTCGGCGACGCTGATCCTCTCGCGGTTCGTCTGGGTGTTCGCCACCTTCTATCCTGCAACGGCGCTGGTCGCGGTGATACGCGGTGGAAAATTCACCCCATCGCTAAGCTATCCGACGATCATCTCCTGGACCGGCATGCGCGGCGTAGTGAGCCTCGCGGCCGCACTGGCGCTGCCAAGCGATTTCGAGGCGCGCGATCTCATCGTCTTCCTCGCTTTCTGCTCGATCCTGTCGACGCTGGTGCTGCAGGGGATCACGCTGAAATGGCTGATCCAGTGGTTTGACCTGCGCGAACCAGAGATCGAGCGCGCGAGTCCCGCGCTGGTCGCGGCCCGCGCAATCGTGGCGGCAGCGATCGCCGGTGTCGGCGCGCAGGGCAGCAAGACTCGCGACATCTTGGAACAGGTCCGGCATTCGGAGGAAGAGGGCGCGCGCGCCGGCCACGCCGTCGATCCCGAACGCCTGCGCAGCGTGATGGAGAACCGTCTGGCCGCGCTCGATGACGCTCGCGCTCGCCTCCGCGAGCACCGCGACGAACTCGACGGCGAAACGCTGGCCACGCTCGTCCGAGAACTTGACCTCGAGGAGGAGCAAGTCCGACTCGCGATTGACGACTCCGCGCCGGCGAAGGCTTGAAAGTTGAAACAACCTGTTAGCTGGTCATGCTTGTAACCGTGCAGATGGGGTTAAACTTAATGATCTCATCGCACCATGCAACGCATTCTTGATGTCGAGGATCGTTCGATCGCCGGTATGAGCTTGCTTGAACGAATGTCCGAAACCGGGAAGTGCATATCGCGCACATGATGTCCGTAGCTGGGTCTTACCGCTTCGAGCGTAGAGCTATTGGTGTGGTCTCATGCAGGGTAAGCGATCTCACCATCTTCGCGGTGGCGGTCTTGTATTTAGCAAAGTGAGGTGATTTCAGGTGCGCTTCATAAGCGGACTGATCGGCGTAGATCTCCATCAGCCGAACGTGACTGGGAGAGTCTTTCAAGGCGACCGCGTTGAGCGTCAGAACGCCAGGCTCAAGACGCACGGAAGCTTCGATCTCCTCGCGCAGTAGCACCAGGTAGGCGTCGAGCTGCGCCGGGACGATCTGAAGTTCGGCAAGCCGGACGACCGGTGGCGAGTGCGTCATCTCTTTCCTCTTTTTCGGCGGGGCCGCCGCGATCAGCAGTAATTCCAGCGCCAACGTCGCGACCCTGACAAGTTGATTAAAAGCCCTCGGCATAGGTATCGGCCGTAGCAGCACGGCTCAGTCGCCGTCCCGAGCGCGGGCGTATTGCGCATCCGTAACCGGCTCGAGCCATTCGACGTTTTTGCCGTCGAGCGCCTCCTGGACGGCGATGTGCGTCATGGCTGTCGTCGGGGTGGCTCCGTGCCAGTGCTTATGGCCTGGTGGGCACCAGATCACGTCACCGGCGCGGATCTCGACGATCTCCTCACCCTCGCATTGCGTCCAGCCACAGCCAGCGGTGACGATTAGCGTCTGGCCAAGCGGGTGAGTGTGCCAATGCGACCGCGCACCAGGTTCGAAGGTGACCGCTGCGCACGAATGTCTTGCTGGTGCAGGCGGGGCGTTCAGTGGGTCGATACGCACCGTACCGGTGAAGTAGGTGGACGGTCCGGGCTGCGAGGGCTGCGATCCTGCGCGTTTGAGTTCCATATGGCTGATCCTTGCACGTTTTGACGTGACGCTCCTGAGTGGCGGCTGGTGTGCCTGGATTAGGCGTCCTTCAGTGCGTCCCGAGCGACGTTGACCGCCGTCATTGCACTCGGCCAACCCGCATAGAATGCGGTGTGGGTGATCGCGGCGATGATTTCGTCCCGGGTCAGGCCGTTCTCCAGGCCCTTGCCGAGGTGGAAGCCGAGCTCGTTGTGGCGGTACAGCGCGACGAGGGTGGTGATCGTCACCAGACTCCGGTCGCGGGGGGAAAGCGTGTCGTCGGTCCAGACATTGCCGAACAGCACCTTGTCGGTAATCTCGGCGAGCTTCGGCGCGATATCGCCGAAAGCTTCGCGGGCGTTGGTGGGTTCGTCAGCCATGAAGATGCTCCTTTGTCGGTGCGAGTAGGCAAGTGGTGGGTCGAAATTAGGCGGCGGCCCAGTCTGTGCGGCAGAAGAACGCAATTGCCGCCGCCGCCACAAGGATCGTCGCGCTGCCGAGAAACTCGGTCCTTGGCCCAACGGCGTCATAGGCCAGGCCGCCGAGGGTCGCGCCCGACATGATCGCGAACTGGACTACGGCGACCATCAATCCGCCGCCAGCTTCGGGATGGTCGGGTGCTGCTCGCGTCACCCAGGTCCACCAGCCGACCGGTGCCGCGGTGCCGACCAGGCCCCACACGGCAAGCAAGGTCGCAACGATGGGGACCGACGTGCCGAACAGTGCGAGAGTGATCGCGGCAAATGCCATGATCGCAGGGATCGCCGCGAGCAGAAGGTGGAGCCTGCGGCCGATCAGGCGGCCGATGAGCGTCGTGCCGATGAACCCGGCGACACCCACGATCAGCAGCAGGGTCGATAGCGTGCCCAGCCCGACATGCGTCACCTGCTCGAGGAACGGTCGTAGGTAAGTATAGAGCGCGAACTGGCCCATGAAGAGAAACGCCGATGCCGCCAGACCGAGCAGGACAGTTCGGCGCTTGAGGAGAGCCAGCATACCGTCGCCGCCGTTGCGCCGCTCAGTAGGCAGCGCCGGCAAGCCCAGAGCCTGCCAGACAGTGGCGGCAATCGCCATTGGCACAACGCAGAAGAAGGCGCCGCGCCAGCCGATCAGGCCACCCAGAAAGCTGCCGAGCGGCGCCCCGATCACGGTGGCGAGCGCGTTGCCACCGTTGAGCATCGCGAGCGCCTTCGGCACGGACTCCGAGGGCACCAGACGCATCGCAATCGCCGCGGACATCGACCAGAAGCCACCGATAGCGATCCCGAGGACCGCCCGGCCCAGCATCAGCATCCCGTAGCTCTGCGCGAAGGACACCAGCGCGCCCGACACGATCAACAGAGCGGTGAGCCCGAGCAGCACAAGGCGGCGGTCGACACCGTCGATCAGGCGACCGAGCGACAGGCTGGCAATCATCGCGAATAGGCCGGAGATCGCGATCGCCTGACCCGCCTGGCCTGCCGACAGGTGAAGGCTGTCCGCAATCGGGCTGAGCAGGCTGACGGGCATGAACTCGGATGCCACGAGCACGAACGTGCAGAGCGTCATGGCGTAGATCGCGCCCCAAGCTGCCGGCTGCGCGGCATGGGAGTCGTCGGTGGCGTCCGCCAGGGCGACTGTCGTCACGGAAATCTCCTCGAGCCGAGCGCAGGGGCGCGTCGTTATACTCGAGGTAGGCCTCCCGACCGGCGGGGATTAGCCCCGCTGTTCTCCATGGGCTTGTGAGCAGCGCTCAACATGGCGGGTCAGAGCCCGAGTGGTCGCAGCTCCTTGATCAGGTCAATCAGCGCCCTGAGCCCAGTCGGCACATGGCGCCGGCTGGGATAGTAGAGCTCATAGCCCGGACCGGTAGTCGACCATGTCTCCAGCACCAGCGACAGCGCGCCAGATGCTACATAGGGAGCGAAGAGCGGCTCAACGCCATAGACCAGCCCCGTCCCGCTGAGCGCCATCGCCAGCATGGCGCGGCCATCGTCGGCGGTGATGCGGCTGGCAACCTGTACAGCGAACTCCCCGTCTGGTCCTTCGAACTCCCACCGGTAAATGCGATCGTCACCAAGCCGCACGCCAATGCAGCGAAGTCCGGCAAGGTCGTTCGGACTTTCCGGGGTGCCAAACCGCTCCAGATAGGCTGGCGAAGCGGCGACGACCCAGCGCAGATCAGCGGACAGCCGCTGCGCAACCATGTCTTCCGGCACTGTGCCGCCGTGGCGGATGCCTGCATCGAACCCGGCATCGACCACATCGATGATGCGGTTGCTCGCGACGATGTCGACCTCGACATCCGGATAGCGGTCGGCGAACGTCGCCATCACCGGCCCGAGCAGCAAGGTCGCGGCGTCGGCGACGACGTTCAGGCGGATCCGACCGGCCGGCGTGTCGCGGAAGCGGTTGAGGCTTTCCACCGCCGTGCCGATCTCCGCGAACGGTCGCTCCACTGCATCGCGTAAAGCCTCGCCAGCCGCGGTGAGCGTGACGCTGCGGTTCGTGCGGTTGAGCAAGCGGACGCCGAGCCGGCTCTCCAATCCCTTTAGCGCATGGCTCAGACCCGAGGCCGTGACACCCAACTCCAACCCCGCACGGCTGAAGCTGCGATGCCGAGCGATCGCCAGGAAGTAGGTGAAGTCGGCGAGATCGGATCGGTTGGGTGGCACTGCGTAGGTGTGAGATGCTCGCACGAAGAAGGCAATTGCCCTTCACGGCAGCACTCTGAAATCAACGCCATTCTTGGATGAACGGATGACCGGAATCGGGTGAGCCAACCGGAGGTGTGAACGTCCGACTTTGGGTCAGTTCGCTGCAAGGGAAGCGCAGGAGGCGACCAGATCACGTCATTCGAAGTGGTGCTATGAACGGAAATTTAAACCGACATCTGTCAATCCGCGCACCTTGAGACTTTCGCTCATTTCGCTGTGGCCTTAGCCTTTTGCTCGGCAAAGACCTTCTGAATCACTTGATCTATCATTTCATGACGACGAGGAATGCTTTTGTACTCCTCATCACTCTGACGGGCGAGTGATGCATGCTTAGGAAAATAGTTCATTCCGTCGGTTGTGGCCGTAAAATCTAGGCAGTTGTCGCCAGCTCGCGAAACATCGAGCCAGGCCACGGTGATGGCCTTCCCATCTATCCAGTCGACGACGCGCATATGTGCGGTTGGCCCGACAGCGTGACCGATCATTGCAACTTCTGGCGTCACATAACCGGTTGCCAGTTTGTCCGTCATAATATCGCCGCTTACGACCTGCCCATCGAAGGTAAGCTCCAGATCCAGTCCGTGGCTTTTGGGCTCCGGTTTCTCGTCGGGATTGTCCAGATCGCCGACTTCGAATGGATCGTTTTTGCATTGTGGCACCATTTTCCAAGCGCCGGCGAAGCGCTTGTCTATCGGCGGCCAAATGCCTGTGTTTTCTTCCGCTTGAGGAAGTTCCTTGTAGAATTTATTGATCTTCTCTGGAAGGTCTAGCAATCCAAGGCCAAATGCGGTCATCCAACCGCTAACTCCAAGGAAGATGCCGAGCCAGTTGCGGTTGCCTGAAGGCCGAGACGTTGGCGTGCTTGTCATCATAGCTCGGGATGGGCTGGAATTGGATAGGCCCGCCCACAAAGGGGCGGTTGCAGCAGCGCTGCAATGCGACGTTACTCATTTCACATACGTCCTAAAATGGGCAATCGTTCATTCTCTCCGTAGATCGGCGAATGCCGGGATTTATCACAAAGCCGTCGTCCAAGTTGTGCGCCAGAAAAAAGGCGGCGTCGTCGCAATTCTTTCAGTTCCAAAAGCTCAGCAGGATGACAACGCAAGGCTGAATGAACGTCGGAAATTGGAGAGGCGGATAGGTGCCGGGAATGGCTGGGATTGGGTTAGATGCAGTATATTGTCCTTAATACCCTTATCTTGGCAATCCCGGGCTCTGATGAAATATCACCGTTAGCGCCGTCTCGTGCTCCAGAAAGTTGATGATCGCTAGGTGCCGCAGCCATTTTTCGGCAGGGTGGCGTCAATTCCGACCTCTACGGCATCGGCATCATTGCAGACGCCCCGCGTAGCATCAGTTAAAGGCCGACAAGGCCTCGACTAGACGGTCGACATCGTTTGCTGAGTTGAACAGGGACGGCGTTACCCGGACACATGCTCCGCTGGCGGCTCCTATCCGATGAACGGTGAAGATGCGATGCTGTTCAAGAAGACGCTGGGCAATGGCGGCGTTCGCCTGCGGGCTGCTTATCCCCCGGAACCGGAACGATGTGATCGCGCCATGCGACATCGGATCGTCCGGCGTCAGTATTTCGATGCCGGGTATCGCCCGCGCCTGTCGGACCCAGCGATCACGGAGCGCGCGCAGCCGCGCGGCGCGGGCGGCGCGATCGATCCGCTGCTGGAAGGCCAGCGTAGCGGGTACGGTAAGCCAGGAAGCATAATCAAGCGTGCCAGTGTGAATGCGGGCCATAACGGTGTCGGGGCCGCTTGCGTCTTCGGCGGGATCCCGGTCGATGCGGGACAGCGCACCTTTGCGGATGTGGAGGATCCCAACGCCGAGCGGCGCACCGAGCCATTTGTGTCCGTTCAACCCGACGAAATCGCAGTCGAGGTCCGGCAGCGTGAAGTCGAGCTGTTGCCAGCTGTGCGCAGCGTCGACGATGACGTCGATCCCACGCGCGCGCGCCATCGCGGCGATCTCGCGGACCGGGATGACCAGGCCGGTGCGGTGGCTCATGTGGGTGAGGAGGATCAGCTTCAGCTGCGGTTCGTCCACCATCGCCTGCGCATAGGCGTCGATCAGGCCGGCGCGGGTCGCGGGCTCGGGCAGCGCGATACGGCGGACGCGGACGCCGCGGCGCTGCGCGAGGCTCTCCATGCACGCCTGCATGCTGTCGTAATCGAGATCGGCGTAGAGGATCGCGTCGCCCGGCGTCAGGCGATTATAGCCGAGGATCAGCGCCTTGAGAGCCTCGGTGGCGTTGCGGGTGAAGGCGATCTCGTCCGCCGGCACGCCGAGTTCGGCGGCGACGGCGGTGCGGGCGGCGGCGAGGTCGGCGAGCATGCCGCGGCGGGCGTAGTAGCTGGTGTCGCGGTTCACGCGCGCGACCGCCTGTTCGTAGGCGGCGCGCACGGGGCGGGGCATCGCGCCCCAATTGCCGTTCTCGAGCTGGATGACGTCCTGCGGTACGTCGTATTCCGCGGCGACCTTGGCCCAGAATGCCTCGTCGTCGGCGGCCGGATGTGCCGATGCGGCGCGCGCGGGCAGGGAGAGGGTAGCGGCCAACCCGCCGGCCAACAGCGCGCGCCGATCGATCATCAGAAGCTCAACCCCAGCCGGACGTAATAGCGACCGCCATCGGTATCGTAGGGCGCGTTGCGCGAATAGATCAGGCCGCGATTGGCCTGGTTGGTCGCCTCCGCCGGATAGGTGCCGAAGATGTTCTCCGCACCGCCGCGGATCGAGATGTTGGGCGTCATGCGATAGGTAAGCGAGGCGTCGAAAAGCGCGAGGCCGCCGAAGCGCTGGAACAATTCGCCGGTCGCATTGCCGGTCACGTCGGTCCACGGGCCGTAATAGCGGCCGCGCAGCATCACGCCGACGGGGCCGATGTCGTAGCCCAGCGTGCCGGTCGCATTGTGCTGCGGCAGGCGTTCCTGGAAAATGCGGCGCTGCGTGTCGTTGGCGATCGCCGCGCTCGTCCCGCTGCGCACGCTGGTGCGGTTGTAATTGTAGGCGAGCGTCGCGCTGGCGCGGCCGCCGCCGAGGGTGCGGGCGTAGCTGACCACGACGTCGACGCCGCGCGTGCGGGTGTTGAAGTCGTTGGTGAAGTAGCTGATCGAGGTGAAGCGGTCGGGATTGGCAAAGCCCGCGGGGATCGTGATCGTCGCCGACTGGCTGAAGCGGTCGTCGACGTCGACTTGGTAGAGGTCGACGGTCGCGCCGAGGCCGATGTGCGTCTGCGCGACGAGACCGGCGCTAATGTTGCGCGAGATTTCGGGGCGCAGCGGCTTGGCGCCGAGCGCGACCGCGAGCGCGTCGGTGGGGGCGAGGCGGCCCTGGTTGAACACCTGCAGCGTGCGGGTGTCGAGGCCCTGGCTGACCACGCGGGTGTTGAGCTGTGCCGGGGTCGGCGCGCGGAAGCCGGTGGAATAGGTGCCGCGCAGCGCGAGCCATGCGACAGGTTCGATCCGGCCGGAGATTTTGTAGGTGAACTTGTCGCCGAAGCTCGAGAAGTCCTCGTAGCGGCCCGCCGCGCCGAGCGTCAGCATCGTGATCGGATGCCAGGCGAGGTCGACGTAGCCGGCATTGCTGGTCTGCTTGAAGTTGCCCGCCTGTTGCGGGCCGAAGCCTGGGAAGCCGTTCGCGTTGGGGGCAAGGCCGGTCGCGGCGCCCGCGCCGATCGCATAGGAGGCGGCATCGCCGACACCGACCGCATAGCGCTCGATCCGCCGTTCGCCACCGAAGGCGATGTTGAGCGGTTCGACGCCACCGACGGGCAGGCGATAGACGAAGTCGGCGTTGAGGTTGGTTTCCCGCTGCGTCAGGCGGCCGAGGTAGAAGCTGGTCGGGCTGGCCGAACCGAGCGAGGCGTTCAGCGTCTCGGCGAGCGTATAGTCGATGCGGCTGCGCCCCGACGACGCGCTGAGATCGTAGCTCAGTGCGTCCGACAGGTTGCCGCGCAGACCGCTGGCCAATTGCAGGTCGGTGAAGGTCGTGCCGAAGCGCGGCGTGAAGCCCGCGGGGTAGATGCTGCGGAAGCTGAAGCCGGGAAATGCGCTGCTGGCGTTGTACACGCTGCCGGTGTTCGACGGATTGCGCCAGTTGAAGTCGGTCAGCCCCTCGCCCTGCTGCACCGTGCCGAAGACATAGACGGTGGCGGCGGGCGCGAGGTCGTAGTGCATGTCGATCGCCCCGCGGACGCGCTCTTCATCGGGTTGGCCCCAGCGCTGCACCGGGTTGGGGACGGCGAGCGTCGGGTTCGCCGCCTGGAAGGCGATGGCGTCGGGGCGCTGGCGGGTGCGCGAGGTCGCCTCGCCATGTTCGAACTGGCCGGTCAAGACGATCGCGCCCTTGTCGCCGAGCGCGATGCCGCCGCGGGCGCCCGACTGGTAGTTGTTGCCGTCGCCGGCGTAATATTGGCTGAACTGGCCGTACGCCTCCATCCCCGGCTGGTCGTCGAGGATGATGTTGATGACGCCGGCGATCGCGTCGGAGCCATATTGCGCCGAGGCGCCGTCGCGCAGCACCTCGATGCGCTTGATCGCGAGGCTGGGAATACTGGCGAGATCGGGAGCCTGCGCGCCGCGCGTTCCGAGCAGCGCCGAACGATGATAGCGTTTGCCGTTGACGAGGACGAGCGTCTGATCGGCCGACAGGCCGCGCAAGGTCGCCGGACGGACGAACGCCTGCCCGTCCGCGGCCGGCAGGCGCTGGACGTTGAACGACGGCAGGAGTTGCGCGAGCGCGTTGTTGAGATCTCCGGATACGCTGGATCGCACCAGAGATTCCGGCAGCACGTCGACGGGTGCGAGGGTGTCGAACTGCGTGCGGCCTCGCTCGCGTGTGCCGGTCACCACGATGTCATCTCCACCAACAGCGTCCGTTGCGGCCTGGCTGACCTCCGAACCCCCTTGGGACGCGGTGGCTTGCGCCGAAACGGCAGGCGCGAACAGAACGTGCAGCGCCGCAACGGCGCTAGCGGTAACGAATTTCATGATGACACATTCCCTGAAGGGCGGCTCTCTCGGCGCCTGTGGACTGCGCGCTAGAGCACCTTTGTTGCAGTGCCGTTGAGTTTCGAATGCAACGACGGGTCAGACCAATGACCATTATGTGTCACGTCCAACCGACAGCCTTCTTGGCGATGCGAAGATTGGCGCCAGTTGGTCTGCAAACGGACCCGTTCGCCGCGGGCCGCCTCGCTACTTTTCTTATCGATAGCGAACCGCGCGTTCGGCACAATCAGGCGCATGAACCAACGTCGGATGTCGGACAGCAAAAGAGCCGTCTTGAATGACCGCAAGAGGGTCGGCTCAGACCTCAGTGCGTTCGGCCAGTTCCAAAGCGTCCTCCACGTCAACGCCCAAGTAGCGGACCGTGCTGTCGATCTTGGCATGGCCGAGAAGGATCTGAACGGCGCGGAGATTGCCAGTCGCCTTGTAGATGATCGATGCTTTCGTGCGCCGAAGCGAGTGCGTCCCGTAATCCTGAGCTGGAAGGCCGATGCCGACCACCCACTCGTGCACGAGGCGGGCATATTGCCGCGTGCTCATGTGAGCCATGTAGTCGTTCCGGCTCGGGAAGACGAAGTCGTTCAGTGTCCCGCCGCGTCGCTCCAACCATGCCTGCATCGTCTTTCGTGCCGTATCCATCAGCTCGAACTGGACCGGACGTTTGGTTTTCTGCTGAACCACAACGGCGCGGTCACGGACGCGCCCGCCGGAAACTACATCGCCGATCCGCACCTTGACCACATCACAGCCGCGCAGCTTGCTGTCGATGGCGAAGTCGAACAGCGCTCGGTCGCGCAATCGTCTATGCTGGTCGAGCCAGAAGCGAATGGCCCAGACCTGTTGCTGTTTCAGCGCCCGCTTCGCACCGATAAGCCGGCCCTCGTTCCAGGGTCGAAGTTCGTGAAAGGCGGGGTCCATCGACGAGTGCCCCATCGATCATCTCCATCGGGACGGACCGGCCAATCGAGCGTACGCAGGCGCGGTAAACCGACGGTTCGGAAATGTGGTTGATCGGCCGTCGGTGATGCTGAACGACGGCCGGTTTCGGGCGGCGCCTCGTAGGCTCTGAGTGGCCGAATCTGGGTCGCCATTACCTTTGCCTAGCTCAACCGCTCAAATCGCGATTGGCACTCGAAATACCGTCGTCAGGCGCCCACCATGCCCCGAAGCGCGCGTAGAGCGTCGGCAGGACGAACAAGGTCAGGAGCGTCGCCGAGATGAGTCCGCCGATGACGACCGTCGCCAAGGGCTTCTGCACCTCCGCGCCCGCGCCATGGCCGAGCGCCATCGGCACGAAGCCGAGGCTCGCCACCAGCGCGGTCATGGCGACGGGCCGGAGACGGGCCAGGGCGCCGTCGTGCGCCGCCTGCACCCGATCCATGCCGCGCGCCATCAGGTCGTGGATCGACGACACCATGACCAGGCCGTTGAGGACGGCGATACCGGACAGCGCGATGAACCCCACGGCCGCAGAGACCGAGAACGGCATGCCGCGCAGCGTCAGCGCCAGCACGCCGCCGACCAGCGCCAGCGGCACGCCGGTAAAGACGATCACCGCGTCGCGCACCGAGCCGAGCGCACCGTAGAGCAGCAGCACGATCACAGCGAAGCAGACGGGGATGACGAGCAGCAGCCGGTCGCGCGCCGACGCCAGGTTCTCGAACTGCCCGCCCCATTCCACATAGGTGCCCGGCGGCATCTTCACCTGCGCGTCGATCGCGGCACCGGCGTCGGCCACCACGCCGGCGACGTCACGATCGCGCACGTTCGCCTGGACGACGACGCGGCGCTTGCCGTTCTCGCGGCTTATCTGGTTCGGCCCGTCGACGACGGCGATGTCGGCCACCGTCGACAGCGGCACGAAACCGCCGGCCGAGGTCGGCACCGGCACCTGCGCGACCTCGGTCAGGTCCGACCGGGACGCCTCCGATAGGCGAATGACGACCGGGAAACGGCGGTCGCCCTCGAAGATCACGCCCGCCTCGCGACCGCCGATCGCGGCGGCGACCGTGTCCTGCACGTCGCCGGCGGTGACGCCGATCCGCGACATCGCCATGCGGTTGGGGCTGATGTCGAGCATCGGCAGCCCTTCCGTCTCTTCGACCCGCACGTCGACGGCGCCGCGCGTCTTGCGCAGGATGTCGGCGATGCGGTCCGCGGCGGCGTTCATGCCGCCGAAGTCGTCGCCGAACACCTTCACCGAGATATCGCCCCGGACGCCCGCGATCAGCTCGTTGAAGCGCATCTGGATCGGCTGGGTGATCTCGTAGGCGTTGCCGGGCAGCGTCGAGAGCCTTTTCTCCATCCGCTCCACCAGCTCCTCCTTGGCGAGGCCAGGGTCGGGCCACTCGGCCCGCGGCTTCAGGATGACGAAGGTGTCGGTGGCATTGGGCGGCATCGGGTCGGATGCGATCTCGGACGTGCCGGTGCGCGAGAAGGCGAAGCGCACCTCGGGCTGCCGGGCGAGCATCTTCTCGACCTGGAACTGCATCGCCTGGCTCTGGTCGACCGAAGTCCCGGGGATGCGGACCGCCTGGACGAGGATGTTGCCCTCGTCGAGCTGCGGCAGGAACTCCTGCCCCAGGGTCGTGAACGCGACGCCCGCCAATGCGAGCGCGCCGACCGCGACGCCGAGCGTGACGCTCGGCCGCCCCATCGCCTTGCCGAGACCGGGCTCGTAGCGGCGACGCAGCCAGCCGATGATCCGGCTCTCCTTCTCGTCGACGGGGCGGCTGAGTAGACAAGCGATCGCGGCGGGCACGAAGGTCATCGACAGGATGAAGGCGAAGACGAGCGCGATGATGACGGTGAGCGCCATCGGCTCGAACATCTTGCCCTCGACGCCGGTGAAAGTGAGCAGCGGGGCATAGACGAGGATGATGATCGCCTGGCCATAAACGGACGGGCGGATCATCTCACGGGCCGATGCCGCGACCAGATCGAGGCGCTGCCGGAGGGGCAGCGGTTCGCTGCGAACGTGCTGCGCCTCGCCGAGCCGACGCAGCGCGTTCTCGACGATGATGACCGCACCGTCGACGATCAGGCCGAAGTCGAGCGCGCCGAGACTCATCAGATTGGCCGAGACGCCGGCACGCAGCATGCCGACGCTGGTCAGCAGCATCGTAATCGGGATGACGAGCGCCGCGATCAGCGCTGCGCGGAAGTTGCCGAGCAGCGCGAACAGCACGACGATGACGAGCAGCGCGCCTTCGGCGAGGTTGCGGGCGACGGTAGCGATGGTCGAGTTGACCAGCTCGGTGCGGTTGAGCACCGGCTCGACCACGATGTCGACTGGCAGCGCCCGGCCGATCTCCTTCAGCCGCTCTCCGACCCCGGTGGACACGGTGCGGCTGTTCTCGCCGATCCGCATCACCGCGGTGCCGACGACGACCTCGTGCCCATTCTCCGATGCCGAGCCCATCCGGAGTGCCTGTCCGGTGCGGACCGTGGCTATCTGGCTGAGCAGGATCGGCACGCTCTCGCGCGTGGCGATCACGGTCCGCGCCAGTTCGTCCGCGTTACGGACACGTCCGTCCGCACGCACCGCGAGACCTTCGCCGTTGCGGTTGACCACGCCCGCGCCGGCGCTGGTGTTGTTGCGTTCGAGCGCGGTGGCGAGATCCTGCAGTGTGATCCTCATCGCGGCCATGCGCTGGATGTCGGGAACGACGAGATACTGCTTGGTGTAGCCGCCGAGGCTGTCGACGCCGGCGAGGCCCGGGCTGCTCTTCAACTGCGGCGTGACGATCCAGTCCTGGACCGTGCGCAGGTAGGTCGCCTTGTCGGCGGCATCGACGAGGTGGTCACCCTCGGGCGTGATGTAGCTGCCGTCCTTCTGGAGGCCGGGCTCGCCGTTGCGATGATTGACCTGATCGAGCTCGCGATACTCGACCGTCCACATGAAGATGTCGCCAAGCCCGGTGGCGATCGGTCCCATCTCCGGGTTCACGCCGTCGGGCAAACCCTCCTCCGCGGTGCGCAGCCGCTCGGCGACCTGCTGGCGTGCGAAGTAAATGTCCGTCTTCTCGTCAAAGACGGCGGTGACCTGGGCAAAGCCGTTGCGGCTCAGCGAGCGCGTGTACTCGAGGCCGGGGATGCCGGCGAGCGCGGTCTCGACCGTGAAGGCGACCTGCTTCTCGATCTGGTCGGGCGAGAGCGCGGGTGCGACTACGTTGATCTGCACCTGGTTGTTGGTGATGTCGGGGACGGCGTCGATCGGCAGCCGTTGGATCGCGAACGTCCCGGCGAGGGCTGCAGCGACGGTCAGCAGCAGGACGAGCCAGCGCCTCTCGACGGCGAAGGTGACGATGCGGGCGAGCATGGCCTAGTCTTCGTTCTTCGCTTGCGCCTTGCCGAGTTCGGCCTTGAGCGTGAAGCTGTTGGTGGAGGCGATGCGCTCCTCGCCGGTCAGGCCGGCGGTGACGGTCACCGAGCCGCCGTTGGTCCGGCCGAGCGTCACGGGCGTCGCCTTGAAGCCCGACGGCGTGCGGACGAAGACGTGCGGCCTGTCGGCGATCATCTGCACGGCGGCCGATGGCACGGCGATGCTGCGATCGCCCGTGGCCGGCAGTAGCACCGAGACGCTGACGTTCTCGCCGACGCGCCAGGTGCTGCCAGCGTTGTCGATGGTGGCGATCACGGGAACGAGGCGCGTGGTCTCGTCGAGGATCGGCGAGACGAAGGTCACGCGGCCTTCCTGCCGGCGTCCCGCCGAGGCCACCTCGACGCGCGCGCCCGGCGCGACGCGTCCGGCATCGGCGGGCACCAGCGACATCGTCACCGACACCTTGGAGAGGTTCGCAACCCGGAAGATCTCGGCGTCGGCAGCGATCTGCTGGCCGAGCGTAGCCGAGCGGGCGATTACCTGACCGGCGATCGGCGAGCGCACCGTGATGCGGTTGAGCGCGCCGCCTCCGCCGCCGGTAGCCGACAGCTGCTGACGGGCGAGCCGCAGCGCGATGGTCGCCTCGGTCGCGGCGGTGCGGGCGGCCACGAGGTCTTGCTCGGGCGAGACGCGCTCGGCGAACAGGCGCTGCTCCCGACGCAGGTGCGACTGTGCGAGCGCCGAGCGCGCGCGCGCGGCTTCCACCTCTGCGTTGAGGCTTGCGGCCTCGCGGCTCTCGATGACGGCGAGCGTCTCGCCGCGCCGGACCGGCTGGCCGAGATTGCGGGTGAGCGAGACGAGGCGTCCGCCGATGGCGGCCGACACCACCTGCACGCCCTGCGGATCGCCCTCGATCGTGGCGGGCAGCTCGATCGCACCGGCGACGCCGCCGACCGTCGGGCGCGTCACTTCGATGCCGGCGTCGGCGATCTGCTGCGCGGTCAGCGTGGCGGTCGTCGGATCGCCGGCGGGACGCTCCTTCGCCTCTCCGCCCTCGGCGGTCCTCTCGGCGGGTTGGGCGGATCGGCCGCAGCCGGATACGGCAAGGACCAGCGCTGCAGACATCGCGGCCTTCATCAAGCGGTTCATCGTTGATCGTCCTTGGGTAGCGGCGCGGCGGCGGTCAGCCGTTCCAGGCGAGCCTGCGCGTCGTGAAGGGCGGCCAGCGCGTCGATCGCGGCCGTGCGGGTCTCGAGCAGCGTCCGTTCGGCATCCAGCAGGTCGAGCTGGCCGAACTTGCCTTCGCGATAGCCGATGCGGGCGATCCGGGCGGCCTCGATCGCGGCGGCGAGCGCTGGTCCGGTCGCGTTGCGCGCCGTGGTGGCGGCGTTCTCGGCTTCGGCCTGCGCCGTCGTTACGTCCTGCTCAACGTCGAGCAGGGCTACGCGTCGCTGTGCATCCGACTGCTGGAGCTGCGCTTCTGCGACGGCGATGCTCGCTCGGCCGTTGTTGAAGACGTTCAGCGGGATGGAGATGCCGAACACCGCCGCGACGTCGTTGGTCTGCTCCAGCCGCCGTGCGCTGGCGCTGACCGTCAGGTCCGGTACCCGTTGACTGCGGGCGAGGCGGACCTGTGCCGAGGCGGTGTTGAGGTCGGCGCGCGCCGCTGCGGCCGTCAGGGTTCCCGATGTCGTAGGGGGCGACATGCCAGTGGACGGCACGAAGTCGAACCAGTTGCGATCGAGCTGTCCCACCGGCATGCCGAGCAGCCTGGCGAGATTGCCGGATGCAGCTTCAGTCGACCGACGTGCCCGTTGGAGCGTTCCCTCGGCGGCGATGCGGGCGACGTCGGCGCGCTGCTCCTCGAGCGGCGAGGCCCGGCCGGCCTGCACCCGCACGCGGGCGGCGCGCAACACCTCGGCGGCGATGACCACCTGACCTTCCGCGATCGCGACCCGGCGCTGGGCGGCGACGGCGGCGTTGTAGGTCTGCGTCACCCGTAGCCGCAGGTCCGCGCGTGCGATCTCGGCCTGCAGACCGGCGCGTTCGATCTGCGCGTCGGCCACCGCGATGCGGGCGCCGCGCTTACCGCCCAGTTCGAGCGGAAGAGCGAGGCCGACCGTCGTCTCCGACGACCGCAGTCCCTGATAAATGCCGGTGCCGGCGACGTTCTCCGCCTCGCCGACGATGGAGGGGTTAGGGCGAAGGCCGGCGACGCGGCGCTGCGCCTCGACCGCACGAATGCCGGCCGCCGCTGCGTCCTGAAACGGCGACGAGGCGCCTGCCCGGTCGAGCGCCTGCCCGAGGGTAAGCACGGGCGTCGTAGCGGTAGTAGGGTCGGTCTGCGCTTGCAGCGACGATGCGCAAGCGCCTGCGGCCAGGACGGCCGCGATGATGCGATGCATGAAATGCTCCTGACGGTAGTGACGCGGACGCGCGTGAACGCGCGCCCGATCGACGCGTCAGGCTTGCGGAGGGCGGAGAACTGCTTCGGTGTCGTGACCGCTCAGCGCGCGGCTGCGTACGGGCAGGGGCACCGCCGAAGCAACGGAGGCCGGGATCGTGACCGCCCGGACGGTTGGCGTGTTCACGTGGTGCTCGTGGCAGCTCGCGTGATGGTGCGGATAGCCCTTGTCGGCGTCGGCCGGGACCTCGTCGCCGTCGCCCGGCGCATGGGCGGCCATCTCGGTCCTGCTTGTCTCGACACTGCCTGCTTCCGCGGCATGCGCCATCCCGGCCCAGGCCGTCAGGACCAGCATCAGGCACGCCAGGAAGGGCAAGAGCTTGCGCATGCGTTTGCCTAGCATCCTGCCGGCACCGTGTAACCCCGTTCCACAGGCATCCTCTGGTTCGAGGTCCTGCCGCAATTGCCACAAGCCATGGCCCGTCGTCCTTCGCGATGTGCGTTCGACACGCTATATGCACCCTGTAGCAACTACAGGGTCAAGAGCATGATGTGGTTCGTCGTGAAGTCGCTGCTCTCGGGTCTGATCGTCGCCGCTGTCTCCAAGGTGGCACGTCGCAGCCCAGGCTTCGGCGCTCTCGTCGCCTCGCTGCCGCTTGTCTCGATTCTCGGCATGATGTGGCTGTGGCACGACACGGGCGATCCCAATCGCCTTGCGGCTCACGCGGGCGCGACCTTCTGGTATGTCCTGCCGTCGCTACCGATGTTCCTCATCATCCCGCTGCTGATGCGCAATGGCATGCACTTCTGGTGGGCCCTGGTGGCTGGGTGCGCAGTGACAATGCTGCTCTACACGGTGATGACGTTGTTTGCCTCACGGCTCGGGATCGCGCTGTGACCCACTTAACGATCGGCAAGCTCGCCAAGGAGACCGGTACGACGGTCGAGACGATCCGCTATTACGAGCGCGTCGGTCTGGTCGCCGCTCCAGCGCGGACCAACGGGAATTACCGGTCTTACCACCCTGATGACCTTGAGCGGCTCCGCTTCATTCGGCGCACACGTGAGCTAGGTTTCTCTCTGGATGAGGTCCGCGCGTTGCTGGACATGGCGGTGGAGCAAGATCGGGACTGCGGCCAAGTGGACGATCTGGCCAATCGGCATTTGGTAGCAATTGACCGCAAGATCGCGGATCTCACCGCCTTACGACGCGAGTTGGCCGGGGTGATCTCGAGTTGTGCTGGAGGCACAGTGGCAGAATGCCGGATCCTTCAAGCCTTCTCGCCGCAGCTTGCCGCCGACGAACGGTGACTCGCGGCGACGTGAATAGTTCGGTTAGCAATTCTGGTGTGAAGATCGTCCGTCGGGGACCGTAGCCACGCCAACTGTTTGACGCAGTCACCACCGCGAAGAGCATGAACGAACATGGGGTAATCGCGGGAGCGCGCTACCTGGATCGCCGACGATGTAGAGGAAGGTAGCTGTTCCCCGATAGATGAAGGTGCGGGCTGACGACTGGCAGCCGGGCCCATACATCGGACGGAGAACAGCCATGGGTGAGTATACCGGCTCGACGTATCGTTGAAAGAGACAGCCGTTTCGATCCGGCGCGGCGGCAAGCGGGTATGGCGCGGCAAGTGTTTGTCGGACCCGCAGGTCATTGCAGCTCTGATCCGCAAGCATGCACCGTCCGCCGAGCGGGTGGTGTTCGAGACGGGGTCACTGTCGGTGTGGTTCTACCACGCACTCATGGCGGAGGGGTTGCCGGCGATCTGCATCGACGCGCGCCATGCCAAGGCGGCGCTCGATATGGCGGTCAACAAGACCGATGCCAACGATGCAGACGGCCTTGCGCATTTAGCCGAGGTTGGGTTCTTCCGCGAGGTGCGGGTTAAGGGCATCGACAGCATGCTCTCGCGAACGCTGATTGCGGCGCGCATGAAGCTCATCCGCGCGACGCTGGATGCAGCGAGCCAGATCCGCGGGTTGATGAAGACGTTCGGACTCATCGTGCCGCGTGGCATCGGCGGCAAGTTCGAGACGAACGTCCGCTCCCTGCTTGTCGACCATGCCGAACTCGCCCGTATTATTCTGCCCCTCCTCGAGGCGTGGCGGGGTCTGCGCGTCCAGGCGACCGAACTGGGGCGCCAACTCCTCGCCGAGGCACGCAGGAGCCAGCAAGGTCAGCTGCTGATGTCGATCCCTGGGGTCGGCGCAATTACCGCTACCGCTTACCTGATCGCGGTATAGGATCCCGCCAACTTCAGTCGATCACGTTCGGTCGGCGCTTGGCTCGGGCTGACCACCAGGCGATACCAGTCGGGGGAGGTGGACTATGACGGCCACATCTCCCGGCGCGGCGACAGCCACGTCCGTTCGCTCCTGTACGAGGCGGCTGTCGTGATTTTGACCCGCAGCCATGCTGACAGCGATCTGCGCAGCTGGGGCGTGAAGCTTCGCGAGAAGATCGGCTTCAAGCGTGCCGCCGTCGCTGTTGCTCGCAAGCTCGCGGTCATCATGCACGCCATGCTGCGCTCCGTCGAACTATTCACCAGGACTGCAGCTACCGCCCGATCCAAGAGCTCGGCAGCGCCTATGGCGTGACGAGGCGTCCCTGCCGGGACGTAGGCTGGTTCATTCCGCTTCGGACGTTGCACCGCGAACCCCGGTTCCATGCGTGCGGAACGAACATTGGAAGGAGCACCCCGCGAAGCCCCATGATGCGGCGGCTCATGTCGACCGCGAAGACGACCATGCCCCGGCAAATAACGTCCCGTACACAAAGGTGCTTGCAAACCCCGCTATTAAACGACGTCCGCTTTTAGCAAGAGGGAAGGGCGGTCTCAACGGCCGAGTATGGGTCTATTCCGGCGAACGTATCGACAATAACGGCACCGCAGAGTGCGCTTGAGCCTTCCGATCTAGACTTTAATACAAAGCGTATGTCGAGGCTGGCTTGTGCGGCTCCCCGCAACCATACACCAGACAACCAGACAGTCTCAGAATTTCCCGAGGCGGTTTTTTTGTACCTTTTTTCTGCGACTTGTATCCGGTTCAGGGCGCCTCCGATTGTCCCGTCCCGACACTCCGGATGTCAGGACGTCGGTTTGCATTCGGGGGTATTTTTAGGGGTATTGCCCGGCATCACTGCCGGAGTACCCCCACATGGCCTGACGTCCTTCCTGTTTTTTTATCCATGCTGAGTGAGAGTTTTCCGGCCTTTTGAAGCCTGCGGGCGAGGAGCTGGGACATGAAGAAGACGAGGCACACCGAGGAGCAGATCGCGTTCGCGCTGAAGCAGGCGGAGACGGGTACGTCGGTAGCGGAGGTGATCCGCCGGATGGGGATCTCGGAGCAGACATTCTACCGCTGGAAGAAGGTGTACGGCGGGCTCGGCGTAGGCGAGCTGCGGCGCCTGAAGCTGCTCGAGGAGGAGAACCGTAAGCTCAAGCAGCTGGTCGCGGACCTGAGCCTGGACAAGCACATTTTGCAGGATGTCCTGGCAAAAAAGCCCTGACGCCTGGACGACGGCGCGAGCTCGTCGCGCACGTCCAGGCGTCTCACGGTGTCAGCGAGCGACGCAGTTGCCTGGCGCTCGGCGTCGACCGGTCGTCGGTGCGCTATGTGTCGCATCGACCGGACCAGGCGCCGCTGATACTGCGCATCCGTGATCTGGCGGCGACGCGGACGCGATATGGTTACTTCCGCATCTACATCCTGCTGCGCAGGGAAGGATGGGCCGTGAACCACAAGCGCTTCTACCGGCTTTACCGGGATGATGGACTGAGCCTTCGGCTCAAGAAACCTCGGCGCCACGTCAGCGCTGCCAACCGCGACCGGCAACCTGCGGCTGCGGCGGCCAACGAGATGTGGTCGATGGACTTCGTCTCCGACGCGCTGTTCGACGGCCGGCGGTTGCGGGCGCTCACCGTAGTTGACGCGTTCACGCGCGAGGCGCTGGCCATCGATGTCGACCAGGGCATCAAGGGCGAGCAGGTGGTCGAGGTGATGGCACGGATCTCGTCGATCCGCGGCGCACCCAGGACTATTCGCGTGGACAATGGGCCGGAGTTCATCTCGAAGGCACTCGACCGCTGGGCCTACGAGAACGGCGTCACGCTGGACTTCAGCCGGCCGGGCAAGCCGACGGACAACGCCTTCGTAGAGTCGTTCAACGGCCGCTTGCGGGACGAGTGCCTGAACACGCACTGGTTCCTGTCCCTGGAGGACGCCAGGGCCAAGATCGAGGCATGGCGACGCGACTACAACGAGAGCCGTCCTCACACATCGCTTGGCTGGCTGACGCCGGTCGAATATGCTGCTGCCGCGGCCAAGGTCGCGGCCGAATGAACGCCGGAAACTCACCCTCGATTTGGATGAGAAACCGGGGGACCCTCAGCCACTCGGAATATGATTACTGGTCAATCCGTCGCTTCAGGTCGTTAAGGTCGGTGACCAGATGCGCGTAACGCGGCATCGTATAACGAACCTCCAGTTCCAGGGCCGCGGACGTCGACGCCGTGATGCAGTCGCTCACCACAGTGGTATGAATGTCCCGTTGCGCAGCGTCGCGCAGCGAGGAGTCGAGGGTCAGGTCCGCAAGCGGTCCGGCGAAGATCAGATGCTCCAGGGCGCGCCGCTCCATCAATGCGTCGACCTCTGGTAACCCGAATATGCTGAGGGTCTTGCGATCCGGCAGCACGATATCGCTCGGCGACAGTTCGACGGCGGGTGCGATATCGGATGCATTGGGGTGCTTTGCGAGCGTATCTTCGATCTGGCGATGAGCGGGCGTCTGGAAGAGGGCACCAGTGTTCGCCGTTATGGGCGAGTGGATCACCAGAAAGCCCCTGGACCGTGCCAGACGGCCGAGCCCGGTCAGGGATCGGGAGAGAGGCTGCTCCGCACTTACGAAACCGCGTTGGACGTCGATGAAGATGACGGCCGTCTTGTCCGCGGGGTAGTTGTGATAGCCGCGTAGGCCACGCCTTACGTACCAGCCGGTGGCGGCGTTGAGTAAGCGATTGAGCATGTGTCAGGCCTTCAGTGTTTCGAGTAGCCGCGACGTATCGGTCACCGAATGCCCGATACGGGGGTAGGTTTCGCGAATTGCGAGATCGTGTTCGAGGGGAGAGAATGCGGCGACGGCATCGGTCACCAGGGTAACATGATACCCAAGGTCGACAGCGCTGCGCGCGGTCGCCTCGATGCAGGAATTGGTGATCAGACCGATGATGATGAGGTGGGTGATCCCCCGACCCTGTAACTGGACATGCAGATCGGTGCCGGCAAAGCCGCTCGAACATGAATGTTCGCTCGATATGATGTCGCCTTCCACCGGAGCGAGTTCGGGAAGGAACCTGCCGCCAAACTTTCCTTCCGCGAAAATGTGGGACTTTTCCTGCAGGAACTGGGTCGGGTGCAGGTATTTCCGGCCTTTGAGGCCGTTCGGTCGCCAGCGATAGTGTGGAGCGTAGGCGACGGTCATCTGTCGATCACGTGCCGCCTCAAGAAGGGATCGTGCCTTTCCGATCATACCATTCGATAGCGCGACGTCTTTCGTCATCAGCCAGGCTTGGCCGCGGCGGGCCAGAAAATCGTTATGAGGGTCCACCAGGACCAGCGCCGTGCTGCTGACGTCCATCACTGCTGCCCCTCGAGCTGCGCGATCAGTTCCTCGGTCGTGAAGATCGCATGGGCGTAGGTGGGGCCGTTTATTGCGTGTGCTGCGTGCATGGCCTCGTGGCTGAATGCCGCGGTCGCATCCTTCACCAGCGTGACGTGATAGCCAAGTTCGCTGCCGAACCGGCCCGTTGCCTCGATACAGGTATTCGCGACCATGCCGATCAGCACGATACGACGGATGCCGTGCTGCTTGAGCTGCTGGTCGAGGTCCGTATTGGCAAAGCCGCTGGACTGCCAATGCTCGTGGACCACGACATCGCCCGGCTGCGGCTGAAAGTCGTCATGGAAAGTACCGCCCCAGCTTCCCTTGGCAAATGTCTGATGGAGCGAGATGTTCTGCTGGTACGGCGTGGCGTGCAGCCAGTCGGCGATGTCGCCCGGCTCGGCGCGGTGATGGGGTACGAAGAAGATCCTGACGCCGCTGGCCCTGGCCGTGGCGACAAGGCTGCGAAGGTGGTCCAGCAGGTGGACCTCTTGCGCCACCGCCTTGGCCAGGGGCCATGCCTTACCCTCTTCGCTCAGGAAGTCGTTATACGGGTCCACCAGCAGAATAGCGGTCGTCGACGGATCATAGGCCATGCGTTGAATCCAACATCACCGTGGCTTGCACCGTGCAGCCTATAGCGGTTGACCAACCTCTAAATGGCGCATAGATGTCGGTCAACCTCAATAACAAGGATCGCCCGTGGCGCGTTCGAGCAAGGAACAGGCAGCGTCGAACCGGCAGCGGATCGTGAAGGTGGCCAGCGAGCTGTTCCGCAGCCGTGGCTATGATGCCGTAGGCATTGCCGATGTGATGCAAGCTGCGGGCATGACGCAGGGCGGGTTCTACAAGCATTTCGCGAACAAGGAGGCGTTGGCCTGCGAAGCCTGGGCCGCAGGATTCTCGAGCGTCGACGCCACGTGGGCACCGCCTGAGGGGCAAGCCACGGGCGATAACGGTCCATCAATCGAGGCGATCGTTCAATATTACCTCTCAGCTCAACGACCCGAAGATCGCTGCCCGATGCAGGGACATGGTGAGGATGCAGCTCGGAGCGATAATGGAGGAGGGCTGCGTGCCGTCTATGCGGCCGGCGCTGGTACGCTTTATCGCACCTTCTTAACAAAGGTTGACGACGCCATGGGGGAGGATCGAGCAAAACTCCTATTTGCGGCAATGGTGGGAGCAAATATGCTTGGACGCGCATCCGGCGAGGCCGATTGGGTTCAGGATATCAAGCATGCTGTCGACGGCGCGGTCAGGATGTTTGGTCAAAAACTTGGTTAAGCACGGTTCCGGCAGTCGTAAAGTTTGTCCGTATTGACTAAATTTGTTTGAGATGTGCGCTTTCACCGGTTGCTGCTCGAAAATAAACGCAGTCAGTATGCAACGTCTGCTAGCTTAAACCTTGAGCTTATCTAATCCCAAAACTGTGATTTGGTCGTGACGTGCTCCCCGTCTTGACGCTGCTGATAACTTGGTTTCGGTGTCCGCCCTTGGCGGGGGCGGTTCGTAACCCGGCGGCCGCGACGCCTCCGCACCTCCGCACCTCCGCACCGTCAGCCGCTCCTCGCGATACAGCCGGTACACCTTCTTCAGGATCATGGCCTTGCCATCACGCTTGAGCATCGTTGCTAGCCGCCGGTAGGAGACGATGTGCGCAGATGAATGAAAGGCCGCTTACAAACGCGGGACCAGGCCGCCGAACGTACGGTTTGGGTCCGGTCGGCCGCGGGCGCTTACGTGCCTCGCTTTGGTTTTCGCAGCTTGGGTGTCGGCAACTCGGCCGCCGTTACGCGCAGCAGTTCGCAGAGCCATTCGGCGTCATCCCATCGATCGGCCGCAATGAGCATCTGCGGTTTGGCACCTGGATACGGCGGCGCGTCCGACACCGGTTCGGCATGGGCACGACCTGATACCGTCGGCTTGACGAAGAGCTGATCGTCGCAGACGGAGCCGATCATCTTGCCGTCGACATAGACGCCATACTCACCGAACATCGACTTGGCGGCGACCGCTCCGGCTCCGGTCGCCTGTTCAAGCAGAAAATCAATTGTGCGTTGCGGCGTTGCCATATGCCGAAGCTAGCAGACGAGCGCGGCCGCGGGCAACGGAACGACGACCGTCTGCGTCGCCGCTCGCGGCGAACGAGCGGCCGCTTTCGAGAAAGGTCAAGGTGCCGCTGAACGGCTGATTATGGGTCGTTTAGGAAAGGTAGCGGCCTGCTCCTATCCCAAGCCCTGGCAGCTCCTTCGGCAACCCCTGTCTCAGGCGATCGAACGACGCGATTTCGCGTCCGACGTGTGAACGGTCGCGTCTAATGGCGGAAGCTCTGCGTTCCGCCGCTGTGCAGGATCAAGGAAGGGGGGTGCCCGGCGGAGCGATAAATCCTCCGGCCATTCGTCCGTTTTCGTCGAGGACCGCAGACATCGATAGGCCACCGTTGGCGAAGACCAGGTCGTAGACGTCGTCGTTGATCCGTCCCTTCCCGCGATAGGTGACCGACTTCAGTTCGCCCATCGATTTGAACATGGGTTGTGACATCGGCATATCCTTACGCACCAGCGCACCGAATTGCGGTCCGAGTGTGTCGTAGTCCGGGGAGCCGCTCGCCAGACCGGCCACGAGGCGCCGCACTGCAGCCTCGGTGCCAGGTGATGGCGTCGCAGACGAGAGGCGCTTGCCTGGTCGCAATATCCCGCCGATCATCCTGCCCTCTGCATCGAGCGCCGCCGACATCAGGACCTCGCCGTTGGCGAAGACGAGGTTGTAGACGTCGTCGTTCTTCATGCCGCGTGAGCGGAACGTCACGGATTTCAGTTCGCCGAGTGCCTTGAACATGGGGTGCGTCATCGGGAGGTCGCGGCGAACGACATCGGCGAATTCAGGCGCAAGTTTTCCGTAATCGGGAGAGCCGCTGGCGAGGCCGGCGACGAGCTGCCGCAGCGCAGCTTCGGTGCCTGCGGATGGCGCTGCGGTCGCCGATGTTGCCGACGACGCAACGGCAGTGGCGGGCGGAAATGCCTGTTGACCACCAGTACCAGAGGCCTGAAGCCAGACGATGAGGGCGGCTGCCGCGACGAAGATCATAAGGATCGCTCCTGAAACCACATAGATGAAGGGGCGCCGATCGCCCCGCGTGATCGACGGGTGCGGAATGGCGGCGGGAACCTCCTCACCGATCGCGTCGGTTCCGGAAAGGGCGGACGTCTGGGGTACCAGACGGTCGGACTCGTCGGCTGCTGCTACCAGCTTTGCCGCCTCCAGCGAGGACGACATGCCCAGCTTGGCACGCGCCATCTTGAGGCGCTTTTCGACGGCGTGAGGAGACACGCCCAGGTCCAGCGCCATCTCCTTGGCGGTCTGATGATCCAGGCAACGCTTCAAGCATTCCCGTTCACCTGTCGTCAGGCGCAGGATCGCGGCCCGCATGCTGTCGTCTGGTCCGTCTGTCTTCATGCCGGCCATGGTAGCGCGTAAGGAGAAAGTACCAACCATGGCGTTCTGGTACCGCCCTGGTACTCTGACCGGGTACCAGCCCGGTCCGGCGGTTTTACACGCCCGCCTGCTGGCGGGATCGACCAGCCGATCGGTATTCGCAGATGACGCTGCTGCCTTACGTCGTGCGCCAGAAAGCGCCGCCCGATCACTTCCAGATCGCGCGGCGCTTTCAGGTTGTTACTTCTTGTCTTCGCCCGATGCGCTGGAGATCGCGGTGCCCGCGGACTTAACGTCCTTGCCGGCGCCGTTCACCGTATTGCAGGCGGCAAGGCCGATCATGGTCGTCAGTGCCAGCACCAGGCCGATTTTCTTCGTCATGACATTCTCCTTTACGTTGGGAAAACGGGGTGCGGCGGATGCACTATGCCGATCCGCCGCGATCGTTCAGCGCAGGCGGCGACGGGCTGCCGCGGTCGCACCGAAGCCGGCGGCAGCCGCACCGATCAGCAATGCGAACACCAGGACGAACGACGTGCCGGCCGCCGCGCCGGCGGCCTTGTCGGTCGCCGACCTGGCGGTGGCGACCGTCTCGTTCTTCGTCCGGACGAACTGCTGCTTGGCGCGCGTCACCTGGGCCTGGGCTTCGGGGCGGCCGATCTTGCGCTGGGCGGCGACGATATCGACGATACGGCTCTCGGCCTGCCGGCCATCGGCACCGCCGCGGGCGAGGGCGGGAAGCTCTTTGGCGATCTCCTTCTGCGCCTGCTCGGTGGTCATCTGCGTCGGATCGTTCGGGGCATCGGACAGATAGGCAGCGGCCTCGCTGCGCACGTCGCCTTCGTCGATCCCGGCAATCGACGCCGCCTGCGGTGCTGCGGCGCTCACCGTCGTGCCCGCCGCGCCAGCCACCGCACCGACGGTCCGGAACGCACCGCCGATGATTCCGCCGACTGCCGAGGTCAGCAGGTACAGGGTGAGGATCAGGGTGACGCCCCAAACGACCAGACCATGGACCAGCGCGTCGAACCGCTCGTGCACGCCGGCGACCCGCGCCGCGGCATAGCCACCGGAACCAAGCGCCAGAATGGTCGTGATCAGCCAGTAGATGCCGGCTCCGATCCCGAAACCGGCTGCACCCGGCGTGGTGCCCTCCACCGGATCGACCATCGTCAGGCCGATGCCCGCGCCGAGAATGCCGAGGACGAGCTGCACCGCAACGGCGATGACGACGCCGGCGAAGATCGCGCCCCATGACAGCCGGGTCGCGGTCTTGCCGACATAAGCATCATCGACCGGCGCGAGGCCGGTAGTTACGTTGGTCACCATATATACTCCTGTTGAAACTGTTGGGTCGCCGCGGTCAGGGCCGCGATGATGTCCGGATGTCGGCGGCATCGGCGGCGCCGGCTTCCTTCTCGGCCGTACCGCGCGCGGTCGCCGCGTCGTCTCCGATCAGCTTGCCGATCGCCTCCTGGACGGAGCCTTTGGCCTCCCGCGCCGCCGCGGTCTTCGCCCCGGCATCGGTCGGTGCCGCGTCTGAACGCTTGCTGGTCATGCTGCCGTCTCCTGTCCCGTCCGCTCCTGCATGACGCCTTCGCCATCGAATCCGCGCGCACGGGCCCAGGTGACCGCGGCGATGCGGCGGTTGACGCCGATCTTGGCGTAAATCCGGGCGACATGGTTGCGAACGGTGTTGCCGGCGACGTCAAGCGTCCGTGCGATCGTCTTGTCGTCATACCCGCGGCAGATCAGCGCCAGCACGTCGCGTTCGCCCGTCGTGAGATCATCCAGACCGGGGCCGGTGACGTCCGGCTGGGGCGCGCGAAGGCGTGCCAGCTTGTCCATGATCGAACGGCTGAACCAGCTCGTATCCTTCATCACCGCCTCGATCGCCTCGACCAGTTCGAGTTCGGTCGCCTTGCGCTGCGTGATGTCCTGAAACGCCCACAAGACGCAGGCCTCGTCACCCAATGTGATTGCCTCGGTCGAGACGATGCAATCGATGCTGGCGCCGTCCATGGCATGGATGCGTGCTTCGTGGCCCCGCAAATCCTGCCCGCCATGGATCGAGGCTTCGATCTCCCGGCGTTTCGCGTCGCTTTCCCACAGTTTGATGTCGCCGAGCGGGCGATCGATGATCTCGGCCGGATCGTAGCCGGTCATCTCGGTGAAGCTGGCGTTGACCTCGCAGAGCAGATGTCCGTCGCGCACGCCGATCGCCATCGGCACCGGTGCCAGCTGGAAGGTGCGGGTAAACCGCTCTTCGCTCTCCCGCAGCAGGCCTTCGGCCTTCCGGCGCGGTTCCAGATCGGCGAAGGTGAACAGCATGCAGGGGTGATCGCCCATATCGATCGGCTGCCCTGCGACGATGACGAGCTTGGTGCCGCCATCGGGCAGTTCGAGTTCCGCCTCCATCTGCGGAATGGTCCGCCCTTCGCCCAGCCGCGCCCTGGCCAGGTTGCGCTTCTCCGCCCGGCGTAACACGTCCAGGTCGTAGACCGTCTTGCCCAAGACCTGATCCCGATCGTGCCCGGTCATGTCGAGGAAGCCCTGGTTGACCTTGATGAAGCGCAGATCGCTCAGCCGGCAGATCACGGCAGGCGCCGGGTTGGCGTTGAAGGATTGCTCGAAGCGGTCCTCTGCCTCGAAGCGCGCCGATACGTCTTGGATCACCATCACCAGGCACGCGGGCTCCGCGTCATCGGCATCGTTGAGGACGAGACTGCGCACCTGATGAACCCAGCGCGGCGCGTCTTCCCCGGCGACGGTGACCTCCACGACGACTTCCGAAAAGGAATCGCCGGTGACCACGCGTTCGATGGGATAATCGTCCGCTTCGAGGCGGTGATTGTTGCGGTAGCGTAGCTGGAACCGTGAACGATATGCATCCACGGTCGCCCCTAGTTCGGCGATGTCGCTGACGCCGTGCATGGCCAGGGCAGCGTCGTTCGCCCAGAGCAGGCTCTGGTCGGGATCGATCAGGATCACGCCCTCGTCCAGACCGACGATGATCTGGCGCAGATGGCGCAGATCGGCGGTTTCGCGAAGGGATTTGAACGCCGCTTCGGCCATGACGAAATCAGGCGCGCCGCGCGTGGATGAACCAGGCCAGCCCGTAACCCGCCAGTGCCGCCGCGACCGCCCACAGGACGGGGATATCCTGAACGGTCTGCGCTGCGGCTTTCCCGTTCTTCTGCGCGGCATCCGCGATGCGCTCGCCGGCGTCCATCAGGCGGTCGCGTGCCTCGTCAGCCAACGCGGGCGCGCCGTCGATCGCATCGCCGACGATGGAGCGGGCGCGGCCGTAGGCGTGTTGCGCCCCGCCGGCGAACTGATCGACGATGCCATCGACCTTCCAGTCGCGGCTGTCGACGGCATCGCCTACGGTCTTTTCGACCTTGCCGCCCAGATAGCGGGCGCTACCCTGGAATTCGTCCTTGTTCATGATCGTACCCTTGCAGGAATGAAGATAGGTGAATGGTCAGGGGAGGACGCCGCAGCCCGCAGCGGCTTTACCCACGGCCAGTGCGATGGCCGGGTCCTTCAACTCACCGGCGACACGCAGGAGGTCGCCGACCGTCAGCACGCCGGGCGTAGAGTGGTCTTTGCGATAGGCGGTGGCGGCGCGGCCGAGTTGTTGAAGTTGACCGAGCGACAGATCGGTCTGAAGTCGCGTGCCGACGCAATCCGCGCGCTGGCTGTCGAGCCCGTAGCGCTGAAGCCCTGTCGAGATACGGGTGGCGGGCGCGGCACAGCCGGTCAGGGCCAGCGCGCCGAACATTGCCAGTGCAAACACCTTCATGGGGGTTCCTTCCCGGTCCGATCCGCAAACACGGCCGGTTCGGGCGGTTGAACAGTCCGGGAAGGTACCTGTTCCTGGTCTTTTTGCGTGGCAGACTAGTCGGTAAATACCATCAAGATGTCGGCGGCGCGTTCTTCATGGAGCCGCTGGAGGCGTTCGTAGATGTATGTCGTCGTCAGCGCCGTACTGGCTGGCCGGGCGGGCCACAGCGGCCGTTAGCAGCGACTTTGTTGTAAATTTGCTCAGCGATTATGTACCTGTGAAGGTCAGCGGGACGATCGGTTTGGATGATCGACACGCCGCCACGGATCAGCCGTCCCCAGACCGCGTCTGGCGTCACCAGGGCCTGCTCATCTCCTCCGATCTCGGCGACGAAGCCATCCCAGAGGCTGTTGGCCCACAGGCGCCCTCCCGCATGGCACGCCGCCGCGCTGACTGGCGCCAGCATCGCCAAGGAGATACGCGGAATCTCATAGCCGATCGGCCGGATCGCTCCCGAGGCCTGCCGGGCGATCACCTGCGGCAGGTCGTCCGTGCCGGACAACATCGGCATGAACGGCACATGGTCGAATGGAGCCCGCGCGGCGAGCGGCGGGCTCGCGATACCGGCGGTCGCCTTGACCAGCACGCGACCCTCGGCACCGGCGCTGCGGACGGCGGCGATGGTTTCGGCGTGAACCGCGTCCTTGATGTCGAGGTTGAGGACGATCCGTCCGGCCGCGGCAGTCAGCATCTCGTCCAGGGTTGAAACGTGCAGGTCGGTGAGCGATGCCGCCGGTCCGCCGAGGTCGTCGCGCAACCGTAGCGCCCGGACTTGCGCCAGCGTCAGGTCGGCGACCTTGCCGATGCCGTTGGTCGTGCGATCGACGGTGGCGTCGTGGATCATCACCAGATAGCCGTCGTGCGTCATCCTGACGTCGGTTTCCATCACGTCGATGCCGCTCGCGATGCAATGATCGAGCGCGGCAAGCGAGTTCTCCGGCGCGCTGCCGAGCCCGACGATGGCGGCGTGGCAACCGCGATGCGCGACGACGATCGGTCCGGCGGCGGGATCGGCGAGCCGCGCCATGATTGCGCGCGCGGCATCCAGTTCCGCTCTGGCGGCGTCGAGGTCGCGACGGAAGGCCGCGTCGCCATGCAAGCGCGCGACGACCGCCGCGGCCGCCTGTCGGCCGGCTGCGACGGCGCTGGCGTTGTGCGCGCCGCAGATCACGCGGCTGTCGCCATAATCGCGGCCGCGCGCCAGGATCGGCGTGGATCGCGCCGGTATCAGTTCGGCGAGCACCAGCGCGACCGACGTTCCCCAGCTTGTATGTCCGGAGGGATAGTCGAAGCTGTTGTCCAGCGCAGACCGCGGCTGACAGATCGCGCCGGGGTCGGCGAGGAACGGCCGTCTGCGGGCGTAGGCCGGCTTCACCGCGTTCACCGCCGCGGCGACATCGCCGCGCAGCCGGGTCAACAGCCGCGCCAGCGCCGGTGTGGTGGCGGGGGACAGCGGCCGGCCGGCGGCAGCGGCAAAGTCCGACAGCATCGCCGGCACGCTTTCGTCGACGTCCCCGATCGCTTGCTGCCAGCGCGGTGATCCCGCCAGCGTACGCGAGGCGCGGAACGCTGCGCGATCCGCCTCGTCCTCCGCCGAACCCGGTTTCGGGGCGGGGGGCAAGATGTCGATCAACCCCACGCCCGGTCCATCGAGGTATCGTTGCGCACCCGCGGGCGACGCCACCGCCGCCAGCAACAGCAGAGCCGTGGCGCGCATCAGTAGCGCACCAGCGCACCGATGTAGAAGGAGCGACCGTTGTCGATCTCCTCGCGCAGCAGGCCGAATCCAGGGCCGAACAGCCGCTGCGGGCGGAAATTGGTCAGGTTCTTGGCCTGTGCGACGATGGTCCAGTGCCGGTCCAGTTTCAGGCGCAGTTGCGCGTCGAACAGGTCGCTGGTCGCGTAGCGCCGGTCCTGCAGCGGGTCGCTGGTCGATACCGAATACAGGATCGGCGACAGGTGGTTCCACGCACCCTGCACCGTCACCGGACCGGCGGTGTAGAACAGCTTCACGTTGGCGACGGTGTTCGAGCTTTCGAACAGTCCCGACAGGCGACGACGGGTGACCCCGTCGGACAGCGTCACCTGCGGCGGGGTGGGATCGAGCAGCGTCAGGTTAGCGGAAAAGCCGAACCCGGCAAGCGGCCCGGGCAGGAAGCGCATGCGTGCCACGACCGCGTTCAGCTCGACGCCGCGACCGCGCGAAGCGCTGGCGTTGACCGGACGGATGCGGGTGACGAGCTGCGAGGTGCCTTCGAACACTTCGGTCGCCTGGTTGCGGGTGGTGATGATCTCGTCCGCAATGTCCTTCTGGAATGCGCCGACGAAGAACAGGATGTCGCGATTGACATAATATTCGAGGCTCAGGTCGTAATTGTCCGACCGGCGCGGGCGCAGGTCCGGGTTGCCGCTGACGATCGAGACGCCGCCGTCGGGGTTGTTCGCGGTGATGCCGACGTTGACGGTCTCGCGCGCGGCTAGATCGTCGTAATTGGGTCGCCCGAGCGTACGGCTGAAGGCGGCGCGCATGCGGAGCTGGTCGCTGATATCCCAGTCCGCCTGTGCCGACGGCAGCCAGTCCCGATAATGTTGCCCCTGCTGTCCATAGACATAGGCACCGCTGCGAAGGCGGTTGGACCCGGTGGCGAGTGTCGTGTCCTCATAACGGACGCCGGCCGACAGCCGCACGGTGTCGGTCGCGTAGCGTGCCATCGCATAGGCTGCGATCACATCCTCGGTCAGATTGTAATCGGATTGCAGACTGCTGCCCGCATTGGCGGCGTTCGCCGCGAAGCTCGCACGATTGGCGTCAAAGGCACTGCGTGCGGCGGTCGGATCGACCAGCAACACGGTCTGCCCACGGCCATTGTACGGCGCGTAACGCTCCCCCGCCAGCACCGGCGCCAGCAGGAGCGTCAACGCGGCGGTGTTGCGGTAATTGTCGACCTGGAAATCGTAGCGGCGGTCGAGGAACCGGGCGTAGGCGCCCGTCGCGATCCCGAAGCCGCGATCCTTCGCCGCCATGTTGACGTCGAGGTTGATGCGCGCGGTCAGCGTCTCTTCGCGATTGTCGTCGCTGTTGGTGCCGTATTCGAACTGGCGATAATTTGCGGCATTGGCGACGAAGCCGGGGTTGGCGACGTCGAAATAGGGGAAACTGCCCGGCGTATAGTCATAACGATAGGCGAGGTTGGTGGTGTTGGCGATGCGATAGGTCGCCAGCCGCGCGTCCTGCCGGTACGTGGCGATCGCATAATTGACGCCGACGTCGAGGCGGACGGAGTCGTCCGGCGACAGCTGGCCGTTGACGTCGGCGTAGCGCATTCGGCGCGTCTGGTAGAAACTGGACAGATCCGCCTGCGCGTTCGCGTTGGCGACATTGCCGCTGGTCGCGGTGACGTTGCTGAAGTTGGTGTAGCGGTTGGTCGCTGCGGTGACCGCCGTATTGGCGATGACGATGTTGGACTGGCGTTCTTCATCGTTGATGTGACGGAAATTGGCCAGCGTCACCGCCGCCTTGAACATCGAGTGATCGTCGAATTCCAGCTTGCCGAACACGCCATAACGCTGGCGCACGTTATCGTAATGCAGCCAGCGACGGCGATCGGGGGCGGCGAAGGCGTTCGACACGTCGCTGGCGGGTGACAGCAACCGCCCGCCTGTCGTCTGGTCGAAATACAGATAATTGTCGGTCGCCGAGTTGAGCGAGGCGGAATCGCGGCGGAAATAGCTTCCCGACACCACGGCACCGAACTTGCGGTCGGGGCCGAAGGTGGTGGAGGCGACCAGTTCGGCCTGACCCGATGGCGCGCGATTGCCGCGTGTGCGCCTGAAATCCCATTCCCCGATATCGAAACGCCCGCCGACGAAGGGTTCGCCGCGTCCGTCGAAGGCGCTGCGGGTGCGCAGATTGGCGATGCCGCCGATCGCGTTGCCGTTCATCGCCGCGGTGACGGACTTGTATACCTCGACCCGCGACGCCAGCGACGATGGGATGATGTCGAGCGACACGTTGCGTCGCCCGATCTCGTTGGCGGGCAGCGTCATGCCGTCGATCTGGACGAGGTTGTAATCGGCGTTGAGGCCGCGGATCGACAGGAATTGCGCCTCGCCGCGCCCGTTGTTCTGGATGGTCGAGACACCCGGCACGCGCTGCAACGCCTCGCCCAGCCCGAAGTCGGGCAACGTGCCGATCTCGTCGGCGCTGATGCTGTCGGAGATGACTGAAATCTGTCGTTTCGCCTCGATCTCGCGAACCGCCTGGAGGCGCGCGCCGGTCACGACGATCTCGTCGGCATCGGGCGTCGCGGCCACGGCAGAAGCCTCGCCCGCGGGCGTCGGGGCCTGTTGCGCCTGCGCCCCCACCGGCAGCGCAGTCGAAAGCAGAAGCGCGCTGCGCCAAGTGACAAGCCTCATGATATCCCCCCTGAAAGTCCGGCATCAACCGTGCCTGATCATTTATGCACCTAAGGTGACATACTTATGACGATGGTTTAGAAGGTTGGCAATCGTCACGAGAGGATCATGAAATGCCGTTGTTGTTCACATACTTGACCGCGGCGGTTTTTGCGCCGACCGCCGTCGAAGCGCCGGAACGGCTGTACGCCTGCGGTGACGATCAGGTCCGTGAGTATCGAATCACCGGCGCGGGGGCGGTCGAGGCTTGGCGCTGGACGGCGGCCGGGGCGCAGGATCTGCCGCTCGCCTATCGCACCACGCTGCTCGGCCATATCGACGAATGCAAGCCGGTGGACGGCGGTCGCGCGATTCTGGTCACCGCCTCGACCGGCGGTGTTGTCCTGATCGAGCGGAGTACGGGCAAGGTGACGTTCCGGGCGACCGCACCGATGGCGCATTCGGCCGATGTGTTACCCGGCGGGCTGATCGCGGTGGCACTGTCGCTTCACAAGGATGGCAACCGGTTGGACGTGTACGACCGACGACGCAGCGAGGTTCCGCTGCTGTCGCTGCCGCTGCCCTCCGGTCATGGCGCGGTTTGGGATGCCGGCCGACGGCGGCTGTTCGTCCTGTCGCACGACGTCATCCAGGCGTATCGCGTCGCCGGCCCGCGCCGTGGGCCCGCGCTGATCGAGGCGGCGCACTGGACATTGCCGGGGCGGCGCGATGGCCACGACCTGTCGCTTCGGCCGGACGGGCGCTATCTGGTGACGACCGACGACGGCGTCTGGACGTTCGATCCGGCCGGCGATTTCGCGCCGCTTCCCGCGCTCAATCCCAAGCTGCGCGTGAAGGCGGTCAGCATGACAGGGGATGCCGCAGGGGGTAAGGGAACCGGGCGTCTCGCCTGGGTGCAAGCGGAGGAGAGCTGGTGGGCAACGGGCTTCACGATCGCGCGTGCGGACGGCAGCGATCCGGTGCGCATCCCGGTGGACGGCCTGCACCTCTACAAGGTGCGCTGGCTGCGCTAGGCGGGACCAGCGACGGTCGGCTGGACGGGCCGGCGTGGCGGCGGGCGTGGATCGCCTATGCCACGGCGCATTTCGGCAAGAGCCTGTTGTGGACGGCGAGCGACCTGCTGACGCTGTACCTGCTGGTGTCCGTTCACGCAGTCGACCCGATCGTCGCTGGTGCGCTCTTCCTCGCCGGGCTGGCCGCCAATGCCGGCGCCGATCTCGGCGTCGGCCTCTGGCTGGAAAAACGGCCCCACCATGCCGCGGCGCTGGTGCTGGCGGCGGTCAGCTTTCCGGCGACGGTGCTGCTGGCGCCGTACGGACCGTGGATGCTGCTGGCGGCCACGCTGGCGTTTCGCGTGTCTTATGCGGGGTACGACGTGCCGCATAACGCGTTGCTGACACGGCTGGGGTCGGATCCGGGCCGTGCGACATGGCTGGCGCGCTGGCGAACGATCGGCACGGCGTTGGCATCATTGTCGGCCGCCCTGGGTGGCGAACAGCGACGCCGTTGCGATCACGCCATTGCTCTGCGGCATCGCGGTGGCGGCGCTCGTCGTCGGATCGGCGATGGTGCCGCTGCTCGCGGCATTCCCGCTCGATCCGGGGCCACGTCGATCGGGCACTGCGGTCGGTTTGCCCCTGCGGTTTCTCGGCGCGAGCATCATCGGCATCGTCGCGCTGGGCGCTCTGCCCAAGGCGGTGCTGCACCTGCCTGCGCAGGCGAGCGGCACATCGGTCCTCATGCTGCTGATCGCGGGCCGGACGCTATCGGCGTTCCTGCCGATCCGCATCGGATCGCTACGCCGCGGGCTCATGCTGTTGGCCGCCGCCTATGGCGGAGCGGCGGCGGTGGCTGCCGGATTCGCGTTCGGTGCCGCGCCGGGCATGCTGGTGCTGCTCGGATTGTCGCTGGGGGCGACCAACCTCGTTGGTTGGGCATTGCTGCCGGCGCTGGCGGGCAGTCCGGGCGGCTATGGCCTGTACACGATGACGTCGAAGCTGGCGCTCGGGGCGGCCGGGCTGGCGCTGGCGGGAGGATTGGGGCGGTCACCGGCGTTCTCACCCGACGGCTTTGCGCGGTTCGCCTGGATTGTCGCGGTCGCGTGCATCGTCGCGGCGCTGCTCGCAGGGCTCCGCTTGACTTCACCGGCGGTGCGACGCTTCTGACCGACATGAATGGCATCACAGCGGGCGCATTCCCGCCCCGATTCCTCCGCGATGACGGCCGGCGCACGGCCACCACCAACGAACGGCTGGTGGTCGACCTGCTGTCGCGATGCGGGCCGGCGAGCCGTGCAGACCTGGCACGCTGGACCGGCCTTGCGCCGCATTCCATCACGCGGCTGGTCGAACCTTTGCTGGCGCGGGGACTGCTCAGCGAGAGCGCGCCGGTCGCGATGGGACGCGGCAAGCCCGCGACCAAGATATCGCTGGTTGGCGCTGCCGCCTTTTCGGTCGGGGTGTCGGTGATGACCGATGCCGTGTCGCTCGTGCTGCTCGACCTCGCCGGGACCGTATCGGGCGCCTGCGCCGAGCGGCTGGACGATACGGACCTGCCGACGGCCTGTGCGCAGATCGACCGGATGATGCAGGGCGCGATCGCTGCAATGGGGCGGAACCCGTCCACGCTGGTCGGCATCGGCGTGGGCGTCACCGGATATTTCATCGGCGACGGCGCACGGCTCAATCCGCCGCGGCTGCTCGATCCATGGGCGCTTTTGCCGCTCGACACGATCCTTGCAGATGCCCTGGGCCACAAGGTGTGGATCGACAACGACGGCAATGTCGCGGCGATCGGCGAGGCGATGCTGGGGCAGGGACGCGCGGCGCGGGATTTCGCCTATCTGTATTTTTCCGCCGGGTTCGGCGGCGGCGTTGTCTCCAACGGTCAGTTGCTGCGCGGTCGCCACGGCAATGCCGGCGAATTTGCCTCGATCCTGCCGGTCGACTGGCAGCAGCCCAATCTGGAGGCATTGCGCACGGCGTTTGCCGATGCGGGGATCGTCTATCCCGATCTGCACGCCATGCTGGGCGGGTTCGATCCCGGACATGCCGCCGTCGATGCATGGCTCGACGCGATCATGCCCTCGCTCGATCTGGTCGCCTCCTCCATATCCGCGACGCTCGATCCCGAGGCGATCGTGCTGGGCGGGCGCCTGCCGGACGAACTGGCACGGCGGATCATCGAGCGCATCACCTTCATCAACCCCGACCGGCGAGGGCACCGCCGTCCGTCCGCGCGGGTCGTCGCGTCGATGATCGATGGCGACGCGGCCGCGATCGGCTCGGCCACGCTCCCGCTGAAGGCGGCCTTCTTTCCGTTACTCGACACGTCCGCCGGGGGCGGGAGCGCAGATGGTCTGGTCGGCGGACCTGCAAGGCCCGGCATGGCGACCGGAGGCTGATGTACGCTTATTGTTTAGCCCGCCTGTTAGTGCGAGAAACAACCCTCCTCGTCGGGCGGCTTGCTGCGTCTCGTGTGCTACCGACGGCGTCAACGGCGTGCTGCTGTTGGGCCGGTCGGTGGCTTTCCTCGTCGCGGAACTATAGCATGTCCGGCGCCGCTGCTTGAGATGCCGGCAGAAACGCGAATGAGCGAAATGAGACAGGTGCAGACCGACGCTAAATATCTGGATCTGGGTCGTTCCAGCGCCGTCCGGCCGGGCGGCGTCGCGCAACAGTGGACTGCGCTTAGGGGTGTAAGTATCCAAGATTGGCCGCGTTTTGTATGCTAGCAGATCGTCCATGAACTATCTCCTGCTAGCAATCGCGATCGTCTCCGAGGTTTGCGCAACGACTGCCATGAAGCAGTCGAATGGTTTTACGCGCATGCCTTGGACGATCGTTACCGTTATCGGTTACGGTCTTGCCTTCTACTTCTTGTCGCTGACGCTTCGAACGATCCCGACACGCATTGCGTACACTATCTGGTCAGGCGTCGGCATTGTTCTGATCTCAGCCGCTGCATGGGCATTCCAGGGTCAAAAGCTCGATGCCGCCGCTGTCATTGGCATGAGCCTGATTATCGCTGGCGTCATTGTCATGAACGTGTATTCGAACGCTGCGAGCCACTGAGGCAGGGATGGCTTCCTCCAGTAGCCCTGCAGACGGCGGATTTTGCAGCCGGGAGCTGCCATCTATCTGCATGAACGAACGGCTAAAGCTGCAAAGCGAAAAAGGGTGCTCCAAGGCCGGGTATGGGCTGCAGACGACCGATATGGCCACCCGGCCACGTCGCTGATCCTGATCAGCGGATGACCCTCACATGCTTGATGAGACGCAGCGGGGTTTCGGCGCCTCGGATCCGCGAGATGCGGAAGCAGGGCAGCCGCATCTCGCGGAGCATGGCGTCATAGACTGGTCGATGCAACGAGCTTCGAGTGCAACTTCTCGATTTTTTGCGTGAGCAACGCGATCTGGCCCAGGTAGAGGCGAGGGATGTCACGAACGGCATCCATCCCATCAGTTCAGGTCACCTCGCTCACCGATCATAAGCTAACACTGGCAGGCCAAGATTGCCTCGCAGGGTGGTATCTTCATAATTCGACCGGAACAGCCCGCGTAGTTGGAGCAGCGGGACGACTTCCTGTGTGAAGCGCCGGAACTGATCAGGGTGTCCCGCGTGGACGTTGATCCCGTCGAAGGCGCGGCCTTCGAACCAGCGGGCGATTTCAGCGGCTACGGTTTCGGCCGATCCGACGAACGGGCTAGTGTGTTGATCACGAACGAGGTTGATGGTTTCGCGTAGGGAGTGGCGATGTACAACGGCGGTGGTGGTGATCGATTTCGCCTGTGTAAAAAAGCTGCTTTTCCCGTGTTCCAGCGCGGCGGCGGGGAACGGCGCGTCGAGATCATACTGGCGGAAGTCATGCCAGCCGAATGCCCGTCCGAATTCGGCCAGGGCCTGTTCGAAGCTCTGGTCCGCGCGCCGATAGGCACGCTGGATCGCCCGGGCGTCCTCGTCGGTGTCGCCGACCGTGATCGTGAAACCGGGCAGGATCACGATCTCGTCGGGATTGCGACCAAGCCTGGCGGCGCGCCCTTTCAGATCCGCGTAAAAGGCCTGGCCCTGTTCGATCGTTTTCGCGTGCGTGAAGATCGCGTCAGCCACCGTCGCGCCGAGATCGCGCCCCTGTTCGGAATCCCCGGCCTGAAATATCACGGGCTCGCCCTGCGGTGAGCGCTGGATGTTGAGCGGGCCGACGACGGAGAAATGCTCGCCCTTGTGGTTCAGCGCGTGCAGCTTCGTCTTGTCGAGGAACACGCCGGTCTCGCGATCGCGGACCAGCGCGCCCTTTTCGTACGAACGCCACAGCCCGCGCACGACGTCGAGATATTCGAAGGCGCGTCCGTAGCGCGTCGCGTAATCATAATGCTCGTCGCGACCATAATTGCCGGCGGTGCCGGCGTCGCCGGTCGTCACCACGTTCCATCCGGCGCGGCCCTTGCTGATCAAATCGAGCGAGGCGAGGCGGCGGGCGAGATTATACGGGTCGTTGTACGACGTCGTCAGCGTGCCGACGAGCCCGATATGGCTGGTCGCGACGGCGAGCGCGGAGAGCAGCGTCAGTGGCTCCAGCCGGTTGAGATAATGCGGCGGGGAGTCGGCGGTGATGAACTGGCTATCGACGATGAAGACCAGATCGAACTTCGCCGCCTCCGCCTGGCGTACGATATCGATGTACCAATCGATGCTCACGCTCGCATCGACGGGTATCTCGGGATCGAGCCACCGGTTGCTATCGCCGGGGCCGCCGACGCCGGTCGTCACCAGCCCGAGCTTCAATTGTCGCTTGGTCATCGAAAGATCTCCGGCGTCGATTACAGTTGCGCGAGATGCGGCGCGACCTGGACGGGTTGCGCAAGCAGCCCGGCGGTGTGGAACAGGTCAGCGATGCCCTGTTCCTCGGCTATCAGTCTGGCATCGATCGGCACGGGCACGTTGACGCTGCGGTTGATGTAGCGCTGCGTCGCGGCGATCGGGACGCCGGTCTGCTGCGTCAGCATCTGTGCATAAGCCTCGCGGTGCGTTTCGGCCCAGCGTCGCGCGCGGGCAAAGCGCGCGGCGAGATCGGTCAGTTGTGCACGCTTGTCGCGCAACGCGCTTTCGGTGCCGAACACGAAGCCGATCCCCGGTGCCAGCCCGCGGTCTATGGGAAGGATGCGCAGGCCGTCGCTCAATTCGCCGATCGCGGCATAGGGATCCCAGATCGACCAGGCATCGACCGACCCGCTGGTCAGCGCGGCGCGACCGTCGGCGGGCGACAGGAACGTGATGTCGATCGCGTCGAACGGCTTGCCGAGACGCTGGAGCCCGGCGAGCAGTAGATGATGGCCGATCGATCCGCGCGGTGTGGCGACGCGCTTGCCGATCAGGCCGGCGAAGTCCCGGATCGGCGATTTGCCCGGCACCAGGATCGTGGTCGACGGACCCTGTGAGCGGAACGCGGCGATCGCCTTTACGCCGGCATTCGACTGCAGGCTGAAGATGAACGGGGCGTCGCCGCCAACGCCGGTATCGATGGCCCCGGCCGCCAGAGCCTCGATCAGCGGCGCCGCGTTGGGGAATTGCGCCCATTCGATCGGGTAGGGCACGTCCTTGAGTTCGCCCGAGGCGGCGAGCAGCGCCTGGACCCCGCCACGCTGGTCGCCGATCACCAGCGTCCTGCCCGCCGCCTTGCTGCAGGCGGCCAGTAGTCCGGCGCCGCCGATGGCCAGCGCGGTGCGGCGGGTCAGCAATGTGTGAAGCATGGCGGTGTCCTTGGTCAGGGAAGGGGACATGGTCAGAAACGCGTGCGCAGCGTGAGGCCGTACGTGCGTGGTTCGCCGACGCCGACCTGCGTGATGCCCCAGGTGGCGTTGACCGTGGAGGTGAGCAGATAGTCCTTGTCGAACAGGTTGCGGCCCCAGATCGAGACGTCCCACGGACCGTTCGCGGCGCGCAGCCCGAGCTGTGCGCCGACCAGCGCATAGCCCTTGATGCGCGAGAACGGATCGTCGTTGACCGCGGAGTAGAAGGTGGAACGGTAGGTGGTGTCGGCTGCCGTGTACCCGACCAGTCTGTCGCCGAGCGGGGCCTCGTATCGCAGCTGGACCGCGCCCGCCCATTTCGACGTGCCGGACAGGCGCTGGCCGGAGATGTCGCACGACGTCCGGAACGACTGGAGGAACGGGCAGATCGCGTTGGTGTAGCGGACGTACTTCGCGTCGGTGAAGCTGCCCGAGGCGCTCAGCGTGAGGCCCCGTGCGAGGCCGGCGCGAAGGTCGACCTCGACGCCGCGGCTGCGCACCTTGCCGGCGTTGCCGAGATAGCCGACCCGGTTTGACACGTCGTACAGATTGGCCTGGTAATTCCGGTCGATCGTCCAGAACAGCGCGGTGTTGAACTGGACGCGGCGATCGAGCAGCTGGGTCTTGAGTCCGACCTCATAGGCGTCGACCGTTTCCGGTTCGACGAAGATGTTTATCCCGACGTTGCGGCGGACGAGATTGATCCCCGCCGATTTATAGCCGCGCGAGTAGCTGGCATAGGCGTGGGCGTCGTCGCCGATATTCTGATTGGCGCTGAGCAGCCACGACAGCGTCCCCTTCGACCGGCTGGCGTCATACGCGCCACCGGACGGGGCATAGGCGGCGCGGATCGCCGCCGCGGTCGCCTGATAGGCGACGGGCAGGCTGGCGATCGGCGCGGGCGTGCCGACCTGGACGGCATCGTAGCTCCCGGCCTTTTTCTCATAGGTGTAGCGCAGGCCGCCCGTCAGGCTGGTGCCGGGCGTGACGTGCCACGTCGCCTGGCCGTACGCGGCATAGCTGTTGGTGGATGGATCGAGGTAGCTGAACGTGTCGAGGCCGTTCAGCAGCGCATCGGGCGCGTTGGGGCCGAAATACCATTTCGCGGCGTCCTTCCTGAACGAGAGCTCCTGCTTCAGGTCGGCCTTTTGCCAGAAATAATACAGGCCGGCGGTATATTCGATCCTGCCGCCGCTCGGGGAGGTGAGGCGGAGTTCCTGGCTGAACTGCTTCTGGTCGGTGGCGACCGTCGCCTGACCGAGCACGTCGGCGCCGAACTGGTCGCCGTCCCAGTTGGGGATCCACTTCCAGAAGCGTCCGGCGGTGATGGAGGTCAGCGTATGTCCGCCGAGCGTCGCATCGATCCGCGCGGTGACACCGCCACTGGGCATCTGGATCGCCTGCGATCCGTTGATGTCGGTCCTGCGCCGGTACGGATCGACCGGGATCGGCACGTAACCGACCTCGGCCGCGTGCTGGTAGAAGCCCTTGACCGGCGCCCCGTTGGCGAGCGTGGTGGGAAGCACCTGCCCCGACAGATAGAAGCCCATGTTGCCGGTCTGGCGCGCATAGTCGCCGGTCAGCCGGACGGTCAGTGTGTCGCGGGGCTTCCACAACAGGTCGGCCTTGACCGCGACGTTCTCGTAATTGTCCCAGTCCTTGCGCTGCGTCGTATTGTAGACGATCCCGTCGCGGCCGCTGACGAGGCCGCTGAGGCGGATCGCCAACGTATCGGTCAGCCCGCCCGAAGCGGACGCCTGCGCCCGCATGTAGTTGTAATTGCCGTAGGTGATGTCGGACGTGAATTCGGGCGCGAAGGTCGGCAGCCGGGTGCGCACGTCGATCGCACCCGCGACGGTGTTCTTGCCAAACAGCGTACCCTGGGGCCCGCGCAATACCTGAACCCCCTCGACGTCGAGCAGGTCGTTGATGACGGTCCCGGTGCGGGGTCGGTATACGCCATCGATATAGAGACCGACGCCCTGGTCGAGCCCGTCGTTGGTGCCGCCCGAATTGGTGCCCAGCCCACGGATCGTGATCGTCTGGTTGCGACCGCTGAAGCCCTGGATGCTGACGCTCGGGGTGAACGCCGCGAGGTTCTTGAGGCTGGTCTGGCCGCCGATCGCCTCGATCTGCGCCGACGAGAGCGCGGTGATCGCGATCGGCACCGTCTGCAGCGTCTCGTTCTTGTAGCGGGCGGTGACGACGATGTCGTCGGCGGGCGTTGCCGGCGCGGCGGCGGGCGCAGCGTCCGCCGCAGGGTCTGTTGCAGCCGGCTTGATCGGCTCCCGCGGGTCCCCGGCGGCCTGTGCGGGGCCGGAAGCGGCAATGGCGAACAGCAGCGCAAGGCCGGAGGATGCTGAATGGAAGAGGCGAGCGTGCATGGGGATCCCTGTCTGAATGCTGGGAGCGCCGCCGTTGATCGGACGTGCGTCTCCGTTCCCCGCCGCGGCTGCGGCGAGGGGGTATGTCGGTCAGTGGCGCCGCGCGGCGGTGCTAGTCGGCGGGTCGGGCGGGGCCGGTCATGCGCGTCCTTTCAGGCGGCGGCGGCAAGAGTGAGCGCCTCGCGGTCGAGAGCGCGGCGCACCGATGGCCGTGCGAACAGCCGGTCGGTGCGTTCGGCGAAATCCGGAAAATGGCTGCGGTCGATCCCCAGCCCGTCGGCCCAGCGGCGGACGACCAGCGCATAGGCATCGATCGCGCCGAACCGGCCGCCGATCAGGTAGGGCGACGCCGTCGCGATCGAGCGCGTTTCCAGCTCGCCGAGCGCGACGGCGAAGGCGGCGCGGCCGGGTGCATCGAGCGCGCGGCGGATCGCGGGATCGTCGGCGTAGCGTTCGGGGCGGCGGACCTGCGCGAGCGCGACATGCACCGTCGTCGCGATCCAGCTCATCAGCGCGATGGCCTGCGCCCGTTCGACCGGGTCCGCGGGCAGCAGTCCGGTGTCGGCATAGCGATCGGCGATCCAGTGCAGGATCGCGATCACCTCGGGGATCGGCGTGCCGTCGACGACGAGCGTGGGGACGCGACCCCGCGGATTGATAGCACGATAGGCGGCGCCATGCTGTTCGCCGGCGGCAAGGCTGACGGGCACGGCGCGATAGTCGGCGCGTGCCTCCTCGAGCGCGACGAGCGGCGCGAACGCCGAGCTGTTCGGCGCGAAATAGAGTGAGATCGTCATGGAATGTCTCCTCAGATCACGTGGAAGCCGTGCGTGTCGTCACGCGCGAGCTGGTCGACGAGGCCGTATTCCCAGTCGAGATAGGCCTGCATCGCCGCGGCCGCGTTGTCGGTGCCTTCATAGGGGCGCTTGTACCGTCCCTCCGGACCGCGCGGCGGGAGCGCGGTCGAGCCGGTTTCCAGCGGACTGCCCGAGCTGTCGTCGAAGCCGCCGTCGAGCACCAGCACGTCCCAGCCCATCTGGGCGAGCCATGACGCGGTCATGTCGGCGCGCGGGCCGATGTCATCGGCCAGTACGATGCGTGCGCCGCGCACCGGGGCGAATACATCGGTTTCCTGTACGAGCTGCCCGCCCGGCGCCTCGACGAACCCCGGCGGATGGCCGGCAGCATGCTCGGCGGGCGTTCGCACGTCGAACCGGTACAGCGTCCGGCCCGGATCCGCGGCGAGTGCGCGCAGATCGTCAGGCCCGATATGACGGACGCCGGCACGATAGGCGACCGACCGTGCAGCGGCGCGCGCCTCGTCGCGCCGTTCGGGATCGATGGTCGCGACGGCGCGGCTCTGGCCGTGTTCCAGAGCCTGCCCGGCAAGCGTCCAGCCGATCGTGCCGTTGCGCAGCGCCACGACCCGGTTCGGCACGCCAGCGTTGAGCAGCGATTGGGTGCCGATGATGCTGCGGGTTCGCCCGGCGCAGTTGACGACGATCAGCGTGTCGGGATCGGGGGCGACGGCGCGGGCGCGCAGGACCAGCTCGGCGCCGGGCACGCTGGTGCCGGTCGGGATGCTCATCGTCGCATATTCGTCGAACCGGCGCGCATCGAGGATCGCGATGTCGGCCTTTTCGTCGATCAGCGCCTGCACGTCGGCGGCGGGCAGCGAGGGCGTGTGGCGTCGCGCCTCGACCAGTTCGCCGAACGCCTTGCTGTAGGAATTGACGTCCCGGAACAGCTCGTAGCCCGCCGCCGTCCAGCCGGCGAGGCCGCCGTCGAGCGCGGACACGTCGGTGTAGCCGAGCGCGCGCAACCGGGCGATCGCTGCGTCGACAAGGTCGTCTGCGGGCCCTTCGGCATGGCCATAAACGACGATCGGCGTGGCGAGGCGTGGTACGCGGCGCGCGATCTCGATGGCGATGCGGTCGGGCGGAAGCTGTGCCGCGAACAGCGGGTGGCCTCCGGCGAAGGCATGTTCGTCGCGCAGGTCGAACACCGCGATCTCGTTGCGGGCGAGCCAGGCGTGGCGGATCTCCTGCGGGGTCATGCGGCAACCGCCGAAGGTTCGGTGTAGCCGGACACGAAGGGCCGGGCGGTGCCGGCCTCGGTATAGGTCGCGCGCTCGACGCGGCCGATATCCGCACCATAGACATGGATGCTGATCGACACGCGGTCGTCATGGGCATTGGCGACGCGGTGGATGTCGCCGGTGTCGGGAGACAGCGTGGCGACCGCCCCGGCATCGAGCCGGACAGGCGCGCCGACCGGAACGAGCGTGCCGTCGTCGGTTTTCGCATAGCGCTGGTCAATCTCGGCGCCGCGCAATACGCCGACCAGACCCCAGACGCGGTGGTCGTGGATCGGCGTCGCCTGTCCCGGCCCCCATATGAAGCTGACCACCGAGAAGCGGTTCTCGGGATCGCGGTGAAGCAGGTACTGGCGATAACGGTCGGGATCGGGCGCGGCGAAGGCGGGGTCGATCCAGTCGTCGGTGGCGACGAGGGCGGCGAGCGGCGCCGCCACCCGGGCGACGATGGCATCGTCCGGGGTGGCCTTGTCCCGACTGGCGACGATCGTCTCGATCGCCGCGACCAGCCGGCGAACCGCACGGGTGTGCGCCGACGTCATTCCGCCGCCACCGCCAGCGGCCGTTCGCGTTCGGCGACGGCCGCGCGCAGCTTCGGCAGCAGGTTGCGGCCGTAGTCGATCGCATCCTCGAGCGGATCGAAGCCGCGGAACAGGAAGGTCCGGACGCCGAGGTCGTAATAGTCGAGCAGGGCGTCGACCACCTGATCGCCGGTGCCGACCAGCGACGTCGAATTGCCCGGCGCACCCGTCAGCTTGGCGATTTCGGTCCATAGCCGCTTGTCGCGCACCTTGCCGCCCGCTGCGGTTTCCAGCAGGCGCCGCGCGCCCTCGGATTGCGAGGTGGCGCCGCGAAAGAGCGATGCGCCGGTTTCCTTGATCGCGCGGGCTTCCGCCAGGATGTGTTCGGCGCGGCTCCACGCCTCTGCCTCGGTACGGCCGAGGATCGGGCGGAACGACACGCTGAAGCGGGGCGCCGGGCGGCCGTTCTCGGCAGCGCTGGCGCGCACCCGGTCGATGATCTCCGCGGTCTGTTCGAGCGTCTCGCCGAAGAACGCATAGGTTTCGGCATGGCGTCCGGCGACGCGGACCGCCGCGTCCGAGGCGCCGCCGAAGAAGATCGGGATATGCGGCTGTTGCAGGGGCTTGACGCCGGACACGCTGTCGCGGACCCGATAATATGGGCCGTCGTGATCGAACGGCGTGGTCTGCGTCCAGGTCTTCTTGACGACGTCGAGATAGTCGTCGGTGCGCGCATAGCGTTCGTCCTTGGTCAGGAAGTCGCCGTCGCGCTGCTGTTCGGCGTCCGACCCGCCCGAGATGATATGCACCGCGAGCCGCCCGCCGCTGAACTGGTCGAGCGTGGCGAGCTGTCGCGCGGCGACGGTGGGCTGGACCACGCCGGGCCGGTGCGCGAGCAGGATCTTGAGCCTCGTCGTATGCTGGGCGACATAGGCCGCGACCTGAAAACCGTCGGGCGCGGCGCTGTGATAGCCGATGAGGATGCGGTCGAAGCCGGCCTGTTCGTGCGCCAGCGCAAAGGCCGCGGTGTAGCTCGGATCGATCTGCGGGCCGGTCGGCACATGCGTTTCGGAGGCGTAGTTGGTCGAGATCATGCCGAGGATTTCGAGCGCGTCGGGATGTAGGCTCATGGTTCGACTCCTTTCAGGAAAAGCGGATCATTCGGCGGCGTGGGCCCATTCGTCCGGCACGGCCGGTGGCGGCGCGGGCGTGACGCCGAGGCGGGCGAGCAGGCGATGGCGGAGGGCCGCGTCGGGCGTGCGGGGCCGTGCGTCGGCGATCCGCTCCTCGGCGACGATACGGCCGCCGTCGAGCACCAGCACGCGGTCGGCCAGCGCGATCGCCTCGTCGATGTCGTGCGTGATCAGCAGCACGGCGGGGCGGTGCCGCCGCCACAGGCCGAGCACGAGGTCGTGCATCTGGATCCGGGTCAGCGCATCAAGCGCGGCGAACGGCTCGTCGAGCAGCAGCACGTCCGGCTCGCGGACCAGCGCGCGGGCAAGGGCCGCACGCTGCGCCTCGCCACCGGACAGCGTCAGCGGCCAGGCATCGGCGCGGTGGTCCAGCCCGACCTCGGCCAGCGCCTTTTCCGCGCGCTCGCGTGCATCGTGACCGCCGAGGCCGAGCATGACGTTCCGCCAGACCCGCTGCCACGGCAGCAGCCGGGCATCCTGAAACACCACCGCGCGTGAGGCCGGCACGCGAACCTCGCCTTCGCTCGGGCCGTCCAGCCCGGCGAGCGTGCGCAGCAGCGTGGTCTTGCCCGATCCGCTGCGGCCCAGCAGCGCGACGAATTCGCCCTCCGCGATTTCCAGGTCGAGCCCGTCGATCACCGTGTTGCGACCGAACCGGCGGGTGAAGCCGCGCAACGCGACGACCGGTTGCGGGCGGGTGGGAAACGGGATCGGTGCGGTCATAAGCGGGCCTCCAGGATCGTCGGGCGCCAGGCGAGCGAGCGTCGCTCGATCAGTCGCACCGCTGCATCGGCGCCGAGACCGAGCGCGGCGTAGACCATCAGGCAGACGACGATGATGTCGGTCCGCATGAAATCGCGTGCGTTGTTGATGAGGTAGCCGAGGCCCGACGACGCGTTGATCTGTTCGGCGACGACCAGGATCAGCACCGAGATCGACAGGGCGTAGCGCAGGCCGACCAGCAGCGCGGGCAGGGCGCCGGGCAGTATGACGTGGCGGACGATCTGCCCTCGCGACAGGCCGAACGCGCGCGCGGCCTCGATCAGCCGCGCATCGACGCCGCGGATGCCGTTGTAGAGATTGAGGTAGACCGGGAACGTCGTCGCGACCGCGATCAGCACGATCTTGGGCGTCTCGCCGATCCCGAACCAGACGATGAACAACGGCGTCAGCGCCAGCGTCGGCAGGGTCCGCAGCATCTGTACGGGCGAGTCGATCGCCGCCTCGCCGCGACGGGACAGTCCGGCGGCGACCGCCAGCAGGCCGCCGATCAGCACGCCGATCGCCAGGCCCACGCCCGCGCGGCCGAGCGACACGAGCACATTGTGCCCGAGCTCGCCCGACGCGATCATCCCGCCCATCGTCGCCAGCACCGCCGAGGGGGCGGCGAGCGTCCGTGCCGGGATCAGGCCGGTGCGCGCGCCGATCTCCCACAGCAGCAGCAGCACGAGGGGCGACACCCAGCGCGCACCGCCGATACGCGTAAGGAGCGGCCGTCGCGCATCGTCAGGGGGCAGGATCGTGGCCATGTCGTCTCCGGCCCCGGCGGCATGCCAGCGGGCTGACGACAAAGGACAGCTTAACTCCTACCCAATCAATATAGATTTGCTCACCTGCCTGATTGGTTGAGCTTATAAGGGCGTCATGGCTCTCAATCTTCCCGTCGATGTCCTGCGCAGTTTCGTGGCGGTGGTCGACGGCGGATCGATGCTACGCGCATCGGAACGCGTGTTCCTCAGCCAGCCTGCGATCAGTCTGCAGATCAAGCGCCTGGAAGAACTGCTGCAGATCCCGCTGTTCCGGCGGGAGGGGCGGCGGCTCGCGCTGACGACGCAGGGCGATGACGTGCTGGTCCTCGCGCGCGAGATGCTGGCGCTCAACGATCGCATCGTTGCGACGCTGACCGGCGAGGCGCTCGCCGGGCCGGTGCGGATCGGCTTCGTGCAGGATTTCGCCGAGACGCTGTTGCAGGGGCTGCTCGCGCAGCTCGTCGCGCTGCATCCGGACGTTCGGCTCGAGGTACGCGTCGGGGGGACGCCGCAGCTGCTCGATCTGCTGGAGAGCGACCGGCTCGACGTGATCCTCGGCATGGGCGCGGCGGGCGATCCTGCGGCGATCCGCGAGGAGCCGATGCGCTGGTTCGGCAATGCGGGGCTGCCGGCGCGGGACACGATCCCACTCGCCGTTCTCGAACGCCCCTGCCGGTTTCGCGACGCGGCGATCGCGGCGCTGGAGGCGGCGGGCCGTCCGTACCAGCTGGTGGTCGAGACGCCGAGCCTCTCGGCGCTGCGCGCCGCGGTGCGCGGCGGTGTCGGGATCACCTGCCGAACCGACCTGTTCGGTGGCCTTCCCGAAATCGGCGGACCGTCGCTGCCGGACCTGCCTTCTGTCACCTATGTCCTGCACCGGCGCGAACGCCTTGCACCGGCGCTGATGAACCTTTGCGGGCTGATCTCGGAACGCGTGAACGATATCGACGTGCTGGACGCCCAATCCGCCTGACGCGGCCCGTTTGCGCATCGTCACGACCGCTCAACGGCACGCCGTCATTCCAGGGTTCGATCGGTGCTTCGAATCGGCGAGGGCATGTCATCCCTGCTGGGATACGGCCGGTTATCGGCAGACGCGGGTAGGCCAAGCGGAACTGTCTGTTGCAGTCCGCTGGAAAAGCGAACGCGTCAGATCAGAAGGGCGCGTTCGAGGGGCATGAGTGCGGCGCCCAGCGCGACCGCGTCGCCACCGACCAGCGCGCGGCGGAGGGTGGGGGTCGGTGGAGCGAGGCCATGCCGGTTCGCCGCGCGGGGCAGGCGGATTCGCGCGACGAGAACGTCCGCGATCCGGGGCGGCAGACGGCCGCCGAGGACGATCGCGGCGGGGTCGAGCGCGTAGCCGAGGATCGCACAGAGCGACGCGAACGCCGGTACTGCGCAAGCACGGTTCCGGGCGGCGATCGTCGCTAGCTGATCCGATCTCGCGTTCCGAAAAGCCTCAAGTAAAGCAGGCCGCAGAGCATCCAGCCGAGGAGTAGCACGTACGGCCGCCAATCCGCCTCCATGCCGACGAAGATCAGGACCGTGGCGCAGGCGGCGCCGGCATAGCCGAGGCTGCGCATCGTCCGTCGGCCGAACTTGAACGCGGCGGCGTCATACAGGTCCGGGTGTCGTTCGACGACACGGGCGGCGGCGAGGCAGACGCTGCCGTATTTCAGCAGGTTGGGGATGTTGACCGCGAGGAACAGAAAGGTCAGCTCCATCGGCAGCAGCATGCCGACGCAGCCGAGCAGGAAGACGGCGATCAGCGCAATATGCGGCGTCTGCCAGCGCGGGTGGACCCGGCCGAGCGCGCGGGGCAGCATGCCCGCCACACCCATCGCATAGAGGCTGCGGCTGAACATCGCGAACAGCGCGTTGAGCGACTTGCCGATCGACAGCACCGCCGCGAGCACGATCAGCGGCGTGGCCGCCGGACCCATGAACCGCTTTGCCGCGTCGAGGATCGGCGCCTCGCTGGCACCCAGCGCATCGCCGCCGAGCACGCCCAGCGCGACGAAACCGACCGCCAGATACAGCAATGTCGCCGAACCGATCGACAGCGCAATGCCGAGCGGGATCGTGCGGCGGCTGTCGGTCACTTCCGCCCCGGCCTCGGTCGCGGCCTCGATCCCGAAGAACAGACCCATCAGCAGCGGGGTCGCTGCGATCATGCCGTGGACGCCGTGCGGGAACAGCGGTTGCAGCCGTGCCGTATCGACGGCGGTCGTGCCGCCCCATATGATGAAGACCGCGAACAGCAGCAGCATGCCGACCAGCAGGATCTTCTGCACGCGCGTGGCGATATGCACGCCGAACAGATTGGCGATCAGGGCGAGCAGCAGCACGCCAAGCATCGTCGGCCGCGTCGGCAGCGGCACCAGCATCGACGCATATCTGACGAGCACCAGCGCCAGCACGACGATCGCGCCGACGTTGGCGACGATCCGTGCCCAGCCGATGTAGAAGCCCCACGCCGGGTGGAGGAAGCGCGCGGGCCAGACGAAGGACGCGCCCGACGCCGGACAGGCGGAGCCGAGGAAGGCATAGCTGACCGCGATCAGATACATGGGCAGGGCGGCGAGCAATGCCGACAGCAACATCGCGGGCCCGGCGATCCGCGCGGCGGGCGCGATCGCCGAGAAGATCGATACGCCGACCGCCGTGCCGAGGCCGAGCGCGACGACGCCCCACAGATCGATTCCCCTCGCGAGCTTCGCGTCGGTCAATGCGCGGCTCCGGTGGTAAGGAAGGCGCGCAGGTCGCGCATCAGGAGCCGCCAGCTGGCATCGTCCGAATAGGCGACATGGCCGGCGGGATAGCGCGCGTTGTGGTAACGCCCGGCGTCCAGCGTGCTTTGCGCGAACAGATAATCCGCCGCGCCGACCGTGGTGGTAAGGTCGTAGAGGCCGGTGCCGACGAACAAACGCAGGCCGGGCGTCGCCGCCATCGCCTGTTCGAGCCGCGCCATGAACGGCCAGTCGTTGAACGGGGAGTCGCCCGATCCGTAGCGCCAGTCGTCGCCGCCGCGGACGATCACGCGATAGGCGGCGGCATCGGTCACGCCGATCCGCGTCAGCTGGCCGGTCACCGCCTTGCCGTAGAGATCGGATACCGCGGAGAAGGCGTCGGGGCCGACGGTGTCGCCGGCGTCGGGCGCGCGGGGGGCGGTGTAGCGCGCGTCGTAGCGGCCGAGTACTTTCCCCTGCGTGCGAAGCAGTTCGACACGGAAGCGTTCCTTCGAGATGCGCAGGTCATGCGCGAGATAGAAGACGCGGGGGATGCCGGTGAGGGCCTCCAGTCTCGCGGCCACCGCCGTGCGGCTGGCGGCGTCGAGGGCCTGCCCGCGGAACAGCGCGGCGAGATAGATTTCGGCATAAGCGGAGGCCTCGCGCGCGCTGTCCTGTGGTGTGCAGGGCGCAGGCCGGACGTGGTGGTAGCAGGCGATCGCGGCCAGCGTCGGCAGCGCGACCGGATAGGTCACGACATTGTCGGGCCGCTGCGACGTCTCGATCATGTTGAGCGCCTGGCCGAGCAGCAGCACGCCGCGCAAGGTCAGCGCCGGGTCCTGTTCGCGCAGGGCATCGACCATCGCGGCGGCGCGGATCGTACCATAGCTTTCGCCGAGGATGTACAGCGGCGCCTGGCTCCGGCCATGCGCGGCGAGCCATGCGCGGGCGGTCTGCGCGACCGCATCCGCATCGCCCCGCACCGAGCGATAGAAGGCCGTATCGGCATCGGCGGCGAGCGTGGAGAAGCCGGTGCCGGGCGGGTCGAGGAAGACGAGGTCGGCGACGTCGAGCAGCGTGTCGGGATTGGCGACGACGGGCGCGGCGACGGGCACCGGCACGGCCGGGTCCTGCGGCACCTGCGCGCGGAACGGGCCGAGCGCGCCCATCTGCAGATAGGCGGAGGCGGCACCGGGGCCGCCGTTGAAGACGAACAGCACCGGACGGTCGGCGGGGCCGGTACGGCTGTACGAGATATAGCCGCCCGTCGCATCCTGTCGGCCCGGCGCGCTGGCGACCGGTATCAGGCCCACTTCGGCGGTATAGGCGAGGCGCCGGCCATGGATCACCGCGGTCTGTTCGCTGCGCGCCTTGATCGTCAGCGCCGTCGGCAGATTCTGGGCCGAGGCGGTGGCCCCGGCGAGCAGCATCGCCAATCCCCAGACCGCCCGCACCATCATCCTATGCCATCCCCCCTTTATGCTGATCGCGGTAGCGGATCAGCCCATCGGTCAGCGCCTGCAAGCCGTAATCGACATCCGCCGGCGCGCGCGCGAAGCCGATGCGGATATGGCCGGCTGCCCCGAAATATTCCCCCGGCGCGACGATGACGCCGCAGCGATCGGCGAGCCATTCGGAAAAGCGCACGGTATCGTCGATCCCGACCAGCCGTGGAAAGGCGATGCAGCCGAAGGGGGGCAGCGTGCCGGTGACGAGGCCCTGTTCGCGCCAATGCGCGTGGTAGGATTCCATGATCGGCCGCGCGCGGCGCAACATCCCGGCGCGATAATCCTCGAAGGTCTCGGGATGTTCGAGCACCAGCGCGGCGACGGCGTGCGACAGGTTGGAGATGCTGAAATCAATCTCTTCGGCCAGCGCGCGGATGCGCGCGATCGGCCCCGGCGCGGCGACGATCCAGCCGCAGCGCAAGGTGCTGAGGCCGTGCGATTTGGTGAGGCTGCTGATGCTGATGCAGGCGGGGGACAATTGGACCGCAGGCGGCGGGCGACGGTCTGCGTCGATGTAGTCGCCATAGACCTCGTCGGCGACGACGTGGATGCCGCGCGCCTCCGCCAGCGCGCCGATCGCGGCGAGCGTTTCGGCGGACAGGGCCATGCCTGAGGGATTGTGGAGGTTGGACAGGACGATCAGCCGCGTGCGCGGGGTGATCCTGGCAGCCAGCGCGTCGATGTCGATCGCGAAATCGGCGCCGTGGCGCTGGAAGCGGTCGACGCCATAGCCATAGGTTTCAGCGATCTTGTGGAACAGGTCGAAACCGGGGTTTTCGACCAGCACGCGGTCGCCCGGTTCCAGCAGGGCGCGATAGATCAGCGACAGCGCCCCGGTGGCGCCGGTGGTGCAGACGATCTGCTCCGCCGGCACCGCATAATGCCGTGCGAGCTGCGCGACGACATAGGGGTTCCCGCTGGTGAAGGCGCTGGTGTAGCGCGAGGTGAGCGTCTCGCCGAACCCCTCCGCCATGATCCGGCGCAGATGCTCGACGGGTTCGGGGACCGAACTGTCGAACAGCCCGACCAGCAGGTTGCGTTCGGACCGGACGGCGCGGATCACCCGGCGGACCCAGTGCGAATAGGATTCGGCGACACCCGGCGAACCGGTCGGATCACCGACCGGTTCGCGGCACAGGCCGGGCGATCGTGTCACCGCAACTTGATCCGCGCACCGGCGTAGAAGCGCCGGCCGAGAATGTCGCCATAGGCGATCTGCGGATAGGACGGATCCTTGTCGGTCAGGTTGTCGACACCGAAGCGCAGCGCGATGCTGCCCAGATCGACCTGCGCCGACACGTCGTGGACGATGTTGCGGGCGAGGACGGGGTTGGGCGTCGTTTCGATCGACACATTGGCGCCCGCCGCGGTCCGGTCGCGATATTGCAGCTGGTAGGTCAGGCGCAGCGGTCCCTTGCTGTAGGCGGCGTTGAAGCGCCCGACCCAGGTCGGCGACAGATAGGTGCCGTCGGTACGGACGAAGGTGGTGCCGGTGACCGAGGTGGTGAGCAACGTGTTGTGCGTCGCCGAGGCGGTCAGCTGCAACCGGCCGAGATCGCCCGCGCGCAGCAGGTCGCCGAGCGCGAACTGATAGTCGACCATGTAATTCTCGCCGCGATAGCGGATCACGCCGGCGTTGAAGGTGGTCGTGGTGCCGGTCGCGATCGTACCGCCGGGGCTCAGCCCGTCGGTGGTGGCGAGGCGGGTGAAGGCGCTGCACACACCCGCCGCCGGATTGGGATCGTCATAGCAGGCGGCGGCGAAATCCTGCGTCGTGAAGGCGGACAGGCCGTCCTTCAGGTCGATCTCGATCCGGTCGGCGCTGATCGTCAGGCCGGGGACGACGCGCGGCTGGAGCAGGATGCCATAGGTCCAGGTGTTGGAGATTTCGTTGCGCAGCGCGGCGTTGCCGCCGGTCGTGACCGTGGCGCGGGCGAAATTCTCCGACGGGTTCTGGAAGCGGGCGAGGCGGGCGGCGGGGCTGAGGCCCGCCCCGGTGCCGTCCGCATCGACGCCATAGCCGGGATTGGCGGTGAACAGCGCGAGGCAGCTGGCGCGGCGCACGGCGGGATTGGGGCCGCTGGCGATCCGGTCGGCATCGCACGGATCGAAGCCGGTCGAATTGAGCCCGCTGGCCGAGGGCGCGAGCAATTGCGTCAGCGTCGGTGCGCGGAAGTTGCGGCTGCGCGACCCGCGCAGCGTCACGCCGGGCACAACCTCCCAGCGCAGGCCGAGATCCCAGACGTTCTCATGCCCCGCATAGCTGTTGTCGACGTAGCGGAACGCACCCTTCGCCTCGAGCAGGCGGACCAGCGGCAGCTGGAAATCCTTGCCGACCAGCGGGACGATCAGTTCGGCGGACAATTCGTCGGTGTTGTAGCCGCCCGACTGCGCGACCTGGCGGACGCCGGTGCCGAAGCTGCCCGCGCGATTGGCGTCGAGCGGGTCGAAGCGTGCCTGTTCGTCGCGATGTTCGTAGGCGATGCTGAAATCGGCATTGCCCATCGGCAGCGTCGCGAGCGTGCCGCCCAGCGTGGCGAGCAGGTCCGCCTGTTCGTTGGTCCAGTCGATCCCGGCGCGGGTGCTGACATAGTTGCGCGCGGCGGCGCTGACGTTGCCGTCGCCGAACGGGTTGATCGGCGCGCAGGCGGTGTCGTTGTTGTTGGGATTGGCATCGGCGTTGATCGCGCAGACGATCTGGCCGCCGCTCGACACCGCGTTGATGGCGTTCTGGAAGCGGCTGTTGACCACCTGCCAGCTGCGCTGCGACCCCTCGACGCGGGCGTAGCTGCCCGCGATCGACCAGTAGAAGTTGCGGGTGCCGAGGTCGAAATCGCCCTCCAGTGCCAGCGCGGCGCGATAGGTGTCGGTGCGCGTGGTCTGGTCGTTGGCGGGCGTCAGGTCGTAGAAATATTTCGAGAGATAGAGCGGCGCACCGCCGGCGAAGGCCGGGTTGGCGCCGCTCAGCAGGGTGCGCGCCTGCGCCGTCAGATAGGGGTTGGCGATGGTGAAGGCGATCGGGCCGTTATACGCGCCGGCGTTGAGCGTGGTGTAGCTGTTGCCCTGCGGGATCTCGGTGCCGGTGGTGCGTGCATAGAGCAATTCGGTCGAGACGCTGACGCGGTCGGTCAGGTCGTAATGCCCGACCAGATTGGCGGTGTAGCGTTCGACGCCGGTGCGCAGGCCGGCGAGCGCCTGATATTTGAAGCCGTCGCCGCCCGCCGCGAAGGGAATGCCCTGCAACACGCCGGTATTGTAGGGAATGACGCTGCCGTCGGGTGAGAATTGCAGGGCGTTGCCGCCGCTGCGCGCGAGGAACGGGCTGACCGGGGCGGGGCGGGTGAAGATCACGCCGTTGCTGTTGAACGGCCAGAAGGCCGCGTTGAAGATCTCCTTCACCGCCGGAATGCCGTCCGCCGGGCCGGTATCGGCGGCGTTGCTGACGGTGAGCCGGCCGAGGTTGGAGAGCGGGCGCGCGCTGAACATCAGCGTCGGCGACTTCGAATAGCCGAGGTCGATCGCGACATTGCCGCGGCCGCCGGCGAAATTGACGCCCGCGGTGCCGCGCAGGCTGTGCGTCGCGTAATCGCCGCGGCTCGAGATGCCGTTCTGCGCATCGAGTTCGAGGCCGGAAAAGTCCTTCTTGACGATGTAGTTGACGACGCCGGCGATCGCGTCCGATCCGTAGACCGCCGCGCCGCCGCCCTGATAGACCTCGACCCGGTCGAGCAGCCCCAGGGGGATGATATTGGCATCGACGAAGGCGTTGCCGACGCCGTCGGCCGACCCGATCCCCGATCCGGTGGTGACCATGCGGCGGCCGTTGAACAGCGTCAGCGTGCGGCCCGGCCCGAGGTTGAACAGGTTGGGCGCCTGATAGCCGGGGCCGCTGGCGTTGCCGCTGCCGTCCGCCTGATTGAGCACGGGGGCGTTTGACGGCAAGTTATTGAGCGCGTCGGCGGCGGTGATGAAGCCGCGGTCGGTGATCGACTGGGTGGTGATCTCAGCGACCGGCGCGGCATTGTCGAGCCCGGCACGGCGGATGCGCGATCCGGTGACGACGATCGCCTCGTCCGTATCGGCGGCGGCATCGACGCTGGTGGCGATCGACTGGTCGGCCGGGGCGGGGGCCTGCTGCGCCAGCGCGGGCATTGCGACCAGCGCGGCGAGCACCGCCGTCGATGCCATCAATCCCCGGATCGTGCCGTTCTGTACGTGCTGCATGAAGCCCCCTTGTCGTCGCTTGTGCCGACCGGTGCGGCTGCTGCCGTCTGCGATCGATCCCTGCCGCGGAAGATAGCGTGGCGGGGCGGGGAATTTTCGGCGTTGATCGGGCCGGAGCGGGAGGTTCGGGTTCGAAATGGCGCGGGCCTGGCGCTCCTGCGCAAAATTTATGCGCCGGCTCCGAGAAAGTCGGCAAGCTCGTTGCCGAAGCGGCGGGTTTCGCGCGGATCCTCATACATCATATGACCGCCGGCATAGCAGCGCAGCGTGAAGCGGCGCGGCAGGCCGTCGGGCAAAGCGGCGACGGTGGCGGCATTGCCGGCGCAGCTGTTGAGCGAATCATACAGGCCGGTCGCGACCCAGACGCGCAGCGCGCGGTCCTTCGCCATCGCGCGCTGGATCCACGGCTGCGATGCGCTGGGCGGGCCTTCGCCGGCCATCGCGCGGGCGAGCGAATCCTTCGTGACGGGCGACTGGTCGTAGCGCCACCCGCCGCCGACGTCGTCGGCAGGCAGGTCGATGCCCGCGTAGCGGCCGGCGCCATAGCCGAGCTGCGTGCGGTAATAAGCGAGCGCGACCGCGTCCTCGCCCGGCGTGGTGCGCGGGGTCGTCCGGCGCATGTCAAAGATGCCGAGCGTCTTGCCCTCCGCCGCCAGCAGGCGGGTGCGGAAGTCGCGGGGCGATACCCAGAGCGTCTTCGCATCGATCGTGGCGGGGTCGAGACCCTGATAGCGGGCGAGGTCGGCGACGACGGTGGCGCGTCGGGCGGTGTCGAGCGCGGCGGGGTCGGCGAGGGCGGGGGCGTAGACGGTGTCGGCCCAGCGTTGCGCCGCGGCGAGGGTGCTTGCCTGATCGCGTTGCAGGTCGGACGCCAGCTTGCCGAGCGCGAAGGCGGTGGCGGTGCGGTTGACCAGCGACAGCGCGCGGCGGCGTTCGCCGTGCCGCTCCTCGCCAAGCGGAATCCCGCCGGAGATGAGCGCGACGCCGGCGACGGGAATGCGCTGGTCGACGAGCGCTTCGGCGACGCCCGATGCGCGCCAGGTGCCGAAGCTTTCGCCGACGAGGGCGAGCGGGCTGGCGGTGCGGCGATAGCTCGTGCGGAAGTCGCGGACGAAGGCGGCGGTGGCAGCAATATCGGCGACGGTGCCGTAGAAGGCGCTGGCCTGGGCAGGGTCGATGGCGCGGCTGAAGCCGGTGCCGACCGGATCGACGAAGACGAGGTCGGTACGGCCGAGCGGGCTGGCGGGATTGTCGGCGAGCGCACCGTCGCGGATCAGGCGCGGGCCGATCGCGTGGAAGTGGAGCGTGCGCGAATCGGCGCCGGGGCCGCCGTTCCAGACGAAGCTCAACGGCCGGCGCGCACGGCCGGGGACCAGATAGGCGGTGTAGACGATCTGCGCCGCTGCCGTTCCGACGCGGACCGGGATCGCGCCGACGCAGGCGACATAGGCGAGGCGCTTGCCGGCGATCTGCGCGCTGTGCCGCGTCTCGACCGCATCGGATGCGCAGGTGCGCGCCGCGGCAGGCGTCGCCACCGCCGCCAGAACCATGGCCGCCAACGCCGCTCGGATCATCGCGAATACTCCCTCGGCGTCATGGGTTAGCGGCGAACATGCGGCATATTTATGCGCAGTTCGGGACGTGGGGACGATCGATCGGTACGGGTGGCTGTCGGCATGTCCGGAAGGACGCAAGATCTATGCGGGGCGGTTGCGCTAGGCTGGGACGCGACAGGGGGACGATGGTGACCGACGGGGTGACACGGCGCAACGTGCTGGCAGGGGCGGCGACCCTACCCCTGGCAGCGCGTGGTGCGGCCGCACCGGCGATGCTGCCGGACCGGGCGAGCTTTGCCGCCATGGCGGGGACCTATCTCGATTCGGGGACGATGCATCCGCTGCCGATCGGCGCGCGCGATGCGGCGCGCGCCTATCTCGACCAGCGGGCGACGATGGACGGCTACTTTCCGACCGATGCGGTCGAGGGGCGGGTGAAGGCGCAGTTCGCGCGGCTCATCAACGCGACGCCCGAGGAGATCGCCTTCGTCCAGAGCACCACCGCGGGCGAGCAGGCGATCATCGACGCGCTCGGCTTTCCGCGGGAAAAGGGGCGGATCGTCACCGATACGCTGCATTTCTTCGGGTCCTTCTACCTCTACGAGGAGCTGGCGAAGCAGGGGGTGGAGGTCGTCTGGCTGCGGCCGCGCGCGAACCGGATCGCGATCGACGATATCGAACGCGCGATCGTGCCGGGGACGCGGCTGGTCGCGCTGTCGCTGGTGTCGACCTACAACGGGTTCGAGCACGACCTGAAGCGGGTGTGCGAGATCGCGCACGCAAAGGGCGCGTTGGTCTATGCCGACATCATCCATGCCGCCGGTGCGGTGCCGGTCGATGTGCGCGCGAGCAACGTCGATTTCGCCGCCTGCGCCAGCTACAAATGGCTGATGGGGGATTTCGGGCTGGGTTTCCTCTACGTCCGCGCCGACCTGCACGACCGGCTGCGGCGAACGCGCTACGGCTATTACCAGGTCGCCGGATTCGACCCGCACGTCTACCCGTTCGATCCACCCGCGACCAAGGCGGATTACCGCATCGCCGACGTGACGCCGCGGCCCGATATGGAGGGGCTGTTCGCGGGCGGCACGCATGCGCATGTGGTGTCGGCGATGCTCGACCGGTCGCTGGAGCATATCCTCGCGCTGGGTGTCGATCGCATCACCGCATACCGGCAGCCGCTGCTGCGCCGCCTGCATGCCGGGCTCGTGAGCCGTGGCTATAGCGTGGTGACGCCGTCCGACAGCCGAACGCCGCTCGTCACCTGTGTGCTGGAGGGCGCGCGGGAGCGGCTCGCCGCGCCGCTCAAGGCGGCGAAGGTGCAGATCACGCTGTCGCGCAACCGCTTCCGCGTCAGCCCGTCGGTGTTCAGCACGATGGACGATATCGAGCGCCTGCTCGCCGCGCTGCCCCGCGCGTGACCTCCGAACGAAAGCCCCTGCCGATGCGCCGTCTCGCCCTTTTCGCCGCGCTGTCGCTCACGCCCGCCGCGCTCCATGCACAGGATGAGGGCGAGGCGCCGATGTCGCCCGCCTTCCTGCGCGCGATGGAGCCGATGGTGCCGCGCGATACGGCGAGCGCGCGGGTGGTGACGACGCGGCACCGGATCATGCTGGGCGGCAAGCCGTTCGCCTATCGCGCGATCGTCAGCGAACAGCCGATGCCGGGGGCGGACGGAACGCCGGTCGCGGTCGGGGTGAGCTATGCCTATGTCGCGGATGCGCCGCGCGGCGGGGCGACGCGGCCGGTGCTGTTCGTGTTCAACGGTGGGCCCGGCGCGTCGTCGTCGCCGCTGCACATGCAGGCGTTCGGGCCGCGGCGGATGGTCGGCAGCGGCGATGCCGCGCATCTGGAGGACAATCGCTTCACCTTGCTCGACGTCGCCGATCTGGTGTTCATCGATCCGGTCGGCACCGGCGCATCGATGCCGGTCAAGGGCAAGGATGCGTCCGCCTATTTCGGTGTCGGCGGCGACGCGCGCGGCGTTGCGGCGATGATCGCGCAATGGCTGGCGGCGAACGGGCGGACGGGCGCGCCGGTGCTGCTGGTCGGCGAAAGCTATGGCACCGCGCGGGCGCTGGCGATCCTGAACGAGACGATGCAGTCGAAGACGGCGCAGGCGAAGACGGCGCAGGCGGAGATGGCGCTGCCCGACGGCGTCGTGCTGCTGTCGCTGGCGATCGGCGATAGCGACGGGCCGGTGGTGTCGGACGTGGTGCTGTTCCCTACGCTGGCGGCGGTCGGCTGGTATCACGGCGCGGTCGATCGTGGCGGCAAGAGCGTCGCGCAATGGTATGACGATGCGCTGCATTTCGCGCAGACGGACTATGCCGCGGCGCTGATGCAGGGACCGGCGCTGCCGCCGGCGGAAAAGCAGCGGGTCGCGGCGCGGATGGCGGCGCTGACCGGCCTGCCGGCGGCGACGATCGAGGCAAAGGACCTGCGGCTGGAGCGGCGCGATGTCATGCTCGGGCTGCTCGCGGCGAAGGGGCTGCGCACCGGGCAGCTCGACGGTCGTGCGACGCGAGCGATTGCGGACAGCCGGCTGCGTCCGCCGTTCGACGACCCGTCGATGTCGCTGGGCTCGGGGACCGCGACGGTGATCGAGACCTATCTGAAGCAGGAATTGGGCTATGCGCTGCCGAGCGCATATCGCAGCCTGAACCTCGGCATCAACTTCGCGTGGAACTGGGACAAGGCCTATGGCGGCAGCTATCGCGCCATGGCGTTCGCGCCCTATCTGAAGGCGGCGATGGCGGCGAAGCCGACGCTGCGGATGTTCGCTGCGGGCGGCTATTACGACATCACCACGCCGGTCTATGCCGGGCAGTTCGCGATCGAGCAGCATGGCGTGCCCGCCGACCGCGTGGCGTTTCACCGCTATGCCGCGGGCCATTCCGCGTTCGAGGACAAGGAGGCGCTGGCGGCGCTGAGCGGTGACCTGCACGGGTTCGTGGCGGAGGTCGTCGCGGGCCGTTGACGGCGGCGACGTGCGGGCGTCGCGAAGCAATCCATGGCGTCAGGGGGAACCCGGGATTGCTTCGCTACGCTCGCACCGTTGGATCAGAATTCGTCCATCGCATCGTGCGCCGGGCCGGAGCCGGCCGGTTTCGGCATGGCCTTCGGCAGCGTCAGTGTCGGCGCGGCGGCGAAGGGTTTCACGCCGAACGCCGGGTAGATTTCGGACGGGAAGTAAAGCGTGCCGTCCTTCACCACCATCGCGATACGATGCAGTTCGCGCAGGTCGCGGGTGGGATCGCCGGGCAGCAGGATGAAATCGGCGAGCTTTCCCCGCGCGATCGAGCCGAGCTGCTGGTCGCGGCCGATGTATTGTTCGGGCGCGAGCGTGGCGAGGCGGAGCACCTCGGGAACGGGAATGCCCGCCTCGGCATAGATCTGCAGCTCGCGATGGACCGATAGGCCGGTCTGGTCGTCGGTGCCGGGCAACAGGCGGATGCCGCGGTCGTGGAGCAGTTTCAGCACCTGCTTCACCTTGGCCATCGCGCCGTCATAGGCGGCGGCGTCGGCAGGGCCGGCGATCGGTGCGATCGCCTGGCGACGGCGGCGTTGCAGGCCGATCGGCAGGTGGTCGATATAATCGGCGACCGCCGGATTGGCGGTGCCGTCGCGGCCGCCCATCAGCAGTTCCAGCGTCACCGCGGTCGGATCGTGCGCGATATGGCCCGCGGCCATCCGGTCGATCGTCCGCTGCACCCGCGGCGCGGCGAGATCGAGCGTCGCGGTGCGCTTCATCGCGGTCAGCCGCAGCGGCGTGCGCGTGTCCTCCTTCGGATCGAGCACCCAGCCGAGCATCAGCTGGTTGACGTGCGTCACCTCGTCATAGCCCGCGGCGATCATCGCATCGGCGTTGGTGAAGGCGGGGATATGGCCGGTCACGGTCATCCCCAGCCGGTGCGCCTCGCGCGTGATCGCCGGCACCCAGGCGGGATTCATGCTGTTGTAGATCTTGACCTGTCCATAGCCGCGGGCGGCGTACCAGCGCACCGCGTCGAGCGCCTGCAGCTCGCCGTCGGCGACGATGCCGAGCCGGGCGGAATAGGGACTGCGCCCTTCGAGGAAGCCGTTGGGGGTGATGCGCGGGCCGGCGACCTCGCCGGCGGCGATGCGGCGGACGAGGTCGGGGAGGAAGGCATTGTCGTTGCCCATGTCGCGGACCGAGGTGACGCCCGCGGCGAGGTAGAGCAGAGCGGATTCGAGGCTGACATGCGCGTGCATGTCGTGGAGACCGGGCATCAGCGTTCCGCCCGCGCCGTCGATCGACGCTTCGCCGGGCGAGGCGGGGGCGTCCAGCGGCTGGATGCCGGTGATGCGGCCATCGGCGAACACCACCGACACCGGATCGCCGCGCGTGCCGGTGACGGGATCGAACACGCGGACGTTGCGGATGCGGACCGGCGCATCGACCCGGTGGGCGAAGCGCTGCTGGAGCGCGGCATAGCGCTGCGCGGTCAGCCGGGTGGCGAGCGCGGCGAGCGCCGGCACCTCGCTTTCATGCCCCTCGCGCACGGTCGCGCCGCCGGTGTCGAGCACGGCGAACAGCGCATCGTCCTTGTCCAGCAGGATGAGGTCGGGTGACAGGTCGATGCCGCTGATCGCGAAGGCGCGATAGTCGACGCCGCCGATCGTCGCGGGACCGAGCGGATCGAGGCGCAATTGCCCGCCGGGCCAGGCGGGCAGCGTCGCGCCGGGCGCCTTGAGCAGCGCGCGGGCATAGAGGCCGAGCGCCCAGGGGCTCGCCGACTGCCCGATATAGAGCCCGGTGCCGCGTGCGGGTGCGGTGCGTGCGCCCATCGCATCGGTCCAGCGTGCGGTGGCGCCGTCGCGGACGAAGCGTTCGTGGATGTCGCCGCCGAACGTCGCCTTGCCGTCGAGCGTCCAGCGCACCGGCAATCCGTCCGCGCCGAGGTCGATCGCCTCGTCCATCGTCGGGCCGCGGCCGTTGTTCTTCACGTCGTAATGGATCGCGACATGGTCGTGGTCGCGGACCGCATCGACGCTGCCGACCTTTTCGCCATTGGCGATCACCGACAGGCGTTCGTGGGTTGCGACCGGGACGGGCGCGGCGGAGGCAAGTGTGGTGGAGGCGAGCAGGGCGGCGAGAATGAGCATCAGCGACGCGAACTCCGATAGAGGTGCGCGGCGGCGGCGAGGTCCTGCACCGCATGGCCGAGCGATTTGTAGAGGGTGATGTCGTCGGCTCCGGTGCGGCCGGGGACGCGGCCGAGCAACACCTCGCCGATCTCCGCGACGATATGGTCGTCGGTGACTAGGCCGGCGTCGCGCGCGACGAGGAATTCGGCGGCGGCATCGCGCGCCGAGACGGTGCTGTCGGCGATGTAGCGGCTCTTCACCACCAGCGCGCTGTCGACCTCGACCGGGCCGGGACCGCTCGATCCGACGAGGTTGACGTGGGTGCCGGGCCGGACCCAGTCGCCGAGGACCACGGGGTCGGCGGCGGAGGTCAGCGTGCAGATGACGTCGGCGGCGCGGGTGGCGGCGGCGAGGTCGTCGGCGCGTTCGCAGGGGAGGTGGGGGAAGGCGGCGATCAGCCCATCGACCCTGGCCGGTGTGCGGCCCCAGATCAGGATGCGGTCGAACCGGCGGACGAGCGGCAGCGCGTGGAGATGCGTATGCGCCTGCCCGCCGGTGCCGACGATCAACAGCGTGGCGGCATCGGCGCGGGCGAGCGCGTCGGTGGCGACCGCGGTGGCGGCGGCGGTGCGGATATGCGTGATCTCCTCCGCATCGGCGATCGCGACCGGGCGTCCTTCCGTGGGCTCGAACAGCACGACGAGGCCGCGGTGGCGGCGCTTGCCCGGTGCCTGCGGGTCGGCGAAGACGCTGATCGTCTTGGTGCCGAACATGTCCTGATCGCCGAGCGCGCCGGGCATCTGCGCGAAGGTCCGCCCCGGTCCGAGCGACAGCATGGTGCGCAGCAGCTGGCGGGTGGTGCCGGCGGACAGCGCCTCCATCGCGTCCCGCACGACGCGGATGCAATCGGGATAGGAGAGGCCGGCGCGCACCGCGGCGCTGTCGAAGATCGCGAGGTCGTCGCGCGTCATGTCCCGTTCTCCGCCAGCCTGTCCGGTGACCAGCCTAACGCGATGGTGCCGCAAAAGCTTGTCGATAGGGGGCGTCCGTGGTGGAATGGCCGCAAGTCCAATCCCCATTTCGCCGGAACGGTGCATAATCATGGCTGACGCCCTCGACCGCCTCGACCTGAAGATCCTCGACCGGCTGCAGATCGACGCCTCCGAATCGTCGAGCGAGATCGCTGATCGCGTCGGCCTGTCGCAATCGCCGTGCTGGCGGCGGATGCAGCGGCTGAAAGAGGAGGGCTATATCAAGGCGCAGGTCGCGGTGCTCGACCGCGAGAAGTTCGGCGAGAGCATGTATATCTTCGCGCAGCTCAAGATGGGGCGGCTGAGCGACGAGGCGCGCGACCGCTTCCTGCGCGCGGTGGAGGAGATTCCGGAGATCACCGAGGCGTATACCCTGTTCGGCGAGATGGACGTGATGCTGAAGGTGCTGGCGCCGAGCATGGGCTGGTATCAGAACTTCACCTTCCGCACGTTGCTGCGCCTGCCGGGGGTGGAGGACATCCGCTCGATCGCGACGCTGTCGGAGATGAAATGCACGCACCGGCTGCCGCTGCCGTCCGCATAGGCTATGCGCGTTGCGGCGTTGTGGCAGGGGCATGCGACAGAAATTTGCAGGCGGCCGCGGCTAGGCTGATCGCCTGAACCGAGGAGCTATCATGACCGGCCGAATGTCGTGCATATATCCGGCGATGGCGTCGCTGCTGTTGCTGACCGGGGCTGCCGCCCCCGCAGCCGACGGCGGACCGCGGCTTGTCATCCGCCTCACACCCGGGGCGCCCGATGCGGCGCAGCACGTCCCCTTCGTCGACGTGACGCTGATCGCGCAGGACGTGCATGCCGCGGCGGGCGAGGCGCTGTTCGAACTGGCGATGGTCGCCAACACCGTCGTCACCAGCGGCAAGGACCTGCAGGGGCTGACGCTGACCGATGGCGCCGGGCCGATTGCGGTGACGACGGAGGACAAGGCGGAGGATGGGTCCAACACCACGCGGCGGTGGCGGGCGGCGCGTGCGGTCGATGGCGTCGTCACCCTGCGCTATCGCGTGCCGATCGACGCCGCCGCGCCGCCGCTGGCCCTGCCGCAATATGAGATGCGCACCGAGGGCGGCACCTTCTCCGCCGCGGGCAACGCCTTCCTGCTGTTGCCGACCGACGAGCGGCCGCGCCGGGTCGAGGTGCATTGGGACCTTGCGGCCTTTGGCAAGGGCGGCACGGGCGTGTCGAGCTTCGGCGTCGGCGACGTCACGACCGCGGCGGCGATCCCCGCGCCGCAGCTCGCCTCCGCGTATTACATGGGCGGCCGCCCGGGCGTGGCGGGGCCGGAAAAGGACGGCTTCTTCGCGGCATGGCAGGGTCAGCCGCCGTTCGCGATGGCCCCGCTGATGACCTGGGCGGGGACGCTGCACCGCTTCTACGGCACGTTTTTCGGCTATACGCCGCCCCGCTTCGGCGTGTTCGGGCGGACCAACACGCGCAATCCGGGCAGCGGCATCGGGCTGACCGACAGCTTCGCCTATACTTTCAACCAGACCTCGAAGCCCGACGACCTGCGGACATTGCTCGCGCATGAGATGCTGCACAGCTGGGTCAATTCGCTCGACGGGTCGATGGACAGTGCCGGCGGGCTCGACCGGTCGTGGTTCGGCGAGGGGCTGGCGGTGCATTACCAGCGGGCGCTGCCGTTTCGCGCCGGCATGATCTCCGCCGACGATTTCCTGAAGGATCTCAACGAGACGGCGGGGCGCTATTACACCAACATCAAGATCGCGACGCCCAATGCGGCGATCCCCGAGGGCTTCTGGCGCGACACGCGGGTGCGGGTGCTGCCCTATGATCGCGGTTCGCTGTATTTCGGGACGGTGGATGCGCAGATCCGGGCGCGGTCGGGGGGCAGGCGCTCGCTCGACGATATCGTCCGCGCGATGCTGCAGACGCGCCGCTCGGGGGGCGCGATGAACGAGGCGCTGTACCGGTCGCTGCTCAGGGCGGAACTGGGGGAGAAGGGCATCGCCGATCTCGACGCGATGCTGGCCGGCGTGACGGTGCTGCCGCCGTCGGACGCCTATGGGCCGCGCTTTCGCCGGGTGCCGCGGCCGCTGCGACGCTACGATTTGGGGTTCGACATGGCGTCGCTGCAAACGAAGCCGAAGATTGTGCGCGGGCTGGTCGCCGGATCGAACGCCGCCGCCGCCGGCCTGCGCAACGGCGACACGATCCTGAACGGCTTTCCACAGGACGCGCTACAGGGCGACCAGCAGGCCTATGTGACGCTGGACGTCCGGCGGGCGGGGCAGACGCTACAGCTGCGTTATCAGCCGCGGGGCGAAGTGGTGCAGGCCTATCAGTGGGTTGCGGTGCGGTGACGCGGTGATGAATGACTGGCGGATGTCCTGGGCGATAGAAGACGCCCGCTATGGTCGCGGCTCCCAGTAGAGCCTGCACCATGCGTGGGATGGCGACAGTCTGTATCGCGGCTATTCCGGCAACGGATGCTTCGACTGGCATTCTTAGGACTGGCGGTCGGGCCGCCCGGGGGTGACGCCAAGGCGGACCGTCCTCACAGCTGACGCACCAGTCGGACCCCGGCGCGGGGGCGCCATGTGCTTCCCGCGTCCTTCGTCGCGCCGACGCCAGCCTGCAGCTGCATGCGCTGGCCGAGCCCTTGCTGGATCTGCGGCATCAGCAGCGTCGATCGTTCGCGTCCTATCCGCAAGTTGATCTCGATCCCCGCGGTGGTGGCGGGGGCGATGTCGTAGAAGCTGGTATGGTTGAGCAGCAATGCCCGGGTTTCGGCACCCGCTGCACCGACGTCGCCGACGCCGATCATCGTCAGCGTGCTGGCGTCGCGACCGAAGCGGTTGCCGATCACGTACAGCAGCGAACTCTGGAAGCGGCGATGTTCGCGATTCCACAGGCCGAGATATTGTACGCCATGGATACCGCGGCCGTGATTGAGCAGGCCGAACGTGCCTTGCAGTCCGAGCTTGTAGTCGGTGACCCGGCGGCCTTCGAACGGCAGTTCCAGCTCGACCGCCATATTGTCGGCGAAGGCATATTCGATCTCGGGCGCCCATTCGACCGTCGAATGCGGACCGGACAGATTGCGCTGCGCCAGCGTGTTAACCTCGAGCTCGCCGCGTCGCGCACCGAGCGGGCGGACGAGGTCGAAGACCATCGGTTCGGCGATGGCGGGCGCCTCCTGAGCCGCGGCAGGGCCTGCAAGGGCGGCGGGGAGGGCGGCGAGCAGCAGCGGACCGAAACGCAGCCGCGTCATCGCGTCGTGCCGCCCGCGAGCAGTTCCATGTAGACGTCCCACACCATGGCAGAGGCGCCGTCCCAGCCATAGGCGGCGCTCGCCTCGCGCGCCCGTCGGCCTATCGCGCGACGGCGATCGGGAAAGGTGACGAGGCGGGCGAGCGCCTCGGTGGCTGCATCGAGGTCGCCGGCGCGATAGAGAATGCCGCTGCCGCCGCGCAGCAGGGCCGCGGCGCTCGTTACGTCGGCGGCGACGGTCGGCAGTCCGCTAGCCATCGCCTCCAGCGTGACGTTGCCGAAGGCTTCGGTTGTGCTGGGGTTGTAGAAGATGTCTGCGCTGGCGATGGCGCGGCCGAGCGCGGCGCCGTCGAGGTGGCCGGTCAGCCGCGCATCCGGCAATCGCTGCCGCAGCCATTCGCGCTCCGGCCCTTCGCCGACGACGAGCGGCTTGACCGCGAGGCCGGCACCGACGAGCCGGTCGATGACCGCAACATAGTCCGCCAGCCCCTTTTCCTTCACCAGCCGGCCGAAGAACAGGATCGCGCAGGCATCCCCGGCGATCGCGTTGACCCGCCGCCACGATGCGTCGCGGCGGGCCGGATCGAACTGCTGCCGGTCGACGCCGCGGCTCCACAGGCGCACCGCGTCGCCGAAACCGGCAGCGGCGAATTCGTCGTGGATCGGCTGCGTAGGGACGAGCACGCGGTCGCTCCGGCGGTAGAAGCGCCGGAGGTGGCGTTCGATCGTCGGGCGGACGAGGCCCGCGCCGTAGAATTGCGCATAGGTTTCGAACCGGGTGTGCAGGCTCGCCACCAGCGGCAGGCCCATCGACCGCGCGAGGCGCTGTGCGGCGAGGCCGGTCCAGTCGGGCGCCGAGACATGGATCAGATCCGGCGCGAACGCCTGGATATCGGCACGCAACCGGGCGGGCAGGCCGAGGCCGAGCCGATAGTCGCCGCGCCCCGGCAGACGGATCGACGGCACCGAGACCAGCGTGCCGTTCGGTGCGAACGCGGGATCGGGGGTGGTCGGCGAATAGACGCGGACGCAGGCGCCGCGCCGTTCGAGATCGTCGACGAGGCGGTTGAGCGCCCGATTGGCGCCGTCGCGTACGTAATTGTAGTTGCCGGAGAACAGCGCGATGCGGACCGCACGCCGCGGCGGCGCGGCAGGCATGGGGACGAGTGGAACCGGACGCGCGCGGGGGGCGGCGATCGCCATGACAGGAATCTCCATCTCGAGGGCGAGGGATGATGGATGGCCCGTCGCCGCCAGGAGGGGCGGCGCGGGCGCTGGAGATCGGCTATATCCGCCGGCTTACGTGAACCTTACGCCGCGGTGATGAAGACACGGGGACGACCCGGGAAGACACGGGCAGGATAGCTGGAGTAGCCGGACCGACCATGCGATTGCTGATGATCGAGGACAATGTCGAGCTGGTGCGGATGCTGCGCCGCGTGTTCGAGGGGGCCGGGTTCGCGCTCGACCATGCCGGCACCGCGGATGACGGCCTGCTGATGCTCGAGCTCGGCCATTACGCCGCGGTCATCCTCGACGTCGGTCTGCCCGATCGCGACGGGCGCGAGGTGGCGCGGACGATGCGGATGCGCGACGATCCGACGCCGGTCATCCTGCTGACCGCGCGCGGCAGCGTGGCCGATCGCGTTTCCGGTTTCGATGCGGGCGGCGACGATTATCTGGTCAAGCCGTTCGCGCCCGAGGAACTTGTCGCGCGCGTCCAGGCGCTGCTCCGCCGCAGCGGGATGATCGCGCACCGCGAGGTCACCTGCGGCAACGTCGTCTTCGATCCGGCGTCGCGCGACGTCCGCATCGCCGGCGTCGTGACGGTGCTGTCGGCGCGCGAACGCAACGTCTTCGAAGCGCTGATCCACCGGTACGAGCGCGTCGTCGCCAAGAGCCAGCTTGAGGCGCAATTGTTCGGCATGGGCGACGAACTGGGCTCGAACGCGGTGGAGGTCTACGTCCACCGGCTACGCCGCCGCCTGGCCGAGGCGGGTGCGCGCGTGCAGATCGTCACCGTGCGGGGCGTGGGGTACATGCTGGTCGCATCGGCGTGAGGATCGTTGCGCCCCGGTCGCTGCTGTCGCGCATCCTGTGGTGGCATGGGGTGGCGGTGGTGGTGACCGCGCTCGCCGTATCGCTGGGCGTCTATCTGTTCCTCGATGCCACCGCGGATCATCTCGAACGGCAGACGCTGCGGTCGCAGGCGTTGGCGGTGCAGGGCGCTCTGCGCGTCGATGGCGAGGGGCGTCCGGGGATTGCGCCGCTGCGCGATACGGTCGCGCCCGGCGCGGCGGCGGGCATGGGGTATATCGTGGTCGATCGCGCGGGTCGCGCGCTGCTGACCTCCTCGCCCGCGCCGCCGATCGCCGTCGACCGCATCCCGCGCAAGGGTGAAGCGGCCTATTTCTCCCGGCGGTCGCGGCGCAGCGTCTATGCCGGGCTGAGCGTGCCGATCGTCGCGCGGGGACGGCCGCTCTGGGTGGTCGCGACGCAGAATCTCGACCATCCGGCCAACATCGTCGACGATATCGTGCGGCAGTTCCTGCTGTATGGCGTGCTGATCGTCCTGCCGTTGCTGCTGACCCTGCTCGGCATCGATGCGCTGATCGTGCGCCGGGCGCTGCGGCCCGTGCGTCGCGCCTCCGCGCTGGTCGGCACGATCGCGCCAACGCGGCTGGACGTCCGCCTGACCGATCCGGAGATCCCGATCGAGGTCCGTCCGCTTGCCGAGGCGGTCAACGTCGCGCTCGACCGATTGACCGACAGCCTGCGGATGCAGCGCGACTTCACCGCCGATGCCGCGCACGAATTGCGCACCCCGATCACCGTCGCGCGTATCCGCGCCGGCGAGGTCGCCGACCCCGCACTGCGCAGCGCGCTCATCGACGATCTCGACGCGCTGGCGCGGACGGTCGGCCATCTGCTCGATATCGCCGAGCTGGACTCGTTCGATACGCTGCCGATGGACGAGGTCGATCTGTCGGCGCTGGCGCGGCAGAGCGTCGCGGCGATCGCGCCGCTGGCCTTCCGCACGGGCAAGTCGATCGCGCTGGACGAGGACGGCCGGCACATCGTCATCCGCGCGCAGCCACAGTTCGTCGCCCGCGCGCTGGGTGCCTTGCTCGAAAATGCGGTAAAGCACACGCCGGCCGGGACACGGATCGAGGTCGGCGTCGGTGCCGCCAGCGTGTCGGTCACCGACGACGGCCCCGGCATTCCGCCGGCGGAGCAGGATCAGGTCTTCCGCCGCTTCTGGCGCCGGGATCGTAGCGCATCGGCCAATGCCGGGCTCGGCCTCGCGATCGTGCAGCGCGTCGCCGCGGTCCATGGCGGACGGGTGACGCTGGAATCGCAGCCCGGGCGGACGCGCTTCACGCTGCACTTTCCGGCATGAGCGGTGAAGGCCGTCGACCCGCGGCACCACGACGGATCGCGGCGCCGGCGGTTACCGGCGGCCGGCGAAGATGTCGCTGATCGACGTGTCGAAATGGGCCTCCATCAGGGTCGCGGCGGCGGCCGACGCGCGATCGGCGATCGCGGTGGCGAGGTCGCGGTGGACGGCGAAGACGGCGTCGCGCTCGTCCAGCGTCTCGCGCGTATCCCAGGCGGTGGGGACGGCGATGCGCATGAGATGTTCGAAGGAGCGGACGATCTGATGGAAGAGCGCGTTGCCGCCGGCGCGCGCGATGGCCTGATGAAAGGCGATATCGTGGCCGATGAGGCGGTCGAGGTCGTCGGCGTGGACCGCCATCTGACGCGCATGGTCGGCGATGATCCGCGCGTCCTCGTCCGACCGGTGCTGCGCCGCCAGCTCCGCGGTGCGCAATTCGAGCGTGCGGCGCACGTCCCAGACCTGCGCCGTGGTGACCTGCGCCGTTGCGACGGCATGGTCGATCGAGGCGGCCATCACCGAACCGTCGATCGCGCCGACCCGCGCCTTGCGACCGTTGCCGACGTCGATGACGCGCAGCGCGGCGAGCGCGCCGAACGCCTCGCGCATCACCGCACGGCTGACGCCCAGATCGGTCGCGAACTGGCCTTCGCCGGGCAAGGTGTCGCCGACCTTCAGGTCGCGATCGCGGATATGATCGCGGACGCGGCGGACGGCATGGTCGACGAGCGATCCGGCCAGCGGGGCGGTCATGCCGCGAGCTGCCGGCTGCGGAACTGCGTCGGCGCCTGGCCGAAGCGGCGCGAGAAGGCGCGAGTGAAGCTGGCGTTGTTGAGATAGCCGCAGCGATAGCCGATCGACGACACCGGCAGGTCCGTCGCAAGCAGCAGGTCGCGCGCGCCGCCCAGCCGCCGGTCGGCGATCGCGTCCGCGACGCTCATCGCGAACATCGACCGGAAGCCCCGCGTCAGCTTGGCGCGGTTCAGCCCGCAGGCGCGCGAGATCGAATCGAGCGTCAGCTTCTCGTTCCAGCGTTCGTCGATCAGGCGCCGTGCCTCGGCGATCCGCTGCGCCTCCACCGCGGACAGCGTGCCGGCGCCGTCGGCGGGGATCAGCGTTCCGTCGCCGATTCGTTCGAAGGTGACGCACAGCAGTTCGACGCATTTGGCGACGCGCAGCGTGGTCGCGGCATTGCCCGGCAGGCGTTCCTGCTGGACCGCGAGTGCGATGGCGCGCAGCTCGTTGGGCAGGTGCCAGCGCCGCGTTTCCGGCGGCACCGCGCCGAAGACGCGGACGCATCCCGCCGCGGCGACGACGAAGACGATGTCGAAGGGGGCAAGGTCGGGGGCCTGCGGATCGGGCAGGAAAGCGAAGGTCGCCGGTGCGAAGCGATAGCCGAACGCGACCGCCCCGGCGGGCCAGCCCGCCGCCGGCACGGCGCCGCCACCGATGAACGCCAGCATTTCCGGCGACACGTCGATCCGAGTCTTCATCGCATCCTCTCGTTTTATTATGCGGGGATGTTGAAGCTATCCGATAGCTGATGCAAGAGCTTTCAGATAGGTTGAGCCGTTGCCGACGCAGGGGCGCGGCGCATCGCGACGATGAAGGCGGCCAGTGACAGGGCGCTGGTGGCGACGCCGACGCTGGCCAGACCGCGGTCGAGGTTCTGTTCGCCGCCGAGCAGGCTGCTCGCCGCGGCGACCAGGGTCGGCGCGAGCCCGAAGCCGATCATCCCGGCGACCGCGATGAAGGCGCCGATGCACAGCCCGCGCAATTCGTTGGGGATGAAGACGGTGAGCGCGACCGAGGTGACGACACCGGTCACCGATCCGCACAGGATCAGCGTGCCGAGCGCGACCGCGAACAGCGGCACCGACGGTACGATCGGAAAGACGGCGGCGGGAATGCCGATCGCGGCGGCGGCGACCGCGGCGATCAGCAGGCCGCCCCGGCGACCGCTCTTCTGCCCCCAGTCCGCCGCGAGTCCACCGACGATGGCGCCCAGCAGCCCGGCGGCGAAGATCACCGATCCCATCCAGCCAGCGAACTCGTCGGGCCGCAACCCGAAGCTGCGCGACAGCACCGGCGCGGCCCAGATCGCCGCCGCGGCATCGGCCATCACGACGCTGACCTGCCCCATGAACAGCGGGATCAGGAAGGCGCGCCGCGCCCACAGTTCGGCTGCGATGACGCGGAAGGGCGCATGCGTGCTCGCCGCCACCTCCTGCCGTGCCGGTTCACGCAGCAGCAGGAGCGGGATCATGCAGAGGCCGCCGAGCATCGCGAGCGCGAGGTGCGCGCTGCGCCACGGGGCGGCGTGCCAGAACCAGTCGGGCGCCCGCCCGTGCAGGAACAGGCCGAACAGCGCGCCGGTCAGCCCGAACGCCAGCGCCTGCCCCAGCGACTTGCCGAGGTTGACGACCAGCAACGCCCGCCCGCGCTGTTCCGGCGCGCACAGGTCGGCGCACAGCGACAGCGCCGCGGTGAGCGCGCCGGTGGTGCCGATCCCGACCAGCATCCGCGCCACGAACAGCAGCCAGACGCTCTGCGCCACCGCGGTCAGCATCGTGCCGACGACGAAGATCGCGACCAGCCCGGTCATGATCCGCACCCGGTTGTGACGATCGACGAGGATGCCGATCGGGATCGAGAACAGCGCGAGCGGCAGCGCGGCGCTCAACCCCTGGATCAGGCTGAGCGCATAGTCGCTGAGCCGCATCTCCGCCTTCGCGCCCTCTTGCACCGTACCGAACGAGGCCAGCATGGTGAAGCCGAGCATCATCGCGAGCGCGAGCGCGAGTAGGGGCAGGAGCGAACGGGCGAAGGGGCGGGTGGTGGCCATGGCGGCTCCTGTTCGGGATGGGCGCCCCCTGCCCGGCGGGAGGGGGGGCGATGGCTAGAGGCTGAAGATCTTGCCCGGGTTGAACAGGTCTTTGGGGTCCAGCGCCCGCTTGAGCGTGCGCATCACGTCGACCGCGTCGCCCAGTTCCTCGACCAGCCATTGCTGCTTGCCGATGCCGATGCCGTGTTCGCCGGTGCAGGTGCCGTCCATCGCCAGCGCCCGGGCGACGAGCCGGGCGTTGACCGCCTGCACCTCGGCAAGGTCTTCGGCGGAGGCGGGGTCCATCGCAAAGATGACGTGGAAATTGCCGTCGCCGACATGGCCGAGGATCGTCGCGGGGACGCTGCACGTCGCGAGATCCGCCTTGGTCGCGGTGATGCATTCGGGCAGACGGCTGATCGGCACGCACACGTCGGTCGCCCAGCCGACTGCGCCGGGGCGGAGCGCGACGGCGGCGTAATAGGCCTCGTGCCGCGCCTTCCACAGTTTCGCGCGATCCTCGGGCAGGGTCGACCAGGCGAAGGCGCCGCCGCCATTCTCCGCCGCGAGCATGCCGACCATCTCGACCTGCTCGGCGACGCCGCCGGGCGAACCGTGGAATTCGAAGAACAGGGTCGTCACCTCGGGCAGCGACAGTTTCGACCAGGCGTTGACCGCGCGGATCTGCATGTCGTCGAGGATCTCGACGCGGGCGAGCGGCACGCCGGCCTGGATCGACTGGACGACGGTGTCGACCGCGCCCTCCAGCGTCGCGAAGCCGCAGACCGCGGCCGAGATCGTCTCCGGGATCGGGTGCAGCCGCAGCGTCACCTCGGTGATGATGCCGAGCGTGCCCTCGCTGCCGACGTAGAGGCGGGTGAGGTCGTAGCCCGCCGCCGATTTGCGCGCGCGGCGCGCGGTGGTGATGACGTTGCCGTCGGGGGTGACGACCTTGAGGCTGAGCACCGCCTCGCGCATCGTGCCGTAGCGGACGGCGTTGGTGCCGCTCGCCCGCGTCGACGCCATGCCGCCGATCGTCGCATTCGCGCCGGGATCGATGGGAAAGAACAGGCCGGTATCGCGCAGGTGTTCGTTGAGCTGCTCGCGGCGGCAGCCGGCCTCGACGACGCAGTCGAAATCCTCCGGGTTGACCGCGACGATGCGGTTCATTTCGCCCAGATTGACGCTGACGCCGCCGCGCACCGGCACCGCATTGCCCTCGATCGAGGTGCCCGCGCCGAACGGGACGATCGGCACGTCGGCGGCGACGCACAGTTTCACCAGATCGACGACATCCTCGGTCGAGCGGGCGAAGACGACCGCATCGGGCAGGACGACGTCGAAATGCGCCTCGTTCGCGCCATGCTGCTGCAGCATCGCGGGCGAGGTGGTGAAGCTGGCGCCGAACCGTTCGCGCAGCCGCCCGACGAACGCCGGGTCGAGGGCCGCGCGTGCGATGCTGGTGTCGATATGCATGGGATCAGAACCTGAAGCCGAGGCGCGCGCCGATGCGGCGGCGATCGCCGATGATGCCCAGATCGGACGCGGGCAGCCCGGCGAGCTGCAACGTCGTCTTTTCGATATAGGCGTCGAAATACTCCTTCTGGAGCAGGTTGTTGGCGAACACCGCCAGCTCCAGCGGGCCGCTGCGATAGGTGATCGCGGCGTTGACCAGCGCATAGGGGCGCAGGATCGTCGGCACCGTCTGGTTGAGCGTGCCGGCGAGGCGGCTGCCCTTGGCGACGACGCCGCCGGTCAGGGTCAGGCTGTCGGTGCCGCCCAGCGGGATCGTGTAGTCGGTGTAGAGATTGCCGGTCCAGTCGGGCTGGAAGGTCAGCCGGTCGGACGACAGCGTGCGGCCAGTGACGCGCGTATAGGGCGAAGAATCGGTCAGGCGTGCGTGGATGTAGGTGACGCTGCCGTTGATCGACCAGTTGCTGACCGGGCGGATCGTGGCTTCCAGTTCGGCGCCATAGCTTTCGACGTCGCCGGAATTGAGGTCGACGGTGACGAGGCCGCCGCCCGCGGCCGGCGCGATCGAGTTGAGGCCGATATAGTTGCGATAATCGTTGTAGAAGACGTCGCCCGACAGGCTGAGCTTGCGGTCTGGCGAAACGTATTTTGTGCCGATCTCATAGGTCCAGGCGCTGTCGCCCTTATACTGGCGGATTGGCGCGGTCGGCGCGTTGAAGCCGCCGCCGCGATAGCCGCGCGCGACCGAGGCATAGGTCATCAGCTGGCTCGACCAGTGGCGCGTCACCGACAGGCGGGGTTCGACCTGATCGGACTTGAGCTGCGCGGAGGTGAAGGTGGTCGGCAGCGTCGCCGGGCCGACGCTGATCGACACGTTGCCGTCGGCGCTGCGCTTTTCGTGATCGTAGCGCAGGCCGAGCGCGACCTCCCATGCGGTGGTCGGCTTCCAGAACAGCGTACCGAAGGCGGCGTAGGTGTCGGCTCTGGTCGCATTGTTGGTCAGGCGGGTAAGATTGGCGGGCAGGATGCGCGTGCGGTCGAAGGCACCGGTTTCCTCGCGGCTGTAGAAAAGGCCGATCAGCGAACTCAGCGTGCTGCCGATCTCGGTATCGAGGCGGGTTTCAACCGTCTTGGTGCGCAGGCGGTCGGTGCCGTTGCTGCGGGCGATGTCGGCAGGGCCGAAATCGGCATCGGTATCGGGCGAGACGCCGTTGCGGGCGTCGTACGAGCCGACGAGCGTGAATTTCGAATTGATGCCCTCGATCGGCGTTTCCAGCCGCGCGTTGACGCCGCGATAGCGATATTCGACGCGGCTCGGCACGTTATACTGGACGATCCGCGAGTAATCGGTCGGACCGGCGACACGCGCATAGGGCGTGTTGGCGCCCTTCACCCAGTCGTAATAGCCGTTCACGGTCAGCACCACGTCGCCGGTGGGGACGAAGCGGATCGTGCCGTTGAGCGAGTCGGTCTTGAACGGGCTCGCGTCGATGCCGAGGATGGTGTTGCGCAGGAAGCCGTCCTGCTGGCGATGCCCGGCGGCGAGGCGGACCTGTAGCACATCCTTGATAATCGGCCCGCTGACCGATGCGCTGGCGAGGAAGCTGTCGTCGGGGCCGGCGACGCTGAAATTGCCGCGCGCCTCGGTCTCGTTCGACGGCTGGCGGGTGATGACGTTGATCGCGCCGCCCAAAGTATTCTTGCCGTACAGCGTCCCCTGCGGGCCGCGCAGCACCTCGATCCGGTCGATGTCGAGCAGCGGGTTGTTGAGGTAGGACGTGTTGGGTTGGTAGATGCCGTTGATGAACAGGCCGACGCCGGGCTGGACCGACTGGACCAGCGTCACGCCGACGCCGCGGATCGAGACGAAGGCGCGGCCCGATCCGTCGCTGGTGATGTTAAGGCCGGGGGTCAGCGTCGCCGCCTCTCGCACCGAATTGATGCCGCGTTCGGTCAGCGTGTTGCCACTGATCGCGGTGGCGGCGATCGGCACGTCGAGCAGGGTTTCGGCACGCTTGCGGGCGGTGACGACGATCTCCTGATCGCCGGTCTGCGGCGCGGGGCCGGTTGCCCTGCCCGGGGTGGTGTCGGTGGCGTCGGGCGCCTCGGCGACCTGCGCCTGGGCGGCGGCGGGCAGCACCAGGAACGCGGTGGTGGCGACAAGCAGGGTGCGAAGGCGCATCATGGGATCCTCTCTACGGCCGGTGAGTCTTCGCCCACCTGTCAGAAAGGTTTTGCGCCCTCCTAAACCTATCGGAAAGGTCGTGCGGCTGTGCCGATCGGCATTTCGACTTGGCCGATGGCGGGCGCAGGGGCGGTCATGGCAGGAAGGCGGCGGCGGGCATCACCGGCTCGGTGACCGTCTTGCCCGCGGCAAGATGGTAGACCTGTCGCGTCTCGCGATCGAACGGCGCCCAGGGCAGCGATCCGTCGCGGGCGAACTGCACCCAGATCGCATGGACGCGCGTCGCGAGATCCTGCGGCGGCGCGGTGCCGCACAGCCCGTCCTCGCCGGTGCAGGTGGCGAGGCTATCGAACACGAAGGGCAGCTCCATGCCGTGCGACGCGCCGAGCCCATCATCGTACCGCGGCGAGCGCCATTCGAATTCGTACAGATGGGTGACGCCGCGATGCGCCTCGGCGAAGCGGCGGGCGGGCCAGCGGAAGACGAGGTCGGTCATCGCGTCGGTCAGCGCCTGCCCCGGGGTCTTGCCGCGGCCCATGCCATAGGCGCGGAGGACAGCCCAGGCGCGGGGTTGCGACTTGCGCAGCACGAACCAGGCGAGCAGCGACCCCATCCGGTGGCGCAGCCGGTCGCGGACTCCCGACGGCACGAGATACAGGTTCATCTCCTCGGCATTGCTACCGATCAGCAGCTGCACCCCGGCGCCGGCGCCCCGTTCGAGCGCGTCGAGCGGCGGGAGCGGCAGGACGTCGTCGCCATGGACGGGGACGAAGCGGCTGATCCCGAACACCGGCTCGCGCCCGTTGTCATCGCGAAGGTCGAGGCGGGTGGTCGGCTGCGATACCTTTTCCACCGCGTCGAGCAGCGCGTTGCCCGGCGCCACGCCTTCGAAGCCGGCGCGGTGCGGGGTGATGCCGAGCAGCCCGGCCATCTTGCGCACCAGCCGCTGCGCGACGGGAAGGGGGCGGGTCATGCCGCCATGGCCGCTCTGCACGATCGCGCGTGCGAACAGCCCGTCGGCGAGCGGCGAGGCGATCAGGTCGGCGATCGCCATCGCGCCGGCGCTTTCGCCGAAGACGGTGACATTGCCGGGATCGCCGCCGAAGCAGGCGATGTTCGCCTGTACCCAGTGCAGCGCGGCGATCATGTCGCGCAGGCCGAGATTGGTCGGCACGCCGGGGATCGGCAGAAAGCCGTCGACGCCCATCCGATAGTTGATCGCGACGTACAGGATGCCGTCGCGTGCGAAGGTCGCGCCATCCTGCACGCCCGCATCCTTGCTGCCGACGACGAAGCCGCCGCCGTGGATGAACAGCATGACCGGCAGGGGCCGATCCGCCCCGGCCGGCTGCCAGATATCCAGCGTGAGATAATCGTCGCCCTGCGACCAGCCGCGACCGATCAGCGGCGCGGCGTCCAGCCCCGGAACGACCCGCGTCCGTTGCGGGGCGTTGGGACCGGGGTCGCTCGCCTCGCGGATGCCGGACCATGGCGCGACCGGCTGCGGCGGCTGGAAGCGGCGTTCCCCTACGGGCGCGGCGGCATAGGCGATGCCGCGGAAGACGGTGAGATCGCCGACCCGGCGACCTCGCACCGTGCCGGCGGCGATCCGGATCGTGTCTGGCGATGAAGACGTCATGGCCCATCATGCCCTGCGCCGTCCGCGAACCAAACCGCCGTCACTGTGCCCGGTGGCACATTCGCGATGCTGCGCAGGTGAAGGCGGACGGCGCGGTCGGGTGCGGGCAGATGCCCGACCGCGCCGTCATCGGTCAGCGCGCGGCCGCGGCGCCGTCCACCTGGCCGGCCTTCACCTGCGCGGTCGACGCAGTCAGCGCGTCGCCGACCGGTTCGGCGCGGCCGCCGAGGCATTTGGCGAGGAAGTTCTCGGCGACGGCGTTGAACGCGATGTTGTTGACCGGGCGGGCGAAGCCATGGCCCTCGTCCGGGAAGACGACATAGGTGACGGGGATGTTCTTCGCCTTCATCGCAGCGACGATCTGGTCGCTCTCGGCGACGTTGACGCGGGGATCGTTGGCGCCCTGGCCGATCAGCAGCGGCTTGCTGATCGCGTCGGCATAGGTCAGCGGGCTGCGTTCCTTCAGCAGCGCCTGTCCCTCGGGCGTGCCGGGGTCGCCCATCCGGCGGTACATCTGCTGCTTGCCCGCCTCCCAATAGGGCGGGATCGTCTTGAGCAGCGTGAACAGGTTCGACGGCCCGACGATATCGACACCGCACGCGAACACGTCCGGCGTCATCGTCAGGCCAGCGAGCGTGGCATAGCCGCCGTAGCTGCCGCCCATGATCGCGACCTTGTCCTTGCTGGTGACGCCGCGGTTCACCGCCCAGTCGACCGCGTCGAGCAGATCGTCGTGCATCTTTCGGCCCCATTGCCGGTCGCCCGCCTGGACGAATTTCTTCCCGAAGCCGGTCGAGCTGCGATAATTGACCGACAGCACCGCATAACCGCGATTGGCGAGCCATTGGTGATAGCCGTTGAAGCCATAGCCGTCGCGCGCCCAGGGACCGCCATGGACGAAGAGCACCATCGGCACGGGCCCGGTCGCGTTCTTCGGCCGCGTCAGGTAGCTGACCATCGACAGGCCGTCGCGGGTCGGGATGTCGATCGATTCCATCGCGACCAGCGGCGCCCCGACCAGCTCCGGTCGCGGCGTGTAGAGCTCGGTCAGCGCCCTGGCCCGGCGGTCGTAGAGCCAGGTGGAGGAGGGGGCGGTGACCGGGTCGAAGGTCACCAGCCAGCGGTCGTCGGCATCGGTGCGGCTGCCGACGAAGAACTCGCCCTTGTTCTGCGCTTTCAGGAAGGCGAGGTCGGCCTTCACCGCGTCGCCGACGGGGACATATTCGTTGCGGTGGAAATAGACCGAATAGGCCTCGACCTTGCCGGTCTTCGGATTGGTGAGGCCGCCGCCGACATCGGCGCGGTCGTCGGCGCCGATCGTGGTGAATTTGCCCGTCGCCATGTCCTGCGCGAGCAGCGCGCGGGTGTCGCGGCCGCGGGCGTCGGTCCAGTAGAGCGTCTTGCCGTCCTGCGTGAAGCCAAGCGGCGCGGTCGAGGACGCATCCTCGTAATCGACGCTGGTGAAAGGCTTCGGCTCGACCTTGTTGTCGACGATGCGATAATAATCGACGCCGCTGTCAGGCCGCGTCTTCGCCGCGATACGGAGCTTCAACTGGTCGTCGGTGACGAAATCGGCATAGCCGTCGTTCTGGAAGACGGGGGTGAGCGTGCCCGTGGCGAGGTTGAGTTCCTGCACGTCGTGCCAGCGCGGGTCGCGGTTGTTGACGCCGACGAGGATGCGATCCTTGATCGTGTCCGACGTGCCGACGATCTGGACGCGCGTCTTCTCGAACGGAGTCAGCGCCTTCTGCCGGCCGGTCGCGAGGTCGACGCCGTAGAGCAGGAAGTTCTCGTCGCCGCCCTTGTCGTTGACGAACAGGATCTGGCGCGAATCGGGCGACCAGAAATAGGAACGGATCGGCCGCGTCTTCTCGGCGGTCAGCGGGCGTGCCTGACCGGGGGCGTCGACGGGCGCGACCCAGACGTTGAGCACGCCGTCGCGCGGCGCGATGAAGCCGAGCCACTTGCCGTCGGGCGAGAGCTGGCCCGCGGTGCGGGTCGGGTTGCCGAAGAGCTTGGCGCGCTCGATCAGCGCCACGCCCGATGTCGACGCCTGAGCGCCTGCGTTCGTCGTCATCAATGCTGCTCCTGCCGCGGCTGCCAACAAGATCGTCCTGCGCATGTTCGCCTCTCCCGGAAATGGTGTGTTATCAATACAGCACGCTTCGGACGGATCGGCAAGCCGTGCGATCGGGTGGCGAACCGCCCGGGTTCGGGCCCGATCGACGGTTAGCGCTAGCGGACGGGCGTGGCCTTGCCGGGGCGATCCTGCGCCATGTCGATCATCACCGCCGCCGCCGCCAGCGCGTGGGCGAACATCGCGCGCGCGGCCGGGTCCCGTCGCGCGGCGAGGCATGGGGGCAGCTGACCGAGCGTCGCCGGATCGGCGAGCAGGCGGCACAGCAGGGCCTCGTCGCCGTCGGGGCCGAACGGACAGCCGCGACACAGGGCGCGGCCGAGGCAGCATTCGCCCAGCGTCATCACGCTGTCGAGGACGGGCGCGAGCATGTCGTAGCCGAGCGGCGCGAGCAGCCCGTGCAGCCGCTGCTGCGCCGGCTCGTGCCGATCGCGGGCGGTACGCCAGCAGCGCGCGGCGCGCGCGATCACGGCGGCGGGGATCGTCACCCGTGCCTCGGCGGCACGCGCCGGTTCGTCCGGGCCCGATCCGCGGTGGATCGGGCCGGCGACCATGGCCGACGGGATCGGCGCCGGGGCGTGCGGGGGGTCAAAAGCGCCCTTCGAAACTGAGGCCGACGACTCGCGGCTCGCTGATCGAGCCACGCCTGCGGCCGTCGAAATCGGTGTAGAAGCTGGTCGGCCGTTGCGTATCGAGGATGTTGCTGGCGATCAGGAATGCGCCGAAATGCCGCCCCTGCCAGCCGGTCTTCGCATTGACCAGCGTCAGCCCCCTGATGTCGCGCCGGATCTGGTCGACGTTGGTCTGGAACAATGCGCTGCGGAAATTCGCGTTCACGTTGGCGATCAGGCCGTTGGTCCGGTGCCACGTCATGCCGGCCGAGGCGGTCCAGCGCGGCGATCCGCCGAATTCATTGCCGTTGGCTGCCCCCGATGCCGTCCCGACCGGAACGGTGAAGTCGAGGAACTTCGACCGGCTGTGGCCGCCGCCGACGTAGAGGTCGAGCGTCCGGGCGGGGCGGCCGCGCAGCTCCACCTCGAACCCGTAGAGTCGCGACTTTCCCGCATTCACGACCTGCGAATCGAACACCGCGCCGGGCGTCAGCTGGACCGCCACCTGCTGGTCCCGCCAGTCGATGTAATAGGCGTTGGCGTTGAAGGTCAGCTTGCGCCCGAACCATTCGGAGCGGAGCGCCAGTTCGTAGTTCCAGGTATATTCGGGGTCGTAGGTGAAGGCCTGCGCGCGCTGCTGGTTGATGCCCGCGCCGCCGGCGCGATAGCCGCGCTGCACGGTCGCGCTGAGCGCCACGTCGCGCGCTACGTCCCATGTCGCGCCGAGCTTGGGCAGCCAGGCGTCATAGGTCACCGTGCGGACCGGTTCGACGCTGTTGGCACCGGCCGCCGTGGCGGCGAGCAGAGCGTTGAGCCGGGCGACGACCGGCGCCAGCGCCGCGACCGGCACCGTCGCGGGATCGGGCAGCGCGCCGTTCAGGACCACCGTCTGCGTGGCCCCCCGCTGCTGGCGCTCGCTGTCGTACCGCAGGCCGGCACGCAGCCGCAGGCGATCGGTGATCGGGAAGGTGAGGTCGGTGAACCCGGCGAGATTGCGCGTCAGGCGCGGTTGCGACAGGCTGTTCCGGATCGACACGACGCCGCCATAGAGCGCGAGCACCGCATCCACGGTCGGTCGGGTCAGCCCCAGCGCCAGCAACTGGCGATCGACGCCGAGACGGGTGAGGTTCAGGCTCTGCGTCGCCTCGAAGCCGTACCCGCGATTGTCCTCGCGCAGATAATAGGCGCCGACCAGCCCCTCGACCCAACCGAGGTCGAGCGCGAGCCGCACCTCCTGCTGGTACGTCTTCGCCGGATCGCGGGTGTTGCTCGTCTGCCCGGGTTCGGGATTGCGATCCGGATCGGACAGATAGCCGGCCTGCACGTTCGAATAGTTGGTGACCGACGTCAGTGTGCCACGGTGTCCCAGGTCGTAGCTCGCTTCCAGCGTGCCGATATCGCTGACGATCCGGCTGACGGAGGCGACATCCTCGGTGACGATCCGGTCGTTGCGGGCGTAGGGGGCATCGAATTCGTTCGCGAACGCGCCCCGCGTGTGCCGATCGTGCAGATAGGTCGCCACGACGCGCAGGGCGGGGAGGGCGGTCGGCGTCAGCAGCAACTTGCCGCGGATCGTCTCCGAGGCGCGGGGATCGGCGTCGCGGTGCAGCGTTCGGTTGTAGAGCAGGCCGTCGGCCCGCGCGACCTCGCCCGCGAGGCGGAAGGCGACCTGTCCGTCGACGACCGGGCCGCCGATCGCGCCGGCGGCGCGGCGCTGTCCGTCGGCGTCGGTCATCATCAGCCGCGCGCGTCCGCTCCAGTCGAAACCGGGATCGGTCGTCCGCACGATGACCGCCCCGGCCAGCGCGTTGCGGCCCTGCACCGTCGACTGCGGCCCGCGAAACACCTCGACCTGCGCGATATCGTAGAGGTCGAGCGGCCCGTTGTTCAGCGCGGCGCGCGGCAGCACCGCGCCATCGACATAGACGCTGGCGAGCGCCCCGTCGCCGGCGCCTGATACGTTGAACGCATCGATCCCCCGGATCGTGAAGCTGTTGCGGTTGGCGCCGATCGCGACGTTCGGCGTGCGTTCGAGCACGTCGTACACGTCGATCAGATTCTGTTCGACGATCGTCTCGGCGGTGGTGACGGCGACGCTGGCGGGCGTGTCCTGCAGCGTCCGATTGGCCTTTTCGCCCATGACGACGATGTCGTTGCTCGCATCCTCCGCAGGCGGGGTCGCCGCCACCGGCGCCTCCTGCGCCGCCAGCGGCGCGGCGGACGAGCAGAGCAGCGCGGCGATCGCCGATCGAACCAGAAACATCTTGACCCCCCAATGTCGTTACGGCAGCGAGCTAGTCATGATGCACATGCGAGTCAATCGCATTAGCGAAGGTGTTAAAATGCTGGTGATATTGGGGGCGGGCGGAGTCGGAGCGACGGTCGGGGCGATCGTCGCATTGTGGCGCGGGTCGGCGACGCCCGCCCGCGGACGGGTGTTTCGCCGCCTCGCGGCGATGCTGGCGCTCGCCTCCGCCGCTTGCTGGATCGCCGCGTTCGGCGCCGAGATCGGCATCCCGTTGCTGCTCGAGACATGGGCGCTCGCCGGCTTCGCCTTCATTCTGACCCGGCTGGAGCGGCGCCCGGACCGGGCGGCGCGCGAGCGTGTTCAGGCTGGTGCGGCCGTCCCCCGCAACGTGTCGCGCGGGATCGCCCGGGTCGCGGTCGCGGGGCCGCTCGGCTTCGCCGCCGCGATCGGGATCGCCGCCGCGATCGCGACCCGCGCGCCGCTCGCCGAACAGACGCGGCTGATCGGGGCGGGATTGCTGGTGCCGAGCCTGTGGGCGGTGTTCGTCGGCTGGACGCTGATGGCGCGGCGCCTGCCGATGCCGGCGGCGGGCATGGCGGCGCTGGCCGGCAGCGGCCTGGGTCTCGCCCTGCTGGGACAGGGATAGGCCGATGCGCGCACCCTCCAGCGATTTCACCCGCCGGATGCTGGACGGCCATGGCTGGCTCGGCCTGATCTTCGGCGCGATCCTGTACGCGATCTGCCTGTCCGGCACGCTGATCGTGCTCGTCGACCAGCTCGGCCGGTGGGAGCGCCCGGATGCCCCGGTGGTGCGGGGCATGGCGACGCCGCGGCTGGCGATGACGATCGACCGCGCCTTCGCCCGGGCGCGCGCCGAACATCTCGACCACGACCTGATCGTGCGGATGCCGAGCGACGAATATCCGCGGATGAGCGTCTTCGCGATCGGGGAGAGACGCAGCGCCGAATGGTCGGTCGATGCGGCGGGGCGGATCGGCGATCCGGTCAGCACGCCCTTCGTCGCGTTCGTCCAACTGCTCCATTTCAACCTGACCGTACCGGGGGCGATCGGCCGCTATCTGGTCGGGATCTTCGGGACGATGCTGCTCGCCAGCCTCGGCACCGGCATCCTCGCGCACCGGCGCATCTTCAAGGACGCCTTCCGGTTGCGATGGGGCGGATCGCGGCGGCGGAGCAATGCCGACCTGCACAATCGCATCGGCGTCTGGGCGCTGCCCTTTCACCTCGTCGTGTCGCTGACCGGATCCCTGCTCGGCCTGTCGGGCCTCATCATCATGATCGTCGCGCTGATCGCCTATCGCGGCGATCAGGAGAAGGCGATCGCCTCGCTGCTCGGACCGCAGCCGAGCAAGGACGCCCGACCGGCGCCGCTGCCCGACGTGGCCGCGATGATCGCGCGGGTGCAGCGCGACATCCCCGGCGCCAGCGTCACGCAGATATTCTTCCACGAGGCGGGCCGGGCGGGGCAGATCGCACAGGTGGCGGTGGCCGCGCCCGCGCATCTCGCCCGCAACGAGACGTTCACCTTCGCGGGCGACGGCCGGTTGCTCGCCAAGGCCGGATATACCGACGGGTCGGTCGGCATGCGCGTCTATGGCATGATAACGCCGCTGCATTACGGCACCTATGGCGGGCTGCCGCTCAAGCTCATCTATGTCGTGCTGGGGGCCGGGCTGACCCTGATCGTCGCGACCGGCGGTACGATCTGGCTCGCGCGGCGGCGCGAACAGGGGCGTGCCGCGCCGCGGCTAGAGCGGGCCTGGCCCGCGGTGCTGTGGGGGCAGCCGATCGGCATCCTGTTCGCTGCGCTGGCCGGCTTCGTCGCGCTGCCCGCCCTGCCGGTCTATTGGAGCGCGACGGTCGCCCTGCTGCTCGTCGCGCAGGGGCTGCGGTCGCCAGACACGGTCGTGGCGATCGGGCGCCGCGCCGCGGCGCTGTCGTCGCTGGCGGTGGGGGCGATCCATCTCGCGACGACCCGGCCGGGCGATCCGATGGCCTGGGCGATCGACGCGGTGCTGATCGCGGCGGGATCGGCCTTGTTGTGGCGGCGGCCGGCGCCGCGCCGGACGCCGGCCGGATAGGCGGCGGCACGCGTCCCGGCGGAGCGCCGCGGCGCCTCGTGCGGGACCGATTGTCAGGAATGTCGGATAACGTATTGATCCAGATCGGTACGCGGAAACAACGGCGTGTGAGGTCGTTACTCGTTCAAACAAAACGGGGCGGCCTTGTTCATAGTGCATATGGCGTTGGGGGGCTGCCTTAAGGCCCCTCCGATCAACTTTGGCATCACCGCCGATTCCGGTGGTCATCTCGCCTATGTGATGGACGCCGCGCTGGCACAGGCGGCGCTGCCCGCGGTGAGCCACGTCTCCATCGTCACGCGTCGTTTTGCCGATGCGCACCTGCCGGTCGAGCATGACGTCTGCCGCGAGATCGTCGCCGACCGGGTGACGATCGACCGCATCTCCACCGACAATGCGCTCTATCTCGAAAAGGAAGCGCTGGCGGCCGAATTGCCCGCCTTCGTCGCGGCCTTCTGTACCTATCTCGCCCGTCTGCCGGCCTTGCCCGACGTCATCCATGCGCATTTCGCCGATGCCGCGGCGGTGGCGATCGAGGCGCGGCGGCGCTTCGGCATTCCGTTCGTCTACACGCCGCACGCGCTCGCGATCGACAAGCGCGGGCAGGGGCTGGGCGACGACGGCCTCGATGCGCGGATCGCCGCCGAGCGGCAGGCGATCACCGCCGCCGATGCGCTGATCGTCTCGACCCTCGACGAGGCGGAGCGGCAGGTGCGCGCCTATGGCGTCGCGGTCGAGGGGCGGATCCGCTGTATCGCACCGGGGGTGCCGCAGCGGCTGGGCGGCGTCACCGCGCCGACGCTGGTCGATCGGCTGGGAGAGATGGTCGACCGGCCCGAACTGCCGATCATCCTCGCCATCGCGCGGCCCGTCGCCAAGAAGAATCTCGCCGGGCTGGTGCGCGCCTATGCCGGCGACCCTTCGTTGCAGGCGCAGGCCAATCTGGTGATCCTCGCCGGGCAGGACGATGGCCGCTCGTCCGACGAAGAGGGTGCGATCCGCGCGGAACTGTCCCGCCTGTGCGATACGCCGGCGCTGCGCGGACGGGTCGCTCTGCCGCAACGCCATGACGCCGCGGACGTCACCGCGCTGTACCGGCGCGCGGCGCAGGGCGGGGTGTTCGTCAATCCGGCGCTGCACGAACCGTTCGGCCTGACGCTGATCGAGGCGGCCGAGGCCGGCGTGCCGGTGGTGGCGACGCGTTATGGCGGGCCGACCGAGATCGTCGCGGCGATCGGCCATGGCCTGCTGGTGGAGCCGCGCGACGGCGTGGCGATCGCCGCCGCCTGTCGTGCGATCGTCGGCGATGCCGCCGCGCACGCGGGGTTCCGCGCCGCGGCGCTGGCCAATCACGGCCGCTACGACTGGACGCGCTATGCCGCGGAAGCCGTGACGGTCTATCGCGGGCTCAGGCGCCAGCCCGCGCTGCTCGCTTGCGATATCGATCATACGCTGACCGGCTGCACGGCGGCGGCGGCGGCATTCGCAGGCTGGCGACGCAGCGCGTCGATCCCGTTCGTGGTCGCGACCGGGCGCTCGTTCGCCGAGGCGTGCGCGGTGCTGGCGCACTGGCAGCTGCCGGAGCCGGACGCCTTCATCACCGATGTCGGCACGCGCATCATGCTGGCCGGCGACGACGGCGCGTGGCGGGCGTGCCCGGCCTATGCGGCGGCGCTGGACGCGGACTGGGACCTGTCCGCGGTTCGCGACGCGCTGGCGCCGCTGGGCATTACGCCGCAGGCGGAGGCGACGGCAGGGCCGCACAAGCTGAGCTTCTTCGGCGATGCGGCGGATGCCGCGGCGATCCGGGCGACGCTGGCGGCGGCGGGCCTGTCGGCGCGGGTGATCTTTTCGCATGGCCGGCTGATCGACGTGCTTGCGCCCGCCGGCGGCAAGGCGGCGGCGATCGCCGCCTATGCGGACCGGTTCGGACTGACGCTGGCCGACTGCGTCGCGGCGGGAGACAGCGGCAACGACGTGGATATGCTGGAGCGCTGCGGCAGCGCGATCGTCGTCGGCAATGCGGGCGACGAACTGGCGATGCTGGCGGAACGCCCCGGCCTGTACCGCGCGGAGCGGCATCATGCCGCCGGGGTGCTGGAGGGACTGGAGCGGCTCGGCCTGGCCGATGCCCCCGCCACCGTCGCGTCGCGGATCGCGGCATGATGCGGCCGTTCGGCTATTTCGTCCATCATCAGGGTCGCGGCCATGCTGAGCGCTGCGCGGCGATCGCGCATGCGCTCCCCGCCGAACGGCCGCTGACGATCTTCTGCGCGCGCGACGACATCTTTCCGGACCTGCCGCCGCAGGCGCAGATCGTCCGCATCCCGTCGCTGTTCGAGCCGACCGGGATCAAGGCGGCCGACGCCGACTGGGTGCCGACCCCGTCGACGCTGCATTGCGCGCCGCTCGGCTGGCCCGGCATCCGGCAGGCGATGGCACGGATGGCCGGCTGGTTCGCGGAGGCCGATCCGGCGCTGATGATCTGCGACGTCTCGGCGGAGGTCGCACAGCTCGCACGCATCTGCAGCGTGCCGCACGTCAAGGTGCTCCAGCATGGCGATCGGAGCGATGCCGGCCACCGCGCCGCCTATGACGGTGCGGCGGGGCTGCTCGCCGCTTTCCATGCCGATCTCGCGCAGCCCGAATGGGATGCGGCGATGCGGCAGCGGACCTGTTTCGCCGGTGGCCTCGGCGTCGACACGCGCGTGCCGGAGCGCGAGCTGGCGCGGCAGCGGATCGGCGTCGGCGCGGACGAAGAGGTGATCCTGGTGATGGCGGGCGGCGGCGGCGGCGGGTTCGGCCAGGCGCCGCTCGGCGTCGGCGCGCGGAGCCGCCCGTCGGCGCGCTGGATCACGATCGGCCCGGTGGTGCGCGACTGGCATGCGACCGAGCCTGCCAATATCGAACATCGCGGCTGGGTGGACAATGCCGCCGATCACGTCGCCGCGGCCGATCTGGTCATCGCCTCGACCGGCAACACCACCTGCCAGCAGATCCTCGCGGCCGCGCGGCCGTGGCTGGCGGTGCCGGAATGGCGCTATTTCGACGAACAGCATCGCAAGGCGGAGGCGCTCGCCGCCGCCGGCGTCGCCTGCGTGCGGCCGCACCTGCCGTCGTCCGCCGATGCGTGGACGCAGGCGATCGAGACGGCGCTGCTGACGCACGACCCCGTGCGGCAGCGGGCGATGATCGCCGACGCGCCCGCCGCCGATGCGGCGCACTGGCTGGAGGCGCTCGCCGCGCGATTGTGGCCCGAGCCCGGCGCAGGCACCGACTCCGGCATCGATCCGACTGCCGTCCAACCCCTTCCTTCGATCTGACCGGAGCCCCGTCATGTCCGTTTCCGTCGTTACGCTGGCCGGCGGCCGCCCCGATCATCTTCGCAACCTCGTCACCGGGCTGACCCGCCAGACGCAGCTGCCGGTCGAGCTGATCGTTGCGGTCATGCAGGATGGCACCTATGACCTGCCCGCCGCGCCATTCCCGATCCGCCAGATGATGATCGCCGGCGGCGACCTGCCGCTCGCCGCGGCGCGCAATGCCGCCGCGGGTGCCGCCGTGGGCGATGCGCTGGTGTTCCTCGACATGGATTGCATTCCGACGCCGACGCTCGTCGCCGATTACGCGCGCCGGCTCGGCGAACTCGACGGCTTGCTGATGGGGGAGGTGATGTACCTGCCCGGCGGTGCGACCGACGGCGACTGGCAGAGCGCGGCGTTCGAGGCGATTGCGGTGCGGCATTCGGACCGCCGCGGGCCGCCCGCGGACGGCATCGAATTGTGCAACGACTATCGCTGCTTCTGGTCGCTCAACTTCGCGATGCGCCGCGCCACCTTCCTCGCGGTGGGCGGCTTTCACGAGGGGTATCGCGGCTATGGCGGCGAGGACACCGATTTCGGCAAGCTGCTCGACACCGCCGGCGTGCCGATCGCCTGGATCAAAGGCGGGCTGGCGCACCACCAATACCATCCGCACCATATGCCGCCGGTCCATCATATCGACAGCGTCGTGCGCAACGCCGAGCTGTTCGAGGCGCGCTGGGGATATCGCACGATGGGGCATTGGCTCTATGCGTTCCGGCTGATGGGGCTGGTCGACGATGCCGAGAATGCGCCGATCCGCATCCTGCGCCGTCCCGATGCCGACGACCTCGCGCTGACCGGGCAGCAGAGCCATCAGCCATATGCCAATACCGCGAGCGTCATCCGCGTGCTCGAGGCGCGCATCGGCGGCGCGGATCGCGTCGCCGCGTGAGGATCGCGCTGCTCGCCCATGTCCGCCAGCGGATCGCGCAGCCGTTCATGGGGGGCATGGAATCGCACAGCTGGTATCTGGCGGAGGGGCTGGCGGCGCGTGGTCATGACGTCGTGCTGTTCGCCGCGGGCGACAGCGATCCGCGCTTCACGATCGACCCGGTGCTGGCCGAACATTACGAGCGGACCTTTCCGTGGGCGGAGCATCGCGGCTCGGCGCCCTTGATCGCGCATGTCGATGCCGGCTATGCCGCGGCGTGCGACCGGATCGCGGCGGGCGGGTTCGACGTCGTCCACAACAACAGCCTTCACCGCTTTGCGATCGAGCCGGCGCGGACCGCACGCGTCCCCACCGTCACCTCGCTGCACGTGCCGCCCTATGACGCGTTGCACTGGTTCGTGAAGGCGAGCCCCGCGCCGACCCACCGACTGACGGTGACGTCGCACAGCCAGTTGCGGGCGTGGTTCCCCGACGGTGCGCCGCCCGAGGCATCGGTGCTGCACAACGGCATCGACCCCGCGGCATGGCCGTTCGCCGCGACGGGCGAGGGCGCGATCTGGTGCGGCCGGATCACGCCCAACAAGGGCACGCATCTGGCGGCGCAGGCGGCCCTGCGTGCCGGCGTGCCGCTGACGCTGTTCGGATCGATCGAGGACCCGGACTATTGGGCGGCGGCGGTCGAACCCCTGCTGGGACCGATGGTCCGTTATGGCGGGCATCTGGAGGGGAATGCGCTCGCCGTCGAGCTGGGGCGGGCGGGGGTGTTCCTGTTCACGCCGTGCTGGGACGAGCCGTTCGGGCTGGTCGCGATCGAGGCGATGGCCTGCGGGCTGCCGGTCGCGGCCTTCGACCGCGGCGCTGCGGTCGAGGTCATCGGAGAGGCGGGGCGGTTCGCCCCCGCCGACGATGTCGACGCGCTTGCCGCCGCGATCCGCGCCGCGCTTACGATCCCCCGCCACGTCCCGCGCGACCGGGTCGAGCGATTGTTCACCCGCGACCGCTGGCTCGACCGATGCGAGGCCCTGTATGCCGAGGTCGTCGCCGCACGGCTGTCTCGGGCCGCGTGACGGGGATCGACGTCGTTGCGCGCCAGCAGGCGGCGTTGCTGGCGATGTACCGCCGTCACGTCGGTCCGGGCGACCGGTATGCGCTGGTCGATTTCCCCGACCACGCCAATGTCGGCGACAGCGCGATCTGGCTCGGCGAGATCGCGATGCTGCGGGGCATCACCGGCCGCGATCCGGACTATGTCGCGAGCTGGGACGGGTTCGACATGGCGGCGTTTCGCGCGGAGAGCCCGACGGGCGTGCTGTTCCTGCACGGCGGCGGCAATCTCGGCGACATCTGGCGGCATCATCAGGCGTTCCGCGAGACGATGCTGGCGACGGTGCGCGACCGGCGCATCGTCCAATTGCCGCAGTCGATCCATTTCCGCGATCCTGCAGGCATCGCCACCTTCGGCGCGCTGGTGGCCGGGCATCCCGATTTCCACCTCCATGTCCGCGACCGCCCCGGTCTCGCGCTGGCACGGCGCCATTGGGCCTGCCCGGTCGATCTCGCCCCCGACAGCGCCTTCGCGCTCGGCCGGCAGGCGCGCAGGGCAGCGGACTGCGACCTGCTGATGCTGATGCGCACCGACGACGAGCGCGTCGCGCACGATGCGGTCGAGGCGGATGCCGTGGTCCTCGACTGGCTCGACGACGGTCCGCTGCCCGAGCGCCGGGCGGGCGAGACGCATCCCAGCCATTGCGAGCGCCTCGCCGCCGCGCGCGTCGATCGCGGGCTGGCGCTGCTGTCGCGCGGGCGGCGGATCGTCACCGACCGGCTGCACGCGCATATCCTCTGCCTGCTGCTCGACATCCCGCACGTCGCGCTCGACAATGATTACGGCAAGCTGTCCGCCTATATCGCCGCCTGGACCGCGGATTCGTCGCTGCTCGCATGATCCACGTCAGCCTGCTGATCTGTACGCGCGACCGCGGCGTCTCGCTCGACCGGACGCTGGCGTCGATCACCCGCGCCGCAGCGGCATTTGAGGGGCTCGAGGTGGTGCTGGTCGACAATGGGTCGTCCGACGATACGCCGGCCCGGCTGGCCGCGTGGCGGGATCGGCAGCGATTTGCGGTGACTTTGGTCGACGAACCGCGGCCGGGGCTGGCGCGGGCGCGCAACGCCGGTCTGGCGCGGGCGCGGGGGCGGATCGTCGCGCTGACCGACGACGATTGCGTGCTCGACCCCGGCTATTTCACGATGCTGGTCGCGCGCTTTGCCGACGTGCCGGCGCCCGTCGTCATCGGCGGGCGCATCCGGCTGGGTGATCCGGCCGACCTGCCGGTGACGATCAAGCTGGAGGATCATGCGATGGTCGCGCCGGCGGACGGCTTTCCCGGCGGGTTCGTGATGGGCGCCAACCTCGCCTTCACGCGCGACGTCGTCGCCCGCGTCGGGACGTTCGACGAACGATTCGGGGCGGGGGCGCCGTTCCGCGCGGCGGAGGACACCGACTTCCTGTTCCGCGCGATGGGCTGCGGCATCCCGGTTCGCTACGATCCGCACTTCGCCATTCTACATTATCATGGCCGCCGCTCCCCCGAAGCGTTGCGGACGTTGCTGACCGGCTATGCGTTCGGTGACGGCGCGCTCTATGCGAAGCATCTGTTCGCCGACCGGCGGATCGCGCGCGTGCTTCGCCGCGACGTCGGCGACGCGGTGACCGAGCTATGGCGCAGGCGACCGGTGTTCCCGACGATCCGGTTCTTCCACCTGTTCCGGCTGAGGACCCTGCTCAGGGGGTTCGTCTTCTACGGCCTGTGCGCGCTGCGGCCGCGCGACGATGCGTCAGTCGGGCGCTGATCCGGTTTCCGGGTTGAAGCGCGGATTGGCGAAGTCGATCGGCGAGGGCGTGACCTCGGCGGGGGCGGCAGCGCTTTCCGTCCAGGCGCGACACAGCATGTCGCGCAGCATCGCCGCGCCGGCGGCGGTGCGATCGTAGATCAGCTTGCGCACGTCCCGATCGGCGAAGTCGGCGAAGCCGTTCCGTTTCTCGAGCACATAGACGCGCTCCATCGCGTCGCCGGCGGTGTCGAGGAAGGCGAGCACCGCGTCGAACATGTCGCCGCTGCGATGCCCCGGTGCGCCGATGCGGGGGGCGATATCCGCCACCGTCAGTTTCATGCCGTCGACGAAGCGGCTTTCGAAGCGGCCGTGGATCGAGCGGTCCGTGGTGTAGCCCCTGGGGTTGTCCCCGCGCCAGCCGTCGCTGTTGACGGAATCGTGCAGCGGCTGCGCGCCATCGCCGATGTAATGGCCAAGGCGAATGACGTCGAAGGCGCAATGCTGTTCGGCGAACCCGGCATCGCGGCCCGCCGCGCGGGCGGCGCGGACGTCGCGCATGCAGACGACGATCCGGTCGTAGGCCTCGATCGCGGCATAGGGCAGGGTGCCGGTCCAGCGCACGTTGGTGCGCGCCGCCGTGGCCGGATCGGTGCGCTTGATCGTCTCGTGGTGCTTGAACAGCGCGATCACGAATTCGTATCGCGACCGCGGGATTGGACGAAGGAAGGTGAATTGTTCGCGGAACCAGCCGTGGTTCGGATCCTCCTCGATCTTCGAGAAATTCTCGGACGATCCGCGCCAGGCGTCGGGCAGCGACGCCGATCCCGCGATATAATCGACGTGGGCCCGCAGGAACGTCGGGCCGTCGTCGGGGATCGCCTCGATTGCGGCGCGGTCGATCACCGCATGCGCGGTGCCGCCCCATGCCTGCGCGGGGGCGGGAAGCAACGCCGCCAGCGCGCCGGCGGCGATCGTGGCAAGCAGGGCAGGGCGCATCATCGGGAGGGCTCCGGGATCAGGGATCGAGGGGGTCGCGCGGATCGACGCGCAGCGAGGCGGATGCAGGCTGGAATTCCAGTTCGGTCGGCGACAGACGCGGCCCGACGCGGCCCGGCGCATAGCCAAGTTCGGTGAGATTGCGCTGCGCGAAGGCGGCGCTGGCGATCATTGCGCTCTGGCCCGAATTGCAGACGATCAGCGCCGTCATCCCGGCGGGGGCCGCCAACATCGCCAGCATGCGGGCGGCATTGCGCAGGTTGGTCGTGGTGTGGCGCGCATAGGGTTCGACGAGGATCGCGTCCGCCGGCACGCCATAGCGGTCGATCAGCGCGCTCCGCATCTGCTCCGCCTCGGTGAAGCGGGTGGCGCGGGGATGCGCGCGACCGCCGGTGACGATAATGAAGGGCACGTCCCCACGCGCGAACCGCTCGGCGGCAAGCCGGACGTGATATTTGCCGAAGGGGCTCAACGGCATGTCGGGCGTTTCCGGCCCGACACCGGTCAGGATCAGCGCGCTGTAGCGCCAGCGCTTCCAGTCGAGCGTCGCCGCGCGTCGGAACGCGGCGGCGTTCAGCCCGCCGGTCAGCGGATCGAAGGCGATCGCATCCGTTCGGTCGCTGGCATCGAGGAGCGCCAGCGCGAATTCGACGCTGCCGTCCAGCGCCTGCGCCGACCCGGCGCGCGGCGTGCGCGACAGCCAGTCGGCCGCCTGCAACCGGGCGCGCGTTTCCTGCGGGTCGATCATGCCGGCGCCGTCGATCAGCGGGTAGCGCGGCACCTGGCCGAGGCCGAAGGTGCGCAGGACGACGTTGATGCCGTCGATCTCGCGCTGCGCCTGCGCCGCGGCGCCATCGTCCGCGGCCGGCGCGTCGGTCGGGATCGCGCCGACCAGCGTCGCGGCTTCGGCGGGCGTCCAGACCAGCGCCTGCGCGATGCAGGTGAGATCCTGTCCGCAGGCGGCGCGGCGGCCGGCCCGGTCCGCGAGCATCGCGGCGACGCCCGGTCGGGCGCGCAGTCGGGCGACCGCGGCCGGGTCCGTGCCGATCGCCGACAACAGCGGGAACAGGCGGTGCGACAAAGCGGCGGCGACACGGTCGCCGATCGCCGCCGCGGGTGCGGCGGGCGCTGCGATTACCGGCGTGCCCGTAAGCATCAGCGCCGTCGCCAGCAGCGCCCGCCGCAGCCTCACCACGATTTGCCGACGACGAGGCGGACGTTGCGGCCGAAGATTGGCCGGCCGTAGATCGCCTCGGCATTGCCCTGGCCGCTCAGCTGATCGGTCCGCGTATTGCCCTCGGTCAGGCCATGCGCGTTGAACAGGTTGTCGCCGACGACCTGCAACTGCCAGGTGCCGTGGCGTACGGTCACGCCGGCACCCGTGGTGCCGTAGGCGGGCAAGGCGGTGTTGTTGTACAGGTCGACGAAGCGCTTCCCCATATAGGTGTAGCGACCATAGACCGAGATGGCGTTGCCGCCCAGATCGAAGTCGAAGCTGGGACGGATGTTGCCGTAGATCTTCGGCTGGCGGACGATCTGCTTGCCCTCGGCCTGGACCGGGTCGGCGCCGGTCGAGCTCTGGAAGTTGCGGTACTTCGGATCGCTGACCGTTAGCGCGCCGTTGAGCGAGAACCACGACGTCAGGGCCAACGAGCCGTCGAATTCGACACCCTTCACCTGCGCCTCGCCGATGAAGGGGATGTTGACGTCGTTGCGCCCCGTCGTCGGGTCGAAGGCGAGGAACGAGGCGTTGAGCGGATCGAAGTTCGTGTAGAAACCGGTGACGTAGAGATACGAACGTCCCGCGGCGAGCTTCAGGCCGGCTTCGTACTGATCGGCGATCGTGGTGAGGATCGTCGGGTTGATGTTCATCACCGTCTGTACGCTGGGCGGCGTTTCCAAGTGCGAGGCGCGGCCGTAGACGCCGACATGGCGGCTGAAATCGTAATTGGCGCCGACGGTCCAGTTGGTGACGTTCGGCTTGCCGCGCTGGTTGACGATGCCGCCGGTGAAGGCGCGCGTCGTATCGTCGGCGAGCGTCGCGGCATTGCCGAGGTTCGCCGATCCGGTGAGCAGGGCATAGCCCTTGTAGCCGTAGCGTTCGTGGCGGATGCCGGCGTCGATGCGCAGGCCCGGCACGATCTCCCACGTGTCATTGGCGAAGACGGCGATCATCCGCGCATCCGCATTGCCGCGGGTCAGCGTCGCGGCATAGTTGAGCACGCCATTGTCGGTGACGCTGCCGATCCGCGTGCCGGCGGCGTTATAGGCGACCAGATCGAGCGTCCGCGGCTTGCCTGCGACCTCGATCAGGTAATTCTGGTAGATGGTGCGGCTGTCCTCGCCATACAGGCTACCGTAGACGCCGAGCTTCAGATCGTGGCTGCCGATGCCGGTGTCGAACTTCTTAGCGACCGTGACATTGGCCTGGTTCGAATAGAAGCGCGAATGGATGTCGCGATACTGGCCCTGCACGACCAGCCCGGACGCGGCATAGGGATTGTAGACCGTATTGGTGCCGGCGAGGACGTAGCCGAATGAGGCGACCGGCCCGAACGCGGTCGTCGCGCGCGTGCGGAAGCCGTTGGCATAGCTGTTGGCATCGACCGGATTGGTGGTCGAATAGAAAGCGTTGAAATCGAGCTTGCCCATGGTGAAGCCGGCCTTGGCGGACAGCAGCCAGCCGTCGAATTCGGCGTCATATTGCGTGCCGATGTTGAGCATCCGCATGTGGCGGCCATCGGCGAGATCGCTCGCCTGATTCTGGATGACGCCCGCGCCGTTGCGGTAGCGCAGGTTGACGTTGCGCAGCGCCGGCGAGTTCATCGTGCCGGAGAAATAATCGATGTAGCGGTCGAGCGACACCGACGGATTGCGCGGGTCGGCGGTCGGGATCGGCAGGTAGAAGACGTTGTGGTCGTTGACGTAATTGACGCTAAGCCGCAGCGAGCCGTTGTCGAGGTCGTGGCGGATGTTGGCGCGGAACTGGCCGCCCTTGTCGTTCGGGAAGCCGTTGTCGCGATAGCCGTCGTGATAGCGGACGAAGCCGCCCATCGCATAATAGGTCCGGTTGCCGAGCGGACCGGACTGGACGACGTCGGCGCGATAGAGGCCGGTGTCGCCGAGCGTCACCTGCGCCTTGCCGCGCAGCTGATCGCGTCCGGTGACCTCGATCGCATTGACGATCGCGCCCGAATAGCTGGCGTAGACGGGGGCGGGGCCGCCGCGGACGACTTCGACCCGTTCGGTCATCAGATCGGGTTTCAGGATGGCATCGCCGCGGAAGAAGACGCCGTCATTCTCGTGGAACAGCGGCAGGCCGTCCTGCTGGAAGCTGACGAAGCCGCCGTCGTTGGGCAGGCCGCGGATGCGATAGATATTCTGGACCTCGCCGCCGGTGATCTCCGTCTGGAAGCCGGGCAGCTGGCCGATCAGGTCGGCGAAATTGACCGGCGCGATCTTCTCGATATCCGCCTGCGAGACGGTGTTGATCGCATAGGAGGCATCGAAGCGGCGCTGCGCGCGCGTCGATCCGGTGACGATGATGTCGCTCTTCGGTTCCTCTTGGGTGGTATCCTGCGGTGTCGCCTCCGCCGTGCCGGCCGCCGCCGTGACGGGAACGGTCGTCGCCTGCGCGTGAACCGCGGTGGCGAAGGCGGGGCAGAACGACACGATCGCGGTGCCGGTTGCGAGAACGGATTTGAACATGGACCCCCACAGGACATTCGTGCTGCGATGCAGCGACGTCCGCCCGTTGGTATCCAATTGTTACACCTTCAATTATGCCGACGATTATATTGGGCGGAAAAGGCGCGGCGAGGGCGTGGCGGCCGTCAGCGGCCGGCCGTGGCGACCTTCATCTGCAGGATCGTGCCGCCGGCGCGGTCGATGCCGTAGAGCATGCCGGGCTGCGATTCGTCCCAGTCGATCGCCTGTCCGGCCGCCTCGATCGGGATCGTCGCGACATGGTCGAGCACCGCTCCGCCCGCAGGCAGGGTCATGGCATACATCTCCGGCCGGTCGTGGCCGGTCAGGTACAGGCGCCCGTCCGGTCCCCAGCCACCGCCGGATATGCTCATCGGAGCGATTCGGTCGAGGACGGAGGGCGGCAACGCCCAGCTCTGTGTCCGTCGCCACGCGTCGTCGAAGCGGACGAGAAGGGTATGGCGGTGGTCGCGGCCGGGCTCGGCGCCCTTGACGTCGTAATTGGCGAACATCGCCCACCACGCGCCGTCATGCCGGTCGACCCAGGTGAGCGAGCCGATGCCCTGTCCCAGCGCTACCGTGCGGCGATGCGCCAGCGTGACCGGATCGAAGAATTCGACCGAACTCCACTGCGGCACCGCGGGATAGTTGGAGAGGGCGCAGACCAGGTCGCGGGCGATGATCGCGCAGCTGTTGAGGTGGGGGAAGCGGGCCTTCTCCCCCTCCCAGACGGCGCGCCGTTCGCCGGTGGTCTTGTCGTAGCGGGCGATCCGGAAATTGGCGATCGCGTAGAGATCGCGCGGCCCGGCCGCGACGCCCTGCCGTGCCTCGACCGCGGGCAGACGGCGGACGGTTTCCGCGCTGCCGCCGAGCATGGCGGTGGCCGCGACGATCAGGCCCATCAACCGCATTCCATGCCCCCCGTCATGCCCTCGGCGGCTGACTAGACCCGGGCGGGTGCCGAGATCAATGCCGCGGCGATCGCATCGCGCATCGGCTTGGGACGCAGGCGTGCATCGAACGGGCAGGGGCGCTTGGGCAGGCCATCGGCGCGCGGGCGGAAGCCGTTGAGCCAGCTGTAGCGGTCGCCGAGCCCCCAGCACATCACCGTCCGCGTCTGCGGATAGGAGAGCATCAGGTCGAGATAGGCGCGGGTGTGAGCAGCAATCTCCGCATCGCGGCGGCGGATGTCGCCGGGCAGTGGATTGTCGTGGACGTCGAGTTCGGTGACGAGCAGGTCGAGGCCCATGCCGGTAACCTCGTCGAGGAACGTCCGCCACGCCCGTTCGTCGAGCGCGCCGAGGCCGGTTGGGCTGTCGCTGAACTTGCTGCCGAGATGGCTCTGCACGCCGAGCGCATCGACGGGCGTGCCGCGCCGTTTGAGCGTTTCGAGCAGCTTGAGCACGGCGGTGCGGTGGGCGCCCTCGTCGCTGCGCCAGCCCATATAATCGTTGTAGACGAGCTGGGCCCCAGGCGCGGCCTCGCGCGCGGTGCGGAAGGCGATGTCGATCACCGCCTCCGCACCGATCGGCTTCGACAGCGCGGTTTCGCGGAGCAGGCCGGTGTCGGAATCGATCGCCTCGTTGAAGACGTCGAAGCTGTCGACGTGCGGGGCATAGCGACCGGCGACGGTACGGACATGGTCGGTGAGCAGGCGCTCCGCCTCGGCGCGGGGATTGGCGCCAAAATCATGCTGCCTGACCCAGTCGGGCATCCAGCGTTCCGAATGCCACAGCAACGTATGGCCGCGCACGCCGAGGCGGTTGGCATTGGCCCAGTCGACGATCCGGTCGGCGGCGCGGAAATCGAACGTGCGCGCATCGGGGCGCGTCGCGCGCCATTTCATCTCCGTCTCCGGCACGACCAGCGCGCATTCGCGGGCGTTGAGCGCGCGATAGGCGGGGTCCTCGAAATTGTTGAGGCCGATCGTGCTGCCGAAGCGGATGCCCTTCGCCGCGGCGATGCGACCGAGCGTGTCCGGCGCGCGTGCCGCAGCGGGCAGCGGCAGCGCGAGGGCGGCCAGGCCGCCGATCGCGGCGCGCCTGCTGACCGTCATGCTCATACCTCGCCGGTGAACGGTCCGGCGATCGTGCGGTCGGGGAGCGAACGGCTGCCGATGGTGCGGAAACCGGTGACGTCGCGCAGCGCGAAGCCGACGCCGGCGGGAACCTTGACGCGGAAAGCGTCGGCGCCGGCGACGTCCTCGAACCGGAAGGCGGGGCGCGGATCGGGAGCGGCGACCGCCACCTCGACGTTGCTCAATTGCAGGTTGCGCGCGTGGCGGACGAACAGGCCGGTGGCGGGCAAGTCGCCGAACATCGTCGCTTCCGGATAGCCCAGTTCCTCCTCGGGCGGGTTCAGCCGCGCCATCGCGGCGGGGGCGCCGCCGACGTGGTGGAGGTAGACGTCGCTGATCCGTACGTCCTCGATCGGATGGCCGACGAGCCCGGCGATGACCGAGGGCAGGGGCGTGGCGTTGGAACTGACCACATTCTTGATCGAGATGCGGCGCATCGTCCCGATCGCGCGCCCCTTCGGCCCGCGCATCCGCTTGCCGAGGCGCAGGAAGATCGGCGCATCGACGATGCCGCGCATCGTGATGTTGTCCACCACGACATCCTCGATCATCGCGCCGTCGACGGTTTCGAAGGCGAGGCCGCGGCTGTCCTCGAACACGCAGTTGCTGACCGCGATGTTGCGGAAGCCACCGTTGCTTTCGGTGCCGAACTTGATTCGGCCGTGGATCGTTTTGGCGAAGGATGCGGGCATCTTCTGCCAGCTGCCGTCGATGACCGAACCGATCTTGTAGTTGCCGGTGACGAAGCAGTTCGCGATCGTCAGGTTCTCGGTGATGCGCGGCTCGCCGAGCGCGTAGCTGCTCTTGGGGCAGATCGCGTCGTCATAGGGCGAATTGACCGTGCAGTTGCTGATCCGCACGTTGCGGCAGCAATCGACGTCGAAACCGTCGCGGTTGGTATCGACCAGCAGATTGTCGATGGTGAGATTGTCGACGCCGGTCGCGAGCAGCGCGAACCAGCCGCCCTCCAGCAGTTTGAAGTCGCGGAGCAGGACGTTGCGGCAATTCTTGAGCGCGATCGCCTTGTTGCCGGTGCCGGGGCCGTTGGGGTCCTTCAGCCAATTGTCCTTGCCGTCGCCGCGGCCGAGGCCCTTGCCCCAGATCAGGCCCTGACCGACGATCGCGATATCGTGCAGCCCTTCGCCCCAGATCAGGCTGTTCTTCCAGTGGCTGTGGCCGAAGTCCTGGAACATGTCCCACGGATTGGGCTCGGCGACGTCGTAGCCGCCGCTCGCGGTTGGGGCGGCGGCGAGGATCGTCGCGCCATTGTCGAGGTGGAGCGTGACGCGGCTCTTCAGCCGGATCGTGTAGCAGGCATAGGTGCCGGCGGGGACGTGGACGGTGCCGCCGCCGCGCGCCGCCGCGGCGTCGATCGCGCGGTTGAAGGCGGGGGTGTCGATCGTCGTGCCGTCGCCCTTCGCGCCATGGTGGCGGACGTCGACCCAGCCACCGGATGCGGGAGCAGGGAGCGACGGACGGACCTGCGCGCCGGCGGTGCCGGGCAGCGCGGCGAGGCCGAACGCGCCGCCCAGGATCATCGAACGGCGGTCGAGCGTCATCGGGCGGCTCCTGAAACAAGAAAGCGGGCGGAGCGGCGACGTGCCGCTCCGCCCAGTTGGGGGACGGGTCAGAACTTCAGCGTCGCACCGAGGAAGAATTCGGTGCCGAGCACGTCGTAGGTTGCCGAGAAGGTGTTGGCGTTGGGACCCTGCGTCGTGATCGGGGGCTTGTTGTTGAAGACGTTGTTGGCGCCGCCGAACAGCTGGACCTGCTTGGCGATGTCGTAGCTGAACGACAGGTCGAAGTAATTCTGGTCGTCGAGCTTGGGGAAGGAGATGCTGGCGAGCGTCGGCGCGGCGGCGCTGCCCTGCCGCAGCGGCACGACGAAGCGGTCGGTGACGACTGGCCCGACGTAGCGATGGCGCACGCTGAGGCTCAGATCCTCGATGTTCCAGGTGATGCGGCTGGTCCCGCGCCAGCGCGGCAGCGGCTGGCCGCAGGTCGGGCCGAACGATCCGGCGCATTTGTTCTGGATGGTGGGGAAGGCCGCGACCGGGGTCGAGGTGAATTCCGCCAGCCAGGTGTAGTTGGTGCCGAAGTCGATCGAGCTGCTGCTGCCGAAGCCAGGCAGGCCGAAGCCGAGGTTGACGCGATAGCGCGCGGCGAAGTCGATGCCCGACGTCTTGAGCGATCCGGTGTTGGCATTGAGGATGCGCGCCACATAGGGATCGTTGATCTCGCCCGTGGTCGGGCTGCGGGTGATCGCGCGGCAGAACTCGCTGTTGGCGTCCTGGAGGACGTTGTAGCAGAGGTTGAACGTGTTCTGCAGTCCGCCGCCGAGCGACGACACCGCGCCGTCCAGCGTGATGTTGAAGTAGTCGACGCTGAGGTACAGCCGCGGCAGCGCCGACGGCGTGATGACCGCCCCGACGGTATAGGTGTCCGAGCTTTCCGCGCCGAGGTTGGGATTGCCGCCGAAATCGGCGGGGATGATGTTGTTGGGCTGGACCACGGCACTGAAGACGTTCGCGGTCGGCACGCCGGTCGCGACGCAGACGGCGCGGACGGCGGCGGTCTGTTGCGCGGCGGGGGCGCGGCTGGAGCAGGGATCGGTCGCGACGGCGACGACGCGGTTGACGCCGCCGAACAGCTCGCCGACGTTCGGCGCACGGATCGCGCGCTGGTACTGGCCGCGGAAGGCGATGTCGCGGTTGACCCGCCAGTCGAGCCCGCCGAGATAGGTCCATACCCCGCCGACGCCGCCGAGGCTGTAGTTGGAATAGCGGAACGCGCCGTTGGCGACGAGGCTGTCGATGAACGGCGTGTTGTGGATCAGCGGCACGCGGACTTCGCCGAACACCTCCTTGACGGTGGTGCTGCCGCGGGTCGGCAGGCCGGGGTTGAAGCCGGCGACGTCGCCCGACGACAGGAAGCTGTCGGGGGTGAATTGCGCGCTCGTCTTGCGCCATTCATAGCCATAGGAGAAGCCGACCGGGCCGGCGGGCAGCTTGAACAGGTTGCCGGTGACCGACCCCTGCGCGACCTGCTGCGTCGCGATCGTCGAATTGGTCGCGCTGATCGATATCGCCGAGGCGCAGGCGGTCGAGACGTTCGCGCCGAAGATGTTGCAGACCGGCGCCGCGCCGTTCACCGACAGCAGGTTCGCCTGCAACCGGCTGCGCGAGATGGCGTTGCGGAGCAGCAGCGTGTCCTCGCTGCGGGCGTAGGTGTAATAGACGTCGTATTTGAGGTCGGTCAGGACGTTCTCGCTGACGTCGCCCAGGTCGCCGCGGAAGCCCCAGGCGCCGCGGAAGACGTTGCGGCGCTCGCTGGCCTGACGCGCACCGACCTCGACGTAGCGGCGGCCGGCGGTGAGCACGGCGAGGCCGTCGCCCGCCACGGTGGTGCGGCTCGCGGTGCCGCTGACGACGTTGGTGGTGCCGACCTCGGCGAGGTCGAGCTGGCGCAGCACCGCCTGCAGCTGGGGGGTGAGGTACGGGTTGTTGACGTTGAACAGCGTCGGCGATCCGACGTTGGTCGGCGCGAGGCGGGCATCGACGACGTTGTTGCTGTAGTGCAGCTCCATGTAGCCGGTGATCTTGTCGCTGAAGTCATAGTGACCGAAGCTGTTGATCATCCAGCGTTCCTGCGGCTGGATCAAATAGTTGTCGGGACCGAGGTTGAAATCGTCCTGCGGCGTCAGCTGCGGACGGGCGGCGGTGCCGGCGTTATTGAAGGTAAAGCCGCGCGTGCCGAGCGCGCCGAGGCCGGCGGCGGCATAAGCGGCGTTGAGCCCGGCGTTCGATCCGCCGAAGGCGGGGATGCCCGAGAAGCGGCCGTTGGGGATGTCGCCGCTGCCGCCGGCGACGAAGCCGAGCGCGCCGCCGCCGGCGACGCAGCCGAGGCCCGCAGCGGGGCTGAAGGGCGTGCCGGCGCGGTCGGGGCTGACGCTGTCGCGGGTGACGCAGCCGTCGTTGAGCGAATCGAACGCGAAGCTGCCACGATCGCCGCGGGTGATCGCGCCGCGCTTCAGATAGTTGCCGGCGACGACGAGGTTGCCCTTGCCCTCGGCGAAATTGCCGCCGAGCGTCAGGTCGAAGTTATAGACGGGCGTGCCGGTCGGGCGGTCCATGTTGACCTGCGCACGGCCCTCCACGCCCTCGAAATCGTCGCGGATGATGAAGTTGACGACGCCGGTGATCGCGTCCGAGCCATAGACCGCCGACGAACCGCCGGTGACGATCTCCGTCCGCGCGACGAGGGTCGAGGGGATCGTGTTGAGATCGGTGACCTGTTCGGGGCCGAAGATTGCGAAGCGGCGGCCGTTGACGAGGACGAGGTTCCGCGTCGAGCCGAAGCCGCGCAGGTTGACGTCGGCATAGCCGCCGGGAACGGTGTTGGAGGTCGCGCCGCCGAGCTGCGAACCGACCGCCTGGGGCAGCTGGCTGAGCGTGCGTTCGACGTTGACGTTGCCCGACAGCTTGATGTCCTGCGCGTCGACGACGTTGACCGGGGTGGAGGCGTCGAAGCCGGCGCGGGCGATGCGCGATCCGGTGACGACAATATCCGCGGCCTCGGCATCGGCGTTGCCGGCGGCGTCCGGAGTCGTGGGCGATTGGGCCTGACCGTCGGTGGGGGCGGGCGTCGCGGCGCCCGCCTGCGCTGCGGCGCCGGGCAGCGGCGCGGTCTGGGCGGCGACCGGCTGGCAGGCGAGCCCGAGTGCAACGAGCATCGTTCCGCTCAGGAACTGCGCGCGACGGCGGTGGACGAAGTCCTTCATGCAATCCTCCCTGGTGCGACGACCTGCTCGTGACGGATGCCCCGGCCGGTCGTTCACAATTATCGTCGACGGAACCTCCGCCGCCCGACCTGCCCCCTCGGCAAATCGGATGTACCATATTATGGGAGCCATTATTATAGTTGAGGATGGCGCTGTCAATAGGTAGCGTTACCATTACCGTCGCCAAAGCGGTCGGAACGGCTTTTCGCTTCGACCGACGGTACGGGTTTCGGCTGTTTTCCGCGGTTCAGCTATCTGAAATCGCAGAAGATAGCGCTAACGACAAAGACGACCGGGCGATCATGCCGGCGGGATGGGAGAGACGAGGATGACGGTCATCGATCGGGCAAGATGTCGGGCAGTCGCGGCCGGCCTGCTGGCGCTCGGCATCGGTGCCGCGACCGCGCCGCCGCGTGCGCCGACCTATGCCAATCCCATCCTCTACGCCGACTATTCGGACCCCGATATCATCCGGGTCGGCAAGACCTATTACATGGTCGCATCCAGCTTTCACTTTTCGCCGGGCATCCCGATCCTGACCTCGACCGATCTGGTCCACTGGAAGATCCTAGGTCACGTCCTGCCGCGGCTGCCGTTCGCGCCCGGATACGACATGCCGGGACCGCATACGCTCACCGACGCGATCTCCAAGCCGGTCGGCGGCACGCGCTACGCCGGCGGCGTCTGGGCGCCGTCGATCCGCTTTCACGACGGGCGCTTCTACGTCTATTTCGCGACGCCGGACGAGGGCATCTTCATGGCGACCGCGACCCGCGCCGATGGTCCGTGGAGCGCGCCGGTGAAGGTGATCGACCAGCCGCTGCTCGAGGATCCGTGTCCGTTCTGGGACGAGGACGGCACCGCGTGGCTGGTCCATTCGCGCCACGGCGCCGGGCCGCTGATCCTGCACCGCATGGCGCCGGACGGCACGCGCGTGCTCGACGCCGGCACGGTGATCGTCGAGGACAAGGCGAAGCTGCCGATTCTCGAGGGGCCGAAACTCTACAAGCGCAACGGCTATTATTACATTCTCGCGCCGTTCGGCGGGGTGGAGAAGGGCGCGCAGGTCGCGTTGCGCGCGCGATCGATCCGCGGGCCGTACGAACAGCGCGTCGGGCTGAGCCAGGGCACGACCGCGCTGGAGGGGCCGCATCAGGGCGGCTGGGTCGAGACGCCGTCGGGGCAGGGCTGGTTCGTCCATTTCAACAGCACCGGCGCGTTCGGGCGGATCACCTATCTGGAGCCGCTGGTGTGGCGCGACGACTGGCCGGTGATCGGTGATCCGGTCGCGGGCACCGATGGCGGGCAGCCGGTGATGCGCCACGCCATGCCCGACACCGGATCGCCGCCGACCCGTGACCGGTTGCAGGATTCGGACGAATTCGCGTCGCCTCGCCTTGGCGTGCAATGGGAATGGAATCACAATCCCGATTCCCGCTCGTGGAGCCTGACCGCGCGGCCCGGTTTCCTGCGGCTGACCGCGGGGCGGGCCGAGCATCTGGTGACGGCGCGAAACACGCTGACCCAGATCCTGCAGGGACCGCGGACGCAGGTGACGGCGCGACTCGATGTCGGCCGGATGACGGACGGCCAGCGCGCGGGCCTGTCGCTGTTCGGGGTGCGCCCGAGCTGGATCGGGCTGGTCCGCGCCGGCGACGCGACGCGGGTGACGCTGGCGAGCGAGGGGCGCGAGACGCCGGGCGTGACGCTGACCGCGCGGACGATCGATCTGCGCGCGCAGGTCGGGCCGGACCAGATGGTCCGCTACGGTTACAGCATCGACGGCGGCCGGTCGTTCCGGGCGATGGGCGATGCGGTGAAGCTGGCGCGCTTTTCGTGGTGGAAGGGATCGCGGCCGGCGCTGTTCACCTTCACCCGCGGCGCACCCGGCGGGTCGATCGATGTGGACTGGGTGCGGGTCGTGCGCCCGCAAGGAGAGACCGAATGATCGACCGCCGCCTGTTCCTCGCCGGGGGTGCGGCGCTGACCGTGCCGGGCGCGATCCGCGCCGAAGCCGCGCCCGCCGGCGACGCGCCGCGCTTCGCCACCGCCAATGCGCGCTGGCAGGCCGCCTATGACAAGGCGCTGCGCATCCTCGCGGGCAATGTGCAGGTCATGCCCTACGTCAACCGGCCGGTGCTGATCGAGGGGTCGGTCTATCGCGGCATCTGGCAGGAATGCGGGCCGCACGAGGCGCTGGTCTATCGCAAGTTCCGCCCCGACGTGGCGCGCGACAGCCACCTGACGTTCTTCGAGCTGCAACGCGCCGACGGGCAATTGCCGGCGAACAACAAGGAGAGCGAGACGGGGTTCGGCCAGATCCAGATGGTGGTGCCGATCGCCGCCACCGCATGGGAACTGGCGCGTGCCACCGGCGACGAGGCGTTGCTGGCGGAGGCCTATCGGGCGTGCACGGCATGGGATGCGTGGCTGATGCGCTATCGCAACACGCGCGGCACCGGGATGGTCGAGGGATTCTGCACCTATGACACCGGCCACGACAACAGCCCGCGCTGGAAGGGGCTGCCCAACCAATGCCCCAACAAGAACGCGAAGGTGCACGCGCCGATCCCGTCGCTGCCGCGGCTCTGCCCCGACCTGTCGGCGACGGTCTACGGCCAGCGGCTGGCGCTGGCGGCGATGGCGGATGCATTGGGCAGGCGCGACGATGCGGACCGCTGGCGCGCCGCGGCGGCGGGACTGCGCGCGGCGATCCTCGCGCGGCTGTGGTCGGAGGAGGACGCCGCTTTCTACGACCGCGACGCGCAGGACCGGTTCGTCGCGATCCGCGGCGACATCCTCACCCGCATGTGCGGCGAGCATGTGCCGGACCAGGCGATGTTCGACCGGATGTGGCAGCGCCAGCTCGGCAATCCCAAGGCGTTCTGGACGCGCTTTCCGTTGCCCTCGATCGCGGTGAACGATCCGACGTTCGTCCGGCCGATCCCCGCCAACAGCTGGGGCGGGGCGGCGCAGGCGCTGACCGCGCTACGCGCCGGGCGCTGGTTCGACCATTACGGGCGCGGCGCCGAATTCACGACGATGATGAACCGTTGGTGCGAGGCGATCCAGGCGGACATGAGCTTCCGCCAGCAGATCGACCCCGATACCGGCGTGTTCACCAAGGGCGCCGATGCGCCGGACTATTCGCCCTGCGCGCTGGTGATGGTGGATTATACGTGGCGGCTGGTCGGCGTGCGCGAGGAGGCGGAGGACCTGCACTGGGCGATTCGCCCGGCGCATCCCGCGGCGGCCGGGGCGACGCTGTCGATGCGGACCGACGGGGGGCGTCGCGCGGCGATTCGCTATGGTGACGGGCGGGCCGAGCTGACCCTCGACGGACGGCCGCTCGCCATCGTCAGCGGCGGCAGCGTCCGGCTGGTCACCGATGCCGCCGGGTTGCCGAAGGCGGTTCAGGGGATCGAGGCCACGCCGCAGCGCGTCGAGGTGCAGCTGGCGGGAGGCGCGCGTCGCCCGTTCGTCCTGCGGCCCAACCAGCGGATCGCCTGGCGCGGCTGACCGCGCCGCCGCACGTACGGAAACCCCACTTTTTCGCCGCCACCCCCAGTCCAAATCGGACAGGATTAAGGCGTTATTATCCTCTTTGCTGCACTGCGGCCGGTAGGGGATAACAGAAGGGTGGGCATCTGCGATGCGTAAATGGGTTTATCTGTTGGCGGCGACGACCAGTGTCGGTGTTGCCGGGGCGGGGCATGCGCAAGGACTGCGCGGCGTAGCGCCAACGGCGAAGCAGGCGGCCGAGGACAAGGCGCGCCAGGGGGCCGTGTCGGAGAATAGCGCGGACATCGTCGTCACCGCGACGCGGCGCTCGCAGCGCCTGTCGAACGTGCCGATCGCGGTCAGCGCCTATGGCACCAACGCATTGCAGAATTCCGGCGCGACCGACATTCGGCAGATGGCGCAGCTCGCGCCGTCGCTGATCGTCTCGTCGACCGGTTCGGAAGCCAATGCGACCGCGCGCCTGCGCGGCATCGGCACGGTCGGCGACAATCCCGGCCTCGAAAGCTCGGTCGCGGTGTTCATCGACGGCGTCTATCGCAGCCGCACCGGATCGGGCCTCAACGACCTCGGCGAGGTCGAGCGGATCGAAGTGCTGCGCGGGCCGCAGGGCACGCTGTCGGGCCGCAATTCGTCGGCCGGCGCGATCAGCATCTACACCAAATATCCGGAATTCGAGTTCGGCGGCTATGGCGAGGCGAGCTACGGCAATTTCAACGCCGTGCGCCTCGCCGGCGCGCTGACCGGACCGGTCATCAAGGACGTGCTGGCGTTCCGCGTCGACGGCGTCTTCGCCAAGCGCGACGGCTTCTACCGCGACGTCGTCAATGCGACCGACTATAACGACCGCAACCGCTATTTCGTCCGCGGCCAGCTGTTCTTCAAGCCGACGCCGGAATTCTCCGTGCGCCTGATCGGCGACTATACGCATCGCGACGAAAAGTGCTGCGGCGCGGTCTATACCGACACGCGCGAGAAGATCGATCCGACGCCGGGCGTCGCGGGCGATTTCGCGGTGTCGCCGCAGAACCGGATCGTGTCGGTGCTGCAGAGCCTCGGCGCGATCATGCCGAGCGACGGCGATCCCTACAACCGGCGCATCACCAACACGCTGGGCCGCGCCTATGCCAACGTCACCACCGACTACGGCGGCTCGGCGCGGATCGGCTGGACGCTGGGGCAGGTGCAGCTGATCTCGATCAGCGCCTATCGCGAATACAAATCGGGCGGCGCGGCCGATCTGGATTACAGCAACGTCGACATCATCTACCGGCCCGACAACGGCAACGCCTATCGCCAGTTCCATACCTTCACGCAGGAAACCCGGCTGAGCGGCGGCCTGTTTGGCGGCCGGCTCGACTGGCTGGTCGGCGGCTATTACGCGCACGAGAAGCTGCAGGTCGTCGACAATCTGACGTTCGGATCGCAATATGGCGCCTTCGCCGCGTGCCGCATCGTCGCCACGATCAACCCGGCGGCGGCGCTGCGCAATCCGGGCAACGCCGGCTGCCTCAGCGCGGTCGGGCGGCCGACGCTGACCGCCGCGGTCGGGCCGCAGATCATCGCCGGGATCGATCGCCTCGGCACGATCAACTCGGTCGGCAGCCTGCGCGACGTCTTCGACCAGACGAGCAGCAACTATGCGTTCTTCACGCACAATATCGTCCGGATCACCGACCAGCTCAGCCTGACCGGCGGCCTGCGCTATACCAACGAACACAAGACGCTGGATATGCGCTTCAACAACAACAACACCGTCTGCCCGGCGCAGCAGGCGGCGCTCGGCCCGCTGCTCGGCAGCAGCAACGCGACCCTGCAGTCGCTCGCCGCCGGGATCATCACGCTGAGCTGCACGGGCAATGCCACGTCGGCGCTGAACGGCGTGCCGATGACCGATTCGATCCGCGAGGGCCAGTTCACCGGCACCACCGTATTGTCGTGGAAGCCGGCCCCGAGCACGCTGCTCTATGCCTCCTATGCGCGGGGCTACAAGGCGGGCGGCTACAATCTCGACCGGTCGGACCTGACGCCCAACGCCTTCTCGACGCCGGTCGCGGCGAACGTCCGCAACCTGCGCTTCGATCCGGAAACGGTGCAGGCGTTCGAGGCGGGCATCAAGTACAGCGCGCGCCGGTTCAGCGCGAACCTCGCCGGCTTCCATTCGGGCTTCCGCAACTTCCAGCTCAACACCTTCAACGGCAGCAACTATATCGTCCAGAACATCAGCGCGTGCGACACCGCGCTGAACGGCGCCGATCGCGACGCGTCGTCGGTCACCGGCGCCTGTTCGTCCAAGGTGAAGGCGGGTGTCGTCACCAAGGGCTTCGAGATCGAGGCGGGCGCCTATCCGACGCCGGACGTCACCTTCAGCCTCGGCTACACCTTCGCCCACACGCAATATCGCAAGAACCTCGTCGGCAGCGAGGCCGGCGAGGCGCTGAGCGCGGCGCTGTTCCTGCTGCCGGGTAACCAGATGTCGAACGCGCCGCGGCATACCGTCACCAGCTCGGCGACGTGGACACCGCTGATCGGCGGCAACGGCCTGTCGGGTCTGTTCTACGTCGATAGCCGGCTGACCAGCGACTACAACACGGGGTCGGACCTGTTCGCCGAAAAGCGGCAGGACGGCTTCTTCCTGGTCAACGCGCGCATCGGCCTGCGCGGTCGCGACCAGCGCTGGGCGGTGGAATTCTGGGGGCAGAACGTGTTCGACACCCGCTACGAACAGGTCGCCTTCTCCGCGCCGTTCCAGGGTTCGGGCAGCCTGTCGCAGGTGACGCGCTTCGGTGCGCCGGGCTTTGCGGTCGGCAACGCCATCACCACCGCCTTCCTCGCCGAACCGCGCACGTACGGCATCACGCTGCGCTCGCGCTTCTGATCTCTCCCTCTGCTGGCAAACGGACCGTCGAGACCATGAAGATACCGCGCAAACTGGGGCTGTCGTTCCTCGTCATCAACGCCTCTGCGGCCATCGTGATGCTGGTGTTCTTCGCCAACATCACGATGATCCAGCGGTCGACCGACCGGAGCAACGTCAGTCAGACGATCTATGCCAAGGCGTTGACGCTGGAGACGTCGATCCTGCGGCAGAACAGCCAGTTTCGCGGGTTCCTGGTCACCGGCGACCTCACCTACCTCAAATCCTACGAGGAGGCGCGCGAGGAGTTCGATGCGACGGCGGACGAACTCGGGCGGCTGCTGACCGATCCCAAGAAGCTGGCGCAGGTGCGCGAGGCGCGGCGCGAGACGCTGGCGTGGCGGCGCAACTGGGGCGATCGGCTGATCGGCTGGGTCAAGGCGGGGCGGCGCGACGAGGCGCAGGCGGCGGTCCGCGACGCGGGCAAGGCGGTGCTGGTCAGCAAGGTGGCATTGCCGCTACGCGACCTGCGTGCCGAGGAAACCGAGGACATGGCGCGCAGCGCCGCCAGCCAGGAAAGCGCGATCCGCATCGCGCTGATCGCGCTCGTCATCGGCGGGCTGGCGCTGATCGGTATCGCGATCACGCTGGCGATGCTGCTCAGCCGCCAGATCGCGCGGCCGATCACGACGCTGACGCAGGCTATGGCCGATCTGGCCGCGGGCCGGCACGATATCGCGATCGAGGCGGCCGGCCGCACCGACGAACTGGGCGACATGGGGCGCGCGGTCACGGTGTTCCGCGACACGGCGGCGGCGAAGGTCGCCGACGACCGCGATCGCGCGGCGGCGATGACCGCGATCGGCGGCGGGCTGCACCGCCTGTCCGAAGCCGATCTGACCGCGCGCATCGCCGACGTGCCGCCCGCGTTCCGCAGCCTGGCGGAGGACTTCAACAACGCCACCGCCAGCCTGTCGCGCGTGCTGGGCGAGGTGCGCGGCAGCGTGCGGGCGATCAAGGACAATTCCGGCGAGATCAACCAGGCGGCGATGGCGCTGGCGCAACGCACCGAGCAGGAGGCGGCGGCGATCCAGCAGTCCGCCGCGGCGCTCGACGAGGTGACGCGGTCGATCCGCGACGATGCCGGCGCGGCGACCGGCGCGAGCGGCGCGATGGCCGAGACGCGCGCCGAGGCTGAGCGTGGCGGCACGATCGTCCGCGAGGCGATCAGCGCGATGAACGGCATCGAACAGGCGAGCAACGAGATCGCCGACATCATCAGCCTGATCGACGGCATCGCGTTCCAGACCAATCTGCTGGCGCTCAATGCCGGCGTCGAGGCGGCGCGCGCCGGCGAGGCCGGGCGCGGCTTTGCGGTCGTGGCGTCCGAGGTCCGGGCGCTCGCGCAGCGTTCCGCCGACGCGGCGACCGAGGTCAAGAGCCGGGTCAATTCCGCCTCCATCCACGTCCGCGCCGGTGCCGAGCTGGTCGACCAGACCGGACAGGCGCTGTCACGCATCATCGACCGCGTCGCCGCGGTCAGCACCGCGATCGAGCAGATCGCGCGGTCGTCGGACCAGCAGGCGACGAGCCTGGGGCAGATCAACGTCGCGATCGGCGAGATGGACGGGGTGACGCAGCAGAATGCCGCGATGGTCGAGGAAACCTCGGCCGCGGCACGCCAGCTGGTCGCGGAGGCCGAACAGCTCGCTGCATCGGTCGGTACCTTTGCGATCGACGGGCCGGAACCGGCGCCGGTCCGCCACGCACCCGCGTCGCGCGCCGCGCCGCGCCGTCCCGGCCATGGCGCACCGGCGCCGCGCCGCGTCGCCAATGGTGACTGGGACGCGTTCTGAACGTGACGGCCACGCTGTCGGACGTCAGGCGGGATCCCATGGAACAGGACGATATCCTCGCGCGGCAGGGCCGGGCCGTCCGCGCGATGGGATCCGCCTTCGTCGCGGCGATCCTCGAGGCGGGCGACCGCCAGCTGTCGCGAGCGCCGCGGACGGCGGCGCTGATGGCCGCATGGCCGCGCGACGCCGCATCGGATGCGCTGGCGATGCGCTTCAACGCCGCCCTGCACGCGCTGGCGCGAAGCGGGACGATGCCGGCGCTCACCGCGCTCTATCGCGCCCGGGCCGGCGATTTCGACGGCGTCGTCGGCGCGGCGATGGCGGCGGCGGACGGCTTCATCGCCGACTGGATGGGCGATACGCCGCAGACCAACGAAGTCGGGCGCAGCGCCGCGATCATGGCGGCGCTGATGGTGCTGCGCGGGCGCTACGACATGCCCTGCGCGCTGTACGAACTCGGGGCGAGCGCCGGCCTCAACCTCAACCTCGATCGCTATGCCTTCGATCTCGGCGGGACGCGGGTGGGGGCGGCGGAGACGCCGGTCCATGTCGCGCCGGCCTGGTACGGCCCCGCGCCCGAACGCCGCACGGTCGAGATCGTCGCGGCGCGGGGCGTCGACCTGCGGCCGCTCGACGTCGGCGATGCCGATGCGTGCGAGCGACTGATGGCCTATGTCTGGGCCGACGAACCGGCACGGGCCGAGCGGCTGGCGCAGGCACTGGCCATCGCGCGCGTCGCCGCGCCGCGGGTGGAATGCGGCGACATCGCCCTGTGGCTGCCCGAGCAGCTCGCCGCGTCGCAGGCGTCCGGCACGTGCCGCACCGTGATCCATTCGATGGCGCTGCAATATCTGGAGGCGGACAGCCGCGCGGCGGTGGAACGGGCGTTTCGCGAGGCGGGTGCGCGGGCGACGGCCGACCGGCCGCTGGCGCGGATCAGCTTCGAATGGACGCCGGCGCGCGACGCGGTCCACCTGCTGCTGACGTCGTGGCCGGATGGCCGGACCGAGCATCTGGCGACCTGCCACGCCTATGGCGCATGGCTCCACTGGCATCGCGACGCCGGCGCGACCGCCTGACCTCCGGCGTCCGAGGCGTCAGGCCAAGATCGCGCCGCGCCCTTTCCGCCGCGCTACCAGCAGATAGACGACTGGAACGATCACCAGCGACACCAGGGTCGAGGTGGCGAGGCCACCGATGACGCAGATCGCCATCGGCTGGCGGAACTCCGCGCCCTGACCCAGCGCGAGCGCAGTCGGGATCATGCCGGCCGCCATCGCGACGCTGGTCATGACGATCGGACGGGCGCGTTCGTGACAGGCGGCGACGATCGCCCGCCGGGGGGCGTCGCCGTCGCGCTCGCACTGCATGGCGTGATCGACGATCAGGATGGAATTCTTGGCGGCGAGGCCGATCAGCATCAGGATGCCGATCAGCGAGGGCAGGTTGAGCGCGAACCCGCCGAGCAGCAGCGCGAGGAACGCGCCGGTCAGCGCCGGCGGCAGCGCGCACAGGATCACCACGGGGCGCGACAGATTGCCGAGCAGCAGGACGAGCAGCAGGTAGAGCAATCCGACCGCGGTCAGGAACACGAGCGCGAGCGAGGTGAACAATTGCTCCATCGCGCGCTGGTTGCCGAGCGCGGCGGTGTCGATGCCGGCGGGCAGGCTGCGCATCGCCGGCAGCGCGCGGATCGCGGCGGTGGCATCGCCGAACTCCACACCGGGAGACAGATCGGATTCGATCGCGATCTGGCGGCGCTGGCCCATGCGCGTGATCTTGGGCAGCGCTGCGGCGAAATCGAGCGTGGCGATCGCACCGAGCGTCGTCGTGCCGCCGGTGCCGGTCGGGATGCGCAGGTTGCGCAGCTGGTCGAGGTCCTGCCGGTCGGATTCGGGCAGGCGCAGGCGGATGTTCACCTGATCCTCGCCATCCGCCAGCCGGGCGAGGTTGCGGTCGATGTCGCCCATCGTCGCGACCCGGGCGATCGTCGCCAGCGTATCGGCACTGATGCCGAGCCGCGCCATCGCCGCCCGATCGGGGCGGATCACGATCTCCGGCGCGCCGGGGGGTGCGGACAGGCGGGGATCGTCGATCGCGGGCAGCCGCTTCATCTGCGCGAGCAGCCGGTCGGCGGTCGCCTGCAACAGGATCGGATCGTCGCCGGTCAGGACGGTGACGATGTCGGGGCCGGCGGTGTCGCCGAGGAAGTTGACGCGCGCATCGGCCAGCGTGCGCAGCCGCGGGCGCAGCCGGTCGCGGAAGGCGGTGGCGCTGGTGGTGCGGTCGGGCCGGAACACGATCGTCAGCGTCGCGTCGCGCAGGTCGGCGAGGCCGCGGTCGCCGCCCGCGGCGCCGCCGATCTTGGACCCGACCTGCGCGAAGACGGTCGCGACCTCCGGCTCGCCGCGGAACAGCGCGGTCGCGGCGCCGACGGCACGGTCCATGTCGACCGCGGTCGCGCCGGGCGTGCCCTGAACCTTGACGTAGATATGGTCGGGGTCGCCCGCGGGCTGGAACCCGGTGGAGAGCAACGGCACGATCCCCGCGGTCGCGACCAGCATCGCCCCGCACGCCAGCACCGTCCACCATGGCGCCGCCAGCGCGCGGTCGAGGATGCGGGCGTAGAGCAGCGAGCGCGGCGGCGCGGCGTGGCTGCGCCCGGCGCGCAGGAAGCGTGCGGCCATCAACGGCGTCAGCAGCCGCGCGACCGCGAGCGAGAACAGCACCGCGATCGACACGGCGATGCCGAATTCGTGGAAGAAGCGCCCCGGCACCCCGGCCATGAACGACACCGGCAGGAAGACGACGACGATCGCCAGCGTCGTCGCCACCACGGCCAGCCCGATCGCGTTCGCGCCGTCGATCGCCGCCGCGCGCGGGGGCATGCCCGCCTGCAGCCGCTTCTCGATATTCTCGATCTCGACGATCGCATCGTCGACGAGGATGCCGATGACGAGCGTCAGCGCGAGCAAAGTGACGATGTTGAGGCTGAACCCCAGCAGCGCCATCGCGGCGAAGGTCGGGATCAGCGAGGCGGGCATCGCGATCGCGGCGATCGCGGTCGCGCGCCAGTCACGCAGGAACAGCCAGACGGCGAGGCTGGTCAGCACCAGCCCCTCCAGCAGCGCCTTCAGCGTCGCGTCATAGCTGGCGCGGGTTTCGTCGACGGTCGAGAAGATCCGCCGGACGCGCAGGTCGGGGTGGGCGGCGGCGAGCGCGGCGACCGCCTTGCCCACTCCGTCCTCGACCGCGAGTTCGCTCGCCGCGCGGGTGCGGGCGATCTGGAAACCGATCGCGGGGGCGCCGTTCAGCCGGGCGAAGCTGCGCGTTTCGGCGACGCCGTCGCCGACCTCCGCGACGTCGCCCAGGCGGACGGTGCGGCCGTTGCCGGCGGGGATGGTCATCGCGCGCAGATCCTCGACGCCGACCGCCGCATTGGCGAGGCGCATCGCCTGTTCGCGGCCGCCGATCTGCGCGAGGCCGGCGGGATCGTCGCGGCTGAACCGGCGCAGCGCCTCGTTGAGCTGCGGCACCGTCAGCCCCAGCGCGGCCATCCGCGCCGGGTCGGCGATCACGTTGATCTCGCGCGCGACGCCGCCGATGCGCGTCACCTTCGACACGCCGGGAACGCGCTGGATCGCGGCGGTCACATCGTCGTCGATCAGCGTCGACAGCGCCCCGATCGACCGGCGCGACGAGGTGACGGCATAACTGAGGATCGGGATATCCTCGATCTCGACCTGGCGGACGACCGGCGGGTCGATGCCGGCGGGCAATTGCGTGCGAACCTGTTCGACCTGGGTGCGGATCTTGTCGGTCGCCTCGCGCAGGTCCTGGCCGAGGTCGAACTGGACGACGGTGGTCGAGACGCCCTGCGCGATCGTGGAGACGACGATTTCCGTGCGCGGCAGGCCGGCGACCGCCTGTTCGATCGGGCGGGTGACCGTGGTCTCCATCTCGCCCGCCGCGGTGCCGGGCTGGACGACGGTGACCGACACGGCGGGGAAGGCGATGTCGGGATAGCGTTTGACCGGCAGCGTGGCGAAGGCGACCAGCCCGGCTACCGTCAGCGCCACGAACAGCAGCACGACGGGCAGGGGATTGGCCACCGCCCAGGACGATAGGCGGAACGCACGGCGGGGCGGGGGCGCGGTCACTTGGCGGCGTAGACCGGGGTGACGCGGTCGCCCTCCGCCACGAACGAGGCCGCGGCGGCGAGGACGGGGGTGCCGGCCGCAGGGCCGTCGACCAGCGTGACATAGCCGCCGCCGCGCGTGCCGGTCCGCACCGCGACGCGGCGGACGCGGTTCTCCCGCCCCAGCACCATGACGCTGGCGCCGCCGGTGTCATACTGGATCGCGGCCTCCGGCACGGCGCGGGCGGCGGCGCCGGTCCCTTCGAACCGGGCGGTGCCCGAGGCGCCGGGGCGCAGCTCGACCGGGCGGGCGCCGGCGACCGGGCTGAGCCGCAGGCGGACGTTGCCCTGCGCCGATTGCTGGTCGATCCGCGTGCCGATCGACGCGACCTGCCCGTCGAGCGCGGTGCCGTCCGCCAGCGTCACCGCCGCCGGCGTGCCGGTGCGCAGCGCCGCCAGCCGGTTCTCCGGCACCTGGACCTGCAATTCGATCGTGCCGCCGGGCACGATGGTGAACATCGGCTGCGGCGATCCACTGAGGTCGCCGACGCGGACGTTGCGTTCGATCACCCGCCCGCCGACCGGCGCGCGCACCAGCAGCCGGGCGGCGCGTGCCTGCAGGTCACGCATCTGCGCCTCCTGCACGTGCAGCGCGCCGATCGCGGTGTCGGCGCGGAAACGGCGCGCCTGCACCGCCTCGCCCGACAGCACGCCGGCGCCGAGCATCGGTGCGCCGCGCGCCGCCTCCGCCTGCGCCTGTCGCACCGCGATGCGTTGCTGCGCGATCACCGCGGCCTGCTGCGCGATCTGGCTGCGGATCAGCGTGTCGTCGAGGACGGCGAGGACCTGTCCCGCCGCGACGAATGCGCCCTCCTGCGCGAGGACGCGCCGGACGATGATGCCGGGCACGTCGCTGGTCGCGGCATAGACCTGTCGCGCAACGAGCGTGCCGGGTGCGCTGAGGCCGATGTCGCCGGTGCGCGTCTCGACCCGGGTGACGCGGACGCTGCGCGGGGGGCTGCCGGTGTCGGCCGTGTCATGGCGCGTGGCTGTCGGTGCGGCGGGGGCGGTGCAGGTGGTCAGCGCGAGCAGCACCGCGGGCAGCCACAGCCGCGACGGCGGCGCGGGTCGCTTGTAGCGGTAGAGGACGAGCGCGGTGCCGGTCATGACGCGTCGTCCCAGCCGCCGCCCAGCGCCTTGAACGCCTGTACCGAGCGGCGCAGCACCTGCACGCGGGCGCGGACCAGATCCACGTCGGCGGACTGCCACTGGCGGCGCGCGGCGAAGGCGGCATCGGGATCGAGCACGCCCGCCGCCTCGCCCCGGCGCATCGTCTCGTAATAGGCGCGGGCGTCGCGTTCGCTGGCGGCGACGCCGTCGCGCTGGCGGTGGTCGGACACCAGCCGCGCGAGGACGCTGTCCGCCTCGCCATAGGCGGTCTGCACCGATTTCTCGTAATCGCCGATCGCCTGCACGACGCGGGCGTCGCTGGCACGCAATTCGGCCATCAGCCGGCCGCGATCGAGGATCGGCATCAGCAGGCCGATCCCCAGCGACCAGAAGCCGGTGGCGAAGCTGTTGCGCGGGCGGACCTGCCGTTCGATGCCGATCCCGGGCGAGAGCGAGAAGGTGGGGAACAGGTCGAGCTTGGCGAGCGCGCGATTGCCGAGCGCGCCGGTCACCGCGCTGCGGGCGGCGAGCACGTCGGGGCGGCGCTTGAGCAGCTCGCCGGGGGTGGTGCGCGGCACCGGCGGGGCATCGGCGAGCCGCGGCTCGATCGGCAGCGTGTCGAGCGCCGCGGTGCCGCGGCCGACCAGCACCAGCAGCTGGCGGCGGGCGACGTCGACTTCGGTCGACAGCGTGTCGGCCTGCAGGGTCGCCGCGCGGAGCCGGGCGCTGGCGGGGAAGCGGTCCCCGGTGGGGGCGAGGCCGCGGGCGATGCGGCGTTCGACCAGCCCGGCGGCGGCGCGTTCGGTGTCGAGCGCGGCGCGGGCGCGCTCGCGTTCGATGGCGAGGCCGCGCGCGGCGAACAGCGCGTCCGCGATCGCGGCGGCAAGGCTGGCGCGCGACGCCGCCGCCTGCAACCGGGCGGAATAGACGCGCGCGCCGGCGACCACCGCGGTCGCATCGCGGCGACCGAAGACGTCGACTTCCCAGCTGACGTCGAAGGCGCTGTTGAACACCCTTGTGGTGCCGGTCTGGACGACGGGGACATCGACCGGCAGATTGGGCAGGTTGATGTCGCCGCTCACCTGGCGGACGTTGCGGGCGCCCGCGTTGGCGGCGATCCCGCCCTGCGGATCGAAGCGGCGCAGCGCGCGCGACATGGTCGCATCCGCCTCCGCGACGCGGGCCTGCACGGTCTTGAGATCGGGCGAATCGACCAATGCGCCGGCGATCAGCGCGTCGAGCTGCGGGTCGTGGAAGGCGTGCCACCATTCGGGCAGCGCGGCGGCATCGGCACTGTCGGTGCCGGTATCCACGCCGAAGCGGGTGGGGATCGGCGTGGCAAGCGGGGGCGGCGCGGCGACGCGGACGCAGCCCGCCAGCACGGCCGATGCGACGAGCGTCATCACCAGTCTGATCGTTCCGGTCCGCATCATGCCGCTGCTACCCGCGGCGGGGTGTCGACGAGGTTAAGGGCCGCTTCGGTAATATGACGGGCGACCGTGCCCGCCTGATCGCTATCGAGCATCGCATAATGGCCGCAGGACACCGGCCGGGCGCGCACCGCATGGTCCGCCAGCGCGCACCAATAGGCCTCACGCGCGGTATCGCGGCCATCACCGTCGGCGCGCAGATAGGTGAGCGATGGTACGCACCCGGCCGGGCGATGGCGGCCGGCAATCGCGATGCCGTTGGCGACCAGCCGGGCGAGGTGGCCGTCGGGGATATCGGCCGGCGTGACGATCGGCGCCCCCGCGTCGCAGCGGTCGGTATCGAGCAGGGTCAGCGATCCGATCGGCTCGCCCGCCGCGAGCAGTTCGACCGCCATCGCATGCGCGACGAGGCCGCCGAACGAATGGCCGAGCAGATGATAGGGCCCCGCCGGCTGCACTTCACGGATCGCGGCGACATAGCCGGCCGCCATCGCCGCGACGCTGTCGGGCAAATCGGCGGGACCGTCGAAGCCGGCGGCTTGCAGGCCGTAGACCATGCGGTGCGGATCGAGCGCGCGGGCGAGTGCGGCATAGCCGAACACGCCGCCGCCGATCGGGTGGACGCAGAACAATGGCGGGCCTTCGCCCGGCTGGATCGGGACCAGCGGGCCGGTGTTCGCCGCGACCTCTCCCGCCAGTGCCGCGCAGAGCGTCGCGACGGTCTGGTGGCGGAACAGCAGGCCGACGGGAATGTCGCGCCCGTCGTCCGCCGCGATGCCTGCGATCAATCGCAGTGCGGCGAGCGAATGGCCGCCGAGGTCGAAGAAATTGTCGTGGATGCCGACGCGGTCGACACCGAGGATCGCGACCCAGCGTGCTGCCATCGCCGCCTCGGCCGCGTCGCGGGGCGGGACGAAGGCCACCGCATCCGCTTCGACCGGTATCGCGGGCAGGCGCGCGACGTCGAGCTTGGCATGGGCGGTGAAGGGGATGGCGTCGAGGAAGCGATAGGCGCGCGGCACCATCGCATCGGGCAGCCGCTCGGTGAGGTGGCGGACCAGCTCGGCGGGGGGCGGGGGTGCGTCGCGGTCCGGTTCGGCGACCAGATAGGCGAGCAGCCGTCGCTCGGCGCCCTCGCCGCCGACGACGACCGCGGCGGCGGCGATGGCGGGATGCGCGCACAGCGCCGCCTCGATCTCGCCGGGTTCGATGCGGAAGCCGCGCAGCTTGATCTGCTGGTCGATGCGGCCGGCGAATTCGAGCCGGCCGTCGGCGGTCCAGCGGCCGAGGTCGCCGGTGCGGTAGAGTCGCCGGCCGTCGCGCTCGACGAAGCGCTCCGCGGTCAGGTCCGGGCGGCCGAGATAGCCGGCCGCCAGCGCCGGGCCGCCGATATGGATCTCGCCGGTGACGCCGATCCCGGCGAGGTCGCCGTGCGGGGTCAGCACCGACAGCGCATAGCCCGGCAGGGGGCGGCCCATCGGCAGGCCGGCGGTCGCTTCCGTGCCGCTCGCCCGGTGGCAGACCGCGTCGATGCAGGTTTCCGTCGGCCCGTACATGTTGAACAGCTCCACCCCCGGCAACCGCGCCTGCAACCGGGCGGCGAGGGCGACCGGGAATGGCTCGCCCCCCAGCATCAGGCGCTTGAGCGGCAGGCCGGCCGGGGCCGCGTCGATCACCGCCGCCATATAGGCGGGGCCGCTGTTGATGTGCGTGATCCGCGCGTCGGCGACCAGCCGCCAGAAGGCGGCCGGGGCCATGCCGGCGAGTTCGTCGGCGACGACGACGGTCGCGCCGCTGAGCAGCGGGGTGACCAGCTGACCGACGCTGACGTCGGAGCTGACGCTGAACGTCGCGAGCACGCGGTCGCCCGGCACGATCGGGTCGTGTGCCAGCCGCGCGCGGGCGAGATGCGCGAGGCCGCCGTGCGACATGGCAACGCATTTGGGCGTCCCGGTCGATCCCGAGGTGAAGATGCCATAGGCGATCGTCGCGGGTTCGGGCGGGATAGCGGGAACGAAGCGCGCGCCGGGAACGAGGTCCTCGACCAGCACCACCGCCGCCATCGGCGGCAGCAGCGCCGCGATCCCGCGTGCGGCGACCGCGATACGCGCACCCGCCGCCGCGACCGCCGCCGCCAGCCGCGCAGGCGGATGGTCGGGCATCAGCGGCAGGTAGATGCCGCCCGCCTTCATCACGCCGAGCGCCGCCACCGACAGGTCGACCGAGCGCGGCAGCATCGTCGCCACCGCGACATCGGGGCCGACACCGAGCGCCGCGAGCGCCGTCGCCAGCGCATCCGACCGCGCATCCAGCTCCGCATAGGTCAGCGCGACATCGTCATGCATGACCGCCGTGGCGTCGGGCGTGCGCGCCACCTGCGCGGCGAACAGCGCGGGGATGGTGGCCGGCGGGATCGGCGCGGAGCCGTCGCGGCTCCACGTCAGCAGCGTCGCGCGTTCCTCCGCACCGATCATCGCCACCCGGCCGAGCGCCCCGGCGGGATCGTCCAGCGCGGCGTCGAGCAGCGTCGCGAACCGATCCGCCAGCCGGACGATCGTCGCGGCATCGAACAGGTCGGCGGCATAGCTGATCTCGCCCGCGATGCCGTTCGCACCCTCGCCGAGCGACAGCGTCAGGTCGAAGCGTGCCGGCGCCGCCGGCAGCGCGACCGGTTCGAGCCGCGTGTCGCCCAGCGCGAACGCGTCGGCGGGCGTGTTCTGCAGCACGAACATCGTCTGGAACAGCGGATGGTGGCCGGGGTCGCGCGGCGGGCGCAGTGCCTCGACCAGTTTTTCGAACGGCACGTCCTGATGCGCATGCACGTCGAGCATGCGGTCGCGAAAGGCGTCGACCAGCGTCGCGAATCCCGCGTCCATGTCGATCGTCGCACGCACGGGCAGCGTGTTGACGAACAGGCCGACCAGCGGCTCCAGCCGGCTGTCGGTCCGCCCCGCCATCGCAGTGCCGACGACGAGATCGTCCTGCCCGCTCCACCGCGCCAGCGTCGCGGTCCATGCGGCGATCAGCACGATGAAGACGCTGGCGTGGCGATCGCGCGCGAAGGCGGCGATGCGCGCGGCGAGCGTAGGCGGCAGCACGACGGGGTGGAGGCCGCCGCGATGGCTCTGCTCGGGCGGACGCGGGCGATCGGTGGGGAGCGCGAGCAATGCCGGCGCGTCGGCCAGTTCCCGCGTCCAGAAGGCGATCTGCCGATCCAGTTCGGGGCCGGCGAGCAGGTCGCGCTGCCACAGCGCATAATCGCTATAGTCGATATCGAGTGGCGGCAGGGTATCGCCCGCACCGGCATACAATGCGCCGAGCTCGGCGAGCAGCACCCCCATCGACCAGCCGTCGGCGACGATATGATGCACGACGAATATCGCGAGGTGCCGGTCGTCGGCCAGCCGCAGCAGCGTGAAGCGGCACAGCGGCGCCGTGCCGAGATCGAAGGGCCGCAACGCCTCCGCCATCGCGCGCGCCTGTACGGCGTCGGCCGGGGCGCCGCACAGGTCGACGATCGCGAAGGGCATCGGCCCGGGGGGATCGACATGCTGGGACGCGACGCCGCCCTGTTCGGCGAACCGGGTCCTCAGCGCGGGATGCCGGGCGAGCAGCGCGTCCAGCGCGCCGGCGAGCCGCTGCGGGTCGATCGCACCGTCGACCCGGAACAGCAGCGGCATGGTGTAGAGCGCCGTCCCCGGCATCATCCGGTCGGTGAACCACAAGCGGTCCTGCGCGAACGACAGCGGCAGCGTCGCGGGTCGCGGGTCGCTGCGGGCGAGCGGCGGTCGCGGGACATCGCTCGCGCCGAGACGGTCGAGCCGCGCGGCGAAGCCGGCGACGGTCGGCGCCTCGAACAGCGTGCGGATCGGCACGGCGAGCGCATGACGATCGCGCAGCCGCGTCGCCACCTGCGTCGCGACCAGCGAATGACCGCCCAGCCGGAAGAAGTCGTCCTCGCGCCCGACCGCCGTGATGCCCAGCAGTTCCGCGAACAGGCCGGCGACGAGGATCTCGGTCGGGGCGACGGGCGGGCTGCCGCTGCTCGCCTCGTGCGCGGGATCGGGCAGGGCGCGCGCATCGAGCTTGCCGTTCGCGGTCAGCGGCAGCGCGGGCAGCGTCAGGATCGCGGCGGGGACCATGTATTCGGGCAGGCTGGCGGCGACATGCGCGGTCAGCGCCCCCGCATCGACTCCGCCATCGGCGACGACATAGCCGAGCAGGCGGAGCAGCCCGCGGGCGTCGGCGCGGGCGATCACCGCCGCCTGCGCGACCGCGGGGTGGCGGAGCAAGACCGCCTCGACCTCGCCGGTTTCGATGCGATGGCCGCGGATCTTCACCTGCCCGTCGACCCGGCCGAGGAAGGCGACCTGCCCGTCCTCACGCCATGCCGCCAGGTCGCCGGTGCGGTAGAGGCGGCCGTGGTCGGTCTCGACGAACCGGTCCGCGGTCAGCGCCGGCGCGCCGAGATAGCCGGTGGCGAGGCCGGGGCCGCCGATGTGCAATTCGCCGACATGGCCGATACCGACGCTCGCGCCCGCGGCATCGAGGATGTGGAGCGCATAATTGGGCAACGGCCGGCCGATCGGCAGCGCCGCGACCGTGGGGTCGAGGCGAGCGGGAACGGGATAGACGCTGGCGTCGATGCACGCCTCCGTCGGGCCGTAGACGTTGACGATCGCCGTGCCGTCGAGGCGGATGCGCAGCTTGTCCGCAAGCGCGGCGGACAGCGGCTCGCCGCCGAGCATCAGCCGGGTGAGGCGGGCCCCCGCGGGTGCGGCGTCGAGCATGGCGTCGAGGAAGGACGGCACGCTGTTGACGTGGGTGACGCCGTGGTCGGCGAGGAATTGCCAGAAATCGGCGGCGGCAAGGCCACGCAGCTCGGGCGCGACGACGATCGCGGCACCGCGCAGCAGCGGCAGCAGCAGCTGCCCGATCGAGACGTCGAACCCGACCGATATCGCTGCGAGCACGCGGTCGCCCGGCCCGATCGGGTCGTGGTCCTGCCGCGCGACGTCGAGGTTGACGAGCGCGCGATGCGGCACGACCACGCCCTTCGGAACGCCCGTCGAGCCCGAGGTGAAGATGACATAGGCCGGGTCGCCGGCCGTGGGCGGCGGGGGCAGCATCGCCCGCACGCCGTCGTCGCGATCCACGTCGAGCCGGGGCAGGCCGGCGGGCAGGCAGGCATCGGCGCCGCCGCGGGTGATCGCGATCCGGGCGTCGCAGGCGGCGACCATCGTGGCGATGCGCGCGGGCGGATGCGCCGGATCGACCGGCAGATAGACCGCGCCGGCTTTGGCGACGGCGAGGATCGCGGCGACGCTGGCGGGCGACCGGTCGAGGGCGACGACGACGATCGCACCGGGGGCGACGCCCGCCGCGACCAGCCGCATCGCGAGGCGGGTCGCGCGCGCGTCGAGCGCGGCATAATCGAGCATACCCTCGGCATCGATCACCGCGATTCCATCCGGCGTCGCGGCGACCTGCGCGGCGAACCGGTCGAACGCGGTGCCCGTCGGGATCGCAACCGTTCGACCGCGGACGAAGGTTTCGATCGCCCGTGCCTCCGTCGGCGTCAGGGGCGACAGCGCGGACAGCTTCGTCGCCGGGCGTTCGCACAGGCGCTTGAGGATCGCATCGAAGCGGTCGGCGATCCGCGCGACCTCCGCGCCGCCGAGCCGTTCGGGCGCGAAGCCGAAGGCGATCGTCATGCCGCCCTCGGCGGTTTCGCGCATGTAGAAGGACAAAGGCGTGGTTTCGTGCTTCGCCGACGCCGGGTGCCCGATCGCCGCACCCGCGAGCGTCGGCTCGGCGGCATCGCCGAGCCACGGCATGATCGTCACCGCCGCGTCGAACAGGTGCAGCCGGCCCTGCGCGGCCAGCCCGAGCTCGCGGCCGAGCCGATCGATCGGCAGGCGGGCGTGGCGCAGGTCGGCGTCGATCCCGGCGGTGATCGCCTTGACGGTGTCGGAGAGCGTCGCGCCGGGGCGGGCGGGGCAGCGGATCGGGATCATCCGCGCGAACATGCCGACGGCGTTCATCATCGCCGGCTCGCGCCCGTGCAGCGCCATGCCGATCGCGATGTCGTCATGCCCGGAGCGGCGGGCAAGCGCGATGCCCGCCACCGCGACCAGCACGCGATGCGGCGTGGTCGCCATCGTCCGGGCGGCGGCGGCGATCGCGGCATAGCGATCGGGGGCGATCACCAATGGCGGCGGGCCGTCGCCGCCGGTGTCGGGGGTGGGGCGATCGTCGAACGCGAGTGCCGGCAGCGGCGTCATGCGGTCGCGCCAATAGGCGAGGTCCGCGTCGATCGCGGGGGATGCGGCATAGGCCTGATCGTCGGCGATGCCGGCGACGATGCCGGATGCGGCGAGCGGCGGGCGGGCAACGGGTCGGCCGGCGAGCCGGTCGTAATGCGCGGTCCACGCCCCTTCGAGCATCGCCATCGACACGCCATCGCAGATCAGGTGATGTGCGGCGATCTGGATGCACCAGTCGGCGGGCGCGATGCGGATCGCCTCGACACGGAACAGGGGGGCGTCGCCGAGCGGAAAGCCCTGCCGCATCGCCGCCGCCAGATGCGCGTCGAGCGCGTCGGCGTCGGCGAGATCGGTGAGGAGGAAGGCGTCGGCCGCCGCCGCGATCCGCTGGCGGGGCTGGTCGGCATCGATCCGCAGGCGCAGCGCCTCATGATCGGCGACCAACGCATCGGTCGCGGCGCGCAAGGTCGCGACGTCGAGCGGCGCATGCACCCGCAGCGTCGTGGCGACGCGATAGGCGGCGGGATCGGCGAGCAGCAGCGTGTCGAGCCACACGCCATGCTGGGCGAGGCCGAGCGGATGCCAGTCGTGGTCGGTCGGCGCGGGAGCGGTCACAGCGGCCTCGTATCGGGGAGCAGGGGGGCGGGCCGCGGTAGCGGGCCGAACAGCGGGGCGGCGCGGCCGGCGAGCAGGGCGAGGCGCAGCACGCTGGTGGCGAGAATCGCGGCGACCATGCCGGCGATGCCGTGGCCCAGTGCCCCGGCTGATCCGGCGGCGAGCGGCACGGTCAGCGCCATCGTCGCGATCTGGATCGCGGCCGGCACGGTGACGTCGCGGCGACCGCGCAGCGCGGCGATCAGGAACAGCCCCATGCCGTCGAGCCACAGCACCACGCCGCTCATCGGCAGCAGACGGGCGAGCAGCGCCTGCATCGCAGGGTCGCCGCTGTAGAGCCCGGCGACACGGGCCGCGCCGCCCGTCAGGATCAGCGCCGGCACCGCCAGCCAGAGCGCGAGCATCGCCGCGTCGCGCAGGAGGCGGTGGCGCTCGCCCCGCGCCACCCGCAGCGTCGCGGCATCGCCATAGCCGCCGGCGAACAGCATGAAGGGAAGGTTGAGGACCCAGCACGAACAATAGGCACCGAGCGCGAGCGCGCCCTGCCACCCCGCCATGATCGTCAGCCCGATGCCGAAGACGTGCATCGATGCCGCGGTGCCGGCGATCGTCGCGCCGATCCGCCATTGTTCGCGACCGGCCGCATCGCGCAGGACCGGATGGCGCAGCAGCGGTTCGCCGAGGCGCTGCGCCGCGCGCGCGGTCATCGCCACCAGCATCGCGCACAGGGCGATGCGGACGAGGAGCGTCACCAATGCGGACCCCGCCGCGCCCATCGCGGGAATGCCCCGGCCGCCGGCGATGAACAGCGGGTTGAACGCGAGATTGGCGAGGTTCGCGACGATGACCGCCAGCGCGACGACGGACGCGCGCTTCATCCCTTCGAGGAACACCGCGCTCGCCACCGCGACGAGGGCGAAGGCGGCGCCGGCACCGTGGATCGCGACGACGCGGCCGGCGGTGGCGGACAGCGCCGGCGATTGTCCGGCGCGCAGGAACAGGGGGCCGGCAGCGGCGGCGAGCAACAGGCACAGCGCGCCCAGCGCCAGCGCGGCGACGCAGCCGCGCCGCCAAATCGCGAGCGCGGCGGCGGCATCGCCTTTGCCCTGCGCGATCCCGAGCAGCGGCAGCGCGCCGACGAGGAAGGCGACGCAGATGTCGAGGATGCGGCCGAAGCTGCCCTCCGCCAGCGCCGCCGCCGCAAGGTCCGCCGAGCCGTGGCGGGCGAGCATCGCCATGTCGACGATGCCCATCATCGCGAGGCCGGCGCGCGAGATGATGAGCGGTGCGGCTTCCGACAGGAAGGTCAGCCGGGCGGCGATCCCGCGCCGGCCGGCGCCGACGCCCGGTTCAGGCGGCATCGGCGAGCGCCGCCGCGGCAGCGCCGTCCGCCGCCGTTCCCCTGGCGCGGATGCTGCGCATCGCGACGTTGACGACCCCCAGCACGGTGCCGGCCTGGATCATCTGCATGACGGAGACGGGGCGGCCGATCTCCTGCTCCAGCGATTCGGCCAGCTCGACCGCCATCAGCGAATCGAGGCCGAGTTCGGCGAGCGCGCGATCGGGCTCGATCTGCGCGGCGGTCGATCCGACGACGCGGGCGACCTGTTCGCGGACGATCGTCATGAGGAGGTCGAACCGTTCGTCCTCGCCCGCCGCCTCCAGCACCCCCGCCATCGATCCGCCGCCGGCCATGGCGACGTTGATCCCCTGCGGCACCAGCCGTTCGAAGCGGGGCGTGCGGGCGAGTGCGAGCGACTGGCCGAGGCGGAGCAGGTTGAACTGCGCCACCGCGACCCGCGTCGCATCGACCGCGAGCATGCGGCCGAGGTCCTCCAGCGCGACCGGATACGGCGTCGCGCCCATGCCGGCGCGGCTCGACAGCATCTCCTCGACCTGCGCGTTGCGGGTCAGGAAGCCGGCGCCCTTGATCGCGCCCCAGCCGATCGACAGCGCGGGCAGGCCCGCGGCGCGGCGCAGCTGTGCGAGCGAATCGAGGAACAGGTTCGCGGCCACATAGGCGGCCTGGCCCGGATTGCCGACCACCGCGCTGGACGACGAATAGAGCACGAACTGCTCGATCGGATCGGCCAGCGAGGCGCGGTGCAGGTTCCATGCCCCCTGCATCTTGGCGGCCATGACGCGGTGCATCAGCTCGCGGTCGATCATGATGATCGGCGCATCCTCGATCACCGCCGCGGCATGGACGATGCCGCGGATCGGCGGCATCGCGGTGCGGATCGCGGCGAAGGCCGCATCGACCGCGTCGCCGTCGGTGACGTCGAGCGCGATGGGCTTCACCGTCACGCCCATCGCGGTTAGCGTGGCGATGCCCGCCTGCGCTTCCTCGGTGGTATCGCCGCGTCGGCCGAACAGCGCGAGGTGCCGCGCCCCGCGCTCCGCCAGCCAGATCGCGGTGGCGAGGCCGAAGCCGCCGAGGCCGCCCGACACGACATAGGTCGCATCCGCGCGCAGCCGCACGCCATCGATCGGCGCGACCGCGGGGGGCGGGGCGTCATGATCGATCGTCACCACCAGTTTGCCGACGTGGCGCGACTGCTGCATCGCGCGAAAGGCTTCGTGCGCCCGCCCGATCGGGGTGGACAGATAGGGCAGCGGTCGCAGCGCACCGCTGGCGAGATGCGCCGACACTTCGGCGAAGACGCGCGCGCCGAGTTCCGGGCGTTCGACCAGCAGCGTGTCGGCGTCGATGCCGAAATAGCTCAGATTCTGGCGAAACGGCCGCAGCCCGATGCGGCTGTTGGCGTACAGGTCGCGCTTGCCGATCTCGAGGAAGCGGCCGAACGGCCTGAGCAATTGCAACCCCTTGGTGATCGCCTCCCCCGCCAGCGAATTGAGCACGACATCGACGCCCTTGCCGCCGTTCAGCCGCATCACCTCGTCCGCGAAGGCGAGCGAACGCGAATGGAGGACGTGGTCGGCGCCCATGTCGCGGACCAGCCGCTGCTTGTCGTCCGCGCCCGCGGTGGCGAAGACGGTCGCGCCCTTCATCTTCGCGATCTGGATCGCGGCGAGGCCGACGCCGCCGGCGGCACCGTGGATCAGGATCGATTCGCCCGGTTCCAGCCGTGCGAGATGGTCGAGCGCATACCAGGCGGTGACGAAGGTCGTCGGGATCGTGGCGCCCGCCGCCAGCCCGATATCGTCCGCCAGCCGGGCGACGCCGATCGCGGCGGTGGTGACATGCGTCGCGAAGGTGGAGGAGGCGAAGGCGACGACCCGGTCGCCGACCGCGACATGACCGACGCCCGCGCCGACGCGCTCGACGATGCCGGAACATTCCATGCCGATCGTCGCGCCGGAAAAGCCCTGCTCCACCGCCTCCTCGGGCAGCATGCCCATCGCCCACAGCACGTCGCGGAAGTTGAGGCCGGCGGCGGCGATGCGGATCTCGACCTCGCCCGGATCGGGGGCGCGGCGGACGATCTCGCGCAGGTGGAGCGAATCGAGCCCGCCCTGCGCCTGCGTGTCGAGGCGGTAGGCGGGGAGCGGCTTCGATGACGGGGCGAGCCGCGCCTGCTCGACATGGCCGGTCTCGCGGACGCGCGCGACGTAGCGCATCCCGTCGACCAGCTGCACCTCGGGCTCGTCACCGGTGGTGAGCAGCGCGCGGGCGACGTCCTGCGCCGCGGCCACGTCGTCCGGTTCGGCATGGACGTCGATCAGGCGGCATTGCAGGCTGCCTACCTCGTTCGCCATGACGCGGCCGATGCCGGCGGCGGTCGCCTGGAACGGATCGATCGGGCCGGTGGCGACGCCGCCCAGTGCGCCGCGGGTGACGATGCGCAGATGCGGCTGGAAGTCGATGTCGTCCGGATGGTCGGCGATATGCGTCTCGATCGCCTTGACCAGCGCGATCAGGCTGAACGCGCGGCCGTCCTGATAGCCGCGCATCGTGGCGCCATCGGCGGCGTCGGCGCGATGTGCCCAGCCGGCGAGGTGGACGAATTCGTCGGGATGCTCCTCCGCGACCAGCGCGGCCATCGCGGCATCGTCCAGCGTCGCGGGATCGACGACGCGCACCGAGGGCGCCCCCAGTGCGGCGACCAATGCGGCGAGGAAGGGCGTGTCGACCTCTGCTGCGGTAACGATCAGCGTGCGGCGGCGGGTGTCGGCCGGCACGGCGGGGATGACGACCTCCGCGTCGCTGTCGCGTCGGGCGACGATCAGGTCGGGGCCGAAGGGCGATATCTCCGCCACGACCTGTTGCGCGCTGAACGGCAGCGGGTCGGCATCGCGACCCGGACCGCCCTCGACCGGGCCGTGCAGCAGGGTGGTCAGCCGGTTGGCGTGCGGGTGGAGCGCGATCAGCACACCGCCTGGCGCCAGATAGCCGGCGAGTGCCGCCGGGTCCTCCGCCGCGCCCGCGACGACGACGTCGAAGCCGCGATCCGCGAGCAGCGCATCGTCCTGAACCATGGCGCGGACGTGCATCTCGCCGCCGAACCGGTATTGCGCGCGGGCGACCAAAGCCTCGGACGGGTCGGTGAACAGATAGTCGCCACGCTGCGGTGGCAACACGGGGAGCAGCGCGGCGGCAAGGCCGCCGGTGCCGCCGCCGATCTCCAGCACGCGGATGCCGCGACCGGCGGGCCATGCCGCGACGACACGGCGCAGCACGTCGGCGGCGGCGCGGTTCGCGGCGGCGCGGCTGGGCGCGCCGTCCTCCAGCGCCTCGACCATCGCGATCCCCGCGTCGGGCTCGCCGCGCAGGCTTGCGACCAGACCGGCACCGGCGCGGCTGATCGCGACCAGTTCCGCGACCCAGTCCGGATGGTCGAGCATCAGCCTGCGCAGCGTCGCCCGGGTGTCGATCGCATCGTTGCCGGCATTCCAGCCGAACCGCCCGGTCGCATCGTCGCGCGTCAGGGCGCCGTCCGCCTGCGCCATCGCGACGAGCGCACGCAGCAATGGTCTCTGGTCGTCCTCGACCTCGCCCGACAGCGCCAGCCCGGCGATGGTGAAGTCGTCGGCCGTATCGTCGAGCGCGCGCAGGGCGGCGACCGCGTGGCCGCCGATCAGCCGGTCGATCCCGGCGACCAGGGCCGGGTCGATCGCATCGGCCGCGATCGTGCCGACCAGCGTATCCAGTTCAGGCAGCGTGATCGCCCCCGACAGGCGCGGCGTCCAGCCGAGGTCGGGACGCCAGTCCTCTGCGGTGCGGGTCAGCGCGACGGCGCCGAACTCGACCTTCTGGAAGCGCGCGCCGAGCAGCTGCAACAGGATCGTGCCATCGGCATCGGTGACGTCGATATCGGCAACGCCCGAGCGTTCGCTCTCGCGACGCAGGGTGACGCGGCAGAAGACCCGCGCCGGGATCGGCGCGAACGAGCGGACGCGATCGACCTGCACGGGGATGGTGGCACAGGCGCGCGCATCGGTCTGGCCGATCAGCGTGATGAGCACCTGCAGACAGCCGTCGACGATCGATGGATGCGAGTGATTGTCGGCGAGGTCGGTATCGCCCAGCCAGTCGAGCGCGACCTCGCCGAGCGCGACGCGCGTCGCGGCATCGGGGGCGGTCAGCGCGATCGAGCGGACGCCCTGGAAGGTCGGGCCGTAGCGCAGGCCGCGCCTGTCACAACCAGCGTAATGGTCCGCCGCGGCGATCGATACCGGCAGGTCGGCGCGGAGTGCGGCGAGGTCGATCGGATCGGGCTGCGTGCCGTCCATTTTCGACAGCCGGCCCTTGCAATGCACGATGTAATCGGTGGCGAAGACGTCGCTGCGCGACCGGATGACGATGGTGCCGTCGGCGGCGTCGAGCGTGGTTTCGATCACCGGTTCGCTGTCGGCCGGCAGGACGAGCGGACGCAGGATCTCGAACGTCTCGACGTCGATCCGCTCGCTGCCCATCGTCAGGCGGCCGGCGGCGAGGCTGATCTCGATGTAGCCCGCCGCAGGGAAGACCGCGGCGTCCTGGATCACATGGTCGCGCAGGTGCGGTTGAAGCGTCGGCTGGATCGCATTGGTCCACACCCCCTCGGCCGTGCGCGAGCGTGCGCCGAGCAGGGCGTGTTCGCGCGTCGTGACCGGCACCGCATCGGGCATCTCCGCACCGCCGCGCCAGTGGCGCTGGCGCTGCCATGCGACGGTCGGCAGCGTCAGCGTGCGATCGACGTGCGGGAACAGCGTCGCGACGGCGCCGGCACCGGCGGCATAGACGCCGGTGATGGCGGTTTGCAGGGTCGCCAGTTCCGGCGCGGGCTTGCGCTCGGATGGGCGACGCAGCGTGGTGCGGGCATCGACGCCGGCGATACCGGCCGCCTTGGCGACCTGAAGCACATAGTCCTTGAGCACCGGATGCGGGCCGACCTCGAGCAGGGTGGTGATCCCCATGTCCTCGATCACGGCGCGCGCGGCGGCGTCGAAGGCGACCGGGCAGCGGATGTTGCGCCACCAGTAATCGGCGTCGAGCGTTTCGCCGTCGATCACCGCACCGGTGACGGTGGACACCATCGGCACCCGTGTCGCGGCGGGGGCGAGGTCGTCGAGCGCGGCGCGGAGCGGCGTTTCGATCGGGTCCATCGCGCGGGTGTGGAAGGCATAGTCGAGCGCGAGGATGCGGACGAACTTATCGCGTTCGGTCAGGCGCGCTTCGAGGATCCTCAGCGCTGCCTCGTCACCGGCGACGGTCACCGCGCGCGGCGAATTGACCGCGGCGACCTCGATCCAGCCGGGGATGTCGGCGATCTCGCGCTCCGCTTCCGCCGGCGACAGGCCGATCGCCGCCATCTTGCCGGCCCCGCGTGTCGTCGCCTGCTGCTGGCTGCGGTGGTAGATCACCGTCGTCGCCTGTTCGAGGCTGAGTGCCCCGGATGCCCAGGCGGCCGCGGCCTCGCCGACGCTGTGGCCGAAGACCGCCGCCGGCGCGATGCCCGCCAGCGTGAGGACGCGGCACAGCGCGACCTGCTGCGCGAACAGCATCGGCTGCGCGACCTCGGTCAGTGCGATATCGGTGTCCGCCTCGTCGCGCGCCATGCGCTCGATCAGCGACCAGCCGGACAAGGGCGCGAAGATCGCGTCGACCTCCTCGATCGCGGCGCGGAACGGGGAGCATTCGGCGAGCAGCTCGCGGCCCATCCCCCACCATTGCGGGCCGTTGCCCGAAAAGACGAAGGCGATCGGCGCGGCGCCCGCGGCGCCAAGGCCGCGACCGCGGACCGCGCTCGACAGAGCGGGGGTTTCGCCGGCGCGGAAGGCGATCAGCTGCTTGCGGGCATCCGCCGCGCTTTCCGCCCACAGGACGAGGCGGTGCGCGTGGAGCGCGCGCAGTCGTGCCGCGCCGGCCCTGATGCGGTCCCATTCGGCGGTGTCGATGCCGTCGAGCTGCGCGATATAGGCCTCGGCCTGCGCGTCCAGTGCGGCGGGCGACTGGGCCGACAGGATCAGCAGCGGGTTCCAGACGGGCGCGGTCGCCGGGGTTGCGACCGGCGCCGCCACCCCGCGATATTCCTCGAGGATGAGATGCGCGTTGGTGCCGCCGAAGCCGAACGAATTGACGCCGAAGCGCAGCGGTCCGGCGCGGTCGGGCAGGGGGGTGACGCGATCGACGACCTGCAGCTTCCAGTCGTCGAACGCGATCTTGGGGTTGGGCGTGTCGAAATGGAGGTTGCCGGGCAGCGCGCGGTGACGGATCGACAGCAGCACCTTGGTCAGGCCGGCGATGCCAGCGCCGGATTCGAGGTGGCCGATGTTCGACTTGATCGATCCGATCCGGCAGACGTCGCCCACGCCGGTGCGCGGCGTCCCCAGCACGCGGCCGATCGCGCCGCATTCGATCGGGTCGCCCGCGGCGGTGCCGGTGCCGTGCGCCTCGACGTAGAAGACGTCGTCCGCCGCCACGCCGCTCGCGCCATAGACCTGCCGCAGCAACGCCTCCTGCGCCTCGCCGTTGGGGAGGGCCATGCCCATGGTGCGGCCATCGGAATTGACGCCTGTGGCGCGGATTACCGCAAGGATCGGGTCACCGTCCCGCTCCGCATCCTCCAGCCGCTTGAGCAGGATCAGCCCGCCGCCCTCGGCCCGGACATAGCCCTTGCCGTCGGCGTCGAAGCTCTTGCAGCGCCCGTCCGGTGACAGCATCGAGGCGCGGGCGAAGCCGATGAAGGGGCGGTGGCTCGCCAGGATGTTGATGCCGCCGGCGAGCGCGGCTTCCGCCTCGCCCGACGCAAGCGCCCGGCACGCCTGATGGATCGCGACCATCGACGAGGAGCAGGCGGTGTCGATCGCCATGCTTGGCCCGTGGAAATCGAAGACGTAGGAGATGCGGTTGGCGGCGATCGACAGGGCGCTGCCGATGTTGGTGTAGGCATCGGGGACCTCGTCCTGCGCCAGATTGGCGTAGTCGTTGCCGGAAATGCCGACGAACACGCCGGTCGCGCTGCCCGACAGCGTCGCGGGGACGATGCCGGCGCTCTCGAAGGCCTCCCATGCCAGTTCGAGCAGCAGGCGATGCTGCGGATCGATCTGCTTCGCCTCGCGCGGGGTGATGCCGAAGAAGTCGGCGTCGAACGCGTCGATCCGGTCGAGGAAGCCGCCCGCCTTCGTATAGATGCGCGTGCCGTTCGAGGTGCCCGCGACATGATGGCCGAGGTCCCAGCGGCTGCCGTCCGCCTCGCCCACCGCATCGACGCGGCCGATCAGGTTCCGCCACAGCGTGTCGAGATCGGGCGCCTTGGGATAGCGGCCGGACAGGCCGACGATCGCGATCGGGGCCACCATCGTGCGGCCCGAATCCGCGGCAACGGCTGGAATATGGCTCGGCAAGGTCACGGGCAGCTCCGGTCGTGATGCGATGAAGACGTCGCAACGTCGGGTATAGCTGTCATCGTTAAGATCTTGCGTACGATCATGCGTCGATCCGGGACGACAATTGTGCAATCAAAGACGCGACAAACCTATATCACTGAGAACGCGCCATTTTTTACGGGGCTAATCAGGATGAGAACAGTCACCAAGTCTTGTGGATACTGAAGAGTATCGTGCGATAAAGCGTACTTTAAGATCATTCCGCTACCAAGTCGGTGCCATGACTGCAAAAATCCTTTCACTTCAAGATGATGTGCACCATCTGCAGATGTGTCCGCATGTCGCGGGCATGATGCAGTCGCCGCCGTTGCGCACCGAGGGGCCGATCGAGTGGCGGCGGGCCGCGCCGCATCGTGCGCCCGGCGATGTCGGCCCCACCGCCGACGCACGCCGGGCGCTGGCGCGGTTCGTCGCGGTGCCGGCGGATCGGCTGCCGTCGCGGCCGGCGGTGCAGGCGGCGCTGGCCGCGGCACGGGGGGCGGACGGGCTGGCCGCGCT
>NZ_JBXASI010000006.1:0-196897 GCF_058809195.1 Sphingomonas sp. GW821-FHT10F09 | reverse complement strand
ATCGCGCGGTTATAATCGGTGCGCAGCCGCTCGTAGTCGGCCGGGAACGTCTGGTCGATGCGATAGCTGAGGTCGCTAGAGGCCAGCCGCGTCATCCCTTCGCCCAGCGCACCAACAACCACCTGCTGTGCGGTTGCCACAGCCTGCACTTCTTCGGCATTCTGCTTAAACACCCGCATTGCGCGAGTCATTCTGCCAACGCAGTCTCGATGATCTGCATAGGCTATGGCCGTAACGAGGTCGCCTGCGGCGAGACCCTCCATGCGAACGACGGTATTAACATAGGGGGTGCAGATAAGTTTGCTACTTACGATTACGGTAGCGATGGTCAGCACTAAAAGGGCGGCTGCCGCACCGACGTAACTCAGCGCCTCCGTCGGAGGCGCCTGTACGGCAAAATAGGTAGTGGCGACGCCGGCCGCCGCGACGGCGCTGTGAACCGCGAGGAGAACTTTGAACTTTGTACGGATCGGTGCCGTTTTTTCAAACCAGGAGAACATTCGTTTGACCCTTCGCCAACCTTGCGTGGACCGTCCCACCGGTCAGGGATCACGAATGAAGCCCCGCGAATGCCAATTGGACCGAAACGGATAAGGCATAGTAAAATTATGCCCGAAAAGAGACTAAGCCAATCCGGTAAAAAGCTCGATTCGGTACTAATTCGTCGGGCGTGAAGCGCGTCGCCCATTGGTGCGCTTAACGCCTGCAACCGCCATTGACCGCGCAATTGCGCCGGCTAGTAATCAGGGCAGGGTAGGGCTGCGACATGCCCCGACCGGGCATTGTCAGCGCAAATGCACGGGCTGGTAATCATGGCCGTGTAGGGCTGTGACATGCCCCGACCGCACAAGCCAGCCACGCCATTCCGCTATTTCAACTCATCGCCCGAGGTGATCCGGCTGGTGGTGCTGATGTACGTCCGTTTTCCGTTATCGCTGCGGAACGTGGAGGACCTGCTGTTCGAGCGCGGCATCGACGTTTGCCACGAGACGGTGCGGATGTGGTGGAACAGGTTTGGTCCAATGTTCGCCGGCGAGGTGCGGCGCAAGCGGGTCAGCCACATGCGTGGCTTTCGCCATTGGCGTTGGCATCTGGACGAAATGTACGTGAAGCTGAACGGGGAGATGGTCTACCTTTGGCGAGCAGTAGACCACGAGGGCGAGGTACTGGAAAGCTACGTCACCAGGAGCCGTGACAAGGCGGCAGCTCTCGCGTTCATGAAAAAGGCGCTGAAGCGACACGGGTCGCCGAATGCGATTACCACCGATGGCTTACGCAGTTACGGTGCGGCAATGGACGAACTGGGCTGCCGTGAACGGCAGGAGGTGGCTCGGTGGGCCAACAACCGGGTCGAAAACAGTCACCTGCCATTCCGAAGGCGAGAGCGCGCGATGCTCCGGTTCAGGCAGATGAAGACGCTGCAAAAGTTCGCCTCCGTCCACGCCAACATCCACAATCACTTCAATCTGGAACGCCACCTCATTGACCGGGAGACCTACCGAACACGACGCTCCGCCGCGCTGGCGGAGTGGCAGATGCTTGCGACCTAGGTCATGCCCTCAAAGGCCGACCTGCGACAACCCGAGACGCGTCCGCTTTAAACTGACAGCTCCCTGCCGGCCTATGCGGCCGGCCTACGCGACGGCATGACAATCCTCACGCGCACCGAGGGCGAACCCGACAACGCGCTCTTGCCCTATGCGCTGCTGGTGGACGATGGCGGCAAGCAGCGCACCATTCGCTATCTTCCACAGGGCCATGACCGGGTGATGGTCCAGCAGTTGCGATTGATTGATACTCGTAGTCCGTCCTGTGCCACCACGCTTGGTGGTTTGACCCGATGAGAGACGGCCGATGATCTCTGCAATATTTACTCTGGCACTGCTGACCGCCTCTGCCGAAATGACCTCGTGTCGTCATGACCGACAATCCTTGCTGGCTCTCGACCTTCAGGCATTCGATCAGGATATCAACGGCGGTTGGCGGACGCTGGAGGCCCAGGGTTGCGCCGTTGAAGCCGCCGATCTCATCCGGGACTGGCGAAAGGCGCATGGAGGCATGGGTGATGCCGATGCCCTCCTGTCATGGCATGAAGGCCAGCTACGAGCCGACGCGGGCCAATATGCTAATGCCGTCAAGCTCTTTGATGCCGGGAGGCATCCTGCCGCCGAAGACGCCAAATGGGGTTGGAACCTTTACGTGGATGGCAGCGTGGCCTTTCTTCGCGGTGATCTGGCTGCGTTGGAGGCGGCGCGTGCAAAGCTGGCGATCCTACCTCGCCCGGCTGAGCTAGAAGACGCTATTGGTGTCGACGGCAGGCCGCGGAAGGTTCGCTGGCCAATGAACATAGGTGTTCTCGATGGTTTTATCCGCTGTTGGGGCCAAAGCTACAAGGCTGCCTATCGCTGTCCGGCGTTACCCACAAAAGGTTGAATGCACTGGCTGCCGCTCGGCGATCCTCGACTCAGCTTCAACGCGGGTTGGCGAGCGCCGTCACCTCATTTTGTGCGATCGGACGCGACCCGAAACGGCGGCTTTCCCTATTCCACTTGTAAATCGACGCAACGCACACTCTCGATGACCTCTAATCGAGAAGATGAACAGATGTCCGTTGTCGGGCAGCGAGACGGGTAGGCCTAGAATCCGTAGCTGGGTCAGGAAGGTGCCACTAAATTGTCGTCGCTGTTTCGATCGATATACTTGTTGTACGGATCGACCCCGACGAACGCCGGCCGCGCCGCGGTGACGATCCGCACCTGCTGCCCGCCGCTGCGGAGCGGGCGGCGCTCCATCGCCAGCACGTCCGCCCTTGAGAAGGCGGCGAGCCCCGGCCGCGACGCGAACGCGCCGACGTCGATCGTGTCGGCGAAGGGAACGGGCGTCTCGACCCCCTGGCCGTTGGCGGTGAACTTGGCGGCGTTCACAGTCAGCAGCGTTTCCCACCTTCCGTCGGGCAGGCGGCGGGTGGTCGCGTCCTTCGCCTCGAAGTCCCACAGCACAATCCGCTCGCACAGGTCGGCGACCAGCTGCCTTTCCTGCCCGTCGCGCGCCAGCGACGCGAAGCCGGCGACGAGGTCGGTCGAGCGCGCATAAGGCCGCCCCTTGAACCGGTAGCGGTCGAGCAGCCCGCGCAGCATCGCGTTGACCCGTGCCTCGCCCAGCCGGTCCTGGAGCAGGTACAGCGCCACCGATCCCTTGTTGTAGTGGATGTAGGGCTGGTTCTCGACGCGGGCGAGCGGCAGCTCCTCCACCGCCTCGCCGCGGCGGCCGCGCAGGTAGTCGTCCAGCTCGTACTTCAGGAACCGCCTGATCTTGTCGGGGCCGTAGAGCCGCTTCATCACCATGAGCGCCGAATATTGCGCCATGGTCTCCACCCACACGGTGCCGCCCTGCATGTCGGCGCTGATCACCTGGTGCGCCCAGTATTGATGCCCCAGCTCGTGCGCGGTGATGTAGGTGACGTAGTCGATCCGGTCGGCCGAGCGCGCGTCGGCGATGAAGCCGATCCGCTCGGAATAGGGCACCGTCCCCGCGAACGCCTGCGCGAAGCTGGCATAGCCGGGGAACTCGACGATCCGGGCATAGGGGAACTGATAAGGCCCGAAGTTTTCCCGGTAATAGCCGAGCGCGGCCTGCATCGCCGCCAGCATCCGGTCGACGTTGTAGGCATGGGCGGGGTGGTAGAGGACCGACAGGCGGACCCCGTCGGCGACCCGCGCCTTTTCGGCATAACGCGCCGACTGGATCGAGAAGAAGGACAGGATTGGCGCGCCCGACACAAAGCGCGCGGTGCGGCGGCCGTTGGCGACCGCGTCCGTTACCTTGCGACCCGGCGCAATCGGCACCTGGTCGGCATCGGTCGACAAGGTGACATCCGACCGCACCCAGTCGGTGTGGACGTAGTTGCTCCACTGGGCGGAAATATTCTCCAGCTTGGCTGGGCGCAGTTCCGCCGGGAGGCCGTACTTGCGGCGCTTGGTCCGGTCCTGGAGCAGCCCGCTGCGGTCCATGCCGAGGGTCGGCGCGAACTCGCGGTTGTTGAGGAAGGTGCCATTGGCGACCAGGCGCGTGTCGTCGTCGTTGGCCGCGAAGCCGCGGTCGACCCGCTCGGTACGGAAGCCGAGCGTGCCGGTCGCCCCCGGTGCGACCGGCCGCTCGAAGCGGTAGATACGGTACTGGTTGTCGTCGTCGTCGCTGACCAGCCGCGCGCCGGGGATCGTCACCGCGACCAGCCGGGTGCGGTCGTCCTGCAGGCGGACGTGCAGGTCGCGGAGGGGCGCGCCGGTGTCGTTGACCCAGGCGTAGCTGCCCTCCGCTTCCATCCGCCGCGCGGCGGGGTGGAGCGCGATGGTCAGCCGGATGTCGGTCAGCGTCGGCTGGCGCAGCCCCGCATAGCGGAGATACTTCTTCTCATAGGCCGCGGCCCGCGCGTCCTGATCGGGGGCGCTGCGATATATGTTAAGGACGTCCATCTGCCGCCAGGCATAAGCCCCGCTCGCCGCGACGGTGACCAGCGCGACCGCCAGCACCACCCCCGGCGTCCCCCGCAGCCGCCGCGGCGCGAGGCGGAGCCGGTGGCCGAGTTTCACGTCGGTCCCGCGCCGCCAGAGGAGGTGCGCCGCCACCGCCAGCGCCAGCGCCCACCCGCCCCAGTAGAGCCGCAGCCACCATGCGCGTGCCGCGCCGATCTGGTCGCCGTTCATGTCCGACAGCCGCAGCGTCCCGGTCGAGCCGTAGAGGTAGAGCGGGTGGTCCCAGCCGATCGTCGTGAACACGCTGGTCGCGGCGAGGTAGACCACCATCAGCGCCCAGCCGACGTACTTGTTTGGGCTGAGCGCCTGGATGAACACCGCGAGCACGGCGAGGATCACGAAGTCCGCCGCGAACGGCAGAACGTACCAGGCGAGATACTTGCCGAGCGCCGGCGTCACCGGGCCGCGGAAAAGCTGCACGACGATCCCCGCGACGACCGAGGCGAGCAGGGTCGTGACCAGCACGCCGGCCACCGCCAGCACCTTGGGGACGAGGTACGCCCAGTTCGGCAGCGCGGTGGCGTCGACGATCTCGTGCATGCCGCGTTCGCGGTCGCGCCACACCAGCTCGCCGGCGTAGTAGATCGCGAAGATCAAGGGCATGATCGTAAACGCGCCCTGGAGGGTGCCGATCACGGTGAAGGTCATCGGGTAGAGCGGGGTGCCGTAGCGCTCGCCCGCTACCAATAGCGAGGCGACCGTGTTGGCGAGGCCGACCGCCAGCATGATGACGAAACCGGGGCTCCTGAAGATCAGCGCCATCTCGAACCGGACGCGGGCGAAGAGCTGGGTGGGGCCCGCATGCGCGGGGTCGGTCGCGGGCAGCGCGGCGGCGACGCGCGGCGGGGTGGCGGCGAGCTTCGCCACGCGGCGCTGCTCGCGACGCAGGCGGCGCTTCGACGCGCCGCGCTCGGTGAAGGAGAAGCGCCACCACGCGACCGCCAGCGCCAGACCCCCCAGCATGACGGCGATGACCCGGTTGGCGGCGAGCACGCCCGCGAAGGCGGGCATGGCCGCGTTCGCCTCGGCCGGGGTCCAGTAGCGGGTCAGCCAGCCAAACGCCCCGATCCCGAACGGTTCGAGATAGGCGATCGTCTCCCGCCATTCCGGCTTTTCCGCGGTGATGCCGATCAGGGTCAGGTAAACCACCAGGAAGGCGATGACCGCGAGGTAGCTGTAGGTCATCGACCGGGTCATGGTCGCGACCGCGAAGAAGATGCCCGCGGTCAGGAACAGGTTGGGCAGGCCGAGGAGGAAATAGGCGTAGAGATAGTCGCCGGCCCGGTTCGGCCCCAGCGTCTCGGGATCGACCCACGGCATCAGCGTGCCGAGCCACATCGCCAGCGGCACCACGACGAAGGCGATTGCCGCCGCCCCGTAGGCGCCGAGGAAGCGGGCGAGGAGATAGGCCGCCTTGGTGACCCGGGTCGTCCGGACCATCTGCCCGAAGCCGCTCTCGTCGTCGCGAACCACCACGTTCGCCACGAAGGCGGTGGTCACGAACATGAAGAACAGCGACATGATGAAGTGGGTCCGCGCGATCGCGGTGGCGGCGTTCTTGTGGACGTTGCCGCCGCTGCCGAGCGAGATCCGCTCCACCGTCACCGACCCGAAGGTCAGGAGGAAGAACAGGATCGCGACCGTCCAGAAGACGGGGTTGCGGAGCTGGTAGCGCAGCTCGAAGCGGGCGATGGCGCCGAACATCGCGGGTCAGGCCGCGACGGGGGCGGCGCGGCGCGAGCGGGCGAGGGTGGAGAAGTACACGTCCTCCAGGCCCCCCGCCGCAGGGGCGAAGCCGTCGCCGGGATCGTGGTCGGCGAGGACGTGGACCACCGTGCGCCCCGCGAACAGCCGAGTGGAGATGACCTCGTGCGCCTCCCGCACCGCGTCCAGCGCGCCCGGCGCGACCGTCTTCGCCCAAACTTGCCCGCGGGTCCGCTCGATCAGGTCGAGCGGCGCGCCCTCCAGCTGGATGCGCCCCGCCGCCAGCACCGCCATGCGCGGGCACAGGTCCGCCACGTCCTCGACGATGTGGGTCGACAGGATCACGACGACGTTCTCGCCGATCTCGGCCAGGAGGTTGAGGAAGCGGTTTCGTTCCTCCGGGTCGAGGCCGGCGGTGGGCTCGTCGACGATGATCAGGCGCGGGTTGCCGATCAGCGCCTGCGCGATCCCGAACCGCTGGCGCATGCCGCCGGAAAAGCCGGCGATCGCCTTCTTCTGATGCGTCCACAGGTTGGTCTGGGCGAGCAGCGTCTCGACGGTGACGCGCCGGTCAGCGGCCGAGTGCACCCCTTTCAGCACCGCCATGTGGTCGAGCATGTCGTAGGCGGAGACGCGCGGGTAGACGCCGAAATCCTGGGGCAGGTAGCCGAGCGTCGCACGCAGGTCCTCAGGGCTGGCCACCACGTCGATGTCGCCGAAGCGGATAGTGCCCGCAGTCGGCGTCTGGAGCGTCGCTACCGTCCGCATCAGCGTCGACTTGCCGGCGCCGTTGGGTCCGAGCAGTCCGAACATACCTGCCGGGATCGACAGGCTGACGTCGTCGAGCGCGCGAGTGCCATTGGCGTAGACGTGGGTGACCCCTGTCAGTTCGAGCATGTGTTTCGACTCCCCCCTCTAACAAGCTTAGCAAGGTGTACCAGGGAAGCAATACAGCGGTCTAACGATAGCCGGCATGATCCCCTCCCGGCCAACCCAATCCCGAGCGAAGCACGGCTCGTGAACAAGCGGCCGCTTTTGGGAGCGCCCGAGTAGCGCTGGATGTCCGCTTCTGGGTCATTAGCGATCGGTTTGAGGCGCTCGTCTGAAAGACGGGCAAGAAGTTACGGCCGTCTCGCGTCCGGCGCGAGCCTGTGTCAGACTGCGGCGATGTCATCAACTGTTGCCGATCCGGCCGCCGACCGCTCGGCGCAGGCCTTCCCGACTCTGACGGCGCCACAGGTCGAGACGGCGCGGCGCTTCGCCAGCAGCACACCGCGGCGGTTCAGAGCTGGCGAGACGATCTACGGGATCGGGGATCGCGACGCGCCCGCGTGGCTGGTGCTGGAGGGGACCATCGACATCACGCGCCGCGATGGGCCCGAGCACGAGGTCGACCTCACGACCCACGGTCCCCGGCAGTTCAGCGGCGAGATCAGCCAGCTTTCGGGCGCGCCTTCGCTCGCTGCCGGCCATGCGGGCGAGCACGGCGCGCTGGCGGTGGCCTTCGACGCCGCGCATCTGCGCGCGCTGATGGTCGGATCGGCCGACGTAGGCGAAGTGGTCATGCGTGCGCTGATCTTGCGTCGGGTCGGCCTCATCGCCGCTGCCGGGTCGGGCTCGGTGCTGGTCGGCGATCCCGGCAACGCGGCGCTGCGACGGATCGAGCAGTTCCTGACCCGCAGCGGCTATCCGGTTCAGGTGCTCGACGCCGCGGGCGAAGGCGAGGGGCACGCACTAGTCGAACGGCTCGGGGTGCTGCCCACGGAACTGCCGCTGATGCTCTGCCCCAACGGCACCGTGCTGAAGGACCCGACCGAGGTTGAGGTCGCTGCCTGCCTCGGAATCACGCCTGAGATCGATCCGAATCGGCTCTACGATGCCGCGGTCATTGGAGCCGGGCCAGCGGGACTGGCGGCGGCGGTCTATGCGGCGTCTGAGGGCCTGTCGGTAATCGTGCTGGACGGCCAGTCGATGGGTGGGCAGGCGGGCGCGTCCAGTCGTATCGAGAATTATCTCGGCTTCCCGACCGGCATCTCGGGCGGGGCGCTGACTGGTCGCGCCTTTACCCAGGCGCTCAAGTTCGGGGCCGAGATCGCCATTCCGGTCAAGGTCGAGCGGCTGGACCGCGACGGCGATGTGCCGGGCGCGCCGTCGACCCTGCACCTTGCGGGCGATCGCCGCGTCCGTGCCCGCACCATCGTGATCGCGTCGGGCGCGCGCTATCGCCGGCCGCTGATCCACAACCTCGCCGAGTTCGAGGGTGCCGGCGTGTCCTACTGGGCATCGCCGATAGAAGCGAAGCTGTGCGCAGGCGAGGAGGTCGCGCTGGTCGGCGGCGGCAATTCAGCTGGACAGGCGGTCGCGTTCCTCGCACCACAGGTGGCGAAGTTGCACCTGATCGTCCGCCGGCCGCTGGAGGAGACGATGTCGCGTTATCTGGTTGAACGGATCGCGGCACTGCCCAATGTCGTGCTGCACGTCGGCAAGGAGATCGTGGCGCTGGAAGGCGACGACCAGGGTCTCGCCGCAGCAGTCTTTCGTGATCGCATAACCGGCGAGGACCATCGCTGCGCGATGCGGCATCTGTTCCTGTTCATCGGTGCCGAACCCAACGCTGAGTGGGCGCGAGGCTGTCTGGACATGGACGACAAGGGGTTCGTCACGACAGGAGCTGACTTTGCGGGCGACGCGGTCGCCTGCGGAAGGACCGCGCTGCCACTGGAGACGAGCCGCCCGTCGGTGTTCGCGATCGGCGACGTGCGATCGGGATCGACGAAGCGGGTCGCCGCTGCCGTGGGTGAAGGGGCGGCCGCGGTCGCGCAAATCCATCTGGCGCTCGCGCACCATCAGGCAGACGGAGGCGCGCATGGCTGAATGCACCCACATTGACGCAATCGCAGCGGTAACGCCCAGCGCGCGGGGCTGCGAAGAATGCCTTCGGATCGGCAGTTCATGGGTGCACCTGCGGCTTTGCCGGACATGCGGACACGTCGGCTGCTGCGACGACAGCCCACACCGGCACGCTACCGCGCACTTCCAGGCGACGCGCCATCCGATCATTGAGGGCTACGATCCACCCGAGGGCTGGGGCTGGTGTTACGTCGACGAGGTCGTAGTTGTTCTGCCGGACCAGACCGACCAGCTCGGCCCGATACCGCGCTACGTCTGACCGTCTGGGCCGGATTGTACTCCAGCGAAAGCACTGGCAGCGCGGAGGTGGCGGCTGCGCACATTCTATACCAACCGGACGCGTACCACGGGTCGATCACCCGGACCTGCGAAGCCATCGTCGACCCCGCGTGATCCGCGTTCGGTCGGGCCGCCGCGCCAACTCGCGGATGAACCAACGTCCGAAGCTGGACGTCGAAGGCGAATTGAACGTCTGCAAATGGGTCTTATTGGGGCAACAAGCGCGGGAATTCCGGCGGCAGTTCTCGCGCGAGAAAGCCGATCGGTCCGGACGTTGTGGCGACCCGGCGACCGGCCTGACCGTGCAACCAGACGCCCCAGCCCGCTGCAATCAACGGCGCGGCACCGCGCGAGAGCAGCCCGCCGATCGCCCCGGCGAGCACGTCGCCGGATCCTGCCGTTGCAAGGCCCGTCCCGCCCCCGCCATAGTGAAGCAGTGTGCCGTCCGGGGCGGCGACGACCGTATCGCTGCCCTTCAGCACGACGACTGCTCCGTACTCTTCAGCGGCATTGCAAGCGACGGCGGCGGGGGCGTCGGCGATCTTCCGTTCGTCCAGGCCAGTGAGCATCGCCATCTCGCCGTGGTGCGGCGTGAGCACGGCGCGGCCGGCGAAGCTACGAAGCGACCTCTTGAGGTCGGCCAGACAACCGATGGCGAGCGCATCGACGACCAGCGTTGCGTCGGCACCGGCCTGGTCGAGTACCGCGCGCAACACGATAGCCGCCGCCTCCGTCGTGCCGATCCCAGGGCCGGCTACGACGGTCTCGCACGCTTGCAACGCCTTCGCCAAGGCGTCGCAGGACGCATCGCCGATCTCGCCATCCTCTTCCGCCAGCGCCATCACGCCGGCTTCCGGCACTAGTAATCCCAGACCAAGCGCCGCAGAGGCGATCGTCGCGATTTGCAGCTTGCCCGCGCCGGTACGCAATGCCGCCTCGCCGGTCAGGCGCAAGGCACCGGGCACGATGCGCGATCCCCCGATCGCCAGCACACGACCGCGGCTGTTCTTGGTCGTTCCCGACGCGTGAACCGGCACCGGATTGGCCGCAATCCAGGCGCTGTCGATCGGCGTGGTAGTCATCCTCGAACCCCTGCGGTGCGCTCTGGCTCTGCGGTGACAGCGGGGGCACTTTGCTGCGTCAGATGCGCGACGTCGTTGTAACGCGTCAGCGTCATGACATCGTCTGCGCTCCGGCGGTATTCGGTGATCGAACAGTTCGCGACGTCGCCCTCTGCGTCGATTCCCAAGATCTGCTGCTCGGTCATGTTCTCGATCACGTAGCGCAGACACAGCACGACGACCTGATGCGCGACGATCATTACGCGGCGCCCGGCGTAATGCAGCGCAATCGTGTCCATCAGCGAGCGCAACCGGAACACCACGTCGCACCAGCTCTCGCCGCCCGGCGGGCGATGATAGAATTTACCTAGCACGCGACGGAACTCGGCCTGATCGGGATGAAGCGCGGCGACCCCGGCGGTGGTCAGTCCGTCGAGGATGCCGAACTCCTTCTCACGCAACCGCTCGTCGAGCGAGATCGCAATGTCGCTGTCGACGCCGCCGGCTTGCTGATACAGCCGTGCAGTCTGCTGCGCGCGGACATAAGGCGAGGCGAGCAGCGCGTCGGGGCGATCATCCGTGTCGAGCCCCGCAAACCAGGCGCCGAGCGTGCGTGCCTGGTCCTCGCCGCGCGCCGACAACGGAATGTCAACGTCACGCGTGTCGAGCGCGATCCGGTCCGAACCGGCGGCATGCGCCGCGTCACGCGCCACATTGCCCGCGCTTTCGCCATGGCGGATGATCCACAGGGCGCTCGGCCACCGATTGTTCATGCTATCGCCTCACTGAAGTGTCGTCAGGTAACCGCTGTCTAGACCTGCCGTTCCACGTGGTAGTGCCGCTGTGGATCATGGTGCTGGGTACCACCGTCTCGCCGGCCAGCGCCTTCCGGCAGTCGCTAGCGCGCACATTGCGCAGAAGCGACAGGCCGCCAACGAGGCCTAGCAACACCGCCTTGTTGGCAAGGCCCGGCTTGTCGTGCCGCTAGGCCGCGCGCGCCCGACCCGGTGGGGATGTCGAAGGCGTGGCCCGTGCCAAAATTCCCGGTGACTTCCTCGACGCCGTTGATCCGGTTTGCGCCCGCCAGCAGTAGCGAGTGCCACCAGCCGGATCCGCCGTGCCGGAACGAAGAGCGGCGGATCGCGCCGCTCCTCGGCCGGTCGGTCGGTCACATGCCGCGGTGATCGGCCATCGCGCCGTTCTGCATCTTCTCGGCAGCGGCGAGGTGCTGCTTGACGATCGGCACCGCCTTCTTGGCCGAGGTGCGCAGCGCCGCCTGATCGCCGCCCATGCCGTAGCTCTGATGCAAATCGAGCGCCGCCTGATGCGCCGGCACCTGCTGCGCGAGATAAGTGCGGTCGAAATCGGCCGGTGCGACGGACTGCAGTTCGTTTACCGAGGTCATCGCTGCGGGTTCGAGCATCGGCGCCGGTACGCTTACGCCAGCCTTCTTTGCCGCAGCCATGGTAGCGGCGGTGGTCTTCTGATGATGCTTGATCAGCATGCCGGCGAAGCGACGGATTGCGGGGCTTTTGGAACGTTCGAGTGCAACTTGGCTTGAATTGATTTCGTACAGGTCGCTCTGTCCGGCGGCCATCACGTAGGGCATCGCGGCGGTCTTAGCTTCGGCCGGCGGCGGCGGCGGCGGGGTCTGAGCGATCGCGGGTGCGGCGATGACGAGGGCGAGCGTGAACAGCGAACGCTTGATCATGGGAAGGTCCTTGAAGGCAGGTCGCAGCCGGTCGGCGACGACATCACGGTGCACATGGTGGAGACGGAACGCACCAGTCTCGCGAACGGCCGGGCGAAATCGCACTGAGGCGGATCAGCTACTCAGCGGTGACCCCTCGAAATCCGCCAGAAGCGCGGCAACTTCGTCGTACAGGAGGTCGCACCAGCCTCCCGCAAGGCGGCATCGCTGAAGCCACCGAGCGCGCCGCTACCGTGGCCATCCCGCATTTGGCCGCCGCGGCGATGTCGTAGGGCGTGTCGCCGACCACCAGTACCTTGTCCGGCGTGAGGATGCCACGGATTGCAGCGCCGCCGCGAAGATGTCGGGAGCGGGCTTGGTGTTCTCGACATCGTCGGCGCTGGTCGATGCGACGACGCAATAATCTAGTCGATGTCGATCAGCGTGGAGGACGGTTTCGCGCTGCGGCGCCGACCAGCACGGCGACCGACAGCAGGATCGCCGCGACCATGCCGCCGATCGCCAGCAGCCCGGCATTGCTAACGTCGACGCGCAGATTGGCCTCGACGCGGTCGCCGACGCGGAGCGCCAGATCGGCGTGCTGTCGCGACGCCTTTGTCCGGTCAGCCATTACCGTCAGTCCTCCTTTTCCGGTGCGGCGCCGCCCGGCGTGCCGATGTCGTAATCCTCGCCGGGATCGCCGCCGCCCGCCCCTGCGCCGCTGCCTTTGACCGCGCCGTCCGCGGGCAGGCCGCGCTGCTTCTGCCGCGCGCGCCACTCGGCCTGACCCTCGCTGTCATATTCCTGGCCGGAATAACCCGATCCGGCGCCGACCTTGCCCAAGCCCTCGTCGATCGGCCTGGCGAAGGGCGCGCGCTCGCCGTTGTCGGGGCCGATATCTTTCGGGGTATCGCTCATGCTCGTTCTCCAGTCAGAGAAGGGAACGGGTCGGCGCGCGCTTCCGCCCCGTCCGCGACGAAGAAAATCGCGATTTTCCCCCATGATTGGCTTTCCCCGCTAGCCAAGGAGCCATATTGCCCCAATCCTTCATACCCGAGATCTAGACCCGGCTGAGCGCGCTGAACGGGGCGTACGGGCAGGGAAAGCCTGGGATGACAGCGCGACCGCGAATCCTGAATGAACGTCTGTTTCTGGGAAGCGAAGAGAGAGTGTTGAATGACCACAAGTGAATCTTTGACGTCAAGTGTTGAATGACCACGAGTGAATCTTTGACGTCGCAAGTATGATTTGCTCGATAAAAGCATCAGCTCTGTATCGGTGAGGCCTTCCCGGAAGCAAGCGCAACCGGCTGAAGCGTTGCGGAAAAGAGCCGCTCGAGCTTCAGTGCGCCATCATGGGTAAGTTGGATGAACTCAGCAGCCTCATCCAGTACATTGATAAGACCGCGCTGCCCAAGCAGCCTGATCCATCGGGCTGCAATATCACGAGACAGGTTGATGCCGTTTGCGATGTCGGAGACGCTTGCTATGCGGCCCTCAGCCTCCGCCAGATAGGCGTGAACAAGAATTAGCCCCACGTGATCGTTGAATAGGTCGCGCCCCAGTTCCTCGACCCGAAGATCGTAAAGGTGTTTGACCTGGAGAGCGGCCTTCCACAGCCGTGACGGGGAAGCTGCTCGGTGCTTGCGTTCCGTCCAAGACAGGGTCGAGATTAAACGACCTTCATTATTGAACTTTGAAACCAGTAGATCTGCCTCGACCATGCCACCATCGGGGCGCACGTAGCGCTTGCGGAGGTGAGTTGGTGCTGCCTTGTCCACGAGCCGCTGCAGCATCTCGCTGCTCTTTTGCAGGTCTCCAACCGCCGTAATCTCTTTGTATGACAGGCCAATCAGCTCATCACGCTTCCGCTGAACAAGCTCGCAAAACGCTTCGTCTAAGTCCAAAATTATGCCGATTGTACTGGAGACACAATGCGCGACGGGCATTCGTAAGTCTTTCTGAGATTGCGTTGGCCAGACCCGCTTATAGCAGATTTTCAACGTATTCCGGCAAGTCTGTTCAGGGGCGTCGCGCGGTTTGTCCTGCAAGCGTCTGCGTATTAACACCTCGACGTCAGGATGATCAGGCAGAGAGAGAGCATAACGCCGACGATGATCGAGGTAGCCGGCTTCGTGGCAGCTAGCCAGCGAAACCACGCTTTCCTAAAGCTAGGATGGGGCATCGGTGTCGCCACGCCGATCAGTGCTCAAAACGCCAACCCAGACAGCCCGGTTGCCTCCATTTATTTGACGAGTGAGCCCTGCCAACGACAAAAGCGAGATAGCGAGCAACCTATACTCCTTGGCTCGGACTAAACTGTGTCACCTCCAGCGTCAGGTCCTGCGGTGCCAGCTCACGGATAAACCGGAAGCATCCGAGAGAACTCTGTCAAACCAACGTGGCAGGCTGGGCAGGGGGCTGATATGGATCGCGGGTGAGCCGAAAATCGAGGACGCTGCCGCGAGCCGGTTTTGTTGTTTCAATTCGTCGCCAAGGTGATCCGGCTGGTGGTGCTAACGTACGTACGTTTTCCACTGTCGTTGCGGAACGTCGTAGATCTGCTGTTCGAGCGCGGGTTCAACATTTGCCATTAAACAGTACGGCTGTAGTGAAACCGTTTCGGCCCACTGTTGCCGATGATATCCGTCGCCGCGGGTAAACCGTATGCGAAACTTTCGCCACTAGCGCTGGCACCTCGACAAGATAGACGTGAAGCTGGATAGTAAGATGGTCTACCTTTGGCGGGCGGTGGATCACGAGGGTGACGTGCTGGAAAGCTACGTTACAACGAACCGGGATAAGGCGGCGGGGCTTGCCTTCATGAAGAAGGCGCTTAAGCGGCACGGCGTACCTGAGGCCATCACTTTAACGGCCTTCGCTCCTACGGTGCGGCAAGGAACGAGCTGGGCAACCGAAGAAGCACGAGGTCGGCCGCTGGGCTATTAACCGGGTGGAGAATGGTCACCTGCCGTTTCGACGAAAGGAGCGAGCTATGCTGCGGTTCCGGCAGATGAAGACGATGCAGAAGTTCGCCTTCGTCCACGCCAACATCCACAACCACTTAACCTTCGAACGCCACCTGATTGATCGACAAACCTACCAGGAACGACACTCCGCCGCGCTGGCGCAGTGGCAAATCCTTGGCTGCTAGGCTCCCGCCTTCAAAGACCGAGGTGCGCCGTGTAGAGAGCGGTTCGAGTTAGGCTGACAGCGCCGATAGAAGACATCAAATCACTTCGTCTCGAAGTTGGTATATGGTTCCAATATATCCGGAATGATGATTTATATCTTTTTGACCTGATCGTCTGTCAGATCCGTCTCGAAAGATCGCTCAACCTAGATCCTACTGCGTCGCTTACATCTGGACCCAAACTGTGGGAATCGCGCAGGTTACACTCGAAATGGTTGCTCAACGGCCCGTTAAGCGACTCGCGCGATCTTCGTGCATCAAGCACCGCGCGGCCATTTCCGCCGGCTGACGGAGACATTGCCGATGTTAAAATGGTTTGAACGGCGCGCGCCGATCCGCGTCAAATTTCGTGTGCTCGCTTTAGTCCAATGCATTCTGGGGGCAGCGGCGGTGGCAATCTCTGCCGCCATCGCCTTCGGCGCGATTCATGCCGTTCCTGCGGTCGAGATCGCAGTATCGGCGCTGACTGTCGTTACGATTGTCGCGATCACGCTGCTCGGCGGACGATTTATATGCAAGCCTTACGTCCACACCGTAATACGCATGGAGGCATTGGCCGCTGGCGATCTCCATAGCCCGATCGCCTATACAGACAATCGCGACTGTGTGGGACGAATGACGACGGCGATGGCAGTTTTCCGCCGCAACATCGAAGAAGCGAACGCTGCCGAAGCCCAGCGTCAGATGGCATCGGCGCTTGCCGAGGGGCTCGGTGAACTATCGCAAGGCAATCTGACTTTCCGAATCATGGCGGCACTTCCAGCCGATTTCGAGCCGCTGCGCATCGACTTCAATCGCGCGATGGACGAGATGATGGCGGCCGTCGCTGCAGTCAACCATGCCGCGGGTAGCATCAAGACCGGCTCACGCGACATCTTGCAAGCGTCCGACGACCTTTCGCAACGCACCGAACAGCAGGCCGCGAGTCTTGAAGAGACGGCTGCGGCGATGGACGAGATAACCTCAACCGTTCGACAGACGGCGGCGCGCGCCGATAGCGCCAGCGGCGTTGTCGCGGCCGCGCGAGCCGAGGCCGAAGAGTCCGGTGACGTCGTCGCTCGAGCCGTGGAGGCGATGAGCGGCATTGAGCGTTCGTCTAACGAAATCTCCGAGATCATCTCGGTCATCGACGGGATCGCGTTCCAGACCAACCTGCTCGCGCTCAACGCGGGCGTCGAGGCGGCCCGGGCGGGCGAGGCCGGCCGCGGCTTCGCGGTCGTCGCGTCGGAAGTGCGCGCGCTGGCGCAGCGGTCGGCGGATGCCGCCAAAGACGTTAAGAAACGTATCACTGTTTCATCCGAGCAGGTTGACGTCGGTGTCGGACTGGTTTCCGAGACCGGCAAGGCGCTTCGGCGTATCATTGCCCGTTTTGGAGAGATAAGCGCTTTGGTCGCGCAGATCGCCATCGCCGCCGAGCAGCAGTCGACAGGACTGCAACAGGTCAACATTGCAGTCGGGGAAATGGATGGCGTAACTCAGCAGAATGCCGCGATGGTCGAGGAATCGACCGCCGCCGCACGCAGCCTCGCCGCCGAGGCGGACGAGCTCGCCCGTCACGTGTCGCGCTTCAAGATCGACGCGAACTCCGGCCAGGGTGCGGCCATCGCCGCGCTGCCGTCGGGTCGCCCGGTCGTGCACCAGCTGCAACAGCGTGCCGCCGACGCCGGTCGCCGGATCGCGAGCCAGTCGCGCCGCAACGGGTCCGCTGCCGTCGCCGTCGCGACGGACGACTGGTCGGAATTCTGATCCAGCCAGCCGTCATTCGCGAAGGACGAACCATGCCTGCCCATCCGCTGCCGACCACCCTCGATACCGACGCCGCCGGCCCGCTGCGTCAGGCCCTTCTCGCCTGCATCCAGCGGGGTGAGGACATCCACTGCGACGGGGTCGAGGTGTCGCGGATCGGGCAGGCCTGCCTGCAGATCCTGGCGAGCGCGCGGGCGACCGCGCTCGCCCGCGGCCTCGGTTTCCGCATCGACAATCCCAGCGATGCGATGAACCGCATGATCGCGGTCGCGGCGCTGTCGGATGCGCTGGCCCCCGTTACCGCCGCCGGAAAGGCCTGAGCCATGAACCTCGACGAGATCCAGCAGATCTTCTTCCAGGAATGCGACGAGGGGCTCGCGACGATGGAGGCGAGCTTCGCCACCATCCGCCAGGGCGCCGACGATCCCGAGACGATCAACACGATCTTCCGCTCGGTGCATTCGATCAAGGGCGGCGCCGGTGCGTTCGGCCACGAACGGCTGCAGGCGTTCACCCACGAATATGAGACGTTGCTGGACCTCGTCCGCAACGGCACGCTGACGCTGTCGTCGGACCTGCTCGGCACCATCGTCGGCGCGTTCGACATGCTGACCGACCATGTCGCCGCCGCCCGCGACGGCGGCGATGCGCCCGCCGATGGGGCGATGCTCGCCCGGCTGGTCGCCGCATCGAAGCCCGAGGCGCAGCCGCAGCCGGCCGCCCAGCCCGCCGCCGCCGCGCCGGCCCCGGTCGAGGCGCCCGCCGCCGCCGCACCGGGCGACGATTTCGACGACCTGTTCGCCATGTGCGAACCGGCCGCCGCCGCGACACCCGACGAGAGCGCCGACTGGCTGGTGACCTTTTGCCCCGGCGAATCCGCGCTGGAGAATGGCGGCGACCCGCTGCTGCTGCTGCGCGAACTGACGATGCTGGACGGCGAGGTGATCGCGGTCGACACGTCGCGCCTGCCGCTGCTCGACGAGCTGCACCCCGAACGCTCCTATCTCGGCTGGACGGTCACCGTCCCCGCCGCGGCGGCCGAGGACGACATCCGCTCGATCTTCGAATTCATGGGCCCGTGCGACCTCGAGCTGGTTCGTCCCGGCGCGGCTGATGCCGATGCCGGGGACATGTCGGGCGACCTGCTGGTCGACCTGCTCGACGAACCCGCGCCGGTCGCCGCAACGCCGGTGGCGATCGCCCCGGTCGCCCCGGTCACTGCGGTCGCTGCGGTCGCTCCGTCGCCGGAACCGGTCGTCAGTCCGCCCGCCGCGACGGTCGAGCCCGCCGGCCCCCGCTCCGCGGTGGCGCCGCCCGCGCAGACGATCCGCGTCGACCTCGACAAGCTCGACCGGCTGGTCAACCTCGTCGGCGAACTGGTCATCACCCAAGCGATGCTGGCGCAGCGCCTGTCCGAACACGGCATGGCCGGGATCAGCGAGCTGACCGACCTCGACCACCTGACGCGCGAGCTGCAGGAATCGACGATGGCGATCCGCGCGCAGCCGATGAAGACCGTCTTCAGCCGCGTGCCGCGCATCATCCGCGAACTGGAGGTCGAGACCGGCAAGCGCGTCCGCCTCGATATCGTCGGCGAGATGACCGAGGTCGACAAGACCGTGGTCGAGCGCATCGGCGAACCGCTCACCCACCTGATCCGCAACGCGGTCGACCACGGGCTGGAGACGCCCGCCGACCGCCTCGCCGCGGGCAAGTCCGAGGAAGGCGTCGTCACGCTGTCGGCGGCGCATCATTCCGGCCGCATCGTCATCACCGTCGCCGACGACGGCCGCGGCATCGATCGCAAGCGCGTCCGCGCAAAGGCGGTCGAGCGCGGCATCATCGCGGCGGATGCGATCCTGACCGACGAAGAGGTCGACAACCTGATCTTCGCGCCTGGTTTCTCGACCGCGGCGACGGTGTCCAACATCTCGGGCCGCGGCGTCGGCATGGATGTGGTGCGCAAGAACGTCCAGGCGCTGGGCGGGCGGATCGGCATCAATTCCAATCTCGGCTCGGGCAGCAGCTTCGCGCTGTCGCTGCCGCTGACGCTCGCGGTGCTCGACGGCATGATCGTCACCGTCGGCGACCAGACCTTCGTCATCCCGCTCGGCCATATCGTCGAAAGCCTGCGTCCGAACGACGAGGGCGTGAAGGTGCTCGGCCCGACCGCCTCGCTGCTCGACGTACGCGGCTCGTACGTGCCGGTGCATCGCGTCGCCGAACAGCTCGGCATCCACGGTGCGCAGCGCGATCCGACCCAGGCGGTGCTGATCGTGGTCGAATCCGACACCGGCCAGGCGGTGCTGATGGTCGATTCGATCCAGGACCAGCGGCAGGTGGTGGTGAAGAGCCTCGAGGCCAATTACGAGGCGATCCCCGGTCTTGCCGGCGCGACCATTCTCGGCGACGGCCGCGTCGCGCTGATCCTCGACGTCGATGCGCTGATCTCGCGCTGGCGCCGCGATCCGCGTCTCGCCGCGCCGATGGACCTCGCCGCATGACCGCGGTGACGATGACGGCGAGCCGCCAGACCGAATTCCGCTTCGATCCCGCCGACCACGCCACGATCAGCGCCTTCGTCTACGACGAGGCGGGCATCCTGATGCCGCCGGGCAAGATGCAGCTCGTCTATGGCCGGCTGGCGCCGCGGGTGCGCGCCAGCGGCCTGACGACCTTCGCCGACTACATCGCCCTGATCGACGAGGACGCCGAGGAGCGCACCCGCGCGATCGACGCGCTGACCACCAACCACACCAGCTTCTTTCGCGAATCGCATCATTTCGACCATTTCCTCGAACATGCCTGGCCCGCGCTCGATCAGCGGCTGGCGGCGCGCGGCAAGGTGTTGGAACCCGACTTGCTCATCACCGACATCTGATCGAGAAGGTGCGCGAACAGGACCGGCACCGCAATCTGCCGATCCTGGTGTTGACCACCGAGAGCTCTGACGAGAAGAAGCAGCGCGCGCGCTCGGCGGGCGCAACCGGCTGGATCGTCAAGCCCTTCCACCCCGACAAGCTGGCCGCGGCGATCCGCCGCGTCCTGCACTGATCGTCCTTTCAGGAGCCCAACCCATGTCCCGTCAGCTCATCACCTTCCAGATCGGCGAACAGGTCCTCGGCGTCGATATCATGGCGATCCGCGAGATCCGCGCCTGGTCGCCGGCCACCCCGCTGCCCAACGTGCCGCCGCACGTCCGCGGCGTCGTCAACCTGCGCGGCGTCGTGCTGCCGGTACTCGACCTCAGCCACCGGCTCGGCTGGGGGATGACCGATCCCTCGTCGCGCCACGTCATCATCGTCGTGCGGATCGGCGACCAGCTGCAGGGCCTGATCGTCGATGCGGTCAACGACATCGTCACCATCCCGACGGACGGCATGCAGCCGCTGCCCGATATCGGCGAAACCCCGGCGGCGCATTTCCTCGAAGGACTCGCCACGATCGACGAGCGGCTGATCGTGGTCCTCGCGCTGGACCGCCTCGCCGACACCTCGATCACCCTCGCGGATGCCGCCTGAGCCTCCCCGTCATCATTCCAAGGAAAGTTTAGGTCATGGCTGCCCCGGTCAAGGTTCTCGTCGTCGATGATTCGCTCACCATGCGCGCGTTGCTGTCGGGTGCGCTCGAAAGCCGATATCGCCGCCTTCATCGCTGCGCACAACGAAAACCCAAAGCCCTACAAATGGGTCAAATCCGCCGACAATATCCTCGCCTCGGTCAGATGATTCTGCCAGAAAACAATGAGCCGAACTTCGGATTCAGGTGACTAGGTTTGCTGGCAAAATTCTAGACCGACTATATCAAGTTGGACATGGACGTTATTCGGGGCGTCGAAGCCAGTCTGCCTCGGCGCATGATTGTCGAAGGCGTGATACGCATAGCTGCCGCCTTAAACATTACCGTGATTGCTCAAGGCATTGAGACCCCTGGCGAATACGACGTTCTCCACGCGATGGGGGTGCGTTACATTCAAGGGTATTTATTAGCGCGCCCGGGGTTCCGGTCGCTTCCTGCGGTAACGCTGCCTGGCAGCTCCATAACGGTCGCTGCATAGCGTTCACCACCGAAGCGATACGACAGAGCGATGTGACGTAAGGGTGTTTAGGTGCGTGGCGGCTGATCGAACGCCCGACGGTGGAGACCGAAATGCGAACCGTCGTCGCAGCGGATTGAAAGCTAATGGCGGTATCGCAATCCGAAAGTGAAGTGCTATTTCGCATCTTCCTTCTTGATCACGCTAATCTCGCCGTCCCCCTCCATGATGGCGTGATGAACTAGGTCGAGATCCTCGACACCCTCCTCCCTCAGCTGCTGCATGAGTTCCTCTCGGCTCATCAATGCCTTGCGCATGTTGGCCCGGTTGAGCTTTCCATCTTCGACCAAGATCATCGGTGGCGCGGCTGTGAGAAATGCGAGAGGCTTGAATTGGAAGCTTGCCCAATTGAGGACCCAACTCCAGAAGAGGATCGTCAGCACGAAAATGGCGCTTTCCGTAATAGACTGTGCGTCGCCGCTGAACGCGGGCTGCGCTCCATCTACCACGGCAACGACGACCAGGATGTCTGCAATATTAACCTGACCGCCCTCGCGTTTAAGCAGGAAGCGCATCACGAGGAACAGGAAGAGGTACATGATTGTCCCGCGCGCGATCACCTCCCATAGTGAAAGCTCGGGTTTGAACATCGACGACCAATCGGGCATATACACCTCTCGATCAGCTGAACGCTCGGATCGAAAGCTCGCCGCTATTTCATAATGTTGCTAGCGAACGGCCCCATATCAACGGCATCTTGGCTTCGTTCACGTAACCGCTTTAAGGGCTTCCTCGTGATAGTAGTTCATACGCTGTAGAGCAGTGGCGGTCAAAGCCACGATCTCGCCCTCCACTTCGATCATGCCTTCCCCGATCAAATGTTTGATCCAACGATCGCCGATGACCTTGTTCTTGGAAGTGAGATTGACCGCATTGTCGACGTACATCGGCTGCTGCCGCAGAGCCGCGATGTACATATGGAGCATCATGTCCCATGCGTATTCATCGAATATGTCAGCTGGGAAATGACCATAGCGTAGCGCACGCAGGGCCACTTGGGTCTTGGCAAGGTCCAGACAGCTTACGAAAGACGCCATGATGCGCTCCAGGTCGATACGATTGTGGATAGGAGCCAGGTGGCGGGGCGTATACAGCCCCCTGTCACGGCATCAGGGTTAATGCCATATGGAGATGCGGATGACGAGCCAATTGGATGTAGGGCCACTGCTCGCATCGCTCGACGCAGCCCTCATCGAAGCTGATCGGCTGGGTCATACACTGGCGGCTGCGATGATTACCGATTGCATTGTTGCCATCCATCAAACGCGGTTACCGGAGTCCGCACGGTGACCGAAGGCTCCGAGATCAGCACGATTGAGCGTGCCTTCCAGCTCGCTCGTGTCGGCACGTGCAATTCCGTAAACGACATCCGCGAGCAACTGTTGCGCGAGGGGTATCCGAGCGTCTTGAGTCACGTCTCGGGACTGAGCATCAGGAAGCAGCTCAGCGCGATACTGGCCGCCCGCGGTGCAAACCAAAGCTCCGCCAACGATGATCAAGAATGATCTGCGAAGATCAGCCTGCATTGTCAGCGCAAATGCACCGGTGGCAATCGGGGCAGGGTAGAGCTGCGACATGCCCAGGCCGCGCAAGCCAGCTACGCCGTTCCGCTACTTCAACACATTGTCTGAGGTGATCCGGCTGGTAGTGCTGATGTACGTCCGTTTCCCGTTATCGCTGCGGCACGTAGAGGACCTTCCGTTCGAGCGCGGGATCGGCATTTGCCACGAGACAGTGCGGATGTGGTGCAACAGGGTTTGGTCCGATGTTCGCCGCCGAGATGCGTCGCAAGCGGGTGAGCGACATGCAGGGCTTTCCCCGTTGGCGTTGGCATCTGGACGAAATGTACGTGAGGCTGAGCGGCGAGATGGTCTACCTTGAACGAGCAGTAGACACGAGGGCGAGGTCTTGGAAAGCCTACGTCACCAGGAGCCGTGACAAGGCGGCAGCTCTCGCGTTCATGAAAAGGCGCTGAACCGGCACGGGTCGCCGAATGCGATCACCACCGATGGCTCACGCAGTTAGGGTGCAATGGACGAGCTACGTTGCCATGAACGGCAGGAGGTAGCTTGGTCGGCCAGCAACCGGGTCGAAAACAGTCACCTGCCACTCCGAAGGCGGGAGTGCGCGATGCTCCGGTTCAGGCAGATGAAACGCTACGAAATTTCGTCTCCCTCCACGCCAACATCCACAATCACTTTAATCTGGAACGCCACCTCATTGACCGGGAGACCTACCGAACACGACACTCCGCCGCGCTGGCGAAGTGGCAGATGCTTGCGACCTGGGTCCCGCCCTCGAATACCGACCTGCAGCGACCCGAGTCGCGTCCGCCTTAAGCTGACAGCTTCCTTGACACCATTCGCTGTACTGGCGCAGCAAGGCACCGGTATGGCAAGTGTGGGCGCGGGCGCGCTGACCGCGGTGTTCACCGTCATCAAAGTGGTGCTGCTCGGTCGCAATCTTCCGAGCCAGCCTGCTGGTCAGCGGCCAGAAGACGGGCTTCAAACAGCTTCTCCTTTTGGCTCGTCGCAACGCCGATAAGCCGGACGACAGTGGTCACGGTTTCCAGGCAATTGTCTCGCAAGGGTTCTCCATCGGGAAAGCCCTCGCATTGGTATCTCAGTATTGTGGTTTGACCATGTAGCTCAAAACAGGAGGGTGGCGGTGAGAGCTGCCCGCGCTGATGCGGTCGTGACGACGCAGGGCATTGAAGCCCTGCTCCGCCATCGCCACGCACCACGCTTCGGAGAGGGAGATTTCCAACTTCAGGAGCGCGCCCTCGACACAGTCGCGATAAAGGCGCGTAGGTCGGCCAGCATCAGTTCCGGCTCTTCCAGTGCGGCGAAATGCCCGCCCCGCGGCATGTCGGTCCAATGCACAATGTTAAAGGTCTTCTCCGCGAACGAGCGCGGTGGCGGGAGGAACACCGGGTCGGGAAAGGCCGCAAAGCCGGTGGGCACCTGTATGCGGGTGCCGGCCGGGAGCATTCGCGACTGCTCAAGCCGGCTACCGTAGTAAATCCACGTTGCCGTCACGAACGATGTCGGCGCGATATAGAGCATGATGTTGGTGAGGAGTTCCTCCTCGGAGAACTTGCTCCAGATGTCGGGGTCGCCGTCGGCGGTTGTCGGAAGATCGGCCCATTTGCCGAACTTCTCAAGTATCCAGCCCGCCGCGCCGACCGGGCTGTCGGCCATCGCGACGCCGAGCGTCTGCGGCCGGGTTGCCTGCTCGTGAAAGTAGGCGCTCTCCTGCTCGGCAATCGCGGCCCGCTTGGCGGCGAGAAACTTTTCCTCGTCGGTCGTCGGATTGGCGTCTTCCGCGCGTATGGTCATCATGTTGATATGGATGCCGAGTAGAGCGTTCGGTCGATCATGCGCTGCCCAAGTCGCGATACTGTGGCCCCAATCCCCTCCTTGAACGAAATACTGCGCATCGCCGAACAGTTGGGTCATCAGCTCATGCACAAGCGCAGCAGTCCGCCGTGGGCCGATCGGGCGCGTTATCGGGTTGGAGAACGCGAACCCAGGAAGTGAGGGGACGACGACATCGTGCCCGTCCGCTGAGAGCGGCTGCAACAGCCGCTCGAACTCGAGATACGAGCCCGGCCAGCCGTGAAGAAGCAGGACAGGCGGCTTGGAGCCGTCGCCTTTCACATGAACGAAGTGGAGGTGCTCGCCTTCCACGTCGGCCGTGAAGTTAGGGAGTGCGTTCAGCCGCCGTTCGACCGCACGCCAGTCGTAGCTGTCCCGCCAATACGCGGCGAGCCGCTTGAGGTCGCCAACTCCGACCCCCGCTGACCAGCCACCCGCATCCGGCAGCTGGCTCCAGTCATAAGCCTCAACCTTGGCTGTGATCGTGGCGAGCCGTTCGTCAGGGATGTTGATCGTGTAGGGTGAAATCATGGTGGCTCTCCGCTTAAGCTGAGATGCGGTTCGATGAAGAGGGCGTCCGCCAATCTGCTAGCCATATTGTCGATGGATGTTCTGAAAGCCGACGGTCGCTCGCTACACTATTCGGTCCGCCGCAGAGGTTGAAGGTGAATGGGGAGCAGAAACGGCGCAGCGAATGACCGGGTGTGGGTCATCTTGCTGCTGACGCTTCGGCCCTTAATCAAGCCTGCCGTTCACCAGCAGCTGCCGGACGCTGTCAGTGGTCTGGTTGACCGCGCCCAGGCGCTCGATCAGCTGCGCCGCCCGGCTGCCCCTCAGCCCCGCAAGTGTCAGTTCCTTGTCGCGGACATAGGTGTACATGCCGCTGACCGCGAAGGGGGTGACACGGCCGATGTGCTGCTTTTGCCCGCCGACCGTGCGCAAAAAACCGTCGGAAGCGAAGAAACGTCGGCGAGCGAGCGGCGTAGCGAAGGTGAGGTCCAGGACCGCAAGGCGCTCGCGTTCCGGCGGGACTGTGTGCGCCACGTCGGGCGCGGGCGGTGCGGGATCGGCATTGTCATAGGCCTCAGGCAGATGCAGCCGGACGCGCAGCAGCGCCGGGTCCGCTGCGAGCGTCTCCGCCAAGGTCCCCATGAAGGCGGCGAACGCTCCTGGATCCTTGGCGCCCGGCCCGAAGTGGACGTGCATCCGATCGTATGCGTCGTTACCGTTGGGGCTGGGGTCCGCGATCCGATCCACCAGTGTCCGCGAGCCCTGGGGAAGCGCATAGGCAACCGTGGCGGCAAACATGTTCTGCTCGTCGGAGAACAGGATGGACGACGCCTCGTCGAAGACGGCCTGATCGGTGGCATTGGCGAAGCCAATCTCTACCCCGCCATCGAGCACATAGTCACAGAAGGGCTCGATTCCCTCCTGCGCGGGCCACAGGTGCGCATCCTGCTCGCGGTCGAGGTGATACTGAACGTACCAGGCTAGCCCGGGTATCCGCGAGCAGAGCGGACCGTGGACGTCGCGCCAGTAGGTCGCAAATACCTTGTGGGGCACCTGCGGCCGCTTCAGCACGGTGGTGTAGGTGTTGATCGCAATGGCGGTGTCGCGCGCCGAATAATCGTCGTCGAGGCGATGTTCACAGGTCATGGCAGGTCTCGTGGCTGTGGGGCAGGGGATGAGGTGATCGGCGCGCAATCGCACGAACAAAGCGACGAACGCGCCATCGGTGGTTTGGTACCCCCCGCGAAGCTCAGCCGGCGGCTTTTGGACATGACCATAAGGTGACATGTGTCAGTTTGTGCGGATAGACGGGGAGATGTGTATGAGCGTAGAAGCGGTAGTTATAGATGCGCCGTGAGGAGATGGCCGACCTGACGGCTTTCGTCGTCGTCGCTGAAGAGCAGAGCTTCACGCGAGCCGCGGCCAAGCTCGGTATCTCGCAGTCCGCGCTCAGCCAGATCGTCCGTCGCCTGGAGACGCGGCTTGGGCTCCGACTATTGGCGCGGACGACCCGGAGCGTGGCCCCGACCGATGCCGGCCAGCGCCTGTTGCAGACGTTGCAGCCGGCTCTGGAGGATCTCGATGCCAGCATCGCCGCGCTGAGCGAATTACGGGAGAAACCGGCCGGCACGATCCGGATCAGTTCTGTCGAGCACGCGACCGAGGCGTATCTCTGGCCGGTGCTCAAGACGTTGCTGCCCGAGTATCCCGACCTCAACGTCGAGATCGTCAATGATTACGGCCTCACGGACATCGTCAGCGAACGCTACGATGCCGGCGTTCGTCTGGGTGAGCAGGTCGCCAAGGACATGATCGCGGTGCGGATCGCACCCGACATGCCGATGGCTCTGGTCGGTTCGCCCGCGTATTTCAACGCTAACCCGCCACTCGACAACCCCCAGGATCTGGTCCGGCATCGCTGCATCAATCTGCGCCTGCCGACTTCTGGTGGGCTGCGCTTCTGGCCGTTCGAGAAGGATGGCCACGAACTGAAAGTCCGCACCGAGGGGCAGCTGGTGTTCAACGCGATCGACATGATCGTCGAGGGATCCCTTGCCGGGCTAGGCCTGAGCTACCAGCCCAGAATGATCGTGCAGGATCATCTCGATGCCGGTCGTCTCGTTCAAGTGCTGCCTGACTGGAGCCAGGCGCTACCCGGCTACCACCTATATTATCCCAGCAGGCGCCAGCCCACGCCGGCCTTCACCCTCCTCGTGAATGCGCTGCGTTATCGCGGGTAGCCCGGCCCTTCGATCTGTATTCGTTACTCCTGCTTCTAGGTTAATGCACATCTTATGATCTAATCGACCAGCGCCACCCGTCCTAAATTCGGAGGGCGGCGAACAGCCGCGTCACGCCGTTACGGGCAAGGACCGGAATTCTAGCATGAACGACTCCAGCATCTTTGAAACTCTCGAGCTTGGCCAAGGCCTAACACTACGCAACCGGCTCGTCATGTCGCCGATGACGACGTGGTCGGCTGACGATGACGGCACGGTATCGGATCAGGAGGTCGACTATTACCAGGCGCGGGTGAAGGACGTCGGCCTCGTCATCACCGGCTGCACGCATGTCCAGCCCAACGGCGTTGGCTTCACAGGCGAGTTCGCCTCGTACGACGACAGCTTCCTGCCCAGCCTTACGAAGCTCGCCATCGCGGCGAAGAGTGGCGGTGCGCCAGCGATCCTGCAGATCTTCCATGCCGGGGTGAAGACCACGCCGGACCTCTCCGACGACATCGTCGCGGCGAGCGCAATACCGGGTGAGGCGGGTCCGTTCTCGGCCGCCGTCACGCCGCGTGCGCTGAGCGATGCCGAGGTCGTGGACATGATTGCCGCGTTCGGAGCGGCCACCCGTCGCGCGATCGAGGCAGGTTTCGACGGCGTCGAGATCCACGGCGCACACGGGTTCATCCCGCAGAACTTCTACTCGCCGCACTCCAACACGCGCGATGATCGTTGGGGCGGCACGCCCGACAATCGCCTGCGTTTCCCGCTTGCGCTGGTCGAGGAAGTCCGCCGCGTCGCCACGGAGCATGCCACGCAGCCGTTCGTCATCGGCTATCGCACCTCGCCGGACGAGCCGAACGAGGACGGCTTGCGGATCAAGGATACGCTCGTACTGATCGATCGTCTGATCGACGCCGGCGTCGACTACCTGCACGTCTCGCTCCCCGACGCGCTGCACGCGACACCGGTCGACGATCCCGACGGCGCGCCGATCGTGACGGTGATGACCCGCCATGTCGCTGGGCGCGTTCCGGTGATCGCCGCGGGCCAGGTGCGAACCCCCGCTCAGGCCAGGGAGGCGATTGCTACCGGCCTGTCACTCATCGCGCTGGGCCAGGCGCTGGTCATCGACCCAGACTGGGTGGCGAAGGCGCGCGACGGTCGCAACGACGCCATCAAGACCGACGTCGCCAAGAGCGAAGCAAGCGTGCTGCACATCCCCGATAAACTGTGGGCGATCATCGAGATGGCGCAGGGCTGGTTCAAAGTCCGTCCCGATTGATTGCGCCGGTCCTACCGATCCGGACCACCCGAATACCTTTTCCCTGTTCACCAACCCCTCGACATCGTCGAACTGGAGATCATTCATGAAATACCGCAAACTTGGTTCGTCGGGCTTGTTCGTCTCTGACCTGATCCTCGGCACCATTGCTTCATCAGTTGGCTCGTCTTCAACCAAATGCGATTTCACGCCAAGGAGCAATGATCAAGTTGCCTCGTGATCCCATTGAATGCAGCCGTGCATCCCTGCGATCTTCCAATGTCATGATCGGTCGCGGCCGAACTCCAGAACATGTCGAGCGGCCACCGTTCGGGGCAGTGGGCGAGCAGGCAGCGGAGCGCCAGCCGTACTTCGATCGTGTCGACCTTGGTCTTCCCTGATCGCGCGACTGCGGCCCGCAGTATGTGCAACGAAAGGTCGATGATGATCCTCTGATGGCGCGACATGAGTTCAGTGGAAGTCGCGCGACTTCACCCGCACGATATCCTCCGGATCCATACCTGTGCTGTGCGGCGGCCAGTAGCTGTCGCGCGGACCCGGCTTCCATCCGGCATCGCCGCGATCCGGCGAGCCGCCATGCCGTGCCCCGTCACCTCGCCCGGTCGCGTGCGGGAAGTCCATCTGCCCGACCTGTGCAAGCAGCGGCCCGTGATCGATGATCCGGTCGCAGATGACGTGGATTACCTGACCTTCCTTCTGCACGCGTCCCTTCATCCCTATCATCGCCGCCGACATGACGGTGCGCCGCTGTGCCTCGAAACGGTCCGGCCACAAAATGCCGTTGGCGATCCCGGTTTCATCCTCGATGGTTATGAACAACACGCCCTTGGCCGATCCTGGCTTCTGGCGAACGAGGATGATCCCGGCGACCTCGACATGCCGGCCATCCTTTATGTTGGCGAGGTCGGCGCAGCGGACGATCCCACGGCGGGTTAGATCCTGCCGCAGGAAGGCGAGTGGATGCGCACGTAACGACAACTGCAGCGCTCTATAATCCTCCACGACCTCGCGGCCGTCCGACAGCGGTCGCAAGCTGACATCCGGCTCCAGACCTTCGGGGCTGAACAGCGACTCCCGCTCGTCCGCGGCGGCGAACAGGGGCAGGGGGGCTTCACCCAAGCCCTTCACCTTCCACAATCCCTGACGTCGATCCTCCCCCAGATTGCGGAAGGCATCAGCCTCAGCCAGCCGCTCAATCGCGGCCCGCGGCACGCCAGCACGGCGCCAGACCTCCTCGACCGAACCAAACGGACTGTCACCCCGGGCAGCTACGATCGCCGCCCCGTGCGCGTTGGCAAGCCCACGCACCTGCCGAAGCCCCAACCGGACTGCCAGGAACCGTCCGCGACCCGGCTCCAACGTGCAGTCCCAGCGGCTGGCGTTGATGCAGGCGGGCCGCACTTCGACGCCATGGTCGCGGGCGTCGCGAACGACCTGTGCCGGCGCATAGAAACCCATCGGCTGGGCGTTGAGCAGCGCGGCGCAGAAGACGTCTGGATGATGATGCTTCATCCAGCAGCTCGCATAGGCGATCTTGGCGAAGCTCGCCGCGTGGCTCTCGGGGAAGCCATAGCTGCCGAACCCCTCGATCTGCTTGAACGTGCGTTCGGCGAAGTCGCGAGGGTAACCGCGCTCGACCATGCCGCCGACCAGCTTGTCGAAGAAGTGGCTGACCCCGCCGGTGAACTTGAACGTCGCCATGGCGCGACGCAGCTGATCCGCCTCGGCGGGCGTGAAGCCGGCACCAACGATGGCGACCTTCATCGCCTGTTCCTGGAAAAGGGGCACACCGAGCGTCTTCTCAAGCACCGCGCGCAGCTCGGGCCGCGGATAGTCGGGTTTCTCGCGCCCTTCGCGGCGGCGCAGATACGGGTGGACCATGTCGCCCTGAATCGGGCCCGGCCGGACGATCGCCACCTCGATAACGAGGTCGTAGAAGCGGGCCGGCTTCATCCGCGGCAGCATGCTCATCTGCGCGCGGGACTCGATCTGGAAGGTGCCGAGCGTGTCGGCCTTCTGAATCATCGCATAGACGTCGGGATCGTCGTCCTGCAGGTCGGCCATGCCGACGCGGATGCCCTTGGCCTCCTGCAGCATGTTGAAGGCGCGGTTCATGCAGCCGAGCATTCCGAGGCCGAGCACGTCGACCTTCATGAACGTCAGCGCGTCGATGTCGTCCTTGTCCCATTCGATCACCTGCCGGTCGACCATCGCGGCGGGCTCGATGGGGACCAGATCGTCGAGCCGGTCGTGGGTCAGCACGAAGCCACCGGGATGCTGCGACAGGTGGCGCGGCGTGCCGATCAACTTGCGGGCGAGATCGAGCGCCAGCCGCAGCCGGCGATCTTCCATATTGAGGTTGAGCTGCGCGACCTGCTTCTCGCCGACGCCCTCCTGGCTCCAGCCCCATACCAGTCCGGCGAGTGCCTTGGTGAGATCCTCGGGCAGACCTAGTGCCTTGCCTACCTCCCGGACGGCACCGCGAGCACGGTAGCGGGTGACGACTGCCGTCAGCGCGGCATGGTTGCGGCCGTAGGTGTCATAGATCCACTGGATGATCTCCTCCCGTCGCTCGTGCTCGAAGTCGACGTCGATGTCGGGCGGCTCACGGCGCTCGCCCGAGATGAAGCGTTCGAACAATAGCTCGTGCTTGATCGGGTCGATCGACGTGATCCCGAGCATGAAGCAGACGCAGCTGTTCGCCGCCGAGCCGCGCCCCTGGCACAGAATGCCGCGACGTCGGCTCTCGGCGACGATGCTGTTCACGGTTAGGAAGTAGGGCGCATATTCCAGTTCGGCGATCAGCCGCAGCTCGTGATCGATCTGTATGCGGTATTGCGGCGGCGCGCCGTCAGGGAAGCGGCGTTCAACAGCATCCTGCGTGAGCTGCTCCAGCGCCTGTTGCGCCGTCAGCCCTTCGACCACGCGCTCGTCAGGATACTGGTAGCTGAGTTCGCCAAGATCGAACGTGCACCGCCGCGCGATCTCGGCGGTCGCCTGGATCGCGTCAGGAAAGGCTGCGAAGCGGCGCTCCATCTCTTGGGGAGATTTCAGATGGCGGTCGGCATGCCGCTCGCGGCGATAGCCCAAGGTGTCGACGGTGCACTTTTCGCGAATCGCGGTGACCACGTCCTGCAGTAAGCGCGCTTCGGGCGCGTGATAGAGGATGTCACCAACTGCGACAGTCGCCACCCTCGCATCGGCGGCCTGCCGGGCGAGATCGTGCAGACGCATGGCGTCTTCAGGCCGACGGCGGAACGAGAGCGCGCAATAGCCGCGGTCGCCGAACACCTCGTGCAGGTCACCAAGATCGCTGCGCGTGACGTCGCCCGGCAGATCTGGCAGCAGGATGGCGATTAGGCCTGCGCTCCACGCGACGACGTCATCCCAGACGAGGGCACAGCCGCCCTTGCCGGCGCGGGACTTGCCGAGCGTCAGCAGACGCGTGAGGCGCGACCAGGCAGGCTTGTCGGTCGGGTAGAGGAGGAGCATGCGCCCGTCGTCGAGGCGCACTCGCGCGCCCGCGATCATTCGCACGCCGGTTGCCTTCTGCCCCTCCCAGCCACGCACAATGCCGGCGACGCTGCCGAGGTCAGTGAGACCAAGTGCCGTGTGACCGAGAAGCGCGGCTGCTGCGAACAGCTCCTCCGGACTGGAGGCACCGCGCAGGAACGAAAAGTGGCTCGTCACCTGAAGTTCGACGTAAGTCGTCTGCGAAGCCATCAGCCGAACAGCCCGTGCAGATACCAGCTGAGGTCACCGGTTGCGCCATCTACACCGTCGCCGCGGCGGAACAGCCAGAAGCGCGCGCCGGTGTCATCCTCGACGCGGAAGTAGTCGCGCACCGCCCAGACCTCGCCATCGCGTCGCCACCACTCGCCGTGGATGCGTTCGGGACCGTCGCCAGCGACCACGGCATGAACGTTGCCCCGCCAGGTGAAGCGGCGCGGCGGTGCGTCCGGCAGCAGCGCGAGCACACCAATTAGTGGTTCCGGACGGCTTAGCAGTCGCACCGGCCGGCGCCACGCCGGCCAGCCAGTCGGTGCGGCGAGCGGTGCGGCACGGCGGACCGCGCGCTCGGGCACGTCGCTTTCAACGGGCCCGGCCGTGAAGAGCGCGTTGTCGCCAACGCGGCCAGCGATCTGGTCGACGAGTGTCGCGACATCCGGTGGCGCGTCATCACCCGCGAGGCTTGCTGCGAGCGCGGTGGCCCCGAGCGGATCGGTCCGGGGGGCAAGCAGCCGCATCGTTTCGATGCCATCGCCTGGATCGATCTTCTCGATCCTGAGGTGGAAGAGCCGAGCGAGATGCGCCGCATCACGGGACGGACGCGAGGTGCCGATGGCGAGGCGCTGCTCGGTGCCGTCGATCCGCTCCATGATCAGCAGCAGTGCGCGTGCACCTGCTCCCTTCTCCTGGAGGAGCAGGATCATGTCGGCGATAAGATCGCGGATGACATGCTCGATTGCTTCGGCAGTACTGATCGGCTCCAGCAGGCGGCGACGCGCCATCGGTGTCTCTTGGGGTATCACCGGCACGATCGGCTCGGGAATACGCCCGAGCGCCTCGTCGAGTCGACGCACGCTCGCCAGCCCCAGCCGGCGCGCGAGTGGTCCACGTGGCAGCGGGAGCAGATCGGCGATACGGTCGAGTCCGAAGCGCGCAGCGGCGGTCAGCGCCTCCGGCGTCAGGCGCAGCGCGGCGGGTGGCAGGCCGGCCAGCGCCTGTGCCTCGCCCCCGTTCGGGACCATGCTGATGATGTCGCGCCCGAACCGAGCCAGCGCATACGCCGCTCCCGGCGTTCCGGCGACCGCGACCCGTGCGGTATAACCGAAGCGTCGGCAGAAGCGGATCAGGCGACGGCAGAACCGCTCCTCACCACCGTGGAGATGCGCGGCCCCGGTCAGTTCGATCCAGAGCCCGTCCGCAGCACTTGGCGATGCTGTCGGTGTCCAGTGTCGCACCGCGTGCAGCGCCAGGCCGTCGAGCACCGCCCGGTCCGCAGCGACGTCAGCAGGCCGAATGTCCAGGTCTGGCACCAGAGCACGCGCCTGTGTCACCGCCATGCCGGATGTGAGGCCGAGCGACGCCGCAGCAGGACATGCGGAGGTGATCACGTGCCGCTGCCCGGTCTGCTCCGCGAGGATCAGCGGAACCACGTTCTCGATCGGTGCCGGGATGTGTGCTGCTATGCGCGCACCAGTAATAGCTGGCGACTGCTTGAACGGATGCTCTGCCGCTTCCGATCGCCGGCCGAGTTCCCGCATGGTCGGCTGCTGATGTAGCGGTAGCGCCGCTGCCTGCTCCTCGATCGCAGCGCGTGCGCCATTGTCTTGCGCCCAGCGCGCTCCAGGACGCCAACCGCCGCTCCGCGGCACCGAGCAGGCGCCGGGGTCGTCGTCGACCGGAAGCTGTGGTGCCCGCTGCGGTTCAGGCAGCGCGCGCGGTCGCTCTAACCGGCGCAATCGCTCGATGGCGAGGTGCGGCAGGTAGAGCGAGGCGACCCGTGTCATCACACGCCTCCAGTTCTAGGGTGAAAGGGGGGGCGCCGCGTTGACGGGCGAGTTCGACAGTCCAGCGCGCCCGGCCGACACCCGGTGCGGGCAGCCGTTCGGACGGCGCGCAGGCGATGCGCCACCGCGTCATAGCCGCGGAGAGATCGAAGAGGGGGCTGACGCCTGCCTTGCGCCAGCGGCGCGCGAGCAGGGCAGGGGTGCCGCCGCTCATCGCGGCAAGCTGCAGTCGGCGGGTGGCGACCATGTCGGCGCGCTTCACCTCGCCGACCACGGCGGCAAGCCCGCCGTGCCGGAGCCCGTCCTCCATGACGGCGAGGACGTCTTTGTCATCTTTGGCCTCGACGAAAAGCAGCGTGGCGGGATCAAGACCCGCCTGCTCCAGTCCCGGCGCGTAGAGGTCGAAGCGGGTCAGCGCCCACAGCACGCGCCGCCCGCTGCCTGCCGCCGCGCGGGCGGCAATGCCGACGGAGAAGAGCGTGGCTGCGGCATCATCGGTCAACGTCGGCGTCGCAGCGGAGACCTCGTGTAGTCCGCCGAGCACCAACCCGCCCTCCGCGAGTCGCTTGTCCAGAGCATCGATCCCGAACGGGAGGACGGCCGTCTCGCCCCCACGCACCTCGCCCATGCTCTCGCGAAGGAGGGCCAGGGCGTCATGGCGCTGGAGGTTAGTGGACATGGTTGCTGCGACTCATCCGTTCGCTATATGTTCCAGAATTGTTGATGAACGGTCAAGGCGTTGTGGAGCGGAGTTGATGAACCGAAACGGGATCGAAGCCGCCAACGACGCTGGTCCGGCAATGTCGGCAAGCGCCGAGTACGACCATGTCGGACGGCGACTTCGCACACTCGAACACTGCGCGCTGCACAAGCGGACGCTGCGGCTGACCTGCCCTCGCTGCGCTCATGTCCGGGTGCTGGATGCGGTATGCCTGTGGTGGATGTTCACTCGCCGCGGCTGGGATGGGGGCCTGCCCGCGGCTTCGTCCCGTCTGTGCTGCACCGCCTGCAAGGCTCAAGGCACTACGGTTCGACCGCGCATCATGGTCGGTCGGGAAGCGCCGACGGGAGAGCCGTTGCCGTACCCGGATGAGGCAACGTGGAAGAGGCTTGTCTCGCGCTATCGCTCGTGATCGAAGACAGGGATGTGCAATCTCTACAACCTCAGGGTCGACCCTCGCGGCTACTTCGATGCGCTCGCCGCGGTTGACGATGCTGCCAATGTACTTGCTGTCGAGAAGGATTATGCCGCACCCGGCAAGCCTGGGTACGTCGTGCGATACGAGGACGGCCAGCGGGTGCTCAGCACGATGCGCTGGGGTTTTCCAACGCGCAAAACCCGCAAGCGACCGGCGCGTGAGGGCGAACTGCCATTCCTCTACGATTGGTGGACCAACGCGCGAAACATGCAGAGCAACATGTGGAAGCCGTGGCTCCTGCGTGCCGAGCATCGCTGTCTGGTGCCGTTCACCCGCTTTTCCGAACCCAAAGCGGTGGCGGACCGGCAGGGGCAGGGCGACACCAATTGGTGGTTCACCGTCGAGGATCAGCTGGTCCCGTGCTTCGCCGGCCTCTGGAAGGTCGATGCCGACCACGACCGGGTCTATGCCTTCTGCGCCACCGAGCCCAATCCGCTGGTCGCGCCAAAGCACCCGAAGGCGATGCCGGTGATCTTGCTGGCGGAGGATCAGGAACGCTGGCTGACAGCGCCGGTCGAGGAGGCGGTGACACTGCTCACCGCGTACCCGTCACAGCTGATGAGCGTCGCCTGATCATGGCATCCAACCGCTACTACGATGGCCCGCCGAGCGATCACTACGACGGCACCCGCTTCTTCAATCCGGGCCAGGAGAGCACGGATAGGGGCCTCCGCGCCATGCTGCGCTGGAAGCTCGCGGGAGCGGCAGCCAAATGGCCGAAGTCTGTGCCGGTCACGCCGGCCAAGCCGGAGGCGCGGGTCGCTGGGCTCTGCATCACCATGATCGGCCATGCCTCGCTGCTGATCCAGGTCGCCGGCGTCAACATCCTCACCGATCCAGTCTGGTCGGAGCGGGCAAGCCCCTTCCGGCGCGTTGGACCGAAGCGGGTGACCGCGCCAGGCGTCGCGTTCGACGACCTGCCGCCGATCGATGTCGTGCTGCTGAGTCATGGGCACTATGACCATCTCGATGTCGATACGCTGCGGCGACTGCAAGCTGTCCACGACCCGCTGATGGCGATGCCACTTGGTAATGACGCCATCGTTCGTGCTGCCGCGTCGGCGGCACGTTGCGTCACGGGTGACTGGTGGGATCGGCTGCCGCTTGGATCGGAGATCGCGACGACGCTGACACCTGCCTATCATTGGTCGAACCGCTGGCCTAGCGATACGCGCATGATGCTGTGGGGCGGTCATTACCTGGACACGCCCGCGGGTTCGATCTGGTTCGTCGGCGACACCGGCTACGGTGACGGCCGGATCTTCGCCGACGTGCGGAGCCGCCTGGGAGCGCCTAGCGTCGCGTTGATCCCGATCGGCGCTTATGAGCCGCGCTGGTTCATGGCCGCGCAGCACGTCGACTCGGCAGAGGCCGTACGCATCTTCACCGACGTCGGCGCATCGCGGGCGCTCGGCATTCACTGGGGCACGTTCCAGCTGACTGATGAGGCGCGCAATGCTCCGGTGGAAGGGCTGGCTACGGCGTTGCGAGCGGCCGGCATCGCGCCTGACCGCTTCGTCGCCGCGGAACCGGGCGGCGTCTACAGCTTCGACTAGAGCATCTCGAGCGGCACGCGACCTTTCGGACGCGGGTACAGTTTGTCGAGCCGCGCGAGTGTGTCCGGAGCGAGTATCAGGTCGGCAGCGGCACGATTGTCGTGGACGTGCGTGCTGCGGCCCGCTTTGGGAATGGCGATGACGTTGTCTTGCGCAAGAAGCCACGCCAGTGCGACCTGCGCTGGCGTAGCGTTAAGATCGGCGGCAAGCGAACGCAGTTCTTCGTCCGCGACAAGCCGTCCTTGTTCGACGGGGCTGTATGCCATCAGCGGGATGGTGTGCGTAGCGAGCCACGGCAGGAGGTCGTGCTCGGGTCCGCGCCGCGTCAGGTTGTAAAGGATCTGATCGGTCGCGCACGCCTTGCCTTCTGCGGCGATCAGCTCATCCATATCGTCCGTGTCGAGGTTGCTGACGCCCCAGCGCAGGATCTTGCCCGCGTCGATCAGCCGCTCCATCGCCTCGACGGTTTCCGCAAGTGGCACGCCCCCGCGCCAGTGCAGAAGGTAGAGATCGATCCGGTCCGTACCAAGGCGACGCAAGCTCGCCTCGCATGCCAGTGGCAGGCGCGAGCGCGAAGCATTCTGGGGATACGCCTTGCTAACGAGGAAGACGTCTTCCCGTCGCCCAGTGATCGCCTCGCCGACGAGGCGCTCGGACTCACCGTCTCCATACATCTCCGCCGTGTCGATCAGCGTCATGCCAAGGTCGATCCCGGTGCGCAGGGCCGCGATCTCATCGGCGCGGCGGTCGGCGTACTCCGCCATCATCCATGTGCCTTGGCCGAGCGCGGGGACGGTCGTGCCGTCGGGTAAAACGATCGTCTTCATGCTGTTGCAACGCGCAGGCTAGAGTTTGGGTCGCCGCACATGCTTGTGCTGCGACGAACGCTACGAGATAATCCGCTGCTGGAGACCGCCATGACTGACGAAACGCCGCCCGACAGCAAGCTGACCCGCTCCAAGCAGCGTTGGGCAAGCGAGCACAAGTTCATCACGGGGGAAGCCAATCGAAGCGCGCATGAACGCCTGCCGCCAGGCCAGCATCTGGTGCGCGACTGGCCGGTGCTCGATTTGGGCCGTCAGCCCGATGTCGCGCCGGAACGCTGGGAACTGAAGATCGGTGGCCTCGTCGACAATCCAGTGACGCTCGATTGGACGGCGTTCATGGCGCTGCCGCAAACGCGAACGCGTTCGGACATGCACTGCGTGACGACCTGGTCGCGCTACGACAACGACTGGAAGGGCGTGGCGACGCACGATCTGCTCGACCTCGTCCAACCCAAAGGCGAAGCGGCGTATGTCCTGCTCCATGGCTATGACGGCTACACGACCAACGTGCCGTTCGCAGACTTCGCGGCAGAGGAGGCGATGATCGTTCACGCTTGGGATGGTAAGCCGCTGACACGTGCGCACGGAGGTCCGGCACGCGCGCTGATCCCGCACCTCTACCTCTGGAAGAGCGCCAAATGGCTTAAGGGCATCGACTTCCTGGCCGCCGATCAGGCTGGCTTCTGGGAGGTCAACGGCTACCACATGCGCGGCGACCCTTGGGCGGAGGAGCGATACTCTTAGACGTTTCAGAGAACGTCGTCATCAAGGTCGAGCAACTTTGACGCCCACTGGTGCGCTCTCATCACTCGGTAAACTTTATGAGACGGCGTCCCCGTTCCGACAGGCTCCGCAGTGTGATAGACCAGCGGGTCTGGGTCATGGCCGCGATGCTGTGCTCCCACCCGTGGCGTACCTCACCGGCGAGATGGTAGATGCCGCACGGAGACAAAGGCCATTCGAACCGCTCGAAACGACCGCCGATGCGACGGCGGAAGCGCAGCGTAGCCGGTGCGCCTAGCGAGATACCAACAACATGCTCGAAATGCGGCCGGTCGCGATGCCAGCCTATTCCTGCGCCGGTATCGTACCGGGTCAGCAGTGCCTGAATGAGTGTGCCGGGCTCCAGCGCTGCAAACGCTTCCGCCCGATCCCGGAACGGTGTCAGCCATTCGGGTAACGAAGTCGTGGGGGCTAATGCGCCCCAATCAAAGTCGTAGTGCATGCCGTAGCTATGGGTCAGCCGCTTGCCCAGCCACCCCTGAAAGCGGAACGGCGCCAGATTCAACGCATCGATATGGCCGATGAGCATCCGCTCCTCGTCCGCCGAGACAAAGCCGTCAGCACCGTACAGGCCTGAGATGGTAGGGCACCCAAATAGGTCACGCATGCTAGATTGCATAGCAGGACTTTATCGTACCCACGAAGCAGTCTCTGCCCGCCTCGTTGAGCTGTTAAGTATGCCATCCATGTTCGTCGGATCTGCCGCCTAGCGCCAGTAGATCTAGCGGCCATGGGCAAGCCATGCACGGCGTAGTTGTACCGCCAGCTTCGTTTTCCGCACTCGCTTTCTGACCTACTCCATGCACGCAATGAGATTATCGACAGACAGAGAGCCAAAGGCCGAGAAGCTGTCGGCGACGGCATAAGGCAGCAGCAGGGTACGGCCGCTGAGAAGCCCTCCGCAGCTGTAGACAACATTTGGCACGTACCCGTCCCGCTCATGCGGACTGGGAGCGAGCACCGGTCGCGGCGTCCGCGCCAGGAGCTTAGAGGGATCCTGCTTGTCGAGGAGGCAGGCGCCAATGCAATAGTTGCGGACCGTCCCGACACCGTGGGTAAGGACCAGCCAGCCTTCGTTGATTTCGAGCGGTGAGCCGCAGTTGCCCATCTGCACGAACTCCCACGGGTATCGCGGTTCGACTAGCTTGGCACCGCTGTCCCAGTGAAGGAGGTCGTCTGAGACGTTCAGCCAAATGTTTTTGTTGTCCTGGCGGCCGAGGGTCACGTATCGGCCGTCGATCCGGCGTGGGAAGAGCGCCATACCCTTGGCGCTGGCGACCTCGCCGGAAAGCGCCCGCATCTCGAACGACTTGAAGTCCGTCGTCGAAAGTAGCTCGGACCGAGCTTCGGCGCCACTGAATGCCGTGTAGGTGCCAAGATATGTGACCTGTCCGTCATCTTCAGCAAAGCGCACAAGGCGTATGTCCTCGATGCCTTGACGCTGGCTTGGCAGGGTTGGGAAGAGCACGGTCTCAGATATGCTTCTCGATCCGCCGCAGTCGAGATGGACCGCGTCATCGTCATCGTCGCGGGGCACGATGATCGGCGGCACCGACGTCGAGCCTGGATCGTCGATCGTGAGATCGCCACCCGGTGTCCAGACGCCCGTGCGGAAGGTAACCGACGATACGTGGCCTTCACCGACACCGCGGAGAGAGAGGACGAACCGCACGGCGCCGTCGGCAAGTCCTGACTGGTCGGGGTGTAGGACGGCACTGGGATTGAAGAGCGCCGCAGCCTCGTAGGCGTACTCCTGACTGAAGTAGGCTCCGATCAGGCGCTGCTGCTCAGGTGACAGGCTTGGCGCAGAAGGAATGCGGTCGGCCAGTTCGCCGAAGCGACGCATAAGCGTCGCATCCACGTCGCGGTGGTTCTCATCGAGAGATGCCGTGACCCCATTGAGCTGGCGCTGAAGCTCCTCTTTATCAAGGCTCACGATCAGCTCGACGGTCTCGTCCGTACGCGTTCGACCGCCGTCAAACCCGTTGGGGTAACCTGGCTCGAACGGTCGCACGACGGTGCGGGAGGGGTCGGGACTGAGAACGACGTCGTAGAAATCAACCTGAGCGCGCTCTGTCATTCGTCATCCTTATTGCGCCGTGGAGACCGCCTTCGCTTCTTTGGCGGCTGCCCGGCCGCAAGCCGTATCCATGTCGGTGCATGGTCGCTGGTCTTTTCCCAGCCGCGCACCCGCCTGTCCACCTGCGCGTCTTCCAACCGGTCAACAAGCGAGGTACTGAGCAGCAGGTGATCGATGCGGAGACCCGCGTCCCGCTCATAAGCGTTCTGAAAATAGTCCCAGAAGGTGTAGATCGTCTCGTCCGGGTGAAGAGTTCGGAGCGAATCCGTCCAGCCCTGGTCGATGAGCCGCGCGTAAAGCGCCCGGACCTCTGGCGCGAAAAGAGCGTCCTTGGTCCAACGTTCCGGTTTGTAGACGTCCGCTTCCATCGGCATGACGTTGAAGTCGCCGGCGAGCACTACCGGCAGGCCGCTCTCCAGCAGCGTCGCCGCATGCGCGATGAGCTTTTCGAACCAGGCGAGCTTGTAGTCGAACTTGGGACCGGGGCGCGGATTGCCATTCGGCAGATAAAGGCCGCCGATGATTACGCCGTTCACAGCGGCCTCAATGTAGCGGCTCTGCATCGGATCGGGGTCGTCCGGCAGGCCGCGCCGCGTCTCGTGGATCTCTCCGACACGGCTGAGGATGGCGACGCCGTTCCAGCCTTTCTGTCCGTGCCAGATCGCTTGATAGCCAAGGTCGCGAACGGCGGTCGCCGGAAACTTCTCCTGCGGCGCCTTCAGCTCCTGCAGGCATACGATTTCCGGCTGCTCCTCCTCAAGCCAACGCAGCAGCACGGGCAGGCGACCGTTGACGCCGTTTACGTTGTATGTGGCGATCTTCATGGGCGCTCCCGCTCATTCCTGGCCAGCCTGTCAGCGTTCCGGCATTGGCTGCCTGCCGGACTGTAGCGAGGCCAACATAATTAAACAGGCATAAGCCCAATCCGGCAGCGACCAGATAAGCCCAAAAATTTGAGGAGCGACTAGACGCTCGTTTATCGCCTCCGTTCTTCTCTGAACAACGTGAGAAAGGCGCTCCAGATTAGAACTTAAAACTCACCCCAGCGGTAAGACGCCGATCAGTTAGCCCTTGAAAGCACATCACCGCTCCATCGTTCACGCAGTAAAGTTTCTGATCGGATCGCGTTAGGTTGATGCCCTCTATGCCGATGTTGATATTCTCACTGATATCGTAATTGATGCTGCCGTTCAGCTGTCCGCGCGCGCCTGCGATGATCGGCAAGTTCCAGCGAAATGCCTGGTCGCTCGCGCTCATCGCGTAGCTTGATCGCCACGTGTAGCGCAGACGGGCGTTCAGCCCGTACTTATCGTAGAACAAGGTGGCGTTGTAGGAATCCTTGGACAGGTTGGTGAGCGGCACGAGGTTAAGCAGCGATCCGCGCGTAAAGCCGAGGCCGGTGTCCGTTCGCCGACCGACATCAAGTGCGCCGGAGTTGTACGACTTCGCGCCACCCACACGCTGATGGGTAAAGTTGCCAATGAACCCGAAGCCGGAGGCAAATCCCAGCGCGCTCTCATAGGCGGAAAGATCGTGCTGAAAGGCGATCTCGATACCCGTTTGTGTCGTTGATCCGGGAACGTTGAAGGTGGACGACAATCCTTGGCAGATGCCGTTGCCGGCCGGCGTCGCGTAAAGGTTGCGGTCGGGGAGAGGATTATAGATGCCGCCGCCAGGACAGGTCGGATCGATCGAATATTGAGGGTTGCCAACGGCGCTCGTGCCGATTTGCGGTGCAGTCTGCACCGTGTCGGCAAACAGGTTGGTCCGGCTTTTGTGGAACACGCCGACGCTGAACAGACTGGACGGCGTGAAGTAGTATTCGCCGGAGAGATCGTATGACCACACGACCTCGGGCACTAAGTTCGGGTTACCACCCGACACCACGCCCGTCGCGGCATTGCCGTAAGAATAGGATGTCGATAGCGCATCGAAGTCCGGGCGGCGGATATCGCGGGCGAAGCCCGTGCGGACGAGCACATTGCGCGCAGGCTCGAGTACCATGCTGACGCGGGGCAGAAGGAAGTCGTAGCTGCTGCTCTTCACGACAGTGGTCACACCGCCGCCATTGACCACGTTGTTGCCGGTCGAGGTCAGCTTCGTCTTGAGCCAACGCAAGCCGGCGTTACCGCGCGCATGGATGCCGAAGATGTCGGTCTCGCCGTTCATCTGGAAATAGGCCGCGTTGGTGGTCTCGCGGATCCGGAAGAAGCCGGAGGCCGACTCCGTCGGTTCGGAGAGGCGAGCGACCGCCGGGTATTGCGGATTGGCGGCGTTGCTCGCCGCGATCGCGCCATTCAACGTGCTGAGCACCGCTGCCGGGTCGTCGAAGGCTCTACCGCCATCGATGATGAGGAAATCCGGGAAGTAGAGCGTCCGGCCGTCGGCCGCGTTGAAGTTGCTTGGCGCAGCGACGAGCAGGTCCGCGAAGCGGTCGCCACTCGGCCGGTTGAACGTGTTACCGGCGAGCCCCGCGCCGGTTGCGTTGCTGTTGAGGGTGATGTTGTTGATGACGTCTCCGTTGATCGCGGTATTCTGGTTCCAGCGATAGCCGAAGTCGAACGAGTAGAAGATCGGGACGAAGCCGGACGTGTCGTACGTGAAGTCGAGACGTGCGGCCTTCTCCTTGTTGTCAGCCCGATTGGCGCTCTGCTGGACCTGATACAGACGGTAGTTGGCGGGATTGAGCAACTGCGCCGTCGTCGGCGCGAGCGGGTTGGAAGTGTCGATACCCGACTGCAGCCGCCCGCCGGTCAGATCGAAGCGCACGGGCGTGCTGTTCCCGAGCGATCCGCGGCCGAACACGGGCTGGACCCCATTCGGGTTGATGAAGTCGAGCGTCGTGGAGAAATTGGGATTGGTCGTCTTTGCGGTGGACAGGGCCGCTTCCGCCCGCGCCTTCAGCTTGCCAACCTCCCATTCGGCGCCGGCATCAAAGACGCGATTGTGCGTTAGCCGCGATCCCGTATCGCTCGACAGGCGCAGATTGGGAACGAGCGTCGATCCCGCAGCGCCGACCGCTCCGATCGTTCCGCCGAGCGTCGTCTGGATCGTACCGAGGTCAATCGTTCCCGTCGGCGTCCTCAGCGACCCAAGGTCGACCGTTCCGAACGAGCTGTGGTTGGCGGCGTCGGCGGCGCCCGAGACGCCGGATACCTGCACCCGGTTGCCGGCCTGCGCCCGCTGCTGGTTGTTGAGCGTGACGTCCCCATAAAGGCGCAGGTTGCTTACCGGCTTCCATTCCAGCGTGCCCGTCGCCGTCTTCGTCTCGTAGTTGAAGCGGTTCACTTCCTGCTGGAGAAATTGCACCTGCAGGTAGTTGAAGCTCTGGTTGGCGTTACTGCCCGGAAGGTTCGGCGCCGTCGACGCGAGGCGGACGTTGTCGCGGTCGATGCGCGGTGCAAAGTTCGCGACGTCGGTGCGGCTGTAGCTGCCGCTGACCACGACGCCGATTTCGCCGATGCCGGTGGTCCAGCTGTTACCTAGAGTAGCAGAGACGCGTGGCAGAGTGGTGCGCGCAAGGTCGCTGCGTTCATATTGGATGCGGGCCGCGATCAGCGGCTTAGTCAGGCTGAGCGGACGCAGCGTGCGTAGATTGATCGTGCCGCCAACCGATCCCTCGATCGTCTTGGCCTCCGAAACCTTGGTCACCTCGACCGAAGCGATAATCGATGCCGGTATGTCTTCGAAGCTGATGCCGGACCGGCCAGCCCCCGACCCCACCGTGGAGACGCCGTTGATCTCGGTCCTGTTCGCATCAGTACCGCGGATCTGTACCGCGGTGCCGACCCCCGCCTGACGCGTGATCTGGACGCCCGATACGTTCTCCAGCACCTCGGCAAGGTTCTGGTCAGGTAGCTTTCCGATGTCCTGAGCCTGGATCACCTCCACTAGGTTGTCGGAACGACGCTTTTCGCCGAGCGCGCTCTGCAGAGAAGCGCGGATGCCGGTGACGACGATGTCTGCGTCCGTATCGGGGTTGCCCCCCGCAACCGTCTCCTGCGGTTCCGTAGAGGCTTCCTGCGCGACCGCAGGACTTGCGACCGCCACCCACGCCGTGCCTGCCAGCAATGCAGCGATCGCACTGATCCTGTTACGAAAAGCCATGTCGGCCACGTCCCTCTCCTATTTATTTTTGTTGCTTGGTTCTGCGTTCGGTAAACCAATGTGTCAAGCCAATCAGAACACCAGCTGTTCAGCCAGGTTAATGCCACGTGCCATCGGCGCGCACCTGAGCAACAAGCATATTGGTTGACACAAGGGTATGCGCAGCCGCATTACCACCGAACGGAACGGGCATTTCGCGGTGAATGCGGAAGCGGTTCCTGGAGGGATATACGTGCGCCTATCGATCATGCTGCTTGCGACGGCCGCGCTGGTGCAGGCAGGTTCTGCATCCGCCCGACGAACGCTGGTGCATAATCTGCCTGAGCTGATGCTGGCCATCGCGAAGCCTGCGCCGGGCGACACGATAATCCTCGCCGACGGCGAGTGGCGCGATGCCGACATCGTGCTGCGCGGCGACGCCGAAGCGGCTGCGCCGATCACCCTCACCGCCGAACATCCGGGCAAGGCGATCCTGGTTGGCGCGTCACGCATCCGTATGGCGGGCCGCTATCTGGTCGTGTCCAATCTGGTGTTCCGTGACGGTCACGCACCGGGCGATGCGGTGATCGCGTTCCGCACCGACACGAAGAATTGGGCGGACCATAGCCGGGTGACGGGCATGGTGATCGACCGCTTCAACAATCCCGACCGACGTGCCGAAGACCACTGGGTGTCCATCTACGGCAGTGACAACCGCATCGATCATTCGCATTTCGAGGGCAAGGCGAACGCCGGCGCGATGATGATCGTCGTGCGGCAGAAGGGCATGCCGCTCGATAACCGCGCGTGGATAGACCATAATTATTTCGGACCTCGTCCGCCGCTCGGCTCCAACGGCGGCGAGACCATCCGCATCGGGACGAGCGAGGAATCGGGCAGCGATTCCCACACGATCGTCGAGGACAATGTCTTCGAGCATTGCGATGGGGAGGTGGAGATCGTCTCGGTCAAATCGGGCGGCAACAGCGTGCGGCGCAACCTGTTCCGGCAATCCCAAGGCTCGGTGGTCCTGCGCCACGGGAACGGCAACATCGTCGAGGACAACGTCTTCCTGGGAGGCGGGCAGCCGCACACCGGTGGCATCCGCGTGATCAACGAACGCCAGGTGATCAGGAACAACTATCTGGAAGGGATGGGCGGAGTCGACTTCACGAGCGCGCTCGCGGTGATGAACGGCGTCCCCAATTCGCCGGTCAACCGCTACATGCCAGTCCGCCAGGCGCTGATCGAACGGAACAGCTTCCTCGCGGTGACGCAGGTCACGATCGGCGCAGGAGCCGATGGCGAACGGTCTCAGCCGCCGCAGGACACCCGGATCATCGGCAACCTTATCACGTCCGCCAAGGACGCTACCAACGTCCTGCGCTTCGATGCGGATGCAGGCGGCGTCACCTTCGCCGGGAACGTACTGGCTGGGTCAGGTGCCGCGCGCGACGGTATCGAAATGCGGGAGGTTCCGCTCCGCCGGGCGAAGAACGGCTTGCTTTACCCGGTTGACCCGACACTGGCGGCCTTGGGTGTGTCCCGTACGTTGACGCCGACACGGCGCGAGGATGTGGGCGTTCGCTGGTATGGCACGCGGGCGGCGATCGCCCGAGCATCTGGCAAGATCGTGCGGATCAATCCGGGTAAGACGATCAGTAGCTTGCCCCGGGCGGCGGTCATCGAATTGGCCCGCGGCACGTATGACATCGCAGCGCCGCTGATCGTCGTCAGCCCGATGACGATCCGCTCGGTGCCGACGGGCGCTGCGACGCTGCGAATGCGTTCATCAACGCTGTTCCAGCTAGAGGACGGGGGATCGCTGACCCTCGAAGGCGTGCGGATCGACGGACACGCGGCGGCGGGCGATGGTGTCGCGGTCATCCGAACAAGTGTGCGCCCGACACTCGGGAATTACCGGCTGCGGCTCGCCGGAGTCTCGGTGGTGGGCGTCGCCGGCGACGTGATCGCGACCACACCCGGCACGCTCGCCGGGGCGATCACCGTAACCGACGGCCGCTATGCCGATGTGAAGGGCGCGGTGCTCGCGCTGGCGGCAGAGAAGGGCAAGCAGGGTTGGTATCCCGCTGAACAGGTTACGATAGCCGGCACGGATTTCGACCGGGTCGGCATGGTCGTCGACCTGCTTCGCGGCGGAACCGACGAGAGCACATTCGGTCCGCGCTTCAGCCTGACGGGCGCGACGATCCGCAACAGCGGGTCGGTGCGCCTGTCGGGGGTGCAGGAGGTGGCGATCACCGGCAACCACTTCGTCGACAGCGCAGGGGTGACGGTGGAGCACACCGTCGGCAGCCCGCATACGCGGATCTCCGGAAACCGGCTCCGCAACACGCCGGTGCCGCAGGTGCGCGAGACGAACTACACGGGGGCGCCGCGCGCGATCCTCAGCGACAATCGGGAAGGTTTGTGATGCGGATGCTGTCCATACTGCTCGGCGCCACCTTGCTCGCCGTACCAGTTCCGGTGCTGGGCAGGCCCCAGCAGCCGATAGGCGGCGCAGTGACGCCGGCGCTGTTCGATGGCGCGGGTTTGCAGGCGATGGCTGCCGACGCAGCCCGCTATCCGCTGTTCGCCGCCGAACTGAAGCGGACGCGCGCCACTGTCGACAAGGCGATCCGCGCGGGTGTGAACGTCCCCGCTCCCAAGGATCCCGGCGGCGGCTTCACGCACGAACAGCACAAGCGCAACTATGTGGCGCTGTACGGCGCGGGGATGCTCTACCGGACCACCGGAGAGCGACAGTATCTCGATTTCGCACGGGCGCTGCTGTTGGACTACGCCAAGCTGTACCCGGCACTGGGGCCACATCCCGCCAAGGCGAACGAGTCCGCCGGGCGTCTGTTCTGGCAGAGCCTGAATGACAGCGTCTGGCTGGTCTATGGCATCCAGGGGTATGACGCGATCCGCGAGGCGCTGACCCCGACCGATCGCGCGACGATCGATGCGAACGTGTTTCATAAGATGGCGGATTTCCTGTCTGTTGGGAACGCGGCGAGCTTCAACCGCATCCACAACCACGCGACCTGGGCAGCGGCCGGCGTCGGCATGACAGGCTATGTGTTGCGCGACCCCGAACTGGTCGCGCGCGCGCTGAAGGGTACCGACAAGACCGGCAAATCAGGGTTCCTGGCGCAGGTCGACCAGCTGTTCTCTCCGGACGGTTATTATACCGAGGGTCCCTATTACCAGCGGTACGCGCTGCAGCCCTTCGTCGTCTTCGCCGAGGCGATCGCACGGAACGAGCCGAAGCTGGGGATCTGGCAACGCCGTGACGGCGTATTGCTGAAGGCGATCCGCTCCACCATCCAGCTGACCTATGACGGCTATTTCTTCCCGCTCAACGATGCCATGCGCGACAAGAGCCTGCGCACCGCCGAACTCTACGACGCGGTGGCGATCGGGTACGGCGTCACGCGGGACCCCAGCTTTCTGTCGATCGCTCGCGAACAGGAGCGGGTGACGCTGTCGCCCGGGGGGCTGGCGGTGGCGCGTGACGTGGCGGCGGGCAAGGCGACCCCGTTCGCCTTCACCTCACAGCTGTTCCGTGACGGACCGAACGGCGACCAGGGCGCGCTTGCCGTACTGAGGTCGGGCGCGCAGGCGGATGCGCAGGTGCTGGTCGCCAAGAACAGCGCGATGGGCATGGGACACGGCCACTTCGATAAGCTGAACTGGATCCTCTACGACGGCGGACAGCCGATCGTCACCGATTATGGCGCCGCTCGCTTCCTCAACATCGAGAGCAAGGACGGTGGCCGCTACCTGCCGGAAAACGAAAGCTGGGCGAAGCAGACGGTCGCACACAACACGCTGGTGGTGAACGAGACATCTGATTTCGCCGGCAAGTGGCGCGTCGGCGAAGAGCATGCGCCGCGGCAGTTGTTCTTCTCCGGCGAGGGACCGATCCGGGCGAGCACAGCCGAAATGGTAGGGGCGTGGCCCGGCGTCACCTTCCGCCGTACATTGGTGCAATTGCCGTTCGGCAAAGGCAGCCCGCTCGTCGTCGATCTGTTGCGCGTCACCGGTGACAAGCCCGCGACCTATGACCTGCCGCTGCACTATAGCGGCCACATCACCGATGTCGGCTTTCCGCTCCGTGCGAACGTCGCGGCGCGGCCCGTTCTCGGCACCGCAAACGGATATCAGCACATCTGGGTGGACGGCACCGGCGCACCGACGGGTGATACGGGGACACTCACTTGGATCAACGGCGAACGCTTCTACACCTATCGCATGGTGGCGCCGCCCGGCACGCAGGTGATCCTGGGCGAGAGTGGCGCCAATGATCCGCGCTTCAATCTGCGCCGCGAGCCGCTGCTGATCGAGCGGGTGACGGGTCAGAAGGACGCGACCTTCGTCAACCTGCTCGAACCGCACGGCGCCTACGATCCGTCTGCCGAGACGACGGTGGCGAGCGCCAGCCAGATCCGGTCATTACGTCATCTGCGCAGCCGCGACGCCGACATCGTCGTCATCACGCCCGTAAAGGGAGCGGCGATCGTGCTCGGCATCGCCGACGACGTGACGGCGGGCAAGCCGCACAGTGCGACGCTGGACGGACGCAGCCTGACGTGGACGGGGCATCTCGCGCGGCTCGATGGGGCGGAAAGCAAGTGATGGACGGCACGCCCAAGAGGACGGTCGGCGGTCTGCGCTGGTTCGTCGTCGGCCTCATCGGTCTGGCGACCGTCATCAACTACATCGATCGCAACGCGCTCGCCGTGATGTGGCCGGCGGTGTCGAAGGACATCGGCGCGGACAAGTCGGATTATGCGCTGCTCGTGACGGTCTTCATGATCGCCTATGCGCTCGGTCAGTCGCTGTTCGGTCGTATCCTCGACGTCATCGGCACGCGGTTGGGGTTCGTGGTGTCGATCGCGATCTGGTCGTTGTCCATCGCCGGGCACGCGGCTGTGCGCTCGCTCGGCATGCTGAGCCTGTTGCGTGTCACGCTCGGCCTGAGCGAAGCAGGCAATTGGCCGGGCGCGGTGAAGGCCAACGCCACCTGGTTTCCGGCGCCCGAGCGGGCGCTCGCGCAGGGCATCTTCAACTCTGGCGCGGCGATCGGGGCGATCATATCGGCGCCCCTGGTGGCGCTGCTCTACGAGGCACTGGGATGGCGCGCGACGTTCCTCCTGGTCGGCGTGCTCGGCTTCCTCTGGCTGGTGCCGTGGCTGCTCGTCTATCGCGGCGATCCGGATTCCCATCCCTGGCTGAGCGCTGCCGAACGCGCCCATATCGCGGGCGAGACTGCGGAGGGAGCGCCTCGGCATGAGACCGGCTACGCGCCCGGCATGGCGCAGCTGCTGCGCCATAAGGAAAGCTGGGCGATTCTCGTCAGCCGCTTCTTCCTTGATCCGGTCTGGTGGCTGTTCGTGTCCTGGCTGCCGATCTACCTCTCCGAAACCTTCGGGTTCGACGTGAAGCAGATTGGACTGTTCGCCTGGGTTCCGTTTGTCGGGGCGATGCTGGGCAGTCTGTCGGGTGGCTGGGTATCGGGCCTGCTGATCGGCCGCGGCTGGAGCGCGTTGCGGGCGCGGCAGGTGATCGTCACGATCGGCGGCGCGATCATGCTGCCTTCGCTGCTGCTGACCGCGACCGCGTCCGATCCGTTGACTGCGGTGCTGCTGATCGCGGTCATCTTGTTCGGCTTTCAGGTCGCGATCAACAACATCCAGACCCTGCCCTCGGACTATTTCGCTGGCGGCGCGGTCGGATCGCTAGCCGGTATCGGCGGCACCGCCGCGGTCGCGGGAACCTTGGTCACCACCTGGCTGGTGCCGGCGATGACCACGCATGGCTACGCGCCGATCTTCATCCTCGCCGCGGTGATCGTGCCGCTCGGCGTCGCTGCAATCTGGTTGCTCGGCGGGCGCAGCGCGCCAGTCGCGCCGCCACAACCATCTTCCACTAAAGGGGCATAACATGCGTTTCGAGAACAAGGTCGCCATCGTCACTGGCGGCGGACGCGACATCGGCAAGTCGATTTCCGAGCGGCTCGCACGAGAAGGCGCAAACGTCGTCATCAACTATCGTAGCGACGAGGCCGCGGCACAGGCGACGGCAGACGCCATCACGGCGGCAGGCGGCACGGCGCTGCTCCACCGTGCCGACGTCACCAACGCTGACGAGGTAGCTGCGATGGTCGCGGCGACGGTCGATCGATTCGGGAAGCGTATCGACTTTCTCGTCAACTGCGCCGGCGGCATGGTAGCGCGCAAGACGCTCGCCGATATGGACACGGACTTCTTCGACCATGTCATGGCGCTGAACTTCCGCTCCGCGTTCCTCGTCACCAAAGCGGTACTGCCGCATCTGGGGCAGGGCAGCGCCATCGTAAACCTGTCCTCGCTCGCCGCGCGCGACGGTGGCGGGCCGGGTGCCACCGTCTATGCAGCGGCGAAGGGCGCGCTGACGACGCTGACCCGCGGCTGGGCAAAGGAGTTCGGACCGCAAGGCATCCGCGTCAATGCGCTGTGTCCCGGCCTGATCGGCACCAGCTTCCACGACACCTTCTCCAAGCCCGAAGGCCGTGCCGCGACTGCCGGCAATACGCCGCTGCGCCGTGAAGGTCACCCGGACGAGGTGGCCGCGACGGTCGCGTACCTGCTGTCGGACGACGCTGCGTTCCTTACCGGCGTGAACCTCGACATCAACGGCGGCCTGTTCTTCTCGTAAGGAGGTAATCCCATGCTGGACTTCATCGCTGCGCTCGCCCTCGCGAGCGCCCCCGCCGTCGTGCAGGACACGCCCGCGCATCCGCGGGCCGTCGGTGAAGTCCCAAAGCAGCGCACTGACGCGCCGCCGATCAAGGCAATCAAGCTCGTCCTGGTGGGCGACAGCACGATGGCGCCCGGCAGCGGTTGGGCGTCGCTGTTCTGTGCCGAGCACGTGAAATCCACGGTCGCGTGCCTCAACATGGGGCGCGGCGGTCGGTCGACCCGCAGCTACCGCCAGGAAGGGTCGTGGGGGATCGTCCAGAACGAGATCAATGTGACCGGCTACGGTGCAACCTATGTCCTGATCCAGTTCGGGCATAACGACCAATCCTCCGGACCGGAACGCTGGACGGATATGACGACCGAGTTCCCGGCGAATCTCACCCGCTACGTCGTCGAAGTCCGCGCGGCGGGTGCCGTCCCGGTGCTGCTGACCCCGCTCGCCAGGCGCGAATTCAAAGCCGGCAAGATCGATAATACGCTGGAGCCGTGGTCCGCACAGGTGCGGCGGGTCGCCGCCGCCACCAAGACGGCGCTGGTCGACCTCAATGCGGACAGCGCGCAGTTGATCCAGCGGCTGGGTGCCGCCGAGGCGACCAAACTGGCACAGGCCGAACCGCTCCCGGAGGAGCTCGCTGCGGCGAAAGCCGGTAACACGCTGAAGCCGCGACCAGCCGACCAGGCGCGGCTGCCCGACCTGCCGACCTCCCCTGACGGTCCGCGCGGCCAGAACGTCCGTAAATTCGACTATACGCATGTCGGCGATGCCGGCGCGCGGGTGTTCGCCAAGCAGGTTGCCGATGGTCTGGCACGCGCGCTGCCAGCGCTGCGGGGCCAGCTTGTTCCCTAACCAAACCAATTACTATACCAATCGGATTGCGGTTAGCCTTGACAGGATTGGTCATCTGGAACAGTAAAGCGGCATAATAGACTAGGGGAGGAAGGCCATGAGCCTGCACAACATCGATCATCGTCCGTCCGTCCTGCGTCTGCTTGCCGGTGGGGTTGCTCTATGGTGTCTTACGCTTGCGCAGGGTGCCGCGGCTCAGACCGCTGATCCGGCGGCACGTCCTGCGCCAGCCACGCCCGCGCCGGGTCAACCTTCGACTCCGATCACGCCGGACACTCCGACCAGCCTCAGTCCGACCAGCGTAGTCTCACAGAGCGGCTCTGCCGAGCCGATCGACCAGACGTCGTCCGTGCAGGCCGCGGCGACGCCAGCAGTGGACGACGACATCGTCGTGACGGGTATCCGCCAGACGATCGAAACTTCACTGGCGGTGAAGCGGCAGGAGAACGCCATCGTCGACGCCCTGTCCTCGCAGGATATCGGGGATCTGCCAGCGCTTTCGATTGGCGAGGCGATCCAGACCATCACCGGTGCGACCAGTCACCAGGAGAAGGGCGGCGCGACGGAGATCTCGTTACGCGGTCTTGGCTCGTTCCTGGCAGCCACCACCTTCAACGGCCGCGAAGCCTCAAACGGTTCCGGCGACCGCGCGGTGAACTTCAACCAGTTTCCGTCCGAACTGATCAACGACATCAAGATCTACAAGTCGCAGCAGGCAAGCCTGATCGAAGGCGGCGTCGCTGGCACGATCGAGCTCGGCACGCTGCGTCCGCTCGACTACAAGAAGCGTTCGATCCAGGTAGAGGTGAAGGCCAACTTCAATCCCTACCAAGACAGGATCCGCGGGCAGGGCGCCTGGGGCTGGCGCGGTACCGCCAGCTATGTCGATCAGTTCGACCTCGGCAGCCTGGGGGACGTCGGCATCGCGCTTGGTTTCCAGCGCAATCAGGTAAACAACCCCGAGGAAACCTTCGCGGGAAGCAGCACCTACTACGCCTGCAACCCGGGGATCGTCACCAACGGCAATTGTACCGAGGTCACGCGCCAGCAGGGTGCGGCCGGCACGCCGTTCGTGCTCGTCCCCGGCTCCGTGACGTTCCGGCAGATCACCGAAGAGGACAAGCGAGACGCGTTCATCGGCTCCGTACAGTGGAAGCCGAGCAGCCGCGTCGATATCAACCTCGATCTCCAATATTCGAAGCGCAACTACACCGAGGATCGTCACGACCTGACACTGGCTGAAACGCGTTATGCACTGCGCACCCTCCAGTACGATGACCAGCATCGGCTGCTGTACGCGACCGGGGTCAGCTCGATCGATGCGATCGGCAACGTGCTCAATCGCAGCGAGGAATATCTCGGCGGTGGTGCTGCGATCAGCTGGAAGGCGACCGATCGGCTGACGATCAGCTCCGACGTCTCCTATTCGCAGACCAAGCGTTCGACGCTCCAGCGCAACACGCGCCTGCGCACCGATCCGTTCGATATCAACAACGTGCGCACCGCGATCAACAACCAGCGCATTCCCTACACCTACGATGCGCGCGACAGCTATGCGGTGGGCATCACGCTCGATCCGCGCTTCAACGCGGACGACTGGTCGCTGTTCAGCGACGATGCCCGCCTCCGCCGCGACGACGAATACAAGGAAGACAAGATCTTCGCCGCGCGGGTCGATGCAGGCTACGAACTCGACGGGTTCCTGAAGCGGATCGATGCCGGCGGTCGCTACTCGCACCGCCGCTACCGGAACATCAACAGCCTGGTGGAAATTACGCAGGACAGCCAGGCAGTTGATCGGCGCGTCAATCAGGCCTGCCGCCAGGCCTTTCCACAAACGGATTACCTGAAGGACGCGCCCAATCGCTCGATCACCAGCTGGGCGACGTTCGACACGTTGTGTCAATTCCGCGAATACCTCGGCACCGAGGATCCCGGCGCCCCGGCTGACACTCGCTCGGTCGACAATGCCGACGTCACCGAGAAGGTTTGGGCCGGCTACGTCATGGGGTCGTACGAGAGCGATCTCGGCAACTTGCCAGTGCGCGGCAACTTCGGCGTGCGCGTCGTGCAGACCGACCTCACGTCGGTGGGCCTCAGGTCGGCGCTGAACGTCGTCAACAATCCCGACGGCACGATCCGGCTGGTCGCCGCCCCCGGTGCTTTCGAGACGCAGACGCTGGGCAACCGCTACTTCCGCGCGCTGCCGAGCGTGAACGCCAATTTCGAACTGTCTAGCGATGTCGTCGCGCGCGTTGCCGCCTATCGCGGCATGTCGCGCCCCGCCCCGAGTGACCTTGCCGCGGGACGGACGATAACGCTGGAGGACGGCACCGCCTTCGCCAATGTCGCCGACGCGATCGGGCAGATCGTCGCGGACGGATCTCCGCAGCTCAAGCCCATCATGTCGTGGAACGGTGACCTCGCTCTGGAATGGTATCCGAACAAGGACACGATCGTCGCCGGAACGGTCTACTATAAGAGCTTCGGCGGCGGCTTCGTGCCGGTGCTGCTCAACGAACAGTTCACAATCGGCGGGCAGGACGTGACGGTGCCGGTCACGGCACGACAGAATAGCGATGAGAAGAGCCGCATCTATGGCCTCGAAATGACGCTATCCAATCGCTTTTCGTGGTTGCCCGCACCGTTCGACGGCTTGGGCGCGAAGGTCGGCTACAATTACGCCAACTCGAACTTTCGCAACTACGACATACGGCTGGGAGACGTCGTCGATCCCGCAACCGGCGGCGTGACGCCAGGGATCATCCCGCCAGCGAACCTGTCCGGCTCGTCGAAGCATACCGCGTCGGGGCAGCTCTACTATCAGTACAAGGGTCTGTCTCTGGAGGCGATCTATACCTATCGTTCGGCCTATTATCAGGACTTCGTCGGTGGCAACACGCAATTGCGGTTCGTCCGTCCGTCGGAGATCGTCAATCTGCGGGCGTCGTACAACATCAATCGTAACGTTTCGCTGCGGTTCGAGGCGCTGAACGTGCTTAACAACCCGAAGATCACCGACATGCCGGTTTACGGCAGCAGCCGGCAGTATCACTTCTACGGATCGAAATACTTCGTCGGTGCGCGCGTGCGTTTCTGATCAGGCTGGTCCTGGCGCGGCTTGTGCGTCGTGCCGACCGGGTGGTAGGACAATCAACACGCAGATCGAGGGGATTGTTAGGCCAATGGCGGATCGTCGTCTTTTCCAGGATGTAGCGGACCAGATCGTCGCGCTGATCGAAGAGGGTGCGTTTCCGCCCGGGTCGCGCCTGCCCGGTGAGCGCGAGCTGTCCGATCGGTTCGGCGTCAGCCGAGTGACGATTCGGGAGGCAGAGATCGCATTGCAGGCGACCGGCAGAATTCGGATCAAGACCGGATCCGGCGTCTATGTCGCAGACCCTGCCGACATGGCGCCGCCGTCGCGTCTGCCCGACGTCAGCGCTTTCGAGCTGACCGAAGCGCGCTCGTTGTTCGAATCCGAAGCCGCGGCATTGGCGGCGCCTATCATCTCGGCGGGCGATCTGGCGGCGCTCCGCGATCTGCTCGACCAGATGGCGCAAGACAGCCTCTCGGATGACGAAGTCACCGCCATAGATCGCCTGTTTCACCTGACGATCGCCGGGGCGTCGGGCAACAAGGCGATCATTCACGTGATCGAGAACCTGTGGCGGCTGCGGACCGAACTGCCCGAGGTGCGCCGCACCCATGCGTCGGTATGCCATAGCGACGGCGCGGCGCGGCAGATGGAGCATGCCGCAATCGTGGAGGCGCTGGAACAGCACAATCCGCAGGCAGCGCGTGTGGCGATGCGCCAGCATTTCAGCCGCTTGTTGAGGGCGATGCTAGACGCGACCGAGCAGCGCGAAATTGAGGAGCTACAACGTCGCACCGCTGAGAGCCGCGCCCGTTTCTTAATGAGTGCGCAACTCGGCTGATGGGGCAAGCGCCGCCTCGCCATCGCGCGATAGAGTAAGTTTTAAGGGGGTGTATGGGCAAGGTTCTGGCGTTCGGCGAAATCATGCTCCGGCTATCTTCTCCCGGCCGGGAGCAGCTTCTGCAAACCCCACGCTTCGATGTCTGGGTCGCGGGTGCCGAAGCCAATGTCGTCACGCAACTCGCCCGGCTGGGCCACGATGTCGCGATCGCCACGCGAGTTCCGGACAACGACCTTGGCCAGGCGGCGATCACCACTCTGCGCGGACACGGTGTCGATACCCGCAACATCCAGCGGGCAGGCGATAGGATGGGTCTGTATTTCGTTGCCTCCGGCGCCGGCCTGCGGGCGACCGAAGTGGTTTACGACCGTGAGCACTCCGCCTTCGCCGAGGCACCGGTGAATGCTTGGGACTGGGATGCTCTGTTGGTTGATGTCGATCGACTGCATCTGTCCGGTATCACGCCTGCTTTGGGCCCCGTACCGGCGCAAAGTGCGCTAGCTGCAGTCGAGGCCGCCGCCGCACTTGGCATTGCCATTTCGTTCGACGGCAACTGGCGTGGCAAGCTTTGGGAGCGGTGGGATAGCGATCCGCGCGAAATCCTTTCCGCTATCGTCGCCCATGCCGATCTGGTTTTCGGTAATCATCAGGACGTGGCACTGCTGCTCGGCCGCACCTTCACCAGCAGCGGCGAGACGCGTCGTCGTGAGGCCGCCGCCGCCGCGTTCGATAAATTTCCTAAGCTCCAGATGCTGGCTTCGACCTCGCGCCATGTAGAGCATGTCGATCTTAACCGCCTTTCCGCCCGGGTCGAAACGAGATTTGCGGTTGCGCAAACCGAAGAGGTGGAGATAGCCAGTATCGTTGATCGGATCGGTGGTGGCGACGCTTTTGCTGCGGGCGTGCTCCACGCGCTGCGCGCGGAGCAAAATGTCGACGCCGTAGCTCGTGCCGGTCTTGCCGTAGCCGTTCTGAAGCATTCTCTTCCCGGTGACGCGGCACTTTTCAACCAAGCAGATATAGATGGTTTTTTGACCGGTGGGTTAGACGTCCGCCGGTAGTTCGTCGGTCCAGAGGGCTCCGTCAAACCAAATGCACCGGCTGGCAATCCGGCGGCGGCGGGGTAGGGCAGGAGGATGCCCCGTGTTCGCAAGCCAGCTTCGCCTTTTCGCTATTTTAACTCCTCGCCGGAGGTGATCCGGCTGGTCGTGCTGATGTACGTGCGCTTCCCGCTGTCCCTGCGCAATGTCGAGGATTTGCTGTTCGAACGCGGCATCGACATCTGCCACGAGACGGTGCGGCTGTGGTGGAACAGGTTTGGTCCGCTGTTCGCAGGCGACATCCGTCGGGAGCGGGTTAACCGCATGCGAGGGTTTCGTCATTGGCGTTGGCACCTCGACGAGATGTACGTGAAGCTCAACGGTGAGATGGTCTATCTGTGGCGGGCGGTGGACCACGAAGGTGAAGTGCTGGAGAGCTACGTCACCAAGACACGCGACAAGGGCGCGGCGCTCACCTTCATGAAGAAGGCGCTCAAGCGCCACGGCTCACCGGAGGCAATCACGACAGACGGTTTGCGCAGCTACGGGGCCGCAATGGATGACCTTGGCTGCCGAGAACGTCAGGAGATCGGGCGCTGGGCTAACAATCGAGTGGAGAACAGCCATTTGCCGTTTCGAAGACGGGAGCGAGCGATGCTCCGGTTCAGGCAGATGAAGACGTTACAGAAGTTCGCCTCCGTCCACGCCAACGTCCACAACCACTTTAGCCTCGAACGCCACCTGATCGATCGCCAGACCTACCGCGAACGACGCTCCGCCGCGCTGGCGGAGTGGCAAAATCTTGCAAGCTAGGCCGTAGCCATCAAAGACCGACATGCATCGTGTGGAGAGCGGTTCGCATTAGACTGACAGCACCGCCAAACCGGTTCCGGACAGTTCATGGTCTGGCTCCGCTCTGCAATCCGGCCCGTCAGCTGCGATAGAGCAATCCACGCATACAGCCCGCCGGACGTCGTCACGCGGAAGCCGATGCATTTGTGCGGAGCAAGTCATGGGTGGTCTGCGGTGTTTCTTGCTTCTCCGGATAGGCGGGCGACGCGAACGCGGGCGTGCGCGGCCGGAGGCTGATCGTCGCGCCGAAGAACGTGAAGGCCATCGCGCCCGCGCTTACCCGATACACCGATGACCGCGATGTCTGGTGCAGGACAGGCCTTGGTCCCCGCGAGCGGAACGTCGTCACCCTGTCGGTGCTGACCCCGACGGGCAAGGCCACGCCACTTCGCAGCCGTCTCGGTCACGGCCTCACCCATGGCATCACACTGGCCGAGGTGGCCCGCATGACGACCCATCTCGCCTTCCATTTGGGCTGGTAGAATGCGGTATGAGCGCTCTTCGTGATCGAGGAGGTCTTTGCCGAACGGAAGATCGACCTCCCGGCCAGAACGCTGGCGAATGACGGTTTCCAGCACGAAACGGCGATCGCCGGCCGCAGGGTGATCTTCGCCGGCGATGTGTACAACGCGCCGAACGCGAAATCCTGTACGCAGACCAATGTTGGCGAGGGCATCAACGCGGCGTTGAACGCCCGCGTCACCTGATAGTATCAATGCGACGCGACGGACGCATGCCGCTCCCGCATGCGGTCGCCGAGTGTATCCTGTGGAGACGCCCGTGACCGTGATCCTGATCGGCCAGTATGACTCGCCCTTCGTCCGCCGCGTGGCGGTCGCGCTGAACCTCTACGAGGTCGGGTATGACCATTGGCCATGGTCGACGTTCGCCGACGCAGACCGGCTCGCCGCGTACAATCCCTTGCGTCGCGTGCCTGCACTCGTGCTGGACGACGGCGAGATCCTGATCGAGAGCCATGCGATCCTCGACCACCTGGACGAGCAGGCGCACCCGGACCGCCGGCTGCTGCCGGCGGCCGGCGCCGAACGGCGGGCTGCACTGCAGACCTGTGCGCTCGCCACCGGGCTGTGCGACAAGATGGTCAGTCTGGTGTACGAACAGGTGCTGCATGCCGAGACGTCGGACATGTGGATCGCGCGATGCATGGCACAGGTGTCCGGCGTGCTCGCCACGCTCGAAGCGCGATGCGCCGCGCTGGCGACGCCATTCTGGCACGGGGAGCGGCCGGGCCATGCGGATATCGCAATCGCCTGCGCGATGCGGTTCCTGCAGGAAGCGCATCCGGAGATCGCCGCTTCGTCTCCGCTCACGGCCCTCGCTGCGCACGCCGGACGCTGCAAGGCACTGGCGGCGTTCGACAGCGTCGTTCAACGCTTCGATCCGCCCCGACGCTGACGAACCGTCTCGCGTCAGCCTGCCATCCGTGCCGGCACGACCGCCGGTGCCGTCACCGCGACGGTAGCGACACGACGCCCACCGCGTCCGGCGCGTCGCGAAGGCGGAGGAACAGGCGCGCGCCTGCGCCGGGCGGTGCGGGCAGAACGATGTCCAGCGTCGGCTCGGTATAACCGTCGGGTACCGGCGCCGCGGTATCGAAACGGTCGTTGGTGGCGATGGAGTGGATGAGGAAGAGCGAGGTGCCCGTGACCGTGCAGTCGGTCGAACCGGGGCAGGTGATCGCCGTGATGACCGGGAGGCGGACGACGGTGGCGAGAGGGGACCAGCGGCTCGGTTCGTCGTTGCGGATGACCCGGAATCGCAGGGGGCCGTGCACCGATGCGCCGAGCGCCTCGCGGGGGGTGAAGGTGACGATTCCCGTCGCTTCGTCCTGCAGGTCATAACCCCGGCCGATTGCGATCCGGGCGACGACGTCGCCCGCGACGGTTGCGATCTCGATGACCTCCCGCCCGGTAAGGGGCGTGCCCGGATCGAGCCGGAAGGCGAAGGTGACGCGGCTGTCCTGCGCGACGACATCGTCGGGCCGCAACGCGATCGGCAGCGTGCCCGGGGCGGCGGGCCGCGGCGCGACGCTCCGGTGCAGCAGCGTCGGCACCGGCCGGGCGGCCGCGACGACGATCGCTGTCGTCCGGTGTCGGTCGCCGGTGAATGTGACGTCGGCGACGATGCGTTCGCCCGCGGTCAGCGCCTGCGCCGTCGCCACATCGAGCGGAAGTAGCGTCAGTCGGTCCGCGCCGGCGGCGCGGGTGAGCGCGCCGGGCCGCCATGTCGCCTTGCCCGTCCGCACCTCGCGCACCTGATCGAGCCGCGATCCTGTCAGCACCGCCGCCTCGTCGCCCGCGGCATAGGTCAGGGCGTCGATGCGGCCGACCTCCTGCAAGGCGGGCAGGGCGATGCGGACCGGCGGGCCCGGCGCGCGCGCGGTGACGGTCAGCGTGACGATGCCCGGCGCTGCCTTTTCCAGTGGCACGTCGACGACGATCGTGTTCGCCTCACCCTGCTTCCACGACACCGCCTGCGTCGCGGCATCGCCGCGCTGCATCGTGATGCCGTCGATGCAGCCGGCGCCGTCGCCGGTCAGCGTCACCGTATTGCTCCGCCCGACCACCAGTGAAGCCTGCGGGGCAGCGGTCCAGCGGTTGACCCGGGGATCGGACAGCCGGAACCGCGGTCCGTCGAACGGGGTGAACCCCCACCGGCCGGCGATCCGCCCGTCGATCGTCGCACCGACGCTCCGGTCGGGCAACGCGCGATCGAGCACGAAACCGCCGCGCCGCGCGTCGGCATGCACGGGCAGGTCGAAGCCGGCGGCGCCGTCCGGGGCGACGCGCAGCACCATGTCGTGGGCGTAGCGTGTCGCGTAGACGAGCGGCGCGCCCTCGACCGGCAGCACCATGTCGGACGCGGCGCACAGCAGCGGCGCACCGGCCGCGGCCTGCAGCGGCGGCGGCTTGGCCGCCTCGATCGCCGGCAGGCCGACGACCATCACCGACGCGGGCTTGGCGAAGGACAAGGGCGTGTTGAGCAGCAGGGTCAGCCGGCCGTCGCCCATCCGGGCGAGCGCCGGCACGAAGCGGAGCTGGGAGGACTGGAATGCGCCGAACAGCCGCAGGATGTCGCGCACCACGCCGATGTACGAACTATACGAGCCATAGCCGCCCTGCGGCGTGGCGCTCAGCTGGAAGGCCAGATCGACGGGCGCCCCGGTGAGCGTATCGGCGAGGGCGGAGCTGTGCGTGTCGGCGAACAGCAGCGTCTCGCGATCGCCGGTCAGGCAGGCCGCCTGCAACTCGGGCGGCTGCTGCAGGCATTCCGTTTTCAGCTTGATCGCAAGGCTGCGGGTGAGCACCTGCGACGCGGCGTTGACGCTGTCGGGGTCCTGCCGGCCGATCCGGAAGAGCAGGTCGAGGAAGGTGTCGAGCCGCGCCCGGTCGAGCGCGGCCTGGTTGAGGTCCTGCACCGCGCGGACGAAGGTGCCGGGCTGCTTGCGTACCGCGCTGACGATCGCATTCCTGCCCGCGCCGCGTTCGGGCAGCACGAACAGCACGAGCTGCTGCGCGCCCTTCGGCACGACCAGCGACAGGTCGCCACCCTTCGTCTTGCCGCTTACCGTGTCGTGGAACCACGCGTCTGGCGGTCGGTCGACCGCCCCGCGCAGGAAGGCAGCGACGAGGCGGAACCGGTCCTGCTGGCCGGCAGGAAGGTCGAGCTTGATCGCGATACGGTCGCCCTCGGCGAGGTTCGGCACCCATTCCAGCGGCAGCGTCGATCCATCGCGGGTGACGGCAACCGACAGCCGGGGCCCGACCAGATCGAACGACGAGGGGGCGGCCTGCACGGACATCGCCGTCAGCAGGAGCGCGAGAAAGACGAGATTACGGATGATACGCGACATAGGGCTGAGATCGAACCCGGCTTCGAGGACAGCGGAGGATGCGGATGTGCCGCAGTCATGTGGTCAGAATGTGACCCGACGCGCGTCGGGCGACCGCCGGTTCGATGCGCCGGCCGGGGCACGACCGGTTGCACCGGCGTCGGTGGAACGAGGCGTCGGGCCGTTACGCCAGCAGGCTGCGATAATTCTGCGAGAAGACGTCGCGGCCGATGATGAGCCGCATCACTTCCGAACTGCCTGCGAGGATCCGGTTGATGCGCGCATCGGTGAACATGTGGCTGATCGGATATTCGTCCATATAGCCCGCGCCGCCGTGCAGCTGCACGCCGAGGTCCATCATCTTCCATTCGACCTCGGTGGTCAGCATCTTGGCTTTGGCGCCCATGTTGCCGGTGAGGCGGCCGGCATTATGCTCGACCACGCAATGGTCGACATAGGTCTGGACGAGGTCGATCTCGGCATCCATCTCGGCCATGCGGAACTGGGTGTTCTGCTGATCGGACAGCGGCTTGCCGAACATCACGCGCTGCATGACGTAATCCCGGGTGACGTCGAACGCGCGGCGCGCATTGGCTGCGGCGCCGACCGCGGCGATCAGCCGTTCCTCGGCCAGCCCCTCCATCAGGTGGTAGAAGCCGTTGCCGGGGGTTCCCAGCACATTGCCCTTAGGAATGCGGACGTTGTCGAAGAACAGCTCCGCGGTGTCCTGCGCGGACATGCCCATCTTCTTCAGATTGCGCCCCCGTTCGAAGCCCGCCATGCCGCGTTCGACGAGCAGCAACACCAGCGCATGCTTCTTTTCCGCCCCGGCCAGCTTCGCGGCGACGACGATCAGGTCGGCGTTGATGCCGTTGGAGATATAGGTCTTCGATCCGTTGAGCAGGAAATGGTCGCCCCTGTCCTCCGCGGTCGAGCGCATCCCGGCGAGGTCGGAGCCGGCGCCCGCTTCGGTCATCGCGATGGCGAGGATCGCATCGCCGCTGACGCAGCCGGGCAGCACCCGGCGACGCAGCTCCTCACTGCCGAAGCGTTGGAGGTAGGGGCCGACGAGGCGGCTGTGTAGCGTATTGTACCAGCTGGCGCAGCCGGCGCGCACGGTTTCCTCGATGATGATCTGTTCGTAGCGGAAATCCTCGTCGCCGAGCCCGCCATAGGCCTCGTCGGGCCAGACCATCAGGAACCCCTGGTCGCCCGCGCGTTTGAAGGCGGCGCGATCGACGATCCCCGCCGCGCGCCACGCCTCCATATGCGGTGCGATCTCGCCATCGAGGAAGCGGCGATAGGCTTCGCGAAACATGATCTGGTCGTCGGTGAACTGGCGCATCTCTGTTTCTCCGGGATCAGCGTGGGGCCATGCGGATGGCGCCGTCGAGCCGCACGTCCTCGCCGTTGAAATAGCCGTTCTCGACCATCAGCAGCGCCAGCGCGGCATATTCGGCCGGATCGCCCAGCCGCTTGGGGAAGGGAACGGACGCCGCCAGCGCCGCCTTCACATGGTCGGGGGCGCCGAGCAGCAGCGGCGTGCTGAAGATGCCGGGCAGGATCGTGTTGACGCGGATCCCCTCGGCCATCAGGTCGCGCGCCAGCGGCAGCGTCAGGCTGACGACACCGCCCTTGGATGCAGCATAGGCGGCCTGGCCCATCTGGCCGTCTTCCGCAGCGACCGAGGCGGTGTTGACGATGGCGCCGCGTTCGCCGGACTCGTCCACCGGATCGAGCGCGGCCATGCCGACCGCCGATTTGGCGGTGCAGCGGAACGTGCCGATCAGGTTGATCTGGATGATCTTTTCGAATTCGGCGAGCGGGAAGTGGCGCAGCGCGCCGGTTGCCTTGTCGCGGCCGACCGTCTTGATCGCATTGCCGGTACCCGCGCAATTGACCAGCACGCGCTCCTGCCCGTGGGCCGCGCGCGCCTTGGCGAAGCCGGCATCGACCGAGGTGTCGTCGGTGACGTTCACTGCGCAGAAGATCCCGCCGATCTCGGCGGCGACGCGCTCGCCCAGTTCGGCGTTGAGGTCGAACAGGGCGACCCGGACGCCCTTGGCGGCAAGCGCCCGGGCGGTCGCGGCACCGAGGCCGGAGGCGCCGCCGGTGACGACCGCGGCGATGGAGGTATCGAGTTTCACGTAGGCATGTCCTTCAGAAAGCAGGAACGGTCACAGCCGCTCGATGATGGTCACGTTGGCGATGCCGCCGCCCTCGCACATGGTCTGGAGGCCGAAGCGCTTGCCGTTGCGGCCGAGCGCGTGGATCAGCGTCGCCATCAGCTTCGCACCCGATGCGCCGAGCGGATGGCCGAGTGCGATCGCGCCGCCATGCACGTTCAGCCGCTGCGGATCGGCCTCCAGCATCTGCAGCCAGGCGAGCGGAATCGGGGCGAACGCCTCGTTGACCTCGTACAGGTCGATCTCGCCGATCGCGCGGCCGGCGCGCCTGAGCGCGGTCCGCGTCGCGGTGATCGGTTCCGCCAGCATCACCACCGGATCGCCCGCGGTAACCGTCAGATTGTCGATCCGCGCGATCGGGGTCAGGCCATGGGCCTTCAGCGCGCGGGCGTTGACGATCAGCACACCCGACGCGCCGTCGCAGATCTGGCTGGCGTTGCCCGCGGTGATGATGCTGCCGTCCATCACCGTCTTCAGGCCGCCCAGCCCCTCCAGTGAGGCATCGGGCCGCAGCCCTTCGTCGGCGACGTGCAGCGCCGTGCTTCCGTCGGGGCGGGTGATGCGGACGGGAACGATCTCGCGATCGAACGCGCCGACGGCGACTGCTGCTGCACCCTTGCGGTGGCTGGCGAGCGCGAAGGCGTCGGCGGCGTCGCGGGTGATGCCGTATGCGTCGGCAATCATCTGCGCGCCGGTGAACTGGTCGAACGACGCCACGCCGTAGCGCCGCTTCGCCGAATCGCTCCACGGACCGGTGCCGACGCCCGCCTGCGCGTAGAGCGACACAGTCGAGCCCATCGGCACGCGCGACATGCTCTCGACGCCGGCGGCGATGACCATGTCCTGCGTGGCGGACAGCACGGCCTGCGCGGCGAACTGGATCGCCTGCTGCGACGATCCGCACTGGCGATCGATCGTCACCGCCGGCACGGTGTCGGGCAGGGTCGAGGCGAGGACGGCGTTGCGGCCGACCTGCGTGCTCTGTTCGCCGCCCTGGCCGACGCAGCCCATGATGACGTCCTCGATGGCGGCGGGATCGATCCCGGCCCGCGCGACGAGCGCGTCGAGGACGACGGCGGCGAGGTCGGCCGGATGGACGCCGCTGAGCGCGCCGTTGCGGCGTCCGCCGGCGGTGCGAATGGCTTCGACGATATAGGCTTCAGACATGGTCCGCCCTTTCGAGGGTGAGGGATGGCGAAGGCGCGGCGACCGCGCGGTGCAGCACGCCGCCGCTGGCGGCGAGGCGTTCGAGCAGCGGCGAGGGGGCGAAGGCGGGGCCATGCTGCGCGGCCAGCGCCCTGAGCGCCGCGACGATCGCGGGCAGCCCGACGGTATCGGCCCAGAACATCGGTCCGCCGGTGTGGACCGGCCAGCCATAGCCCGCGATTAGCGCCATATCGATGTCGGAGGCACGCAGCGCGATCCCCTCGTCGAGGATCTTCGTGGATTCGTTGATGATGGGGTAGAGGAGTTGTTCAAGTAGTTCGTGATCGGTGAAGTCGCGGCGGGTGACGGCCCGGGCGGCGGCGAGCGCGGCGATCACCTCTGCGGCGACGGGCGAGGGGGTGGCGCGGCGCTGCGCGTCATAGTCGTAGAAACCGCCGTTCCGCTTCTGCCCCAGCCGGTCACGCGCGACCATGTCGCCCATCAGCGTCCGCCCGGTCGCATCGCGGCCGATCACATCCAGTCCGATCAGGTCGAGCATCTGGAACGCGCCCATCGGAAAGCCGTATTCGACCAGCACCCGGTCGATCTGCTGCGGGGAGGCGCCCGCGATCGCCAGCGCATCGGCCTGCGCCATCCGCACGCCCATCGCGCGATTGGCGATGAAGCCCTCGCACACGCCCGACAGGACGGGCAGCTTGCCGATCCGTCTGGCGAGCCGCATCGCGGTCGCGACGACGCCGGGCGCGGTGCGCACGCCACGCACCACCTCCAGCAGGCGCATGACGTTGGCGGGCGAGAAGAAATGCAGCCCGACGACGCGCTCCGGCCGGCGCGTCGCCGCGGCGATCGCGTCGAGATCGAGGAAGGAGGCGTTGGAGGCGAGGATCGCGTCGGGTCGGACGATGGTGTCGAGCTGCGCGAAGATCGTCTGCTTCAGCGCCATGCTTTCGAACACCGCCTCGATGACGAGGTCGCAGCCGGCGAGGTCGGCCATCGCCAGCGTGCCGGTCAGCAGCGCCATGCGCCGGTCGACCTCGGCCGCGTCCAGCCGGCCCTTGCGCGCGCTGGCGTCGTAGTTGCGGCGGATCGTCGCAATGCCGCGATCGAGCGCGTCCTGCCGCGTCTCGACCAACGTCACCGGCAGGCCGAGGTTGAGGAAGGTCATCGCGATGCCGCCGCCCATCGTGCCCGCGCCGATCACACCGACCGTGGCGATCGGCGCGACGGGCGCATCCGCGGCGAGGCCGGGCACCTTGCCGGTGTCGCGCTCGGCGAAGAAGGCATAGCGCTGCGCCTCCGATTCGCGGCTGTGGAGCAGTTCGGCGAACAGCTCCGCCTCGCGCGCCATGCCCTGATCGAAGGGCAGGGTTACGGCGGCCTCGATCGCCGCAATGATGTTCGCCGGCGCCCGGACACCGCGCAGCAGCCCCGGATTCTTGGCGCGAAAGGCGTCGAACAGCCCCGGATCGGCGCGGTCGGCGGCGATCCGGTCGTCGCGGTCGCGCACCCGGCGGCGCACGGCGCCGTCGGCGACGATCTGCCGCGCGAAGGCGACGGCGGCGTCGGTGAGGTCGTCGGGTGCACTGAGGCGATCGACGATGCCGAGCGCCAGCGCGCGCGCGGCGGCGATCGGCTTGCCGCCGGTGATGATCTCGAGCGCGGCCTCGGCACCGACGATCCGCGGCAGGCGCTGCGTGCCGCCCGCGCCGGGGAGCAGGCCGAGCGCGACCTCGGGCAGGCCGACGCGCGCGGTCGGGCTGGCGATCCGGTAATCGCAGGCGAGCGCGGTTTCGAGCCCGCCGCCCAGCGCGGTGCCGTGGATCGCGGCGATGACCGGCTTGGTCGCACCCTCGATCCGGGCGAGCACGTCGAGCAGGTCGGGGCGTATCGGCGGCTTGCTGAATTCGGTGATGTCGGCACCGGCGAAGAAGGTCCGCCCCGCGCAGAGCAGTACGATCGCCTCGACCGAGGGATCGGCCTCCGCCGCGGCGATGCCGTCGATGATCGCCTGTCGCACGGTGAGGCCGAGCGCATTGACCGGCGGCGAATCGATCGTGAGCAGGCCGATGCTGCCGCGCGTTCCGAACGTGCCTTTCGGCATACTGAGTCTCCCTCGTTCCCGTCGTGACGGCCGCATCTCCGGTGCGGCGTTCGCGTTGCTGATGCCTCAGGAAACATCCGATGGAAAGAGATAATTAAACGAACATATAATAGGCTGTATTGAGGGTGCGCCGGCCTGTCTGGCGTATCCAGCTCGCTACCGTAGGGCTTGGCAAGCGCTCTTAACTATGCGTATACATATGGTGAGAGGAGGGGCGATGACCGACACAACGGATATCCGCATCGTCGTGCGCGACGGCGTCGCGGAAGTGACGCTCGACCGGCCCGCGGCGCTGAATGCGCTGACGCTGGACATGGCCGCGGCGCTCCGCGACGCCTTTGCCCGGATCGCGGGCGATCCGGCGATCCGGGCGGTGTTGCTGACCGGGGCGGGGCGCGCCTTTTGCAGCGGCGCCGACCTGCGCGGCGATGCCGGTGGCGGCGCGACCGACGTCGGCGACAGCCTCGAACGATTCTTCAACCCGCTGCTCGAAACGCTGTTCGCGATGCCCAAGCCGCTGGTGACCGCGGTGAACGGCCCGGCGGTGGGGGCGGGATTTTCGCTCGCGCTCGCCGGGGACGTCATCCTCGCGGCGCGATCGGCCTATTTCATCCAGGCGTTCGTCAAGGTCGGGCTGTTTCCCGACGTGGGATCGACCTGGCTGCTGCCGCGCCAGATCGGACGCGGGCGGGCGATGGCGCTGATGATGCTCGGCGACCGGCTGTCCGCCGACACCGCGTGCGACTGGGGGATGATCTATCGCGTCGAGGAGGATGACGCGCTGCTGGAATCGGCGCGCGCGCTCGCGGCCCGGCTCGCCGCCGGTCCGACGCAATCCTATGCGATGCTGCGCCGCGCGGCGCGGGCGGGACTGGAGAGCGGGCTGACCGAGGCGCTTGCCCGCGAGCGGGTCGACCAGCGCGCGGCGGGCCTCACCGGTGATTTCGCCGAGGGCGTGCGCGCGTTCGTCGACCGGCGGGCGCCGGTCTTCACCGGCGCATGAGGGGGACCGCATGACCGCGCCGTTGCCCGACCGGCGATTCGTCAATCTGGGGCAGGTCGCGGCGCATCATGCGCGTGAACGCCCTGACGCCATCGCCTTCGCCTTCGAAGGACGCACGACCCGCTTCGGCGACTTTGCGGCGCGGTGCCGCAAAGTCCCCGCGGCTCTGGTCGCGGACGGCTGCCGGCCCGGTGCGCGGGTCGCCTTTCTAGGCAAGAACAGCGACCTGTTCTTCGAACTGCTGTTCGGCGCGGGGATGGTGGGGCTGGTGACGGTGCCGCTCAACTGGCGGCTCGCGCCGGCGGAACACGAACAGATCCTGGCCGATGCGCGCGCCGACCTGTTGTTCGTCACCGCCGATTTCGCCGCAGCCGCAGGCCGGCTGGCGCTGGACGCGCTCGGGGTGCGGCGGCTGATCGAGATCGAGCCGGGCGACGATCCCGACCGCCATTTCACCGCGTGGCGCGACGTCCGTGGCGCCGCCGCGGGCGCGGGCGCGGGCGCCGACGCCGCGGTTGCGGTCGGTCGCGACGATGTATTCCTCCAGCTCTACACCTCGGGCACGACGGGCAGGCCCAAGGGCGTGATGCTGACCCATGGCTCTGTGCTGGGCGCGCTGGAACTTGCCGGGGAGGGGGCGGAGCCGTGGCGGCGGTGGACCCCCGACCTGATTGCACTGGTCGCCATGCCGGTCTTCCACGTCTCCGGTTCCGGCTGGGCGCTGGGCGCGTTCCATGGTGGCGGACGGTCGGTGATCCTGCGCGAATTCTCGATTCCCGGCGTCGAACGGGCGATCGCCGTGGATGGCGTCACCCATGTGATGATCGTGCCCGCGGCGTTGCAGATGCTGGTCGACAGCTGGGAACGCGGTGCGGCGCAGGCGGGATCGCTGCGGCAGATCGTCTATGGCGCCAGCCCGATGCCGCCGGTCCTGCTCGACCGCTGCCTCGCCCTGCTGGGGTGCGATTTCGTGCAATATTACGGGATGACCGAGACGTGCGGTAGCGTCGTCGCGCTGTCGCCCGAGGATCACCTGCGACCCGTCGGCAACCGGCTCGGCTCTACCGGGCGGGTGATGGCGGGCCATGCGCTGCGCATCGTCGATGCCGGCGGTGCGGCGGTGCCGGCGCGGATCGTCGGCGAAGTGTGCGTGCGGACGCCAGGCGTGATGGCGGGCTACTGGAACATGCCCGACGCGACGCGCGAGACGATCGACGCGGAAGGATGGCTGCACACTGGGGACGCCGGCTACCTCGACGACGACGGCTATCTGTTCCTGTGCGACCGCATCAAGGACATGATCATCTCCGGCGGGGAGAATATCTATCCGATCGAGGTGGAACAGGCGCTCGCCAGCCATCCGGCGGTCGATGCGGTCGCGGTGATCGGCATCCCCGACGATCGCTGGGGCGAATCGGTCAAGGCGTTCGTCGTCCTCAAGCCCGGCGCCGCGGCGCGGGCCGAGGAACTGGTCGCGCATGCCCGCACGACCATCGCCGGCTACAAGGTGCCGCGGTCGGTCGACTTCGTCGCGACGCTGCCGCGCAATGCGGCGGGCAAGATCCTCAAGCGCGAGCTTCGCGCCGCGCCGCGCACCATCGCCGATCCCGCCCGTGCCTGATCCCGTGTTTCCTCCGTCCCGGACACCTGCCGCCATGCATCCCCATGTCCATGCCCGCACCCACCCCGAAAAGGTGGCGGTCGTCCTGCAGGCGACGGGAGAGACGATCGATTACGCGACGCTCGACCGCCGTTCCAATCAGGGCGCGCATGTGTTTCGCGCGGCGGGGCTGGTGCGCGGCGACGTGGTGGCCGTGTTCCTCGAAAACCATCCGCGCTTCTTCGACCTCGCCTGGGCGGCGCAGCGCAGCGGCCTGTATCTCGTCTGCCTGTCGTCGCGCGCCACCGCGGCGGAGGCGGAGTATATCCTGACCGATTCCGGTGCGAAGCTGCTGGTGACCTCGCCCGGTCTCGCGGCCGTGGCGGGCGTGCTGCCGGCGCGGTTGCCGGGGGTCGCGATGTTCATGTTCGATACGCCCGCCGCCGGCTTCCGCGACTGGAACGGCGCGGCGGCGGCGATGCCCGATACGCCGGTCGCGGACGAATCGGCGGGGGCGCTGATGCTCTATTCGTCGGGGACGACGGGCCGGCCCAAGGGCGTGCGCTGGGCGCTGCCCGAGGATCCCGCGATCGCGGCGCCGCCGCTGCTGACCCAGCTGGCGGCGACGCGGTTCGGCTTTGCGAGCGACACCGTCTATCTCTCGCCCGCGCCGCTCTATCACGCCGCGCCGCTGCACTGGTCGATGACCGTCCACCGGCTGGGCGGGACGGTGGTGGTGATGGAGCATTTCGATCCCGAGGAGGCGCTGCGCACGATCGCGCGCTACCGGATCACCGCCAGCCAATGGGTGCCGACGCATTTCGTGCGCCTGCTCAAGCTGCCCGAGGCGGTGCGGGGCGCATACGACCTGTCGTCGCTGCGCGTCGCGATCCATGCCGCGGCGCCCTGTCCGGTGCCGGTCAAGCGGGCGATGATCGACTGGTGGGGGCCGATTCTGTTCGAATATTATTCGGGGACGGAGGGCAACGGCTGGACGATGATCGATTCGGTCGAGTGGCTGCGCAAGCCGGGATCGGTCGGTCGCGCGGTGATCGGCACGCCGCACATCTGCGACGAGGCGGCGAACGACCTGCCGCCGGGCCGCGAGGGTGCGATCTATTTCGAGGGCGGGCCGCGTTTCTCCTACCACAACGATCCCGCCAAGACCGCGGCGGTCGCCAACGTGCATGGCTGGACCACGCTGGGCGACGTCGGTCGGCTGGACGAGGACGGCTATCTCTATTTGACCGACCGGCAGAGCTTCATGATCATCTCGGGCGGGGTGAACGTCTATCCGCAGGAGATCGAGAACATCCTCGTGACGCATCCGCGCATCGCCGATGCCGCGGTGGTCGGTGCCCCCGATCCCGATTTCGGCGAGAAGGTGGTCGCGGTGATCCAGCCGGTCGACTGGGCGGACGCCAACCATGGCTTCGCCGAGCAGGTCCGCCAGTGGCTGCGCGGGCAGCTGTCGGGGATCAAGGTGCCGCGGCAGATCGACTTCCTGCCGCAGCTGCCTCGCGAGCCGACCGGCAAGCTCTACAAGCGCCTGATCCGCGACGCCTATTGGCAGGCGGCGGGAGCGGCGGCATGACCGGCATCGACCCTATCGCGGGCCGGCCGGGGCTCGGGGCGCGCCTGACCAACGCGGTGTTGCGTGCGACGCGGGCGAAGACGCCGCTCGACGTCGCCGATCCCGCCGCGCTGATCGCGGCGCGCGGCAAGCTCGACCGGTTCGATGCGGCGATGGCGCGGCTGCAGCGCCGGTCGTCGCGGCCGTTCACGGCGGAGGACGCCCATATCGCCGGCGTCGCGGTGAAGACGCTCGCGATCGTCGATCCGGTCGCGCCGTGCCGCGGTGGCGACGTGTTGCTGTTCGTCCATGGCGGCGGGTTCTTCTTCCGCTCGATCCACGGCCATATGCTGATGGCGGCGCGGATCGCGCAGGCCGCCGGAATCGGGCGCGTCGTCCTGCCGCTGTACCGGCTGGCGCCCGAGCATGCCTATCCGGCCGCGCAGGACGATTGCCTCGCAGTCTATGACGCGCTGCTCGCGGACGGGGTCGATGCCGGCGATATCGTCATCGCCGCCGATTCCGCGGGGGCGGCGCTGGCGCTGGGGATGCTGCTGCGCGCGCGGGATCGCGGGCTGCGCCTGCCGCGGGCGGTCGCGCTGATGTCGCCGATGACCGACCTCAGCTATGCGGGGGCGTCGATCGCGGAGAATGCCGCGTGCGATCCGATGCTCGGCGGGCAGCCGATGCCGGCGCCGGCCTATTATCTGGGCGATGTGGATCCGGCCGATCCCGGCTGTTCGCCGCTGTTCGCCGACCTGCGCGGATTGCCGCCGCTGTTCGTCCAGGTCGGCAGCACTGAGCGGTTGCGCGACGACGGCGTGCGGCTGGCGGCGCCGGCGATCGCCGCGGGCGTGCCGGTGCGGGTCGAGGTGTGGCCGGGCATGCCGCACGTCTTCCAGGCCTATGATTTCCGCGAAGCCCGGCAGGCACGGGCGCGTATCGCGACGTTCCTGCGCGGCGACGCGTCCCTCCCGCGACAGACAGGCTGAACCATGCCGCAGATTTCCGTGATGACGCGCGAACGGGGCGAACGATCGATCGCGGTGCCGGTCGGGATGACGCTGATGGAGGCGTTGCGCGACGCCGGGATCGACGAACTGGCCGCGCTCTGCGGCGGCTGTTGCAGCTGCGCGACCTGCCACGTCCATATCGCGGCGGACCATCTCGCGGGCCTCCCGCCGATGTCGGAGGACGAGAACGACCTGCTCGACGGGACCGGCAGCCGCGACGCCGGATCGCGCCTGTCCTGTCAGCTGACCGTCACCGACGCGTTCGACGGCATGGTCGTGACGATCGCCGACGCGGACTGAGGGTCACGGCACGGCAGCGGCGGGTATGGGGGCGGGTACGGGAGCGGGGGTGGCGACCAGTGCGCCGGCCGGCACCGCCTCGCGTCCGCCGACGGTCTTGAGGTTGAGCCGGCGGATCACGTGCGGGGTGACCATGATGTAGAGTTCGGTGGTCTGCTTGCTGAACTTGCTGGCGCCGGCGAGGATCGACAGGATCGGGATATCGCCGAGGATCGGCAGCTTGGTACGCGTCTTCATGCTGCTTTCCTGCGACAGGCCGCCGATGACGAAGGATTCGCCGTCGCGCACCGCGGCATAGGTTTCCGCCTCGCGCTGGCTGATCGTCTGATAACCCTGCAGATAGCCGGTGACGCTGGATACGACGCAATAGATGTGGCTGGAGACGATGCCGTCCTCGGTCACGCGCGGCGCGATCTGGAGCGTCACGCCGACGTTCACATATTGCACCTGCTGCGACACGCCGTTGACCCCCGACAGCGTGATCGAGGTGAGGATCGGGATCGCATCGCCGGTGACGATCCGCGCCGCCGATCCGCTCTGCGCCGAGATCCGCGGGCGCGACAGGATGCGGCCTTCGCCCTTCTGGATCTGCGCATAGAGCGACGCCTGCAGATTGACCCCGCCGCTGAGCTGGCGCGTGGTCAGCGGGAAGGACGATCCCGCCGAGGAGATGTTGCCGTAGGTGGCGGTCGCGGTGGCGATCTGGCCGTTGGCATTGGCGATGTCGAGGCCGAGGTTGCGCGCGCCCGTCTGGGTCAGCTCGACGATCTGGGTTTCGAGCATGACCGTGTCGATCGGCTGGTCGATCGCCGCGATCTGCGCCTTCAGCCGCGCGATCGTCGCGGGGTCGCCGCGCAGCCAGATCGCGTTGAGCCGGCGGTCGACGCCGATGTTGGCGTTGATCGACCGCCCGAGCGGTTCGGGATCGTTGCTCTGCGTCTGCGGTCCCGGATTGTAGCTGCTGCTGACGCCGTTGGTGTTGGCGGAGCCGAAGCCGGGCGAGCGCGGCACGAACGTGTCGTTGGGCTTGATCGCCGCGCTGTCGGTGAGCAGGCCCGCGACCTCGCTGACGTCGGCATATTCGAGCATCACCAGCTCGAACCCCATCGCCGAGAAGTCCGCGGTCGGCGGCACCGACCCGGCGGCGCTCGCCGACAGGCCGGGGGCGGCGGTGTCGGCCGGGGGCGCGGCGCCGTCGGTCGCGCGGCGGCCGGGATCGGACAGGGTGACCGTCAGGCTGTTGTCGGCATTGTCGATCGATCCGATCTGCACGCCCGGCGATCGGGGATCGAGACGGAGGAACAGGAAGCCCGGATTCTCCTCGACGCGGATCGCCTTTAGCGGCCCGGTGAAATTGCCCGGCACGGTCAGCTGCCGGCCGCGTGCGGTGAGCGTGAAGGCGACCGCGGGCGTGCCGGAGGCGTCGGTCGCGCTGACGTGCGTGTTCATCCGCGGCGTCAGCTGGAGCTTGAGGACCGTGCGCGCGGGCGTATCCTCGACCACGGTGATCGCGGTCAGATAGGTGAGCGTCTCGCCGCCCGTCTGCGCGCGGCCGGGCTGGGCTGCCGTCGCGACCAGCAGCAGCGCGACCAGGCGGAACGGGATCGGCGCGAACGCCCGATGCCGGCGTCGATCGTTCGACCGGACCATAAGATCACTTTCGAAGGAACACGGGGGAGGGGGCGCGCCGGGCGGCGACCCGATCGGAAGTATCCGTCGGGCCGCCGGCCGTGCGCATCGGTCAGGGCAGCGATGCGTAGGGCTGGTTGTGGGGATTGACCTCGACATAGCTGCGGCCGGTGACGGATTGCCCGTTCAGCGTGCCGACGACCGCCGACGTCCCCTCCCAATAGGTACGGTGGCCGGGCCAGACCATTTCCTGGTCGGCGACCTGCGGCGTGACGGTCAGCGTCCCTTCGGGCAGCACGACGTTCCACTTCGAGGGGTAGGTGTAGCCCGATTGCGCGCTGCGCCAGGTCGACAGCACCTGCAGGTCCATCTGCTGCCCGGGGACGGTCGTGGATACGCCGTTGACGACGCGGGTGCCGAGTTTGTTGACGATCGCGCCGGTCAACGGATCCTGCAGATAATACAGCATATACTGCGTATTGTTGTCGAGCTGGACCGCGAACCAGTTCCAGCCGCCGCCGAAGATCGACCCGCCCTGGTTGAGCGCGGTACCCTTCACGAACCACTGGCGATCCTGCCAAGAGGTGCCGGTGATGCGGATCGGCACGCCATTGTCGTAGATCGTGCCGACGGTATCGAGCGCGGTCGACGAATAATAGGCCGAGGTCCGGCCGATCGGCCGGTAGTCGACCACGCCGTTGTTGCCGTGGACGGTGAACGGGATGCGGCTGCTGGTGGTCAGGTCGATCCCGAACCGGCCGTCGGACAGCATCGCCTTGATCGCGTAATTCTGCCGCGATCCGCCGATCGACCAGTCCTTGTTGGTGAAGGTGAAGCTTCCGGTCTGCGCGGGGATGGTGTCGCTCTTGACCCGTTCCTCGACGCGGTGGAGGTTGTTGTTCACGTCCGTGATCGCGAAATGCCACGAATAGATCGCGGGGCCGAGCGGCAGCGGCCACAGCTGGAACACGGTGACCTCATAGCCATATTCGCGCTTCGCGCCGCTCGGGTCGGTGCCGTAGAGATGGCCGACGAAATACCACCATTCCAGCTGGCTGCGGTGCGCGCTTTCGTCCTTGGCCAGCGACACCGGTGCCGGCTGCTCGAACAATTGCGCCTGTGCCGCGGTCGCGCCGATGCCGGTCGGCATCGCCAGCAGGGCGAGGCCGTTGGCGATGGCGGCCAGTTTCCGCCGTGAGGTTCTCCAGATCATCCTTGCTCTCCTTGTGGTTGCAATTGGGTGGATCGCGCGGGCGATCAGGGGAGGATGCGCAGGCCCCAGTCGACGCCCCAGGGGTTCATCTCCGCAAAGGCCTTGCCCGTGGCGGGCTTGCCGCCGAGCGTGCCGGTGACGCGGGCAGGCCCCTCGTAATAGAATTTCTGGGTGGCCGGCGCGTGCAGCTCGGCATCTTGGATGATCGGCACGATCGTGATCGCGCCCTCGGGCAGCGTCACCTTCCAGCTCGCCGGATAGGTGTAGCCGGTGTTCGGGCTGCGCCAGCTGCCGATGCGTTCGAGCACCATCTGGCTGGCGGGGATCGGCGTATAGGTGCCGTTGGCGGTCTTGACCCCGATCGCATGATCGATCGTGCCGTCGCCCTTCTTGAAGAAGCTGAGGTTATATTGCGTGTCGTCGTCCATCGACACGCCGAACCAGGTCCAGCCGCTGTCCGCCTGGCCGGGCGCGCCGGTCGCCCATTCGTGATCGTACCAGGTGGTGCCGGTGACGCGGATCGGCACGCCATGGTCCCAGACCGTCCCGCTCGTCTTGTTGACGTTGAACGAATAATACGGCGACTTCCACGTGCCGTAGGTCTCGACGCCATTGACCCCGTTGAGCGTCGGCGGCTGCGTCGCCTGCGCGGTCAGGTCGATCGCATATTGCAGGTCGGTGCGGCTGGCCTTGGCATAATAGGCGCCCATCGAGCCGCCCATCCGGAAGCCGAGGACGTTGAGATCGAACCGGTTGGCGCCGGTGGTGAACGGCCCCGGCAGGACGCGCTTTTCGAACTTGAACGTGCCGCGGGTGAGATCGGAGATGGCGAAATGCGCGTCATAGACCGGCGGCAGGCCGGCGACGGGGGCGATCTGGAAGACCACCATCTCATAGGCATAGGAGCGTTTGGCGCCGGCCGGATCGGTGCCGTCGAGGAAGCCGGTCATATACCACCATTCCGCCGGCTGGCGGTGCGACGCTTCATCCTTGGGCAGGACGATGCCGGTCTCGATCGGGGGGAAGCTGCCGATTGCCTGGGCGACCGCTGGCGCCGGGCCGGCGAGGTTCGCGAGCAGGGACGCCGACAGGGCAAGCGCGCAAGCGAGCACGCGCGTAAGCACGGGTTTCATGGCCAGCCTTCTCCTAAAGCCTTGGTTGTTCTGCTGTTCGTCGTGCGCTTCGCCGCCTGTTCCCCGTCGGTCGCGGGGCGTGTCGTCAGGCGACTCAGCGTCGCATAAGATGGCAAGTGTCGCACACCGTCTATAATAGTCAACACTGACCAGAAAAATTACGGTGTCGGTCGGTCAGTATCGGAACTTCGTCCGCAGGCCGAAGGTGCGGGGCGGGGCCAGGTAGGCGTTCTCGGTCGTCCCCTGCAGCGGCGCGAGAAAGGCCGCGTTGGCGTAGATCCGGTCGGTGAGGTTCTGGCCCCACAGTTCGAGGCGGAAGCCGCCGTCGGCGATGTCGACGCCGAGACTGGCATTGAGCAGCGTCACCGGCGGACGGGCGATCCGGCTGGAATTGTCGAGATATTCGCGGCCGGTATATTGGACCTCGACCCGCCCGGTCAGCGCCAGCCGGTCGCCGAGCGGCTGGTCGAGGTTGAGCGAGGCATTGCCGCCCAGCCGGGGCACGAAGCGCACGCTCTGCCCCGACAGCATGGCGGACAGCGACGGATCGACGCCGTAGCGCGCATGCGGCAGCCACGTCCCGTCGAGGTTGAGCGTCAGGGCATGACCGATCCGGATGCTGTTCTCGAGCTCCAGCCCGTAGGTTTTCGCCGAACGCGCGTTGAGGACGGTGAACTGGACGCCGATGAACTGGGCGACCTGAAGGTCGGACACCGTGTTGTAGAAGATCGCGACGTTGGTGTGGGCGCGGTGGTTCAGATAGCTGAACTTGCCGCCGAATTCGAACGCGTCGACCTTTTCGGGGCGGTAGATCGGCGACAGCGGCCTCGCCCCGGCGACGATCGCCGGATTGTTGGCGGCACCGCCCGCGCCATTGGCGTCGAGGATGACGCCGCCCGCCTTGAACCCGCGATTGTAGGTCAGATAGATCATCGCGTCGCGGCTGAAGGAATATTGCGCGCCGAGCGTCCCCGACAGCGCGCGATCCGTGGTCGCGACGTCATAGGCGGGCGCGGGCATCAGGCCGAGGACGCGGAACGTGTCGTCGGGCCGGTTGCGGTAGAAGCCGTTGGCGAACGCGCCGCGCTTGCGCTCGATCGAATAGCGCAGGCCGCCGAGCAGCTTCCACCCCTTGCCGAGGTCGACGTCGGCATGCGCGAACAGCGCATAGGATTGCGCCGATTCGGTCATGACCTCGTTCGACCACAGGCCCGGCGCCGCATAGACCCGCCCCGCACCGAGCAGGGTGTTCCAGAAGGTCTGCGCCTGGCTGCCCCAGCGCAGGTTGCGGCCGAGATCGAGCCGTTCGTCCGAGACGAAGCCGCCGAACACGTAATCGGCATGCAGCGCGGCCGATTTGCCGTTGAAGGTCAGCTCCTGCGACAGGAAGCGGCTGGCGAAGCGTTCGTCGAGGTTAAGGATGTCGGCGCCGGAGAAATCGGCATCGCCGTTGCGCTGGTCGATCGCGAACTTGCGGATCGCCGACACCGATTTGAGCGTGTCGTCGCCGACCGCGAGCGTGGCGAGCAACGTGCCACCATAGTCGCGGACGACCTGCCGGCCCGGGTTGCTCAACACCTGTTCGAAATCGCCCAATCGGGTCGACGGCGTGCGCAGTCCGCGCGCGCGGATCAGGCCGTCGATCAGCGGCTGCACCGCGCCCGGGCTGTAGCTGGAGGTCGCGAAGCAGCAATGGCCGACGCTCTTCGCATCGTCGCCGATCAGCTGGAACGACAGGCGGTCGGACGGTTCCCACAGGATCTGCGCCTTCACCGCATGCGAGGCATTGTCGGCGATGGCGCGGCGGTCGTTCGGATCGGTGTAGAAGCCGTCGGTGCCGCTGTAGAGGCCGGCGATGCGCACCGCGACGGTATCGGACAGGCCCGCACCCACCGCGCCCCGGACCGACACCGTCCCGTAATTGCCGACCGTCCATTCGCCGGTCGCGGCCGGCGTCGCCTCCGGCCGGGTGCTGGTCAGCAGCACCGCGCCCGCGGAGGTGTTCTTGCCGAACAGCGTCCCCTGCGGCCCGCGCAGGATCTGGAGCGAATCGATGTCGAGGAAGTTCTGCATCACCGCGGCGGCACGGGTGCGATAGACGCCGTCGACGAAGATGCCGACCGCGCCTTCGAACGCGCGGCTGGTGCCGGTCGTGCCGAGGCCGCGGATGATGACGTTGGCCGAGGAGGCGCCGTTCGCCTGCGAGCGGAACTGGATGCTGGGCGAGAGGCTCTGGATGTTGGTGATGTTCTCGACATGCGCCTGCGCCAGCTGCTCGCCGGTCGCCGCGGTGATCGCAATCGGCACGTCCTGCAGCCGTTCGCTGCGGCGCTGCGCGGTGACGACGATATCGCCCGGCTCCGCCGCCGTGCCGGCCGCAGGCGTCGCCGCCTGTTGTTGCTGCTGCTCGTGCTCCGGTCGTTGCTGGACGGGCCGTGCCCATGATGGCGCCGGCATCAGCGCGAGCAGCGCCACACCCGCCAGCCCGTAGCTGCGTGTTGTCGTCACGGTAAGGAACCCCCGTTCGAGATAGGATGGAATGTGCTTGCCGGCCGGCGGGGGAGGGCGATCCCCTCCACCCGCCGCGGGTCAGTAGGCGAAGCCGATCGTCGCACCGATCGTGCGCGGCATGCCGGTCTGGCGGACCAGCGCGTCGTTGATGCGCGTGGCCGAGGTCCAGTACCAGCTGTCGGTGACGTTGCGTCCCCACACGCTCAGCCGCCAGCCGTCCTTCTCCACCCCGGCGCGCAGGTCGAGCAGCGTGTAGGACGGCACCTTTTCGTTGTCGTTGGGGATGAAGCCCGAATAGGTCTTGCCCTGCACCGCGACGTTGCCGCCCAGGAACGCCTTCGCCCCGCCACCGATCGACCAGCGATATTGCGCGTCGAGCGACCCCTGCAGTCTGGGCACGAGCGGGAAGGCCTGGCCGCCGAAATCCTGCGGCTGGCCGAGATAGTCGAAGTTGAGGAAGCGGCCGCGCACCTTGGTATCGATGTACGACAGCACCGGGTTGATCGTCAGCCCGGGCACCGGCCGCCACGCCGCCGACAGCTCGACGCCGGCGACGCGCGATTTCGGCACGTTGATGAGCTTCAGCAGCGTCCCGAACGCGATGTCGGCATAGCGGCCGATCGTCTGCTTGTTGCGATAGTCGTAGTAGAAGGCCGCCGCGGTCAGATCGAGCGTGCGGTCGAACAGCGCCGTCTTCACGCCCGCCTCATAGGCGACCACCTTTTCCTGCGTCACCGGATCCATCTCCGCCTGGGTGGAGGCGATGATCGTCGGGAAGCTGCCCGCCTTGTAGCCCTGGCTGACGTTGGCATAGAGCATGGTGTCCGCCGACGCCTTCCAGTTGAGGCCGACCCGCCAGCTGACATTGTCCTCCTTCAGTCTGTCGGTCCGGCATCCCATCAGGAAGGTCGGCGCCGCGCCCAGCGACAGGCAATCCTTTAGCCCCGGCGTCTGCCCGCTCGGCGTGAAGACGCCATAGGCCGCGCGCAGCTGCGCCTGCAGCAGGGTGAAGAAGAAGGCGGTGTTGCCGTTCATCCCGTCGAAGGCCTGGCCGAAGAAGTCGCGCGTGGTCTTCGTGTAGCGTGCCGAGCCCTGCAGCTTGAGCGTGTCGGTGACCGGATATTCGACGTTGCCGAACACCGCGCCCGACTCGATCGTCTGGTCGGTCCGCTCGAAATTGCCCGGCAGGTTGAGGATGACGAGCGGCGAGACGGACAGCAGCACCTGGCTGAACGAGCCATGCCGGTCGAGGATCTGGAACTGGTCGAACACCGTGTCGTGTTCGTAATTGCCGCCGAACATCCAGTTGCCGCGGCCGCCGAACGTGCCGGCGAGCCGCGCCTCCTGATACCAGGTCTTCACGTCGCCCTGCTGGACGGTCGAATAATCCTCGAAGGACGTGCCGTCGCCCTCGACCGGCTGGTCGCGCTTGAAATGCTGATAGGAGGTCAGCGTCGTCAGGTTGACGTCGTCGGTGATGTCGTAACCGAGCTTCAACGAGGTGAACACGAACGAATTGCGCCGGTGATAGTCGACGCCCCGGTCCCAGTCGGCGTAGCGATTGTCGTGCGGCGCGGTGGGATAGGCGATCAGCCCCGGTTGCATCAGCGCGGTCGCGCCCGGCGTCAGCACCTGCAGCCCGAAGAATTGCGGTGCCGGCGTCTCGCCATGGTCGCGCCAAGCGCTGACGTTGAGGCTGGCGTGGAAGCGGCTACCGGGGTTCCAGTCGAGCAGCAGGCGGCCGTTGAGCAGGTCGCGTTCGCCGAGCTTGGCGCCGGTCGTGTAGCTCTTCTGCCACGCGCCGCCCTGGCTGACCTTGAACGCGGCGCGCGCCTTCAGCGTGTCGGTGACCGGGCCCGACAGGAAGCCCTCGACATCGACCGCGCCGAAGCTGGCGTAGCTGAGCTGGCCACCGGCGCTGAGCTGGTCGGTCGGGCGGGCGGCGATGAAGTTGATGAGGCCGCCGGTGGAATTCTGGCCGTATAGCGTGCCCTGCGGCCCCTTGAGCACCTCGACCCGCTCCAGATCGAGCGCGACGCCGATCGTTTCCGGGCTGAACGGGATCGGCACCTCGTCGCTGTAGACGGTGACGGTCGGCGCGGCGGATAGCGTGGTTTCCTGATAGCCGATGCCGCGCAGCGTATAGACGTTGGCGCCATAGGGCGTCGGGTTGCTGGCGAAGCCCGGCACGACCTTCACCAGATCCTGCGGCGCGGCGACGCCGGCGTCGATCAGCGACCGGTTCGACAGCGCCTGGATCGACATGCCGACGTCGCGGATGCTCTCGCTGCGCTTCTGCGCGGTGACGATGATGTCGGGGGCGTCGTCGGCGGTCGTGGTGGCGGCCGGTGTGGCGGCCTGCGTGGTGGTCCGGGCGGGCGTCGGCGCGGCGGTCTGCGCATAGGCGCCGGTCGCCGCGGTCGCGGCTACGCAGACCCCGAATGTGATGCGGGACACCGTCCCCAGCAAAGCCCTTTTCGACATATCCCCTCCTCAGGATTTTTCGTTCGACGATCGTGGGGGGCGGTGCGGCCCGGAACCGTTTTGCCGGTTTCTCAGGAAGCGCTTTACCTCACTCGCGCTCTTAACTACACGTATAAATACGAAGCGGATAGTGGTTTGTGCATCCTATATGCGGATACGTGGACGACGGATTCACGAGGGGATTTAGTGCGATGCGCGATTTATCCCGGATGAATCAGTCATCTACGACCAGAATAAGCGCACAGGCGGAGGGGCGGACATATTCCTATGCAAGCGGCACTCGAAAAATTTCTGGCGACGGCGTTGCCCGGCGCGCCCGCCCTGCTGGCGATCGAGTCGATTCCCGGCGGCCAGTCGAACCCGACCTTCTTCCTTACCTATGGCGAGCGGCGGCTGGTGCTGCGCAAGCAGCCGCCCAACGCCTTGCCCTCCGCGCATGCGATCGATCGCGAATATCGGGTGATGGCGGCATTGGCGGGCAGCGCGGTGCCGGTGCCGGAGATGGTGCTCTATTGCGACGATCGCGCGGTGATCGGCACGCCCTTCTATCTGATGGAGCGGATCGAGGGGCGGGTGTTCAACGATCCCTCGCTGCCCGGCGTGTCGCCCGCGGACCGGCGCGCGATGTATCTGGCGATGGCAGATACGCTCGCGGCGCTGCATGCGGTCGACTGGGCGGCGTGCGGCCTCGCCGATTTCGGGCGGCCGGGCAATTTCTTCGAACGCCAGGTCGGCCGCTGGACGCGGCAATGGCAACTGGCCGGGGGCGCGCCGTCCGCGGACATCGATTTCCTGCTCGACTGGCTGCCGCGCAACATTCCGGCGAGCGACGTCACCACGATCGCCCATGGCGATTTCCGCATCGGCAATCTCATCTACCACCCCAGCGAACCACGCGTCGTCGGCGTGCTCGACTGGGAATTGTCGACGCTCGGCCATCCGGCGGCGGACGTCGCCTATAGCGCGCTCGGCTGGCACCTGAACGCCGCCGATTACATGGGGATCGCGGACCTCGACCATGCCGCGCTCGGCATCCCGGACGAGCGCGACTATCTCGACCGCTATCGCGCTGCCGCGGCGCAGACGTTCGCGGTCGCGCCGTTTCACACCGCTTTCTCGCTATTTCGCCTCGCGGTGATCTTCGAAGGGATCGCGGCGCGCGCGCGGCAGGGCACCGCCAGCGCCACCAATGCCTCCGACGTCGGCCGGCTCGCGGGACGCTTCGCGAGCCTCGCGGTCGAACAGGTCGCCTGAGCCGCGCCCCTCATTCCAAAGGATATCCCATGGACTTCGAATATACGCCGCGCGTCGAGGCGCTGAGGGGCCGGATGGCGGCGTTCCGCGACACCTATGTCCTGCCGCAGAACCGCGCCTGGGCGCATGCGACCGAGGCGGGCCGCTATCCGGCCGAGATCATGGACCCGCTCAAGCAACTGGCGCGCGACGAGGGGTTGTGGAACCTGTTCCTGCCCGCGCTGCGCGACGACGAGCCGGGCACGCGGCTGACCAACCTCGAATTCGCGCCGCTCGCCGAACAGATCGGGCGAATGCCCTGGTCGGCGGAGGTGTTCAATTGCAGCGCGCCCGACACGGGCAACATGGAATTGCTCCACCTGTTCGCCACCCCCGACCAGCGCAGCCGCTGGCTGGAACCGTTGCTGCGCGGGGATATCCGGTCGTGCTTCGCAATGACCGAACCGGACGTCGCCTCCGCCGATGCGACCAACCTCGAAACGCGCATCCGCCGCGATGGCGACCATTATGTCATCAACGGCCGCAAATGGTTCACGACCGGCGCGCTGCACCCCAATTGCCGGATGTCGATCGTGATGGGCGTCACCGACGACGATCCCGACGCATCGCCGCACGCGCGCCATTCGATGGTGATCGTGCCGATGGACACGCCGGGCCTCACCATCGTGCGCAACGTGCCCGTCCTCAACCATCTCGCGGTCGAGGGGCATTGCGAGCTGCTGTACCGCGACGTGCGCGTGCCGGTGAGCGATCTGCTCGGGCAGGAGGGGGCGGGGTTCGCGCTGGCGCAGGCGCGTCTGGGGCCGGGGCGCATCCACCATTGCATGCGCACGATCGGCCAGTGCGAACTGGCGCTCGACCTGATGTGCGAGCGCGCGCTCGAACGCCGCGTCTATGGCCGTTACCTGTCCGATTACGCCAATATCCAGGACTGGATCGCGCTGTCGCGGATCGAGATCGACCAGGCGCGGCTGCTCGTGCTGCGCGCCGCGTCGGTGCTCGACCGGCTCGGCAACAAGGCGGCGAAGATCGACGTGTCGGCGATCAAGGTGGTCGCGGCGGGATTGCAGACGCGGGTGATCGATCGCGCAGTACAGGTGTTCGGCGCGATGGGGCTGACCAACGACACGCCGCTCGCCGGCTTCCTCGGCTGGGCGCGCGCGCTGCGCTTCGTCGACGGGCCGGACGAGGTGCATCTGCGCATGATCGCGCGCAACGAGATCGGCCGGATCAGGCGCGATCCGGGTGCGCGCGCGCTCTATTACACGCCGCCCGTCGCCGATCGCGTCTAGCCATTCACTAATAGTCAGTATAGACTACTAACAACGATAGAACGGGTCGGACGGACTCGATGGCGAAGGAGCGGAGCGGCATGGACATGCGCGGCAAGACGGCGTTCATCACCGGTGGTGCGAGCGGGATCGGCCTCGCCATCGCGCAGCGTTGCGCGGCGGAGGGCATGACGCTGCTGCTCGCCGATATCGAGGAGGGCGCGCTGGCGCGGGCGGCCGACGGTCTGCGCGCCGGCGGTGCACGCGTCGTCACCTACCGGCTCGATGTCGCCGATCTCGACGGCTATCGCGCGGTCGCGGCGCAGGTGATCGCCGATCACGGCGCGCCATACCTGCTGGTCAACAATGCCGGGGTCGCGTGGAAGGCGCCCGCCAGCGCCGCGACGCCAGAGGACTGGCGCTGGACGATCTCGGTCAACGTGCTGGGGCTGGGCTATGGCATCAGCCTGTTCGTGCCCGCGATGATCGCCAGCGGCGCGCAGGGCTATGTGCTCAACACCGCCTCGATCACCGGGCTGATCGTCTCGCCGGGCGGATCGGCGGTCTATTCGGCGAGCAAACATGCCGTGGTCGCGATTTCCGAAACGCTGGCGCACGAACTGCGCCCGCTCGGCCTGCACGTCGCGGTGCTGTGCCCGGGCAGCGTCGCGACCAACATCACCGACGCCGACCGCAACCTGCCCGACCATGTCGCGCACGATGCGCTGACCAGCGCGGCGGCGGAGGAGCGTGCCTTCACCCGCTCGTTCGTCGACAACGGCCTCACCCCCGCGGCGGTCGCCGATCAGGCGTTTGCGGCATTGGCGGCGCGGCGATTCTACATCCTCACCCACCCCGAATATCGCGACGAGATCGCGACGCGCCACCGCCAGATCGAGGCGGCGGTGCGCGGCGAACCGGCCAGCGACGTCGCGCTGCTCACGCTGGCGAAGCAGATCCTCAATCTCCAGCCCCTCACCTGATGTCCGCGAAAGGCCCTATGATGACCGCTGTCCCCGACGATCTGCCGCGCGGGCTGGAACTCACCTCGCTGTCCCCGACGTTCCGTGCCGATCCGCATGCCGTGCTGAACGCGGCGCGCGGTAAATGCCCGGTGCTGCACGACGGGGTGCTGCGCGACTATGTCGTGCTGTCGGCGGAGGTCGGGCGCAAGGTGCTGGCCGACCGCCAGCTGCCGAGCGACCCGCGCAACACGGTGGAGACGTCGACGCGGCGGCTGCGCGGCGAGGATCTGACGCGCGATCCGCCGATCATGTTCATGGACGATCCGCTGCACAAGCGCGTGCGCGGGCTGGTCGGCCGCGCGTTCAACGCCGAGCGGATCGAGCGGGCGCGGCCGCGCGTCGCGGCCTTGTGTGGCCAGCTGATCGACGCGGCGGGCGGGAGCGGCGGGTTCGATTTCGTCGACGCGATCGCGCGCCCGCTGCCGACGATCACCATCGCCGACATCCTGGGCATCGATTCGCGCCATCACGACGATTTCAAGGTTTGGTCGGACCGGATGGTCGCCGCGATGCTCAACCCGCTCGCGCCGCCTGCGGTGAAGGAGGAGGGGGCCGCCGCGGCGGTCAGCCTCTACCAATTGTTCAGCGCGGAGATCGCCATGCGCCGCGCCGGCGCGATGGACGGCGACGACCTCATCACCGCGCTGATGACCGTCGAGCATCAGGGCGAATGGCTGAGCGATCCGGAGATCGTCGAACATGCGCAGGTCCTGCTGATCGCGGGCAACCAGACGACGACCGACCTGCTCGGCACGACGCTGTGCAACATCTTGCGGACCGGGGACAGCTGGGCGCGGCTGGTCGCCGATCCCGGCCTGATCCCCAATGCGGTGGACGAGGCGATCCGGTTCGAACCGCCGATCTTCTCGACCGACCGGATCGCGGCGGACGACATGGAACTGGGCGGCGTCGCCATTCCCAGGGGGCATCAGATCTCGGTCATGCTGACCGCGCTCAACCACGATCCGGCGGTCAATCCCGATCCCGGCCGGTTCGACATCGCGCGCAAGCCGGTAAAGCATTTCTCGTTCGGTGGGGGGCGGCACACCTGCCTCGGCGCGCCGCTCGCGCGGCTGGAGGCGCAGGAATTGCTGAAGGCGATGGTCGCCCGCTTCCCGACGCTGGTCGCCGATCCGGCGCACGCGCCGGTCTATACGATGAATCCCGGCTTTCGCGGGCTCGACAGCTTTTGGGTCAAGCCCGCCTGAACCACCAAGACGCCACGACCCCGCCCGCGTCGGTCGGCCGCGGGAATGACAAGGAGCTGGATATGTCCGTTGTTGATGCCGGGGCGCCCCCGGTCGATCTCGAGGGCCTGCGCGCCCGCTATCGCGAGGAACGCGACAAGCGGCTGCGCACGGATGGCGTCGACCAGTATATCGGGACGGGCGGCGACTTCTCCTACTTCGCCGACGACCCCTATGTCGCGCGCGTCGAGCGCGCACCGGTGGTGCGGACGTGCGAGGTGGCGATCGTCGGCGCGGGCTTCGGCGGTATCCTGACCGCGGTGAAGCTGAAGGACGCCGGGATCGACGACGTGCTGATGATCGAGAAGGCCGGCGATTTCGGCGGGACCTGGTATTGGAACCGCTATCCCGGCCTCGCCTGCGACATGAAGTCCTACGTCTATCTGCCGCTGCTGGAGGAGACGGGCTATATGCCGCCGCGCTCCTATGCGTCGGGGCCGGAAATCCGCGCCCATGCCGAACGGATCGTCGACCATTGGTCGCTGCGCGGGCGGGCGCTGTTCCAGACGCTGGTGACGCGCGCCGAATGGATCGAGGCGTCGGGCCGCTGGCGGGTGTCGACCGATCGCGGCGACGTGATCGAGGCGCTCTATCTGGTCGCCGCCAACGGGCCGTTGTCGCGGCCGAAGCTGCCCGGCATCCCCGGCATCGCCGACTTCGCGGGCCATACCTTCCACACCAGCCGCTGGGATTATGCCTATACCGGCGGCGGCCCCGACGGCGACCTCGCCGGGCTGAAGGGCAAGCGCGTCGCGATCGTCGGCACCGGCGCGACCGGCATCCAGTGCATTCCCCACCTCGCCGCACACGCCGACCGGCTCTACGTCGTCCAGCGCACGCCGTCGGGCGTCGACGTCCGGCGCGAGGTGCCGACCGATCCCGCCTGGGTCGCCTCGCTCCAGCCCGGCTGGCAGCAGGAATGGATCGACAATTTCAACGCGCTGACGTCCGGCGCGCCCGCCGAACGCGACCTGATCGAAGATGGCTGGACGTTCCTGTTCAAGAAGATCGCGGCGGCGGCGGCGACCGCCAGCGGCCCCGACGCGATGCTGCAGATCCTGCATGCGGCCGAGGTCGCGGATGCCGAAAAGATGGAGGAGATCCGCGCGCGGATCGACGCGATCGTCGCAGACCCCGCCACCGCCGAACGGCTCAAGCCGTGGTATCGCCGCTTCTGCAAGCGACCGGTGTTCCACGACGGCTATCTGGAAACCTTCAACCGCGACAATGTCACGCTGCTCGACACCGACGGACGCGGGGTCGAGGCGGTGACCGCAACGGGGATCCGCGTCGGCGGGGTCGAATATCCGGTCGATTGCATCGTCTTCGCCTCGGGCTTCGAGGTCGGCACCGATTATGTCCGCCGCGCGGGCTACGACATCGTCGGTCGCGACGGCCTGTCGTTGCAGGACAAATGGTCGCGGCGATTCTCGACCTTCCATGGCATGCACGTCCATGGCTTTCCCAATCTGTTCCTCCACCAGAATGCGCAGGCGGCATTGCCTGCCAATTTCTGCCACGGCCTCGCCGAAGGGGCGAAGGCGATCGCGGCGGTCGTCGGCCATGCCGGCCGGTCGGACCATCCCGTCGTCGAGGCGACGCAGGCGGCCGAGGACGCCTGGGTGGCGCATTGCGGCGCGGTGGCGGCCAACCTCGTCCCCTTTTTCGCGGAATGCACGCCGGGCTATTACAATCTGGAGGGCAAGCTGACGCAGGAGGCGGCGCAGGGATTCGGCTATGGCGCGGGCGCCGCGGCCTTCTTCGCGCTCAAGGACCGGTGGCTGGCGGACGGCCAGTTCGACGGGCTGGTCTTCTCGATGCGCTGAGGCGGGCCGCCATCACGGGGAGGGCAGGGCCGATGCCTATCGGAACAAAGGAAATTCCGTCCGTCGCCGCGCCGATGGATGGACAGCGGCGCCCGCGCCTCCCTACAATGGCGACCAGTCGCGACCGTCCGGGATGAATGATGTGCCTGCCACGCCTGTTGCCCCCAGCGGCGAGCGAAACGTCGCGACGCGCGCCCGCGGCAAGGCGACGCGCGACATCCTGCTCTCGAGCGCGATCAAGCTGGTCGCGTTGCAGGGCTATGCCGCAACCACGACGCAGGCGGTCCTCGACGATGCCGGGGTCAGCCGGGGGTCGCTGCTGCACCAGTTCCCGACCCGCGACCTGCTGATGGTCGCGACCGCCGAAGAGGCGATGACGCGGATGCTCGCGGCGGTGGAAAGCGGGCTGTTGCGGCATAGCGACCTGTTGAAGGGGATGATGGATTTTCCCAGCATCCTGTGGCGGGTGCAGACCGACCTGCCCGCGCGTGCCTTCACCGAGATCCAGCTCGCCAGCCGTTGGGACGTCAGCCTCGAGGAGGGGCTGCAACGCGCGATGCACGCGGTCAGCGCGCTGGCGAGCGGCAAGGTGATGCAGGTGGCCGAGCAATTCGCGATGACCGATGCGATGGGGCTGCTCAACGAGGTCTATCTGCTGATCGCGGCGACGCAGGGGCTGGCGATCGGGCGCGACCTGACCGGCAACAAGACGCTGGCGACCGCGTCGCTGGCGCTGCTGAAGGAGCGGTTCGTCGTCGCGCTGCGCAGCCGGTTGCCCGTTTCCTCCTGATCGCGGGATGCCATTCATCGCTTGGCGCGCCCCGTCTTTCGCGATAGATTGGTTCATCAATCGGTTAAGGAATGAACGTGCGGGGCAGGAAGGCGATCGATCAGGACGTGGAGGCCCCGGCGTCGGGCCGCGCGCGATTGCTCGAGGCGACGAGCGCGGCGATGCGCGAGGCGGACAATCTCGACGTGCCGCTAAGCGACATCGCCGCCAAGGCGGGGCTCAACGCCGCATTGGTCCGTTATTATTTCGGCGGCAAGGACGGCCTGCTGCGCGCGCTGCTGGAGCGGGATACCGAGAACAACCTTGCTGAGCTGGAGCATCTGCTCGCGATGGACATCCGCCCGTCGAAGAAGCTGCGCTATCACCTCGCCGGGCTCATCAACACCTATCACAATTACCCCTATCTCAGCCGCTTGATGATCAAGCTGTTGCAGGAGGGGACGGAGGAGGAGCGCCAGCGGATCGCCGATCGCTTCCTGAAACCAATCGCGGCCGCTTACGAAGTGATCGTGCGCGACGGGCGGGCGATTGGCGAATTCCGGGACGTCGATCCGAAGCTGCTCTATTTCAACGTGATCGGCATGTGCGATCATCTCTTCTCGTCGAGCGTGTCGCTGAAATATTGCTATGGCATCACCGTCGTCGACGACGCGCTGAAGCGCCAGTATATCGATCAGGTGGTGACGATCTTCCTGAAGGGCGTGCTCACCGACGACGCTTGACCGGCGGGGCGAGCCCGCCGCGTCCCAAAGTGCGATCCGCCCGCCGGGCGCTACATCCGCTCGACGATGATCGCGGGTGCCATGCCGCCCGCCGCGCACATCGTCACCAGCCCGCGCCGGAGGCCGCGGCGTTCCAGTTCGTCGACGATCGTGCCGATCAGGATCGCGCCGGTCGCGCCGATCGGATGGCCGAGCGCGATCGCGCCGCCGTTGACGTTGACGCGCGACCGGTCGAGGCCGAGGTCGCGGATGAATTTCTCGGTGACGACCGCGAACGCCTCGTTGATCTCCCACAGGTCGATGTCGTCCACGCCGAGGCCCGCCTTGGCCAGCACCTTGCGCGCGGCGGGGACGGGGGCGTTGAGCATCAGCGTCGGGCAGTCGCCGACATTGGCGGTGGCGACGATGCGCGCGCGCGGCGTTAGCCCGTGGCGGCGGGCATAGTCGGGCGAGGCCACCAGCAGCGCGGCGGCGCCGTCGACGACCCCCGACGAATTGCCGGCATGGTGGATGTGGCGGATCTCCAGATCGGGATAGCGGGCGTTGACCAGCGCGCGATAGGTCGTGCCCACTTCGTCCACCGCAACATCGGCGATCGCCGCGAACGATGGGCGCAACGCCGCCAGCCCTTCGGCCGTCGTCGTCGGGCGGGGGAATTCGTCGTGGTCGAGCGCGATCGTGCCGTCGGGATTGTGGACGGGGACGAGGCTGCGCGCGAACCGGCCCTCCGCGATCGCGACGGCAGCACGCTGCTGGCTGTCGAGCGCGAGCGCGTCGACGTCCGCGCGCGTGATCCCCTCGATCGTCGCGATCGCGTCGGCGCAAACGCCCTGATGCGATTGCGGATGGCGCGCGCGCAGCCGCAGATTGCCCGCATCCATCATCATCGGCGGTTCGCCGCGTGCCGCCTCCTGCGCGGCCATCGCCGCGGTCAGCGACATCATCTCGGTCCCGCCCGCGATGATCGCCTCCTCGAAGCCCGATGCGATCATGCCCGCGGCCAGGCTGACCGCGGTGATCCCCGACCCGCAGAACCGGTCGAGCGTCACGCCGCTGACGCATATGTCCAGTCCGGCGTCGAGCAGCGCCATCCGCGCGAGGTCATTGCCCTGCGCGCCGCGCTGCGCGCTGGTGCCCCAGATGACGTCGTCGATCGTCGCGCTGTCGATCGCATTGCGTTCGACCAATGCCGCAAGGACGGTGGCGGCGAGCACCTGCGGATGCAGGCCGGCGAGCGCACCCTTGCCCGGCTTGCCAATGCCGCGTGGGGTGCGGGCGGCGTCGATGATCCATGCGTCCGACATGCTGTGCTGTCCTGTGTTCGTGCGTTGAAGGGCGACCGCGGCCGATGGGTGGCGATCAGCGAGGGGTGGCGGCTTCGAAGGCGATGCCGGTGCGCGGCACGCCGTCCCACATGCGCGGGCGCGGCAGCGGGGTGGCGGAATAGCGCGGTGCGGGCGCGGGCTGCATCACGCCGTCGATCTCGACGAATGTCGCGCGCTCCGCGTTGTGGGGGTGGAGAGGGGCCTCGGCCATCGACAGCACGGGGGCGAAGCAGATGTCGCTGCCCTCCATCTCGGCCGCCCACGCATCGCGCGTCCGCGTGCGGATAATCGCGGCCAGCCTGGGCTTCAGCGCCGCCCAGCGCGCCGGCTCGAAATGGTCGTCCCACTCCGCGCCGGTCAGTCCGATCGCGGCGCGCAGCAGCGCGTAGAATTTGGGTTCGATCGATCCCAGCGCGATGAACCTGCCATCGGCGGTTTCGTAGGTGTCGTAGAAATGCGCGCCGGTATCGAGCAGGTTGACGCCGCGTTCGTCGCGCCACATGCCGACCGCCAGCATGCTCCAGATCGCGCTCATCAGCAGCGCGCTGCCGTCGGTCATCGCACAGTCGATCACCTGGCCCTCGCCGGTCGCGCGGGCATGGTAGAGCGCGCTGACCATGCCGAAGGCGAGCATCATCGCGCCGCCGCCGAAATCGCCCACCATGTTGATCGGCGGGGTCGGCTTGCCGCCTTCGCGCCCGAAGGCGTGGAGCGCGCCGCTCAGCGCGATGTAATTGATGTCGTGGCCCGCCGCCTGCGCATAGGGACCGGTCTGCCCCCAGCCGGTCATCCGGCCGTAGACCAGTCGGGGGTTGCGCGCGAGCAGGTCGGCAGGGCCGAGGCCGAGCCGCTCCATCACGCCCGGCCGGAACCCCTCGATCACGCCGTCCGCCCCGGCGACGAGGTCGCGGACCCGGTCGCGGCCCTCCGTCGTCTTGAGGTCCGCAGCGACGAAGGCGCGCGAGCGCAACGTGACGTCGCGCCGACGGATGGCGATCGCCGCGTCGGTCAAATCTTCGGGGCGTTCGACGCGGATCACCTCCGCGCCGTGGTCGGCCAGCATCATCGCGGCGAACGGCGCCGGTCCGATGCCGGCGAATTCAACGATCCGTAGCCCTGCCAATGGTCCCGCCATCCGCTCAGCCCTTCACGGCGATATTGACCTGCCCGACCGGCGCGACGCCGGAAAAGCGCGCGATATCCTGCTGGAGCAGCGGCGCATCGGGATGGGCGAGAGCGTTCTGCAGATCGGCGTCGGATCGGAAGTGCAGGATCGTCATCGCGGTATAGGGCGGCGCCTCGCCCGGAACGCTCGACGCGATCCCGCGCAGCACCTCGACCCGGTCGAGGAAGGCCCCCCAGATCCGATCGACCAGCGGCAGGTGTCGGTCGGCGTAATAATCGAAATCGAAGCCGTCGGCCGCGGCGGGATACAGGAGCGTCAGGATCGGGCGCGACGGCATGTCTCTCATCCTACCGGTTGGGATGAGTGGTACTTAATCGTGTAATTAACAAACGGCAAGGGTTGTCAATGGGGCATAAGGCGCGCCCGCGCGTCGAAGCCCGGCACGCGTTCGAGTGGGCACGCAAATGGCGTACCGGATCGGCTCGATCAGGCGTCAGTATCGGCAAGGCGCAGGACCGGCTGCCGCCTATATAGCGATAGGACCCGGAGCTGCATCACGCAGCGGCGCGTCACACTATGTCGGCGACGTGCGTCAGCGCATCCGCCGCCTCATCGCGCGATATAGGCGCGCCAGCCGCCAAGCGCGGTGATGTCTTCGGCACCGGTCAGGGCGCGGGGTTCGGCGACGAAGCCCTTCACCTGGCTGCCGTCCGCGAGCGTCACCGTGCCGATCGCGAGCGGCGGCGGTACGTCGGCGACGAAGCTGCCGAAGGCCGCAATGTCGAGTTCGTAGACCTCGACCGCAATGCCGGCCCCGTCCGGGCTGTGGATCAGCGCTGGCTTCGGCGGCACGCTGTCCGCCATGGCGTAAAGGCGATAGGTCGGCGCCGTCGTCGTCGCGCCCACGAAGCGCGCGGCGCGCGAAGTAAGCTGCCAGTGCAGCGGCATGTCCGCAAGATGCGCACCCACCACCGCCAGTTTCACGCTGTCCATCCGTCCCTCCAGGTCAAGCGGCGGCGGAGAGGCCGGCGCGGGAAACAGGGTCTTTGCCGCATCGATCAGCGCGCGATCGGTGCCGGCCGGTCCCATCACCGTGACGCCGAAGCCGACGCCATTGCCATAGGTGCCGGTCGGCACCGCGATCGCCGCCATGTCCAGCAGGTTGACGAAATTGGTATAGGCGCCGAGCGTCGCGTTGAGCGCGATCGGCGCGGCCAGCATCTCGGCGACGCGATAGCTGGTGGGTGCGGTCGGCAGGACGATGAGGTCGACCTCCGCCCACATCCGCTCCGCGACGCGGGCGAGTTCGGCGAGGCGATAGCCGCCGTTGAAGGCGTCGACTGCGCTGTAATCGCGCCCCTGTTCGACGATCGCACGCACGACCGGATGCACCGCATCGGCATCGCGGTCGAGCAACGGTTGCAGCGCCGCCGTCCGTTCCGCGATCCATGGCCCGTCGTACAGCAGGCGTGCCGCCGCATCGAGCGGTGCCAGATCGATCGTCACGATCTCCGCATCGAGTCCCGCCAGCGCCTGCCGATAGAGATGTTCGGACTCGATATCGCCGAACCAGCGGCACTGGTCGGCGCGCGGGATGCCGATCCGCCGGCGCGCGCGCGGAACGTCTGCGAGCGGGCGGGACAGCGCGTCGTCCGCGTCGAAGCCGGCGACGGCATCATCGACCAGCGCGGCATCGTCCGCCGAACCGGCAAAGACCGTGATACAGTCGAGCGTCCGGCAGGCGGGGACCAGCCCATGGCTGCTCCAGCGGCCTCGGGTGGGCTTGAGGCCGACGAGATGGTTGAAGGCGGCGGGGACGCGGCCCGAGCCGGCAGTGTCGGTGCCGAGCGCGAAGGCGACCAGCCCGGCCGCCACCGCGACCGCCGACCCGGAGCTCGACCCGCCGCTGATCCAGTCGCGGTTATAGGCGTTGCGCGGGATGCCATAGGGGCTGCGCGTACCGTTGAGGCCGGTGGCGAACTGGTCGAGGTTGGTCTTGCCGACGGGAATCGCGCCCGCGGCAACGAGGCGTTCGACGACGGTCGCGGACGAATCGGGGCGATAGGCGAAGGCGGGGCAGGCGGCGGTGGTGTCGAGCCCCCTGACGTCGATATTGTCCTTCACCGCGAAGGGCACGCCGGCGAGCGGCAGTGCCTCGCCCGCGGCGACGCGCGCATCGACGTGCGCGGCCGCGGCGCGCAGCACGGCGGCGTCGTGGCGCGCTATCCATATTGCGGACTGGACCCCGTCATAGGCGGCCAGCCGTTCCAGCACGTCCTCGATCACCGCGACGGCAGTGCGGCGACCCGACCGGACATCGGCGGCAATGCCGGCGACCGGGAGCCGGTCGAGCGCGGTCATGCCGGCATCAGCGCCAGCACCGGCGCGCCCGGGGTCACCGTCTGCTGTTCGGCGACATAGAGCGCCGCCACGGTGCCGGCGGCGGGGCTGAGCACCGGAAATTCCATCTTCATCGCCTCCAGCACCGCGATCGTCTCCCCCGCTGCGATCGGATCGCCGACCGCCTTCAGCAATTTCCAGACGTTGCCGCCGAACGGTGCCTCGACCAGTGCCGCGCCATCGGGGATCGCGACGGCATCGGTCGATACGTCGCCATCCGCACCGGCGAGGTCGGCGACCCGGTCGAATTCGCCGCGCCGTTCCCATTCGGCGCGCTCGTCGGCGAAGGCGGCGTTGCGGCGCGCTTCGAAGGCGGTGATCGACGCATCGTTCTCGGCGAGGAAGGCGCGATAGTCGGCGAGGCGGAACTCCGTTTCCTCGATCCGGATGTCGCGGCGGCCGAGCGGGAAGTCGCGGCGCCACTCGGTCAGCTCGTCGTGGCTGACCGGGAAGAAGCGGATCTGGTCGAAGAAGCGCAGCAGCCACGGCTTGCCGTCGGCGAAGGCGCCGGTCTGGCGATAGGTGTTCCAGACCTGGATCGTGCGGCCGAACAGCTGGTACCCGCCCGGGCCCTCCATGCCGTAGATGCACATATAGGCGCCGCCGATCCCGACGACGTTCGGCGGCGTCCACGTCCGCGCCGGATTGTATTTGGTGGTGACGAGGCGATGGCGCGGATCGATCGGCGTCGCCACCGGCGCGCCGAGATAGACGTCGCCGAGGCCGTAGACGAGGTAGCTGGCGTCGAAGATGATGCGGTGGACGTCGTCGGCGCTGGCCAGCCCGTTGGCGCGGCGGATGAATTCGATATTGTCCGGGCACCAGGGCGCATCGTCGCGCACCACCCGCATATAGCGGTCGATCGTCTCGCGGATCGCGGGGTCGTTCCAGCTCAGCGGCAGGTGGACGATGCGCGAGGGGATGACGAAGTCGTTGAGATCGCCGAGGTCGTGCTCGATCGCGGTCAGCCGTTCGATCAGCGCCGCCTCCTTCAGGCGGACGCCGTCGATATGGACCTGGAACGAGCGGATGCCAGGGACGATGTCGAGGATGCCGGGCAGCGCCAGCGCGGCGAGCGCGGTGGTCGCGGCATGGACGCGCAGGCGCAGTTCGAGGTCGAGCGTGATCGGCCCGTATTCGACCAACAGGTTGCGGTCGCCCTGGCGGCGGAACAGCACGCGCGGGCGCAGCCCGTCGGTGGGCATGTCGGCGAGGATCGCGTCATGGCCGGTCGATGGCGCGCCCGCGAAGGGCGCGGCGGGGCGATGCTCGATCCACGCTTCCTCGGCCTGGCTCGCCGCATCCGCCTGCGCGAGGCTGACCTGTTCGAAGCGGACGCGGTCGCCGGGCGCGAGCTGGCCGACCTTCCACAGGTCCGCCGCGATGACCACGAACGGGCAGACGAAGCCGCCGAGCGACGGACCGTCGGGGCCGAGGATGATCGGCATGTCGCCGGTGAAATCGAGCGCGCCGATCGCATAGGGATTGTCGTGGATGTTGGAAGGATGCAGCCCCGCCTCGCCGCCGTCCTTGCGCGCCCAGTGCGGCTTGGGGCCGACCAGCCGCACGCCGGTGCGGTTGCTGTTGTAATGGATGCGCCATTCGGCCGACAGGATCGTGTCGACGTCTTCGGGCGCGAAGAAGTCGGGTGCGCCATGCGGGCCGTACAGGACGCGGATCGTCCAGTCGGGGCCGAGCGGAGGCTGTTCGACGACGCGCGGACCCGGGATCGCCGCGGGCGCGTGCGTGGTAAGGTGCAGCGTGTCGCCGACGCGCAGCCGCCGCCCGCCGTGACCGCCGAATTTGCCGAGGTCGAAGGTGCTGGCGCTGCCGAGATAGCTCGGCACGTCGAGCCCGCCCGCGAACAGGATATAGCCGCGCATGCCGCCGCCGCCGACGCGGCCGAGCGCGAGCGACTGGCCGGCGCCGACGACGACGGGCGCGTTGCGCGGCACCGGCTTGCCGTCCAGCGTCGCGGCGAAATCGGCGCCGGTCAGGCAGATGCGCGCCGCGGCGTTGAACTGCAGCGTCGGGCCGGTCGCGGTCACCTCCAGCCCCGGCGCGTCGGAATCGTTGCCGAGCAGCACGTTGCCGAGCCGGAACGCGCGCGCGTCCATCGGCCCCGACGGCGGCACGCCGATGTCCCACAGGCCAACGCGCCCGGGATAGTCCTGCACGGTCGTCGCGGTGCCGGCGGAGCGGACGACGATGCTTTGCGGACGATGGACCACGCTTTCCAGCGAGCGGGTCGAGACGTCGCCGCTGGTGAAATCGCCGCTGCGGGTGACGTCGCGCAGCCAGCGCACGTTGGTTTCGATGCCCGCGAACTGCGTACGGTCCAGCGCGACCTGCATCGCCGCCACCGCCGCGTCGCGGTCTTCCGCATGGACGATCAGCTTGGCGAGCATCGGATCGTAGAAGGACGAGACTTCGGAGCCGGATTCGACCCAGCTTTCGACGCGGACGTCGTCGGGGAAGGCGACCCGGGTCAGCGTGCCCGCGGCGGGGCGGAAGTCGACCGCCGGATCCTCGGCATAAAGGCGCGCCTGGATCGACCAGCCGCGCGGCGGCGGTACGCGCTGGTCGAGGAAGGCGAAGTCGCCGCCGGCACCGCGCACCATCCATTCGACCAGATCGACCCCGGTCACCGCTTCGGTGACGCCATGTTCGACCTGCAACCGCGTGTTGACCTCGAGGAAGAACCAGTCCTGCCGCTCGGGATCGTACAGGAATTCGACGGTGCCCGCCGAGCGGTAGCGCGCCGCCTCGCCCAGCCGTACCGCCGCCTCGATCAGCGCGGCGCGGATCGCGTCGGGCAGGTGGGGGGCCGGGGCCTCCTCGATCACCTTTTGGTTGCGGCGCTGGAGCGAGCAATCGCGCTCGCCGAGCGCGACGACGCGCCCCTGTCCGTCGCCGAAGATCTGCACCTCGACATGGCGCGCGCGCGGCACGAAGCGTTCGAGGAACAGCCCGGCGTCGCCGAAATTGCCCGCCCCCAGACGCGCGACCGCGGCATAGCCGTCGCGGACCGCCTGTTCGTCGGTGCAGACGCGCATGCCGATGCCGCCGCCGCCCGCGGTCGCCTTCAGCATCACCGGATAGCAGATACGCGCCGCGGCCTCGATCGCGGCATCGACGTCGGCGAGCAGCCCCGTGCCCGGCGCAAGCGGGACGTTCTGCGCCTCCGCCAGCGCACGCGCGCTGTGCTTGAGGCCGAAGACGCGGATGCTGTCCGCAGTCGGCCCGATGAAGGCGATGCCCGCCGCCTCGCACGCCTCCGCGAAGCCGGCATTCTCGGACAGGAAGCCATAGCCGGGGTGGATCGCGTCGGCGCCCGTCTCACGCGCCACCGCGAGGATGTGCGCGACGTCGAGATAGCTCTCCGCCGCCGGCCCGGCGCCGATCCGCACCGCCACGTCCGCCTCGGCGACGTGGCGCGAGGCCTCGTCCGGGTCCGAAAAGACCGCGACCGAACGGATGCCCATCCGCCGCAGCGTCCGGATGATCCGGCAGGCGATCGCGCCGCGGTTGGCGATCAGGACGGTCGTCACCGTCATGCCGTCACGATCATGCGGACGGGGGTGGGGTTGAAGCCGTTGCAGGGATTGTTGATCTGCGGGCAGTTCGACACGACCACGGTCACGTCCATCTCGGCGCGGACGTCCACGGTCAGCCCCGGCGCGGAGATGCCGTCGACGATTCCCAGCGCACCGTCCGGTTCGACGGGCACGTTCATGAAGAAGTTGATGTTCGACACGATGTCGCGCTTGCCGCGGCCGTCGCGCAGATTGGCTTCCAGGAAATTGTCGACGCAGGCGTGCTGGGCCTTGGTGTGCATGCCGTAGCGCAGCGTGTTCGATTCGCACGAACAGGCCCCGCCGATCGTGTCGTGATAGTCGACCGAGGTGGCGACGATCGTCATCATCGCGCGCCCTTCGTTCGACCGCAGCACGCTGCCGGTGCGCAGGAAGATGTTCTTCTGCGCCGCGATCGTATCCTGCGCGCTGTAGCGTTCGGCATCGTCGGCGGTCGCGTAGAGCAGGAAATCGACCGCCTGGTTGCCCTCCAGATCGACGATCCGCAGCGTCTGTCCCGCCGTCAGCCGGTGCAGCCAGGGGGCGCGTGCCGGCACGATCGCGTCGTGGAGGATCGGGCCGGTGAGGTCCTGCGTGTGAGCCATGGTGTCCATCTCAGCAGCGGTACAGATCGTCGGTGTTGAGGAAGGCGCGCTGCCGTTCCGGCGTCGCGTTGCGGATCGCATCGTCCCGGCCGGCGACCGCGCCGCGCCATGCGGTCGCGCGCAGCGGCGTGACGCTCCACGGCCGCGTGTCGAGCACGTGCGGGCAATTGGCGAGGACGAGGATGACGTCCATGTCGGCGCGCAGCACCAGCGCGCGGCCGGGCGCGAACGGGCCGATCCGTGCCGCGACGCCGCCGTCCGCGGCGATCGCCACGCCCTTGAACAGGTTGATGCAGGGATGGACGTCGCGCCGGCCGAGGCCGTGCTTCGCCGCGCCGAGCAGCAGCCGGTCGCGCGCACCGGGATGATCGCCCGAATTGCTGCCGTCGCCGTAGCGACGCGCGTTCGACGCCGCGGTGGAGGGGCCGCAGAACGCGTCATGCGTGCCGGCCTCGTCCGTCTCGATGCTCGCCATCGCGCGGCCCATGTCGGACAGCAGCAGGCTGCCGGCGCCGGGATAGGCGTTCCACTGCACCTTCACCGTGTCGGCGATGTTGAGCCGCTCGGTCGGCATCGCCGCGTTGAACAGCAGCAGCGACGCGCAGGCATCGCCCTGAAGGTCGATCAGCCGCAACCGCGTCCCGCGCCGCAGGATGCGCGTCGCATAGCCGCCCGCGGCGATCGTTTCCTCCCACAGCAGATCGTCCGGCGCGATGCCGGCGGGCAGGTCGTCGGCGCGGGGCGGCAGGACCGGCATCGCCTCGACGACGGTGCCGCCCATGGCGCGGGCGTGCGCACGGGCGGCATTGGGGTCTGCAAGCGTGTTCATGCCGCTTTTCCTGTGCTGTGCGGCGCGACCTCGTCCTGTTCGTGGAGCGGGGGAAGCAGCGCGGTGGTGGTGAACAGCCGCAGCTGCTGGACGCCGCGCACCTTGCGCAGCGCATCGCACAGGTCGCGCAGCCGCCGGGCCGGCCCCTGCACCAGCAGCACTTCGAGCGACTGGTCGTCCTCGAGGAAGACGTGCTGCGAGGAGATGACCTCCTTCAGATAGTCGCTCTGCGTCTGCGCCAGCTGGTGGCGCACGCGGCCGAGCTCGGCGCGATAGACGAGCGTGATCGTCCCCGCGAGCATGTCCTCCGGCCGCGAGGCGGCGCCGTGTTCGGCCAATTCGTCGCGGATCAACTCTGCGATCAGCTGCGAGCGCGAGGGCAGGCCGCGATCCTCCACCATCGCGTCGAGCTGGCGGAAGAGTTCGGCGGGCAGGCTCATGCTGAGCCGCGCGAGGCTGGAGGGAGAGGCGTCCTTCACGATGCGGCAGGTGTCCCAGTTATTACCGATTCTGTCAAACGTAATACTTCCGCCGGAACTTCGACGGCGTCGGTGCGCGTCCTGCGCGTCAGCGGCAGGTCATAGGTGGCGGTCGCGCCGAACCGGTGCGGCGCGTGCGGGTCGTGCCGGCGCTTGTCGAAGGCGAGCACCCGGGTGCCGAGGCCGAAGGCTTCGCCGATGTCGTGCGTCACCATCAGCACGGTCAGCGCATGCTCCTCCCACAGCCGCAGAATCAGCCGGTGCATGTCCTGGCGGATGCCCGGGTCGAGCGCGCCGAACGGTTCGTCGAGCAGCAGCACGCGCGGTCGCGCCATCAGCGCCTGGGCTATCGCCAGCCGCTGCTGCATCCCGCCCGACAGTTGCGCGGGGTAGACGTCGAGCGCGTCGCCCAGCCCGACCTCGTGCAGCATCGCGGCGGCGGCATCGGCGGCATCGCGGCGGGCGCGGCCGAACAGGCGGGCGGTGAGCGGCGCCTTCGTGCATTCCGCGCCGAACATGACGTTGCGCAGCGCGGTCAGGTGCGGGAACACCGAATAGCGCTGGAACACCACGCCGCGGTCGGGGCCGCATTCGGGCGTCAGCGGCGTACCGTCGAGCAGGATACGGCCGCGGGTGGGCGCCTCCTGACCCAGGACGAGGCGCAGGAAGCTGCTCTTGCCCGCCCCCGACGGACCGACGATCGAGACGAAGCTGCGTTCGGCGATGTCGATGTCGACCCGCTCGAGCACGATCTTGTCGCCATATTCGAGCCAGACGTTGCGGAAGGAGAGGATGTCGCTCATCGGCCGGCCTGATGCGCCCAGGCGAATGCGCGCCGGCTGAGCTGGGCGAGGGCGATATCCGCCACGATCGCGAGCAGCGAGATCCAGGCGACGTAGGGGATGATGATGTCCATCGACAGATAGCGGCGGACGAGGAAGATGCGATAGCCGAGCCCGACGTCGGACGCGATCGCCTCCGCGGAGATCAGATAGACCCACGCCGGCCCCAGCGACAGCCGCAGCCCGGCGATCAGGCGGGGCAGCGCCTGCGGCAGCGCGACGCGCAGCGCCAGCTGCCAGCTGCTCGCGCCCAGCGTCTGCGCCTTGATGAGCTGTTCCTGCGGAATGGCCGCGATGTGATCGGCGAGGTCGCGGATCAGGAAGGGGGCGACGCCGATGACGATCAGCGCGACCTTGGCGGTATCGCCCAGTCCGAAGACGATGAACAGTACAGGCAGCAAGGCGATCGGCGGGATCACCGCGATCGTCGTCACCAGCCCGCCGAGCGTCGCGCGGGCCGCGGGCAGGACGCCGAGTACCAGCCCGACCAGCAGCGCCGACAGCGCGCAGATGCCGAGCGCGAGGCCGAGCCGCTGCAGGCTGGCGACGGTGTCGGCCCAGAAGATCAGCCGGCCGGTCAGCGGGTCCGCTTCGGCGAGCAGGCCATGCATCGCCGCGGTCATCGCGCCGAACGTCGGCAGCACCTTGTCGGACGGGTTCGAGGCATGATGCGCCGCCGACACCGTGACGTAGAGCAGCAGCACCAGCAGCAGCGGCAGCGCACCGAGCAGGAAGGCGGTGCCGCGGCGCGGCCGGACGTTTACCCAGCGCATCGCCGCCCCCTCACAATTTACCGGCCGCGGCCAGCTCCATGTAGGTCGGGTCGAAGCGCAGCTTGACGTTCTTGGCATCGCCCAGCGTCTTGCCGGGCAGGCCGATGCCGATCGCGTCGGCCGATTTCGCACCCTGGCCGAACAGCCCCTTGGAGAAGCTGAAGTCGCGCACCTTCGTCATCGTATTGCCGAGCGTCGGCGACCGGATCGCGGCCACCGCATCCTGCGGCGTGCCGTAGAGGTGTGTGGTCGACAGCTGCGCGTCGAACGATTGCGGGGTGGAGCCCGCCATCTTGGCCATCGCCGCGCGGGCCGCGACGCCGCCGGCGTCCTGCCGCTGCATCAGCGCGATCGTCTCGTACCAGATGCCCGCCAGCGCCTTGCCGAGGTTCGGGTTGGCCTTCAACGTCGCGGTATCGACCGCGAGCAGGTCGAGGATCTCCGCCGGGATCTGGTGCGAATCGAACGCCACCGCCGCGCCGGGCAGCTTCGCGACCTCGCCCAGCTGCGGATTCCAGGTGACCACCGCGGTCGCCGCGGGGTTGGCGAAGGCGCCGACGATATCGGCGTCGGAGGTGTTGACCGTCTTCACGTCGGACAGCTTCAGCCCGACCGACGACAGCCCGCGCGCCAGCAGATAGTGCGACACCGACAGCTCGACCAGATAGACGGTACGGCCCTTGATCTCCGACAGGCTCTTCGCGTTCTTGAGGACGACGCCGTCGTTGCCGTTCGAATAGTCGCCGAGGATGATCGCGCTGGTGTCCTTGCCGCCGGCGGCGGGGATCGTCAGCGCATCCATGTTGGTCAGCGTGACGCCATCGAGCTTGCCGGCGTTGAACTGGTTGACCGATTCGACATAGTCGTTGACCTGGACGAGGTTGATCCTCACCCCGTATTTGTCGGCCCATTTCTTCACGATGCCGGCCTGCTGGGCATAGGGCCATGGCATCCAGCCGGCATAGATCGACCAGCCGATGGTGAAGTCGGTCCGCTTCGCCTGTTGTGCGCCGCCGCCATCGCCGCAGGAGCTGGTGGCCATCATCGCGACCGCCGCGATCGCAAGGCGCGTTCTCGAAACCCAGCCTGCCATGTTCGACCCCCTGTTGCGCAGCGCGAAAAGCGCGAGTTCCAGCCGCTGGATGCTGCTTCCGATATTACGTTTGCTCAATCCAGTAATACGACTTATAGACTGGGGCCATGGCATGTGTCACCCCAATTCGTGATGCTGCAATGCGTCATTCGACCACTGTCGTGGGCGGATCGACGGTGCTTCGGCTTGGCTCCGGCGGGCGTCGCGCCTGCGCTTGCCGCCGGCCGCCGGGGCGCCCGATGCGATGACCCACGGGGCGGCGGACATGCTCTGGGCGATCGGCTCCGGCCTCGCGCTGGTCGCCGCCCTCGCGTTCGCCCGACTGTTCCGCAACGCCCGCGACGCCAGTCGCCGCGACGCCGACCGCCTGCGCCAGGAAATCGCCGCGCATCGCGATACCGAGGCCGATCTGGCGCAGGCGAGGGACGCGGCGGAGGCGGCCAATGCCGCCAAGACCCGCTACCTCGTCGCCGTGAGCCACGAGATCCGCTCGCCGCTCAACGCCATCTTCGGCTATGCGCAATTGCTCGAGCGGGGCGATCCGATCCGGGCGACCGAGGCGGGCGGGGTGATCCGGCGATCGGCGGAGCATCTCACCAATCTGGTCGAGGGGCTGCTCGACATCTCGCGCGTCGAAAGCGGCGTGCTGCAGGTGCGGCAGGACATCGTCCGCCTGCCGGCGCTGCTCGACCATGTCGTCGCGATGTTCCGCACCCAGGCGGACGCCAAGGGGCTGTCGCTCGACTATGTGGTCGAGGGGCGGCTGCCCGCCTTCGTCCGCACCGACGAAAAGCGGTTGCGCCAGATCCTCATCAACCTGCTGTCGAACGCGATCAAATATACCTACCGCGGCGGCGCGACGCTGACCGTGCGCTATCGAAGCCAGACCGCGACGATCGAGGTGCGCGACACCGGCATCGGCATCGCCCCCGAAGACCTCGAGCGCATCTTCGAGCCGTTCGAGCGCGGCAGTGCGCCGGATGCGGCGATGCAGCCGGGAATCGGGCTGGGGCTCGCCATCACGCGCGTGCTGACCCGCATCCTCGGCGGCGAGGTGACCGTGACGAGCGAGCCGGGGCAGGGCAGCCGCTTCCTGCTGCGCATGCTGCTGCCCGAACCGAGCGCCGCCCCGGCCGGGGCGCCGACCTATGCGCGGGTCATCGGCTATCACGGCGCGCGCAAGACAATTCTGGTGATCGACGACAATCCGGCGCAGGTCACGATCGTGAACCATCTGCTCCGCCCGCTCGATTTTGCCGTGTTCGAAGCCACCGGCGGCGCGGACGGGCTCGCGCTGGCCGACCATTGCGCGCCCGATCTGGTCCTGCTCGACATCCAGATGCCCGGCTGCAACGGCTGGGACGTCGCCGCACAGCTGCGCTCGCGGTTCGGCCGCGCGATCCGGATCGTCATGGTCTCCGCCAATGCGCACGAATTCCGCACCGGGCAGGACGGCCGCGGCCTGCACGATGCGTTCCTGACCAAGCCGGTCGATCTCGACGCGCTGCTCGATGCGATCGCGCGCCAGCTCGGCCTCGACTGGATCCTCGCCGCGGACGCGCCGGACGCGCCGCCGGTCGCGCGCCCCGCCGCCCTGCCGGCCGCTGCCGAGCCCTATGTCGAGGATATCCGCCGGTTCATCAAACTCGGCCACGTCCGCGCGATCGAAACCGTGCTCGACGATCTGGAGGCCGCCGTTCCCGACACCGCGGCGCGGGTCGCGCAGCTGCGCCGCCTGCTCGACGCCTTCGACCTGCGCGCACTGGCCCGGACGCTCGACGATGCGGCCTGACGACACCGGTGCCACAATCCTGGTGGTGGACGACACCCCCGAATCGCTGCGCTTCCTGACCGCGACGCTCGAACAGGCGGGCATGACCGTGCTCATCGCGATCGACGGGCTGGCGACGCTCGACCTGCTCGAACATGTCGTCCCCGACCTCATCCTGATGGACGCGGTCATGCCGGGGCTCGACGGCTTCGCGACGACGCGGCGGATCAAGCAGGACGGCCGGTTCCGCCACGTCCCCGTCATCTTCATGACCGGGCTCGCCGATACCGAACATGTCGTGCGCGGGCTCGACGCCGGCGCGGTCGATTACGTGCACAAGCCGATCGTCGTCGACGAACTGCTCGCCCGCGTCTCCGTCCACCTCGCCAATGCGCGCATCTCGCAGAGCAGCAAGCTCGCGCTCGACACCGCCGGACGGCCGTCCTTCGCGGTCGACGATGCGGGGCGGACGAGCTGGCTCACCCCGCTCGCCGCCGCGACGATCGAGCGGCTGTTCCCCGGCTGGACGGCGCGCGACGTAGGCCTGCCGGACGCGCTCGCCGCGACGATCCGGCGGTTGCAGGAGCCGCATGTGCCGGCCGGCGCGCTCGCGTCGCTCACGATCGGCGACACGACGATCCAGTGCACGATCCTGCGCCAGACGAGCGCCAGCGAATGGCTGTTCCGCCTGACCGAGAAGCGCGAGGGCGATGCCGAGCGCCTGCTCGCCGAACGCCACGGCCTCACCTCGCGCGAGGCGGAGGTGCTGGTGTGGATCAGCCGCGGCAAGCAGAACCGCGAGATCAGCGAGATCCTGCACATCAGTCCGCGCACCGTGAACAAGCATCTGGAACAGGTCTTCCAGAAGATGGGGGTCGAAAATCGCGCCTCGGCGACGGCGATCGCGGTGGCGACGCTGGCGCAATGACCGCGGACCAGCCCTCCACCGCCGCTGCGGCGGCGCGGGCGGCGCTCGCGCGCGGCGACCTCGCCGGCGCGGCGCGGCTGGCGACGATCCGGCTGGCCGAGCCGGGCGGCGCGGCGGAAGGGCAGTTCCTGCTCGGCATCGTCGAGGCGGAAAGCGGGCGGATCCGGCCGGCGATCGACCGGATTGAACGGGCGGTCGCGATCGCGCCTGCGGGCGAATATCGCGCGCAGCTCGCCCGGCTCTACACTCTGGTCCGGCGCGAGGGGGATGTGGCGGCGGTGCTGCGCGCCGCCGAGGACGATCCGCCGCAGGATGCGCTGTCGCGCGACACGATCGGCTGCGTCTATGCGCGGCTGGGCGATCACCATGCCGCGCTGCCCCATTTCACGGTCGCCGTCGCGCTCGCGCCCGACAACGACCGGTTTCTCTACAATGCGGCGGCGACGCTGAGCTTCCTCGGCCGAACCGACGAGGCGGCGGCGCTGCTCGAAACGGTGATCGCGCGCACGCCCGACGATGCCCGCGCGCATCACCTGCTCGCCGGCCTGCGCAAGCAGACCGCGACGGACAACCATATCGACCGCCTGTCGGCCGCGCACGACCGCGCCACCGCGGACGGCGACCGGCTGCTGACCGGCTATGCGCTCGCCAAGGAGCTGGAGGATATCGGTCGCGGCGACGAAGCACTCGCCCGGCTGACGCGCCTCAACGCCGCGCACCGCGCCGCGCTCGGCTATGACGTCGCCCGCGACGCGGCGATCTTCGCGGCGATCGAGGCGGCGTGGCCCGCCATGGCGGCGGCACCGGTGGGCGATCCGTCGTCGGCGGCGCCGATCCTCATCATCGGCATGCCGCGCACCGGCACGACATTGGTCGACCGCATCCTCGCCTCGCACCCGGATATCGAGAGCGTCGGCGAGCTGCAGGCGCTGCCGCTCGCGGTCAAGGCGGCGGCGGGCACCCGCAGCCGCACCGTGCTTGACCCGGAGACGATCCGCGCCGCAGCCGGCGCCGACCTCGCCGCGATCGGCCGCGACTATCTGGCGCGCGCGGACCATCATCGGCGGATGCCGGACCGGCGCTTCGTCGACAAGTTTCCCGGCAACTTCCATTATGCCGGCATCGCCGCCCGCGCGCTGCCGAACGCGACCTTGATCTGTCTGCGGCGCAACCCGATGGACACGGTGCTCGCCAATTTCCGCAACCTGTTCGCGATCGGCTCGCGCTATTACGATTACAGCTACGACCTGCTCGACATCGCGGCCTATTATGCCGCGTTCGATTCGCTGATGGCCGTCTGGCACCGCGCCTTGCCCGGCCGCATCCTCGAACTGCGCTACGAGGCGCTGGTCGCGGATCAGGAGGGGGAGACGCGCCGCCTGCTGGCGCATTGCGGGCTCGACTGGTTCGACGGCTGTCTCGATTTCCACACCAACACGACGGCGGTATCGACGCCCAGCGCCGCGCAGGTGCGCCGTCCGATCTATCGCGATTCGGTGGCGCGATGGCGGCGGCATGCGGCGGCGCTCGCCCCGGTCGCCGCCTTCTTCGCCGATCGCGGCATCGCCATCGACTGACGGCCGGGCCGCGCCGGCGCGGCTACGTCAAACGCCTCATGGTCGGGCGGCGCGACGTCGGCGATCGAGGGTGCATGATGCCATCCGTCGCCCGGCTCGCACTGGCCGCCCCGCTCCTGGTCTGGGGCGCCGCGGCGTCCGCCCGGCCGATCGCCACCACGCAAATCGTCTCCTGCGGCGACCGCGATTGCCTGCTGGTGCGCGGCCACCGCGCCTCGACCACCTCCCGCATCCGCATCAACGACCGGTCGATCGCACCAGCCGGGGGCCGCGCCTGGTCGGTGCAGGTGCCGGTCTCAACGCTGCGCAGCTGGTCCGCCCCGTTCGCGCGCAGCATCCATGTCGCGGTGGTCGATCCGGCCGGAACGGTCGAGGACAGCTCCACCGTCCGCCTGCCGATCGGCATGCTCGGCCATGATGTCGAGCTGGCCTCTCTGGTAGTACGGGCGCGATGATCCGTAATAAACACCGATAACTCGCTTGATAAACAACGATATGGAACACCAGTAACTCGTAATAATACTCCGTGTATAGGTAATAACAACGTTCTAAACTGCCGTCATCAGGCAGCATTGTTGATTAGGCGAACGTGCATTGTTGCGCGGCCGCCTTCCTGCGACTATATCTCCGGTGCGCCGCACGAATAGGCGGACACTGGTTGCAGGAGAGTTACGATGAAGATGGTTCTCGCGGCGGTTGCCGCTGTTTCGCTCGGCTCCGCCGCTGTCGCCAGCGATCGCGCCGCCCCCGACAGCACGTTCGGCAAGCCGTCCGCCGTCGTGACCTTGCAGGGCATCGACCTCGCCACCGCCGACGGCCAGCAGCGCCTCGCGATCCGCGTCGATCAGGCCGCGCGTACGATCTGCGGCGAGAAGCTCGCGACGATCCACCTCGACCTCGAAGCCCGCGCCCGCGATTGCCGCGCCGACGTCGCCGAACAGGTCCGCACCCGGATCGAGACGCGCACCGCGCAGGCCAAGGTGCCCGCCGCAGTCGAACTCGCCTCGCTCCGCTAGACTGGTTCGCCCCCGAACGGGTGAAGGCCACGCTCCTTCGCCACCCGGCGAGCCCTACGTCATTCGACCACCTGCGCGCGCCGTACTCGTGACCCTATGGTCACGGTTACGGGGGCAGGTGCGATCCAGTCAGGATCGCGGCGCCCGTCCGTGCACATGTGACCGGGGCGAACCATGAAGAAGACCGTCGTCAATCTGCTGCCGCCGCTGACCGTCGCGGCCGTCGTCGGCTTCTGGGCGCTCGCGCCGGCGTCGTTGCTCGCCAAACCCTGGCTGCTCGTCGTCACGTCGGCGCTGATAACCGCCTTCGTCCAGGCGCTCGAATGGGTGGCGGAGCGGCATAGCGGCTGGCGGATCGACCGGCGCGAATTCCTCACCGACCTGTTCTACGTCGTGCTCGGATCGACCGCGATCGCCTGGGCGACGACGACGCTGGCGGAGGAGCCGCTCCACGCGCTCAAGGCGTCGCTCGGACTGACCACCGCATGGGCGATGCAGCTGCCGTTCCTCGTGCAGGTCGCGCTGGTCGTCGTGCTGATCGAATTCGGCCAGTATTGGATGCACCGCCTGATGCACAATGCGATGCCGTTCTGGCTGGTGCACGCGCCGCATCACCACATCACGCAGCTCAACGCGATGAAGGGCTATGTCGGCAATCCGGTCGAGCTGTTCCTCATCAGCCTCAGCGTCGTCGCCCTGTTCGACCTGCCGCTGACCGCGGTGTTCTGCGGCTTGAACGTCTTGGGCGTCGTCTCCAGCTTCGCCCACGCCAATGTCCGCGCCGATCCGCCGATCTGGTACAGCTTCGTCTTCACCACGATCCGCCATCACAGCCTGCACCATTCGACCGCCTATGACGACACGCGCTGCAATTACGGCAATTCGCTGATCCTGCTCGATCGCATCTTCGGCACCTATCGCGACGGCGAGGCCAGCGTGGTGGGGCAGGACGACCGGCGCCGCCTGTCGATCCCCGAACAATTCCTATTCCCCCTCCGGCCGCTCCTCGACCGTTTGCAGTCCCGGCGTGGCACCACCGCGATCGCGACCGACGCGGTGGCCGGGTGATGACGAACTGGCTCCCGCTCATCGCCGCCGTGCTCTCGATCGGCGCCGCCGCGCCCGCCGCCGCCAGGACCGTGCCGCAACCGCACGAGGCGCAGGTCATCACCGTGCCGGGGTTCGCCGACTTCCTCGCGGTCGACGGCGACAGCGTCTGGGCGACCAACAAGGGGCGCGTCGAACGCTGGTCGCGCACCGGCAAGCTGGCCGAGGTGGCGATGGCGCACCCCTGCGGCGCGATGGCGATCGCCATGGGCTCGCTATGGGTCGCCGATTGCAAGCAGGGCACGGTCAACCGCATCGACCTCAAGACCGCTCGCCTGATCGCCGCCATCCCGACCGGTATCGCCAATCCGAAGGGCGAACTGAACGTCGCCGCCGGGGCGGGATCGATCTGGGTGGCGAGCGACGCGGGGGGCAAGGTCGCCCGGATCGACCCCGCCGGCAACCGCGTCGTCGCCTCGATCGCGGTCGATCCCGGCACCTTCTTCCTCGCCTTCGGGTCCGGCGCGCTCTGGGCGGTCAGCAGCGACAGGCAGTCGCTGCAACGGATCGACCCCGCCACCAACGCCGTCGTCCGCCGCACCGCTTTGGGCAAGCAGCCCGGTTTCCTCGCGGTAGGGGAGGGCGCGGTCTGGGTGCAGGAGCAGGGCGACGGCACGCTCGCCCGGATCGATCCCGCCACCGGTGCGGTGTCCGGCCGGGTGAAGGTCGGCGCCGACCTGCTCTACGGCGATATAGACACCGGCGGGGGCGCGGTGTGGCTGCGCACGACCGCGGACCAGAGCTTCGTCATGATCGATCCGGCCTCGCTGGCGATCCTCGGCCGGCTCGGCGCCGCGAGCGGCAGCGGCGCGCTGCGCTATGCCGCCGGCGGCCTGTGGACCAGCGCGCACGACGTCCACACCCTGTCCTGGTGGAGCCTGACGCCGGACGGCACGGCGCCTGCTGCACCGCCGAAATAAGCAACGATCCGCGCTGGATGGCTGATGACCGCGGGCGCCCCGGGCGTGCGCGGCCGTCGACGTCCGGCGTTTCGGCATGCCCGTCGGCGGCGTTGCCGGGGCGCTACGTCAAACACCCCATGGCGGTCCGGCCCGATTCACCAAACGGTGCGTGTTAGCACATGCACAAAAACGGCGTGGCTGACGGCACAGGGACGCGTGTTTGGCGGCGTCCGGATTTTAAGGGGGTTCAGGTTGGCTCGATCGATTTCTCGCGCGGCTTTGCTCGGTGCGACGGTTCTGGCGGGGCTCGCCGCCACGCCCGCCATGGCGCAGACGGTTCCGACCGAAGAGCAGGCGTCGGCGGACGGTAGCAGCAACGATATCATCGTAACCGGCAGCCGCCGCACCGTGACGCTGCAGGATGCGCCGATCAACATCAGCGCCGTGTCCGAAGAGACGATCGCGCGTCAGCGTATCGACGATATCCGCGGGCTCGCCGCCTTCACCCCCGGCGTGACCGTCGTCGACACTGGCCCCGCGAGCAGCGGCAACATCATCCTGCGCGGCATCGAATCGGGCGACACCAGCGTGTTCGGATCGGCGGAGAACAACGCCGTCGGCGTCTATCTCGGCGAAGTCCCGCTCTACCTCGACTTCAAGCTGCTCGACATCAACCGCGTCGAAACCCTGCTCGGGCCGCAGGGCACGCTATACGGCCTCGGTACGCTGGCGGGCGCGGTGCGCTACATTCCCAACCGGCCGAACACGAGCCGCTTCTCGGTCGATCTCCACGGCCGCGCCTATGCGCAGTCGCACAGCGGCGATTTCGGCCGGATCGGCGACGTCACCGTCAACATCCCGATCGTCTCCGATCATATCGCGTTGCGCTCGGTCGTCGGCTATTACGACAATCCCGGCTTCATCGATTACAATTACATCCTGCAAACCCCCGGCGTCTCGAACGCGCAGCCGGTGCGGGGGGCGACCGCGGCGCAGGGGGCGCTCGGATCGACCGCGGATTATGCCGCCAACTTTCGGCGCGTGGCGGACGTCAGTTTCGAACATACGTTCACGACCCGCAACACGCTGCTGCTCGAATACAATCCGAACGTGAAGGCCTATTTCACCTACGCGCATCAGGAAACCAAAACCGACGGCCGGCAGGCGAATGGCGCCGGCGTGCTCGGCACCGGTCGCTACGAGGGGCCGTGGCGCTATCTCGAGCGGTTCCGTCGCGGCGCTGACCTCTATTCGGCCGAAGTGAACCTCAACCTGTTCAACGTCGCGCAGCTGGTCAGCACGACCGCCTATACGAAGCAGAATATCAGGAGCAACGACGACAATACCGATCTGCTGCTCGATCTCGATTACGGCTATGAGGCGTTTCCGGCCTTCTCCTCCTTCTCGAACGGCAACCGCGACTATCGCCAGCTCAATCAGGAGGTGCGCCTCGTCTCGTCGCACGGCGGGCCGTTCAGCTGGGTGCTCGGCGGCTTCTACAACCGCCTGAAATACGATTCGGACCGGCAGGAATATACGCCGGGCTTCGCCGCCTTCGCCGGCGTCAACCGGCCCGACGACCTCGAATATATCTCCTTCGTCAAGACGAAGACGGTCGAGAAGGCGGCCTATGGCGAGGCGACCTTGCACGTCACGCAGGCGTGGCAGGTGACGGGTGGCCTGCGCTACTTCAAATATGACGCCACCGCGACTGGCGGCACCGACACGCCTCTGTTCGGTGGCGGCCTGACCCGCACGCCCTATCCGCTGATCCAGTTCGCTCCGAGCCGCGTCCGGTCCGGCAGCACCGGCGACGACGGCTTCGTCTGGAAGGCGAACACGTCGTACAAGTTCAGCCCCGATCTGCTCGCTTATGCGACCTACAGCACGGGTTACCGTATCGGCGGCGTCAATCGCGTCGCGCCGTGCGTCGTGCCGTTGCCCGCCGGGCAGAACGTCTGCGCGCTGGCGAACGAGCTGGTCTACGGCCCCGACAAGACGCGCAATCTCGAAGTCGGGTTGCGCGCCGGCCTGTTCGACCGGCGCCTGCAGTTCACGCTCAGCGGCTTCCGCGTCAAATGGGGCGACGTCCAGGTGCCGAGCCAGACGGTCAACGGCGCGGTCGGTATCACCACCAACGCCGGCGGCGCGGTGTCGCAGGGTGTCGAGCTGTCCGGCTCGTTCAAGATCGTGCCCGAGCTCGTGTTCCAGGGCACCTATTCCTACGTCGACGCGCATCTGACGGAGGATTTCCCCAGCCTCGTCGTCAGCCAGGGCGTGCGCTACGACGCGCTCGACGGCGATCGCCTGCCCGGCTCCGCCAAGAATTCGGGCAGCGCGCAGCTAATCTACACCCGTCCGATGGGCGACGGCACCGATATCGAGGCGAGCTGGGCGAGCACCTATACCGGCAACATCTATTCACGCGTCGGCTTGCGCGGCTTCGGCGAGAAGATCCCCGGCTATGTCACCCACCGCGCCGCGATCACCTATCGCACGAAGCCGTTCGACGTCGGCTTCTTTATCGACAACATCTTCGACAAATATGCCTATACCAGCGTCAGCAACGACCAGAGTTCGTTCAATCAGGTGCGAACCGGCGTCGTCGAACGCTATTATGCGCGATCGGTGCTGACCCCGCGGCGCGGGGGGATCGAGTTCCGCTTCCACTATTGAGTCCCGGCGCCGTCGGTCGATCCCGACCGGCGGCCTGCCGTCGCCATGATGACGCGGCCGGTCGGCCCGTCCTTTTTTCCGGCCGTCACGGCCGAATGGATCGAAATCCCATGTTCAAATTGATTGTCACGCCGCCGGCCGGCGAACCCGTCACGATCTGTGCGCAGGCCGGCCTCAGCGTCATGGAGGTCATCCGCGATGCCGGGTTCGAATCGCTGCCTGCCTTGTGCGGCGGCTGCTGTTCGTGTGCGACCTGCCACGTCTATGTCGACCCCGCCTTCGCCGACCGGCTGTCGCCGATGGGCGAGGACGAGGATGCGCTGCTCGACGGCAGCGACCGGCGGGAGGCGACGTCGCGCCTGTCGTGCCAGATCGCCTTCATGCCCGCGCTGGATGGCCTGTCGGTGCGGATCGCACCCGGAGACTGATCCGGTCCGCCCGTCCGAAGTCAGGATGCCGGCCGGGGCGGCACGGGATAGAGGATGAAATCGGGGTGGGCGTCGATCGCCGGCGTCGCCCCCTGCGCCGCTGCGGCGCGGCGGAGCGTCTCGATCGCGGCGGGCGGCAGCGCGAGCGGATGCTCGGACGGGTGGGCCGCCGCTTCTTTCGGATAATCCCGCCGCGGCGTCGTCGTCATCTCGATATGCGCGCCGAGCAGGGCGCGGATCGGGCGGGTCGCGGCAAAGGCGGCGAGCCGGTCGGCGCTCGCGCGGAACACCGCGATCCGGTGGGTCGGGACATAGAGGCGGCCGGGGTAGAGCATGTCGCCCGAGAACAGCAGGCGGGTGCGCGCGTCATAGACCATGATGTGCGCCGGCTCGTGACCCGGTGTCGGGACGATCTCGATCATGCGGGTGCCGAGGTCGTATCGGCCGATCCCGTTCGGCCAGTCGGCGATGCCGAAGAACGCCGCCACCGCCTGCGGCGTCAGTCCGACGACGTCGGTTTGGGGCCGCGCGCGGAATTCGTCGTCGCCGGCATGATGGTCGCCATGGCCGTGCGAATGCGCGACGATCAGCCGGACCGTCCGGCCATCGTGCCGTGCCCGCCACGCCGCGATCAGCCGCTCGACGGTGGGCCGGATCGACAGACCGCCGGCGCCGGTGTCGATCAGGATCGCCCGATCGGTGCCGAACAGCAGGTAGAGGAACGGCGCCTCGAAATTGGTGCGCACCGACTGGCGGATGACGAAGGTGTCGGCATCGATCCGCTGCACCTGCGTTTCGGGTTCGTGCGCGCCGGTGCCGTCGATCCAGTGCGCGAACCGCGGGCCGACGGTGGCAGGCGCCGCGGCGGACAGCAGCATGGCCAGCATCGCGATCCGCAGCCTGCCGGACCATGCCGGTCCGGTCCGGTTAGGCACCCGCCAGCCGTTTCCGGAACAGCGACCGGACCAGCCGATCCTCCAGCACGCGCCCGACGACGTAGAGCGTGGCGAACAGCCCCGCGAACACATAGGCGGGGGTGGGGGAGGGCAGTTTGTCCTCGTCCTTCTTCTTCTTTTTCTTGGGGTCCTCGGGCTCCGGCGCGCCCAGCGCCTTGTCGATCGGGTTCAGCGGAAAGACCGCTTTCTCCGGCTTCTTCTTCGGCGCGGTCCCCGCCTTGGCCGCGGCTTCGGCCGCCGCCTTCTGGTGGTTGCCGATCGCGATCGTCAGCTGCGCGATGCCGAGGAACAGGAACGGCGCCAGAAAGCAGAACAGCAGGGCGCGGCTGATGAGGCGATAGTGCAGCACGATCCCGGCGACGCCCTGTTCGATCCGGAGGACGCCGCTGTCGAACACCGACATCTTGTCCTGCGCCTCCTGGTCCCGCTTGGTGAACACCAGAGTGTCGTCCATGCGATCCCTGCGCGTGCCGCTCTGCCGGAACACCGGGTCGAGCCGGTCGAAGGCGTCATCGCGCGACAAATCGGGTGACAGCGCCATGCTGCCGCGTACGTGCCAGATCCATTCGATGAAGCGCAGGTTCACGTGATCTCCTCGATGTCGGCCGGTCATGCGCGTGTCCGGGGGCGGACGCGCCCGCTATTCGGCGGGAACAGCCACGGCGTCGCCGGCCATGGGGCGGGCGAAGCGTTCTCGGATCGATTTCCAGCCCTCGGTAAAGGGATAGCTCATCGTCTCGCGGATCGACATCGGGCGTCCGCCCTCCATCCCCAACAGCTCCGCCTCGCCATCGACGCAGGTGCCGAACAGGCGGTCGATGATGATCCAAGTCCCCGAATAGTTGCTGCGGCTCGCCTCGTAATCCTGCGAATGGTGGACGCTGTGATGTTCGGTGGTGTTGAACAGGAAGCGCCACCAGCGCGGGCTGTTGAAGCGGACGTTGATGTGCTGATAGGTGCCGACCGCAAGGCCGAAGGTGCCGGCAAGCAGGGCGGCGCGCGGCAGGAAGTCGAAGAAGCCGCCGATCCCCAGCCCGATCAGGAACAGCTCCACCGGGTTGCCGACCGCGCCCTTGTTGATGTTGAGCTGCGTGATGTAATGATGCGGCGCGTGGGTCAGCCACAGCGGATGCCAGTTGTGCATGCCGCGGTGCATCCAATATTGCCCGAAGTCGAAGACGAACGAGATGATGAACGCCTGCAGCAGCAGCGGCAGGGTCATGAACCAGTTGAGCTTGTCCCAGTGCAGACCCTGCTGGATATAGTCGGCGACCGCATCGCTGCCGATATAGTCGTCGACGAGGCGCAGCAGCGTGTAGCCCAGCCCGACGTAGAACAGGTCGGTCACCGCCTCCTTCCAGGTCAGGCGCCAGCTGTCGAACCGCGGGTTGACCCATTCGAGCGCGAGCAGCAGCGCCTTGAATCCGATGCCGATCCCGATCGCGGTCGATGCCTTGGCGATCGAATTGGGGGCATAGAACCAGAAGGCGATCAGGCCGAGCAGCATCGCCGGCTGGAACCAGGTGAAGACGAACAGCTTGACCGGTCCGCCTTCCACCCTGGGCAGGTTTTCCCAACCGACCGTCACCGGCGCCTGCGTGCCGATGAGCCGTTTGCCGACGAGTGTTCCGTTCATGACCATTCCCGCGAATCGAACATGGGCGGGACGGTATTCGGAACACCGGGCGGGCGTGATACGTCATTGAACGTACATGGCCGCCCGGTGCGGGACTTCCGGGCCCGGCGGCGCCCTACGTCCGCTTCATCGGCATCGGCACCGGGGCGGTGTGGAGCGGCATCCGCGTCTGGTCCGGCCGGCCGAGGCCGGTGACCAGGTCCGCGATCCGCACCGACCGCTTCGTCTCGAAACAGCGGTTGGCGGCGATGCCGACGAGGCAGGACGCCGCACCCGCCCGCTCGTCCGCCATGCGCAGCAGCGGGTCGGGCGCGTGGTTCGGATCGAAGATGTCGGCCAGCATCACCGCGTCGCCGCCGCCATGGCCGCCCGCGCCCTCGTCGGGAGTGACGACCTGCGGCTTGCCGCGCATCGGGATGATCCGCGTCGTCACCACGTCGCGCGATTCGCGCTCCGCCGCGCCGGCGGTGCCGCCGCTCTCAACGACGCTATGCTCCAGCCGCCCCTTGGTGCCGTTGAACGCGACGTGATAGCCTTCCCAGGCATTGAACGCGTTGAGGCTGTAGCTTAGCGTCGTGCCGCCGGCATAGCCGACGATCACGTTCATCGTGTCCTCGATGCTGATGTCGGGCCGCCACACGCAGCGGTCGCGGTGATAGCCGTCGAGCGCCTCGTTATCGAGGAACAGCGCCTTCAGCCCCGGATCGGCGGCGAGGTCGAGATAGAAGCTGCATTGCGCCTTTTCCGGGCAGGTCAGGCAACGGTCGTGCGCACCGCTCAGCCCCATCCGCTTCGCCATCGCCGGCGTGTAGAAGTCGCGCTTGCCGGTCGCATCGACCGACACCGGCGTGTCCGACAGCCACCAGTTGACCAGATCGAAATGGTGCGTCGCCTTGTGCACCATCAGCCCGCCCGAGATCGGCTTTTGCGAATGCCAGCGGCGGAAATAGTCCGCGCCGTGCACGGTGTTGAGCAGCCAGTGGAAATCGACCGACAGCACGTCGCCGATCGCGCCCGACATCAGCAGCTTCTTCACCTGGCTGCGATAAGGGGCGTAGCGATAGTTGAAATTGACGCGGACGTGCCGGTCGTTGCGCTTGCACGCGTCGATGATCGCCTGCGTCCGCGCGGCGTCGGTCGTCATCGGCTTTTCGGTGATGACGTCGAGGCCCGCGTCGAGCCCGCGCACGATATAGTCGACATGGCTGACGTCGGGGGTGGTGACGATAAGGCCGTCGGGCTTGAGTTCGTCGATCATCCGCCGGAAATCCGTTGCGGCATAGGCTTTTGGCGGTCGCGCCCCCGCCTGTGCCGCCCGCCGTCCGACCAGCGCGAGCCGCCCCGCATTGGTGTCGCAGATGCCGACCAGCTCGGCATGCGCCTTGTGGGGCCCCCAGATCGCATCCTGATACATGCGCGCGCGGCTGCCGCAGCCGACCTGGACATAGCGTCGGGGCCGGCCCGTCGCCGCTGATACCCGCCCCGCAACCGCCGCGGCGCTCGCCGCCATGCCGACCAGCACGGCGCGCCGGCCCGGATCGTGATCGTCCGCCTGCATCCCATCCTCCTCCCGAGGATCGTCGTCCCCGTGTATCGGGCGGATGCTAGGATGCCCCGGCTTATATGACAAGTGGCGGGAATTACAGGCGGGTGGCGGGCCGGCCGTTGACCAGCACGCGCTCCAGCCGCAGCTGCGTGATCCGTTCGACGATGCTCGGCTCGCGCACCTTGTCGAACCGGCAATCGCGCAGGGTCAGCCGCCCGACCGGCGCCTGCGGCAGGCCCTGGCAGTCGAGCACGCGGCCGGTGTCGGCGACGCTCAGCCGCTCGACCACGACATCGTCGAGTTCGGGGACGAAGCGGCCGTTCGCCCCCTCTTCATAGTTGAAATCGCAGGTCAGTGCCGCGCGGCCGACCTGCCCGACGGTGATGTCCCGCGCGCGGATATGCGCGATCCGCCCTCCGCGCACCGCGTTGGTCTTGAAGCGCAGCGCATACCACAGATCGGGGCTGCTCATCGTGCAATCCTCGGCATAGACGTGCGCGACGCCGCCCGACACCTCGCTGCCGATCACCACGCCGCCATGTCCGGCCTTCATCGTGCAGCCGCGGATCAGGATGTCGCGCGACGGCACCGCCAGCCGGCGCCCGTCGGCGTTGCGGCCGGATTTGATCGCGATGCAATCGTCGCCGGTATCGAAGGTGCAGCGCTCGATCACCATGCCGTCGACCGATTCCGGGTCGCAGCCGTCGTTGTTGGGGCCGAGCCCGGTGACCGTCACGCCGCGCATCGTGATGTCGCGCGACAGCACCGGATGCACGTTCCAACAGGGCGAATCGCGCAGCGTCACCCCCTCGATCAACACGTTGCGACAGCGCTGGAATTGCATCAGATTGGGTCGGATATAGCCGCCCGCGCCGAAGCGCCGCTGCGTCACCGGCACGCCCGCCTCCGCCATCGCGAACAGGCGGTCGCGCGCGGCGCGCTGGCTCGGCAGCCCGTCGCGCCAGCCGTACCGCTTGCCGCCGCTCCACGACCACCAGGCGGCGCCGCGGCCGTCGATCGTGCCGCGCCCGGTGACCGCGACGTTCTGCGCATCGCTGGCATGGATCAGCGGTGCATAGTTCATCAGCTCGACACCTTCGAACCGGGTGTCGACGATCGGGTAATGCGCGGGATCCGTGCTGAAAAGGATGGTCGCATCCGCATCCAGATGCAGCTCGACGCGCGACACCAGCCGGATCGCGCCGGTCAGCCAGCGCCCTGCCGGCACCAGCACGCGCCCGCCGCCCGCCGCGGCACAGGCGGCGATCGCATCGGCGAACGCCTGCGTGCACGACACCGCGCCGCCGCGCGTCGCACCATAGGCGCGAATGTCGAACACGCGGCGCGCGAACCGCGGTACGCCCACCCGTGCCGCGATCGTCCGCGCGCGCGCCCAGTCGTCGTCCGGCGCGGGGCGGGCAGACGCCCTCGCGGCCAGGGCGGTGCCGGCGGCGAGGACGGCGCGACGGTCCAGCAGATAGGTCATTCGCAACTCCCGGCCGCGTTCGGCAGCAAGGCTCTTTCCCTAAACGAACGGCTGTTGTACGACAAGCTGACCGAGCCGGCGGAAAGCCGGCCGTGACAGGGACGGGACAGGGAGAGGGCGATGCCTGCCGCAGATCGAGCCGCGACGACCATGGCGGCAATCGCCGCTACCCTGCTGGCCGCGCCCGCCATCGCGCAACTGGTGCCGGTCGCGCCGCCGGCCAGCACCGCCGCGGTGACCGACGTCGGCGACGCCCCGACCCGCCTGCCGCCCGCCTATCCGATGCCGTATCGCGATTCGTCCGCCACCGCGATCAAGGCGGTGATGGACCGCGTGCTCGGCTATATCGAGCGGGAGGCGCCGATCGGCATGGTCGATGCGCGCGGCACGGCGGTCGATGTCGGCAGGCTGGTGCCCGCCAATGTCTTCAAGCCCGGGTTCCGCCTGACCAGCTACGAATGGGGCGTCACCTATGCCGGCGCGCTGCTCGCCGGACAGGTGACGGGCGATGCGCGCTACACCCGCTACGCCGCCGATCGCGTCAATTTCGTCGCCGATGTCGCCGCCCGCTATCGCACGACCCGCGCGGATGCGGAGGCGACGCCGGTCCGCAACATGCTCGCGCCCGACCGGCTCGACGATTCCGGCGCGATGTCGGCGGCGCTCATCAAGGTGCAGCGGGCGGGCCTCGCCAACCGCAACGTCCGGCCGCAGATCCAGGTCTATCTCGACTGGATCGCCAACCGCCAGTTCCGCATGCCCGACGGCACGCTGGCGCGGCAACGGCCGTTGCCCGTCACTTTGTGGCTCGACGACCTCTACATGAGCGTCCCCGGCCTTGCGCAGATGGGCGCGCTGACCGGCGAGCGGCGCTATTACGACGATGCCGTCCGCCAGATCCTGCAATTCTCGCAACGCATGTTCGTCGCCGACAAGGGGCTGTACATGCACAGCTGGGTGGAGGGGATGGACCCGCACCCCGCCTTCCACTGGGGCCGTGCCAACGGCTGGGCTGTGGTGGCGATGGTCGAGCTGCTCGACGTGCTGCCCGCCGATCATCCCGGCCGCCCCGCGGTGCTGGCGCAGCTCAAGGCGCATGTCGCCGGCCTCGCCCGGGTGCAGTCGGGCACCGGCCTGTGGCACCAGCTGCTCGACCGGCCCGACAGCTATCTCGAAACCTCGGCGAGCGCGATGTACGCTTATGCCATCGCGCGCGCGATCAATCACGGCTGGATCGACCGGCGCGCCTATGCGCCCGTCGCGCTGCTCGCCTGGCAGGGCGTCTCGACCAAGGTGTCGGCGGCGGGCGAGGTCGAGGATGTCTGCGTCGGCACCGGCGTCGGCTTCGATCCCGCTTTCTATTACTACCGCCCGCGCCACGTCCGCGCGGCGCATGGCTATGGCCCGGTGCTGCTCGCGGGGGCGGAGGTGATCGCGATGCTCCGCAACGGCGCGCCGATGAAGCCCGGCAACGGGCAGGGCGTCATCTTCCGCTAACCGCCGCGCGCCCGCCCGCTCTCTTCGCGAAAGGACCCGCATGTTCGAACGCACCTATTACGCCACGCATCCGGACATGATGGCGGGCGCCTCCAACGCCGATCTGCGCGACCGCTATCTGATCGACGCGCTGTTCCGGCCCGGTGCCTGCCTGCTCAACTATACGCATGCCGATCGGATGGTGATCGGCGGGGTAGAGATCGCCAATGCGCCGGTGCGCCTGCCCGATCAGGTCGAACCCACCTCCGCCGCCGGCCATCCCTTCCTCGAACGGCGCGAACTCGGCATCATCAACGTCGGCGCGTGCGCGGGCAGCGTCACCGTCGACGGCACCCGCTTCGATCTCGGCAACAAGGATTGCCTCTACGTCACGATGGGGGCGGCGGAGGTCGTGTTCGACGGTGCCGGCGCGCGCTTCTACCTCGTCTCGACCCCGGCGCATCGCGCGTTCGCCACCCGCAAGCTGTCGATCGCCGACGCCAACCGGCTGGAGCGGGGCAGTCTCGAGGATTCGAACGACCGGTCGATCTTCCAGCTCATCATTCCGGGCGTCTGCGATTCGGCGCAACTGGTGATGGGGCTGACCATCCTGAAGCCGGGATCGGTCTGGAACACGATGCCGCCGCACATCCACGAACGGCGCTCGGAGATCTATTTCTACTTCGAGCTCGGCGGGCCGGAGGCGCGGATCTTCCATTATATGGGGCAGGCGGACGCGCTGCGGCATATCGCATTGTCCGATGGACAGGCGGTGATTTCCCCGCCCTGGTCGGTCCACATGGGGTCCGGCACTCGCGCCTATGCCTTCATCTGGGCGATGGCGGGCGAAAATCAGGATTACAGCGATATGGATGTCCTTGATATCTGCCAATTAACCTGACCTGTCCCACTTGTTGGTATAATGTTCTAAAGCCACTTTACACGCACGAAAAAGTCGATGATACCGGTGGCATAATAACAATGATTCAGGGTCGGAGGGGATTGTCGGGTCGCAAAGGCCCCGGTCACTCCGTGCATCAAGGGGAGTGACGATGAAGACGTCTTTCGGTCGAGTTGCGATGGTCGCGTGCGGCACCGTGTCGGGCCTGGCTATGGGGATCGCGCTCGCCGCCGCGCCGGCCGCCGCGCAGACCGCGCCACCCGTCGCACCGCAGACCGCGCCGCAAACCGGCACCGACCCGGTCACCCCGCCCACCGACACGCCGACCGGCACCACGACGCCGACCCTGCCGGGCGAGGACCAGGACATCGTCGTCACCGGCTTCCGCGCGTCGCTGAACAGCGCGATCAACATCAAGCGTAACGAGACCGCCGCGGTCGACAGCATCGTCGCCGAGGATATCGGGAAGTTCCCCGATTCCAACCTCGCCGAATCGATGCAGCGCATCCCGGGCGTCGCGCTGTCGCGCGGCGACGGCGGCGAGGGCAAGAACATCTCGGTCCGCGGCCTCGGCGCATCCTTCACCCGCGTCCGCATCAACGGCATGGAGGGCACGTCGCAGACCGGCGCGGCCGACATCTACGGCGCGGGCAATTCCGGGCGCAGCTTCGACTTCAACGCCTTCCCGACCGAAATCTTCTCGGCGCTCGCCGTGCGCAAGACGCCGTCCGCCGATGTCGAGGAGGGATCGCTGGGCGCGACCGTCGACCTGAAGGCGCCGCATCCGCTCGACTTCAAGACCGACTTCGTCTTCACCGCCACCGGTCGCGGCATCTACAACCAGGTCAGCAAGACCGTCGATCCGCGCGCCTCGGTGCTGGTGTCGAAGCAGTTCGCCGACGGGACGCTGGGCGTGCTCGGCTCGTTCGCCTACGGCAAGCGCAACCTGCGCGAGGTCGGCTATTCTGCGGTCAACATCCTGCCCGCCTATATCGACGGCGGCTTCTGCTCGCCGGTCGGCTTCGCCCCGCAGAACCCCGCGACCAACGCCGCGCGCGGCACCAATGCGGCGAATTGCAGCACCAACAACCCGCGCACCAGCACGACGGCGGCATACAACACGATCCAGAGCCTGCGCGGCATCACCAACCAGCCCGGCGGCGGCGCCTTCCTGCCGCGCATCCCGCGCTACGTGAATTCCGAACAGGACGCCGAGCGGATGGGCGGCACGCTGTCGCTGCAGTGGAAGCCGGGCGTCAACACCGACATCTCGCTCGACGGCCTCTATTCGCGCTTCGATGTCGAACGCCGCGACAATTACATCGGCGCGATCTCGTTCGGCCGCACCGCGACCAACGGCGGCAAGCCGATGACGTCGGTGCGCGACATCGCGTTCGATCCGCTCGGCTCGCTGACCTACGGCCTGTTCGACGGCGTCGACATCCGCTCGGAAGGGCTGGTCGACCAGTTCGTCTCGACCTTCAAGCAGGCGAACCTCAACATCGAGCATCGCTTCTCCGACAAGCTGAAGCTGACCGCGCTCGCCGGCATCTCCAATTCGCGCTTCTATAGCCCGCTGCGCCTGCAGACGTTCATGGACATCATCGACGCGGACAATTTCTCGATCGATTTCCGCGACGGCGGCAACATCCCGACGATCGGCTTCGGCACCGACGTCGCCAATCCGGCGAACTTTAGCTACGCGCCCAGCCCGGACGGCAATTTCACCGTGCTCGGCGGCTTCAGCACCGCCGGCCGGCCGCTGCGCCAGAACACCCGCAACAAGACGTTCGAGGCGAACCTCGAATGGAATCTTCTCGACAATTTCGCGTTCAAGGCCGGCGGCCAGTTCCGCGAGAGCAATTTCCAGGTCACCGGCGCCAACCTGATCCCCAGCCAGGTCGCGGTGCGCGCGCTGCCCGCCGGCACGACGCTGGCCAGCATCACGCAACAGATCACCAATTTCGGCAAGTTGCTCGGCGGCGGTGCGCCCGCCGAATTCTCCGCGATCGATTCGAAGAAATGGCGCGAGGCCTTCGGCTTCGACAGCTTCCAATATTGCGGGATCGAATGCGGCGCCGCGCGCTCGGGCGTGCGTGAGCGGATCAAGAGCGGCTATCTGATGGCCACGTTCAACACCGAGGACATGTTCCCGATCCCGATCCGCGGCGACGTGGGCGTGCGCTACGTCCACACTGAACAGGATTCGTTCGGCTACATTCCGGTCACCGCGCCGGCCGGTGCGCCCTTCCCGACGGTGGGGCGCCGCGGCGACGTCAGCCGCTCCTATTCGGACTGGCTGCCCTCGATCAACCTCGTCGGCGAACTCACCCCCGACTTGCTGCTGCGCCTGTCGGCGGCGAGCGTGATGTCGCGTCCCGAACTCGGCCAGCTGACGCCGACGTCGGGCGTCACCGTCGCGACGCGCACCGGCTCCGTCAACAATCCGTTCCTCGACCCGATCCGCGCCAACACACTGGATGCGGCGCTGGAATGGTATTTCGCGCCCGGATCGCTGCTGTCGGTCGCCTATTTCCACAAGAACATCGGGTCGTACATCCAGTCGATCTCCAGCCAGGTGCCGTATAGTTCGCTGGGCCTGCCCGATGCACTGCTCGACGGCACGCCGTCGACGCCGGCCGACATCTTCACCGTCAACCGCTCGGCCAACACGCCGGGCGGTCCGCTCAACGGCGTCGAGGTCAACGCGCAGGTGCAGCTGCGCTTCCTGCCCGGCTTCCTGCGCAACCTCGGCGTGCTCGGCAGCTACACCTACGTCAAATCGCGGATCAACTACATCCTCGCCAGCGCCAATGGCGTGCCGACGCAGACGACGACGGACGACCTGATCGACCTGTCGCCGCACGCGGCGAGCGGCACGCTCTATTACGAGGACAAGCGTTTCAGCATCCGCAGCACTGCCAGCTTCCGCGACCGGTTCAACCGCGGCATCCCGTCGGGCGCGAACGACAGCGACGTGCGCGCCAATGCCTCGACGCTCTTCGTCGATGCCTCCGCCTCGTACAATCTGACCGAGAACTTCAAGCTGATCCTCGAGGCGCAGAACCTGACCGACGAACGCAACACGCTGTATATCGACAGCAAGCGGCAGGACACGCTGTTCGAAACCCGCCTCGGCCGCACCTTCACGGCGGGTGCCACCGTCAAATTCTGACGCGCGTTCCCCCCGCGCAGCCTCGGGCGCCGGCAGCGATGCCGGCGCCCTTTCCGTGTCGGCGTGTCAGCGTGGCGGCGTGAAGTCGGGTTTCTGCGCCATCACATAGGCGTCCCATGCGGCGCGATCGTGGAAGTCGCGGCTCTTGCTCCACGTCGCGCCCATATAATAGACCAGCGGCCGGTCGGGCGTCACGCGGACCAGCACGATGTAATTGTCGGCGTCCTCGACCACGTCGGTGATCTGCGCGGGATCGACCATCACCGCGACCCCCATCGCGCCCTTGTCGGCATCGGTCGGCGTCCACAGGCTGAACCGCCCCCGCGCGCGATCAGCGGTGAAGGTGCCGAGCGTCGTCGTCGTCGGCTTCTTCTGGATGCCGATGCCGACCACCAGCGGCCCCGTTTTGTCGGAATGCAGCGTCGAGACCATGCGGGTGAAGTTGGTGCCGACCGGCAGCGTGAACCGCCGCGTCTCCCACACCTTGCGCACAACATCGACGGGCCAGGGGGCGTAATCGACCTCGAAATCGGCGGCGTCGGGGCCGTTCTTCAGGATGCGATACTTCGCCCAGTTGCGCGACACCCACAGCTTGTCGTCATACCAGATGCCGAGGCCGCCCGCGCCGCGCGTGGTGCCGGCATTGTAGAAATCGATGCCCTCGCCATGATAGTCGTGCTGCTTGCCGGTCTTCAGCTGGCGCTCCATGAACGGCCAGGGGACATGCTTGCCCCAGGCGTCGATCGCGCTGCTCGACGGCGGTTCCTCGCGCTGCAGGGCGGGGCCGTAGATGCGATGCGCAGTCCGGTCGTTCTCCCACAACAGGTCGTCGAACCGATAGGGCGCGTAGGCGACGCTGGCCCGCGCCGCGCGCTGGTCGGGCGGCGGCGGGGTGAGCGGCAGCGTGATCCTCGGCATGGTGACGCCATCGGCGCCGGCCGGTGCCGCCCCGGTCGTCGTCACCGTCGCGGGATCATAGGCGAGGTCGATCATCGCCTGCCGCTCGGCCATCGCGCGCTGCCAATCGGCGATCCGCGCCGGGTCGGCAGGACGCGGGGCGAGGGCGATCGGCAGGCGCGGCGGGCCGGCGGGGTCGCGCTGCGGCTCGGCGACGGGCAGGGCACTGACCGGTTTGCCGAGGTCCATCACCTCCAGCCCGGCGAGCAGGAAGGCACCGCTGCCGTACAGCGCATGATCCGACGCGGTCGACGGCACCGGCTGGTCGCCGGCCCGCTGCGCATAGCCGAGCAGGCCGTTCGGCTGGACCTTGCCCGCCAGCCCCGCCCAGGCGCGCTGTGCGCGCGGCAGCCAAGTCGCGCGATCCAGCACGCCATGGTTGATCCCCCATGCCATCGCATAGGTGAAGAAGGCGGATCCCGTCGTTTCCGGACCCGGCGGATCCTTGGGGTCGAGCAGGCTGGCGGTCCACAGCCCGTCCTCGGCGCGCTGCAGCGGCGCCAGCGCCGCCATCATCGCGGTGAACGTATCGACATAGCGTTGCCGGCTCGGGAATTTCACGGGCATCGTGTCGAGCACGCGCGCCAGACCCGCGACGACCCAGCCGTTGCCCCGCGCCCAGAACACCGGCTTGCCGCCCGCGGTCCTGCGCCCGATGAAGCGCTCGTCGCGATAATAGAGGCGATGCTCCTTCGACCACAGCCGGTCGTAGGTGCGCCACCAGCCGGCATCCATCGCGGTCAGATAACTGTGGTCGTGCAGCTGCGCCGCGGCGCGTGCGAAGACCGGCGGCGCCATGAACATCGCGTCCGCCCACCACCAGACGAGCTGCTTGGGCGCCGGCTCCACGCCCAGATACTGCCCGGTATAGTCGAGCCGCGCGCGCAGCGGCGCGATCTCGCCCGCCTCGCCGGATCGGGCGTACAATTCCTGATAGACGTCGCCGATCGCGAGATTGTCGGCATCGAGCATGTTGTGCGCGGACCACGCTCCCAGCAGTCCGAAATTGTAATGCTCCGCGACGTCGCGCAGGTAGCGCCGCCCGCCGCTGACATCCGACACCCGCGTCAGTCGCCCGAGCCCGATCAGGAAGGTCGCGGAGATCCAGTTGGTCGTCACCTGCCGGTTGGCGGTCGGCAGGTCGAGGCCCTGCGCCTTGAGCGCGGCGATCTGCGCGGCGGCGGTGCGATCGAGCAGCGCCAGCAACTGCGCCCGATCGGGCAGGCGCGCAGGGTCGAAGCGCGGCGTCGCGGCGGATTGCGGGGCGCCCGCCGGGGGCGCGGCCATGGCGCTCGACCCGAGCAGCAGGGCGATCGCGCCCGTCAGGCCGATACGGGAAGCGTGCATGCGTGGGGTCCCTCCGTCCGGATCCGGCGATCGTCGCGTCGCCGGTCAGTGTCGCGGATCATATGACCCGCCCCGGGGGGCTGCAATCCAAGTTGTCATATTTCTTGCCGTGCCACCGGCGCCCGGCGGGTCCGGTGGACGTTGGCGATGGCCGATGATATTCCGACGTGGTCGTACGACAAGCGCGGGGAGGGGAATGCAGTGGCGGCAGGGGATCCATCGCTCGCGGACCGATTGTTCGACAAGCTGCTCGACCGCATCCAGTCGGGCGCGATGCCGCCCGATTCACGCTTCCCGACGCAAAAGGAAATCGCCGAACAGGAACGGGTCAGCCGCACCGTGGTGCGCGAGGCGGTGGCGCGGCTGACCGCGCGCGGGCTGACCCGGTCGCGGCAGGGGCTGGGCGTCTTCGTGTCGGCGAACGCCGGCTATCGCGCGTTCCAGATCATGCCCGACGAGCTGGCCGAACTGTCGGAGGTCATCAAACTGCTCGAGATGCGGCTGGCGATCGAGGCAGAGATGGCGGCCTATGCCGCCGCCCGGCGCACGACCGCCGACATCACCGCGCTGATCGAGGCGCTGCGGCGGATGGACGCATGCCAGGACGACGTTGCGGCCGCCGCCGCGGCGGATCGCGACTTCCACACCGCGATCGCCCGCGCGACGCAGAACGATTATTACGTCCGCCTCGTCGATTTCATCGGCCTGCGACTGGTCCCCGCCCGCGACCTCTATCTGCGCGACCAGCCGCCGCAGGCGCATGCCGATTATGCCGCGCTGGTCCGCGCGGAGCATGAGGCGATCCTCGATGCGATCATCCGCATGGACCCGGTCACCGCGCGCGAGGCGGCGCGGCGCCATATGCAGGAAAGCCTGACGCGCCATTCGCGGCTGAGCGCCGCCTTCGCCACGTCCCGCGCGGTCGGCGCCAACGACCGCTGAACGGGCGCGCCCGGCCCGCCACGTTCAGCCCGCCAGCAGCCGGTGGGTGAACGCCTGCGCGTCGGTCGCGAGCGTGGTCAGCGCCTGATCCAGCGTGGCGCTGGCGGTGCGCAATTGCAGCACCGCATCCAGATTGTCCTGCACCGACGTGTTGATGCGCTCGCTGGCGTCGGCGAGCGCGCCTGTCTGTTCGCGTACCTCGCCGATCCGGTCGTTGAGGCGGTCGATCGACGTGGTCTGCTCGCGCGACATCGTCGCGACGCGTTCGGTGATCTCGTCCATGCCGGCGATCAGCGCGGTCAGGCTGCGCGTGTTCGATACGACGTCGGCGATCTGCTCCTGCATCGCCTCGATCTTGTCGCGCGCCTCGTGCGTGGACACGCCGGTGCGGTTCGACAGCGCCTTGATCTCGGCGGCGACCACCGCGAAGCCGGCGCCGGACTGGCCGGTGTGCGCCGCCTCGATCGAGGCGTTGAGCGCCAGCAGGTTGGTCTGCTTGGCGATCGCGTCGATCACGTCGACGATCTGGGTGATCGTCACGGCCTTGTCCTGCGACCGGACGACCGCCTCGCTGGCGCTGTCGGCGTGGCGGGTGATCGCCCGGGCGGCCTGCCGCGTGCCGGCGACCTCGCGGTCGATGTCGACGAAGGTGCGCGCGAGCGAACGGGTCGCGGCGCTCGCGTCGTGCATCTCCTCGCTGAACAACCGGGCGATCCTGCCGAGGTCGTTCGCCAGCCGGCGGTCGCCGTCGGTGGAGCCGCTCAGCCGCTCGGCATGCCGGTCGAGATGCGCCATCGCCTGCTGCGCCTGATGGATCGCGCCCGACACCTTGTCCTCGAACGCCTGCGCGAGGTCGGCGAGGCTGCGGCGGCGAATCTCGGCCGCTTCCTCGCGGGCGCGGCGGACCGACAGGATGCGCCGCTCCTCCTGCCGGCACGCCTCCTCGCGCAGCGACACCGCCTCGCGCTCCAGCCGTTCGGCCTCGCAGCGATGCTGGTGGAAGCCCTGCAGCGCGGTGACCATCTGGCCCAGCTCGTCGCCGCGGCGCAGGCCCGCGAAATCCGGTGCCTCGCCGCGCATCACCGCATCGGTCGCCGCGGCGATGCCGGTGATCGACCGGACGGTAGACCGGCTGATGACATAGGCGACAACGATGCCCAGCGCCGCGACGATCAGCGCGCCGCCGATCATCGCCAGGATCGTGATGCGGGTGGTGAAGGCGGTGTCGGCGGCATTGGCCTCGGCGCGCTCCATCCCCGTCGCGGCGAGCCCGCGGATCCGCTGCTCGACGCGCCGCGCATGCGCCCGGAACGGCGCGACCATCGCCGCGCTGCTCGCGAAATCCACCTCCAGCATCGAGAAGACAACGTCGACGGTCTCCCCATACCGCTCCAGATCCCCCAACGCGGCGTCCACGGTCGCCTGTTGGTCGGGATGGTGGCTGCGGAAGGCGCGCAGGCTGCTGCGTACCGTGTCGAGGTCGCGCGCGATCATCGCCGCCTGATGCCCGACGTCGGTCGACTGGTTGGCGGCCTTCGCCACCAGCAGGCGGTATACGGCCGAATCGACCGATTCGAACCGCAGCGTCATCGCGCTCAACCGGCTGACGTCACGCATGTCGCCATGCACGATCCGGTCGACGCTGCGATCGGCGATGATGAGCGCGGTGCTGCCGATCACGACGATGAACACGACCAGCGCGAGCAGCAGGGCCGGCGCCGCCGCCACCTTCGCGACGATCGGACGGTCGGCGAGCCGGGTCAGCCGCTCAATCCGGTCCGCATATCCCGCCATCATGCATTGCGGCGGCGGATCGGAAGCAGGGTCCATCAGAACGTCGCCCGCAACCCGCCGCGGACCCGGCGATCCGCCGGAATCGGCGAAACGGCGACACCACGGGCGAGCGTCAGGTTCTCACCGGCCGCGAACACCTCGATTCCCCGCGACAGGCGGAATCCGAGCCGTGCGTCCAGCGCGAGCGCAGCGGCGACATCGAACAGCTTCACCACCGGGAGGGGCACTTCGGGAGCAAGAGCGAATTGCTGCGTCGCGCTGGTGTAGCGTGCGATACCGGTTACCGACCAAGGCCCGCCGGTATCGTAATCCAGTACCACGTTCACCTTATGCGTGGGCGTGGTCAGCCGCGGCTGGATCAGCATCAGCGAGCGCACATCACGCTGGTCCAGATGGCTGCGCGTCCGCGTCCATGTATAGTTGGCGCGCCAGCCCAGCGCGGCACGACGACCCGACAGGGCGAGTTCGGCGCCACAGGTGCTGTAATCCCCCGCGGAATAATAGCGTTCGACGAGCACCGGCTCGGGGGTGAAGCGCACCTCCGTGAATTCGGACGGCATTTCCGACGGAGGAGCGATCGTGCCGCGCGTATGGGTGTAGAACGCCGTCGCCTCTCCGCGGATGCCGCCGCGCTGGTCGCTGTATCCGATCTCGCCGCTCCACGTACTGGCCGGGCGGATCGCCGGCGAGCCGGCAACGATCAGCGCCGAGGGCAGCGGAGGCGGCAAGGCGACCTCCAGCCGGAACGCATAATTGGTCAGCGACGGCAATTGGTAGCCGAGCCCGCCATTGAGCCGCAGCTGCCCCTCGATCCCGGTGCGTATGAGCAATGCGGCGTTGAAGCTGACGCGATGGAACGCGTGTCGATAATCCGCCGGATCGTCCACCGCCGGCCGCGCGATCGCCCCGGACTGGTAGAGCCACAATTGATCGAACCGGACCGCGGCAGTCGCCGTCACGCGTCCGGTCGGATGCAGGTCGATCATCGCATTCGCCGAGGCGACGTCGTAACCGACGATATCCGAATATTGCGCGTTGCTGGCGAGGTGGTTGTTGCGGAATTCGAACCCCAGCCGCAGCGTGTCGTCGTCGCCCAGCCGGTACAGTCCCGACGCCTTGCCCACCGCGATCCGGTTGGACAGCATCAGGCCGCGCGCCAGTCCGCCGATGCTGCCGTCGGTGCCGTAATCGGCATCCAGCCAGTCGACGAAGCCGCTCAACGCCAGCCCGCCCCATTCGGTATCGTGCGTGATCCCTGCGGCCAGATTGGCGCTGCGGTACAGTTGGTTGGAGAGGAGCTGCGCCGGCAGGAACTCGACCTGGCGACTGACGTCGTAACCACCGCCGATGGTCACCGTGCTGACGCCGAACGCCGCGTTCAGCTCGGCCGCGACATGATCCGCCTCCACCTCCCGATGCGGGCGATCGAGGATCGTCGCAGGCACCCGCCGCTCGTCCTCGCGCAGCCGCGACGCGGTCACCTTCGCGCCGACCTCGTCGGTCACCGGGACGTAGAGCGATGCCGCCAACCGGCTCATGCCGTGGTTGCCGGCACTGGCCTCCGTCCGCAACGCAGTCGCGTCGTCCGGCTTGCGGGTGATGATGTTTACGACGCCGGTGGAGGCATTGAAGCCGAACATGGCGCTGGCGGGCCCCCGGAGCAGTTCGATCTGCTGGATATCCTCGTTGGCGACGCCGAGCAGGTTCCAGTTGGTCATGCCGTAATGGTCGAGATAGACCTGACGGCCGTCGACCAGCACGAGCAGCCGCGCATTGTAGGTCTGCACCCCGCCGCGCACCGCCACGTCGCTCTGCCCCGCGGTCCAGCGGTTCACGTCGATCCCGGCATAGGTCTTGAGGAGGCTGGGGACGTCGCGCGCCGGCGACCGGGCGATCTGGTCGGCGGTGATGACGATCATCGATCCGGGCAGCTCGGAGACGCGCTGCGGCTTGCCGGTGACGCTGGTCGTGACCGGTTCGCCGATCACGTCCTGCAGCGCGGAATGATCGATCGCCTGCGCATATGCGGTGACGGAGGAGGCGAGCAGCCCCGCGATGGCGGTGGCGATGGCGGTGCAGACAGTGTGCACGGTCATATCTCCTTGACCAGCATCAGGAAGGCCGAACCGAAACGGGCATGGACGGCGCGCGCCGCGGCGCGGCTGACGGTGATCTGGACGCGGGTGCCCGATGCGATGCCGACGACGCAGCGCGCGGTCTGGACGCAGCCATGGTCGGAGGTGATCGTCACCACCGCATGGCGCCGCGCGGCGGCGGCGATGTCGTCGTGCGCGCCGCGCAGGCCGGCGGTGACGAAGGCGGCGCGGTAGCCGCGCAGCCCCTCCAGCGCGGTGACGGGGACGCGCCGGGTCCGGACCAGCGCACCACCGGCGGCGACACCGCCGCCGATCGTGCGTTCGATCGCCGCCGCTTCCGCGAGCGAGGCGGCGTTATCCGGCGCGAAGACGATGGCGACCGGTGTCAGGCCCTTGGGCGGCGGCAACAGGAAGGTCAGGATGCGCGCCGCGATCGGCACGTTCAGTTCGGCCCGCAGCGGCGTGGCGCAGGCGAGGATCAGCGCCGCGGCCCGCAGGACATGCGCTATCCTCACAGCGCGACGGAATCACGACGCGCGGCGCCGATCGGCGCGCGGTCCGACACGGCCCGGCGGCCGTCCCCCGAGCGCCACCCGCCGCGGCGATCGGGAATACTGGTGTCTCCATCACGTGCCATGTCGGGTGATCCACAGAGGGGTCGTCTGCCACCCTCGGTAGAGTTATGTCTATAATGGACAGTTAACGTTATTACCCGTTTCGGCGGAATGCGACCGCCGCGCGGGCGAACCGTCGTTATCCATGTCCCTCCCTGCCATCGCCCGCCGGATGCTGCTATCGGCCGTGCCATGCTCAAGACACGGCGCAAGCGACAGACGGCGGAGGCGGAACGCGCGGTCGTTCGCCTGGCGGATATACGGGCCTCGGTAGCGGCACTGGCCGACGACGACCTGCTCGACCTCGCCGATATCTTCGCGGGCGATACGCCGACCCCGCTCGGGGCGATCGCCGCAGCCGAAATGGCGAAACGCAACATCAGTTTATGATGTCCGGCGGCGCGGACTGCCGCACGGCTTTCACATAATCAGGCGAGGGTCCCGCGATGGATTCGGCACACGCCCACACACGAACGACGTCGTTGACGCAGGCGCAGCGGCATTATCTCCGCCTCGTCGGTGCCGGCATGACCTCCAAGCAGATCGCGCAGCAGGTCGGCGGGTCGCATCACACGATAAATGCGGAGATCGGGATCGCGATGCGTATCCTCGGCGCGACATCGCGCCATCAGGCGGCGATCCTGCTCGATGCACCGACCCGTGCGGGCTCGTACGAACCGTCATATGACGCGCCGGCGGTTGCCGCCCCCGCCGTCGGGCGCGATGAGAGGCCCCAGGACGGGGTTTCGGGAGGAGAGCAGTCATGGCCCATTCCGGTTGCGACAGCCGCGCGACCGATCAACAGGCTGAGCACGGCGCAACGGCTCGCCTGGGTGCTGGTGATCGCCACGGTGGTCGCGTTGTCGCTCGGCGGACTGGTCAGCGGCATCACCACGATGTTGACGAGCCTTAGTCGGCTCGGCTGACCGTCGACGACGACGACGACGACGACGACGACGTACGACGAAAAACGACGTACGACGTACGACGAAGAAGGCGACGGCGGCACGCGCATGGCAGGACGGACCAACGGCGGATGACGATCTACTTCTTCCTGACGGTGCTGTTCGACGTCTGCCTGTTCGTGACGGTCGTCGTCGGCTGGCGGTACGGCGGGGCCAGCGAACGGTGGGGTGTGGCGATCGTCGGCGTCGGCTCGCTCGTCACCTTCGTGCTGATGGGGTCATCGCTGTTCGACTGGCGCACGCACCGGATCGGTCTGATCGCGATCGATGCCGCCGCGCTGGTGGCGCTGGTGATCCTGATGCTGCGGTCGACCCGGTTCTGGCCGATCTGGGCAACGGCATTCCACCTGATCGCGCTATGCAGCCATGGCGTGATCTACGTCCTGCCACGCGCGCTGTTGCAGACCTACGCCATCTTCCAGGGATTCTGGATCTACCCGATCATGGCCTGCATCGTCGGCGGAGCCTTATCGCATCGTGCCGCGACGATCAGGCATGATCGCGCGGCGACCCGACACGGCGCGCCGCCCACCTAACGCAACGCCGACCGGTTTCATCAGGGAGAATGCACGTGCCGATACTCACGACCCGCTCCGGCGGGGCGATTGCCCGCGCCTGCGGGAATGCCATGGGTCTGCTGGCCGTCAGGGCGGCGTTCGCCGCGTCCCCGGTCGCGGCGCAGGACCGACCGCCGTCGCAATGGACGGATTCCGAACTTGCGATTGGGGTGTTCGAACACGGATCCAATTTTCATCCCCTGGGGGAGAGACTGACCTTTCCGGCGCTGCCGAGCGGGCAAGTCTATGACGGCGGCGAGGAGAACGGGACGGTCGACGTCCAGTTCACCTATCGCACGGCGCCGTTGCGCTTTGCGCTCAAGCCGCGGCTGACCGCCAAGGCGCAGATCAGCACCGCTGGGCGCACCAGCTTCGCCAGCTTCGGCGCGGAATGGCGGCAGCACGTCTTTCGCGGGCGCATCTACGGACAGGCCGGGATCGGGCTGACCATCCACGACGGCTATCGCTTCACGCCCGATCCGTTCGTACCCGGCCTGCCCGATGACGAGGCGTGGCGGCGCTACGACATCTATCGGATGCGCACGGCGTTCGGATCGCGTGTCCTGTTCAATCCCAATGTGTCGCTGGGCGTGCGCGTCAACCGGCGCTGGGCGGTCGAGGTGGCGTGGGAGCATTTCAGCCATCGGCAGATGTTCTCCGACCAGAATCCGGGGATCGATAATCTCGGCCTGCGGCTGGTGCATACGTTGGGACGCTGAACGCAGCAGGATGGTGCGCGCCGGTCGCGTTGCGCACCGATCCATGGCAAGGGCGCGGGGCCGTGACCGACCTGCCGATCCTCGCCGTCCTTCCCGACCTGCTCGCCGCGCTGGGCCGGCGCAGCAATGCCGTGCTCGTCGCGCCGCCCGGCGCGGGCAAGACCACCGCGGTCGCGCCGACGCTGCTCGACCAGCCGTGGTGCACGGGCGAGGTGCTGGTGCTATCGCCGCGCCGGCTCGCGGCGCGTGCGGCGGCGGAGCGAATGGCGGCGCTGGCGGGCGAGGCGGTCGGCGGCACCTATGGCTATGCGACGCGGATGGACAGCCGGCGATCGGCCGCGACGCGGGTGACGGTGGTGACCGAGGGCATCTTTGTCGCGCGCATCCAGGCCGATCCCGAACTGGCGGGCATTTCCGCGGTGCTGTTCGACGAGGTCCACGAACGCAGCCTCGACGGCGATTTCGGGCTCGCGATGGCGCTGGACGCGCAGGCCGCGCTGCGTCCCGACCTGCGGCTGGTCGCGATGTCGGCGACGCTGGACGGTTCACGCTTCGCGGCGCTGATGGCGGAGGATGGGGCGGCCGCGCCGCTGATCGAGAGCGAGGGACGCAGCTATCCGCTGGCGCTGCGCCACCTCGGTCGCAGCGGCGACGCGCGGATCGAGGATGCGATGGCGGCCGCGATCCGGCGGGCGCTGGGCGAGGCGGAGGGCGGGGTGCTCGCCTTCCTGCCCGGCGTCGCCGAAATCGAGCGGACCGCGGAGCGACTGGCGACCCTGCCCGAGGATATCGTCATCCACGAACTGCACGGCAGCCTCGATCCCGCCGCGCAGCGGGCGGCGATTCGGCCCGAGCCCGACGGCCGGCGCAAGCTGGTGCTCGCCACGTCGATTGCCGAAACCAGCCTGACGCTCGACGGTATCCGCATCGTCGTCGATTCGGGGCTGGCCCGCCGTCCGCGCTACGACCGTGCGGCGGGGATGACGCGGCTGGTGACCGAGCGCGCCAGCCAGGCGGCGGTGACGCAGCGTGCCGGGCGGGCGGCGCGGCTGGGGCCGGGCGTCGCCTATCGTTTGTGGGAAGAGGCGGCGACCGGCGGCCTGCCGCGCTTCGACCCGCCCGAAATGCTCGAGGCGGACCTGTCGGGGCTGGTGCTGGCGGCGGCGCTGTGGGGCGTCGGCGATCCGCGCGACCTCGCGTGGCTCGACCCGCCGCCAGCCGCGGCGGTGGCGGAGGCGCGCGAGCGGCTGGCGGCGCTGGAGGCGATCGACGGCGACGGGCGGCCGACCGCGCATGGCCGGCGCATCGCGGTGATGCCGATGCCGCCGCGGCTGGCGCATATGCTGCTGCGCGCGGCGCGGCTGGGGCAGGGGCGGATCGCGGCGGAGGTCGCGGTGCTGCTGTCGGAACGCGGGCTCGGCGGCGTGGATGCCGATATCGAGACGCGGCTGCGGCGCTGGCGGGGCGAGCGCGGCACTAAGGCGGTGGCGGCGCGCAAGCTTGCCGAACGCTGGGCGAAACTGGTCAGCGGGGACGACGGCGAGGCGGAGGGGGTCGAGGTGGCGATCGCGCTCGCCTTCCCCGACCGGATCGCGCGGCGCCGCGACGCGAGCGGCGAACATTGGGCCTCGGTCGGCGGGCGCGGCTTCCGGCTCGACCCGGCCACCGCGCTGGCTCGTGCCGAATGGCTCGCGGTGGCGGATACGCAGGGCGTCGCATCGGGTGCGCGCATCCTCGCCGCCGCGCCGATCGAACTCGCGACGATCGAGCGACTGTTCGGCGACCGGATCGAGACGCGGCGGACCGCCGACTTCGACCCGGCGAGCGGCAGCGTCGCGACGCTGCGCGAACGCCGGCTCGGCGCGTTGCGGCTGTCGTCCGGCCCGGATGCGCAGGCCGATCCCGCGGCGGTGGCGGCGGCGTTGCTGGAGGGGGTGCGGACGCACGGCCTCGCGCTGCTGCCGTGGAGCGCGGGGGCCGAGGCGCTGCGCGCGCGCGCGACCTATGCCGGCGTGCCGCTCGACGCGATGATGGCCGAGCGGCTCGACGAATGGCTCCCGGCGCTGCTGACCGGACGGCGGCGGCTGGACGCGATCCCGCCCGGCGCGCTGACCGATGCGATCCGCTCCCTGATCGGCTGGGACGCGATGCGGCAGGTCGACCGTCTCGCCCCCGCCGATTTCACCAGCCCGGCCGGCAGCACGCACGGCATCGACTATGCCGCCGAGGGCGGGCCGCGGGTGGAGTTGCGGGTGCAGGCATTGTTCGGGCTCGCCGAGCATCCGGTGATCGGGTCGGAGCGGGTGCCGCTGGTGCTCAGCCTCACCTCGCCCGCCGGCCGGCCGATCCAGACGACGCGCGACCTGCCGGGCTTCTGGGCGGGCAGCTGGACCGCGGTCGCCAAGGAGATGCGCGGGCGCTATCCCAAACATCCCTGGCCCGACGATCCCGCCGCCGCATCGGCGACACTGCGCACCAAAAAGGCGGATGCGCGCGCCGCCGGGACGCGCTAAAGGGCCAGTCTATGCCTACCGCCCGTATCTTTCAGCGCCCCAAGAACGCGATGCAGTCCGGCAAAGCCCGGACCCATACGTGGGCCCTCGAATTCGAACCCGCCGAACCCAAGCAACCCGACCCGCTCACCGGCTGGGCCGGCAGCGGCGACACGCGCGAGCAGGTGAAGCTGAGCTTCCCGTCGCAGGATGCGGCGATCGCCTATTGCGAGGCGCAGGGCTTCGATTACGAACTGACCGCCGCGCCGGAGCGCAAGCTCAAGCTGCAGGCCTATGCGGATAATTTCCGCTAGGTAGAAACGGTTCGCGCGACGGCGCGAAGATGCCAAGGTGTCGCGTGCGTCGATGTGATCCGCGTCGCTCGTGATGGTGCGCGCTGGCCCTACCCGTGGCCGGCTGCGCCGTAATCCCTCTCCCGGCGGGAGAGGGAAGGGGCAGCGTGGTTACTGCCCGCCAAGCTCCGCCAGCAGGCCGCCACCCAGCAGCAGCAGCATCTTCGCGTCGATCGCCACGCCGGCGCGCCGCTTTTCGGCGACGAAGCCGGCGACCGCGTCCAGCGGGACGCGATGGACGATGATGTTCTCGTCCGCGTCGCCGCCGCCGTCACCGGTGCGGGTCAGGCCGGTCGCGACCACGAGGGTGAAGCTTTCCGACGTCATGCCGGGCGACGCATAAAATTCGCCGCGCTCCTCGACGATCGCGGCGTGATAGCCGGTTTCCTCCTCCAGCTCGCGCCGCGCCGCCGCCGCCACGCTCTCGCCCGCGCTCTCGTCGCCGACGAGACCGGCGGGCAGTTCGAGGCAGTTGCGCCCCAGCGGGACGCGATACTGCTCGACCAGCAGCAACTGCCCCTCGCCGTCGATCGCGAGGATCACCGCGGCGGCGATCGAGCCGACGCGCTCGGCATATTCCCAGGTGCCGGCGGTACGCACCGACAGATATTTGCCCTTCCAGGCGGTGGCGTTGGTCATAGTTCGATCAGTCGGTCCGGCAGTTCGTTGGTGTCGTTCGTGCGCGGCGGGACATGCTCGGCGAGGACGACGCCGATCCGGCGCACCGCCTCCGCCATGCCGTCGCCCGGCCGGCCGTCGCGCGTCGCCGCGATCAGCGCCGCCATCGCCTCGCCCCAGACGTCGGGCGCGACGCGGGCGTGGATCGCGGCATCGGCGATGATCTCCGCACGGTGCTCGTCCAGCGACAGGTAGAGCAGCACGCCGGTCGCATCGCGGGTGCGCGCCTCGGCACTCGCGCGGAACAGCGCCAGGGCGCGGGCGTGGACGCGCCGGGCCTCGGTGCTGCCCGGGGTCAGCGCGAGCCGCAGCGGCATCCAGGCGAGGACCACGCGCACGATCAGGAAGGTGACGACGAGCAGCACCAGCGCGACGGTGAACAGGCCACCTGGCGCGGGTGCGCCCTCCCAGGGATCGGCGACCAGCCCGTGCAACCAGACCGCCGCATCCGGCCGGAACGCCAGCAAGGCGAGGACGAACAGCATCGCCAGCACCGCCCAGTGCAGCGCGACGTCGTGATATTTGTCCGATCGCCGTGCGACGATGGTGACGATCTCGCCCGCGGTGTGGCGTTCCGCCGCGGCCACTGCCGCCGCGACGCTGGCACGATCCGTGTCGGTCAGTCGCATGTCACCAGCTCCCCGAGGCGCCACCGCCCCCGAAATCGCCGCCGCCGCCGCCGGTGAAGCCGCCGCCGCCCCAGCTGCCGTCGCTGCCGCCGCCGGAGCTGCTCCCGCCACCCCAGCCACCGCCGCCCGACGAGCGGCCGATCTCATTGGCGATGCTCCACAGGACGATCGGCAGGGCGCCGCTGTCGTGGCTGCGATAGCGCGTGCCCCATGGTCCGGCGCGCCGCTTGCTGCGGAACAGCGGCACCAGCACGAACAGCAGGATGATGGCGCAGGCGATCAGGCCGAACGGCACGCCGCCGCCGTTACCGGTCGAGGAGCGGCGATGCGTCTGGTCGAACTGCCGGATCGCCGCATCCAGCCGCGCCTGCGCTTCCTCCGGGGATGCGCGCAACTGCTGCGCGATCGCATCCGTGCCGGCGTTCAGGCCTCCGGCTATGTCACCCGCTTTCAGCAGCGGCAGCATGTCGGTGTTGATGATGACGCTGGCCAGGGCATCGGTCACGATCGGTTCGAGGCCCCGGCCCACTTCGATACGCGCGCCACGCTGTCCGGCGGGCGCATTGGGGGCGATGAACAGCACCACGCCGTTGTTGACGTCGCGCAAGCCGACGCCCCACGACCGGCCGAGCTTGTAGCCATATTCCTCGAGCGGATAGCCCTCCAAATCGGGGATCGTGGCGACGACCAGCTGGCGCTTGGTGTCCTTCTGCAACGCCTCCAACTTGGCGGTCAGCGCGGCCTCCGCTTCCGGCGGCAGGACGTTCGCCGCGTCGACGACGAGGCCGGTGAATTTGGGGAAGGTCTGCGCGGTGGCCGGCGGGACGATCAGCCACGCCAGCACCAGCAGCATCGCCGTCCGCGCGAACGCGAGCATGCGGAGGGGCGGGGTCATGCCCGTCAGCCCGCATTCCCGAAGTTGACGCTCGGGGCCTGTTCGGCGCCGGGCGTCGTCGCGGCGAACGGGGTCAGCGGCTTGGCACCGTAGAAGATGCGCGCGCCGACCGCGTCGGGGAAGGTGCGGATGCGCGTGTTATACGCCTGCACCGCGGTGTTGTAATCGGTGCGCGCGATCGTGATGCGGTTCTCGGTGCCCTCCAGCTGGCTCATCAGCGTGGTGTAATTGCCCTGGCTCTTCAGCTCGGGATAGGCCTCCTGCAGCCGCTGCAGCGACAGCGTCACCGCGCCCTGCGCGCGCTCGAACGCCTGCATCTTGGCGGGATCGGTCAGCTGGTCGCCGCTCAACTTGACCTGGTTGGCGCCGGCGCGCGCCTGCGTCACCTGCACCAGAATGTCCTTTTCCTGCGCGCCCGCGGCCTTCACCGTGGAGACGAGGTTGGGGATCAGGTCGGCGCGCCGCTGATACTGGTTCTGCACATCGGCCCAGCGCGCCTTGGCATTCTCCTCGGCGGTCGGCACGGAATTGATGCCGCAGCCGGCCAGCGACACCGACGCGGTGGCGGCGAGCACGAAGGCGGCAATGGGGCGACGCGACGACATGAAATCAACCTCCTGGACGATCTGTCCTATCCATATAGGACAGTGAACGGGCTTGGCGAAGGGGGAATCGCCGCTTACCCTCGCGCCGGGGACGCAACGAGGGAAAGCGGCGATCATGCTCAAGGAATTCAAGACATTCATCGCACGCGGCAACGTGCTCGACCTTGCCGTCGCGGTCATCATCGGCGCCGCCTTCGGCAAGATCGTCACCTCGCTGACCGAGGACGTCATCATGCCGGTGATCGGCAAGGTGTTCGGCGGACTCGACTTTTCGGGCTATTTCCTGCGCATGGGGCCGGTGCCGGCGACCTATACGGGGTCGCTGTCGGACTATGCCGCGCTGAAAAAGGCGGGCGTGCCGCTGCTCGGCTATGGGGAATTCATCACCCAGGCGGCGAACTTCGTCATCGTCGCCTTCATCATCTTCCTGATCGTGCGCGCGGTGAACCGGCTGATGCCGAAGGCGGAAGCGCCGGTCGCGGCCGCTCCGGTCGAACCGGCGGACGTCACCCTGCTGCGTGAGATCCGCGACGAGCTGAAGGCGCGCCCGCGCGTCTGACGCCGCTGCTCATCCCCCGTCGCGGCGGGGGATGCGCGTTACGCCGCGGCCAGATGCTTGGCGGTCGCGTCGGCGAGGCTGGTGCCGTCGAGGATGCGCGCCGTCTCGTCGCGGACGCGCATCATCGCGTGGCGGATCGCACAGTCCGCTTCGCTCTTGCAGTCAAGGCAGGGGCGATAGGCGGTGCGGCTGACGCAGGGGACCAGCGCCAGCGGCCCCTCGATCACGCGGATCACCTCGCCCAGCGAAATCAATTGCGCGGGACGGGACAGGACGTAGCCGCCCATCTTGCCGCGCGTGCTGGTCAGCAGTCCGGCGTCGCGCAGGTCGGCGAGGATCAGTTCGAGGAACTTGCGCGGCACGTTCGCGGCGATCGCGATCCGCCCCATCGGGATCGGGGGCGTGGCGGCGGGTGCTTCGGCGAGGAACAGCATCGCGCGCAGCGCGTAGCGGGAACGCTGGGTCAACATGATCGACGCCCTATGGCCCGATAATGTGGCGAGCGAAAGGCGTGCATTGCAGTGGCTTGAACCCCGGCCTATATGGGTCGTGCCGGCTTCCAGCCGGCTATGGCGATAAACGGTGGCGTCGCATAGACGCAGCGGACCCGGGGGCAGTACCCGGCGGCTCCACCACCGCAGCTGAGCGATCAGATGCGATGACGGGGCCGAACTAGGATCGACGTGTGTTGAAAAGCGCTGTCTTTCGCTCGGAATGGGACCACCGCAACGGCCCATTACACAAGTGCCAACGATAACGAAGCACTCGCGATTGCGGCGTAACTGAGGGCCTAACGGCCTAAGGTTATTCCAAGATTACGCGGTTGGACCCACCGGGCAACAGAAGGGATTCCAGCGGTACGGGGAGCACCGGGCAACAGAAGCTCCCCACCTCTTTTTCGATATGATCGATCGTCAATGCCCCCGTCATTGCGAGCGCAGCGAAGCAATCCAGGGCGTCCTGGTCCGACGCTGGATTGCTTCGCTGCGCTCGCAATGACGGGCCAGGGGATGAACGTTACGTCCGCGCTGCGACGCCCGCGTCCGGCTTCCCGCCCGATCAGCGTTGCGCGCCCGCCACCGGGTTGTTCCCCCACAGCCGGTCGTACGACCAGCCTGACAGGTCCTCCACCACCCGCGCATGCTCGTCGTCCGCCGGCTGGCGCGCGCCGCCGCGGAAGCGTTCGATCTCGTCGAGCAGGATCGCATGGGTGCGCGGGTCGAGGCGGAAGCGGGTCGACACCAGCACGCCGAACACCAGCATCGCGATCGTGCCGAGGCCGAGCACCCCGACGATCGCGGCGATCGCCTGCGGGCTCTGCGTCGTCGCCTTGGACACGAAGCCCGAGGCCTGCATCACCTGCCCGACCAAGATCACCGCGAGCGCCTGGCTCATCTTGCGCACGAAGGTCATGACCCCGGCGAAGGCGCCCTCGCGGCGGCGGCCGGTGACGATCTCGTCGACGTCGGCCATGTAATTGTAGGTCGCCCAGGGGATGTAGTTCAGCGCGCCGCGGCCGAGCCCGGCGAACACCACCGGCAGCCAGAACAGCGCCGAGGTCGCGGTATAGCCGGCGGCATACATGGCGAGGAAGATGACGACGCCGATCGCGAAGCTCAACGCCGCGAAGCGATAGGCGGCGGCGGGCGAGAGGCGCAGCGCGAAGTTGATCGCCAGCACCACCGCGATCAGCTGGACGATATAGGTGACGCCGACCAGCTGCCCGACGATCGCGGTCGATCCGGCGAGCGCGAAGATCACGAAATAGGTGAAGGCCGCATTGTAGATGTCCTGGCTGATATAGCCGCCAAGATACATGCCGAGGTGGAGCCGGAACGCGCGGATGCGCAACGTCGAGAAGAGGTTGCGGTACAGCGCCGCGAAGGCCGCCGCGAGCGTCGGCTTGTCGCGCGCCTCCGCTTCGGCGAGTTCGGGCGGACGCTGGCGTTCCCAGCTGAACGTATAGAGCAGCCCCGCCGCGCCCATGAACAGGATCGAGAAGATGATGCCCATGTACAGATAGGTGTCGGGGCTGTCGGGACCGAGATACGCGATCAGCCACGCGGGCAGGAAGGCCGCGGCGATCGCCGAACATTGGCCGCACAGGATGCGCGCGCCGGCGAACTTCGCCTTGGTCTTGTAATCGGTCGCCATTTCGCTGGCGAGCGTCTCGTACGGGATGATCTCCATCGCATAGACCATCTCGAACAGGACGTAGGTGACGAGATAATACCAGAAGCTCTGCCCGGCGACCCACATGATCGCGAACGACGGCAGCAGGGGAATCGCGGCGAGGATGAAGAAGCGCCGCCGCCCGAACCGGCGCCCCAGCCACGTCCGGCCGATATTGTCGGAGACATGGCCGATCAGCGGGCTGGTGAACGCATCGAGCACCCGCGCGACGCCGAAGATGATCGTCGCCTGCGCTGCGGAGAGGCCGCAGAAGCTGGTGTAGAAGATCAGGATCCACGTGCTGATGACCGCCATCGACCCCGCGCCGAGCACGTCGTTCGAGCCATAGGCGAGCAGATTGTACCAGCGCACCGGCCGCGACGGGGCGGTGGGTAGAACGGGCCGGGCGGCGATCGGGTCGGTGGCCATATGCTCTCCTTTGGCCCCTCCTCTTCGGAGGAGGGGTTGGGGTGGAGGAGTCGTGGACGTCGGTCTCGGTGAGACGTCCCCCACCCCCAATCCCTCCTCTGAACGGGGAGGGGCTTGGTTCGCGTCAGATATAGGTGCGCAGAAACTCGCCCAGGGCGACCATCGCGAGGCTCTGGCCGTAGGGCATCGAGGTGAGCGCGATATCCTTGTAGAATTGCTGCGTGTCGCCCATCGCGGTGCCGAAGCTGACCTGCTTCAGTTCGCCCGCGTCGTCGATGTTGGCGAGCACGCCGCGCACCGCCTTGATCCCGACCGCCTCGTAATGGCGCGGCAGATAGCCCTTCCGCACGCCCTTCAGGATGCCATAGGCGAAGCCGGCGGTCGCCGACGCCTCGAGATAGCTGGTCGGGTCCATGATGAGCGTGTGCCACAGACCGGTCTCGGCATCCTGCGTCTGGCTGAGCGTCTTCACCTGCGCCTCGAGCGTATCGATCAGGAAGGTGCGGAAGGCATCGCCCTGCGGCAGGTCGAGGATCTCGATGATTTCCGGAATCGCGATCGTCACCCAGCAATTGCCGCGCGCCCACAGCGCCTCGGCGAAATTGTGCCGGCCGTTGAAGTCCCAGCCGTGGAACCAGAGCCCGGTCTTCTTGTCGAACAGATATTTGATGTGGACGAGGAACTGGCGCTTCGCCTCCTCGATATAGTGCGGGCGGTTCAGCAGCAGGCCGATCTTGGCGAGCGGCAGCACCGACATCATCAGCGTGTCGTCCCACATCTCGCCCGGGTTCTCGTCGTTGTAGACGATATGCTGGAACCCGCCCTCCTCGGTCTTGGGCAGGCCGTCGGGCGCCATCAGCCATTCGGCCCAGGTGTCGAGATAGGGGATGTAGCGCGGGTCGGGCTCGTGCTCGTAGAGATAGGCGAGCGTGATGAACGGCGCGACGGTGTTGATGTTCTTGGTCGGCGTGCCCTCGGCGAAGCGATCCTCGAACCATTGCTTGATGATCGCGAGCGCCGCCTGGTCGCCGGTCTGTTCGTAATAGCGCCACATGCCGAACAGGCCGACGCCGTGGGTCCATTCCCAGCCGGCCCAGCCCTTGGTGTCGATGATCCGGCCGTCCTCCAGATGGAGGAGGAATTCGCCGGTCTCGTCCTTGATGTTGACGAGGTTGTCCATCAGCCGGGCGATGGCGGCGGTGACCTCCTGCCGTGGGACGTCGTGGGTGAGGGCGGCCAAGTTACTTCTCCTGGATGAGTTGGTCGGGGCGCGACGGCCCGGCGACCGGGGCAATGGACAGGCCGCCGCGCACGGAGCGCAGCGTGACGAGCTTCACGGGTTCCAGCACGTCGCCGGGCGCCCCGTCGCTGGTGACGGCGAGGGCGATCGTGTTGCGACCATGGTGGTTCAGCACGCCTTCGGGGATCGGGAAGACGCGCTGCGGGCCGACATGGGCGATGAACTGGCCCATGTTCCAGCCGTTGACGAACAGCAGGGCGCGGTATTTCGCGACCGAGCGGGGCGTGGCGGTATCGCCGAACGCGACCGCGACGGTGGTGTCCTGCCCCTTCGGCAGCGCGAGGTCGACGCGGGTGCGATACCAGGTGGTGCCGGGCCGGACGGTGGCCGGCGCGGCCTGCCATGCGGCGTCGTCGAAACCGGGCAGGTGCCAGCCGTTGCGCTCGCCATACTGGCCGCCGGTGTTGGCGGTGCCGCGGGCGGGGTCGGGCAGGTCCTCGCCGCCCTGCCTGCCTTGCACCTTCCACGCGATCGGGATCGCGAAGCTGCGGCCGCCGGGGGCTTCGAGCGAGGCGGAGATCAGGCCGCGCGCTTCCTTGTGCGCGTCGTCGCTGTCGAGGTCCCAGTTATGGCCGTTGTTGCGGACCATGATGCTGACGACATGCTCGCCGGCACCCTGCGCGGCGGCGGGCAGGTCGAAGCGCGCGGTGCCGGTGGTGATCGGGCGGGGCAGGCCGCCGGGCAGCTCGTCCTGGCCGACGAACACGCCGTCGACCCAGACCTGCACCATGCCCGAGCCGCCCGCGCCGTAATAGAGCGCGAGCTGCTTGGCGTCGGGCGTGCCGGTGAAGCGGCCGCGATACCAGACGTCGCCGTCGTGGAAGCCATAGGCGTCCATCGACAGATTGGGCTGGCCGTCGGGGCGGGCGGTGATGCTGGCGTAGGGCTTGCCCTCCGCCGCCTGCCATCTGCTGTCGTCGAAGCCGGGCTGCGCCTCGGGCGAGCCATAGGCGGTGCGCCACGCCAGCGCGGGCAGGGTGACGGGGGCGGGGCCGGCGAGCGGTCGGGTGGCGACGCGGCTGCCGATCGCGGTGGTTTTCGTGGGGACGGCAACGCCGTTCCAGCGGACCGACCGGATCGCGGCGGGCGCCCAGAGTTCGAGCGGCGTGTCCTCGCGCGTGTCGCCGGTGAGGGCGAGCGTGCCACCCTTCGCCGCGACATGCCGCACCAGCGCGGGTCCGCGGACCAGTGCCGGGCCCTGCCGCCAGTAGCGGACCGCCTCGGCCTCGTCGGCGAGGATCAGCGTCAGCGGCGGGCGTCCGCCACCGTCGATCCGCACCACGGCGCGGCCCTGATGCGGATAGTTGAGGCGCAGGTCGCCCTTCGCGGCATCGAAGCGGCTGGTCGCCTGTCCCTCGAGCACGCGCACCTGCGGCGCGGAGGCGTAGCGCAGCATCGTCTCGCCGCTCTCGCCGGCGCGGCCGTAGAGCAGCATCAGGTCGCGGCCGTCCGCGCGCATCGCGGCCTGCAGTTCGGAGGTCGAATAGACCAGCCGCTGTTCACCCACGGTCACGCCCGCGACCAGCCATTTGGCGTCGAAGCCGTTGAGGCGCATCGGCTCGGCGGCGGGGAAGGTGTAGCGGCCGTCGGGCAGGTCGGCGGTGATCGTGAAGCGGTCGTCGGTGGTCCCGTTCGACGGCTTGTGCGTCACCATCAGGAAGCGCGCGTCGCTCTCCGGGTTCCGGTCGTGATAGACCTGGACGTTGGGCGACGACACCACCGGCTCGCCGGCGGGCACCATGCCCGCGAGGTCGGGGACGGCGGCGATCAGGCCGCCCAGCTGCTTCATCTCCTCCGCCTTGGGGCGCAGTTCGCGCGCCTCGGAGATCGCGGCGCCGTAATCGTAGCTGGAGAACACCACCGGCGCGGGCAGCCAGCCCCAGCTGGTGCCGCCAAAGCCCATGTAGACGCTCTGGATGTCGATGCCGTTGGCGAGGTTGGTCCCGTAGAACACGCGCTGGAAACGCTTGCCGCGCTGGATCGCGTTGCATTCATAGCCGCCGTTCGACCCCCAGTAATCGAACCAGCCGCCGCCGAATTCGGCGAGGAAGGCGGGGGTGTCGGGCGAGGCGGAGGCACCGCCCTTCGCGCCGCCGGGGCCATAATAGCCCCAGTCGGGCGCGGCCGATCCGCGGGTCGGCTTGCCCTCGACGGTGCAGGTTCCGCCGGGATAGCCGTCGAAGGCGTAGAGGTCGTTGGGGCCGTGGACGACGTTGGCGACCCGGGACGATTCCGGCACCCAATAGCCGTTGCGGCCCTGATCGTTGTGGAACAGCGGCACGGTGATGCCGTCGGCACGCGCCTTGGCGGAGAGGTGGTCCATGTAGCGGCGCTGCGCGGGGGTGGTCAGCGCCAGCTCGTTCTCGATCTGGTGGAGGATGACGGTGCCTTTGTGGCCCTTGCCGTCCCCGTTGATCTGGTGGCGGGCGATGATCGTGTCGATCTGCGTCAGCCATTCGTCCGCCGCCGCCATATAGGCCGGATCGTCGGTGCGGGCGCGGCCGCGCTGGTTGACCAGCCAGCCGGGGAAGCCGCCGCGCGACAGCTCCGCATTCACATAGGGCCCGGCGCGGGTGATGACGTAGAGCCCTTCCTCCGCCGCCTCGCGCAGCACCCGGTCCATGTCGCGGATGCCGGTGAAGTCGTACACGCCCTGTTTCGGGCTGTGATAGCCCCAGTCGAAATAGAGCGCGACGGTGTTGAAACCGCTCGCCTTCAGCTTCTGCAGCACGTCGCGCCACAGATCGGGGCTGGGCAGGCGGAACGGGTGGAATTCGGCGGACCAGATCACCTGCCGCTTGCCGTCGATCATCAGCGAGCGCGCGTCATAGCTGACGCGGCCGAAGGTCTTCACCGGCGCGGCGAGATTCTCGGTGGGCTTCGCCACCTGCGCCTGCGCGGGGATGGCGAGCAGGGTCGCGAGCGCCAGCGCAGCCGTGCTCCCGCGCAGGCAGGCGCGCACGGCGCGATCAATCATGGTGGAAGATCATCGGCAGCGGCGTCTCGACCGGGCGGTTGTCGGGCTCGACCTCCATCAGCGGGGCCATATAGTCCCACCAGCGCTTCATCACCGGATGGTCGGGCAGCGCGTCGCGATCATTGTCCTCGGCGAGCGTCAGCACTGCGAACAGCGACAGCGTGCCTTCGTCGAGAAAGATCGAATAATTGCCGATGCCGCTCTGGGTCAGCAGCGCCGACAGTTCGGGCCAGATCGCGTCGTGACGACGGCGATATTCGTCGATCACGCCGGGCTTCAGCTGCATCTTGAATGCATGGATCGACATCAAACCCCTCCAGACCATTATATGGTATTGGTATGTAGGATTTGGTAAGCGGTTATCGCCCGGAGGTCAAACGCTAAGCGCGCCAGAACGGCGTGTTCGTGACCTGTATGTCGGCGGCGTCCTCGACCCGGAACGGGGGGCGGACGTCGGGCGTGGCGGTGGCGAGCGTCAGGCGGTCAATCGCCAGTCCGCGCGCATGCCGCACCCACAGGCCCCATGCCGGCGTGACCCCGAACATGCTGGGTTCGGGATAGGCAGTAGCGAGTTCCTCCGGCCGGCGCGCAGCGTCCGCAGCGGTGCCGCCGCCGGCATAGCGCAGTCGGATCTGCCGCAGCTGCACCGCCTCGACCGGGTGACCGGGCAGGCCGGCGATCGTCGCGGCGAAGCGATGGTCGATCCCGGTCGCATCGACCTGTTCGATCGACACGCCCCGGATCGCGCCGATGCCGGTGCCGGCGGGGCCGCGGCGGCGATCGCCGATGCGCAGGAAGATCGGGGCGGTGGTGACGTCGCGCATCGTCAGGCGGCGGGCGACGACATCCTCCATGACGCCGCCGTCCACCGTTTCCAGCGCGAGGCCGCGGCAATGGTGGAAGGTGCAATCCTCGATGAGGATGTTGCGATAGCCGCCGTTGCTCTCGGTGCCGAGCTTGATGCGTCCGGTCGGGCGGTCGCGATCGGGCGCCGCGACCTGCGTCATGCGGCGGCTGCCGTCGAGCAGCGTGCCGAGGTCGTAGCCGCTGACCGCGCAATGGCGGACGACGACATTCTCCGACGGGATCGCGCGGCCCAGCGCGAAGCTGCTCTTGATGACGATCGCATCGTCGTTGGGGGTGTTGACCCGGCAGCGTTCGACGACCGTGTCGGCGACGCAATCGAGGTCGATGCCGTCGCGATCGCTGTCGATCGACAGGTGGTGGACGTGCAGGCCGCGCGTGCCGGTGGCGAGGATGGCGAAATGGCCGCATTTCAGCATCGTGAAGCCGGACAGGCGGATGTTGCGGCCGTTCTTCAGCGCGATCCCCTTGTTGCCGAGGCCGTTCATGCGGGTGGCGTCGGGTTCCAGCTTCGCGATCTCGGCCGCGGTCATCTGGCGCATCGACAGCGGGCGCTCGCCGGTCTGCGCCTTCCACCGCGCCCCGGGGCCGTCGCGGGTAAGGCCGATGCCATGGATCAGGCCGGGGCCGGTGATCGCGACATCCTCGACGTCCTCGCCCCAGATCAGGCTGTTGCGCCAATGGCTGTGGCCGAAATCCTGATAGAGCTGTTCGCCATTGTCTTCGGGCAGGTCGTAGCCGGCGCCGGTCGCCGCCTCGATCACCGCGCCCTTGGCCAGCACGATCGTGACGCGGCTGCGCAGGCGGATCGAATAACAGCGATAGCGGCCGGCGGGGATGGTGACGGTGCCGCCCTGCGGCCGGGCGGCGGCCGCGGCGATGGCGGCGTTGATCGCGGGGGAATCGAGCGCCGTGCCGTCGCCCTTCGCGCCATGGTCGCGGACGTCGATCATCGTCGCGGCATGGGCGGGAAAGGGGAGGAGGAGGGACCCCATCCCGAGGGCGGCGGCGCGGCGGGTGATGGTCATGTGGTCCCTTGCCTCGTCCGCTTCCCCGGCGAAGGCCGGGGTCCCGTCGGGATGATGCGGGCGATGATTCACGAACGCCTGCCTGGCCGGGCCCCGGCCTTCGCTGGGGAAGCGGTGGAGGCAAGGCGCGGCATGGCCTATTGCAGTTTCACATAGGCGCCGCCGTCGACCAGCAGCGAGGCGCCGGTGACGTATTGCGACAGGTCGGAGGCCAGGAACACGGTCGGCCCGACGAGGTCCTCCGGCTGGCCGAGGCGGCCGAGCGGGATGCGCCCCTCCATGTACGACCGCTTCTCCTGATCGGCGAGGTCGTCCTTGTTGATGTCGGTCAGGATCGTGCCGGGGAACAGCGAATTGCACCGGATATTATGCTTGCCGAGCGCGATCGCGACCGACTGCATCAGCGAATGCAGCCCCGCCTTGGTCGGCGTGTAATGCGTCTGGTATTCGCCGCCGACCAGCGCCGAGATCGACGACATGGCGATGATCGAGCCGCCGTCGCCCTGCTTGACCATCTGGTTCGCCGCCGCCTGCACCATGAAATAGGCACCGTGCAGGTTGACCTTCATCGTCCGTTCGAACGTCTCGACCGGCATGTCGAGGAAGGCGTGGAAGGGGCAGATGCCGGCGTTGTTGACGAACACGTCGACACGGCCGAGCGCCGCCACGGCCTGTGCGACGAAATCAGTCGCGGTGGCGGGGTCGGAGACGTCGCCCTGCACCGCGATGCCCTTGCGGCCCAAGGCCTCGATTTCGGCGACCGCGGCATTGGCGCCGGCGACGTCGCGGCTGAAGTTCAACGCGACGTCCGCACCGTGGCGCGCGCAGCCGATCGCCACGGCGCGGCCGATCCCGGCCGACGCGCCGGTGACCAGCACGGTCTTGCCTTCGAGCAACATGTTCTTCTCCTTGGGGATTAGCTTTGCGGCTCGAAGCCGAGTTCGTGGCTGATCGCATTGGCGGTGCCGCGGACCTCGTCGGTCAGCGCGGTCATGCGATCGTCGCTCATATATTGCGCGGCGCTCGACACGCTGATCGCGCCGACGATCTTGCCGGCGGCATCGCGGATCGGGGCTGCGACGCAGCGGATCTGGTCCTCGTTCTCCTCGAGGTCGAAGGCGCGGCCGACCTTGGCATAGCCCTCCATCCGCTCGCGCCACAGCCGAGCGTCGGCCTTGGGGGCGCCGCCGGCCTGATCGGCGGCGAAGCGTTCGTCCCAATAGGCGGGCGGGGAATCGATCATCAGCGCCTTGCCGAGGCCGGTCGAGCTCAGCGGCTGGCGGTCGCCGACGCGGCTGGAGATGGTGATGCGGCGGCGGCCCGGCACCTTGTCGAGATAGAGCGCGAAATCGCCGTCGAACACGCCGAGATGCACCGTATCCTCGGTCGAGGCGGCGAGTTCCTCGAGATGCGGGCGCGCGACCTGGACGAGATCGGCCTGCGCCTGCGCGAGCGTGCCGAGCAGCAGCAGCTTCGGCCCGAGCCGGTAGCCGGCGCGCGGGGTGAAGGCGAGGTAGCCGCGATCGACCAGCGCGCTGAGCAGCCGGTGGGTCGTGCTCTTGGTCAGGTCGAGTCTGGCGGCGAGCTCGCTCAGCGTCAGCACCTCGTGGCTCACCGCCTCGATCAGGTCGAGCCCGCGCATCAGCGTCTGGCTGCCCGCGCCGACCGCGCCGGCGGCTCCGTTGGAGGTATCGGGCTTGTCGATGGTTGCCGTGCTCGTCATGTCCACTCCTTAGGACGCCCTCTTACATCCTGGCAACGCAACAAGCGACCGGTCGCCGCACATGCGACGACCGGCCAGGGGAGGAACGCGTCAGAACTTGAGCTGGAACCCGGCGAAAAAGCGCTGGCCGGGGTAGTAGACTTCCACCGTACCGATATTTTTGATGTAGCTCTTCGAATATTCCTTACCGATGTTCTGCATTTCCATAAACAAACTATAATGCCATTCCGGGAAGCGGAAGGTGATCTTGCCGTCGAGATAGCCTTCACCCTTGCGATAGATCGGGTTGTTGCTGTTCACCGAATTGACGGCCTCGACCAGCCAGTCGGAACGGTAATTGTAGCTGAGTCGCGCGTTCAGCCAATCTTTGTCGTAGAAGACGCTTGCATTGTACGTCCACTTCGACAGGCCGGGATATTCGTCCAGCGGCAAGCCCGTCGCGCTGTTGGTCAGATTGGTACGGATCGCACGGGCGTAGGTGACGTTGCCGCTCGCACCCAGCCCGTCGAACGGCGCCGGGAGGAAGGTGAAGGCGGTCTGCGCGCTGCCCTCGATCCCGTCGAGCAATGCACCGAAGCCGTTGATCGGCTGGCGAACCGTGTAGAGCAGGCCGTCCTGGAACAGATCGACGTCGCTGCGCGTGACGTTGGGTACGACGAAGCTCTTTTCGTACTTCTTGTAGTAACCAACGCTCAGCAGCGTATCGCGATTGGGATACCAGGCGAGGTTCGCCTCCCACTGGTCGGCGCGATAGGGCTTCAGCGCGGGGTTGCCCGCGGTGCAGATGTCGTTCGCAGCCGAGATGGTCGCATCGTCGAGGCAGTTGATGTTGGGCACCAGATCGAGCGGCTTCGGGCGGGCGAGGTTCTTCGCCCAATTGGCGCGCAACACAAGGTTGGGCGTGATCTCGAGCGCGGCGTTGAACGCCGGCAGCACGTCGAAATAGTCGTTCGAGAGCGACAGCTGCTGCGACGCCAGGATCACCGTTTCGGTTCCGCCGGTCGCCGTGAAGCGGGTGACGCGCGCGATGTTGGTGCCCGTCCCCTTGTCGCGGGTGTAGGTATAGCGGACGCCGGCGTTGCCGGTCAGGCGCATGCCGAACACCTCGCTATCGACGTTCGCCTGCAGATAGCCCGCGGCGATCGATTCGGTGATCTTCGCCTGCGGGACCTGGGGCAGGCCGTCGGAGTTGAACAACCGGTCGTGGTCGAAGCCGGACAGGTCGAAATACTGGCTGATGATATTGGGTTCGAAATTGGCGAAGGCGATGCGGCCGGGGATGCCCGACGGCGCGCCCTTCAGGCCGCTGAACAGGGGCGCACCGCCGCTCGTCGCGCCGAGCGCGGTCAAAAGGGAGGCATATTCCGCCTGCGTCAGCTGGTTGGTGAAACCGCCGCCGCCGATCGTACCGCTCGGCGTCGAGCGAGCCGTGACCACCGGAACGATGTTGGTCGTGTAGGAGACGTTGGCGCTGGTCTGATACACCGGCGTCGTGGTGCCGCCGCCCGACACCAGACGTGAACCGCCGCCGTTGTAGAGCAAATAGTCCTGCTTGCGGAACTGACCGCCATATTCGATGCTCTTCAGCGGACCGGCGTCGACTTCCCAATCGATGTCGATCTTGATCTGATCCTCGCTGTTGCTGGCGAACGTCGGGCGATACTGGACCGTCGGCCCGAGCACGCCGAGGTTGTTCCCGGGACGCGAGAAGTTCGTGTAGATGCTGGGGTCGGCCGGATTGATCGTGTCGGGATAGGTGAATACCGGGATGCCGAGGTCGTTGCGTGTGTCGACCTTGACGCCGGAGATGCCGGTGGACAACGAGATCAGGTTGGTTTCGCCCTCCGTCTTGGCCGTCGAATGCGAGACGATCGCCTTGATCTGGATGCGGTCGAAATCCCAGTCGAACCCGCCGATGTAATAGCGCGACTGCTGGTCGTACTGGAAGTCACGGCGCTGGACGCCGAGGATGTTGGCGGAGCCGCTGTAATTGGGTGCGGCGGCGGTGCCGATATTCACCGGGCCGGTCGCCGTCGTGTAGCTGGTGACGATATGGTTGGCGTCGACCGTCGCGCTGCTCTGCTGCACCTGCGGACGCGAGGTGCCGCCGTTCAGGCCGGCGGGTAGCGTCGCATCGAGCGGGAAGCGCTGGAAGCGGCCGAGGTCAAGCGAATAATTGGTGTCGAACAGCTTCTGGTTGCGGTTGTTGATCGTCGCTTCGCCGAACACGCGGAAGTTGGATGCGACCTCATATTGGACGGTCAGATCCGCCGACAGGCGCTTGTCGCGACGCACGAGGTTGCGATAGCGCGGCCCGTTCGGCGCCCAGTCGAAGAACTGGGTTTCGCAGGCAAGCCGACGGGCGGTGGCGTTCGAGGCATTCTGCCCGCCGACGCCGGCGCAGCTCGCATAGGTGTTGAAGTTCGAATAGAGCGGATCGGCGACCGTCTTCTGATCGGAGTGATCGAAGTCGGCAAGGCGGGTCCAGCCGGTGTTGCTGGCATAATCCTGACGCGTCGATTTGTCGTCGTAGGTGGCGTTGAACAGCACGCCCAGGCCGTCGATCAGGAATTTCGGCGTGCCGAGGATGACCGTGGCGCGGGGCCGCCAATCCTGCGTCAGATCGAGATGCTGTTCGGAGAAGACGATACTGCCCAGCGCCTTTTTCAGCTCCAGCGGCTTGCGGGTTTCGACCGACACGGTGCCGCCGAGGCCGCCCTCGGTGAGGTTCGCCTGATAGCCCTTGAACACGTCGATCGACTTGACGAGTTCGGTCGCCAGCTCGCGGAAATCGCCGGCGCGCGATCCGTTGGCCGAGGCCTGGCTGACGCCGTTGATCTCGACGCGGTTGAGGTCGGGTTCGACGCCGCGGATGGAGACCGCCACGCCTTCGCCGAAGTCGCGGCTGAGCTGGACGCCGGTGATGCGGGACAGCGAATCGCCGACGTTCTTGTCGGGGAAGCTGGCGATGTCGTCGGCGACGATCGAATCGACCACGGTGCCGGCGTTGCGCTTGCGGGCGATGGCGGATTGCAGCGAGGCGCGGGTGCCGACGACGAGGATGTCCTCGGGGCTGGCTTCGGGATCGTTGGCGTCGGTGGCGCCAGCGGTGGTCTGAACGGGTGCGTCGGCGGGGGCGGGGTTGGTGGCCGGGGTTTCGGCGGGCGCCTTCGGCTCGACCGCGGCGGAGGAGGGGGAGACGGCGCGGTCGCCGGGAACCGGGCTGGTCTGCGCGGCGGCGGGCGTCGCGGCACAGCCCAGCGCGATGGCGAGGGCGGATGTCGTCGCAAGGGTGCGGCGGCTGGCGATCATGGAATTTCTCCCCTGGATAGACCGCGCGACGCGGTCGGTCGGCGCTGCGTGTCGCCGCAGTCGCCCGTTCATGTGATGTGAGGCGGGCGTTACCCGGCGGCGGTCGGTCCTGCGGCGGGCGCACGAAGGCGCGGCGCGGATCGGAAGTGTCGCTGCATCGGCCGTGTCATTCGCATCCCCTCCAGCTGTCGATGCGGCTGTTACCGTCACCGCGGCATCCTGTGCCGAAACGTCTGTGTGCCATACCAAGTCCACATACTGAACTGGTGTTCCGTTCCTAGGTTGCCAAAATTTGAAATGCAATCATGATTTGTGAGACAGATGCGTTTGGCCTGACAAAAACGGCATGAAGGAGAGCATGATGAGGCGGTCCAACAGAACCAGGCTGTTAGCAGGATTTTTGCTCGGCGCAGCCCTGTCGTCGGGGGGAAGCGCATCCGCCGCGGCGCGTCGCATCGGCGAGCGACTCGATCGCGGGCTGGTCGCGGCGCCGGCCAGGGGGGGCGGCTGGCTGGTCAGCTGGCGGTTGCTGGCGAGCGACGCGACGTCGGTGCGATTCGACGTCTATCGCGACGGCCGCAAGCTCAATGCCCGGCCCCTTGCCGACGCGACCGCCTTCGTCGATCCGCAGGGCGACGCCCGGGCGCGCTACACCGTCCGCGCGGTGAACGGCGGCAAGCCGGGCGCGGCGAGCGCCGCGGCCCTGATGCTGCCGCGCGGCTACCTGTCGATCCCGCTGACGCCGCCGCCGGGCGGGACGACCCCGGACGGGCAGAGCTACACCTACACCGCCAACGACGTGTCGGTCGGCGATCTCGATGGCGACGGGCGCTATGAGGTGGTGCTCAAATGGGACCCGACCAACAGCCACGACAACAGCCAGGCGGGCTATACCGGCAACGTCTTCCTCGATGCCTATACGCTCGACGGCAAGCGATTGTGGCGGATCGACCTCGGCCGCAACATTCGCGCGGGCGCGCATTACACGCAGTTCCAGGTGTTCGACTTCGACGGCGACGGCCGGGCGGAGGTCGCGGTCAAGACCGCGGACGGGACGGTGGACGGCGTCGGCCGGACGATCGGCGACGCCAGGGCGGACTGGCGCGGCCAAGACGGCACGGTGCCGCAGCCCGACCGCACGGGCGCGAAGACGCTCGCCGACGGTACCAAGGTCGCACCCTTGCAGGGCCGCATACTGAAAGGGCCGGAATATCTCACCGTTTTCGACGGGCGCACCGGGCGCGCGCTGGCGACGGCGCCTTATGATCCGCCGCGCTATCCCGGCGGCGATCCGACGTTCGAGCAGGCGCGCGAGACCTGGGGCGACGGCTATGGCAACCGGTCGGACCGGTTCCTGGCGGGCGTCGCCTATCTCGACGGGCGGTTGCCGAGCATGATCTTCGGCCGCGGTTATTATGCCCGCACGACGGTGGCGGCATGGGACTATCGCGGCGGCAAGCTGACCAAACGCTGGCTGTTCGACAGCGCCGCGCCGGGCAACCAGGATTATGGCGGGCGCGGCAACCATCAGCTGAGCATCGCGGATGTCGACGGCGACGGTCGCGACGAGGTGATCTACGGATCGATGGCGATCGACGACAACGGCAAGGGGCTGTGGACGCAGCCGCTCTATCATGGCGATGCGATGCATGTCGCCGATCTCGATCCGCTGCGCCCCGGCCTCGAGAAATGGGGCGTCCATGAGGAGGTCCGGCGCAACGGCGGCATCGGCTCCGCGCTGCTCGACGCGCGCACCGGGGCGGTGCTGTGGACCAAGCCCGCCGACAAGGACACCGGTCGCGGGCTCGCCGCCGATATCGACCCGCGGCATGTCGGTGCCGAATTCTGGGGATCGAACAGCCGCGACCTGTTCGACGTCGAGGGAAACAGCATCGGCCCGGCGCCGCGCCAGACCAACTTCGCGCTCTATTGGGACGGCGACCTGTTGCAGGAGCTGCTCGACGGCACGACGATCAGCAAATGGGACTGGCGGACCGGCACCGCGACGCCGCTGCTCCATCCCGACGACGTCGCCTCGAACAACGGCACTAAGGCCAATCCGGCGTTGCAGGCCGACCTGCTGGGCGACTGGCGCGAGGAGGTGATGTGGCGGTCGGCGGACGACCGGGAGTTGCGCATTTATGTGACGCCCTATCCGACCCAGCACCGGTTGGTCACGCTGATGCAGGACCCGGTCTATCGCCTGGGGGTCGCGTGGCAGAACACGGCCTACAACCAGCCGCCGCACCTGTCCTATTTCCCCGGCAGCCTGACCCCGCGCGACGGCGCGAACTAAGTCGCGGCCTCACAGCGGGGCGGCATGCCCCTTCGCTTTGGGGCCACCGTAGGCGATCCGGCGGAGCAATGCCTCCGCCGGTCCCATCTCGCGGCGCGCCAGCCAGCCACGGCACAGGATCGCGGAGACGAGCCAGATTCCCGCGGCGATCAGCCACAGCTGCGGCAGCGAGAATTGCCCGACATAGCCCGCCGCATAGAAGATCGCGGCGCCGAAAATCGATTGCAGGCAATAGACGGTCAGCGTCATCCGCCCCATCGCGCGCAGCGTCACCGCCTGCCCGAACAGGCCGGCGCGGAACAGCAGCACGGCCAGTCCGATATGGCCGATCGTCATCAGCAATCGCGCAGGCTCGAACGAGGCCTCGGCCGCCATCCATGCCCAGCCGGGGGCGAGCGGCGATCCCATGTCGAGCCCGGTGCGCGCCAGCAGCGCGACATGCGCCCCGCGCAGCAGCAGCCCGCCGGCATAGCCGCCGACCAGCATCCGCCGATAGGTGGCGGCGGGCGCCGTCCCGGTCAGGATGCCGGTGCGGAACAGCGCCATGCCGATCAGCATAAAACTGACGCTCTCAGCGATGTCGACCCAGCCGGTGATCGTCAGATTCTCGCGCATCCAATAGCCCGCGCTCCAGTGTAATAGGCCGAGGGGATGCGTGCGCTGCGCGATCCGCTCGGCGCGCTGTTCGGGGTCGGGGCGGATGCTGGCGCGGTGGGCGCTCTCCGCCGCGATCGCGCTGCGGTCGTCGGCGGTGACCGGCAGGCCGCGCTGCACCCGCGCGGCGGCGGCCTGGCCCTTTTCGAGCTGCACGACCTGCTGGTGCGTCCAGAACGCGGTGTTGGCGGCGAGCGCCACGGTCAGCAGCGCCGCAACGATCAGCAAGGTGCGCGGGCGGGCGCTGCGGAAGGCGAGCAGGAACAGGCCGCTGATCCCGTAATTCCACAGGATCTCGCCCGGCCACAGGAACAGCAGCCATTGCGCGATGCCGAAGCCCATCAGCGCGATCGACCGCCGCACCCAGATGTCGAGCGGTCGCGGCGAGGCGCCGGCGCCGCCCGCATCCCCCTCCGCGCGGCGCAGCATGATGAGCATGCTCGCGCCGAACAACATGGTGAACAGGCCGCGCATCGCACCCTGTACGAAGACGGTCTGGATGCCCCAGGCGATCCATTCGCCGTTCCACGCGGCGGGGAAACGGCTCAGCGGATAATCGGCGACGTCGCCCATGCTATGGATGTTCATCAGCAGGATGCCGCAGATCGCGATCCCGCGCAGCACGTCGAGCGTGTGGATCCGCTCCGCCGGGGAAGCGGCGGCGGTCGGTCGAACGGCATGCGCCGGCTGGCGGGGATCGGTCATGGTTGGGCGTGCCGTGCTGGATGGATCGAAACATGCGCCCCCCGGCACCGCCACCGATGCGCGCTCGCGCGTCCGCCTGCCAGAGCTTAATATGGCAGCATCACGTTCCAAAGCGGGATCGGCCGGAAAAGGCGGGTGCGCGGAACCCCCTGCGCCGACACCTGTTCGCATAAGAATTCTCGAACAAATCTGACAGGTTGGGGGCGTAATGGACGATCGGGGACATCGGGCGGAAAGCCCATGGGCGATGCCGGCGAGCGGATGGAAGGCGGTGCTGGGCCGTACCTGGGCGGAAACGAGCAGCGACAATGTCGGGCTGATTTCGGCGGGCGTCGCCTTTTACGGCTTTCTCGCGCTGGTGCCGCTGCTGGGGGCGTTCGTGCTCAGCTATGGCCTCGTCGCCGATCGCGCGACGGTGATCGCCCACGTCAACCAGCTGGCTTCGGTGATGCCCGCCGACGCCGCACGGCTGGTCGGCGAGCAATTGCTGACCGTCGTCCAGTCGTCCGACGGCAAGAAGGGGCTGGGCCTGCTGCTCGCGCTGGCGCTGGCGCTGTTCGGCGCGCGCAACGCCGCGGGGGCGGTCGTCACCGCACTCAACGTCGCCTATGAAGAAGAGGAGAAGCGCGGCTTCATCAAGGTCAATCTGCTCGCACTCGGCATCACCGCCGCAGCGGTGACCGTCGCGCTGGTCGCGGCGGTGGCGATCGCCGCGCTCGGCACGTTGCAGGGCCTGCTGCCCGGTGCGCCCGGCGTGGTCGTGGTCGCCGGCAAGCTCGGGTCGTACGTACTGTTGCTCGCGGCGGGCGCGGCGGCGGCGGCGACGCTGTACCGCTTCGGCCCGTCGCGGGCGCGGGCGCGCTGGATGTGGCTGACGCCGGGGTCGCTGTTCGCGGCGTTCGGATGGTTGCTGCTGAGCCTCGGCTTCGGCCTGTATGTCGCCAATTTCGGCAATTACAACGCGACTTACGGCTCGCTGAGCGCGGTCGTCGTGATGCTGACGTGGATGTACCTGTCGGGCTATATCCTGATCTTCGGGGCGGAGCTCAACGCCGAACTGGAGCATCAGACCGCGCACGACACGACCACCGGCACGGCGCGACCGCTCGGCAGTCGCGGATCGTGGGTCGCGGATCACGTCGCCGGCGACAAGGTGGCGCGTGCCGCCCCCGCGGAGAGCTATCGTCGCCAGCACGGGGCGGCGGCCGAATTCGCCGCCAGCCGCGCCACCGCGCACGCCGCGCGGGTCGCGGGGCTGGGCAAGGCGGGGCTGGCGACCAGCGCGGCCGCGACGCTGGGCCTGCGCCTGTTGCGCAAGCGCGGCCATGCGCGGAGCGGTGCGGCGCTGCTCGGCGCAACCGCGCTCGCGGCGTGGCTGACGCGCGACCGGATGCGGGTCCGCGCCGTGCTGTTCGACCTTGACGGGACGTTGGTCGACAGCAACGACTTCCACGTCGACGCCTGGGAGCGGGCGTTCCGCGAGGCGGGGCATGCGATCGATCGCGACCGGATCGCCGGACAGATCGGCAAGGGCGGCGACCTGCTGGTGCCCGCGCTGCTGCCCGACGCGCCCGCGGCGGAGCAGGAACGGCTGGGCACGCGGCACGGCGAGATATTCAAGGCGCGCTACCTTGATCTGGTCCGGCCGTTTCCCGGCGCCACGGCGCTGCTGCGCCGGGTGAGCGACAGCGGGCGCAAGGTGGTGCTCGCCTCGTCCGCGAGCGGCGAGGAACTGGAGCATTACATGGGCCTGCTCGGTGCCCGGGATCTGGTGAGCGCGACCACGTCCAGCGACGATGTGTCGACCACCAAGCCGGCCGGCGACATCTTCGCCGCGGCGCTGGCCAAGGCAGGGGTCGCGCCGCGCCATGCGATCGTCGTCGGCGACACGCCCTATGATATCGCGGCGGCCGAAAAATGTGCGGTGGGGGCCGTCGCCGTCCGGTCCGGTGGCTTCGACGCGGCGGCGCTGAAGGGCGCGATCGCACGCTACGATGATGTCGCGGCGCTGCTCGCCGGCTTCGACCGGTCGCCGCTGGCGCGCTAGGGCTTCACCGGACCAGGTCGAACCACCGTCAGGTCATGCCCTGGGTGTCCGCGGTTTCGGCAGCGAGCAGCTTCAGCGGCACGGTCGCGTCGGCGAGGCGCGCGGGGTCGACGATCGCACCGCGCTGCACCAGCGCGCGGCCCTGGACGTAATCCTTGACCGCATTGACGCAGTCGAAGGCGAGGATGCGGCCGTCGCGCAGATAGGCGACGCTGAACGATCGCGTCGCTGGGTCGCCACGCAGGATCGCGGTGTCGAAGCCGGACGACAGGCCGACGGTCTGCAGCTTGAGGTCGTACTGGTTCGACCAGAACCACGGGACCGCATCATAAGGCGCGGGCGTGCCGGTGATGTCCTGCGCGACGACGGTGGCCTGGTCGTTGGCGTTCTGGACCGATTCCAGCCGGATCGTCGCGCCGCCGGCATATGGGTTGGGATGCGCGGCGCAGTCGCCGATCGCATAGACGTGGGGCAGGCTGGTGCGGCAATGCGCATCGACGATCACGCCGTTGCCCGCCGCCGCGCCGGCCGCGACCAGCGGTTCGACCGCGGGGACGATGCCGATGCCGACGATGACCATGTCGCACGCCAGCGCTTCGCCTGATTCGAGCCGCACCGCGCTCGCCGCCCCGTCGCGTCCGTCGATGCAGGCGACGGTGGTGGACAGGCGGATGTCGACGCCCTTCGCGCGGTGTTCGGCCTCGTAAAAGCGCGACAGCGCTTCGCCGGCGACGCGCGCGAGCACGCGGTCCTGCGCCTCGAGCAGGACGACCTGCTTGCCGAATTTGGTGAGCACCGCCGCCGCCTCGAGGCCGATATAGCCGCCGCCGATCACCGCGACGCGGGAGACGGCGGGCAGTTCGCCGATCATCCGGTCGACGTCGGCCCGGGTGCGGACTGCGTGCACGCCCCGGAGGTCGTGGCCCGAGCAGGTCAGCCGCCGCGCCGCGCCGCCGGTCGCCCAGATCAGGATGCCATAGCCGATGACCTCGCCGTCCTGCAGCGTCACCGTTCGCGCCTCCGCATCGACCGTGACGATCCGGCAGCCCAGTCGCAGTGCGACCTGGCGTTCGGTCCAGAAGGCGAGCGGCCGGATCAGGATCCGCTCGAACGTCTTCTCGCCCGCGAAATAGTCCTTGCTGAGCGGCGGGCGTTCATAGGGGGGATCGGGTTCGTCGCCGACGATCGCGATCGTGCCGGCGAAGCCGCGCTGGCGGAGCAGCAGTGCGGCCTGCGCCCCGGCATGGCCCGCGCCGGCGATCAGGACATCGTAATGCTGCGACATGGAACCCTCTTTCCGGTCGGCCCATGCATGGGTCCGGCACGCGACTGTGTCACACCATGGCCGATGCGCGGGATCGCGCAAGACCGTTCGGATGTCGGGGAGGAAGTGGTGCCCGGGGACGGATTCGAACCGCCGACACTGCGATTTTCAGTCGCATGCTCTACCAACTGAGCTACCCGGGCAGGGCGAAGCGCGGAAGAAGACCGCGTTCGGAAGGGCGCCTTTAATCAGCCCGATCGATGCTGTCCAGCCCGTCTTGCGCATCATCCTTCACCGGAATGCGATATCCTTCGCTCAGCCATTGCAGCAGGTCGCGATCGCGGCAGCCGCGCGAGCAGAAGGGGGCGTCGTCGGTCGTCGCGGGTTTCTGGCAGACCGGGCAGGTGCTGGTATTCATGCGATGTCCCACTGATGGGTGACGCCGGTGCGGCGGGCGAGTTCGGCGCGCCATTCCGGCCGATTCGCGAGCGCCGCATGCTGCGCGGCGGGCAGGCGGTGGTGCAGCGGCGCGCCGGGCGGTTCGCGCTCCAGCCGGCGCAGCGTCGCGCGCAACCCCGCCGCGGCCGGATCGGCGCGGAGCAGTTCCGGAAGCGACGCACGGGCGCGGGGGCGGACGATCTGAAGGAAGCCGAAGCCGTTGACCGCGGTGCGCTCGAACGGCAGCGGCAGGGCGGCGTCGATCGCGTCCGCCACCGCCTGCCGCGCCGCCTTGTTCGCCAGTGTCGGGAAATCGATGCCGATCGACCCGCCAATGCCGTGGCGGCGGATCGCGGCGGCGACGGCCCGCGCCGCGGCGATGGCGAGCGGTTCGAGCGGGGGCGGGCCGTCGACATCGAACAGTGTCATCGCCGGTGTCGGCGACAGCCGCAGCGCGCCGAGCGGAAAGGCGATGGCGCCGCCGGTCGCTTCCTCGAGCAGTTCGGACCAACCCGCGGCCTCCAGCGCATCGGGTTCGTGCGCCCGCAGGATACGGACGGGATGGCCGCTTGCCTGCAACCGGGCGAGCAGCTCCGGGCCTGCGCCGGGGGCGGCATCGGTGGCGGCGGCGCGGGCGGGCTTGGGGCGGCCGGGTTCCGGGATCGCCTCGCGCACCACCTCGACCATGAGCGTCGCGCCCTTGGTGACGCCGGGCGGGATGCGCGCGATCACCGCCTCTTCGCTGAGCAGGTCGAGCCGCCCCATGCCGCCCGCGGTCAGTTCGACCAGCCGCGCGGGCGCGACCGTGCCGAGGCGCAGGGGAGAGGGGCGTTCGATCGCGGCCTCGATAATCGTGTCGTCGGCGACCAGCGCGGCGCGGGCCTCACCGATGCCCGCTTCGTAGAGCCACTCAGGCAAGCGGCAGGCCGGCGGCGCGCAGCAGGGCGCGCGTTTCCATCAGCGGCAGGCCGATGACGCCCGAATGGCTGCCGTGGATGAAGCGGACGAACGCCTCGGCGCGGCCCTGGATGGCATAGCCGCCGGCCTTGCCCAGCCCTTCGCCACAGGCGACATAGGCGTGAATCTCGGCTTGAGACAGCGGGCGGAAGGCGACGATCGTATTGGCGATGCGGGTCCGCTCGACGCCGTCGGCGCCGATCACGCAGACCGCGGACAGCGCATGGTGGCGACGGCCCGACAGGCGGGTGAGCAGGTCGCGCTGGATCGCCTCCGTCTCGGCGGGGGGCAGGATGGCGCGGCCGAGCGCGATCGTGGTGTCGCCGGCGATCACCGTCTCGTTAGCCGCGCGTTCGACCGTGCGCGCCTTTTCGACCGCGAGGCGCAGTGCATAGACGCGCGGGGCCTCGCCGCGCAGCGGCGTCTCGTCGATCGCGGGCGCTGCGATGCGATCAGGCACGCAGCCGAGGCGCACCAGCAGATCACGCCGGCGCGGCGAGGAGGAGGCGAGGACGAGGTGCAAGGAAGCCGGCGGCATGATCGCCGCCCCGCCGTTTATTGCGGGCCGGGGCCGCCGCGGCCGGGCATGAAGCGGTAGGTGATCCGCCCCTTGGTGAGATCATAGGGGGTGAGTTCGACCAGCACCTCGTCACCGACCAGCACGCGGATGCGGTTCTTGCGCATCTTGCCGGCGGTATGTCCGAGAATTTCGTGGTCGTTTTCGAGCTGCACCCGGAACATCGCGTTGGGGAGCAATTCCACCACGCGGCCGCGCATCTCGAGCAATTCTTCCTTGGCCAAAAATCAACCTCTGTTCGCGTCTGTCGGCCGCGCCCTTAGCGCAAGCTGCCGAAAAAGGGAAGCAATGCGGGCCGGCCGGTCCATCCGGCATCGGCACTCGCCCAGCGACCCCAAGATGGGGTCGGAAACGCGCAAGGGCAACGGGGGCGGACCGTCATTCAACGTGACATGGACGAGAGGATCACCCCGGCGGAAACACACCTCTCCCATTGTTCCTGTCTCGACGTCGATCCGGGCGGCGCGATGGCAGACGGCGGGCGTGCAGGACAGGGCGGATTTCCGGCGGTTCGGCCCTATGCACACGGTCCTGTCCGCACGGCCCAAATTTGGACTCCCACCCGCGCCGGAGTGACGATGCGAGGTAGCGAGGGCGGGTGCGCCGCCCCCGCTCCGCGCCTTACCCGCCGCCGCCTGCCGCCAGCGCCGCCAGCAGCAACAGCGCGACGATGTTGGTGATCTTGATCATCGGGTTGACCGCCGGGCCCGCGGTATCCTTGTACGGATCGCCGACAGTGTCGCCGGTGACCGCCGCCTTGTGTGCCTCGGAGCCCTTGCCGCCGTAATTGCCGTCCTCGATGTATTTCTTGGCATTGTCCCATGCGCCGCCGCCGCTGGTCATTGAGATGGCGACGAACAGGCCGGAGACGATGACGCCGAGCAGCATCGCGCCCAGCGAGGCGAAGCCTTGCGCCTGGCCGGCGACCGCGGTGATGATGAAGTACAGGGCGATCGGGCTGACCACGGGGAGCAGCGAGGGGACGATCATCTCCTTGATCGCGGCGCGGGTGACGAGGTCGACGGTGCGGCCGTAATGGGGCCGGCTGGTGCCGAGCATGATCCCCGGATTGTCGCGAAACTGGCCGCGCACCTCCTCGACCACCGCACCCGCCGCGCGGCCGACCGCGGTCATGCCGAACGCGCCGAACAGATAGGGCAGCAGCGCGCCGAGCAGCAGGCCAACAATGACATAGGGGTTGGACAGGCTGAAATCGACGGTGACGTCGGGGAAATAGGTCTGGAGATCGGTGGTATAGGCGCCGAACAGGACGAGGGCGGCGAGGCCGGCGGAGCCGATCGCATAGCCCTTGGTCACCGCCTTGGTGGTGTTGCCGACCGCGTCGAGCGCGTCGGTGCGCTGGCGGACGTCGTCGGGCAGGCCCGCCATTTCGGCGATGCCGCCCGCATTGTCGGTGACGGGGCCATAGGCGTCCAGGGCCACCACCATGCCGGCGAGGGCCAGCATCGCGGTCGCGGCGAAGGCGATGCCGATGATACCGGCGAGCTGATAGGTGGCGATGACCGCGACGACGATCACCAATGTCGGCAGCGCGGTCGATTCGAGGCTGATCGCCAGGCCCTGGATGACGTTGGTGCCGTGGCCGGTCTGGCTGGCGGCGGCGATCGACTTGACCGGGCGATAGTTGGTGCCGGTGTAATATTCGGTGATCCAGACGATCAGCCCGGTGACCGCGAGGCCGATGACCATGCACCAGAACAGGTCGAGCCCGGTGAAGCTCGGGATCGCCCCCGCCACGGCGGCGGGACGATCGAAGCCGGTCGTCAGGTCGTCCGACACCGCGTCGAGGAAGCCGGCGCTGCCGATCGTGCGGTGGAGGTCGCCGAGCACATATTGCGTGGCGAAATAGATGGCGGGGATCGACAGCAGCGCCGAGGTCCAGAACCCCTTGTAGAGCGCGCCCATGATCGAGCCTTTGCCCAGCCGGACCATGTAGGTGCCGATGATCGAGGTGATGATGCACACCCCGCCGACGAGCAGCGGCAGGGTCATCAGCCGCATCAGTTCGGCGGCATCGGCGCGGATCAGCAGCGCGATCGAGATCATCGTGACGCCGAGCGTGACGACATAGGTTTCGAACAGGTCGGCGGCCATGCCGGCGCAATCGCCGACATTGTCGCCGACGTTGTCGGCGATGACGGCGGGGTTGCGGGGGTCGTCCTCCGGAATGCCCGCCTCGACCTTGCCGACGAGGTCGGCGCCGACGTCCGCCGCCTTGGTGAAGATGCCGCCGCCGAGCCGCGCGAAGATCGAGATCAGCGAGGCGCCGAAGGCGAGCGCGGTCAGCGCCTCGACGATGATCCGGTCGTTGGGGGCGTGGCCGGCTGGGCCGGTGAGATACCAGAAGAAGGTGCTGATCGCGAGCAGGCCGAGCCCGGCGACGAGCATGCCGGTGACCGCGCCCGAGCGGAACGCCATGGTGAGGCCGCCCTGCAATGAGGTGCGCGCGGCCTCCGCGGTGCGGACGTTGGCGCGGACCGAGATGTTCATGCCGACATAGCCGGCGACGCCCGACAGCACGGCCCCAATGATGAAGCCGACGGTCGAGATCGTGCCCAATGCGACGAACAGGATCACCGCGACGATGATGCCGACGATCGCGATGGTGGTGTACTGGCGGCCGAGATAGGCTTTCGCCCCCTCCTGTATCGCGGCGGCGATGTCCTGCATCCTGGCGTCACCGGGCGACGCCCGGAGCACCTGCTGGCTGGTGACGAAGCCATAGACCACGGCGATGACGCCGCAGAGGATGGCGATGGTGACCGTGGTCATTCAGCGCTTCCTTCTCCTGTTGACGTCGCGGACCGATGTGTCCCGGTTCCACGCGCTTGGCCGGAGGCTATGGCGATGCGGCGGGGAGCGCAAGCGATTGCGGTGCGGGTGGCGGGCAAGTGGCGCTGCCGGACAGGGAGAAAGGGGGTTTGCGCGGAGGCGCGGAGACGCGGAGGTGTCGCGCCCGCCGCATTGGCGGCGCTTTCCATCCACTATGCAAATGACAGGGCCACGCCAACTCCGAACGATACCCCTAGGCGTCTCCGCGTGAACCCTCTTCTCCCACCTACGGCGTCGCGTGAACGAATTTCTGGGGGCAATCGACCCTAGTGCTGGAACCCCAGCCGCTCCGGCAGGGGGATCGCATCGTCGCCGTCGTGGAGCGTCAGTCCCGTGCCGCGGGCGAAGCGGCCGAGGCGGGTGGCGGGGACGGCGGGGACGACATTGGCCGGCATCGCGAACAGCAGTTCGTAATCGTCGCCGGCGGTCGCCGCCTGCAGCCGTGCGGCACGGTCCTCGCCGACGTGTGCGCGAAAGGCGGCGGAGAGCGGCACCGCGGCGAGGTCGAGGATCACGCCGAGGCCGCTCGCCTCCGCCATGCGGGCGGCGTCGATCAGCAGCCCGTCGCTGACGTCCATCATCGCATGGGCGATGCGCGACAGCACGCGGCCCTCGGCGAGGCGCGGGATCGGCCGCCGGTAGCGGGCGGCGAGCTCCGCCGGCCCGTCCGCCCCGCGCGCGATCGCGAGGCCGGCACCGGCGTCGCCGATCGTGCCGGTGACCCACAGGGCGTCGTTCTCGCCCGCGCCGCCGCGCGGCGGGGCCGGGGTGTCGCAGCCGAAGGCGGTGACGGTGAGGATTCGCGGCGCCCCCGCGGGCAGCGACACGGTATCGCCGCCGAGCAGCGCGGTGCCGCAGGTGGCGAGCACCTCGCCGAGCCCAACCAGAAAGGCGCGGTCCCAGTCGTCGCCGGACAGCGGATAGTTGAGCAGGATGCCGTCGGGTTTCGCGCCCTTGCCGGCGATGTCGGACAGGCTGGTCGCGACGACCTTCCACGCGACGTCGGCGGGGGTGTCGTCAGCGAGGAAGTGCACGCCCTCGACCAGGGTATCGGTGGTGACGACCAGCGGCGCATGGACCAGCCGCGCGGCATCGTCGCGCAGCCCCCGCGCGGACGGGTGGAGCGGCAGGGTGCGCAGGGCGGCGAGGAAGTCGGCTTCGGTCATGGCATCTGCCGGAGGGGAGGCTTCGGGCGAGGGGCGGTGCCGGCGAGGCGGCGGCCCCTCATCCGGCCCTCTCCCCGTGGGGAGAGGACGTTCAGCGGGTCAGCGCACGTCCTTGGCGATGCCGTCGAGCAGGCCGTTGACGAAGCCCGCCTCGCGCCGTTCGTAGAAGGCGTGGGCGACGTCGACATATTCGCTGATCGTCGCGCCGACCGGCACGTCGGCGCGCGCCATCAGTTCGTAGGTGCCGGCGCGCAGGATCGCCTTCATCGGCTTGTCGAGCCGCGCCAGCGTCCAGCCGCTCGCCAGCTTCTTCTCGATCGCGAGGTCAATCTCGCCGGCGCGGGCGGTGGTGCCCTTGACGAGGTCGTCGAAGAAATCCTGGTCGGCTTCGGCATATTCGGCGTCCTCGATGGTCGCGCCGAGCCGGTAGTTGTGGAATTCGTGGAGCAGCGCGGGCACGGCCGTGCCCTCCATCTCATGCTGGTAGAGCGCCTGGACGGCGGCGAGGCGGGCGGTGGCGCGCGCCTGGGTGCGGTTCGAGGTTCGGGACATCGGCGGGGCATGTAGTCGCGTGCGCGTCATCCGTCACCCCTCCGGCGCGAATCGCCGTGCCGGGCATCCAAATTCCCGGTGGCTCGTTGGCGGTATCAGGCACGGCGATGGAAGCCGGGCATGACGGATGTGCACGGGGAGCTGGGCATGGGAGAAGGTGCGGACGGCGTCGCGATCGGCGTCGTGCTGTGGCTGGTCGCGGTATCGGTGGTGATGACCGCGGTCGGCGTGTGGCTGGCGCGCGGGCACCGGCTGCGCTCACCGTGGATCGCGCTGGTCTGGGCGGTCGCCTCGATCGCGCCGCTGGTCGTCGCGGGGGGCTATCTGTACCTGCGGTGACGGTCCGGCGCCCGCAATCCCGCGGACGCCGGCGGCGCGTCAGGGCATCAGCACCGTGTCGACGACGTGGATGACGCCGTTCGATTGCATCACGTCCTTGATCGTCACGTGGCTGGTGCCGCCCTTGGCATCGGTCAGCATCAGCGTCCTGCCCATCATCGACGCGGTGAGCGGCTCGCCCTGTACCGTCGTCAGCGTCGCCTTGCCGCCGCCCGCCTTGATCGCCGCGGCGATCTGCCGCGAGGTCATCGTGCCGGCGACGACGTGGTAGGTCAGGATGTTGGTCAGCGTCGCCTTGTTCTCGGGCTTCACCAGCGTGTCGACGGTGCCGGCGGGCAGCTTGGCGAAGGCGGCGTTGGTCGGCGCGAAGACGGTGAACGGACCCGGGCCGGACAGCGTCTCGACCAGCCCTGCAGCCTTCACCGCGGCGACCAGGGTGGTGTGATCCTTCGAATTCACCGCATTCTCAACGATCGTCTTGGTCGGGTACATCGCGGCGCCGCCGACCATCGGGTTCTTGGCCGCCGACATCGCCGGACCGGCGGCGAGCAGCGCGACCGCGGCGATCGCACCGCGGAACTGGAGCTTGGTCATTCGTACATCCTCTCGTGGCGCACCCTGTGCGGGTTGCTGACGGGAGGTACGCTGCGGGATGGTCCGGGGATGCGTCCGCCGCGGAAGGATTTCTCCCGCGACGGCGCGCGAACCGTCTACCGGTTGAGCCGCAACCGCAGTGCGACCGATCGCGCATGCGCGGGCAGCCCCTCGGCCTGCGCCAGCGCGACGGTGGCGGGGCCGAGTTCCGCCAGCGCGCTTTCGTCCAGCCCGAGGAAGCTGGTGCGCTTCATGAAGTCGAGCACCGACAGGCCGCTCGCGAATCGCGCCCGGCGGCCAGTGGGCAGGACGTGGTTGGGGCCGGCGACGTAATCGCCGATCGCTTCCGGCGTGTGGCGGCCGAGGAAGACGCTGCCCGCATGGCGGACCTGATCGAACAACGCCTGCGGATCGTCGACCGCGAGCTGGAGATGCTCGGGGGCGAGGCGGTCGATCAGCGGGCACGCCTCGTTCAGCGCGCGCACGACGACGATCGCGCCATTGGCGTCCCAGGCGGCGCGGGCGACCGCGGCGGTGGGCAGGATCGCGAGTTCGTCGTCCACCGCCTGCGCGACGCGATCCGCATAAGCGGCATCGTCGGTGAACAGGATCGATTGCGTCGTGGTGTCGTGCTCGGCCTGGCTGAGCAGGTCGGCGGCGGTCGTCCGGGGATCGTTCAGCGCGTCGGCGACGACGACGATCTCGCTCGGGCCGGCGACCATGTCGATGCCGACGACGCCATAGACCTGCCGCTTCGCCTCCGCGACCCAGGCGTTGCCGGGGCCGGTGACGACGTCGACCGGCAGGATCCGGCCCGCGCCATAGGCCAGCGCCGCGATCGCCTGCGCGCCACCGATCCGCCACACCTCGTCGACGCCGGCCAGATGCGCGGCGGCAAGCACGAGCGGGTTGATCGCGCCGTCCGGGGTCGGCGTCACCATCACGAGGCGTTCGACGCCCGCGACCCGCGCTGGGATCGCGTTCATCAGCAGCGACGACGGATAGGCGGCGCGACCGCCGGGGACGTAGATGCCCGCGGCATCGACCGCGCTCCACCGCGCGCCGAGGCGGACGCCGGCGGCGTCGGTATAGTCGGTGTCCGCCGGCTTCTGGCGCTCGTGATAGGCACGGATGCGCGCCGCGGCGAGGTCGAGCGCGTGGCGCAGCTCCGGCTCCAGCGCCTGATAGGCGGCCGCGCAGGCGGCGGGTTCGATCCGCCAGCCGGTCTCGTTGAGGTCGTGGCGATCGAGCTTGCGGGTGAAGGCGGCGACCGCCGCCTCGCCGTCGTCGCGGACTGCGCGGATGATCGTCGCAACGTCGCGGGTGACGTCGGCGGAGGCCTCGCGCCGGCCCTCGACCAGCGCGGTGAAGGCATCGGCGAAACCGGCGTCGGTGGTGTCGAGGCGGATCATCGGGCGTCTCCCGCGACCGCGCGGCGGAACGCCTCGACCAGCGGCACGACCTCCGCCCGCGTCTTCATCGCGGCGCGGTTGACGATCAGGCGGCTGGTGACCTCCGCGATCACCTCGACCTCGACCAGCCCGTTCTCGTTGAGCGTGCGGCCCGACGAGACGAGGTCGACGATCCGCGGCGCGAGGCCCAGCGTTGGCGCCAGCTCCATCGCGCCGTTCAGCTTGACGCATTCGGCCTGCACGCCGCGCGCGGCGAAATGCGCGGCGGTGATGTGCGGATATTTGGTGGCGACGCGGACATGGCTCCAGCCGCGCGGATCGTCGTTCGCCGCCATCGCCGCGGGCTCGGCGACCGAGATGCGGCAATGGCCGATGCCGAGGTCGACGGGCGCGTAGAGTTCGGAATAATCGAACTCCGCCAGCACGTCCGACCCGACGATGCCGAGCTGCGCGGCGCCATGCGCGACGAAGGTCGCGACGTCGAAGGCGCGGACGCGGATCAGCTCGATATGGCCGACGTCGGTGGCGAAGCGCAGCGCGCGGCTGTCCGGATCGCCGAACGCCGCCTCCGGATGCACGCCGGCACGGGCGAGCAGGGGAAGGGCCTCGGCGAGGATGCGGCCTTTCGGCACGGCGATGACTAATGGAGCTGGCACGCGCCGGGCTTTACTGGCGGGGCAGGGTAGGCGCAACACATGCACCGAGGAGACGGCCATGGGCAGCGAGGCGGAAAACCGGGCGGCGTTCGCGGTGCAGGCGGGCTATTGCGCGGCGATGGCGGCGCCGGTCACCGCGCGGGTCTGCACCGCCCTCGGCGAGGCGCTCGACCGCAGCAGCGAAACCGGGCGGCGGGTGCTCGATTGGCCGGGCGAGCCGGTCGCGGATGCGGTCGTGCTGCGGCTGGTCGGCGGTCTGCACGCGCTGCACCGCGCCGGCACGGACGCGGCGCTGTCGCGCGTGTTCGACGGCGATGCGCACGACGTCGCGGGCGTGCTGCGCGGCGTGCTGGCGCGGCACGATGCGGCATTGCTGCCTTGGCTCGACCGGCCGCCGCAGACCAACGAGGCGGCGCGGTCGGCGGGGCTGATGACCGGGCTGCTGCATCTCGCGACGCGGTTCGGTCCGCGTGTCGAGATATTGGAGATCGGATCGAGCGCGGGGCTCAACCTGATGATCGGGCGCTATCGCTTCGATCTGGGTGGCGTGACGGTCCGGCCGGAGGATGCGGCGGTGCGGATCGTGCCGGACTGGCGCGGGGTGGCGCCGCCCGCGGCGGCGGTTGCGGTGACCGGTGCGCGCGGCGTCGACATCGCGCCGGTCGACGTCGCCGACCCGGGCCAGGCGGCGCGGCTGGAGGCCTATGTCTGGGTCGATGCGCAGGAGCGGCTCGCGCGGCTGGCGGCGGCGATCGGCGAGGTCCGTGCGCATGGCGTCGATCTGGTGCAGGGCGACGCCGCCGACTGGGTCGAGGCGCGGCTCGCCGAACCGCAGGCAGCGGGGGTGACGCGGGTGCTGATGCATTCGGTGGTGTGGCAATATCTGCCCGCCGACGGCCGCGCGCGGATCGTCGCGGCGATGGCGGCGGCGGGCGCACGCGCCAGTGCGGAACGGCCGCTCGGCTGGGTGATGATGGAGCCCAACCGCGATCTCCACCGGCACGAGGTGCGGGTACGCGGCTGGCCGGGGGATACGCCGATGGAGCTGGTGGCGCTGACCCATGCGCATGGCGCCTGGGTGGAGGGGCTGGCGCCGCCCTACGAGACGCGCGACTATGTCATGCGTCGCGGCGCCTATGAGGCGGAGTGAGGTGGTCGGGGAGGGTGCGAACCCTCCCCGACCCGATCGTCAGTAGAAGAAGCGGTTGTAGACCTGCGTCACCCGGCCCGAGCGGGTGTCGACCAGCACGACGTCGTTGCCGTAGCGGACCCAGCGCTGATAGCCGTAGCCCGGACGCGGCAGACGATAGGTCTGGTAATCGTTGATCCAGTAGTTCCGCCCGTAATATTGCGGGGCGAAGCGATAGCCGACCGCGACCGGGCGATAGCGATAGCCGCGCGGGCCGGCATAGGCGCCGCGGGTGTAGACGTTGCGGTGGCTGCGGCGATAGTCGCGCCAGTCCTCGCGCAGCTCGCGGCGATCCTCGCGGACCTCGCGGCGCGCCTCGCGGATGTCGCCGCGGTCGCCGTAGCGGCGCGCCTCGGCGAGCTCGCGCTGGCTCTGGCGCACCTCGCGCTCGCTCTGGCGGACTTCGCGGGCGCTCTGCGCGGTGGCGGCACCGGCGGGCAGGATGGTCGCGGCGGCCAGCGCGGCGATGATGAACTTACGCATGATACGTCTCTCCTCGTAACGAGCCGCCGATCCCAGGAAGGATCGGCATGGCGGCGTTCTGCGCCGCCGCGGCTGAACGCATGAGGAATGTTTTGGTCAGCTTGGTGAAAGGGTTGGCGGGTGCGTCGCCCCCGTCTTCACCGGCGCGCAGGGGGCTTCAGATGTTCCACCGCCGCAGTGCCGCGACCACCGCCTCGGGCTTTTCCCACGGCACGAAATGACCGGCGTCGATCTTCTCGACGGTCAGCTTCGGCACATAGGGGCCAAGATCGTCGACCAGCACCGGCAGCAGCGCGCTGTCGCGCATGCCCCAGATCACCAGCGTGTCCTGCGTCACCGGCGGGAACGGGCGGTCGAGGAAGGCGGGGCGGGGCGCGTCCTCGTCCACCGTGGGGACGATCACGCCCGATGCGCGATACCAGTTGAGCATCGCGGTCATCGCGCCCGGCTGCGACCATTCGTCGAGATAGGCGGCCTTGTCCTCGCCTGCGATCTGTTCGGTGACGTGGTGGGCGAAGGTCGAACCGAAGAACCGCTCCAGCCCCGCGCCGGTCAGGCCCTGGTCGAGGGTCGTGTCGCGGAAGCGGGTGATATATTGGCTCGCCTTGCGCTGTTCCGGCTCCTCGATCAGCGTGCGCTGGAAGAGGAACGGGTGCGGCGCGTTGACGATCACCAGCCGCGCGACGCGATCGGGCCGCGCAAGCGCCGCCATCCACGCGATCGCGCCGCCCCAGTCGTGGCCGACGAGGGTGAAGCGGTCGATGCCGAGATGGTCGGCGAGGGCGATCAGGTCGGCGAGGATCCGGTCCGCGGCGTAATGCTCCACCCCCGCCGGCTTCGACGATCGCGCGAAGCCGCGCTGGTCGGGCGCGACGACATAATGGTCGCGGGCGAGGTCGGGGACGATCCCGCGCCACGTCCGGTGCGATTCGGGGAAACCGTGCAGCAGAATGACCGGCGGATGCGCGGGGTCTCCGGCGATGGCGACGTCGAGCTCGACGCCGGTGGGGAGGGGGATCCGTTGCAGCGATGTGGCGGTCATGGCGTCTCTCCTGCCGTTTTGATTTTTGGTCCTTCCCCGGCCCCCGTCTACGGGTAGCTCACTGTGTTCGGCACCTCGGGGATGGGTATCCATTCCTTGTCGTCGCCCGGCACCACCGGGAATTCGCCCGCCTTCCAAGCACGCTTCGCCTCGTTGATTCGGTCGCGGCTGGAGCTGACGAAATTCCACCAGACGTGGCGTGGCGTGCGGAACGCGTCGCCGCCCGCCAGCATCGCCCGCCCGCCGCGCACCGAGCGCAGCGTCGCTGCGATGCCGGGGCGCAGCACGTAGAGCCTCATCGGTTCCAGCGGCACGCCCTCCAGCGTCGCCTCGCCCATCGCCAGATAGACCGCGCGCTCCTCGGCGGCGGCATCGATCGGGATGCTGGCGCCGGGGTCGAGCGCGATGTCGGCATAGACCGTGCCGGCATAGGTCGTCGTCGGCGCGCGCTGTCCCCACAATTCGCCCATGATGATGCGCGCGCGGGCGCCATGCGCGGCGAGCGTCGGCAGCTGCGCCCTCGTGACGTGTTCGAAGGCGGGGTCGATCTCCTCCTGCGCCTCGGGCAGCGCCAGCCAGGTCTGGATGCCCGACAGCGCAGGGCCGTGGCTGCGCTCGTCGTCGGGGGAGCGTTCCGAATGGACGATGCCATGGCCTGCGGTCATCAGATTGACCGCGCCGGGCTCGATCCGCGCCCGCGTGCCGAGCGAATCGCGATGGTCGATCGCGCCGTCGAACAGATAGGTCACCGTCGCGAGGTTGATGTGCGGATGCGGACGCACGTCGATGCCGTTGCCGACCTTGAGATGCGCCGGCCCCATCTGGTCGAAGAACAGGAACGGCCCGACCATCGTCCGCTCCTTGTTGGGCAGGGTGCGATGGACCTTGAACCCGCCTAGGTCGTGAGTGACCGGGGTGATCGTCTGGAGCACGAAATCGTCAAGCATCGGTCGGCTCCGTCGCGGCGAGCAGAAGGGCGAGGTCGGCAGGGTAGATGGTTTCCGGCCAGCCGGCCAGTTCGCCCACCTCGAACCAGCGCGACCCGGCGAGCAGCCGCCGTTCCAGCGCGGTGAGCGCGCCGGCGGCGACCTCGTGCGCGTCGACGTCGACGCGGAAATAGCGCTCGTCGGCGGTGACCTCGACCCCTTCGAAGGTCAGGAATTCGGCGGTCCGCTGCGCGACCTCCGGCCCGCAGTCCACGTCCAGCCCGACCTCTTCCCACAACTCGCGGCGGGCGGCCCGTTCGTAGCTCTCGCCCGGATCGACCGCGCCGCCGGGGGTGCACCACAGCGGCGGGCGGTCGTCCGGGGTAAAGCGCATCAGCAGAACGCGCCGGCGGGCGTCGACGAGCAGGATGCGGGCGGCGGGGCGGGGGACGCGGGGCATGGCCTGCGTCCTAACCCGCGCCGGATGCGGTGCGAAGGACGAAAGGGGAAACGCTGCTTTCCCGCTCCCGCCGCCACGGCCTCACTCCCCGTCCAGCTCCGGATAATGGCGGAAGATGCCATCCGCGTTGAACGGCAGCCGCCGGTCGCTCTTCCGATAGGCGCGGATGCCGGGCAAATCGGCGACCACCGCATGGACGCGCAGCAGGTTCGGATAGTCCGGCTCCAGCGTCGTCATCCGCCGCGGGAACATGTAGCGCAGCCCCTCGACCAGCTGGAACAGCGAGGTGTCGCCATAGGTCCAGCGATGGTCGATCAGCCAGTCGCTCGGTCCCTGGCTGGCGGCATCCTCGAAATGGTCAAGATATTTGGGCAGCCGCTCGTCGCGGAACTGGGTCGCGGCGCGCGCCGCCTCGGCCTTCTGGTCGTCGTAATAGTCCATCATCCCGACCGGATGGTGGACGTTGTGGACCTCCGCGACGCAGTCCGCGATCGTCAGCTGGAGCTGGTTGAGCCAGTAGCGGTCGGCGATGTTGGACGGCACCAGATCGTGCTGCTGCCCGAGGAACTGGAGGATGTTGGCGACCTGCGCGATGGCGTAGCCGTCGAACGCGAGATAGGGCGGCGCGAACGGCCCGCGCCCCTTGTCCGCGCGCGCTTCGAGGTCGGCCATCATCGCCTCCACCCCCTGATCGCGCGCGCAATCCTCATAATCGAGGCCGGCAGCCTCCAGCGCGAGACGGACGAACTCGCCACGCCCCTGGATCGAGGGCCAGTACCATAGCCGATAGGCCATTCGTCATTCTCCGGGGGCGCGGGCCCGGATGGCGAGCGCATGGATACGCGTCGACAACAGATCGGCGAGCGCTTGGTTCACCGCGCGCTGGCGGGCCACACGGCTGGCGCCGATGAAGGATGCGCTTTCGACGATCACGGTGAAGTGGGATTCGCCGGTGCCGTCGTCGCCCATATGGCCGGCGTGATGATGGCTGTCGTTGACCACCTCGAGATGCGTCGGGTCGAGTGCAGCGGTCAGCCGGGCGGCGATGACGTCTTGCAGCGGAGCGGTGGCGGTGTCGGTCATCGCGCCTATATAGCGGCATTGCGCAAGCTTAGGGAGCGTTCGTGGCGCGCGGGAGCGATAAGAAGGAACGGCCGCACACCAGGTTTCACGGCCGGATGGAATCGCAGGGCCGGGTATGTGCCGAGCCGGGGTGTCCGGAGCCGGGCGAGTTCCGCGCGCCGCCGCTGGAGGGGGCCGCCGACGGCGGTGGCCCGGGCGCGTTCCGCTGGATGTGCCTCGACCATGTGCGTGCGTTCAACAGCCGCTACAATTATTTCGACGGTATGACCGCCGACGAGATCCATCACGCGCAGCGCCCGCTGGCGGGGTGGGAGCGGGAGACGCGCGCCTTCGCGCGGGCGGGCAGCGGCGACCAGGGCCCGCGCTGGGCGGACTTCAGCGATCCGCTCGACGCGATCGGCGCCCGCTATCGCCGCGAGGTCGCGCCCGAGCGCACCGACGGCAAGCCGCTGTCGGGGCAGGATCGCGCCAGCCTCAAGGTGCTGGGCCTCGCAGCGGATGCCGACCGGTCGGCGCTGCGCAAACGCTATTCCGAGCTGGTCAGGAAATATCACCCCGATCGCAACGGCGGCGATCGCAGCCACGAGGCGATGCTGCAAAAGGTGATCGCCGCCTATCAGCAGCTGCGTCAGGCACCCGCCTTCGCCTGAGGCGCGACGCCACCGTCACCGCTCAGACGACGCCATCTCCCCGGACCGGCGGGAAGCCCAGCGCGATCGCCTCCAGCTGGTCCGTCGCGGCGTTCCAGCCGGCCTCGAAGCCCATCGCCGCGTGGCTGTCCTTCGCCTCTTGCGTCCAGTGGCGCGCGGTGGCGGTGTAGCGGGTCCCGCCGCCTTCCGCGGCGAAGCTGTCGATGCGGACCATGAACGGGCCGGCGGGGTGCCAGCCGGCGGTGAAGGCGTCGGTCGAGACGATGCGCTCCCCCGGCACCACCTCCAGATAGACGCCCTCCAGCCGGTTCTCCTCGCCGTCCGGGCCGCGCATCACGATCGTCGACCGGCCGCCGGAGCGCAGCTCCTGCGTCACGAATTCGGCCTGCCAAGGCTTCGGGCAGAACCACGCGCCGGTATCCTCCGTCCATGCGCGCCAGACCGCGTCGACCGGCGCATCGATCAGGCGGGTGATCGACAGTTCGTGGCTCATGCGGCCTCTCCCCGGACGGCGGCGTCGATGGCCGCGATGTCGATCTTGGTCATGCCCATCATCGCGGTGAAGGCGCGGCCGCGCGCATCGGCGTCGGGATGCGACAGCGCCGCCATCAGGGTGCGCGGGACGATTTGCCAGCTGATGCCCCAGCGATCCGAACACCAGCTGCACTGGCTCTCGGCGCCACCGTTGCCGACGATCGCGTTCCACAGCCGGTCGGTTTCCTCCTGCGTGTCGGTGAAGATCTGGAACGAGATCGCCTGCCCATGCGGAACCCCGCCGCCGCCGTTGAGCCCGACGAACGGCACGCCGCACACGGTGAATTCGACGGTCAGCACATCGCCTTGCCGGCCGGCGGGGTAATCCCCGGGCGCACGGTGGATCGCATCGATCGACGCCTGCGGAAAGGTGTCGGCATAGAAGCGCGCCGCCTGCTCGGCCGCGCCGTCGAACCACAGGCAGACCGCCATCGCCCGGGTCATGCGACCGCCTCCACGCGGGGGCCGACGATACCGACCTGATGGCCCTGGCCGTCGCGGATGTTGGCCGAATAGTCGCCGCCCGGAATGGGGGCGGGCCCCTGGATCAGCGTGCCGCCGCCGGCCTCGGCCGCGGCGACCGCGGCGTCGATGTCGGGGACGAGGAAATAGCTGTTCCAGCGCGCGGGTGCCTGCGTCAGCGCACTCGACATAATCGCGCCCGGCCGCGCCGCGCCCGCGCCCAGAAAGGCATAGTCGCCCATCTCGCCCATCGGCATCGCGCCTTCCTTCGTCCAGCCGAACAGCCCGCCATAGAAAGCGAAGGCGCCGTCGGGATCGGGCGTCGCGAGTTCGATCCACACCGCATGGCCGTGCGCGTCGGGCGCCTGCCTGAACGGGCGGGCGCTGTCCTCGGCGGACGGCTGCATCACCGACAGCGCCACCCCCTGCGGATCGAGCAGCACCGCGAAGCGGCCGACGTGCGGGATGTCCATCGGCCCGAACACCATCCGGCCGCCCAATGCACCCGCCTTCGACAGCGTCGCCGCGATATCCTGGCTAAGCAGGTAGAGCGACCAGCCGCCGGCCGGCGGTGCGCCCGGCGGCGGTGCCATCAGCCCGGCGACCGGCTCGCCATCGGCGGCGCTGGCGAGGACATAGCCGCCATGTTCCGCCACCGGCGACGTCCGCATCGTCCAGCCGAACACGTTTTCGTAGAAGGTCGCCGCCGCCGCCTGATCGGGCGTGCTGAGTTCGAACCAGATCGGATCGCCATCGGAAAGGGTCATCGTCGTCGCTCCCGTCAGGATTGGAACAGGGTGGTGAAACCGCCATAGACCATGCGCTTGCCATCGAACGGCATGTCCTCGGGCGCCATCTGCATGCGGGCGTCGGCCATCACCTTCTCCATGCCCGCGTCGCGCACCGCCTTCGACGGCCACTCGACCCAGGAAAAGACGACCGTCTCGCCCTCCTGCAACTGCAGCGCCTGCGGAAAGCTGGTCACCGCGCCGGGGGCCACGTCGTTGCCCCACGCCTCGACCACGCGGGTGGCGCCATGGTCGCGGAACACCGCCTCCGCCCGCGTCGCCATCGCGACATAGGCCGCGCGGTCGCCGGCCGGCATCAGGAAGCCGTCGATATAGCCGGTGTCGGGGGAGGCCGCGCCGGTGTCGACCACCGTCTCGAACCCGCCATAGATCATCCGCCGGCCGTCGAACGGCATCGTCGCGGCAAGCGCCTCCATCTCGGGGGCCGCCATGATCTGCGCGGCCGCCGCATCGCGCGCCGCCTTGTCGGGATATTCGATCCAGCTGAACACCACCGTCTCGTCCTCGCCCGCCTGCACGGCGCGATGGAAATCGGTGCGCGTGCCGTGCGGCACGTCGTCGCCCCAGCCTTCGCACTGGCGGGTCGCACCCGCCGCGCGCAGCAGCGCCCAGCCGCTGACGGCATGGCCGCGATAGGCGTCGCGGCTGGCGGTCGGCACCGCGACGACGAAGCCGTCGATATAGGTCATTGCGAGCCTCCCTGTTGCGGCGCCATCGCCTGTTGGGCGGCGGCCATGTCCATGTGGAACGGACCCCAGCCGTGGCCGTCCGGGTCCTCGAACGCGCGGCTGTACATGAAGCCATGATCCTCGGGGTCGTGCAACTCGCGCCCGCCCGCGGCGAGCGCCGCCAGCGTGATCGCATCCACCGCGGCGCGATCCTCGAACGACAGCGCGAGCAGCGCGCCGCTCTGTTCGTGCGCGTCGATGATTCTCTTGGCGGTGAAGGTCGCGTAGAAGGCCCGGTCGAGCAGCATCACGACGATCGCGTCGGACCATGCCATCGACGACGCCTGCGCGTTGGAGAACATCGCATTCTTTTCGAAACCCAGCGCTTCATAGAAGGCGGTCGCCCTGCCGACATCGGCCACCGGCAGGTTCACGAAGATCATCTTGGGCATGGCAAACGCTTCCTCTCCGAATCGTCTCTGGCAATTGATGCGCCCCAGAATTACATAAAGCAACCATGAAGTCAGAAAAGATAACCAAGGAGTCGCGACGCTGGTATGACGACGCCTGCGGCACCGCGCTGGCGCTCGAATTCGTCGGCGAGCGCTGGTCGCTGCTGATCCTGCGCGAGCTGATGTTCGGGCCGCGGCGGTTCGGCGAGATCAAGGCGCAACTGGTCGGGATCAGCGCCAACGTGCTGACCCAGCGGCTCGCCAGCCTCGAGGCGGGGGGCATGCTGACCCGCCGGTTGCTGCCGTCGCCGGCATCGGTGCAGGTCTATGGGCTGACCGACTGGGGGCATGAGATCGAGCCGGTGTTGCAGACGATGGGCCGCTGGGCGACGCGATCGCCGCTGCACGATCCGACCCTGCCGTTCTCGTCCGCGTCGGCGATGCTGTCGCTGCGCACGATGATCGACCCGGTCAAGGCGGGCGACCTCAGGATGACGATCGGCTTCCGGCTGGGCGGCGACCGGTTTCTCGGGCGGCTGGCGGACGGCGACCTCGCGATCGTCCGTGCCGATCCGGACGGGGCCGATGTCGTCGTTGAAACCGATCCGACGCCGCTCGCGGTGTGGATCTACGTCAAGCGGCCGCTCGCCGAGGCGGAGGCGGACGGTTCGCTGCGGATCGTCGGCGACCGTGCGCTGGCGGCGCGGTTCGCCGATCTGTTCGCGCTGCCGCCCAAGATCGTGCCTCCGGCGGCTTGACGGCGCGCCGATCCGTTTTCACTGCATATCGTTGCGCCGTTCGTTCGCATTGTGCGTTAGGAAGGGCCGACCGATATTTTGCCGCCCTCCGTTTGCCCCAGCCCGAATGGTGCCCCGACCGCGATGACCGATATTCCCAACACCCAGCCCGACAGCCGCGAAACCACGATCCTGGACGCCCCCGACAAGATGGTCGGCGTGCGCGACCTGTTCGGCATCGACAGCGACATGCAGGTGCCCGCCTTCAGCGAGGCGGACGAGCGCGTCCCCGACCTCGATCCCGCCTATGTGTTCGATCCCGATACGACGCTGGCGGTGCTGGCGGGCTTCGCGCACAACCGCCGCGTGATGGTGCAGGGCTATCACGGCACCGGCAAGTCGAGCCACATCGAACAGGTGGCGGCGCGACTGAACTGGCCGTGCATCCGCATCAACCTCGACGCGCATATCAGCCGCATCGACCTGATCGGGCGCGACGCGATCGTGCTGCGCGACGGCCAGCAGGTGACCGAATTCCGCGAGGGGCTGCTGCCCTGGGCGTTGCAGACGCCGACCGCGCTGGTGTTCGACGAATATGACGCGGGCCGCCCCGACGTGATGTTCGTGATCCAGCGCGTGCTGGAGACGGAGGGCAAGCTGACCCTGCTCGACCAGAACCGCGTCATCCGCCCGAACCCGTGGTTCCGCCTGTTCGCGACCGCCAATACGGTCGGCCTGGGCGACACCAGCGGGCTGTATCACGGCACGCAGCAGATCAACCAGGGCCAGATGGACCGCTGGAACATCGTCGTCACGCTCAACTACCTGCCCGCCGCGATCGAATCGCAGATCGTGCTCGCCAAGTCGGGCGAATATGACAAGCCGGAGGGCAAGAAGACCGTCGACAACATGGTCCGCGTCGCCGACATGACGCGCAAGGGCTTCATCAACGGCGACATCTCGACCGTGATGAGCCCGCGCACGGTCATCACCTGGGCGCAGAACACGCTGATCTTCGGCGACGTCGGCTTCGCATTCCGGTTGAGCTTCCTCAACAAATGCGACGAGAACGAACGGCCGCTGGTGGCGGAATATTACCAGCGCGTGTTCGGCAAGGACCTGCCGGAAAGCGTGGTCGGGAAGGCGTAGGAGGACGGCGTGACGAAGGCCGAGGCTCTTGAACGGCTGCGCGCGCGCGAGGCGGATTTGCGCGCGCTGGGGATCGATCGCCTGTCTCTCTTCGGCTCGACCGCGCGTGGGGAGGATCGGTTGGACTCGGACGTCGATCTTGCTGCGATCATGGACTATGATCGGGTGGAGATGCTTGGGCCGTTCGGTTTCTTCGGCATCGAGGACCGCATCGCCGAGATGCTCGGCGGGGTAAAGGTCGACCTCGTCACCGAGCCGGCACGGCGGTCGCGCCTTCAGGCCCAGATCGATCGCGACCGCGTCGATGTATTCTGAACGCACGCGCCTTTTGCTCGCCGATATCGTCGAGGATACCGATCGCCTGATGGCGTTCGTCGATGGCATGGACGCGGCGGCACTCGACGCGGACGAGCGGACGCTGCTCGCTGTGGAGCGGCTGTTCCAGCGTATCACCGAGGCGGTGATCCAGATCGGTGTCGAGGACATGGGACGGATCGGCCCGGACTTGCCGGTGCGGAATATCCGTGGTCTGGGAAACCGGCTGCGGCACGATTATCGCAATATCGATCCCGAACTGTTGCTGCGGATCGCACGGAACGAGCTGCCTGCGCTACGCGCTGCCGCCGAAAGGGCATTGGGCGAATAATGGCGAACGAAACCCCTCTCGACCGGTTCAAGGCGGTCCTTGCCGGCACGGCGCGCGCGATCGCGGAGGAACCGGAGGTGGAACTGGCGTTCACCGCGGACCAGCCGACGCAGAGCGGCAAGCATATCAAGGTGCCGATGCCCGCACGCGCCCTGCCGGCAGAGCAGGTCGCCGAGGCGCGCGGCTTCGCCGATGGTTTCGCGCTGCGGCTGAAGCATCACGACAGCGCGATGCACCTCAGGGGCGCGCCGGCGGAGGCGGTGGCGCGCGCGGTGTTCGACGCGGTCGAGACCGCGCGGATCGAGGCGCTCGGCAGCCGCGGCTATGCCGGCATCGCCGACAATCTGGCGCATTCGCTCGACGCGCGGCTGCGCGCCGATCCGATCACGCGGGCGAGGACGCGCGAGGAGGTGCCGCTGTCCACCGCCCTGTCGCTGCTGGTGCGCGAGAAGCTCACCGGGATCGAGGCGCCCGCCGCCGCCGCGCCGGGGCTGGCGCTGGTGCGCGAATGGATCGATGAGCGTACCGATCTGTCCGCGCTCAGCCTCGCGCTCGACGACCAGCGCGCGTTCCAGAGCCTTGCGATGAAGATGCTCGAGGACCTCGAATTGGTCGAGGGCGAGGTGTTGCCCGAGGATGCCGACGACGGCGGATCGGAAGACGAAGGCACCGATGAGCAGCAGCAGGACGAAAGCGAAGAAGGCGACGACGACCAGGCGGGGCAGGGCGACGGCGAGGTCGATGCCCGCGGCGAGGCGCAGGAATCGGACAGTGACGACGGCGAGGGCCAGGAATTCGGCGACGAATCGATGGACGACCTCGACGGCGAACCCGGCGACGATGGCGAGGAGGGGATGCAGCCCGTCCGCCCCAACCGGCCGAACAGCGACTTCATGCCGCAGTTCGAATACAAGCCGTGGACGACGCAGTTCGACGAGGTCGTCGCGGCGACCGACCTGTGCGATGCCGAGGAACTGGCGCGGCTGCGCGGTTATCTCGACCAGCAGCTCGCGCATCTGCAATCGGCGGTGTCGAAACTCGCCAACCGGTTGCAGCGGCGGTTGATGGCGCAGCAGTCGCGATCGTGGGACTTCGATCAGGACGAGGGCATGCTCGATGCCGCGCGCCTCGCCCGCGTCGTCGTCACGCCGGGCCAGTCGCTCAGCTACAAGATCGAGCGCGAGACGGATTTCCGCGATACGGTGGTGACGCTGCTGATCGACAATTCCGGGTCGATGCGCGGCCGGCCGATCGGCATCGCCGCGATCAGCGCCGACATCCTCGCGCGGACGCTGGAACGTTGCGGCGTCAAGACCGAGATTCTCGGCTTCACCACCCGCGCGTGGAAGGGCGGGCAGGCACGCGAGACGTGGCTCGCCGCCGGGCGGCCACCGCAGCCGGGCCGGCTCAACGACATCCGCCATATCGTCTACAAGAAGGCGGACGAGCCGTGGCGGCGCGCGCGCACCAACCTCGGGCTGATGATGCGCGAGGGGCTGCTCAAGGAGAATATCGACGGCGAGGCGCTGCTCTGGGCGCATGCCCGGCTGATGGCGCGGCCGGAGGAACGGCGCATCCTGATGGTCATCAGCGACGGCGCGCCGGTCGACGATTCGACGCTGTCGGTCAATTCGGGCAGCTATCTGGAGCGCCACCTGCGCCAGGTGATCGGCTGGATCGAGGGCAAGTCACCGGTCGAACTGGTCGCGATCGGCATCGGCCACGATGTGACGCGCTATTATGCGCGGGCGGTGACGATCATGGATGCCGAACAGCTGGGCGGCACGATCATCGAACAGCTCGCGGCGCTGTTCGATACGCCGTGATGCATGCCGCCCGCGGGCGATCAGCGGGCAGCCAATATTACCGTTGATGGGGAGTCGGTCGCAACCGCCGGTCGACGCGATGCGTCGGAAGCGTAAACCCGGGCGGTGATAGCTATTGCAATGATGGCGATCGTCGCGCCGGCCAGTACGTCGACAACATAGTGGCCACCGATCGGTACGGTGGAAACCAGCATCGCCGCATCGATGGCGACGATCGCAGATCCGGCGGTCGCATGGCGGCCGTAATAGCCGAGAACGATCGCTCCCGCCGCGTGAAAGCTGGGGAACGTCACGATACCCACGATCGGCGCAGCGCCCAGTTGGCGTAATGCCCCGCTCCGGATCGCGGTGATCAGTGGCTCGAAATCCCATGCCGCAGTGACGAGCACGTACGGGAAGTCCGCCGGCTTGGTCCCATAATGCAGATAGCCGCCAAGCGCAGGCGCAACCGGCACGGCGAGGACGCAAAGCGTCGCTGCGATCAGCCAGGCAAGAGTGATCGCCCGCGCGTCGCGCTGCCTGCCACGAAGAACCAGCAAGCCAAGTATGACGAAGGGCTGCCAGGCCAGGCTGCTGTAGACGAACGACAATATGGCGGTCGTCAGCGGTCGTCGCGAAAAGAAGGTCGCGATATCCAGCCAGTTCGAACCGAACAGGTAGCGGTCGATCGCGATCAGGACATCGTCGGCATAGGGCGCGTTGGTCGCCGCGAGCGCACAGGTCACGACCGACAGCAACAGGGCACTGACCAGCAGGAGCAGGTAGCATTCGAGCAGCAGCGCCGCATCGTACAGGCGACGGCGGATCAGCCCTGCGACTGCCGCGGCCAGCAACAGACCGATCGTGCCGAACAGGGCGATCCCCGAAGGATCGTAGCGAAAGCCGAACGCACCCATACATGCCACGGCGGCTGCCGCCTGCCCGACCAGCAGGCGGTGAGCAGGCCATGGGCAGCGCCTCCTCGGTAAACAGGGAACGTCGGTCACGCGGGGCCTTCATGCTGCGTTTCCGCGGCGATGCCACGAAGCGTTAAAAAGCCGTAGGAGCCGGTCCGGTCTTATTCGTGCATATCACTCGCAATAGCGTTGACGATGATAATCATTCTCATTAAGCGCCCCTCATCGAAGGGGGACTCACATGAAGACATCGTCATTCCTCGCACTGTCGTGCGTCGGATTCATCGCGTCGGCGCCGGCCATGGCGGCCGACACCGCGCCGGCCAGTGCGGCAGAGCGGGCAAGAGCGATCGCCGATGCGCAGGCACAGGATGCGAAGCGTTCGGTCGAGCGCGACGAGATCGTCGTCAACGGCAAGAACGATGCCGCGCCCGGCGTCGTCGAGAGCCCCAAGGCGACCAGCGCGATCATCGACACGCCGCAGACGATCACCGTCATCTCCGACCAGGTGATCCGCAAGCAGAACCTCCAGACCCTGCGCGACGCGCTGCAGACGATCCCGGGCATCACCTTCGGTGCCGGCGAGGGCGGCGGCGGCTATGGCGACAGCATCAACCTGCGCGGCTATTCGGCCAACAACGACATCACCGTCGACGGCATCCGCGACAGCGCGCAGTACAGCCGGACCGACCCGTTCAACATCCAGCAGATCGAGGTCTACAATGGCGCGAACTCGGTCTTCAACGGATCGGGCAGCGTCGGCGGCACGATCAACCTCGTCACCAAGGAGCCGCGCGCGGAGGACCTGACGATCGTGCAGGGATCGGTCGGCACCGACGAATATTACCGCGCCGCGATCGATGCCAACCACCGCGTCGGCGACAATATCGCGGTGCGGCTGAACGGTGCCTATCACCGCAACGACGTGCCCGGCCGCGATGTTGAGAAGTACAAGCGCTGGGGCATCGCCCCCTCGGTGACGATCGGTATCGACGGACCGACCAGCCTGACGCTCGCCTATGTCCATCAGGAGGATCGCAACACGCCGATCTATGGCGTCCCCTATTTCCGCAATGCGTTCAACGACGGCGCGCTGCCCGGCGTCGATCGCAGCGACTATTTCGGCATCGCCAATCTCGACCGGCAGGATACGACGGTCGATCGTTTCACCGCGACCTTCCGCCATCAGGTCAACGACGCGCTGTCAGTGCGCAACCTGACGCGCTGGCAGCGCGTCGGCCAGTATAGTGTCACCAGCGCGCCGCAGGGCACCTATTGCCTGACCGCGACCAACCGGACGCCGACGGGCACCGCCTGCACCGCGACGCTGGCCAATTTCGCCGATGCGGCGGGCGTGTTCCGCCCGAGCCAGACGATCACCGTCGCGCCGGGACTGTACCAGCCGAGCGGCCCGCGCGGGCTGGTGCGCGATCAGGAGAACCAGCTGCTCGTCAACCAGACGGACATCCGGCTGGAAACGGGTGAGAAGGGCGGCATCCGCAACGTCGCCAACGTCGGCATGTCGGCGTCGGTCGAGGATTATGCGATCACCGGCGCGTCGCTGCCGCGCAACGCCGCCGGCGCGCTCGTCGTGCTGCCGCAGATCAACTTCGGCAGCCCGAACACCGTCTACACCGGTCCGATCAACTATACGGTGACGGCGCAGTCCAAATCGGAGACGCGCAACCTCGCGGTCTATGCGTTCGATACGCTGGAACTGGGGCGCTATTTCGAGCTGAACGGCGGCGTCCGCTGGGAAGTGCAGGATGCGACGTTCCGCGGTCTGCCGCTGGCCGTCGTGCCGCCGGGGATCGCCGCGCTCACCGCCGCGCAGCAGGCGCCGCAGACCAGCCATGAAAAGCTGTTCTCCTACCGCGTCGGCGCGGTGTTCCACCCGATCCGCGACGTCAGCCTCTATGCCGGCTACGGCAATGCCAAGACGCCATCGTCGGCGACCGTCCGCCTCGGCTGCGGCGTCGCCTCGGCGGCGGGTGCGGTGGTGTTCGATCCGTGCGACGTCGCACCGGAAACCGCGAAGAATTACGAAGCGGGGATCAAGGCCGGGCTGTTCGGCCGCCGGCTGGAACTGACCGCGGCGGTGTTCCGCAACGAACGGACCAACTTCCGCGTCGCGTCGAACGACCCGGTTCTGCCGGCGGCGACGCAGGTGCTGGACGGACGCGCCCGGGTCGACGGCATCGCGCTCGGTGCTTCGGGCAACGTCACCCCCGCCTGGACGATCTTCGCCAATTACACCTATCTCGACGGCGAGATCCTCCAGTCGATCTCGGACCGCTGCATCGCCAATCCCAGCACGGCGTGCGGCAACAGCGCCGCGAACCCCGATCCGCAGCGGGGTACGCTGTTCGTCCAGACCCCGAAGCATGCGGGCAGCCTGTTCACCACCTACAAACTGCCGTTCGGGCTCGAGGTCGGCTATGGCCTGACCTATCAGGGCAGTTTCGCGCTCAACGCCGCCAGCCTCGCCGCGCCGACGCAATACCGGTCGGACGATTACCTGATCCACCGCGCCTATATGGCCTACAGCTTCGCCGGCGGCCTGACCGCGCAGGTCAACGTGCAGAACTTCACCAACGAGAAATATTATACCAGCATCCGCAACAACGGCTGGGCCGCGCCGGGCGAGGCGCGCTCAGCGGTGCTGAGCCTGTTCTACAGCTTCTAGGCTTGCTAGCTTCTCCCCGCCCCCCGGCGGGGAGGAGACCCGGACGCCCTATGCCATGCTGATCGCCATTCCCGATGTGCTCGACGCCGATGGCGTGGCGCGGCTGCGCGCGCTGATCGATGCGGCCGACTGGGTGGACGGCAACCTCACCTCGGGCCCGCAGGCGGCGCTCGCCAAGCGCAACCAGCAACTGCCGGAGGATGCGCCGGCGACGCGCGAGGCGGCGGCGATGGTGTTGGAGGCGCTGGGCCGATCACCCTTGTTCTTCGCGGCGGCGCTGCCGCTCAAGGTCTTTCCACCGCTGTTCAACCGCTATGCCGGCGGGCAGGATTTCGGCCTGCACGTCGACAATGCGATCCGCATCCAGCGCGGCACCGAATTCCGCATCCGCTCCGATCTGTCGGCGACCCTGTTTCTCGAGGACCCGCACGCCTATGATGGCGGCGAACTGGTGATCGAGGATCAGTTCGGCCCGCAGACGGTGAAGCTGCCTGCCGGGCACCTCGTCCTCTATCCCGCATCCAGCCTGCACCGCGTCACGCCGGTGACGCGCGGCATACGCACCGCATCCTTCTTCTGGCTGCAATCCATGGTCCGCGACGACGGCGAGCGGCGGACGCTGTTCGAACTCGACGGCGCGATCCAGTCGGTCGCGGCGGCGCAGGGGCAGGGCGATCCCGCCGTCGTGCGGCTGACCGGCATCTATCACAATCTGCTGCGCCGCTGGGCCGATGCCTGAGGTCACGCCGCCGCCGTTCGGCTTCGAAGGGCCGGTCAAGCGCTCGATCACCATCGCCGGCCACCAGACCTCGATCAGCCTCGAGCCCGCCTATTGGCGCGCGCTGGAGCTGGCCGCGGTCGCCTATGCGCTGCCGCTGTCCGCGCTGGTCGCACAGATCGACGTGCTGCGCATCGCCGCGGACGAACCGCCCAACCTCGCCAGCGCGCTGCGCAGCTGGCTGTTCGCGGCGCGATTGACCGAACAGGACCTGCATGCGACCCCCGTCCGGGAGGACGGGAGCGACGGATGAGCACAGTGGCATGGCGGCGGACGTGGTTTCAGGTCCACAAATGGATCGGGCTGACGCTTGCGATCCTGATCGTGCCGCTGTCGCTGTCGGGCGCCGCGCTCGTCTGGCATGACGGGCTCGACCGGCTCGTCAATCCGTCGCGCTATGCGGTGACGGGCGATGCGCTGCTGACCGCGGACGCCTATCTCGCCGCCGCGCATGCGGCGCTGAAACCGGGCGACCGGGTGGCGCAACTGACCATGCCCGAAGCCGGCGGCCCGGTCGTGATCGCGGCGCAGCCGGCGGACGCGCAGCCCGCCCGGCGCGGGCCACCGGCGCGGACGATGGTCTATCTCGATCCGCCGACCGCGCGCGTGTTGCAGGTCGCGCCCGGCAATGCGGGCCTCGTCCGCTTCCTCCACGTCCTGCATGGCAGCTTGCAGGTGCCCGGCATCGGGCGGCAGATCGTCGGCTGGATCGGCGTGGCGATGATGGTGTCGTGCTTCACCGGCCTGTGGCTGTGGTGGCCGACGGTCGGCACCTGGGTGAAGGGGCTGCGCTGGCGGCGGCACCGCAACACCGACACCAACCTGCACTTCGTCATGGGTTTCTGGATCGCGCTGCCGCTGTTCGTCCTGTCGCTGACCGGCGCGTGGATCAGCTTTCCCGGCTTCTTCGCGGGGCTGACCGGAGGCGGCGGGCCGCGCGGTCCCGATCGCGCCGCGACGCTGCGTGCGCCGGCGCTCGCCGATCCTGCACAGCCGATCGGCACCGTCGTCGCGCGCGCCGACACCGTGCGGCAGGGACCGATCCGCAGCATCGCCTGGCCGACGACGCGGACGCCCGACTGGACGGTGACCTATGCCGGCGGCGGCACCGTCAAGGTGGCGGACGACGGCGGCATTGCGGTCGCCGCGCCGTCGCGCGCACCCGGCGGAACCGCGCAACTGATGCGCCGCATCCATGACGGCGAGGGGATGGGGATCGTCTGGCAACTGGTGATCTTCGCCGGCGGCCTGCTACCCGCGGCGCTGGCGGTGACCGGCGTCATCATGTGGTGGCGTGCCCGCGGCTGGCGTGCGCGGGTGGCGCGGCGCTGACCTGATCCGATCCGTTCGGGCCGAACCTGTCGAAGCCCGTCCTTCCACAGGCGACGCATGTGGGAATCAGGTCTCCGACCAGCGCGGGCCTTCACCGTCCCTTCCACAGGAAGGGAGGATCACGGGGTTACCGCCCCAGCAGCACCCGCGCCTGGCCGGCGATCTGCGCCAGCATCGCCGCATTCGGCTGCGCGGCGTGGCGGGCGCGATCGACCACCGTCTTGAACTGGCCCACGCGGGCGGCATTGGCGGTCAGCCAGTCGCGCACCGCGCCACGTGGATCACTGCCGCCGCTGCGCGCGAGGAATTCCAGCCGCTGCTGCTGGAAATCGCGGGCGAGGCCGGCGAGCAGCAACCGCTCCCACGGGTCGCTCGATTCGATCCGTGCCGCCGCTGCCTGCGCCCAGTCGAGGCCCAGTGCCTGCCCCAGATGGGTGAACGCCCGCGTCAGCTCGATCTCGTCCAGTTTGAGCCGCTCGCCGAGCGAAGCCAGCCCGACCGCGCCGTCGAGATCGAACAGGCGGACGACGCGCTGCGCGAGATCGGCGGGCGCCCCCGCCGCTTCCAGCTCGGCGGTGATGCGCGCGCTCTGTGCGCTGGCCTCTTCGAGCAGTAGCGACGCGGTCTGCGCCTCCAGTTGCGCGATGCCCTTGCCCAGCCGGTCCAGCACCGCGCCCGGCAGCGTCCCCGGCGGGGTCGCCCGCAACAGGTCGGCGATGTGCGATCGGGTCGCCACCGCCACCTCGTTGAACAGCGCGATGCGGGCGCCCTCCGTGATCGCGGCGCGTTCGATCTCGCCCCAGATCGCGTCCAGCCCGAACAGGCGTTCGGCGACGACGAACATCGTCGCGATATCGGCGACCGCGGCGCCTTCCTCCTCGGCGAGTTCGAACGGGAACAGCACGCCCATCCGGTTGACGATGCGGTTGGCGAGCTTGGTCGCGACGATCTCGGGCCGCAGCCGGTGTTCGTCGATCGCCGTCGCATAATCGCGCTGCATCGCCGCGGGGAAGGCGGCGTGCAGGTCGGGCGCCAGTTCCGGCGCCATCGCCAGCGGCGCATGTTCGATACCGTCCTGCAACGCCAGCTTGGCGGTCGCCAGCAGCACCGCGAGTTCCGGGCGGCTGAGGCCGATTCCCTCCTGGCCGCGGCGCAGCAGGTCCTCGTTCCCCGCCAGCCCCTCGACCGCGCGGTCGAGCCGCCCGTCCGCCTCGAAGATCTCGATGACGCGGACATAGCTCGGGATCGCGGCGGCGCCGTCCGCCTCGGCGATCGACAGCGCCAGCGTCTGGAGGCGGTTGTCCTCCAGCACCAGATGCGCGACGTCGTCGGTCATGCTCGCGAGCAGCGCGTTGCGCTCCTCGAAGCCGAGCCGCCCTTCGTTCATCTCGCGGTTGAGCGCGATCTTGATGTTGACCTCGTTGTCCGAACAATCGACGCCGGCCGAATTGTCGATGAAGTCGGTGTTGATGCGCCCGCCCGCCTGCGCGAAGGCGATGCGCGCCGCCTGGGTGACGCCCAGGTTCGCGCCTTCGCCGATCGCGGTGACGCGCAGTTCCTCGGCGTTGACGCGCAGCCGGTCGTTGGCGGGATCGCCAACCGCGACGTTATTCTCCGCCGCGGCCTTCACATAGGTGCCGATGCCGCCGAACCAGAGCAGGTCGGCGGGCGCCTTCAGGATCGCGGAGATCAGCGAGGCCGGGTCCATCTGAGTCGCGGTGATGCCGAGCGCCACCTGCGCCTCGGGCGACAGCTTGATGACCTTCTCGCTGCGCGCCCAGACGCCGCCACCCTCGCTGATGAGCGCGGCGTCGTAATCGGCCCAGCTCGACCGCGGCAGCGCGAACATGCGCGCGCGCTCGTCCCAGCTGGTCGCAGGATCGGGGTTCGGATCGATGAAGATATGGCGATGATCGAACGCCGCGACGATCTTGAGCGTCTTCGACAGCAGCATGCCGTTGCCGAAGACGTCGCCCGACATGTCGCCGCAGCCGACGACGGTGATCGGCTGCGTCTGCACGTCGACGCCGCGTTCGGCGAAGTGGCGCTGCACCGACACCCAGGCACCCTTGGCGGTGATGCCCATCGCCTTGTGGTCGTAGCCGACGCTGCCGCCGCTGGCGAACGCGTCGCCCAGCCAGAAATCGCGCTCCAGCGCCAGGGCGTTGGCGACGTCGCTGAAGGTCGCGGTGCCCTTGTCGGCGGCGACGACGAAATAGGGGTCCTCGCCGTCGAGGATCGCGACGCCCTGCGGATGCACGACCGTACCGTCGACGATATTGTCGGTGATCGACAGCAAGGACCGGATGAAGATGCGGTAGCTTTCGGTGCCTTCCGCCAGCCACGCGTCGCGGTCGAGGGCGGGGGAGGGGAGCTGCTTGGGATAGAAGCCGCCCTTGGCCCCGGTCGGTACGATGACCGCGTTCTTGACCCGCTGCGCCTTCATCAGGCCGAGGATCTCGGTACGGAAATCGTCGCGACGGTCGGACCAGCGCAGGCCGCCGCGTGCGACCGGGCCGGCGCGCAGGTGGATGCCCTCCACACGCGGGCTGTAGACCCAGATCTCGCGCCACGGCACGGGGGCGGGCAGGCCGGGGATCAGATGGCTGTCGAGCTTGAACGCCAGCGCTTCGGCCGCGGCGGGCGCGAAGGCGTTGGTGCGCAGGCAGGCCGCGATCAGGTTGCGATAGGCGCGCAGGATACGATCGTCGTCGATCGCCGACACCGCGTCGAGCCCGCGCTCGATCGCCTCGTCGCTGGCCTGCACGTCGGCGGGGTTGGCCGGATCGTGCGCGGCGGCGAAGCGCGAGAGCAGCGCCTTGGTCAGCTTGGGCGCGCGGCGCAGCGCGTCGACCACCGTGGTCAGGCCATAGGGCAGGCCCGCCTGGCGCAGGTAGCGGAACCAGGCGCGCAGCAGCACGACCGATTGCGGCGTCAGGCCGACATCGACGATCAGGCGGTTGAACGCGTCATTCTCCGCCTTGCCTTCCAGCGCCGCGGCGATCGCGCCTTCCAGCACGGCGGCGTCATGGCCTTCGCCGCTGGCGTCGCTCTCGACGACGAAATCGTGCACGAAGCTGTCATTGTCCTCGCGCAGCCGCGTCGGCAGCTCGCCGATGACGCGGAAGCCGAAATTCTCCAGCACCGGCACCGCATCCGACAGCGCGAGCGCGCCATGCGCCTTGTAGATCTTGAGCTGCCGGTCCTCGCCGGGGACGACCGGGAAGATGCGCACCGCGCGCGCGTCGGCATCGTCGAGTCCCGCCAGCCGCAGGATGTCCGCCGCCGCTTCCGCCGCGCTGCTGACGTTGCGGTAATTGGGCGGAAAGGCCTGCGCCCAGCGCAGCGCCAGCCGTGCCGCGCGCTGCGTCGGCACCCGTTCGGCCAGCGCCGCCTCGACGTCCGATACCCAGCCGCGGACCATCCGGCGCAGCCGTTCGGCGAGCGGCTCGGTTTCCGGCATCCGGCCCGATCCGCGCAGGTCGATCGTGTAGCGCAGCAACGCGACGACGCCGTCGTCGAGGCTGATCGACCAGTTGAGCACGCTGCCGTTCGACGCTTCGGTCAGCATCTGCGCGATGGCGACGCGGCGCGCGGTGGTCAGGTCGTCGCGCGGCAACCAGGCAAAGGCGAACAGGTGCCGCCCCAGCGCCGATCGCACCAGCACCAGTGCCGGGCGCGGCCGGTCGGCGAGGCTCATCGCGGTCAGCACCACCTCTTCCAGCGCCGGCGCGGGGAAGGCGACGACGAGGTCGTGCGGCAGCGCGGTCAGCGCATGGGTCAGCGCCTTGCCGGCATGGCCCTTGGGATCGAAGCCGAACTTCGCCTCCAGCGCCGACAGGCGGGCGCGCAGCACGGGGATGTCGCGCGGCCGGGCGCTCAGCGCGGCGCTGGTCCACAGACCGGCGTGGATCGACAGGCCGGTGATCTCGCCCGCCTCCATGATCGGCACGATCGCAAGGTCGAGCGGCACGGCGCGATGGACGGTCGAGATCAGGCTGGATTTGAGAAGCAGCGGCGCTTCGCCGCCATCCTCGAACCAGCGGATCGCGAGCGCACGGCTCGCCTCCGCCAGCACCGCGGTCTGATGCGGGTTGCGCGCCAGCCCCAGCGCCTCGCCCGCGCTGCCGTCGCGGCGCCAGATCTGGTGGCCGAGCAGGGTGAATTGCCCGTCGAGGAACCATTGCAGCAGTGCCGCGCCCTCGCCCTGCGGCAGGGTCGCCTCGTCGCGCGCCATCGCGCGTTGCAGCTGCGGCCAGTCGGTGACGGCGGCGCGCACGTCGGCGAGTACCGCGGTCAGCTCCTCGATCAGCCCGCGCCGGTCGCGCGCATCGGCACGCTCCAGCTCGATATAGATCATCGATTCGGGGCTGCCCGCACCGCCGATGTCGGTCAGGTTGCCGTCGGCATCGCGGCTGACCCGCACCACCGGGTGGATGACGCGATCGATGTCGAGATCCTGCTCGCCGATCGCGGCGGCGATCGAATCGACCAGGAAGGGCATGTCGTCGTTGACGATGGCGAGGCGCATCCGCCGGCGCACGTCGTCCGATGCGATCGCCTCCAGCGCGATCGCCGGCCTGCCGGACTCGCGCCGCGCCGCGGTCTGCGCGACGAACGCTGCCGCGGCGGCCCGCTCCGCCTCACCGAAGCCGGTCAGCTCTCCTGGTAGCGCGCCCTTGGTCAGCCGGGCGGCGAGCGCCTCGGCCATGGTCTGGTTCTGGTCGGCCATAGCCCGCGCCTATGCGCCTGCCATCGCCGCGCTTCAAGCTTTGCTGCAGTGCGAAAATTACATGGAGGCGCAATAATCTATGGTCGTATTGGCGAGCGTGCTCGACCGGTTCAGGAGGCCGCCTTGCGCGCGATGCTCTCGACCAGCCCCTTGCCCTCGACGCGCTTGATGACGTCGACGGTGCCGTTCTCGCCGGCGCGGGCAAGCAGCACGACGAACTCGTCGGTCCCGGCGCCGATCGCGATGCTGCCCAGCGTCGGCAGCGCGCGCAGTTCGGCGGCGACGCGATCGAAGACGGTCGGCGGCTTGGCGGGGCGCTTGGCACTGCGCTCGGCGGCGACGATCGCCTTGATCCCGCCGTCGGCCTGTTCGAGGAAGTGCGCCAGCATGCCCGCGGGCAGCGCCTGGCGGCGGGCATGGCCCAGCACCGCGGCATATTCGGCGAGGCGGGTCTTGTCGTAATCGGCGCCGAAGACGAGCTTGACCACCGCGGTCATCGGCGCGCGCGGCAACACCTTCACGCCGGCCGCGGCGAGCAGTTCGGCATAACCGGCCTCGTCGCCATCGCAGGCAAGGCCGAAATCGTGCGCGCGGCCCAAGGCCCGGTACAGCGCCGACCGGCCGCGCGTATCGGCGGCACGCACCGCGGCGGCGCTTTCGCGCGCCATCATCAGCCGGTCGCCGAGCGACCCGGTCAGCACCGCATCGGCCGAGGCATCGGCGGCCTCGAACCCGGCGCTCGGGCCATCCGCCCAGACCGGCGAATCGGTCGGTGCCGCCGGTGCGGCGCGTACGGCGGCGACCAGCTCGGCATCGAGCGTCGCCTGCGTCTCGTCGTCGACCATCTCCTTCCAGTTGATGACGCCATAGATGAAATCGATCGTCTCGCCTTCGGACGAGAAGGGCATCAGGATGCCGCGATACAGCGTCGTGCGCCCGCGCGTGCCGACGAACTCCGCCTCGAACCCGATCGGCGCACGGTTGGCGATGATCTGCAAATAGTGATCGGTCAGTCGTGAGAGCAACGACCGGCCGGGCACGTCGGCGATGCGGGTGATCGTCGTCTCCAGCCCGCATTCCTCGCGCAGCGACCGGCCGAGATAGGCGATCGTCGGATCGTCGACGCCGGCGGTGAAATCGAGCAACACGCTGTGCGGGCCGAAATCGGCGATGCTGGCGGGGTCGAGATCGTCGATTCCCGGATAGGCGCGGCCCTTCAGCAGCGACACCCAGTGATTGTAGGCGCGCACGTGCATGCGCCGCTCGTCGCCGCCGAGGTCGAACATCGCATCGTCGACGCCCTGCTGGTCGACGCCCTGGTCGCTGGCCGCATCGATCCCGTCGTCGAGTTCCAGCCGCTCGTCCTCGAAACCGCGCACCGTATCCATGCCCAAACCCTTCATCCGCCAGGCCTGCATTCCTGGTCCGGCACCGCTTGTGCACGCTCCGTGGTAAACGAGGCGTAAAGCCGCAAAAGCTGCAACGGGCGCTTGTCAGCCCCGGCCCGACCTGTTAGGCGCACCCCCCGAACGGCCACACGGTCGCTTCGCCGTGCCGCTTTAGCTCAGCTGGTAGAGCATCGCATTCGTAATGCGGGGGTCACAGGTTCGAGTCCTGTAAGCGGCACCAGTACATACTGGGAACAGACCTAGAAAACCGCGGAAATCTGCGGTAAACTGCCTACTGGCGGTCCCACGAAATCTCACTTTGTTCCGCCGTGGCCCACTCAAAAGGGGCCACGAATCATGGGGCCACGAACGTTGCAGGAGGCGTAGCTCCATGCTTACGGTGGTGCAGATTCGGGCGCCGAAAGCGGGCAAGCGTTCCCACAAGGTTGCCGATGTCGACGGCCTATACCTCCTAGTGCAGCCGTCCGGCACGCTGATCCGGCGTTTATGCTAAAATGCTGCGATATTGAGCGGAAAGCCAAAAAAAGTCGAGAATTGCTGCACGCAATTGCCGGCAACACCGGCGGCCCGCACCGATGCATGCGTTGAGGACCATCCCCCATGTCGTCCTGCGCCTGGGCGAACTGCGACAAGCGGAATGGAGCGAGATCGATTTCGCGGAGTAGCTGTGGCGGACATCAGCGGAGCGGAGGAAGCTCCAACAGCCACACGCCGTGTCTCTAGCGCTCCACAAGACGAAACGACCCTTTTCGATTGTCAATCGGCGTCCAAAAAGGACCCCCTATCGGCGTCCAAAAGGGACCCCTTCGTCGAGCGGTGTGACGGGTATGC
>NZ_JBXASI010000005.1:0-301048 GCF_058809195.1 Sphingomonas sp. GW821-FHT10F09 | reverse complement strand
CCCAACACCCGTCAACTCCAAATTACAGTTTTTTGGCAAAACACCCAAACCAACCCCTCAACAGCCCACTCCGGGGCGCCACAGGCCATGCCAGAGCACGACCTGGCCTGTGGCGGCCAGCAAGGCGATCCGCTAGCCTTTGACGATGAACCAGAATCGACGCGTGAGAGAGGTCGTCATCCTGGGCGGCGGCACCGCCGGATGGATGACCGCGGCGGCCTTGTCGCGCAGCTTCGGCAACAGCCTGTCCGTGACATTGGTCGAATCGGACGAGATCGGCACGGTCGGGGTTGGCGAGGCGACCATTCCGACGATCCACTGGTTCAACGAGCTGATCGGACTGGACGAAGCCGCTTTTCTGCGTGCTACCAAGGCGACGTACAAACTGGGCATCGAGTTCGTCGATTGGACCGCGCCCGGGCACCGCTATTTCCATCCGTTCGGGCAATTCGGTGCGCCGCTGCCGGGCGTCGCCTTTCATCATCGCTGGTTGAAGGCGCGGACGGAGGGACTGGATCTGCCCTTGCCGGTGCTATCGCTGGCGGCGGGGCTGGCGGCGCAGGACCGTTTCGCAAAACCCAGCGGCGACGGGCGTTCGATCCTCTCCACGCTCGGCTATGCCTATCACTTCGACGCAAATCTGTACGCGCGCTATTTGCGGGAAATCGCGAGGGGCGTGGCGCGGGTCGAGGGGCGGAAGCAGGCGGTGGAGCGCGATCCCGAAACCGGCTTCGTCACCGCGATCACTACCGCCCGCGGCGAACGGATTGCGGGCGACCTGTTCGTCGACTGTTCCGGCTTTCGCGCGCTGCTGATCGGCGATGCGATGGACGAGCCGCTGGAGGACTGGTCGCACTGGCTGCCCTGCGACCGCGCCGTCGCGGTGCCGTGCGCCCGCGTCGCGGCGACGACGCCCTATACGCGGTCGACTGCGAGGGCGGGGGGATGGGAATGGAGAATCCCGCTGCAGCATCGCACGGGGAACGGCTATGTCTATGCCAGCCGACATGTGAGCGACGACGAGGCGACGGCGAGCCTGCTCGGCCATCTCGACGGCGAGGCGCTGGCGGAGCCGCGTCTGCTGCGGTTCACCGCAGGCACGCGCCGACGCCCGTGGCGGGGGAATGTCGTCGCCATCGGCCTGTCCTCCGGGTTCCTCGAACCGCTCGAATCGACCAGCATCCATCTGATCCAGAGCGGGATCGCCAAGCTGTTGACGTTGTTTCCGGATCGCGACTGCGATCCGGCGCTGGCGGAGCGGTTCAACCGGGTGTTCTGCGCGGACATGGACGGGATCAAGGATTTCCTGATCCTCCACTATCATGCCACCCCCGGCCGGCAGGAACCGCTGTGGCGACACTGCCACGAGATGCCGCTGCCCGAGACGCTGACAGAGCGGATCGCGCAATACCGCCGTTCGGGCCGGCTGATCCTCGATCCGGAAGAGCTGTTCCGGGAGGCGAGCTGGCTCGCCGTCCTGAACGGACAGGGTATCACGGCGCAGGGCTACAACCCGCTGGCCGACGCGATCGACAGCGCCACCAACCGCGCGCAGGTGCAGCAGTTCGCCGATGTCGTCGCCCGTGCGGTGCCGACGCTGCCCACACACGACGCCGCGCTGGCGGAGGCGATGGGCGTGGCGCGGTGATGACCGGCCCGACGATCACCGCGCGCCGCATCGGCACCGAGGCCCAGCCGGTCGCGATCATCGACGGCTTCCATCCCGACCCCGACGCGTTGCGCGCGCATGCCGGACAGGCGGCGTTCGAACCGGGGCGCAACCATTATCCCGGCATCCGCGCCGCGCTGCCGCCCGATTATTTCGCGGCGATCCGCCCGGCGCTGACCGCGACGCTGGCAGGCGTATTCGATCATGCCGGCGCGCTGGCGCTGATCGATGCGAGCTATGCGATGGTGACCACGCCCCCTGCCCGGCTGACGCTGCCGCAGCGCCTGCCGCATGTCGACGCGATCGATCCCGACCGGATCGCGCTGGTCCATTTCCTCGATCCGGAGCGGAACGACGGCACCGCTTTCTATCGCCACCGCGCCACCGGGTTCGAGACGCTCGATGCGACACGCGCGCCGGCCTATCGCGCCAGCCTGGCGGACGATCTGCGCCGGTCGGGCGAGCCGCCCGCCGGCTATATCGCCGGATCCACGCCCCTGTTCGAGCGCGTGTCCTGCATCGAGGCGCGCTACAATCGCGCGATCCTCTATCGCAGCGCGCTGTTCCACAGCGGGGCGATCGCGCCGGATGCCGTGCTGAGCGACGATCCGGCCCGCGGCCGGCTGACCGTTACCGCTTTCCTCTTGCTCCGTTAGCACGCGGCGGCTGCACCGCGAGATAGACGGTGCTCCACAATTGCGCGGCGTTCGATTCGTCGACGTCCTGCTTGCCAGCGCCGAAGGCGACGACCCGATAACGGCCGTTCGCGAACGCCCAGGACCAGAGTTCGGAGCTTTGCGTTGCGCGCGTCGCCTGGATCGCGCGCCACAGCGTCGCCTGCGCCCGGGTGAGGATGGCGCGGGTCGTCGCCGGCAGGTCGCGGCGCGCCAATTGACGCTCCAGCCCCGCCGCGAACAGCGCCTGCTGCCACGACCAGACCACCGCGCCGTGATAGGCGGCGGGGGTGAAACGGCCCTGCGTCGCCGCATCCGCCTGCGCGGCATTGGCGACGAGCAGGCCAATGTCGGTCATCAGCCCCGCCGGGAAGGGCCGCATCACCGCGGTGACATAAGTGTCGAGGTCGGCCGGCGACGGGTCGGCGAACAGCAGGGCGAAGCCCTCGTCGGAATTGACGATCGGGACGGCACCGCCCCGGGCGTCGAGCGCGATGGCGTGGAACACCAGCGGCGCGGTACCGATCGCGCCGACCGCGGGTTGCGCCGGGATGCCGAGGCTGCGGGCGTAGGACTGCACCTTCGTCCTCGCGTCCGCCGCGGGAATCGAGACGCGGAACAGCGACGGTGCGCGCTCACGCCACGTCCGCGCCATCGCATCGGCCCGCGCAAGGATCGTGCGATCCTCCGCGGTCATATAGCGGTCGAGCAGTCCGGCGCGGAGCAGCCGCGCGGCCGCATCGAGCGCGGCGGGGACGAACACCGCGTTGACGTCATAGGCATAGCGACCGCGGCCGAGCCCCTCTTCGCTGTCGCGCCACTGGCCGGTCATCCGGCCGGGCTTGAGCGCGATCAACCGGTCGACGCCCGGCGCCTCGGCGAAGCCGCGCGCCTGGCCGGCGACGAAGCGCAGGTTGCGGACCAGCGCCGCGCCCGTCGGCTCGACGCGACCGGGGACGCCTTCGCTGGTGAGCGGCCGGGCGAGGAACGCCTGCGCGCCCGCCGCGTCCGCGTGGTCGAGCAGATAGCTGACCGCGACCGGCGCGAGCATGAAATCGTCGTCGATCATCGCATAATCGAGCACCGCGGCATCGCCGCCGCCGCCGTGCTGGCGGCGATCGACGACCGCGAATTCGCCGATCCCCTCTTCATGCGCGACGTCGCCGTCGGAATCGAGCCGGGCCAGCACCGACCCCAGCCCCGCCTCGATCGCGCGCGGCTGAAGCGCGGGCATCAGCAGGCGCAGCGACATCAGCGTATCGCGCCCGAAATAGGTCTGGAACCGCCACGACCCGGCGAGGAACTTCTCGCGATAGCTGAGAAAGCGCAGTGCGTTGCGCGCGGCCGGATCGTTCGCCGCGCGGGCGTTGAGCAATTCGGACGGCGCAAGGCCGGTCAGCGGTTTCTCGCCGCTCGACGCGACGATCTCCAGCCGGATCGGCGCGCCCGACACCGCGACGATGCCGTCCTGCGACAGCCGGCCGGACAGCACCCTGATCTGCAACACATAACCCGGCGCGCCGTCGAGCCGCGCGCGACTCCAGCGGATCGTATCGCCCGCGATCGTCGGCGCCACCGCCAGTTCCGGCGGGAAGCGACCGACCGACTGATAGTCGCGCAAGAAGCGCACGCTCGACAGCACCGCCTGCTTGAACCGCAATTGCGGCGCGTCGATGCTGGCGATGCCGAGGATCGCGGGTTGCGGCCCGGCGACACCCGGTGCGGTGGTCGGCCGCGGCGGCTGTTCGAGCCGCCATTTCGCGGCGCGGGCCAGCGGCTGGAACCACAGGCCGACGCCGCTGTTGCCCGCCGGGAATGCGACGAGGATGCGGGGATCGCTGCCGTTGCGCAGCAGCAGATGCGCCGCCACCGCGCCATCGCGGACGAAGGCGTTGAGATTCTGCCCCTCGGTCAGCTGAAACGCGAGCTCGGGCGCCGGCGCCTTGTCCTGCGCGTCGGCCAGACCGGTTGCCACCAGCCCGGTTGCGACCAGCCCTGCCCCGGTCAGCATGGCGCCGGCCAGCAGCGTTCGGATCATGCTCGTCATCGCGATACCCTCCTTCGACACGAAGGGGCGCCGCCTCCGTGCAGGTGGCGGCGCCCCTTTTCTGCAATCCCCAGTCGCCGCCTAGAAGCGGAACGTCACCGAGCCGCCATAGGTCGGGCCGACGATGCCGCGGGCGTAGAAATAGCCGTCGGTGATCGCCTGCGTCTGGCCCTGCCGCGGATTGCCCTCGGTCAGGCCGACCACGTCGAAGATATTCTCGGCGTTGAAGCTCACCTGCAGGCGTTCGGTGACGTTGAGGTTCACGCCGGCGCTGGTGACGCCATAGCTGGGCAGCGCCACGCCGTTGCCGGCATCGGCGAAGATCTTGCCGACATATTTGTAGCGGCCGTAGATGTCGCCGAGCCCGTTGGGCAGCTGGATCGACGGGGTGACCGTCCACAGCCGTGCCGGCGTGCGTTCGGGCCGGTTACCCTCGAAGCCCGACTGGGTCGTGCCGTCGATCTGGAGATTCTCCAGCTTGGGATCCTGGAACACGCCCTGGAAATCGACCGAGAACCAGCGGATCGGCCGGACGACGACGTCGACCTCGATCCCCTTGGTCCGCAGGTCGGCGTTGATGTTCTGCTGCTGCGTCGGGTTGAGCGGGTTGGCGAAATTGTAGCTCTGGTCGTCGAAATTGGTGCGGAAGACGGTCACCGAGCCGTTGAACAGACGGCCATATTGATAGCGGACGCCGGCTTCGTACAATTTGATCGTCGTGATCGGATCGATGTTGTTGGTCTGGAAGCCGTCGGCATAGCGCGCGTAGATCGAGAAGTTGGGCGTGAAGAGATAGTTGGCGCCGACCGTCCAGGAGATCTTGTCCTGCTTCAGCTTGCCGTCCGCGCCGGTGCGGGCGAGGTTGGCGGGCGCGAACACGCCGTTGAAGGTCGAGCCGACGTTGCGGATCACGCCGCCCTGCGATGCGGGCACCGCCTGGTTGACCGCCGCGGACTGGCCGTCGAACGCGGTCGCGGTATCCTGTTCCCAGCGGATGCCGCCGTCGATGCGCAGGTGATCGCCCAGCGCGATTTCGTCGTTGGCGTAGAGCGAGATCGTCTCGTCCTTGCGCTCGCGGATGCCGTTGCCCCAGTCGCCGTAGGAGACGAGGCCGCTGTCGGTCAGCGAACCGATGACGCCGTTGGCGGCGTTCAGCGCGACGATGTCGTAGATGTCGCTGTTGTTCTTGACGTCGTTGACGACGCTGGCGGTCGCCGACTGGTTCTGGTTGCGCTTGACGTTATAATACATGCCGCCGACGGTCAGCGAGTTCTTGATCGACCCGCTCTCGACCTCCCAGCGCCCGCCGACGTTGACGCCCAGATCCTTGCCGTGGACGTAATCGTGGTTGAGCGTCGTGCGTTGCAGGAAGCCGTTGCCGTTCAGCGCGTTGAGTTCGGCGGTCTGGTTCGAGCCGAGCACCTGCCCGGTGCGCAGGTTGCGGATGCCGAAGCGCGTCGTCGCCGGGAAGGCGGCGAAGCCGGCGCGCAGCACGTCGATGATCGGCGACAGCGCCGGGTTCGGCGTCAGGTAGTTGACCGCGCTGGCGAGGCCGGCGTTGCCGGTGCCCGACCCGGGAAACAGCCCGTTGAAGTCGTACTTATAGTCGATGTAGCGGCCCCGGGCGAAGAGGCTGAGCGTTTCGGACAGCGGCACGTCGAGATCGAGCCGCGCCTGATTGTAGAGCGAGCGGATGCCGTCGCGATAGCGGAACGGGCGGTAACCGCTGGGATCGACATTGGTCGACACCGGCACGCGGATCGAGGTGAAGGCGTCGCCGCCGATATTGTCCTTCTGGATGTCGAAGCCGGGGATGCTCGCGGGGTCGCCATTGTCGAAGCGATAGGGCGCCGACGCATAATAAGCGGTCTCGATATCGCCGCGGCGGCCCGACAGGCGGATCGATCCGCCGCTGGGGAAGCGATATTCCAGCGAGCCCTTGATCCGGTAGCCGGCGTAATCGAACGGATTTTCGCGCACGCCGGGGCTGCTCTGGACATAGCCGCCGAAGTTGAATGCGAGGTTCTCGGCGAGCGGCGCGGAATAATAGAAATCGGCGCGCTTGAGGCCGTAGTTCATGCCGGTCAGGCGGACCGCGCCCTCGAATTCCTTGAAGTTCGGCCGCTTCGAGATGAAGTTGATCGTCGCGCCGGCGCCGTTGACGGTCAGCACGCCCGACGAGCCGCCCTTGACGGCCTCCAGCCGGTCGATGGTCAGATCCTGCTGGAAGAAGAAGTCGGCGCCGCCGCCGCCGTAGAGGATCGGCATGCCGTCCTCCTCGAGCTGGACGAAGCGCTGGCCGCCGCCCTGCAGGCCGCGGACCGAATAATTGTTCGACGCCTCGCCCGCGGTCGCCTCGACGAAGATGCCGGGGACCAGTTCGAGCATGTCGGCGGTCGAGCGGGGCGCGCGGCGGTCGATATCCTCGCGCGTCGCATAGGTGATGTCGGCGGACGAGGTGATGAGCGGACGGTCGCGCGTCGTCTGGCCGGTGACGACGATGTCCTGCAGATCGTCGTTGCTCTCGCCGGAGGGCGGCGCGTCGGGCGTCGTCGCCTGGGTGGTGGGCTGGTCGGTGGGGACCGTCTGCGCATGGGCGGCGGTCGGCATCAGTGCGGCGCCCGCCAGCAGTGCGGCGCGCATCCCGAAGCGGTCGAAGGTCGGCATCATTCTCTCCCGCGCCGGGAAGGTCATTCGCTCCCTTGGCGCGGGAAAAGCGCTAGGCCGGGGCGTTGGGGTATACAATATCCCTTTGGAACGGAAAGAAGATTGCCAGAATAGTGTGGCCGCCCGGCAACAACGCCGGGCGGCCGGCGCGGCGATCACTCCTCGTGGATCAGACTGTCGGCCTGTGTGTCGCGCATCCGCAGATAGACGACCAGCGAAATGCCGATCATTGCGGTGACGTACCAATAAAAGCCCCGCTCCCAGCCCGCATCCTTGAACCGCAGCGCGACATATTCGGCGGTGCCGCCGAACAGCGTGTTGGCGAGCGCATAGGGCAAGGCGACGCCGAGCGCGCGGATGTGCGCGGGGAACAGCTCCGCCTTCACCACCGCGTTGATCGAGGTATAGCCGGTGACGATCACCAGCGCCGCCATCACCAGCAGGCCGGCGACGACCGGATCGCGCGTCTGTTCGAGCGCGGCGAAGATCGGATAGGTGAACAGCAGGCCCGCGACGCCGAAGCCGATCATCAGCGGCTTGCGCCCGATCCGGTCGGACAGGCCGCCCGCGAGCGGTTGCAGGCACATGAAGGCGAACAGCGTCACCGCATTGATCTGCGTCGCCACCTCCTTCGAGAAGCCGGAGGTGTTGACGAGGAATTTCTGCATGTAGATCGAATAGGCGTAGAAGGCGAGCGTGCCGCCCGCGGTGAGCAGCATCACCAGCGCCGTCTCGCGCGGGTGATGGCGGAGCAGCGCGACGAAGCCCGACCGGGGGGCATGGCTCGCCTGCGCATTCTTGTAGCTCTCCGTCTCGGCGAGGCCGCGGCGCAGGCGGAAGACGACGATTGCGAGCAGCGCGCCGATCACGAACGGGATGCGCCAGCCCCAGGCCTCCAGCGCCGCGGTCGGCAGGATCGCCTGCAACAGCAGCAGCACCATGATCGCAAGCAGCTGGCCCGAGATGAGCGTGACGTACTGGAAGGACGAGAAGAAGCCGCGCCGGTTCTTGCCCGCCATTTCCGACAGATAGGTCGCGCTGGCGCCATATTCGCCGCCGACCGACAGCCCCTGCATCAATCGCGCGAGCACCAGCAGCGCCGGCGCGGCGACGCCGATCGTCTCGTAACCCGGCGTGCAGGCGATGATGAGCGAACCGAGGCACATCAGCGTCACCGACAGCGTCAGCCCCGCCTTGCGGCCATGGCGATCGGCATAGATGCCCATGATCCACGCGCCGACCGGCCGCATGATGAAGCCGACCGCGAACACCGCCGCGGCGCTGAGCAATTGCGCGGTCTGGTCGCCTTCGGGAAAGAAATGCGGCGCGAAATAGAGTGTGAAGGCGGAATAGACGTACCAGTCGAACCATTCGACCATGTTGCCGGTCGATCCGCCGATGATCGATTTCAGCCGGTTGTCGCTGCGGGGGCCGGCCCCGACGGGCGGTGGCGTGGACGGCGCTGAGGCCAAATCGTGTCTCCGGTCATGATGCGAATCCGCGGGAGAATGGCGGATCGGCGCAAAAATGTCAGAGTAATTTCCTCGTGCGCTTTCCGGACTTTAGCCGAAAGCGCGCGATCGGGCGGGCAGCGACGGGCGCTTGCGTCCGCGGCGGATGTGGCGGACAGGCGCGCGGGGCGGCAATCCCGCCGCCACCGACCATGGACCCGAGGAGACCGCAGATGGCCAAACGTTTCTGGGCGCAGCTGATCGAGATGGACGAAGAGATCGCGGCGGCGAGCATTCCCGGCGTCAGCGACCATGAGAGCGCCGCCGACGCGCTGGTCACCGATTTCGTCGGCGCGATGGGCGGCGAGATCACGCAGGGCGCGGTCCGCGTCTGGATCGAGGGCGGCGGGCTGGAGAAGGTGTACGACTGGACCGCCGAATTCGACATGCCCGAAGGATTCGACGCGAACGACGACGAGGATATCGAGGTCGAAGGCGAGATCGTGCTGATCGAGCGCGTCTGACGGCCCCGCGCCCCGGACACGAGAGACGTCCGGACAAAAGAAAGGCCGATCGAGGAACGACCGGCCGGAAAGTTTTTAGGAGAGGATGCCTGAAAGGCACCGTCTTTGTGCGGCGCAGCATCGCGCTGTGCAATTGCAAATTAAGCACATCACGCGTGCAGGAAATGCAATCGCCCTGCCGCCGCACCGGGACGGCTGATCCGGCCCCGCGCTTCGGCTAGACGACGGGGCGATGGCGCAGCGTCGATCCTCCCCTCCCCGCCAGCGGAGCCGCCGCCGCGCACGCCGCGACCTGTCGAGCGAACGCTGGCTGCTGCTGCTCGGCATCGTCACGCTGATCGCGATCGCGGCGGGAACGATCGGTCCCTGGCCGGTGGTGGCGCCGGCGGACGAGGCGCGGCCGCTGACGATGGCGCAGGCGCGCGCGTCCAATGCCGCGGTGCCGGTCGATCCCGGCCGGCGGCTGCGCGCGGCGCGCTATCGCTTCCGCGGCGGGCCGGCGGCGCGCGAACAGGCGATCGAATGCCTCGCCACCGCCGCCCTGTACGAGGCGGGCGACGACCGCCGCGGCCAGCGCGCGGTGATCCAGGTGATCCTCAACCGCGTCCGCGCGCCGGGTTTTCCCAAGACGATCTGCGGCGTCGTCTATCAGGGGTCGGGACGGACCAGCGGCTGCCAGTTCTCCTTCACCTGCGACGGATCGTTCCGCCGCCGCCCGGTGCACCTCGGCTGGGGCGCGGTGCGACGGATGGCGCGGCAGGCGCTGGCCGGCGAGGTCTTCGCCGAGGTCGGCCGCGCGACGCATTACCATACCGACTGGATGGTCCCCTATTGGCGCGATTCGCTGGTCAAGGTCGCCCGGGTCGGCACGCATCTGTTCTACGTGCGCAGCTAAGACGCGACGGTTGCGCCGGGGATGATGTCGCCGGCCATCGGACGTCATCCGGCCCGAAAACGCAAAAACCCCGCTAAGCCGTCGGCCTAGCGGGGTTTTCGATGGTGGGCGTGGCAAGGATTGAACTTGCGACCCCTGCGATGTCAACACAGTGCTCTACCACTGAGCTACACGCCCGCCGGAGGTGGGCCATTAGCCGGGCTTATCCGGGCTGGCAAGCGGTCAATTCGGTTTCGCGTCAATTCAGGCCGCTGGCGTTGCCCATCTCGAAAACGCGGTCGACCTCGGCGACGAGGTCGCGGAGGTGGAAGGGTTTGGAGAGGACGCGGGCGTTGGGCATTTCGCGCCCCGCCTTCAGCGTCACCGCGGCGAAACCGGTGATGAACATGACGCGCAGGCCCGGCACCATCTCGCCCGCGCGGCGCGCGAGTTCGATGCCGTCCATCTCGGGCATGACGATGTCGGTCAGCAGCAGGTCGAAGGATTCGGTCTCGAGCAGCGGGATGGCGGCGGTGCCGCGATCGACCGCGGATACCGCATAACCGGCACGCTCCAGCGCGCGGGTCAGATATTCGCGCATGACCTGGTCGTCTTCGGCCAGCAGGATTCGGATCATCGCTCTGTCGGTCCCTATTCGCAACGGCCTTCGTCTATGACCGGCAGGTGTAAAGAATTCCAGCGCACCGAACGCGCAAAACGGCTAGGACGTGCCACAGATGGACGCTTCCTTCGAACGGATCGGCGGACCGGCGGCCGACGACGCCCCCGCGAGCCCCGTCATCGTGTCGGTGCCGCACGCCGGGCGCGACTATCCGCTCGCGCTGCGGACCGCGCTGCGCCTGCCCGAAGCGGCACTGACCGTACTCGAGGACCGCTATATCGATCTCGTCGCGCAGGAGGCGCGGACGGTCGAGACGATGCTGGTGCAGCGCCGCGCGCGCGCCTGGATCGACCTCAACCGCGGCGAGGGCGAGCGCGATCCCAAGGTCGACGAGGGCGCACGGCCGCAGGCGCAGCCCACCCCCTCCCCCAAGATCCGCAGCGGGCTGGGGCTGGTGCCGCGGCGCGCGGGCGCGGCGGGCGACCTGTGGCGGCGGCGGTTCAGCGCGGCGGAGGTCGAGGCGCGGATCGCGCAGGACCATCGCCCCTATCATACGGCGCTGGCGGCGCTGCTGGCAGCGGCGCGGGCGCGGTTCGGCATCGCGGTGCTGATCGACGTCCATTCGATGCCGCCGCTCGGCACGCAGGCGCAGGTCGTGATCGGCGACCGCTTCGGCCAGGCGGCGGGCCATCGCTTCGTCGCGCGGCTGGAGGCGGAGGCGGCGGCGTTCGGGGTGCGCGCCGCGCTCAACACGCCCTATGCCGGCGGTCATGTCCTCGAGCGGCATGCGGCGCCGGGACGAAACGTGCATGCGATCCAGATCGAGATCGACCGCGCGCTCTACCTCGATGCCGCGCTCGACCGGCCCGGACCCGGGATGGCGCGGACGGTGGCACTGCTGCGGCGGATGCTGGCGGCGGTGGAGGACGAGGCGCTGGCCGGATCGGGGGCCGGATCGGCTGCCGGCGGCGCCGGCCTCGCAATCGCGGCCGAATAGACCGCGCCCACAAAAAAACCACCCCGTGCATGAAGCACGAGGTGGCCAAGGTTCAGGGAGGAGGCGCACTGAAAGTGCGCCATACGGGCTCGCGAAAGGGGGGACACGAGCGCCGTACACAAGCTAAATAAGTGAGCGGCGATTTGGTTCAACCCCCGCGCCGCCGGCCGTTGCTTTTTTCCGGTCGCCCCGCCCGATGCGGGTGCTTGCGGTGATCTTCGATCAGCGGCCGAGGATCGGGGCGATGCGGACCAGCACCGAATCGCGCAGCAGCAGATGGTGGCGCAGCGCCGCGCCGACATGCAGCACGACCAGCGCCGCCATCACCCAGCCGAGCGGACCGTGTGCGGTGCCGCCGAGGTCCGCCAGCGGCTTGCCGACCGGCAGCGTCGGGATGTCGAACAGGCCGAACCACAGGAACGGCTGGTGCGGGCCGGGGCCGGACACCATCAGCCAGCCGCTCAGCGGCAGCGCGATCATCAGCAGGTACAAGGTCCAGTGCGTCGCATGGGCGACGCCCTTTTCCCACGCCGCGGTGCCGGCGGGCAACGCGGGCGGACGATGCGCGATGCGCCAGGCGATCCGGCCGGCGGTGAGCAGCAGCACGGTGACGCCGATCGCCTTGTGCGCGCCCATCAGCGCGCGCAGCGCGGGGATCGCATCATGGCCGATACCGATGACGAGGTTGACGATGACGAGGAGCGCGATCGTCCAGTGGAATGCGATCGCGACGCTGGAATAGCGTTCGCCGCGGGGAAGTCCTGCCATGCCGAGCCCTTTGTCGTAAGGCCGCGACCGTCCCCCGCGCGCGCCGCCGGGTCAAGGCAGGATCGCTGCCGAAACGAACCCGGGGGCGGGCCGCCCCCGGGTCGCCGTATCAGCCGAGCTGCGGCTGCGGCACCTTGCCGAGCTGCGCCTGGCGCGCGAAGATCTCACGCATCAGCGACAGCGAGAAGAGGTGGGCGTAGAGCAGCGGCAGCATGCCCGACTGCGACATCTTGCGCAGCTGGTCGCCGCGCAGGCCCGACAGCTTTTCCTCGTTGATCATCTGGAAGCCGCGATAGATGAAGGGCTGCTGGCTGTCGTCGGTCTGGATGGTGACCTCACCCTCCATCAGCAGGTCCTGCTCGCGCAGCTCGTTCATGAACGCCTGCGTCCGCGCGCCGGCCTGTTCGAACTGCTCGGCGAAATCGAGGATCGCCTTGGTCGTCTGGCTCGGCTGGCCGGCCTCGAACAGGGGATCGCCGTCCTCGAACGCGCCGATCGCCTCCGACGTCGGGTCGAAGCACAGCGACAGCTCGTCCGCGTCGGGACGCAGGCGGGCGAGCATGTACGGATAGCGGCGGATATAGGCGGGAACGTAAAAGTTGGTTTCGGTCAGCTTGCCGTCGTCGCCCATGAAGACGTTGACGCCTTCGTTGAGGCCCATCAGGCCGAGCGGGATGGCGTCGTCGCCGACCGAGAAGACGATCGGCATGTGGCGCTGCACCAACGGGAATTCGTCGGTGGTGATCGGGATCGCATGCTGGCCGATCAGGAACGGCGCGCTGTCCTGCTGGCGGACGCGCCAGGTCGCATGCGTTTCGCTCGAGAGCGGCTCCAGGCCGTTGTAGAACAGGGGAAGCGGCGCGCTGGCCATCGGAACTCTCTCCGTATGCGGGTGTTTTGCGGCGCAGCCGCGGTTGGCGCGCTGCTCTATTGGGCAGGAGCGCCCGGCGCAAGCGCGACGAGCTTGCCCGGGTTGAGGATGCCGAGCGGGTCCATCGCCGCCTTTACCGCCCGCAGCGCGGTCAGCCGCGCCGGCGACGACAGCCGTTCGAGCTCGCCGAGCTTCATCTGGCCGATGCCGTGCTCCGCCGCGATCGAGCCGCCGGCGGCGATGACGAGGTCGTCGACGAAGCGCGTCACCACCGGCACGTCCTCGGCATACCAGCGCGCCGGGTCGGTGCCGGCGGGGCTGCGGACGTGGAAGTGGATGTTGCCGTCGCCGAGATGGCCGAAGCCGCTGGCATGCGTGCCGGGAAAGCGCGCCTCGCACGCCGCCGCCGCCTCGATCATGAAGCGCGGCATCGTATCGACCGGCACCGACAGGTCGTGCTGCGACGCCGGGCCGAGCGCGCGTTCCGAATCGGAGATCGATTCGCGGATCCGCCAAAAGGTCTCGGCCTGGCCCGTGCTGGCGGCGATCGTCGCGTCGGCGATCAGCCCGTCCGCCAGCGCCTCGCCGAGCAGGCGCTCCATCAGCGCCGCGCCGGCATCGTCGGTGTGTTCGATCAGCAGATGCCAGGCATGATCGCCGGCGAGCGGCGCGCGGAGGGCCGGCACGTGCGCGAGCACCGCGGCGAGCGATTCGCGCGGCAGGATCTCGAAGCTCTCCAGCGCCCCGGTCGCGTGCTGGAAGCGGCGGAGCAACGTCAGCGCCGCCTGCGGGTCGGGCGTCGCCGCCCAGGCGGTGGTGCGCGTCGCCGGCACCGGCACCAGCCGCAGCGTCGCCGCGGTGACGATCCCCAGCGTCCCCTCCGCCCCGACCAGCAATTGCGTCAGGTCGTAGCCGCGATTGTCCTTCTTCAGCGCCGCCAGCCCGTCGTGGACGCTGCCGTCGGCGAGCACGACCTCCAGCCCCGCGACGAGGCCGCGCATCGAGCCGAAGCGCAGCACCTGCGAGCCGCCGGCATTGGTCGAGACGAGGCCGCCGACGGTGGCATTGCCCTTCGCCCCCAGCGTCAGCGGGAAACGGCGGTCCACCGCCAGCGCGGCATCGTGCAGGTCGGAGAGGATCACCCCCGCCTCCGCCACCGCGAGGCCCGCCCCGGCATCGACCGAGCGGATCGCCCGCATCCGCCGGAGCGACAGGATCAGCGCCGATCCGTCCGCGGGCGGGGTCGCGCCGCCGACCATCGAGCTGTTGCCGCCCTGCGGCACCAGCGGCACGCGATGCGCGGCGGCGGCGGCGACCACCGCGGCGACCTCCCGCGTCGAGGCCGGCGCGAGGATCGCGGGAGCATGGCCGTGGAAGCGGCGGCGCCAGTCGGTTTCCCACGGCGCGATATCGGCCGGATCGGTGACGATCCCCTTCGGCCCCAGCGTGCCGGCGAGAGCGTCGATCAGGGCGGTATGCGCGGGCGTCATCCGCGGTCCGCTAGGCCAAGTTCATCATCCGTTCAACGACCGGGGCTAAGGGGCGACCCCTGACATGCTCCATTCCGCGATTCCCGCCTCGCTCCTCGCCCTCGCCGCCCCCGCCCTGGCCGCCGCCGGCGATTCGATGGCGCAGCTCGACGGCGTGGAGGTCGCGCAGGTGACGGTGCGCGAACGCATCATCATCCGCCTGCCCCGCATGGCGCCGGCGCGGTCGGTGGCCCGGGCCTCGGTCCCCGCACCGGTCCGCTACAAGGAGAAGAAGGGGCCGAAGTGCGTCGACGTCGCCGACATGGGCGGCGCGATGATCGTCGAACCCGGCGCGGTCGACCTGGTGATGGAGGGCGGCAAACGGCTGCGCGCCAGACTGGACGACGATTGCGGGCCGATGGACTTCTACAGCGGCTTCTACCTGCGCCCCGCGGCGGACGGCCGGGTCTGCGCGAAACGCGACGTCATCCGCATGCGATCGGGCGCCAGTTGCGAAATCGCCACGTTCAGGACGCTTCTGCCGGTCCGCTGAACGCGTTTTCTTGACTTTTGCGGGGGAATCCGCAAGCGCGCGGCGTGGCGTTGCTGCGCACCTGCGTCGCCGTCTTTATCCGGACCCTTGCATGAGCCTGATGGCATGAGCTTCGCCGACCTCGGCCTTTCCGACGAACTGCTGAGCGCGGTCACCGACGCCGGCTACACCGAGCCGACGCCGATCCAGGCGCAGGCGATTCCCAGCGTGCTGATGATGCGCGACCTGATCGGCGTCGCGCAGACGGGCACGGGCAAGACCGCCGCCTTCGTGCTGCCGATGATCGACATCCTCGCGCACGGCCGCAGCCGCGCCCGCATGCCGCGCTCGCTGATCCTCGAGCCGACGCGCGAACTCGCCGCGCAGGTCGCGGAGAATTTCGAGAAATACGGGGCGGGCACCAAGCTGTCGATGGCGCTGCTGATCGGCGGCGTGTCGATGGGCGACCAGATCAAGGCGCTGGAAAAGGGCGTCGACGTGCTGATCGCGACGCCGGGCCGGCTGATGGACCTGTTCGGCCGCGGCAACATCCTGCTGACCGGCTGTTCGATGCTGGTGATCGACGAGGCGGACCGGATGCTCGACATGGGGTTCATCCCCGATATCGAGGAAATCTGCACCAAGCTGCCCAAGACGCGCCAGACCCTGCTGTTCTCGGCGACGATGCCCGCGCCGATCAAGCGGCTGGCGGACAAGTTCCTCGACAATCCCAAGACGATCGAGGTGTCGCGCCCGGCGTCGACCAACCTCAACATCAAGCAGTGGCTGGTCCCCGTGTCCGGCGTGGCGGCGAAGAAGCGCGATGCGCTGCGCCGCCTGCTCGGGCAGGACGAGGTGCGCAACGCGATCATCTTCTGCAACCGCAAGACGACGGTGCGCGAGCTCAACAAGAGCCTGAAGAGCCACGGCTTTAAATCGGGCGAGATCCATGGCGACATGGAGCAGGCGCAGCGCATCGCCGAACTGGACCTGTTCAAGGACGGCAAGATCAACATCCTGGTGGCGAGCGACGTCGCCGCGCGCGGGCTGGACATCAAGGGCGTGAGCCATGTGTTCAACTTCGATGCTCCCTGGCACCCCGACGACTACGTCCACCGCATCGGCCGCACCGGCCGCGGCGGCGCGACCGGCATCGCCTTCACGCTGGTGACCGCCGAGGATGCCGAGAACATCCAGAATATCGAAAAGCTGACCGGCCAGACGATCGACCGGCTCGACCTCGATGCCGCTCCCGAGACGGAGGCGCCCGCCGCTGCCGGGGAACCGCGCCGCACCCGCCGCGAGCGGGCACCGCGCGCAGAGGGCCGCCGCGGCCGCGCACCGCGCACCATCGCTGCGGAGGTCGAGGTCGAGGTGGCGACGCCGGAGCCGGCACCCGTCGCCGAGGCGGCGCCGGTCCGGACGGAACGACCGCAGCGCGAGCCCCGTGCCGAGCCCGCCTTCGCCCCGCCACCGCGTCGCGACGTCCGCCGCGACGACCGGAACGACCGCCGCCCGCGCCGCGACGAGCGCGACGATGGTCCCGACGATGGCTGGAACGGCCCGATCCCGGACTTCCTCAACGCGGTGATCGCGCTCTGATGCCGGGCGGCGCGGCGCTGCCCGCCGCCGGTGTCTTATGGTGATCGAAAAGGTCGCGCCGGTGGCCATCGTCAGCCCGTGCACGGGGGTGTGCGCGATCGACGACAACGACCTCTGTCGCGGCTGCGCCCGCACGCTCGACGAGATCGCCGCATGGGGCGGCATGACCCCGGCGGAGCGCGATGCGGTGATGGCGATCCTGCCGGAGCGGCGGATGGCCCCGGACTGACTGTCCGTCCGTCACCCCGGACCCAGGCCCGGGGTGACGGCCGAACTCAGGCGGCGGTTGCCGCCGCCATGGCCGCGATCGCCGCATCGTCCAGCGCCGCCGCCCGGACATAGCCCTCCCGCGCCGCCAGCCGCGCGATATAGGCGTCGAACGTGTCGCGCCGCGGCAGCGACCCGAACTGCGTCCCCCAGATCACCTGCGACCCGACATAGACGTCCGCCGCGGTGAAGCGGTCGCCGGCGATGTAATCGTGCGCCGCCACCGCCTGTTCGAGCACGTCGACGAGCCGGTCGTAATCGCCATAGCCGACCATCCGCTGCTGCTGGTCGGTCGGCACCACCCCGAGCGAGCGGTTGGTCACCGCCGCTTCGACCGGGCCGGCGGCGAAGAACAGCCAGCGGTAATAATCCGCCCGCTCGTCGTCGCGCGCCGTCAGGCCGGCGTCGGGGAAGGTTTCGGCGAGATAGGCGCAGATCGCGGCGCATTCGGTCACCGTGCGGCCGCGGTGGACGATCGCCGGCACCTTCGCCATCGGATTGACCGCCCGGTACGGCGGCTGCTTCATCGTCGAGGCATAATCGAGCAGCACGACGTCATAGTCGGCGCCGACCTCCTCGAGCATCCAGCGCGCGATCCGGCCGCGGGACATGGGGTTGGTGTAGAGCGTCAGGTCGGCGGTCATGGTCGTGTTTCCCGTCACAGCGATTTGGCGAACAGGTCGAGCATCCGGCCCCAGGCACGTTCCGCCTGCGGCTGGTTGTAGACCTTGCTGTCGATCACGCACCAGCCGTGCATCGCCCCCTCATAGACCTCGATCTCCGCCGGGCGCTTCGCCGCCGCGAATGCCTCGCGCAGCGCGACCTTGTCGTTGGGGCTGCGCGCATCGTCGTTGGTGGCGATCGCGAACAGATAGCCGCCGCGCAGCTGCGGCGCGAGGCGATGCGGGCTGTCGGGCGCGTCGCTCACCAGCCCGGCGCCGTGGAACGAGGCGCCCGCATGGACGCGCGCCGGCAGGGCGGCGGCGGTGCGCAGGACCATCGGCCCGCCCATGCAATAGCCGGCGCTGCCGAGCCCGCGCTTCGTATCGACCTCCTTCTGCCGGTCGAGGAAGGCGACGAAGGTCTTGCCGTCGCTGGTCGTCGCCGCCGGGGTCAGCGTCGCGCGCCACGGCGTGATCCGCTCGCGCACCGCGGGCTGATCGAAGAATTCGCCGGGCTGGACGATCGGTGCTTTCGCCGAGCGGTAGAATTGGTTGACGACCAGCACCGCATAGCCCGACTGCGCCAGCCGGTCGGCCATGGTGCGGAACGCCGGGCGCAGGCCCATGATGTCGGGCCACATCAGCACCGCAGGATGCCTGCCGGTGGTCGGCGCGGTGAAATAGGCGTCGCACTGGCCGTCGGGCGTGGTGATGACGACGTCGCGGCCCTTGACCGGCTTGGCGTTGGCGGGCGCGGGCAGCAGCACCGTCGCGCCGATCGCGCCGGCGGCGACGCCGAGCTGGCGACGGGACAGGTGATGGTCGGTGTCGGCAGCCGTCAATTCGTCGCACATACGCGCTCTCCCAAGGATTTAGGAAGAGGCTAGCGAGGGTTTGGAGCGGACGCCAGAGATGCGTGGTGGCATCTCGAGAAACACGCCGTCACCCCGGACCGGTTCCGGGATGCATGCCGTGGCGAGAAAAACGGCCGGAGCTTCATGCCCCGCCCGTGCGGCGCGGCGTCCCCCGGAACACGTCCGGGGGACAGGGCGGATCAGCGCTTGAACGGGTCCTGGAACAGCGCCGCGGCGGCGGCGGCCGGGTCGTTGTGGTCGACGTCGACACCGCGGGCCGCGGCGTCGCGCTCGGCGCGCAGGCTGGCGATCAGCGCCTCGCGATCGCCCTCCAGCCGGGTGTCGGTCGGTGCGGCCTCGTTGCCCGATGCCTTGGACGCCTTGGCGACCGCGGCATCGAGCTCGCGCTGCGTGGTCAGGCCGAGCGTCACCGGATCCTTCGGCGTGATGTTGCCGATGTTCCAGTGGCTGCGGTCGCGGATCGCGGCGATCGTGGTGCGGGTGGTGCCGATCAGGTTGCTGATCGCGCCGTCGGTGATCTCGGGATGGTTGCGGATGATCCAGGCGATACCGTCGGGCTTGTCCTGGCGCTTCGACACCGGCGTGTAGCGCGGGCCCTTGGTGCGGCGGACCTGCTCGGGGCCCTTGATCATCTTGAGGCGATAGGCGGGATCGGCCTGGCCCTTGTCGACCTCCTCCTGCGTCACCTCATGCGCACGGATCGGGTCGCGCCCGGTCAGCTTGGTCGCGGCGGTGTCGTCGGCGATCGCCTGCACCTCGAGGATATGCAGACCGCAGAAATCGGCGATCTGGTCGAACGACAGCGACGTGTTGTCGACCATCCAGGAAGCGGTCGCATGAGGCATGAGCGGCTGGGCCACGGGAAAACTCCGTCGGAAATAAATAGGGCCGCCCCTTACCGGAGCGGCCGTGTCATAGCGTCGGATGTACTGCGCGTCGTGCGGAAGGGCAAGGTGCGACGAGCGTTAAGGCGTCAGCACGATCTTGCCGACGTGATCGCCCTCTTCCATGCGGGTGTGCGCGGCGGCGGCTTCGGCGAGGGGGAAGACGCGGTCGATCACCGGGCGCAAGCGGCCGGATTCGACGTGCGGCCAGACGGTGCGCGAAATCTCGTCCGCCACCAGCGTCTTGAACGCGGTGTCGCGCGCGCGCAGCGTCGAGCCGGTCAGCGTCAGGCGGCGGCGCATGATCTCGAACAGGGGGATCGTCGCCTGCGCGCCGCCCTGCACCGCGATCGAGACGTGGCGGCCGTCGTCGGCCAGGCATTGCAGGTTGCGCGGCACATAGTCGCCGCCGACCATGTCGATGACCGCGGTGACGCCCTTGCCGTCGGTGATCGCCCTGACGCGCTCGACGAAATCCTCGGTCCTGTAGTTGATCGCGTGATCCGCCCCCAGCTCCAGCGCCTTCGCGCATTTCGCATCCGAGCCCGCGGTGACGATGATCGTCAGGCCGAAGATGTTGCACAGCGCGATCGCCATCGTACCGATGCCGCTGGTGCCGCCGTGGAGCAGCACGCTGTCACCCTCCGTCGCGAAGGCGCGTTCGAACAGGTTGGTCCAGACGGTGAAGAGCGTTTCCGGCAGCGCGGCGGCCGCGATCATGTCGAGCCCCTCCGGCACGGGCAGGCACTGGCCGGCGGGCGCGGCCGCATATTGCGCATAGCCGCCGCCGGCGAGCAGCGCGCAGACCGGCTGGCCGATCTGCACGTCGTCGACGCCTTCACCCACCGCGACGATCGTCCCGGCGATCTCGAGCCCGGGAATCGACGATGCGCCCGGCGGCGGCGCATAGCCGCCCTTGCGCTGGAGCACGTCGGGGCGGTTGACGCCCGCGGCGGCGACGCGGATCAGCACCTCGCCCGCGGCGGGCACCGGCACCGGCCGCTCGACCAGCCGCAGCACCTCGGGCCCGCCCGGCGCCTCCGGATCGATCGCCTGCATCGTCTGTGGCAACTCGCTCATCCCGTCGCATCCCTCGCGGCCGATCCGCGCGCCTTATTGACATCACCGGGGCGAGGGTCAACGTTGATAGACCATGGATCCGGACGACGCCCCCTCGCGTCCCAACGACGCATTGATCGAGCTGCTGCGGCAGGACCTCGATCCGCTGTCGGTCGCCGAACTCGATTCGCGCATCGCGGCGCTGGAGCGGGAGGTCGCCCGCACCCGCACCGCCCGCGACCGGGCGGTCGACCATCGCGCCAGTGCCGACGCGCTGTTTCGTCGATGACGCCGGGCCGCACCGGACGGGCGTCGCGCCCTTCGCCCCGGTCGCGGTGTCAAGAGCTTGATGGACGCGCACCCGATACCGACATTGGTGGAAAGGACGCGGCGACGCACCCCCGTCGCCTCCATAGTCCGACTGGAGTAATCTGAATGCCATCCTTCGCCCCCGCGCTCGAGACCACGCTGCACAAGGCGCTCGAAGCCGCGTCATCGCGTCGGCACGAATATGCGACGCTCGAACATCTGCTGCTCGCGCTGATCGGCGACGAACATGCCTCCAAGGTGATGGAGGCATGCCACGTCGACCTGGGCGAGCTCAAGACCACCGTCGCGCACTATCTCGACACCGAACTCGACGCGCTGAAGGTGGATGCGGCGACCGATCCGTCGCCGACCAGCGGCTTCCAGCGGGTGGTGCAGCGCGCGATCCTGCACGTGCAATCGTCGGGCCGAGACGAGGTGACCGGCGCCAACGTGCTCGTCGCCCTGTTCAGCGAGCGCGAGAGCTATGCGGTCTATTTCCTGCAGCAGCAGGACATGAGCCGGCTGGATGCGGTCAGCTTCATCAGCCACGGCGTCGGCAAGGGCAGCGGTGCCGCCGATGCCACCCCGCCAAAGGGCGCCGAGGACGAGAAACCCGCCAAGGGACAGGAGAAGGGCAAGACGGAAAGCGCATTGAAGCAATTCACCGTCGATCTCAACGAGAAGGCCAAGATCGGCAAGGTCGATCCGCTGATCGGGCGCGGCCCGGAGGTGGATCGCACGATCCAGATCCTGTGCCGCCGGTCGAAGAACAATCCGCTGTACGTGGGCGATCCCGGCGTCGGCAAGACCGCGATCGCCGAGGGGCTGGCGCGCAAGATCGTCGAGGGCGAGGTCCCCGACGTGCTCAAGGAAGCGGTGATCTACAGCCTCGACATGGGCTCGCTGCTCGCCGGCACGCGCTATCGCGGCGATTTCGAGGAGCGGCTGAAGGCGGTCGTCAACGAGCTGGAAAAGCTGCCGCATGCGGTGCTGTTCATCGACGAGATCCACACCGTGATCGGTGCGGGTGCGACGTCGGGGGGCGCGATGGATGCGTCGAACCTGCTCAAGCCGGCGCTGTCGGGCGGCACGATCCGTTGCATCGGTTCGACCACCTACAAGGAATTCCGCAACCATTTCGAGAAGGACCGCGCGCTGCTGCGCCGGTTCCAGAAGATCGACGTCAACGAACCGACGATCGAGGACACGATCAAGATCCTCGCCGGGCTGCGGTCGGCGTTCGAGGACCATCATAACGTCAAATACACCCCCGACGCGATCAAGTCGGCGGTGGAACTCTCCGCGCGCTACATCAACGACCGCAAGCTGCCCGACAAGGCGATCGACGTGATCGACGAGGTGGGCGCGATGCAGATGCTGGTGCCGGCGAACAAGCGCAAGAAGACGATCACCGCCAAGGAGATTGAACAGGTGATCGCGACGATGGCGCGCATCCCGCCGAAGTCCGTCTCGACCGACGACAAGGCGGCGCTGGAAAGCCTCGAGACCGACCTCAAGCGCGTCGTGTTCGGGCAGAACAGCGCGATCGAGAAGCTCGCCAGCGCGATCAAGCTGGCGCGTGCGGGCCTGCGCGAACCGGAAAAGCCGATCGGCAATTACCTGTTCACCGGTCCGACCGGCGTCGGCAAGACCGAGGTCGCCAAGCAGCTGGCCTCGATCCTCGGCATTCCGCTCCAGCGGTTCGACATGAGCGAATATATGGAGCGGCATTCGGTCAGCCGGCTGATCGGTGCGCCCCCGGGCTATGTCGGATTCGACCAGGGCGGCCTGCTGACCGATGCGGTCGACCAGAATCCGCATTGCGTGCTGCTGCTCGACGAGATCGAGAAGGCGCATCCCGACCTGTTCAACATCCTGTTGCAGGTGATGGACAACGGGCGCCTGACCGACCAGCACGGCAAGTCGGTGGATTTCCGCAACGTCATCCTCATCATGACGACCAATGCCGGTGCGTCGGACATGGCGCGCGAGACGGTCGGCTTCGGCAACCTCACCCGCGAGGGCGAGGATGAGCAGGCGGTGCAGAAGATGTTCACGCCGGAATTCCGCAACCGGCTCGATGCGATCGTGCCGTTCGGTTACCTGCCGACCGAGGTGGTCGCGCGGGTGGTGGACAAGTTCATCCTCCAGCTCGAACTCCAGCTCGCCGACCGCAACGTCCACATCAACCTGGACGATGCCGCCAAGGCGTGGCTGACCGAGAAGGGCTATGACAAATTGTACGGTGCCCGCCCGATGGGCCGCCTGATCCAGGAGAAGATCAAGCAGCCGCTCGCCGAGGAACTGCTGTTCGGCAAGCTGGTCCATGGCGGCGAGGTGACGGTACGGATGAAGGACGGCACGCTGTCCTTCGCGATCGAGGCGGCGGCGCCGAAGAAGCCCAAGAAGAAGGGCAAGGCCGAACCGGTCGACGCCAAGTAAGCGGTGTCGCAACGGGCCGGACCGGCGACGGTCTGGCCCGGTTTCGTTTCGGGCTCGGCGCGGTGGGCCTATGGCATCGCCGGCCGGTCGTCCCTGCCCTCACCTTGTCGCCGCCTGCGGCGTCTCTTCCCTCTCCCGGCGGGAGAGGGAGGGGCGGAGCTGGCCCAACCTATTTCGTCCGCAGCGCCGCCAGGGCGATGCGGGTCGGCGTGGTCAGGTCCGCGGGGAGCGCGTCGAGGGCGAACCAGGCGGGGCCGTTGTGCTTCGCGGGTTCCCGGTTGTGGGGCGTGCCGGTGAAGTCGTGCACGCGATAGACCGGCGCGACCCAGTGCGTGCCGCCGGCACGGTCGATCTGGTCGACGAAGCACAATAGCTCGGCCGCGCCGACCGTGATGCCCAGTTCCTCCGCGACCTCGCGGCGCATCGCCGCCTCGGCGGTTTCGAACAGGTCGATCTTGCCGCCCGGCAGGCCCCAGCATCCCGCCTCCGGCGGGGTCAGCCGGCGCAGCAGCAGCAGGCGCCCCTCCATCACGATCGCCGCGCCGCAGCCGGCCCGCGGCTCCCCCTGTCCCGTCATGCGTCCCTCCCCTCCCCGATAGCTGCCGGATCGTTTACCAAATCGTTGCCAACACGCGCTATGGCGACGCCATGCCGATAGGGCTTTCGATCCGGCGCGTCGTCGCCCTCCTGCTGCTGATGCTGGCGAGCGTCGCGGTCGCGCCGGCGCATGCCGCGACGGGCGCGCCGCTGCGCGTCTGCATCCGGCAAGCGCTACCCGGCCAGGACGCGGCGGCGATGTTCGCGCACGCCGACCGGTTCGACTGCACGAGCCGGCAGACCGACCACGGCCGCGGCGACTATTGGGCGCTGTCGCAGCCGCTCCCGGCCGCGACGCCGCCGGATGCGCGGGTGCGCCAGGCGAGCCTGTGGCAGGACCGGGTGACGCTCTACGTCCGCTACGCCGACGGGGCGATCCGCCATGTCGGCTTCACCAGCGCGACCACCGGCCGGCACCTGATGCTCGGCGCGATCGTCCAGCTCGTCCTGCCGCCGCACCATGCCCGCCCGGAACGGTTGCTGTGGCATATCGAGGGCTCGCTCAACCGGCGCGGCATCCTCGTCAGCCCGACGATCGTCGATTCGCGCACCGCCGCCCGGACCGAAGTCGAGATGGCGGCGCTCTATGCGGCGTTCGCGGGCATGTGCCTGTCGCTGCTGATCTACAATCTGGCGCTGTGGGGGGCGCTGCGGCGGGCGTTCCAGCCGGCCTATTGCCTGATGGTGCTGTGCCTGCTCGGCTATGCGACCTGCTCGTCCGGACTGATCGGGCAGATCACCGATATCGACAACAACGACCGGCAGCGGCTGGGCTATGCGCTGCTCGGCTGGTCGGCGGCGGCGGCGATGGTGTTCGCGCGCGCGTTTCTGGAGCGGCGCGTGTTCGACGGCTGGCTGCGGCCGTACACCACCGTCGTCACCGTGTTCCTGCTGCTCGCCACCGGCAGCTATGCGGTGCTGTCGCCGCGCTATTCGGACATCACCGATCCGCTGAGCACGACCGGCTATGTGCTGTTGCTGAGCTGTCTGGTGCCGGTGCTGGTCCGCGCGTGGCGGCGGCGAAGCAACTACCTGTGGGTGTTCGCGCTCGCCTGGGGCGCGCCGGTGCTGCTGGCGGGAATCCGCGTGCTCGCCGCGCTCAACGTCATCGGCTGGCAATTGTGGATCGACAATTCGACGCTGCTCGCGATGGCGCTGGAGGCGGCCTTTTCGTCGCTCGGCGTCGCCTATCGCATCCGGCTGCTCAGCCTCGAGCGCGACGCGGCACGCGAACAGGAGATCGCCGCGCGCCTGCTCGCCGCGACCGATCCGCTGACCGGCCTGCTCAACCGCCGCGCCTTTCTGGACGATGCGATCGGCCGGATCGAGGATCACCAGCTGATCCTGATCGACATCGACCATTTCAAGACGATCAACGAAACCATCGGCCATGACGGCGGCGACGAGGTGCTGCGCGTCATCGCCCGCGCGCTGCGCGCCGGTGCGCCGCCCGAGGCGCTGGTCGCCCGCGTCGGCGGCGAGGAGTTCGCGATCCTCGTCCCCGCCGACCGGCCGCTCGACGCCCATGCGGTGCTCGACCGGCTGCGCCACGAGCGGATGCCGTTCGACCTGACCGTCACCGCCAGCATCGGCACCTGCATCGGCCCGATGACGCGCGAAGTCGACTGGAAGGCGATGTACCGCTGCGCCGACCGCGCGCTGTTCGAGGCGAAGGCGGCGGGGCGCGACCGGGTCCGCAACGGCGTCGCGATGGCGGCCTGACGCGGGCGGCTGGCGGCGGCGCCGGCGATCTGCTATCGGCGGGGCCTCGGGAGGGGACAAGGCAATGATGCAGCGTCGGAAACTGGCAATCGCCGCGCTGGCCGGACTGGCCATCGTCGCCGCGCGCCATCCCACGCCGAACATCAGCCTGCTGACCCACGATATCGGCGACCCGCGACCGCACCGCGTACAGGCGGCGATCGACCTGGGGCTGGTCGGGATCTCAATACTCTACACCTGGACCGCGCGCCGCACCTGACCGGTCGAGGGCGACGGATACTCGGTGTTCGGACGGACGCTCTCCCTTCGGGTCAGGCAGGAAAAGGGGATTTCGCGCAGAGGCGCGGAGGACGCAGAGATGTTGCGCGTAGGGCGGCGTCGCCATTTCATCGCCCCGATGTGATGGGGGATCGGCGGTGCGGCGATCGTGTCCCCTCTGCGTTCTCCGCGCCTCTGCGCGACCTCATCCGTCCGACGCCGCGCCTGCATCGGAGAGACATCGCCCCGTCAGCCGAACACCGTCTTGAGGTTCATGAATTCGTGCAGGCCGTACGGCCCGAGTTCGCGGCCGTGGCCCGAGCGCTTGATGCCGCCGAAGGGCGCGCCGGGGCTGGACGCGAGCATCGCGTTCACCGCAATCATCCCCGCCTCGATATCGCGCTCGAACCGGGCGCGCTCGTCCGGATCGTTGGTCCAGACCGACGATCCCAGCCCGAAGGGCACGTCGTTGGCCAGCGCGATCGCGGCGTCGATATCGGCGGCGCGGAACACCATCGCGACCGGGCCGAACAACTCTTCCTGCGCGGCGGGATGGTCGATCGGCACGTCGACCAACACGCCCGCCGACATATAGGCGCCCTTTCCCGGCAGCGCCTCGCCGCCGAACAGCAGCCGGCCGCCGGCGCGCTGGATCGCGTCGAGCTGGTCGAGCGTGGTGCGGCGCTGTTCCTCGCTCGACAGCGGCCCCATGTCGGTGGCGGCGTCCATCGGGTCGCCCGCCGTGACCGCGCGCATCGCCGCAGAGAATCGGTCGAGGAAGGCGTCGTAGATATCGGCATGGACGATCATCCGCTTGGCGCAGATGCACGACTGGCCGGTGTTCTGCACCCGCGCGGTAACCGCCTGTTTCACGGCCGCGTCGAGATCGGCGGAGGGCATGACGATGAACGGGTCCGACCCGCCAAGCTCCAGCACCACCTTCTTGAGGTTGCGGCCGGCGGCTTCGGCGACCTTGATCCCCGCGCCCTCGCTGCCGGTCAGCGTCACCGCGACGATGCGCAGGTCGGCGATCAGCGCATCGACCTTGTCGCTCCTGATCGCGAGGTTCTGGAACAGCCCCGCCGGCGCACCGGCGGCGACGATCATCCGCTCGATCGCGTCCCCGCACCCCTGCGTCAGCGAGGCGTGCTTGAGCAGCCCGACGTTGCCGGCGAGGATCGTCGGCGCGGCGAAGCGCACGACCTGCCAGAAGGGGAAGTTCCACGGCATCACCGCCAGCACCGGCCCCAGCGGATGCCAGCGCGCGGTGGCGGTGCCCGACGGCGTCTCGAACGTCGCCGGGGCCAGCATCGCCGGGCCTTCCTGCGCATAGTGACGGAAGGCGGCGGCACATTTCTGCACCTCCGCGATCGCGGAGGCCAGCGTCTTGCCCATCTCGCGCGTCGCGATTTCCGCCAGTTCGCGGGCGTTCGCCTCGAACCGTTCGGCGATCCGTTCGAGCAGCGCGGTGCGTTCTGCCAGGGAGGTCGTGCGCCAGGCGGCATAGGCGGAAGCGGCACGCGCGACCTTCTCCTCCAGTTCGGCGGCGGTGAGTTCGGGGATGCCGGCGCCGGCGGCACCGGTCGCGGGATTGATGCTGGTGAACATATCGGCCCAACGCGCGAGGAAACCGGGGCGATCCCGGTTCTTGCACCCGCCCCGCCCCTGCCGCATAGCACGCACCATGGATAATCCCATCGAGAGCCTGTCGTTCGAGGACGCCCTGAAGGAACTGGAACGCATCGTCGGCCGGCTGGAAAGCGGCGAGGCGACGCTGGACGAATCGATCCAGCTGTACGAGCGCGGCGACCGCCTGCGCCAGCGGTGCGCCGAGCGGCTCGACGCCGCGCAGGCCCGGATCGAGGCGATCCGCCTCGATGCCGAGGGCAAGGCCGCCGGCACCCGCCCCTTTGCCGCGGCCTGATTCGATGCAGGCAGGGCCATACGCCGGGCTGGGCGATGCGATGGCGGCGGTGTCGGCAGACATCGATGCGCGGTTCGACCGCCTGCTGCACGTTCCCGACGATCCCCGCGCCGATCTGTACCGCGCGATGCGCCATGCCGCGATCGGCGGCGGCAAGCGGCTGCGTCCGCTGCTGCTGTGCGCCACCGCCGATTTGTTCGGCGTGGCGCGCGACTGCTCGGGCGAGGTCGCGACCGCGGTGGAGGCGATCCACGTCTATTCGCTGATCCACGACGACCTGCCGGCGATGGACGACGACGACCTGCGCCGCGGCAAGCCGACGGTGCACAAGGCCTATGACGAGGCGACCGCGATCCTGGCGGGCGACTGCCTGCACGCGCTGGCGTTCGAGGTGCTCGCCGATCCCGATACGCATCCCGATCCCTTCGTCCGTGCCGAGCTGGTGATGGAACTCGCCCGCGCCTCGGGCCCCGGTGGCATGGCGGGCGGGCAGATGATGGACCTCGTCGCCGAGCGCATGACGTTCGACCTCGCCACCGTCACCCGGTTGCAGCAGATGAAGACCGGCGCGCTGATCTCGGTGTCGGTCGAGATGGGCGCGATCCTCGGCCGCATCCCGCCGGAGGGGCGGACGGGGCTGCGCGGCTATGCGCACGACCTCGGCCTCGCCTTCCAGATCGCCGACGACCTGCTCGACGCCGAAGGCGACGAGGCGGTGGCGGGCAAGAAGCTGCGCAAGGACGAGGGCGCGGGCAAGGAGACGTTCCTGTCGCTGCTCGGCATCGAGCGCGCCCGCGAACAATGCCGCATGCTCGTCGACCAGGCGGTGCAGCATCTCCATGCCTACGGGCCGGAGGCGGACGTGTTGCGCGCCGTCGCGCGCTACGTGGTCGAACGGGACCATTGAGGGGAACGACATGAGCGAGCGGATCGGCGTCTATCCCGGCACCTTCGACCCCGTGACGCTGGGGCACATGGACATCATCCGCCGCGGCGCCAAACTGGTCGACCGGCTGGTGATCGGGGTGACGACCAATCCGTCCAAATCGCCGATGTTCACGATCGAGGAGCGGATGGCGATCGTCCGCCGCGAGGTGGCGGACGTGCCGGGCCGGATCGAGGTCGTGGCGTTCGATTCGCTGCTGATGGACTTCGCCGAGCGCGAGGGCGCGAAGGTCATCATCCGCGGCCTGCGCGCGGTCGCCGACTTCGAATACGAATATCAGATGGCCGGCATGAACCAGCAGATCAACCCGCGCGTCGAGACGGTGTTCCTGATGGCCGACGTCGCGCTGCAACCGATCGCCAGCCGGCTGGTCAAGGAAATCGCGCTGTTCGGCGGGCCGATCGGCAAGTTCGTGACGCCCGCCGTGTGCGAGGAGGTCGTCGCCCGGGTCGCGGTGATCGGTCGCAAGGGCAGCTGAACGCGGGATCGCGCTGCGTACGGCTCACGTCGCCCCCCCGAATACCCCCGTCACCCCGGAACGGGTCCGGCGTTACGGGACGCGTGCGGGGCGCTTTCGTGCCTTACCGCACGCTCCCCGGCGATCCCGCCGCATTGCCGCCACGATGTTCAGTTTGGTGCAACCTGCGATTTGCTCTAAGCCGCCCGGCATCACCTAGGTTGGGAATTCCATGCGTCCGTTCGCCCGTTTGTTCGCGCTCCTGCTGTGCCTGTTCACCGTCCCTGCGCTGGCCGCGTCCGCATCGGCCCAGACCGAGGGCGGCTATGCGAACCGGGCGACGCCGCCGCTGACCACCGACAAGGAGAACCTGTGGCTGCTCGACCTGTCGGACGGTGGCCGGGTGACGATCTGGCTGCGCCCCGACGTCGCGCCCAAGATGGTCGAGCGGATCAAGACGCTGACCCGTCAGGGTTTCTATAACGGCCTGCCCTTCCACCGCGTCATCGACGGCTTCATGGCGCAGGGCGGCGACCCCAAGGGCGACGGCACCGGCGGTTCGACGATGCCCAACGTCAACGCCGAGTTCAATTACCTGCCGCACGTCCGCGGTGCGGTGTCCGCGGCGCGCGCCGACGACGAGAACAGCGCCAACAGCCAGTTCTTCATCGTCTTCCAGCCGCGGCTCAGCCTCGACAAGAAATATACGGTGTTCGGCCGGGTGATCGACGGCATGCAATATGTCGACGCGATCCAGCGTGGCGAGCCGCCGGTCGACCCGACCAAGGTGATCCGCGCCTATATCGCCGCCGACAATCCCCCGCCCTACACCCCCGCCGTCGCGCCCGCGCCGGTGACGCTCGGTGCGCCGGTGACGCTGCCGGGCAGCAACCGTCCGGCGGGCAAGGCCGTGCCCAAGCGCGCGCCGGCCGCCAAGGCGCCCGCCCAGCCCAAGTGAAGGTCGACCTCTTCGATTTCGTCCTGCCGCCGGAGCGTATCGCGCTGCGGCCGGCGGTGCCGCGCGACGCCGCGCGCCTGCTCGTCCTCGACGGGGCGGCGACGCACGACGCGATCGTGCGCGACCTGCCCGGCCAGCTGCGCGCCGGCGACTGCCTCGTCTTCAACGACACCCGCGTCATCCCCGCGCAGCTCGAGGGCCGTCGGGGCGAGGCGACGATCGGCGCGACGCTGCACAAGCGCGAGGGGCCGCGCCGCTGGCGCGCCTTCATCCGCAACGCCAAGCGGCTGCGCGACGGCGACCGGATCGATTTCGGCCGGGACGTCGCCGCCACCGCCTCCGACCGGGCGGAAGACGGCAGCTTCGCGCTCGACTTCGCCGGCGACGAGCCGGTCGAGCTGCTGCTCGATCGCGCCGGGCGCATGCCGCTGCCGCCCTATATCGCCGCGAGGCGCCCGACCGACGCGCAGGATGCGGCAGATTACCAGACGATGTTCGCCGCCGAGCCCGGCGCCGTCGCCGCGCCCACCGCGGCGCTGCATTTCACCCCCGAACTGATCGCCGCGCTGGCGGCGCAGGGCATCGCGCACGAGACGCTGACGCTGCACGTCGGCGCCGGCACCTTCCTGCCGGTCAAGGCGGAGGACACCGCCGATCATCGCATGCACGCCGAATGGGGCCGCATCGACGCCGCCACCGCCGACCGCCTCAACGCGGTGCGCGCCAATGGCGGCCGCGTGATCGCGGTCGGCACCACCTCGCTCCGCCTGATCGAGAGCGCCACCGGCGCCGACCGCATCATCCGCCCGTTCGCGGGCGACACCGCGATCTTCATCACGCCGGGCTACGCCTTCCACGGCATCGACGGGCTGCTGACCAACTTCCACCTGCCCAAATCGACGCTGTTCATGCTGGTATCGGCGCTGATGGGAAGAGAACGGATGCAGGCCGCCTATGCGCATGCGATCGCCGACGGCTATCGCTTCTACAGCTATGGCGATGCCTCGCTGTTGCTGCCATCGTCGTGAGCATGTTGCTCGCCCTCCTCCTGCAAGCCGCCGTGCCGGCCGCGCCCGCGCTGCCGGTCGGGCCGGGCCAGCCGCCCGCGACCTTCGTCGTCGAGCCGGTCGGCATGGCGATCGCGGGCTTCGATGCGGATGGCGACGGACGGACCAGCCGCGCCGAGATGGAGGCGGGCCTGCGCCGCAGCTTCGCCGCGATCGACGCCGGCAACGGCGGGTCGATCGGCTATATCGCCTTCGCCGACTGGGCGGAGCGCTGGCTGGGCGACCGCAATGCACTGCCGAGTCCGTTCGAGGTCGACGCCGACGGCGACAACCGCATCACGCTGCCCGAACTGCAGGCCGCGTTCGCGCGCATCTTCGCGCGGCTCGACGTGGACAGGGACGGCAGCCTCAGCCGCAAGGAGCTGTTGACCATCCGCGCGATGGCCGGCCGGCAGATGGGGCCGCGCGGCAAGCGCTGACGCCCGCGGCGTCAGCCGACGCTCGACACCGCGCGCCGGCTTCGCCAAAGCGCTCGGGATCATGCCCCCCCGTTTCGCCTTCACCATCGCCGCCACCGACGGCCGCGCCCGCACCGGCACCATCCAGATGCAGCGCGGCACGATTCGCACCCCCGCCTTCATGCCGGTCGGCACCGCCGCCACGGTCAAGGCGATGAAGCCCGCCGACGTCGCGGCGAGCGGCGCGGACATCATCCTCGGCAACACCTATCACCTGATGCTGCGCCCCGGTGCCGAGCGCGTCGCACGGCTCGGCGGGCTGCACGCCTTCATGGGCTGGGACCGGCCGATCCTGACCGATTCGGGCGGCTATCAGGTGATGAGCCTCGCCGACCTGACCAAGCGATCGGAAGAGGGCGTGTCGTTCAAGTCGCACCTCGACGGCACCCGCCACCTGCTCAGCCCGGAACGCTCGATCGAGATCCAGCGGCTGCTCGGCTCCAACATCGTGATGGCGTTCGACGAGCTGGTGCCGACCACCTCGACCCGCGAGGTGCAGGCGGCGGCGATGGAACGGTCGATGCGCTGGGCGAAGCGGTCGCGCGACGCCTTCGACGCCGGCGGCGCGCATGGCGCCAACAACGCGATCTTCGGCATCCAGCAGGGTGCGCTCGACGAAGGGTTCCGCAAGGCGTCGGCGGATGCGCTGATCCACATCGGCTTCGACGGCTATGCGGTCGGCGGCCTCGCGGTCGGCGAGGGGCAGGAGGCGATGTTCGGCTGCCTCGACTTCGCGCCCGCGCAGCTGCCTGCCGACAAGCCCCGCTATCTGATGGGCGTCGGCAAGCCCGACGACATCGTCGGCGCGGTCGAGCGCGGCATCGACATGTTCGACTGCGTCATGCCGACGCGGTCGGGGCGTACCGGGCAGGCGTTCACGCGCAGCGGCCCGATCAACCTGCGCAACGCGAAGTTCGGCGAGGACCAGGGGCCGCTCGACCCCGCCTGCGACTGTCCGGTGTGCGCGACGTGGAGCCGCGCCTATATCCACCACCTCGTCCGCGCCGGCGAGATCCTCGGCGCGATGCTGATGACAGAACACAATATCCGGTTCTACGAAGCCTTGATGGCTGACCTGCGCGGGGCCATTGCAGCGGGAGAGTTGACCCCGTTCGCCGATGCGTTCCGCGCACGCTATCACCGGGGCAAGGGAGAGTGAGCATGTCAGACCAGCCCAACGAAATCCTCGAAGCCGCCGCCGCCGCCAAGGCGCAGCAGGACGCCGCCGCCAAGGCGCGCAGCAAGGTGAACCGAAATCACTGGCCGATGCGCATCATCGGCGTCGGCATCGGATCGGCCGCGGTGGCGGCGGCGGTGCTGTTCGCCAATTCGGGCAAGAAGAAGGACTGACGGGCGCGGGGTTCGGCGCGAAGGCGCGAAGAAGGCGGGTTCACGCGGAGACGCGGAGACGCGGAGGGGGTCAGGCGTGCGGCGCAGCCGCCATCTCGTCGCTACCGTAGTCCCCGCGGAGGGCCCGAGAATGGATCGAGCCTGCGGCGGCGAACGCCACACCTCCGCGTCTCCGCGTCTCCGCGCGCGCCCCTCCTTCTCTTCGCGGCGTCGCGGCTTCGCGTGAACCCCGCTCCACCCTTACGAACCCAGCCCCCCACGCCCCCGCATTGACACCACCGCGCCACTCCGGTTCAACTACGGGCATCCTTCCCGCTGAGCCGGAGCCTTCGATCCATGCGCCTCGTTCGTGCCGCCCTGTTGCTCGGGGCCGCGCTGCTGCCCCTGCCCGCCGTCGCGCAGACGACCACGCCCACGGCAGCCGCGGTCAAGCCGATCGCCTATACCGAACGCACGCTGGCGAACGGCCTGCGCGTCTATGCGCTGCGCGACACGACGACGCCGAACGTCGCGGTGCAGGTCTGGTACGACGTCGGGTCGAAGGACGATCCGCAGGGCCGGTCGGGCTTCGCGCACATGTTCGAACATCTGATGTTCAAGGCGACGCGCAACCTCGTCAGCGAACAGATGGATCGCCTGACCGAGGACGTCGGCGGCTATAACAACGCCTCGACCAACGACGATTACACCAATTATTTCGAGGTCGTTCCCGCCAACCACCTGCAACGGCTGCTGTTCGCCGAGGCGGACCGGATGGCGAGCCTGGTCGTCGAGCCGAAGAGCTTCGCCTCCGAGCGCGACGTGGTGAAGGAGGAATTGCGCCAGAGCACGCTCGCCCAGCCCTATGGCAAGCTGTTCTCCACCTATCTGTCCGCCGCCGCCTATACCACGCACCCCTATGCGCGCTCGACGATCGGCAGCATCGAGAATCTCGAGGCGGCCTCGATCGACGACGTCCGCGGCTTCCACGCGACCTATTACCGGCCGGACAATGCGATCCTCGTCGTGTCGGGCAATTTCGACGCCGGGCAGCTCGATGCCTGGATCGACCAGTATTTCTCCCGGATCGCGCGGCCGGCCACCGCGATCCCGCGCGTCACCGTCAAGGAGCCGCCGCGTACCAAAAAGGTGAGCTACACCGTCTACGAACCCAACACGCCGCTCCCCGCGGTGCTGATGAGCTGGCACGTCCCCGCCGACCGCGAGGCGGACATTCCCGCGCTCAACGTGCTCCAGACGATTCTGTCGACCGGCGAGAGCAGCCGGCTGTACGAAAGCCTCGTCTATCGCGACCAGCTGGCGCAGGACGCCTCGTCGTTCCTCGACAGCAAGCAGGGGACGGGCAATCTGATCGCCTATGCGATCCTTGCCGGCGGCAAGACCGTCGACCAGGGCGAGGCGGCGCTGAAGCGCGAGATCGCCCGTTTCCGCGATGCGCCGGTGACCGCCGCCGAGCTGGCGGAGGCGAAGAACGAGATCCTGACCGCCGCGATCAAGAGCCGCGAGACGGCCGAGGGCAAGGCGCGCATCCTCGCCAGCTCGGTCATCATCGACGGCGATCCCCGCGCCGCCGACCGCCAGCTTGCGGCGATCGCACAGGTGACCGCCGCCGACGTGCAGCGCGTCGCCCGCCGGTATCTGGGCGAGAACCAGTCGGCGACGATCCGCTATTTGCCCGACACCGCCAAACCGGCCGGCAAGACCGGCGACACGATCGCAGTCGCGACCACCGTGCAGACCACGCCGCTGCGCGCGCCCGCGACCATCGCGATCGTCACGCCCGCGCCCGAGGGCCAGCGTATCCAGCCCCCCGCGCCGGCCGCACCGATCAAGGCGAACCTGCCGCAGCCGGTGGAGACGCGCCTCGCCAATGGCCTGCGCGTCATCACCGTCGAGCGCCACGACCTGCCGATCGCCACCGCCTATCTGGTGTCGACAGGCGGGCAGGCGCTCGACCCGGCGAACCGCTCGGGCGTCAGCAGCCTCGCCGCGACGCTGATGACCAAGGGGACCGCCACGCGCTCCGCCACGCAGATCGCGCGCGAGATCGAAAGCCTCGGCGGATCGATCGGCAGCGGCGCGGCCTATGGCGGCGGTTCGGTCGAGGTGACGGTGAAGTCGGACCAGCTGGCGCCGGCGATGACGATCCTCGCCGACGTCGCGACGCACCCCGCCTTCGCCGCGGACGAACTGGACCGCGCGCGGGCGCAGCAGGTCGATTCGGTGACGGTCGCGCTGAAGAACCCGGCGCAGCTCGCCGCGATGGTCGCCGATCGCGCGGCGTTCGGCGGCGCCGCGTTCGGCGCGCCGGGCAGCGGCACGCCCGCCTCGCTCAAGGCGATCACCCGTGCCGACGTTACCGCCGCCTATGCGCGCACATGGCGTCCGGATCAGGCCGCGCTGATCCTGGTCGGCGACGTCACGCCGGCGCAGGCGAAGACGCTCGCCGAGGCGCAGCTGGGCGGCTGGCGCGCCGCCGGTGCCGCGCCCATGGCGGCGGCGACCGCCACCGCGTTGCCCGCCCCGCGCACGATCGTCGTCGACATGCCCGGCGCAGGCCAGGCAGGCGTGGTCGTCGAACGGCCGGCGATCGCACGGTCGGATGCGCGTTACTATCCGTTCTCGGTCGCCAATACCGTGCTCGGCGGCGGCTTCTCGTCGCGGCTCAACCAGGAAATCCGCATCAAGCGCGGCCTCGCTTATGGCGCGTCGAGCGGCGTCGATGCGGCCCGCGAGATCGGCAGCATCGCCGCGCGGACGCAGACCAAGAACCAGACCGCGGCAGAGGTGGTGACGCTGATGACCGCCGAAATGGCGCGACTCGGCACCGCGCCGGTGCCGGAGGCGGAACTTGCCACGCGCAAGGCGGTGCTGGTCGGCAGCTTCGGGCGGACGGTGGAGACCACCGGCGGCATCGCCGGCATCCTCGGCGAATACGTCCTCGACGGCGTGACGCTGGACGAGCTGCAACGCTACACCGCGAAGGTCGAGGGCGTCACCCCGGCATCGGTACAGTCAGCGGCGGCGGCGCTGCTCGATCCGCAGGCGGCGAGCGTCGCGGTGGTCGGCGACGCGAAGCAGTTCATCGCCCCGCTGAAGGCCGCCCGCCCGGGCACGGAAACGCTGACCGAAAGCCAGCTCAACCTCGACAGCCCGACGTTGAAGTAACCACGCACGCCCATTCCCCGGCGAAGGCCGGGCCCAGTTGCGAAAGGCTTGATAACGGAGCGATGCCCGTCGTCATGACCGTTCCGCAACTGGGCCCCGCCTACGCCGGGGAACGAGATGGTTCGCGTCGTTAAAGGCCCCGCGCCTAGGGATGGAAACGCCGGCTAAGGGCCCGCTCGGCCTCGACAGTGCGACGTTCCAATAGCAGCGCAGCCTGTTTCCCGGCGAAAGCCGGAGCCCAGTTACGGAACGCACGGTAACGAAACGATGCCCGCCGTCATGATCGCTCCGCGACTGTACCCCGGCCTTCGCCGCGAATGCGGACGCGTCAGCGCCCCGTCGGTCCCGCCGCCGGGCCGACGACCGCGGCGCGCGCGGCGGCGCGTTCGTCGAGGCTGACGACGCCGTCATGGTTGGTGTCGTAGCGCGAAGCGAGCGCGCGGAAGAGGCCCTGCATCTCGATCGGCGTCACCTTGCCGTCGTGGTTCGCGTCGGCGGTGTTGAACCAGGCGCCGCTGATCGCCTTGGCCTTGCCCGGCGGCATCTTGGCCTTGCCGACATCCATCCGCGCGACGCGCGCGTCGATCTCGGCCCGGGTCAGCACGCCGTCCTTGTTGGCATCGGTCTTGTCGAACTCCGCCCGGATCTTGGGATCGACCTTGTCCGCCGCCGACACCGGGGCGGCAGCCAGCATCAGGACGGGCATCAGGGGCAGAGCGGCGAACAGCGGACGGAACATGACGTCTCCGGAAGAAAGGGGATTCGGGCCGGCCTAGCCGGTCGGCGCTAAACCCCCGGTGAACGCAGACGTTGCGCCGGCGGACGCAGGCGCCTAGGGGCGCGGCCATCTCCTCACGATCAAGGATGCTGCCGTGACCGATCAGATCAACCGTGTCGTTCTCGCCTATTCGGGTGGGCTGGATACGAGCGTGATCCTGAAATGGCTGCAACAGACCTACCAGTGCGAGGTCGTCACCTTCACCGCCGATCTCGGCCAGGGCGAGGAGCTGGAGCCCGCCCGCCAGAAGGCGCAGATGGCCGGCGTCAAACCCGAGCACATCTTCATCGACGACCTGCGCGAGGAATTCGTGCGCGACTACGTCTTCCCGATGATGCGCTCGAACGCGCTGTACGAGGGGCTGTACCTGCTCGGCACGTCGATCGCGCGCCCGCTGATCGCCAAGCGCCAGATCGAGATCGCACGCATGGTCAATGCCGACGCGGTCAGCCACGGCGCGACCGGCAAGGGCAACGACCAGGTCCGCTTCGAACTCGGCTATTACGCGCTGGCGCCCGACATCAAGGTGATCGCGCCGTGGCGCGAATGGGACCTGACCAGCCGCACCCGGCTGATCGAATTCGCCGAACAGCACCAGATCCCGGTCGCCAAGGACAAGCGCGGCGAATCGCCCTTCTCGACCGACGCGAACCTGCTGCACACCTCGTCCGAGGGCAAGGTGCTCGAAAATCCGTGGGATGAGGTGCCGGACTATGTCTATTCGCGCACCGTCAATCCGGAGGACGCGCCCGATACGCCCGAATATATCACGATCGATTTCGAACGCGGCGACGGCGTCGCGCTGAACGGCGAGGCGACCAGCCCGGCGACGCTGCTGACCAAACTCAACGACCTCGGCCGCCGCCACGGCATCGGCCGCCTCGACCTCGTCGAGAATCGCTTCGTCGGCATGAAGAGCCGCGGCATGTACGAAACGCCGGGCGGCACCATCTATCACCTCGCGCATCGCGGCATCGAGCAGATCACGCTCGACCGCGGCGCCGCGCACCTCAAGGACGAACTCGCGCCGCGCTATGCCGAGCTGATCTACAACGGCTTCTGGTTCTCGCCCGAACGCGAGATGCTGCAGGCCGCGATCGACCACAGCCAGGCGAAGGTCAGCGGCACCGTCCGGCTGAAGCTGTACAAGGGCGGCGTCTATATCGTCGGCCGCAAGTCCCCGAATTCGCTCTATGCCGAGAAGGTGGTGACGTTCGAGGACGACCAGGGCGCCTACGACCAGCGCGACGCCGCCGGATTCATCAAGCTCAACGCGCTGCGCCTGCGCCTGCTCGGCCGCCGCGACGCCTGATCCCTTGGGGGAGGTGGAAGCTCGGCGATGGCCGCGCTCGCGACGCTGCCGCCCGGCACAGTGATGGCGCCGGTCGACGCCGGTGCATGGGCGCTCGCCGCGACCCGCCACCGCGTGCTCGCCGCGCCCTATCACCGCAACACCGCCGGCACCCTCGCCGCCTATCGCTTCTATGCCGTCCCGCCGGCGCAGGCGGTGCGGATCGCCGCGGCGTTCCACGTCGACTATGTCATGGCCTGCACCGGCCTGCCCGGAGCCGCCGATCCGGCCAGCGCCGCGGCGGCGCTGACCCGCGGTCGCGGCCTGCCCGGCTTTGCGCGGCGGAGCGTTGCGACGGACGGAACGACGATCTTTGCGCGACAACGCTTGTCGGGGGCGGTCCCCACGCCTTAAGGCGGTCGGATGCAGGGGCATAAGCTGCACTGGTGGCAAACGCGGTGGTTCGTCGTGGCGGTGGTGATCGCCACGGTGATCCCGTTGCTGTATCCGGCGATCCCGCCGCTGGTCGACCTGCCCGGCCATATCGGGCGCTACCGCGTCCAGATCGACGGCCCGGCCTATCCGTGGCTGGCGGAATGGTATGATTTCCGCTGGTCGATGATCGGCAACCTCGGCATCGACCTGCTGGTCGAACCGCTCGCGCCGATCTTCGGGCTGGAGCTGGCGGTCAAGCTGATCGTCATGGCGATCCCCGCGCTGACCGTGTCGGGGCTGCTGTGGATCGCGCGCGAGGTGCATGGCCGCATCCCCGCCACCGCCCTGTTCGCGCTGCCGCTGGCCTATGGCTATCCCTTTCAGTTCGGCTTCGTCAATTTCGCGCTGTCGATGGCGCTGGCGCTCAACCTGTTCGCGCTCTGGCTGCGGATGGGGCGGCTCGGCGCGGTGCGGCTGCGTGCAATCCTGTTCGTGCCGCTGTCCTGCGCCTTGTGGGTCTGCCACACCTTCGGCTGGGGCGTGCTCGGCATCCTCGCCTTCTCGGCCGAGATGATCCGCCAGCACGACCTGCGCAAGGATCAGCCGGACAAGACGGGTTGGGGCGGCCACTGGCTGGAGAGCTGGGTGCGGGCCGGGATCGGCTGCCTGCCGCTGGCGCTGCCGTTCGCGATGATGGTGCTGTGGCGCTCGGGCGACCATGTCACCGGCAAGACGATGGACTGGTTCAACTGGCGCGCCAAGGTCGGCTGGGTCATCATGGTCCTGCGCGATCGCTGGATGGCGTTCGACCTTGCCTCGGTGACGGTGTTGTTCGTCATCCTGCTGAAGGGCGTGCGCGACGAGCGGATCGAATATTCGCGCAACCTGCTGCTGTCGGCGCTGTTCCTCAGCGCGATCTTCGTGCTGCTGCCGCGCATCGTCTTCGGATCGGCCTATGCCGACATGCGGCTGGCGCCGTTCGCGCTCGCCATCGCGCTGATCGCGCTGCGGCCGCGCCGCGGCCTGTCGTTCCGCGGCGCGGCGACGCTGGCGGCGCTCGGCCTCGCCTTCTTCGGGGTGCGGCTGGCGGGCACGACGGTAAGCTACTGGCTCTACGCGAAGAATTACGACCGGACGCTCGCCGCGCTCGACCATGTGCCGCAGGGCGCGCGATTGCTGACGATGGTCGGCCGGTCGTGCCGCGACGACTGGGGCTCGACCCGGCTGGAGCATGCCGCGGGCATCGCGCTCGATCGCCGCCTCGCTTATGCCAACGATCAATGGTCGATGGCGGGCGGGCAGCTGCTGACGGTGCGCTACACGCCCGCCGGCCGCTTCGCGCACGATCCGTCGCAGCTGGTCACCGACCGGCGCTGCCGCGGCGAATGGTGGCGCCCGCTCAAGGTCTCGCTTGCCTTCCTGCCGCGGCAGGCGTTCGACTATGTCTGGCTCATCAATCCCGCCCCGGTCGAGCCGGAGTTCCTCACCGGCCTGACGCCGATCTGGCGCAGCGGCCGCGACGTCCTCTACCGGATCGACGACCGCACGCCCGCTGCGGTGGTGCTCGACCCGGCGCTGCTGCCGCCGCGCCGGCGCCCGGTCATGCCCCGCCCTTCCTGAACGGCGCGAGTTCGCTGAGGCAGGCGTGCTCGTGCTCGACCGCGGCGCGCTCGCGGATCAGGAAGTCGCCGACCGCACGCCGAAACCCCGCATCGGGGATGTAATGCGCTGACCAGGTCGGCACCGGCACATAGCCGCGCGCCAGCTTGTGCTCGCCCTGCGCGCCGGCCTCCACAGTCTTCAGCCCGCGCGCGATCGCGGCGTCGATCGCCTGATAATAACAGAGTTCGAAATGGAGGAACGGCACCTCCTCGGTGCAGCCCCAATAGCGACCGTACAGCGTCTCCGCGCCGATCAGGTTGAGCGCGCCCGCGATCGGATGGCCGTCCCGCTCCGCCAGGATCAGCAGCACGCGATCCCCCATCCGCTCGCCCAGCAGCGGGAAGAAGGCGCGCGTCAGATAGGGCTGCCCCCATTTGCGGCTGCCGGTGTCCTGATAAAAGGTCCAGAACGCGTCCCAATGCTCCGACCGGATCTCCGCCCCGGTCAGGTGGCGGATCGTCAGCCCCGCGACCGCCGCCTCGCGCTCCTTGCGGATCGCCTTGCGCTTGCGGCTGGCGAGCGCCGCCAGGAAATCGTCGAACCCCGCGTAACCGTCGTTCGCCCAGTGAAATTGCGTCCCCTCGCGCACCAGCCAGCTCGCCTGTTCGAACAGCGCGACCTGATCGGGCGCGACGAAGGTCGCATGCGCCGACGACAGGCCGTGGCGGTCGGTCACCGCCTCCAGCGCCGCGATCAGCGCCGGTGCGGCGTCGGGATCGCGCAACAGCAGCCGCGGGCCGGGCACGGGGCTGAACGGCGCGGCGACCTGCAGCTTGGGATAATATGCGCCGCCCGCCCGCTCCCACGCATCCGCCCAGGCATGGTCGAAGACATATTCGCCCTGGCTGTGGCTCTTGGCATAGGCCGGCGCGATGCCGATCGGGACGCCGTCCGCATCGTCGACCACGATCGGGATCGGCTGCCACCCCGACCGGCCACCGGTGCTGCCGGACTCCTCGAGCGCGGAGAGAAAGGCATGGCTGACGAACGGATTGGCGGTGCCCGCGCAGGCGTCCCACTGGTCGGCGGGAACGGCGCGGACGCCATCGACGAGGCGGGCGGCAACGGTCGGAGAGGTCATCACCGCCGATATAGGCGCTGCGATGCCGGTTGCGGAGGGGGCGGATGCGTCCCCCTCCGCCGATCGTTCAGGCGAGTTCGATGATCGCGTCGACCTCGACCGCCGCACCCAGCGGCAGCACCGGCACGCCGACCGCGCTGCGTGCATGCTTGCCGGCATCGCCGAACAGCGCGACCATCAGCTCCGACGCGCCGTTGGCGACCTTGGGCTGGTCGGTGAAGTCGCCGTGCGAATTGACGAACACGCCCAGCTTCACGATCCGCTTCACCCGCGACAGGTCGCCGCCGAGGTGCTTCTTCACCTGAGCGACGATCATCAGCCCGCACAGCTTGGCGGCCTCCTGCCCGTCCTCCAAGGACACGCCGTCGCCCAGCCGGCCGGTGACGAGCTGGCCGTCGCGGAACGGCAGCTGCCCCGACAGGTGGAGCATGCCCCCGGCCTCGACCACCGGCACGTAGGCGGCGACGGGCGCGGCGGCTTCGGGAAGCGTGAGGCCGAGCTCTTCGAGGCGGCGATCGAGATGCGTGGTCATGGCCTGTCCTTGGCTATGGAGATGGCGGGCGCTCTACCGGATCGGCGCGGACACGCAAAGCCGCCGCTCAGTCCGCCGGCCGACCCGCGTCGAAGCGCGCCGAGATCCAGTCCGCCGCCTCGCGCCAGTCGTCGATCCGCGCATGTGCATGCGCCGCCGGTGCGACATTGGGCGCCAGCGTCGGTTCGGACACCATGTGCAGCCGATGGACGCCGGGGGCGTGGCGCGACACCGATTCGTGATGGACCGCCAGATCGTCGACGAACACCGTCACCGGATCGCCGTGCTCCGCGACCAGCCGTGCGACCGGATCGCCCTTGCCGCCCTGGTTGCATTCGACCCGGTGTTCGATGCCGAACGCCGCCAGTTGCTCGATCCGCGCGGTCTTGCAGGCGTCGGTGATGTTGGTGAGGATGACGATGTCCGCCCGCTCGGCGAGCCGCGCCAGCGCTTCGGCAGCGTGCGGCACGAGGGTCTGCCGGTGCATCTGCTCTGGAAAGAACCCGCCCAGCATTCCCCACATCTCCTCGCGGCTCGGCACCGCCCCGGTCGTCCGGTGGCGCATGCTGTTGGCGAAATCGGCCCCGTCGGGGGTGAAGTCGATATCGTGCGCCTCGCCCAGCCAGACACCGAAGTGCCGGACCATATGGACCAGCACTTCATCGCAATCGGAAATCAGCAGCGGCTTCATCGGGCCTCCAGGGCAGCATGGGCGGCGACCAGCGCCTCCGGGGAAACGTTCAGCGCGGACGTGCAGGCGACGAGATCGGGCTCGTACGATTCGAGATAGCCGATCACCGCGGCGAGCACCGCCGGTTCGCCGGCGCGGGCGCGCAGGTCGTCGGGGTCGAGCCCGGTGACCGCGATCAGCCGGCTGGCGCGGTCGGGATCTCCGATCGTCCAGACCAGGGCCTGCAATCCGAGCACGTCCGCATCGGGAAGGTTTGTATCGCGCGTGCGCATTGCTATCGTTCCGGTTTGGAAAGGTTGGTGACGCACGTGGCGAAACGGGTGCTCGTTGTCGAGGACAACGAACTCAATCTGAAGCTGTTCTGCGATCTGCTGCGCGCGCACGGCTTCGTTGCCGAGCCGGTGCGCGACGGGCGCGAGGCGGTGGCGCTCGCGCGCGAATTCGCTCCCGACCTCATCATCATGGACATCCAGATGCCGCACGTCACCGGCTATGAGCTGATCCTGGAGCTGATGGCGGACGAACAGCTGCGCACCATCCCGGTGATGGCGGTCACCGCTTATGCCGGGCGCGACGATGAGGAGCGCATCCGCGCGGCGGGCGCGCGATCCTATGTGTCGAAGCCGATCAGCCTTGCGCGGTTCATGGATGCGGTGAACGCGCTGGTGTGATTCGCAGGGGGCGCGATCCGGCCCCCGCGCCGGTCGATGCGGGCCGGACAAACCAAGGGCGGCATCCTCCGAACGAGAATACCGCCCTTGGCCCGTAGTGACGCGATACAGGGCGGCCGGAATGTCCGGTCGCCAGCCGCCGCTATGACGTCCGAAGATGAACGCAATGTGTCCGAAGCCGGGCCCGAACACGGCATCAGCAGCGGCCGTGACACCACATGGCGAAAGCCGCCGGCGCATCCTGCACAGGCGGCTTTCCGGCGATCGCGCAAGCAGCGACGGCGGTCGTGCCGCCGTCGAAGGCTTACTTGATCTTGGTTTCCTTGAACTCGACATGCTTGCGCACGACCGGATCGTACTTGCTGAAGCTCAGCTTCTCGGTCTTGGTGCGCGGGTTCTTCTTGGTGACGTAGAAGAAGCCGGTGTCGGCAGTGCTGACGAGCTTGATCTTGACGGTAGTCGGCTTGGCCATGAGCCCTAATCCTGAAAACAAGGAGAGCGGCAGCACCAACGCCGCCGCTCGATCAGCCGCGGCGCATGGCGGAAACCCGCCGCCAAGTCAACCGCGCACCCCCCGCAAACCGCCTCTTAACCCCCCTCTTACCATTGTAGGCGCAGGTTCGCGCCTGAAAACGATGGAGCGGGACGATGGGGCGGGTGATCGATCGCGAAATGACGCTGATGGAATCGGTGCGGGCGGACCTCGCCGCGCGAATCGCCGCCATCGACATCAAGGCACCCTATAGCGCCGCCCGCGACCTGAAGCCCGACATCAACCAGATTCGCCTGATCGCGCACCGCAACGGGCTCAACCCCGCCGTCACCGTCGCGCATTTCGTCGATTCGGCGCTGTCGCGCGGCGAACATGGCGCACTCGTCCACGGCTGGCTGTCGGTGCTCGGCGATGCCGTGGCGTGCGAGCGGCAGGACGTGCGCGCCTGCGACACCTTCGCCGCCGCCTGTTCGGTGCGGCTGGCGGGCTGACATGGATGCATTGATGGCGGCGCTGGTCGCCGCCGCTCTGGCGCAGGTGGGCGACCGGCCCGCCTGGCTCGCCGCGATCCTGAGCGACCGCTATCGTGCGCCCGGCCTCGTCATTGCGATGGCCGCGCTCGCCCTGCTCGGCGCCGGGCTGCTCGCCGCCGCCGCGGGCGCGCTGCTCGCCCCGCGGCTGACGCCGGAGGCGAAACAGCTGTTCCTCGCGCTCGCGCTGCTGTTCCAGGGCGGCGGCTCGCTGTTCCCGGTCAGGGCGCCCGACCGGCTGGCACGCTGGCGGATCGGGGCGGCCGCGACCAGCTTCGCCGGGCTGTTCATCCTCGCCTTCGGCGACGGCGTGCAGTTCGTCGTGCTGGCGCTCGCCGCGCGGGCGGAGCTGCCATGGCTCGCCGCGATCGGTGCGACGCTCGGTTCGCTGGCGGCGATCGGTCCCGCCGCGATCCTGGGGGAGGCGGGCTGGACCGCACTGCCGCTCGTCGCGCTGCGCCGCGGCATCGCGATCCTGTTCGTCGTCGCCGCGCTCTGGCTCGGCCTCGGCGCGCTCCGGCTGGTCTGAGGCGCCTGATCCAGCCGCTCGATCAGACTGTCGGGCAAAATGCCGGGTGCGCGGTGGAGCATTTCGGCTATCGGATCGTTGCCGCAACGATCCCTTTCCAGGAGTTTTCCATGGCAGACATCAACCCGGCGCTGAACACGCCGACCGACCTCAGCAACACGCGCACCGTGGCGGACGCACTCAACGCCTCGCTCGCCGATTGCTATGCGCTGTATCTCAAGACCAAGAACTTCCACTGGCACGTGTCCGGCCCGCATTTCCGCGACTATCACCTGATGCTCGACGACCAGGCCGCGCAGATCCTCGGAGTCACCGACGCCATCGCCGAACGCGTCCGCAAGACCGGGAACACCACGCTGCGTTCGATCGGCGACATCAGCCGCCGCCAGACGATCGCCGACAACGACAAGGATTTCGTCGATGCCGCGTCGATGCTGGCGGAACTGCGCGAGGACAATCTGAAGCTGGTCGAATCCTTCCGCGTCGTGAAGGACGCGGCAGACGAAGCGAAGGACAATGCCACCAGCGGCATCGTCGACGAATGGACCGACCAGGCCGAGGAACGCGCCTCGTTCCTGTTCGAGGCCAGCCGCAAGGGCTGAGGGAACCCGATGCGTCCTTCGTTCGGTTCAGGTTGGACTCGAACGAAGGACCCCTCGTCATGCTGAAGCTCGCCCTCACCTTTCTCGTCATCGGCCTCGTGCTGGGGCTGCTCGGTTTCGGCGGCATCGGCGGCGCCTTCGTCGGCATCGCCAAGATCCTGTTTTTCATCGCGATCGCGCTGTTCCTGCTGTTCCTCGTCATCAGCCTGGTGGCCGGCAAGGCGGTCAAAAACGCGGTCGACTGACGCGGCACGGCAAGGGGCGGTCTCACCGCCCCCTGACCGTCACCAACCAGAAGTCGGGCGGTGCGTTGACGCGCAAGGGCACGCCGCTCGTCCCCAGCCCGCCGCCGATTACCGACGTCAGGTCACCGCGGCGGACGAGCCCGCACATCAGTCCCGGTTGCCAGAACACGCGGGGCGCCCCGATGATCGGCAGCACGCCCTGTCCGCAATGCGTATGCCCCGCAAACAGTACACCGATCCCCGGTGGCACGTTCAGCGACAGGTCGGGTGAATGCGTCAGGATCACCTTTGCGCCCGGCAGCGGCGCCATTGCCTGTAGCGTCGCGGGCAGATCGTCGTGATGGCTGAACGCATCGCCGACGCCACCAATCGCCAGCGGCCCGCGCTGTACGGCCGCGTTGTCCAGCACGGTGGCCCCTGCCCGTTCCAGCCCCTCCCGGATCGCCTGCGGCACCGACTGGTCGTGATTGCCGAGCACCGCCACGACGCCGAGCGGTGCACGCAGGCGCGACAATGGCCCCACCAGATCCCGCGCTCCGGCCCGCGCCACCGCGACCGCATGGCCCGCGACATAGTCGCCCGCGATCAGCACCAGATCGGGGCCGGCGGCGTTGATCTGCGCGACGATGCGGGTCAACCGCGCTGCGTCCATCGTCGCATTGCCGATATGGATATCGCTGAGCGCCGCGATCGTAACCGGTTGCGCGCCACGCGGCCAGTCGGGCAACACGATCGTCGCGCGCCGCTGGACCGGATCGGCCAGCGCGTTGCGATACCACCATCCCGCCACCGCCAGCGCGATCAGGACCAGCCCCGTAGACATCCACCCGATCGTGCGCATGAGGCATCCGTAACGGGAGCGGATCGAACGCGCCATGCGTTCCCCCCTCCATGCACGCCTTCGCCGCGCTTCTCGATTCGCTCATCTACACCCGCGGGCGGAACGCGAAGCTGAGGCTGATCGTCGATTACCTGCACGCGACGCCCGATCCCGATCGCGGCTGGGCGATGGCGGCGCTGACCGGCGATCTCGACCTGCCCGGCGTCAAGCCGGCACAGATTCGCGCGCTGATCGAGGCGCGGGTCGATCCCGTGCTGTTCCGGATGAGCCGCGACTATGTCGGCGACACGGCCGAGACGGTGGCGCTGCTGTGGCCCCCGCCCACCGCCGCGCCAATCCCCACGCCCGCCGCCGCACCGCTGTCGATCAGCGCCGCGGTCGATGCGCTGCGCCACCTGTCGCGCGCCGATGCGCCCGCGGTCCTCGCCGCGATGCTCGACCGGCTCGATGCCGAGGAACGGTTCGCGCTCCTGAAGATGGCGACCGGGGGCCTGCGCATCGGCGTCTCCGCGCGCCTCGCCAAGACCGCGCTGGCGCAGGCGTTCGGCCTCGACGTCGAGGCGGTCGAGGAGGTGTGGCACGGCCTGTCGCCGCCCTATGCGTCGCTGTTCGCCTGGGCGCAGGGAACCGGCGACCAGCCGACGCCCGCCGACGTCCCCGTCTTTCGCCCGTTCATGCTCGCGCACGGGCTGGAAGATGCGCAGGTCGACCTCGCCGATTATGCTGCCGAATGGAAATGGGACGGTATCCGCGTCCAGATCGTCCATGTCGCCGGCCAGACGCGGCTCTACAGCCGCACCGGCGACGACGTCACCGGCAGCTTCCCCGATGTCGCCGCCGCTTTCACCACCCCCGGCACCGTCGACGGCGAACTGCTGGTCAAGGGGGCGGTACAGGGCGGCTCGCTCGACGCCGAGCGATTCGGCGGTGGCGGCGCCGCCAGCTTCAACGCGCTCCAGCAGCGGCTCGGCCGCAAGACCGTGTCGGCGAAGATGCTCGCCGACTATCCCGCCTTCGTCCGCCTCTACGACATCCTGCTGGATGGCGGCGAGGATTTGCGCGCGCTGCCCTGGACCGAACGCCGCGCCCGGCTGGAGGCGTTCGTCCCCCGCCTCGACCCCGACCGGTTCGACCTCAGCCAGGTGATCGCGGCGGCGAGCTTCACCGAACTCGAGGCGATCCGCGCCGGTGCGCGCGACGCCGCGATCGAGGGCGTGATGCTCAAGCGCCGCGATTCGCCCTATGTCGGCGGCCGCCGCGCCGGCCTGTGGTACAAATGGAAGCGCGATCCGCTGACCGCCGATTGCGTCATGATGTACGCACAGCGTGGCAGCGGCCGCCGCTCGTCCTATTACAGCGACTATACCTTCGGCTGCTGGACCGAGGAGGGCGAATTGCTGCCGGTCGGCAAGGCCTATTCGGGCATCACCGACGAGGAATTGCGCATGCTCGACGGCTTCGTCCGCCGCCACACGCTCAACCGCTTCGGCCCGGTGCGCGAGGTGGAAAAGACGATGGTGCTCGAGATCGCGTTCGATTCGGTCCACAGCTCGACCCGGCACAAGTCCGGCATCGCCATGCGCTTCCCGCGCATTGCCCGGATCAGGACCGACAAGCCCGCCGCCGAGGCGGATCGGGTCGAGACGCTCAAGCGGCTGGTGACCTGAGCGCAGGCCATTGCTGCGGAGCCCGCCCCCGCCGGGGCACACCCGACCGATCAGCCGGCGCGGCCGACCTCTTCGCCGATCTTGATCTCGTACAGCGTCGGCCAGTATTTGCCCGTCACGAACAGGCGGTCGGTCGCTGCGTCATAGGCGATGCCGTTCGCGACCGCGTCGGGATCGGCGCTGGCGATCTCCGCCACCAGCGGCCGCAGGTCGATCAGTCCGTCGACCTTGCCGCTCGCCAGGTCGATGCGCGCGACGAAGCCCGTCATCCAGACGTTGGCGAGGAAGTGCCCACGATACGCCTCCAGCTCGTTGAGCTTCTGGAGCGGCCGGCCGTTCAGCGTCACCGCGATCCGGCCGCGTTCGGCGAAGCGCACCGGGTCGATCCGCCGCAGCGTCGCCGTGCCGTCGGACAGCAGGATCCCGGTCGCATCGCTGGTCATGCCCCAGCCTTCGCCGGCGTAACGGAACGGCTTGCCGGTCTGCTTCAGCGCCGGCAGCGACCAGCGGAAACCCAGCCCGGTCTTCCACGTCACGCTGAGCAGCGCATTCTGCCAGCAGGCGATGCCCTCACCGAACAGGTCGGGCGCGATCCGGCCGCGCGCGACGACCTTGCCGTCCGCCAGGTTCACCCGCCGGACGTCGGACGCGCCTTCCTTGCCCGTGCTCTCGTACAGCGCACCGCCGCAGAACAGCAGCCCCTCGGTGAACGCGCCACTGTCGTGCGGAAAGCGCGCGACCACGTCGGCGGCATAGACCGGAACGCCGGCCGCGGGTGTGGCAGGCGCGGCGGGCGGCGCTGCCTGCGGCGCGGTCTGCGTCACGGTTGCGCCCGCCGGATGCGCGACCTGCCATCCGCCGGCACCGAGCGCACCGACCACGGCCAGCGTCAGCAATGTCTTCACGCGATCCTCCATCCGTACGTCCGATAGCGCGACCAGCACGACTTGTCCGCTTCAGCTTGCCGATTCGGCGACGAAGCGAGACCGTTTTGGAAGCCACCCCGCCCCCCCCTCGTCATTGCGAGCGCAGCGAAGCAATCCAGAGCCGGACCAGAACGCACTGGATTGCTTCGCGACGCTCGCAATGACGAAGGAGGAAAGACACCTAGCGCCGATCGACATTCAGACGATGACGCGCCGAAAGCGTTGGCTTTGCGTGACTTGGAGTGCCGCGTCCGTCCGGTAACTAAGCCCCGGAAGCGCGCGAAGCCGTCGTTTGCAGACCGTCAGGGCTGAACGTCGATCGGCCCGAGCATCACCCGACCGAGTCCACGCATCCGCGGGCCCAGCCCCAAAACGCAAAAGGCCCGGCACCGCATGTGCGGGCCGGGCCTCTTACTAGCGAATCGGGAAGCTTACGCGGCCGACAGGTTCACCGCGGCGTACTTACCGCGACGATCGACCTCGAGTTCGAACTGCAGCTTGTCGCCCTCGTTCAGGGTCGACATGCCGGCGCGCTCGACGGCCGAGATGTGCACGAACGCATCGGGCTGTCCGTCGTCGCGCTGAATGAAGCCGAAGCCCTTCATCGCGTTGAAGAACTTGACCGTGCCGGTCGCCTTCTCGCCGGTCAGCTGACGCTGCGGGCCACCGGCGCCGCCAGCGGCGGGACGGGGACCACGGTCGCCGAAGCCACCTTCGCGCGGCTCGCGGGGGGCGCGCTCGGTGACGGCCATCGGCTCGCCGTCGATCTTCAGTTCGGTCGCCGAGATGCGGCCGCCGCGATCGACGAGCGTGAAGCCGAGCGGCTGGCCCTCGGCCAGTGCGCTCATGCCGGCCTGTTCGACCGCCGAGATGTGGACGAACACGTCTTCGCCGCCGTCATCGCGAACGACGAAGCCGAAGCCCTTCTGCGCATTGAAGAACTTGACCACGCCGGTGCCCTCGCCGACGACCTGCGGGGGCATGCCGCGGCCACCGCCGCTGAAGCCGCCACCACCGCCGCCGCCGAAACCGCCGCCGCCGCCACCACGGAAGCCGCCGCCACCGCCGCCGCCACCGAAGCCGCCGCGATCGCCGCCGCCGAAGCTGCTGCCACCGCCGAAGCCGCCACGGTCACCGCCGCCGAAGCCGCCGCCACCGAAACCGCCGCCGCCGAAGCTGCTGCCACCGCCGAAGTCGCTGCTGCCGCCGCCGAAATCATCGCGCTTGTCGCGACCACGTCCGCCACGATTGCCGCGGCCACCTTTGTCGTAACCCATAACCCTGTTCGTCTTCCCGGTTCGCCCGCAACCTATCCGTACGAGATACTCGTGCGCCGGACGACGAACGCGAGCCCTCGGGCGCCAAACCTATTGCGCCTTGGGACTCGTCATAGCGCAGAAAACAAGTCGTCGCGAACAAATTCGTCGCGGCTATTGCCCATCTCATACCGATACTTGCCGCCATGTGGCCCGTATGCCATCGAATCGCCGCGATCGTCGGAACGCTTAACCATTGAGCGCGGCGGCGTTGGCGCGTAGGGCGGCCACATGACCGTACACTTCCACGAGGAAGACCTCCCCGCCGACGTCTTCGCTCCCGGCGCCTCGATCGCCGTCGATACCGAGACGATGGGCCTCATCACCCCGCGCGACCGGCTCTGCGTCGTCCAGCTGTCCGATGGCGGCCCCGACGAACATCTCGTCCGCTTCGGCGCCGGCAGCGACTATGCCGCGCCCAACCTCAAGGCGCTGCTGGGCGATCCGACGCGGGTGAAGCTGTACCATTACGGCCGCTTCGACATCGCCGCGCTCCAGCATTATCTCGGCATCGTCGCCGCGCCGGCCTATGACACCAAGATCGCCTCGCGGCTGATCCGCACTTACACCGACCGGCACGGGTTGAAGGAGCTGGTCCGCGAACTGCTCGGGCAGGAACTCAGCAAACAGCAGCAATCGTCGGACTGGGGCGCGCCCGAGCTGTCGGACGCGCAGAAGGATTATGCCGCCAGCGACGTCCGCTTCCTGCATCGCCTGCAGGCGGAGCTCGACCGGCGGCTGGCGCGCGAGGGCCGCACCGCGATCGCGCAGGCGTGCTTCGACTTCCTGCCGACCCGTGCCGCGCTCGACCTTGCCGGCTGGCCAGAGATCGACATCTTCGCCCATGCCTGAGTCGCGCCGGTGAATTCCGCCGTCGCGGACCGCGTGCGCTCGGCACGCCAGCGCTGGGCCGCGCCCGGCGGCCGGCACGACCGGTTCGTCGCGCTGCTCAACACCGGCCTGCCGGTGGGCATCGGCGTGCTCGCCGCCTTTCTGGTGATGGCGCCGCTGACCGCGGGCAACGAGGTGTCCTTCGTCCTCGACAAGAACAAGGTCGAGGTGGCGAAGGAGCGGATGAAGCTGCAGGCCGCCACCTATCGCGGCCAGGACGACAAGGGGCAGGCGTTCGCGCTCAACGCCGGATCGGCGGTGCAGCAGAGCAGCAGCGTGCCGGTCGTGCAGATCAACGGCATGGCGGCCGATCTCGCGTTGCAGGACGGCCCGGCGACGCTACGCGCGAATCAGGGGCGCTACGACCTCAACACCGAACAGATGAAGGTCGACGGCCCGATCGCCTTCCGCGCCGCCAACGGCTATCGCCTCGACACCAGCGATGCGACGATCGACCTCAAGTCCAAGACGATGAACAGCCAGGGCAAGGTCACCGGCACCGTGCCGCAGGGCAATTTCAGCGCGAACACGCTCAGCGCCGACCTCGAGGGGCGGACCGTGCGGCTCAGCGGCAATGCCCGCTTGCGGTTCGTGCCGCGAGGGACGAAATAGCGCATCATGCGCTTGCCCCTTATCCTCGCCCTGCTGTTCACCGCCACGCCACTGACGGCGCAGACCGCGCACAATTCGAACGCGCCGATCGATTTCGGCGCCGACAACATCGAATTGCAGGACAAGGCGAACCGCGCGGTGCTGTCGGGCAGCGTGTCGGTCAAGCAGGCCGAGATGACGCTCAACGCCGCGCGGATGACCGTCAGCTATACCGGACAGGTCGTCGGCGGCAATCCGCAGGTGTCGCGACTCGACGCCAGCGGCGGCGTCACCGTCCGCCGGCCGGACCAGACCGCCAAGAGCCAGTTCGCGATCTACGATCTCAACCGCCGCGTCATCACCATGCTCGGCGCGGTGACACTGACGCAGGGCGGCAACACCGTCAACGGCGGCCGGCTGACGATCAACCTCGATACCGGCCGCGCCGTGATCGACGGATCGTCGGTGCGCGGGTCGAGCGGCGCGGCCGGCGGCACCACCACGGCGGCACCGGGCGGCCGCGTCACCGGCACCTTCTCCGTTCCGAAGCGCGACTGATCCTTTTACCGGCTCCCTTACTCGTCCCGCGCAGGCGGGGATCCGGACGCGCGCACATCGCTTGAGCCGTGACGTCGGCGTTTGCGAGTCCCTGCCTGCGCTGGGATGACATGCCTTTGTGGCGGACGGGAGCCACGATCCACCGAAACAGGGCTTCCCTCGCGCCCTCCCCCACGCCATGACGCACGGGCATGCACGAAGCCTGCCAAGGTTTCGGCAACCCTTTGATGCGAAGGCATGGAGCCTATGGACGCCGCCGTTTCCGACCTGCAGACCGCCGAGGCGATCCACGAAGCGCCGGTCAGCCGCGGGTTGCAGGCGATCTCGATCGCCAAATCATACGACAAGCGCGTCGTCCTCACCGACGTTTCGGTCTCGGTCGACCGCGGCGAGGTCGTCGGCCTGCTCGGCCCCAACGGTGCCGGCAAGACGACCTGCTTCTATTCGGTGATGGGGCTGGTGAAGCCCGATTCCGGCCGGATCATGCTCGACGGCGAGGATATCACCAAGCTGCCGATGTATCGCCGCGCGATCCTCGGCCTCGGCTACCTGCCGCAGGAAACCAGCATCTTCCGCGGCCTGTCGATCGAGAAGAACATCGCTTCTGTGCTCGAACTGTCCGAGCCCGATGCCGCGGCGCGTCCCGCCAAGCTCGACAAGTTGCTCGACGAATTCGGCCTCACCCGGCTGCGCGCCTCGCCGGCGATGGCGCTGTCGGGCGGCGAGCGCCGCCGCGCCGAGATCGCCCGGGCGCTCGCCGCGGATCCGTCGATCATGCTGCTCGACGAACCCTTTGCCGGCATCGACCCGATCTCGATCGCCGACATCCGCGATCTGGTGAAGGACCTCAAACGCCGCGATATCGGCGTACTCATCACCGACCACAACGTCCGCGAAACGCTCGACATCGTCGACCGCGCCTACATCATCTACGACGGCCGCGTTCTGTTCGCCGGCAGCCCTGAGGAACTGGTCGCCGACGCCAACGTCCGCCGCCTGTACCTCGGCGAGGGCTTCTCGCTGTAGAATATGGAGGGGGACCTGGCCTTCCTCCCCTTTCCCTCCAGGAGAGGGACGAGCCGCAGAAGGGCCGCCATGAAGGTATTGCTTTCATGGGACCCTGAACCGGCGCGGGGTGAGGGCAGGCGCGCAACCGCTTCGGCGCCCGCCCTCACCCATCCGCCGCGTGCCGCGACTCTCTCCCTCTCCCGTCGGGAGAGCGACATTTGAGCCTCGCCCCGCGCCTCGACATCCGCCAGTCGCAATCGCTGGTGATGACGCCGCAATTGCAGCAGGCGATCAAGCTGCTCGCGCTGTCCAACCTTGAGATCGAGGGCTTCATCGCCGAAGAGGTCGAGAAGAACCCGCTGCTCGAGGCGGCGCAGACCGACGAGGTGATCCGCCCCGAACGCGTCGAGCGCGAGGAGCCGGCGGGGTGCGACGACCTGATCGGCGGCACCGCCACCGCCGACCCGATCGACGTCGATTATGCGACCGAAAGCCACCAGCAGGACAGCGTCGCCGATGGCGGCGGCGGCTTCGACGGTGCCTTGTCGATGACCGGCGGCAATAGCGGCAGCGGGTCGGGCGGCGAGGATCTGGATTTCGATTCGTTCGCGCAGGCCGACGGTACGCTCGCCGACCATCTGCTGGTCCAGGCCGGTGCGGTGGTGGATGGCGCGGACTGGTTCATCGCCCAGCATCTGATCGACCAGATCGACGAGGCGGGCTATCTGACCGTGCCGCTGCTCGACATCGCCAACCGGCTCGGCACGTCGCTGTCGCGGGTGGAGCAGGTTCTGTCGCGCATCCAGACGCTCGATCCGACCGGCGTCGGCGCACGCGACCTTGCCGAATGCATCGCGTTGCAGGCGAAGGAGGCAGACCGCTACGATCCCTGCATGGCGCGGCTGATCGACAATCTCGACCTGCTGGCGCGCGGCGAACTGACGCGGCTGAAGCGGATGTGCGGCGTCGACGACGAAGATATGGCGGACATGATCCGCGAACTGCGCGGCTACGATCCCAAGCCCGGCTGCCGCTACGGCGGCGAACCTGCGCTGGCGGTGACGCCCGACCTGTTCGTCGCAAAGACCAAGGCCGGCTGGGGCATCGAGCTCAACGCCGCCACCTTGCCCCGCGTCCTCGTCAACCGCCGCTATTATCACGAGCTCAGCCACGGCCCGCAGGACAAGGCGAGCAAGGCATGGCTGTCCGATGCGCTCGCGTCGGCCAATTGGCTCATCAAGGCGCTGGACCAGCGCCAGCGTACGATCATCAAGGTCGCCGCCGAGATCGTGAAGCAGCAGGAGGCGTTCTTCCTGAAGGGCGTCGCCCACCTCAAGCCGATGACGCTCGCCCGCGTCGCCGACGCGATCGAGATGCACGAATCGACCGTCAGCCGCGTCACCAGCAACAAATATCTCAGCTGCGCGCGCGGCGTGTTCGAGCTGAAATACTTCTTCACCAGTGCGATCCAGGCCGCCGACGGTGGCGACGCCGTCTCGGCCGAAGCGGTCAAGAGCGCGATCCGCGCGCTGATCGCCGCCGAGGGCGCCAAGATCCTGTCCGACGACACCCTGGTCGAGCTGCTGCAGGCCAAGGGCTTCGACATCGCCCGCCGCACCGTCGCCAAATATCGCGAGGCGATGGGGATCGGCAGTTCGGTCCAGCGCCGCCGCGCGCGCACTCTGGAGGGCGCATGATTTCCCGCCGCACCACGCTTGCCGCCCTCGCCGCGCTGGCGCTGACCGGGGCGGCGAAGCCCGCCCCGACGCTGGCCGTCATGACCTTCAACGTCCGCCTGCCCAATCCGGACGACGGCGCCAACGTCTGGCCCAACCGCCGCGCGGTGTTCGCGCGAACCGTCGCCGCCGCCGATCCCGACCTGTTCGGGACGCAGGAGCTGTTCCGGAGGCAGGGCGACGACATCGTCCGCGCGCTGCCCCGCTATCGCTGGTTCGGCCGCGACCGGCGCGGCGGCCATGGCGACGAGCATATGGGCATCTTCTATCGCCCCGACCGGCTGAACCTGCTCGCACAGGGCGATTTCTGGCTGTCCGACACGCCCGGCGTGCCCGGCAGCATCAGTTGGGGCCACCCGCTGCCACGCATGGTCACCTGGGGCCGTTTCCGGACGCGCGACGGCCGCCGCTTCGTCCTGCTCAACACCCATTTCCCCTATCGCGCCGAGGACGAACCCGCCCGGGAAAAGGCCGCCCGCCTGATCGTCGCGCGCCTGCCCGCCATCGCCGGCAAGGACCCGGTCGTGCTGACCGGCGACTTCAACACCACCCCCGACACCCCGACCCACGCCACGCTGACGGCATCGTTGCAGGACGTGTGGCAGGCGGTCGCCACGCCGCGAGGCCCGGCCCTCACCTTCCACGACTTCACCGGCACACCCGACCGCCGCATCGACTGGATCCTCACCCGCGGCTTCCGCCCGCTGGCCGTGGAAACGATCACCCGCCACGATGGCGCGCGCTATCCTTCCGACCATTTCCCGGTAGTGGCCAAGCTCCGCTTTCCCTGACGTTTGACGGCAAGAAGGGGGTTCACGCGGAGACGCGGAGAATGTGCAATTGCGGCGCAGCCAATCCTTCCCACAGGCGTCAGATCTTGCGATGCGGCGGAGGAGGGAAAGCCTGTGGCGCCGTACACAATTCTCCGCGTCTCCGCGTCTCCGCGTGAACCCATTCTCCTACGCCCCCTCAGTCGTCCTCATCCTCGAACCCCACCAGCGCCAGCGCGCGCGCCTTGATCTGGCGTGTCATGCACCAATGGACCAACGCCTCCTCGCGCCCGTGCGTCACCCACACCTCCTTGGGCGCGATCTCGGACAGCGTCTCGGTGAGCTCGTCCCAGTCGGCATGATCGGACAGGATCAGCGGCAGCTCGACGTTCTTTTGCCGCGCCCGTTGCCGCACCCGCATCCACCCGCTTGCCATCGCGGTGATCGGATCGGGCAGCCGTCGCGACCAGCGGTCGTTGAGCGCTCCGGGGGGACACATCACGACATGCCCCGCCATGTCGGCCTTCTTCGCCTCCGCCACCGGCAACAGCTCACCCAGCCGCACGCCATGCTCGGCATAGAGGTCGCACAGGCGCTGCAACGCGCCATGGATATAGATCGGCGCCTCATGTCCCCGCGCGCGCAGTTCCGCGATCACCCGCTGCGCCTTGCCCAGGGCATAGGCGCCGACCAGCACGCAGCGATCGGGATTGGCGTGCAGCCGCGCGATCAGCTTGTCGATCTCGTCGCCGGTGTCGGGATGCCGGAACACCGGCAGCGCAAAGGTCGCCTCGGTGACGAACACGTCGCAGGACACCGGCTCGAACGGCGCGCAGGTCGGGTCCGGCCGCCGCTTGTAGTCGCCCGACACCACCACGCGCTCGCCGCGATAGTCGAGCACGATTTGCGCCGATCCCAGCACATGCCCCGCCGGTACGAAGCCGACTGTCACGTCGCCCATCCGCATCGTCTCGCCATAGCCGACCGGATGGCCCGCCTGCTCGCCATAGCGCGCATCCATGATCGCCAGCGTCTCGGGGGTCGCCCACACGGCGCCATGACCGCCGCGGGCGTGATCGGCATGGCCATGCGTAACCAGCGCGCGCGCCTCGGGCTCCGACGGATCGATCCACGCGTCGGCGGGCTTCACGTAGATGCCGTGCGGATGCGGTTCCAGCCAGTCGCCCAATCGTGCCATGCTACCTATATGGTTGGGATGCTGGTCGGTTCCCGTTCACCCTCACCCCTTCGCGCCTCCGGCGCTCGTCCCCTCTCCGATCGGGAGAGGGGCAAGGCGGCATCGCCGCCGCGGGGTGAGGGTGACGACACATGACCGATCTCCCCCCACCCCTCGCCGACTGGTTCGCCGCCCGCGGCTGGCGACCGCGCCGCCACCAGCTCGACATGCTCCGCGAAGGCCGTGCCGGCCGGCACGCATTGCTCGTGGCCACCACCGGCGCGGGCAAGACGCTCGCCGGCTTCCTGCCGACGCTGACCGAATTGATCGAGGCGCCGACCGAGGGCCTCCACACGCTCTACGTCTCGCCGCTGAAGGCGCTGGCGGTCGATATCCAGCGCAACCTCGTCACCCCCATCGACGAGATGGGCCTCACGCTGCGCGTCGAAACCCGCACCGGCGACACGCCGTCGGACCGCAAGGCACGCCAGCGCGTCCGGCCACCGCAGATCCTGCTGACCACGCCCGAATCGCTGTCGCTGCTGCTCAGCTATCCCGACAGCGTCACCATGTTCGAAGGGTTGCGGACGATCGTCGTCGACGAGGTCCACGCCTTCGCCACCGGCAAGCGCGGCGACCTGCTGTCGCTGTGCATGGCGCGGCTTCAGCGGATCAGCCCCGGCCTGCGCCGCGTTGCGCTGTCCGCCACGGTCGCCGACAGCGACGGCTATCGCGCCTGGCTCGCCCCCGACGGCGACATCGATCAGGTCGCGATGGTGCAGGGCGAGGCCGGTGCCGACCCGAACATCGCGATCCTGCTGCCCGAGGGCCGCATCCCCTGGTCGGGCCATTCCGGCCGTTACGCCGCGGAACAGGTGATGGCGGAGATCGAAACGCACAAGACCTCGATCATCTTCTGCAACACCCGCAGCCTCGCCGAGCTGATCTTCCAGGACCTGTGGAAAGTGAACAACCAGTCGCTTCCGATCGGCGTCCACCACGGCAGCCTCGCGCTGGAGGCGCGCCGCAAGGTCGAGGGCGCGATGGCATCCGGCCGGCTGCGCGCGCTCGTCGCCACCGCCAGCCTCGACCTCGGCGTCGACTGGGGCGACGTCGATTGCGTCATCCAGATGGGCGCGCCCAAGGGGTCCTCGCGCCTGCTCCAGCGGATCGGCCGCGCCAATCACCGGCTCGACGAGGCGTCGGAGGCGATCCTCGTCCCCGGCAACCGCTTCGAATATCTCGAGGCGCGCGCCGCCTTGGACGCGGTCGAAGCGGGCGAATTGGATCCCGACCTGTTTCGCCCCGGCGCGCTCGACGTGCTCGCGCAGCATGTCATGGCGATGGCCTGCGCCGCGCCCTTCGATCAGGCCGCGCTGCTCGACGAGGTGCGCTCCGCCCTGCCCTATTCGGCGCTCACCGCCGAGACGTTTGACCGCGTCCTCGGCTTTATCCGCGACGGCGGCTACAGCCTCAAGGCCTATGACCGGTTCAAGCGGCTGACGCAGGAGGCGGACGGCCTGTGGCGGGTCAGCCATCCGAAATTCGTGACGCAGCACCGCCTCAACGCCGGCATCATCGTCGAATCGACGATGCTCAACGTCCGCTTCCGCAACGGCCGCGCCTTGGGCAAGGTCGAGGAAGGCTTTGCCGCGCAGCTGTCTCCCGGCGACACCTTCTTCTTCGCCGGCCTGAGTTGCGAGGTCCAGAAGATCGACACCGAGGACCTGATCGTCCGCGCCTCGTCGAAGCCTGCGCGCATCCCCACCTACGGCGGATCGCGCATGCCGCTGTCGACCAACCTCGCCACCCGGGTCCGCGGCTTCCTCGCCGACCCGGCGCAATGGCGGCGCTTCCCCGACGACGTGCGCGAATGGCTCGAATTCCAGGCGAAGCGTTCCGCCCTCCCTCGCCCCGGCCAGCTGCTGGTCGAAACCTTCCCGCGCGAGGGCCGCCATTACATGGTCGCCTACAGCTTCGAAGGGTGGAACGCGCACCAGTCGCTCGGCATGCTCATCACCCGCCGCATGGAGGCGGAGGGGCTGAAGCCGCTAGGCTTCGTCGCCAACGATTATGCACTCGCGGTCTACGGCATCGACAGGATCACCGACCCCGCGGCGCTGTTCAGCCCCGACATCCTCGAACATGAATTCGTCGACTGGGTGCAGCAGTCGCACCTGCTCAAGCGCGCCTTCCGTGAGGTCGCGGTGATCGGCGGCCTCGTCGAACGCCAGCACCCCGGCAAGCGCAAGACCGGGCGACAGGTCACCTTCTCCACCGACCTGATCTACGACGTGCTGCGCAAATACGAACCCTCCCACCTGCTGCTGCAAGCCGCATGGGACGACGCCCGCGCCCGCATGACCGACGTCGGCCGCCTCGCCGGCCTGCTCGACCGCGCCGCCGAGACGATGCTCCACGTCGATCTGGACCGCGTGACGCCCCTCGCCGTCCCCGTCCTGACCCTCATCGGCCGCGAAAAGGTCTCCACCGGCAGCGCCGACGATCACCTGCTGATCGAAGCGGAAGCGCTGGCCGCCGAAGCGATGACCCTCGACTGAGCAACCGTCATTGCGAGCGCAGCGAAGCAATGACGAAACTCCTACGGCCTCACACCGTAACCTGCTCGCCGAGCTCCAGCACCTTGCCCGGCGGGATCTTCAGGAAATCGGTCGGATCGCTCGCATTGCGCTGCATGAACATGAAGATGCGGTCCTGCCATAGCGGCATCCCCACATCCGCCTCCGGCTTCAGCGTGTTGCGACCGATGAAGAAACTGGTCTTCATCGCATCGAGGCTGCGCATCTCGGTCTTGCCGCCGACGCCCAGATCGGCCGGCACGTCGGGCGATTCCATGAAGCCGTAGTTGAGCACCACGCTTTCGAAATTGTCGTCGAGCCGCTCGACCGTGCGGCGGTGTTCGGCGTCGACCACCGGCCGGTCGGTGGTGCGGATGCTCACCACAAGATTGCGCTCGTGCAGCACCTTGTTGTGCTTGAGGTTGTGGAGCAGCGCCCCCGGCGCCGATCGCGGATTGGCGGTCAGGAACACCGCGGTCCCTGGCACCCGCTCGGGCGGGCGCTTCGCCAGCGCCACGGCAAGGTCGGCGAGCGGGATGCTCTGCCGCGCCTCGAACGCGCGTACGATGCCCTTGCCGCGCACCCAGGTGTAGATCAGCAGGCCGATCGCCGCGGCGATGACCAGCGGCACCCAGCCGCCCTCGACGACGCGCAGGATGTTGGCGCCGAAAAAGATGAGGTCGAGGCACAGGAACGGCAGGATCGCCGCCAGCGCCAGCGGCCGCCCCCAATGCCAGACGTGCCGCGCGACGAGATAGCCGAGCAGGGTCGTCACCACCATCGTGCCGGTCACCGCGATGCCATAGGCCGCGGCCATCGCCGACGAGGTCTTGAACTGCACGATCAGCACCAGCACGCCGACCAGCAGCAGCCAGTTGATTGCGGGCAGGTAGATCTGCCCGGCGAAGTCCGCCGAGGTCTGGCGCAGCTTCATCCGCGGCAGCAGCCCCAGCTGCACCGCCTGCTGCGTCAGCGAGAACGCGCCGGTGATGACTGCCTGGCTGGCGATGACGGTGGCGAACCCGGCAAGCACGATCAGCGGCCCGCGGAACGATTCGGGCGCCATCAGGAAGAACCAGTTCTGGTTGGCGAACGGCCGCCCCGCCGCCGCCGCCGCCTCCAGATGCGACAGCGCGAACGCCCCCTGCCCCAGATAGTTGAGCATCAGCGCCGGAAAGACGAGGAACAGCCACGCGATCCGGATCGGCCGCTTGCCGAAATGCCCCATGTCCGCGGTCAGCGCCTCCGCGCCGGTGACGGTCAGGAACACCGCGCCGAGCACGAACAGCCCGGTCGTGCCGTGCGTCGCGAGGAAGCGGATGCCATAGCCCGGCAGCAGCACGCGAAAGATCGAGAGTTCGTCGGCGATATGCCACAGGCCCAGCCCGCCGATCGTCACGAACCAAAGGATGCACACCGGCCCGAACAGCTTGGCGACCATCGCGGTGCCGCGCTTCTGGATCAGGAACAGCGCGATCAGGATGCCGATCGTCAGCGCGCGGATCGTCCCCTCGTCGAACAATTTGGCGGCGGAGGGGATCGTCTGCAGCCCCTCCATCGCCGACAGCACCGACAGCGACGGCGTGATGATCGCATCGCCATAGAACAAGGCCGCGCCCGCTGCGCCGAGCACCAGCGCGATCCGGCTGCGCACGCCGATCGAGCGCCGCGCCAGCGCCGCCAGCGCCAGCACGCCGCCTTCGCCGTGATTGTCGGCGCGCATCAGGAAGAAGACGTATTTGAACGTCACGATCAACGTCAACGTCCACAGCGCAAGGCTGAGCACCCCGAGGATCTCCGACGGATCGATGCCGTCCGCCGCGGACTGGCCCAGCGCGTCGCGGAAGGCGTAGAGCGGGCTGGTGCCGATATCGCCGAACACCACGCCGATCGCGCCAATGGTGAGGCCGATCAGGGCGGGGTGCGGACGGGTGGGCGAGACGGGTGCTTCGACGGCGGGCGACATGGCGCGCACTTACCCCTGAAAAGACCGTCCGGACGGAAGGACGGCGCGCTTTACGCCTATTGCGGCGCCAGGCAAGCGGATTTGCATTGCGCTGCACAACCGCTTGATCCGCCCGATCTTTGCAGGCAAGGCCCCGGCATGGTTCCCTTTTCGTTCGGCGGCCACATGCTTCAGGCCCTTCCCGAGGGCGCCTTGCTGTGGCCGGCGCGGCGCGCGTTGCTCGTCGCCGACCTGCATTTCGAAAAGGCGAGCTGGTACGCCGCGCGCGGCCAGATGCTGCCGCCCTATGATTCGCTGGCGACGCTCGCCGACCTCGCCGCATTGGTCGCCAGGACGGGTGCGCAGGAGCTGTGGTGCCTCGGCGACAGCTTCCACGACAGCGACGGCTGCGACCGCCTGCCGCAGGAGGCGCGGATCCGCCTGCGCGCGCTGACCGGGGGGCTGCGCTGGACGTGGATCACCGGCAACCACGATCCCGACATCAAGGACCGCTGCGGCGGCGAGGTCGCGCGCGAGGTGGAGGTGGACGGCCTGATCCTGCGCCACGAAGCCGACCCGCGCGAGACGCGCCCCGAGCTGTCCGGCCATTTCCATCCCAAGTTGCGCGTCGCGGTCCGCGGCAAGAAGGTCGCTCGCCGCTGCTTCGTCGCGACCGCGACCAAGATCGTCCTGCCCGCCTTCGGTGCGCTGACCGGCGGGCTCGACGTCGATCACCCCGCGCTGACGAAGGCGGTCGGCAAGGGCGCGGAGGCGCTGATCGCGGTGGAACAACGCCTGCTCCGCTTCCCCATCGCAGCTTGAGGTAACGGGGGCGGTAACGTCGGTCGTCCGGCGTTTGCCGGGATGACGGTAAAAGGGCCTGCCCCCTCAAGGATGGCGCCGGTGTTCACCTGGCCGACGACGGTGCGCCGGTGCGACCGCTCGTGGCGCGGTACACCCTATCGGTACAGCGTCGGAAACCCCGCCCTGAACGCCGCGACCTTGGGCTTGTCCCAATGGACGATATACGGGTGCGTCGGGTTCCGGTCGTAGAAATTCTGGTGATAGGCCTCGGCCGGGAAGAAGCCGCCCTGCTCGATCCGCGTCACGATCGGCCGCGGAAAGCTCTTCGCCGCTCCTAGCTGCGCGATATAGGCGCGCGCCACCGCCGCCTGCCGCGCATCCTGCGGGAACAGCGCAGAGCGATAGCTCGGCCCGTTGTCCGGCCCCTGCCGGTTGAGCTGCGTCGGATCGTGCGCGATCGAGAAATACACCCGCAGCAGCGTCGCATAGCTCACCTGCCGCGGATCGAAGACGACCTTCACCGCCTCCGCATGGCCGGTCCGCTCGGTCGAGACGGCATCGTAATTGGCGGTATCGCGCGTGCCGCCGGCATAACCCGCCGTGACCGAGCGCACGCCCTTCACATGCTCGAACACCGCCTCCATCCCCCAGAAGCAGCCGCCTGCGAACACCGCGGTCTGCGTTCCCGCGGCGGCGGGCACGTCGGTCTTCGCGGCCGGGATCGGCACCGCGCGCTCGGCTTCGGCGAAACCGGTGGAGGCGAGCACGGCGGCCGCGGCACCGGCGACGGGCAGGAGGATCTTCAGCATCGACCCGAGATGGGGAGCCGCCGCCCGCATGGAAAGGTCAGCGCGCCGAGACGATCGGCGAGGCGGCCTGGATCGGCTGGAGATGCTGCGCGCTCGCCGGCTGGAGCGTGACGACACCGACCGCGCCGATGGCGAAGCCACCGACGAATTGCCAGAAGAAGCCGCTCTTGATGACCTTGCGCATGACGCACCTGTAAGTTGGTTCGAGCGCAGCGATGGCACCGCGCCCCGTTCGAAAGCGAGATCGTCTCTCCCGCCTCCAGGCTCAATGCCGTTTATAGAAACGCTGCATTAACGCGCCGTGGCCGCGCCGTTCATCGGGCGTAATGTTCGGCCGATCCGGCCGGTCTCGCGGTCTATTTCAGGTCCGCACACGCCTGCTGGATACGCTCGCACGCCGTGCGCAGCAGCGCGTCCGACGTCGCATAGCTGATCCGCATCGCCGGCGAGAGGCCGAACGCCGCGCCCTGCACCGCCGCCACCTTGGCATCGTCGAGCAGATAGCCGACGAACGCCTCGTCGGTATCGATCACCCGCCCCGACGGCGTGCTCTTGCCGATCAGCTCGGCGAACGACGGATAGACGTAGAAGGCGCCCTCCGGCGTCGGACAGTGCATGCCGGGAATCGCATTGAGCATGCCGACCACCAGGTCGCGCCGCCCTTGGAACGCCGCGGCGCGCTCCTTCAGGAAATCCTGCGGCCCGTTGAGCGCCGCCACCGCCGCCGCCTGCGCGATCGAACAGGGGTTGCTGGTCGACTGCGACTGCAGCTTCGCCATCGCCTTGATGAGCCACGGCGCGCCTGCGGCGAAACCGATCCGCCAGCCCGTCATCGCATAGGCCTTGGAGCAGCCGTTCACGGTCAGCGTCCGCTCGTACAGGTCCGGGCAGACCTCGGCGATCGTCGCGAAGCGGAAGCCGTCGTAGACGATATGCTCGTACATATCGTCGGCGAAAATCCAGACGTGCGGATGCCGCGCCAGCACCGCGCCCAGCGCCTTCAGCTCGTCGACCGTATAGGCCGCGCCGGTCGGGTTAGAGGGCGAATTGAGGATCACCCATTTGGTCCGCGGCGTGATCGCCGCCTCCAGCGCGTCCGGCGACAGCTTGTAATCCTGCTCCGGTCCGGCGACCGCGAACACCGGCGTACCGCCCGCGAACTGCACCACGTCGGGATAGCTCACCCAATATGGCGCGGGGATCACCACCTCGTCGCCCGCGTCCACCGTCGCGACGATCGCGTTGAACAGCGTGTGCTTGCCGCCGACGTTCACCGTCACCTGGTCAGTGGTGTAGGTCAGCTGGTTGTCTCGTGCGAACTTCGCGACGATCGCCTGCTTCAGCTCGATCGTGCCGTCGACGTTGGTATATTTGGTCTTGCCGTCGCGGATCGCCTGGATCGCCGCCTCCTTGACGAAGTCGGGCGTGTCGAAGTCCGGCTCGCCCGCGCCCAGCCCGATCACGTCGACGCCGGCGCGCTTCAGGTCCAGCACGCGGCTGGTGATGGCGAGCGTCGGGGACGGGCTGATACGGCCGAGAGCGGCGGAGGGCTTCATGGACACGGGCCTTATGGCGAAGGGAACGCGCGGGCCTATAGCGACAGCGCACCCGATTTCGCAACCGCAACAACCGCCGGGATCAGCCCGCGCAGCGCATTTCCGACGAAAAATTGCTCCGGAAGGTCGTGCTGCGACAGATTAGCCTCTGCCGCTTGCCCCGAATCGATCAATTGTGAGCGCAGCACCCCCGGCAGCAGGCCGGCCGTCAGTGCCGGCGTCAGCAGCCGGTCATCGCTCCCCGGCACGAACAGCGAGGTGAAGCTCCCCTCGGTCAACAGCCCGTCGGGCCGCACGAACACCACCTCGTCCGTCCCCGCCGCGATCCGCGCCGCATCGTAGAAGCCGCGGTCGCTGGTCTTGTGCCGCAACCGATAGTCGCTGGTGTCGACCGGCAACGGCACCACCGCCACCCGCAGCGGCCGGTCGAACGCCGCCGGCGCCGGCCCCACCTCGATCGCGATCGCGCCGCTCTGCGCCAGCAGCAGCCGGATGCGCGCCGCCTCGCGCAGACGAAAGGTCGCCGCCTGCAATTCGTTGCGCGCATGATGCCGGTCGAAGCGAAAGCCAAGCGCCAGCGCGCTCGCCCGCATCCGCTCCAGATGCCGGTCGAGCAGCGGCATCCCCTGTTCGGGATCGAACGCCATCGTCTCGATCAGGTCGAGCGGCCGCTGCCCCGCGGTGACGAACGCTCCCTTGGCGAGCACCTCCGCCCATTCCTCGTCCGCACGGCTGTCCGCGACGATCCCCGATCCCAGCCCGAGTTCGGCGACCGACCCATTCGCCTCCATCGTCCCCGCCTCTATCGTAAGCGTGCGGATCGCCACGTTGAACGCCGCATCCCCCGCCGCATCAATCCGCCCGATCGCCCCGGTATAGACGCCACGGCCGGCGTTCTCGACCCCGGCGATCACCTCCAGGCTGCGCTGCTTGGGCGCGCCGGTGATCGATCCGCACGGGAACAGCGCGGTCAGCACGTCGACCGCATCGCGCCCCTCGGCCAGCGTCGCGGTGACGGTGGAGGTCATCTGATGGACGGTCGGATAGGTCTCGACCGTGAACAGCGCCGGCACCGCGACGCTGCCCGGTACGGCGACCCGCGACAGGTCGTTGCGCATCAGGTCGACGATCATCAAATTCTCGGCGCGCTGCTTGGCGTCCGCGCCCAGCGCGATCACCCGCGCCGCATCCTCCTCCGCAGTGTCGCCGCGCGTCGCCGTCCCCTTCATCGGGCGGCAGGTCAGCCGCCCTTCGTCCAGCGCGAAGAACAGTTCGGGCGACAGCGACAGCACATGCCGGTCCCCCGTCGCCATCAATGCGCCATGGCCCGCGGCCGATCCCTGCCGCAGCCGCGCATAGAGCGCCGCCGGATCGCCGGCCACCGCCACGTCCGCACGCAATGTCAGGTTCGCTTGATAGATATCGCCCGCTCGGATCATCTCCAGCACCGTGGTCAGGCCGGCGTCATAGACGTCGCGATCGATCCGCGGGCACGGCCGCGCCGCCCACGCCCCCGCCGGATCGGGCAGCAGCGCCGCGACCGCATCCGCGGTCATCGCCCGATAGCGTTCGAACAGCCCGAACCACAGTAACGGCCCGTCCACCGCGCGCGCCGGCAACCCGCGCGGCATCAGCGCCGCCCCCGCCTCATAGGTCAGATAGCCCGCCGCATGCAGCCCGCGACCCGCCGCGGCGCGCAGCCGCGCCAGCGCCGGCACCACGTCGTCCAGCCACTCGGCGACGACGATCTCGACCGGATCGGCATACAGGCGCGCCCCCGCCCCACCAGCACGGGCATCGTCGAGCAGCACATAGGGCGCGGTCAGCATCGCCCGCCAAATGCACGGGGCCATGCGCAACGTGCAAGCGGCGATTGTCGTCTCCCGCCCGTCCGCCTATCTTCATGGCCATGACCGAGCCAGCCTTGCGCGCCGCCATCGTCCAGGTGACGCCCTTCCAGCAGAATTGCACCCTGATCTGGTGTACCGAGACGATGCGGGCGGCGATCGTCGATCCCGGCGGCGACCTGCCCCGGATCAAGGCCGCGGTGGCGCAGGCCGGCGTCACGGTCGAGAAGATCCTGCTCACCCACGGCCATATCGATCATGCCGGCGAGGCGAAGACGCTCGCCACCGACCTGGGCGTGGGTATCGAAGGGCCGCATGAGGCGGACCGTTTCTGGCTCGCCCGACTCGACGACGACGGCCGCAATTGCGGCATGACCGGCGTCGTCTTCGAACCCGACCGCTGGCTGGTCGAGGGCGACACCGTCACCGTCGGCAACCTCAGCCTCGACGTCTACGAAACCCCCGGCCACACGCTCGGCCACGTCATCTTCCACCACGCGCCCTCGAAGTTCGCGCAAGTCGGCGACGTGCTGTTCCAGGGGTCGGTCGGGCGCAGCGACATGCCCGGCGGCAATCACAAGCAGCTGATCGAGACGATCGTCACCAAGCTGTGGCCGCTCGGCGACGACACCGCCTTCATCCCCGGCCACGGCAACCCCAGCACCTTCGCCCACGAACGCCGCCACAACATGTTCGTCAGCGACGCCGCGCTGGCGGCATAGCGCAGCATTGGCATCCGGCGACGCCGACGCGCCGGAATGTCGATCGGCGCCGCGGTTCGGGCGCGCAAAGCTTGCACGGTTCGCGAAATTCGCTATAGGCCCGCGCTTCGCGATGCGTCCGGTTGTCGGTGGCGTGCAGCGGCCGGCGTGTCCGTCGGTTGCGCGTACGCTCCGTCGGACGTCTCGGAATTCCTTATGTCGTTTTAAGAACAAGGTGCCGAAATGGCCGTCCCCAAGCGAAAGACCTCCCCCTCCAAGCGCGGCATGCGTCGCGGTCACGACTCGCTGACCGTCGCGTCGTTCCAGGAGTGCCCGAATTGTGGCGAGCTCAAGCGTCCGCACAACCTGTGCACCGCTTGCGGCCATTATAACGGCCGCGAGATCGTCTCGGTCGAGGGCTAACCCCCTCCCCTCCCATCCGGATAAGCGCTGAACATGCCCGACAATTCCTGGATCGCCGTCGATGCGATGGGCGGCGACGAGGGGCTGGCGGTCATGCTCGCCGGCGTGGCTGCGGCCCGTCGGCGTTATGAAGGCATGCGCTTCTTCCTGGTGGGTGACGAGGCCAGGGTCGCGGCGGAGCTGAAGACCCACCCTAACCTCAGCCAGCACAGCGAGATCGTCCACGCACCGGAAACGGTCGGGTCGAGCGACAAGCCGAGCCAGGCGATCCGCCGGTCCAAGACCACCTCGATGGGCATCGCCATCGATCTGGTGAAGCAGGGCCGCGCCGGCGCCGCCGTGTCGTCGGGCAATACCGGCGCGCTGATGGCGATGGCGAAGCTCGCCTTGCGCACGCTCCCCGGCATCGATCGCCCCGCGCTGGCCGCACCGCTGCCGACGCTCGGCGACAATGACGTCGTGATGCTCGACCTGGGTGCGAATACCGAGGTCGACGCCCGCAACCTCGTGCAGTTCGCGGTGATGGGCGCGGCCTATGCCCGCACGATCATGGACCTCGAATCGCCCCGCGTCGCGCTGCTCAACATCGGCAGCGAGGACCAGAAGGGCACGGACGAGATCCGCGACGCCGCCGCGGTGCTCAAGGGGCAGACGCATCTGCCGCTGACCTTCACCGGCTTCGTCGAGGGCAATCAACTCGCCCGCGGCAACCATGACGTGATCGTCTGCGACGGCTTCGCCGGCAATATCGCGCTGAAAACCGCCGAGGGCACCGCGCGCTTCGTCGCCGACCTCCTGAAGCGTGCGTTCAGCTCGTCGGTCCGTTCGAAGGTCGGTTTCCTGATCTCGCGCCCCGCGACCGAATTGCTGCGCGATCACCTCGACCCCAACAACCACAATGGCGCGGTCTTTCTCGGCCTCAACGGCATCGTCGTGAAGAGCCACGGCAGCGCCAACGAGCGCGGCGTCGCGACCGCGATCGGCAATGCCGCCAAGATGGTGCGCGCCGACCTCACCCGCCGCATCGCCGACGACCTCGGCAATTTCGAAAAGAAAGCCGCATGATCCGCTCGGTCGTCCTCGGCACCGGATCGGCGCTGCCGGAAACCCGCGTCTCGAACGCCGATCTCGCCGAGCGGCTCGACACCAGCGACGAATGGATCGTCGAGCGCACCGGCATCCGCTTCCGCCACATCGCCCAGCCGCACGAGACGACCGCGACGCTCGCCGCCGACGCCTGCCGCGGCGCGCTGCTGTCCTCGGGCCTCGTCGCGCAGGACATCGACCTGATCGTGCTGGCCACCGCCACCCCCGACCAGACCTTTCCGGCGACCGCCACCAAGGTGCAGGCGATGCTCGGCATCGACGATTGCGTCGCCTTCGACGTCGCCGCGGTCTGTTCGGGCTTTCTCTATGCGGTGCAGGTCGCCGATGCGATGCTGCGCACCGGCATCCACCGCCGCGCGCTGGTGATCGGCGCGGAAACGTTCAGTCGCATCCTCGACTGGGAGGATCGCACCACCGCAGTGCTGTTCGGCGACGGCGCCGGCGCGATCGTGCTCGAAGGGCAGGAAAGCGACGCGGCCACCGGGCGCGGCATCCTCGCGACGAAACTTCACGCCGACGGCCGCCACAACGACCTGCTCTACGTCGATGGCGGTCCCTCGACGACCGGCACCGTCGGCAAGTTGCGGATGAAGGGGCGCGAGGTGTTCCGCCACGCCGTCGTCAATCTCGCCGCTGTGATGCAGGAAACGCTGGTCATCGCCGGGCTAACCCCGGACGACGTCGACTGGGTCGTGCCGCATCAGGCCAATGCCCGCATCCTAGATGCGACCAGCCGCAAGCTCGGCCTGCCCGCGGAGAAGGTCGTCGTGACCGTCGACCGGCATGCCAACACCTCGGCCGCATCGGTGCCGCTGGCGCTCGACACCGCGGTCCGCGACGGCCGCATCCTGCCGGGCCAGATCGTCGTGCTCGAGGCGATGGGCGGCGGATTCACTTGGGGTGCCGCCGTCGTCCGTTTTTGACTCGTCTGCTGCCCACGCGCATATTGTTCCATATCGGCGAAAGAAAGTCACTTTCGGACATGTCTGCTCTGGTGTAACCTGCCTCAGGGACATTCTTATGGATGGAGTGGGGCAAGCGTGTTGATGACTACCGCGGGCACTTTGACGCGGGCCGACCTTTCGGAAGCCCTGCATCGTCAGATCGGCTTATCCCGGACAGATTCGGCGAAGCTCGTCGAGCAGATTCTGACCGAGATGTGCGAGGCCCTGTCGCGGGGCGAAAACGTCAAGATTTCCGGCTTCGGCACCTTCGTCCTGCGTGACAAGGGCGAGCGGATCGGCCGCAATCCGAAGACGGGGGTGGAAGTGCCGATCGCACCGCGGCGCGTGCTCACCTTCCGCGCCAGCCAGATGATGCGCGAACGCATCGTCACCTCGAGCTGACCTCCATGCCCTCCGGCACGCCCAAGGCGAGCGGAGCGTTCAGGACGATCGGGGAGGTTTCGGACGAAACCGGCCTCCCCCAGCATATATTGCGCTATTGGGAAACGCGCTTTCCCCAACTGCGCCCGGTGACCCGGGCCGGCAACCGTCGCTACTACCGGCCCGAGGACATCGTCCTCGTCCGCCGCATCGACGACTTGCTCAACCGCGACGGCTATACGATCCGCGGTGTCCAGCAACTGCTCGCCGAGCGGGACCGGCCGGCCGCTGCCATCCCCTCGCCGCTGCCCGCGCTTCAGGCGATCCGCGACGCGCTGGCACTCGCGCTGCGGCAGGACGAACAGGCGGCCTGATCCCGCCTCACTCCCGTCCCGGCGCCAGCCCCTCGCGGAGCAGCCGCGCCGCCTGATCCGCGACCTCCTCGATGCCGCGCTCGTCGCTCCACACGCCGAAGCGCAGCCCCAGGAACACGTTCATCCCCATCACCGCCCAGGCATGCACGTCGGATACGTCGCCGCGCACCTCGCCGCGCGTCGCCGCCGCCTGCAGCCGTTGCTCGATCCGCTCGGCGGTGGTCGCATAATGCAGCCGGAAACTGTCGGCATCGACGAACTCCGCCTCGTCGATGATCCGGTAGATTTCCTTGTGTTCGCGTACGAAGCCGATGAACGATGCCAGTCCCGCCCGCTCGGCGGCGATGCCGTCCCCGGCCGCCCGCACCGCCGGGGCGACATGGTCGCGGACCTGCGCCGACAGGTCGGTGACCAGCGCCCGGAACACCGCGTCCTTCGAATCGAAATAGGTGTAGAAACTGCCCAGCGCCACGCCCGCCCGCCGGGTGATCGCGCTGATCGACGCCTCGTGGAACCCGCGCTCGCCGAACTCCAGCGCCGCCGCATCCAGCAGTGCGCGCAGCGTCCGGCGTCCGCGCGCGGTGCGTGGCGTCTTGTCCGCGCCCCCGCCGCTGCCGCCCCCGGACAGCTCCCCGTCAGCACCCTTCACGTCCATCGCCTCCCCCGGCACATCCCAAGTTGAATCCTGGTTCAGGTTTCAGTATAGGCTTCGTCACAGGCGTACAACCCGGGACTACCGGACGCGGCGCCATGGAGGAGGGGATTATCATGAAGGCGCGTACGTCCACGTTCCTGATGCTCGGCGCAGCCGCCGCGGCATTGCTCGCCGGCCCGGCGATCGCGCAGACCGCGCCCGCCGACACCGCCACCAGCGGCCAGACCGGCTCCGCAGCGGCCGAGACGACACCCGACACCAGCGACGCTCCCCAGGCGGACACCGGCGACATCCTCGTCACCGCGCGCCGCCGCACCGAATCGCTGCTCAGCGTGCCGATCGCGGTGACCGCCTTCAGCGCCGATCGACTCGAAAAGTCGGGGGCGATCGACCTCACCGACCTCCAGAACGTCAGCCCCAACACCACGCTGAAGACCGCGCGCGGCAGCAACTCGACGCTCGCCGCCTTCATCCGCGGCGTCGGCCAGCAGGATCCGGTGCCGGGGTTCGAGGCGGGCATCGGCATCTATCTGGACGACGTCTATCTCAACCGGCCGCAGGCGGCGGTGCTCGACATCTACGACGTCGACCGGATCGAGGTGCTGCGCGGGCCGCAGGGGACGCTCTATGGCCGCAACACGATCGGCGGCGCGGTGAAATACGTCACCAAACGCCTGCCCAATGCGCCCGAAGTGCGGATCAAGGCCAATTACGGGTCCTACGACCAGGCCGACGGCATCGTCGCCCTCTCCGCGCCGATCGGCGAGCTGTTTAAGGTCGGCGTCGCCGGCGCGCGGTTGAGCCGGGGCGGGTTCGGTCGCAACACCAACCTCAACATCGACAATTACAACAAGGACATCTGGGCCGGGCGCGGCACGATCGAATTCGAAAGCCCGGACACCCGCCTGTTCGTACGCCTCACCGGCGACTATACCCATGACAGGAGCAATCCGCGCAACGGCCATCGCCTGATCCCCGGCCTCGCCTCGGGCGCGCCGGTGCTCGCCGACGTGTTCGACACCCGCGCCGGCCTCAATTTCCCGCGGCAGGACATCAAGGGTGGCGGCCTGTCGTTGACTGCCAATGCGCAGCTCACCGACAGCCTGACGCTGCGCAGCATCAGCGCATGGCGCAAGGACGACAGCTTCACCCCGATCGACTTCGACGCGCTTCCGGCGGTCGATGTCGACGTGCCGGCGATCTATCGCAACGAACAGACCAGCCAGGAATTCCAGCTCCTCTACGCCTCCGACCGGCTCAACGGCCTGCTCGGTTATTATTATCTCGGCGCCAAGGCCTCGACCGGCTTCGGCGTCCTGTTGTCGACGACGCTGCCAGGGTTCAACGCCTATACCGCCGGCGACGTCCGCACCGAGACGTCGTCGGTCTATGGCGATTTCACCTTCGACTTCACCCCGCAGTTCAGCCTGTCGCTGGGCGGGCGCTATACGTGGGACGAGCGCAAGTCCTACGTGTTCAAGGCGAGCTATCTCGGCCTGACCCCGGAATTCGGCGGCACCCCGATCCCGGTCGGCGCACCGGCGACCGATTTCCGCGGCAAGGCGACCTACAAGCGCTTCACCCCGCGCGCCTCGGTCAGCTTCAAGCCGACGGCGGATCACCTGCTCTACCTGTCCTATTCCGAAGGGTTCAAGGGCGGCGGCTTCGATCCGCGCGGGTCGGGCAGCGTCGCACCGATCAGCAACCCGGCGGCGGGGCGGACGTATCAGGACATCTACAACTATCTGTCGTTCGATCCGGAAACGGTCATCAGCTATGAAGCGGGCTACAAGGGGTCGGCGTTCGATCGCCGGCTGACCTGGGCGATCGCCGGCTTCTACGCCGATTACAAGGACGTGCAGGTGCCGGGGTCGGTCGGCTGCCTGCAAAACGGCGTGCAGAGCTTCTGCGGGATCACCACCAATGCGGCCAAGGCGCGGATCAAGGGCGTCGAGCTGGAAAGCAATGCGATCCTCGCCCGCGACTTCGCCGGTATCGGCTCGTCGGTCGCGCTCGGCGGGACGCTCGGCTATATCGACGCGCGCTATCGCCGCTTCATCGGTCCGACCGGCACCGACGTCGCCGACGTCCGCGTCTTCCAGAACACGCCGCACTGGACCGCGTCGGGCACGCTGACCGGCAATCTGCCGGTGGCGAGCGGGTTGCTGACCGCCAACTCGACGCTGTCCTATCGCAGCCTGACGCATCAGTTCGAGACGGCGAGCCCGTTTCTCGACCAGCAGCGCTACGCCCTGCTCGATGCCGGCATCACCTATGCCTTCGGCGAGGACCGGCGCTATTCGGTGGGCGTCTACGGCCGCAACCTGACCGACAAGCGCTACAAGACGTCGGGCTATCAATATATCAAGTCCGATATCGCCGGCACGCCGTTGACCGCGACCAACCAGCCGATCACCAACGGTAGCGGCTATGTCCCGACGCTCGGCAGGGAAGGCATCGCCACCGCCTTCTACGGCAATCCGCGGCAGGTGTTCGCCAGCATCGCGGCGAAGTTCTGATCTCCCCGTCACCCCGGGCTTGTTCCGGGGTGCACCGGTCCGCAAGGGAAGCGCATGACGAGGCCATCGCCGACGACCCCGCCCCTCCCCGCCGCCAGCCCCCGTTACCGGGCGCTGGTGCTGGCGATGCTGCTGCTGGTCTACACCTTCAATTTCCTCGACCGGCAGATCCTCGGCATCCTGGTGGCGCCGATCAAGGCGGAGCTGCGGCTCTCCGATACGCAATTGGGCGCGCTGGGCGGCATCGCCTTCGCGCTGCTCTATTCGACGCTCGCCATCCCGCTGGCGCTGGTCGCGGACCGGACGAGCCGCAGCTGGGTCATCACGATCAGCCTCACGATATGGAGCGCGTTCACGGCGCTGTGCGGCCTCGCCACCGGTTTCTGGCAGTTCTTCGCCTTCCGGCTGGGCGTCGGCGTCGGCGAGGCGGGGGGCGTCGCGCCGAGCTATGCGATGATCAGCGACTATTTCCCGCCGGAGCAGCGGGCGCGGGCGCTGTCGATCTACTCGCTCGGCATCCCGGTCGGGCTGGCAGCGGGGGCGCTGCTCGGCGGCATGCTGGCGAGCGCGGTCAACTGGCGCTGGGCGTTCATCGCCGTCGGCGTCGCCGGCGTGGTGATCGCGCCGCTGTTCCGGCTGGTGGTGAAGGAGCCGCCGCGCGGAATGTTCGATCCCGCCGCGGTCAGCCGCGAACGGGTATCGGTAAGCGCGGTGTTCCGCATCCTCGCCGCCAAGCCGAGTTTCTGGCTGATGGCGTTCGGCGCGTCGTTCAGCTCGCTGTGCGGCTATGGCCTCGCCTTCTGGGTGCCGTCGGTGCTGATCCGCTCGTTCGGCTTTTCGCTGCTGACCGCGTCGCAATATATCGGTTCGCTGCTGCTGATCGGCGGGACGATCGGCGTGTTCGGCGGCGGCTGGCTCGCCGACCGATTGGGGGCGACGGATCGCGGCATCTACGCGAAGCTGCCCGCGATCGCCTGGCTGATAACCGTGCCGTTGTTCGCCGCGGGCCTGACCAGCGGCTCGCCGACGTTGTCGTGGTTCCTGTTCCTCATCCCGCACGGCCTCAACATCCTGTGGCTGGGGCCGGTGACGACCGCGGTCCAGCACCTCGTGCCGCCACCGATGCGCGCCACCGCCTCGGCAAGCTTCCTGTTCATCAACAATCTGATCGGGCTGGGATTGGGTTCGCTCATCATGGGGCGGCTGTCGGACGCGATGACCGCGGTGCACGGCGCGGACGCGTTGCGCTATGCCACGACCTATGCGCTCGGCTTCTATCTGGTCGCCGCGGCGCTGATGCTGCTCGCGGTCCGGCCATTGCGGCGGGACTGGGTGGGGTGACGCGATACGGGACGCGATCCAACGTCGCGTCCGTCCTTTCGAATCCCTGCACGCCAGCCTCGCCGACAGAGCCGACACGCCGGCGTCCATGGATCCCCGCCTGCGCGGGGATGACGATACCTGGGACTCTTACCGTTCGCGGGTCGCGGCGAAGCGGACCTTCGCGTAGCGATCGGCGATGTAGTTCACCTCCCATGCGCTCTTCGCGAGGAAGACCGGATTGTTGTCGCGGTCCTTCGCCATCGCCGCACGGTTGAGGTCCATGAACTGCTTGAGGTCGGCGGGGTCCTCCGCCGAAACCCAGCGCGCGGTTTCGAAGGGGGCGGGTTCGAGGCCGGCGGCGACCTTGTACTCCGCGTCCAGCCGGCTCAGCAGCACCTCGAGCTGGAGCTGGCCGACGACGCCGATGATCCAGTTCGATCCGATTTCCGGATAGAAGACCTGCGTCACCCCCTCCTCGGCCATGTCGTCCAATGCCTTGCGCAGCTGCTTGGTCTTGGTCGGGTCCTTGAGCTGGACGCGGCGCAGAATTTCGGGGGCGAAATTGGGCAGGCCGGTGAAGCGGACGTCGGCACGCTCCGACAGCGTGTCGCCGACGCGCAGCGTGCCGTGGTTGGGGATGCCGATGATGTCGCCCGGGAAGGCTTCGTCGGCGACTTCGCGGTTCTGCGCGAAGAACAGGATCGGCGAATGGACCGCGATCGGCTTGCCGCTGCCCGACGGGGTCAGCTTCATGCCGCGCTTGAACGTGCCCGAGCACAGCCGCATGAAGGCGATGCGGTCGCGGTGGTTGGGGTCCATGTTCGCCTGCACCTTGAACACGAAGCCGGTGACCTCGTCGTTGTCGGGGCTGACCGGGGCGGGTTCGGCGGGCTGTGCGCGCGGCGGCGGCGCATGTTCGGCGAGCGCGCCGATCAGCTCGGCGACACCGAAATCCTTGAGCGCGGAGCCGAAATAGACCGGGGTCAGGTCGCCGTTGCGATACGCCTCGGCATCAAAGGCGGCATAGCCGGCCTGCGCCAGCTCGATCTCCTCGCTCCAGCGTTCCGACAGCACCGGCGCCTCCTCGGTCTTGCCAAGGAAAGCGCGGCTGTCGCCCTCGGGGCGGCTGATGCGGTTGGTGACGAGGTCAAGCACACCCTCGAACTCGCCGCCCATGCCGACCGGCCAGCTCATCGGACAGACGTCGAGCGCGAGCATGTCGGCGATCTCGTCGAGCAACTCGAACACCGGGCGGCCTTCGCGATCGACCTTGTTGACGAAGGTGATGATCGGCACGCTGCGCAGGCGGCACACCTCGAACAATTTGCGCGTCTGCGGCTCGATGCCCTTTGCGGCGTCGATCACCATGACCGCGGAATCGACCGCGGTGAGGGTGCGATAGGTGTCCTCGCTGAAATCCTCGTGGCCCGGCGTGTCGAGCAGGTTGAAGGTGATGCCGTCGCGTTCGAACGTCATCACCGACGACGTCACCGAGATGCCGCGCTGCTGCTCGATCTTCATCCAGTCCGACCGCGCGCGCCGGTTCGCCCCGCGCGCCTTCACCTCGCCGGCGAGATGGATCGCGCCGCCGAAATAGAGCAGCTTTTCCGTCAGCGTGGTCTTGCCGGCGTCGGGGTGGGAAATGATCGCGAAGGTGCGGCGGGGGGAAGACACGGCGGCAGATCTCTGGATGGCGCGGCCTGCGACGGCAGGCGCGATGAGGGATGGCGGCGCTTTGCCAGATTGGCGGCAGATAGGACAGGGGCGTGTTGCGCGCGCCGCGCGCCGCGCCTTACCCTTCCAGCGTGACGCGCATCCCGATGCGCTTCTCGCCGCCGGCGGGGACCTCGAACACGCCGGGCTTGTCGCGATACGCGCCGCGATAGCCCTCGGGATCGGCGATGCCGTGCCATGGCTCGACGCAGACATAGGCCGCGCCCGGCTTGGTCCAGATGCCGAGCATCGGCGTGTCGGGAAAGGCGATACGCAGCCGCGGGCCGTCGGGGGCGCCATAGACGACGGCGTCGGAGCGGATGGCGTCCCAGACCAGGGCGTCCTGCGCGAACAGATCGTCCCGCAGCCGCAGCTCGCGGCCGTCGAGCGGCGATTCCTTGCGCGCCGCCGCGATCGTGCCGTCGGCGGCGATCGTGCGCAGCGTATCGGGCTCGTCGGCGTCGAACAGGATACGATGCGCGGCGCGGTCCTGCCCGTACGGCAGCGGCCAGGCGAAGGCGGGGTGGAAGCCGAAGCTGGCCGGCAGCGGCGTCTCCGCGGGGTTCATCACCCGCGCGGCGATATCGAGCGTCGCGCCGTCCAGCGTGTAGGTGAGTTCGAGCCGGAAGGCGAAGGGGTAGCTGTCGCGGGTGGCCGCGCTGTCGGTCAAGGCGAAGGTGACGCTCGTCTCGCTCGCCTCGACCGTCTCGAATTGCGCGCGGCGGGCGAAGCCGTGCTTCTTCATCGGATAGGCGCGACCGTCGACACGGATCGTCTCCTCGAACGGCATGCCGACGACGGGAAACAGGATCGGTGCATGCCCCGTCCAGAAGGCCGGGTCCGCGTCGGTCATCAATTCGCGCCCGTCGGCATCGCGCAGATGGATCAACTCCGCGCCCAAGGGGTCGATCATCGCGGTCAGCGCGCCGGAAGTGATGGTGACGAGTGCGGTCATGAGCGAATTTCCCAACGGTCCTCGGCGCGATTGCCCGCGTCGCGGTCGCCGGTCAACGCATCCACAACCCTATTGCGCCGCAGTGTCCAGCAGCGCCGTATTGGCGCTGGCGGTTTCCGCCTGCATCGCCTGCGCGTCATAGGGCGTCGGCGGCGTCCAGCCTTCGGCGGCCGACGCATCGGTCACCAGCACCGGCGTACCCTTCGACGTCACCGCGAACAGCTTCTTGGCGAATGCGGTCGGCACGCGGATACAGCCGTGGGAGGCGGGGAAACCGGGGTTCATACCGGCGTGGATCGCGACGCCGTCCCACGTCAGCCGCTGCATGAACGGCATCGGCGCGTCGTCGTACAGGTTGCTCTTGTGCTTTTCCGACTTCTGCAGGATCGGGAAGACGCCGACCGGCGTGTCCTTGCCGTCCTTGCCCGTCGATACAGTGGACGCGCCGATCAACAGCTCGCCGCGATAGACATAGGCCTTCTGGTCGGGGATCGAGATGACGATGCTGACCGGTTCGAGCGTCGCATTGTCGTTCCACAGGAAGCGATTGGGTGCGAGCGTCGTCACCTCGGGCGCCAGCGCGTCGGTCGCCGCCAGCACGGGCGCGGGAGCGATGGCGATGATCGCGGCACCAGCCATGATGAGCCATTGCTTCATAGGAATTCCAGCCTTTCCTCGTCCGTCCCCCTTCACCGCGATCAACGCATGACATTTCGATTCGTGCCGCGCCGGATTCGGGATCAATCGAGCCCGACTCGCGCCCAGCCGTGCAACCAAAGAGCCGACCGGGGCGGCAAGTTGCAGAAAATTAAGTCCAAAGCTGCTATATGAGCTTTAGCGGGATCAACCGGGGCTTTTGAAATTTCGATGCAAATTGAGCACGATAGCGCACATGACCGACGCGCTCTTCTGAAGAACGGCCTGGTGCTGGCGGCGACGCTGGCGGTGCCGGGCACGGTGTCCGCGGCGACGCGGCGGCTGACCCAGAAGGATCTTCGCCCGCTCACCGAACCGCCGATCCCCGCACCGCGCCCGATGGTGGCCGCGCGTCCGGTCACCTCGCCGCGAGTGGTGCGCCCGGACCTGATGCGCCAGGCGCTCGCCGCGCTCAACACCCACGGCCGCCGCGTCGCGCATCGCGACCGGATCGCGATCGCCGACATGTCGGCGCCCTCGTCGCAGGCGCGCTTCCACCTCGTCGATCTGGTGTCGGGCAAGAGCCGCTCGTTCCTCGTCGCGCACGGCAGCGGGTCGGACCCCGCGCATACCGGCTTCCTCAAGCGCTTCTCCAACGAACCCAATTCGAACGCCTCGTCGGAAGGGTCGTTCGTCACCGCCGATTATTACGTCGGCAAGCATGGCCGGTCGCAGCGGCTGATCGGCCTCGATCCGACCAACGACAATGCGCTGGCCCGCGCGATCGTCGTCCATTCCGCCTGGTATGCGAACCGCGACATGCTGCGCACCCACGGCATGCTCGGCCGCAGCCAGGGCTGTTTCGCGGTCGGCGAAGGCGACCTCAGCGACGTGTTCGCGCAACTCGGCGCGGGCCGGATGATCTTCTCCGCCAAGGTGTGATCCGGACCGGGCTGCTGCCCGGTCCCGTCACGCGTGCCGTCACCCCCTCAGGCTGGCCCCCTGCTTCGCCGCAGCCGCGACGACCTTGTCGGCGATCCCCTTCAGCATCTCGTCGGTGAAGCTCTTGTCGGCAGGCTGCAGCGTCACCTCGACCGCCACCGATTTGGCGCCCTCCTCGACCCCGGCGCCGGTGAAGACGTCGAACACGCGCGCGCCGGTGATCGCCGCCTTGTCGGCGCTGCGCACCGCGCGGACGAGCGCATCGGCGCTCACCGATGCCGGGACAAGGAACGCGAAATCGCGGCGGACCGATTGCAGCGCGGGCGGCGCAAAGGCAGGACGCATGAAGCCCGACGCCCGCTTCGCCGGCAGCGCGTCGAGATACAGCTCCACCGCCGCGACCGTGCCGTCGAGGTCGAACGCCTTGAGCAGGCTCGGATGGAGCATGCCGAACGTCGCCAGCACCGTCTTCGGCCCAAGGCGGAGCGTGCCGCTCTGGCCGGGATGCCAGGCGTCACCCGCCTCGCCCATCACCTGCAGATTGTCGACCGGCGCGCCCGCGGCGGCAAGCAGCGCCAGCGCCTCCGCCTTGGCATCGTACGCGTCGAAGCCGGCGGCCTTGCCGTCGCGCCAGCCGCGCTCGCGCCGGTTGCCGGCGAGGACGAGGCCGAGCGTCGGGCGTTCGGCGTCGGCGAGATAGCGACGGCCGATCTCGAACAGGCGCACAGCCGCAATGCCGCGCTTGAGGTTGCGTTCGGTCGCCGACAGCAGGCCGGGGAGCAGCGAGGGGCGCATGACCTTCAGGTCTTCGCTGATCGGATTGGCGAGCGTCCATGCGCCGCCACCAAAGGGCGCGGCCTGCGCTTCGGACAGGAAGCTCCACGTCACCGCCTCGTCGAGGCCGCGCGCGGCGGCGGCGCGGCGGACGCGGCGCTCCAGTTTCTGTTCGGGCGTCGCGGTCGGCCGGGCGACGCCCGGCGTGCGCGGCAGCGGCACCGGCGCGACCTTGTCGATCCCCTCGATCCGGATGACCTCCTCGACCAGATCGGCGGCGCCGTCGATGTCGCGGCGCCAGCTCGGCACGGTGACGCGCCAGTCGCCATCTCCGTCGCCATCCACCCCGAAGCCGAGCGATTCGAGAATCGCGCGCTGGCGGTCTGCCGGAACGGCGAGGCCACCGACCGTCTCCGCCTTGACCGGATCATAGGCATAGACGCGTGGCGCGAGCGGCGGCTGGCCGGCGCGGGTCACCGGCGACGGCGTACCGCCGCAAAGATCGAGCACCAGCCGCGTCGCGATCGCGAGGCCGTCGTCGAGGAACGCCGGATCGACGCCGCGTTCGAACCGCTGGCGCGCGTCGCTCGTCAGCATCAGCGCCTGACCGGTGCGGGCGATGTGATCGGGATCGAAGAAGGCGCATTCGATCAGCACGTCGGTCGTGTCCGCGGACACGCCCGAATGCTCGCCGCCCATGATGCCGCCGATGTCGTGGACCTGCGCATCGTCGGCGATGACGGTCATCGCCGGGGTGAGCGTATAGGTCTTGCCGTTGAGCGCGAGAACCTGCTCGCCGGCCTGCGCCTTGCGCGCCCTCAGCCCGCCGCTGAGCCGAGCGCGGTCGTAGACGTGGAGCGGTCGGCCGAGATCGATCGAGACGTAGTTGGTGATGTCGACCAGCGCGCTGATCGGCTTCTGCCCGATCGCGGTCAGGCGGTGACGCATCCATTCGGGCGATTCGCCGTTGGCGACGCCGCTGACGTTCTGCGCGTAAAAGGCGGGGCAGCCGGCGGGATCGTCGGTGCGCACGTCCGGCGCCGCGCCCTCGCCCGCGACGGGCGCGACGGCGAGCGGCTTCAGCGTGCCGAGCCCGGCGGCGGCGAGATCGCGGGCGATGCCGCGCACGCCCATGCAATCCTGCCGGTTCGGGGTGACGCTGATGTCGATCACCGCATCGTTGAGCCCCGCATAGTCCGGGAAGGGCGTGCCGACCGGCGCGTCGGCGGGCAGTTCGATGATCCCGTCATGATCCTCGCCCAGCTCGAGTTCGCGGGTCGAGCACATCATGCCGTTCGATTCGACGCCGCGGATGGCGGCGACCTTCAGCGTCACGTCGAGGCCGGGGACATAGGCGCCCGGCGGGCCGAACACGCCGACCAGCCCGGCGCGGGCGTTGGGCGCGCCGCAGACGACCTGCAGCGGGCCGTCGCCCGCGTCCACGGACAGGACCTGCAGCTTGTCGGCCTGCGGATGGCGCTCGGCACTGAGCACCTTCGCGACGCGGAACGCCTTCAGCGCGTCGCCCGGATTGTGGACGCCCTCCACCTCCAGCCCGATGCGGGTCAGGCCGGTGACGATGGTGTCGAGGTCGGCATCGGTATCGAGGTGCTGGCGCAGCCAGTCGAGGGTGAACTTCATGCGCCGACTCCTCCGGACAGCGTGGGGGTTTCGAGCGCGGAGAAGCCGTAATGCTTCAGCCAGCGGATATCGCCGTCGAAGAAGGGGCGCAGGTCGTCCATGCCGTATTTCAGCATCGCCAGCCGGTCGATGCCGCAGCCGAAGGCGAAGCCCTGCCATTCGTCCGGATCGAGGCCGCAGGATTCGATGACCCTGGGGTGGACCATGCCCGACCCGAGCACCTCCATCCAGCCGCCTCCCCCCTTGCTGCCGGGGTGGCCGCCGATGACGCGCTTGCCCTTCTCGATCGTATAGCCGACGTCGACCTCGGCCGAGGGTTCGGTGAAGGGGAAATAGCTGGGGCGCAGGCGCAGGACGATGTCGTCGCGCTCGAAGAACGCCTTCAGGAACGTCTCCAGCGTCCATTTGAGGTGGCCGAGCGTGATCCCCTTGTCGATCACCAGTCCCTCGACCTGATGGAACATCGGCGTGTGGGTGGCGTCGCTGTCCGACCGGTAGGTGCGGCCCGGTGCGATGATGCGGATCGGCGGCTGCTGGCTCAGCATCGTGCGGATCTGCACGGGCGAGGTGTGCGTGCGCAGCAGCATGCGCTTCTCGCCCGCCTCGCCGTCGGGGAAATAGAAGGTGTCGTGCATCGCGCGCGCCGGATGCGTTTCGGGAATGTTGAGCGCGGTGAAATTGTGCCAGTCGTCCTCGATCTCCGGCCCGGTCGCCACCGCGAAGCCGAGGTCGGCGAAGATCTCGGCGAGCTCGTCCATCACCTGGCTGACCGGATGCACCGTGCCCGCCGCGACGCCCTCCGCCGGCAGCGTCATGTCGAGCGTCTCGCTGGCGAGGCGCGCGTCGAGCGCGGCGCGTTCCAGCGTCGCCTTGCGCGTGGTGATCGCGCCCGCGACCGCCTCGCGCAGACCGTTGATCCGCGGGCCTTCGCTCTGGCGCTGCTCGGGGCTCATCTTGCCGAGCGTCTTGAGCAATTGCGTGACGCTGCCCTGCTTGCCGAGCGCCTCGACCCGCACCGCCTCCAGCGCGTCGAGTCCGGTCGCGGCGTCGATCGCGGTCAGCATATGGTCGCGAAGGGTATCGAGGTCGTCAGTCACGTGTTGCTCTCTTTCACCGGTGCCGACGCCAGGCCGAGGCCGATCGCCGGATCATCCCATGCGGGATTGCGTTCTTCGATCAGCCGCAGCTTCCAGTCACGGTTCCATCGCTTCAGCTGCTTCTCGCGGACGATCGCAACCTTCATCGTGTCCGCCACATCGTACCAGACCAGACGATGCACGCCGTAGCGGGAGGTGAACCCCGGGATCAATCCTTCGCGATGCTGGATCAGCCGGCCGGGCAGATTAGACGTCACGCCGACATACGGCGCGCCGTGCCGGCGGCTGACGAGGATGTAGCCGCAGGGTTCCCGATCCATGCTGTTCCCCCACCATCGTCATGCCCGCGCAGGCGGGGATCCATAGACGCCGACGTAGCGGATGATCGGCGACGTTGCGCGTCTGGATCCCCGCCTGCGCGGGGATGACGGAAAGGGGACGTGTACACCCGCCCCGCCCCACGACGGAAAAAGGGCGCCGGTGGTATCCCACCGACGCCCCGATCCGGTCGCATCGCGCCAGTCGCTTATGCGGCCTGGGGCAGTGCCGCCTTCGCCTGGGCGATGATGGCGCTGAATGCCGCGCCCTCGTGCATCGCGATGTCGGCCAGGACCTTGCGGTCGAGCTGGACGCCGGCGAGCTTGAGGCCGTGCATGAACTGCGAATAGGTCAGACCCTCGGCGCGGACGCCGGCGTTGATGCGCTGGATCCACAGGCCGCGGAAGGTCCGCTTCTTTACCTTGCGGTCGCGATACGCATACTGGCCGGCCTTTTCGACGGCCTGGCGGGCGATGCGGATGGTGTTCTTGCGGCGACCGTAATAGCCCTTGGCCTGTACAAGAATCCTCTTGTGCTTGGCCCGGGTGGTTACACCGCGCTTGACGCGTGCCATATCCTGTTATCCTTACTTGAGGCCGTACGGCGCCCAGGCCTTCACCGTGGCGGTGTCGGCCTTCGACAGCACCTTGGTGCCGCGATTCTGGCGAATGTACTTGCTGTTGTGGCTAATCAGGCGGTGGCGCTTGCCGGCGACGCCGTGCTTCAGCAGGCCGCTGGCGGTCAGCTTGAAGCGCTTCTTGACGCCGCTCTTGGTCTTGAGCTTGGGCATTTTGGTCCTTTCGCTATGAGCATGGCATGGACAGCCGCGGCAGCCCTTGATGGCCGGGCAGTCCTGTAGCGCCTCGCTCGGGAAGCGCGCCCCTTAGCGGGCCTGATCGCGAAACGCAACCGATGCGGAACCGGAACAAGGCCGCGCGCGCTTGGTCGCTCCATGGACACGGCCACCCCCGCCCCGGATACTCCCGCCCCTTCGCCGACCGAGGCTTGGCGGCGGCGTCGGATATGGCGGATCGCGCGCAACACGCTGCTGACGCTGGTCGGCCTGATCGTCGCGATCTGGCTGGTGCTCTACATCACCAAGGGCCGGTTCCTGAAGCATCCGTTCGAGCGGTTCGTCGGCGGCCAGACGCACCGGCCGGTCACCGTCGCGGGCGATTTCCAGCTCTATTTCGCGCCGTTCCGAATCAAGTTCCTCGCCGAGAGGATGACGATCGCCAATCCCGACTGGGCGACGAAACCCTATCTGTTCCAGGCGGAACGGATCGACACGCGGATCGCGCCGCTGTCGCTGATCTGGGGCAAGCGGCGCCTGTACTGGCTCGATCTGGTGAACGGCGCGGTCGATCTGGAATGGAATGCGGCGCACACCGCCAACACCTGGACGTTCAGCACCGAAAAGGGCGGCAAGCCGCTCGACTTCCCCCGGATCGACGTCGCCAGCGTGCGCGGCACCACCGTCCGCTATCGCGATCCCCGCATGCAGCTGCTCGCCGACCTCGACGTCGACGACATCCGCTCCACCGATGCGCGGATCGGCAAGGCGGTGGGGGTCGACGGCAAGGGCACGATCCGCGGCACGCCGTTCCGCGTGACCGCGCAGTTGCTGTCGCCCGACGCCACCGTCAATCGCGGCCGCAACCAGCTCGTCGCGCGCGCCTGGGCCGCGCACAACGTCGTCGACGTGTCCGGCACGCTGCCGTCGATCGCCGGGATCGAGGGCGTGCCGCTCCAGACCCGTGCACGCGGCCGCAACCTGTCGGAGCTGCTCGGCATCATCGGCGTCGTCATCCCGACCACGCGCACCTACCGGCTGAAGGCGCAGCTGGTGCAGCAGGGCCAGGAATATCGCTTCACGCGGATGAGCGGCATCGTCGGCGCGAGCGACGTCGCCGGCACGCTGACGATTACCAACGGCGACCGGCTGCACCTCGATTCGGTGCTGGCGACCAGGACCCTCGACATCATCGATGCCGCGCCGTTCATCGGCTACAATCCCGATATCGTCGCCACCCGGGGCGCGGTCGCCGCCGCGGCCGCGACCGGTGCCGCGCCGCAGCGGATCATGCCCGATGCCGAGCTGCCGATCGCGACGATGCGCCGGTTCGACGCCGACCTGAAATGGACGATCCGCACGGTCCGGTCGCGCAACCTGCCGATCAGCAACATGGACCTGACGCTGAACCTCGACCGCGGGCGGCTCGCGCTGTCGCCGCTCAGCTTCGCGATGGCGCGCGGCAACGTCGCCTCCGACGTGGTGTTCGACACGCGCCAGCGGCCCAGCGCGGTCAGCTACGACATCCGCCTCGCACCGACGCCGATGGGACGGTTGCTCGCCGGCTATGGCGTGGCGGAGGCGGGGACGACCGGCACGATCAAGGGTCGCATCAAGCTGGACGGGCGTGGCGATTCGATCCACGATTCGCTCAGCACCGCTGCCGGCCGCATCGCCTTCGTCATGCCGCAGGGCCAGTTGTGGACGCGCAACGTCCAGCTCGCCGAACTCGACCTCGGCACGTTCGTGCAGAAGATGTTCGAGGACAAGTTGAAGAAGCCCGTCGAGGTCAATTGCGGGCTGATCGCCTTCACCGTTCGCAACGGCGTCGCCGCGGCGGACCCGATCCTGATCGACACGACCAAGAACGTCATCGTCGGGCGTGGCGGCTTCAGCTTCCGCACCGAAGGGGTCGATCTCGCCTTCCGCGCCGACGGCAAGAAGTTCAGCCTCTTCTCCGGTCAGTCGCCGGTCGGCGTCGGCGGCGTGTTCGCCGCGCCGAAGCTCGACGTCATCAGCGACCAGTTGCTCGGCCGCGCCGGCGTCGGCCTGGGGCTGGCGCTGGTCGCGACGCCGGTGGCGGGGGTGCTCGCCTTCGTCGATGTCGGCGACGCCAAGTCGGCCGCCTGCGGACCGGTGCTGTCGGGCGCGACGGCAAAGGCGCAGCGCACCACCAAGGGCGAGGCCCGCGACGACGTCGGCCGCGGCACGACCGCCAAGGCCGAGAACGGCAAGGGGTCGGGCGGCGAGAAGAAGGACCAGCGGAAGAAGTTTCTGGGGATTTTCTGAAGGCGCCCGTCGTCATCCCCGCGCAGGCGGGGCCCATGGACGCCGACGCCGCGACACCTCACGCTGATCGCGCGTCTGCGTCCCAGGCGGCGCGGAAACGACGGATATCAGTGATCGTGGGGACCGTGGCCACCCGCCGTCGCCCGGATCGCCTCCAGTACGTCGTCCGTCCGCGCCGGGTCGCCGATCGCGAGGACGTGGCCGGCGCTGGCGGCGGTCAGCGGGTCGCCGTTCCAGTCGCACATCCGTCCGCCGGCGCCCTCGACCACCGGCACCAGCGCCGCGAAATCGTAGAGTTGCAGCCCCGATTCGCAGACGATGTCGAGGTGACCGCTCGCGAGCAGGCCGTAATTGTAGCAGTCGCCGCCATAGACCGGCCCCTGCCGCGCATGCCCGCCCGAGGCCGCAGCGACCAGCGCCATGTAATGCGGCACGTCGTCGTCGCCGAACAGATGCGGGCTGGTCGTCGCCAGCACCGCGCCCTCCAGCGCGGCGCAGGTCCGCGTCCGCGTCGGCTTGCCGTTGAACGTCGTCGGCCGCCCGGCGACGCCGACCCACCGCTCGCGCTGCACCGGCTGGTCGATGATGCCGAGCAGCGGCCAGCCGTCCTCGACCAGCGCGATCAGCGTGCCGAAGATCGCGCGGCCGACGGTGAAGCTACGCGTGCCGTCGATCGGGTCGAGCACCCATGTCCGCCCCGTCACGCCAGGCTTCTCGCCATATTCCTCGCCGATCACGCCGTCGCCGGGCGCCTCGGCGTCGAGCAGCTTGCGCATCGCCGCCTCCGCCTCGCGGTCGGCGCGGGTGACGGGGGAATGGTCGTCCTTCAGCTCGACGCCATGCTGGCCACGGAAATAGGGGCGGATCGCGGTGCCGGCGGCGTCGGCGAGGCGGCTGGCGAGCTGGATGTCTGCGGCGGTGATCGGCATGGCCCTGCGCCCTATCCTGCCCGCTCGCGCCGCGCTAGGGTGCGGCAACTTCGAGAGGATCGTCTGATGCGCCTGTTCCCCATGCTCGCCGCCGTCGCCATCGTCGCCGCACCCGCCACCGCCGCGGGCCTGGCGGTCGGGGCCAAGGCGCCGACCTTCGCCACCCGCGGCGCGATCGCGGGCAAGGTCGTCAACATCGACCTCGCGCAGCAGCTGAAGAAGGGGCCGGTGGTGCTCTATTTCTTCCCCGCCGCCTTCACCGGCGGCTGCAACGCCGAGGCGCACGCGTTCGCCGAGGCCATTCCCGCCTTTCAGAAGGCGGGCGCGACGGTGATCGGCATGTCGGCGGACGACGTGCCGACGCTGCAGCGCTTTTCCGCGGAAAAATGCGCCGGCAAGTTCGCGGTGGCCAGCGCCGGTCCGGCGGTCATCGGCAATTACGACGTCGCCCTGAACGCCCGGGGTAAGTCGCTGACCAAGCGGACGAGTTACGTCATCGGCCGCGACGGCCGCGTCGCCTTCGTCCACGACGATATGAACCCCGCGCAGCATGTCGCGCTGACCCTCGCTGCGGTGCAGAAACTTCATCATTCCTGACCCAAGTGCAACGCTCCGATAACCAATCGCCGCTACACACACGGCGGAGATCGAAGGGTGGGGCATGCGCGGACCGTTCGCGGCAAGGAAGGACGACAAGGGCGATCTGTTCGCGCAGATCGGCACCTTCCTTGCGTCGCATGCGCTCAGCCCCGAACCGGCCCATTATAATTTCGCCTATGACGTCATCGCCAACCCGGACGGCCCGATCGCGCAGGCGGTGGCGCGGCTGACCGATGGCGGCGTCCGGCTCAGCCGGTCGGATATCGAAAAGCTCGGCGGGACCGTGGTCATGGGTGGCGGCGCCGTGTCGTCCCCGCCCCCCCGCCACGAGCAGCGCGCCGCGGAGCATCGCGTCGAGGACGAGGCGGTGCAGCTCGTCGCCGAGACGCAGGCGCAGGTCGACGGCTTCGCCGACATGATGCGGGCGATGCAGGACGAGACGCGCGGCTTCGGCCGCGACCTGGCGCAGAGCGCAGCCGCGATCGAACGCAGCGCACCGGTGTCGCAGGCCGCGGCGGGGCTGGACGAGATCGCGCGCATCACCGGATCGATGCTGTCGCGCATCCGCGATGCCGAAACACGGCTGGCGCGGGCGACGCACGAGGCCGACGCGCTGCGGGCGAAGCTGGCGGAGGCGAACGACACCGCGCGGCGCGACGCGCTCACCGGCCTGCCCAATCGCCGCGCCTTCGACGAGGCCTTTGCCACCCGTAGCGAGCCCGACGGCCCCTTCTGCCTCGCCATGTGCGATATCGACCGGTTCAAGCGGATCAACGACGTCCACGGCCACCAGATCGGCGATCGCGTGCTGAGCGCGGTCGGCCGGACATTGGCGGAGGAATGCGAGGGGCATCTCGTCGTCCGCCATGGTGGCGAGGAATTCGCCGTTCTGCTCCACGGCATCGCGCTCGCCGACGCCGCCGCGCATCTCGACGGCGTGCGCAACGTCATCGCCGGCAAACGCATGCGGCTGCGCGAAACCGACAAGCCGCTCGGGCAAGTGACGATCTCGATCGGCGTCACCGCGGTCCAGACGGGCGAAACCATCGCCGCGGCGTTCGATCGCGCCGATCGCCTGCTGTACACGGCCAAGGCCGAAGGCCGCGATCGGGTATGCGCCGCCTGATAATGGCGTAAAATCCGCGGGTCACTTGGCGAAAAACGCCAAGTCCGCCGGGAGGAACTTCACTTTTACTGCGTTTTCCGTCAGTTACGAAAACTGGCACGGCAGCTGCAATGTCCCTGGTATCGGCAGCGAACACCTCGCACCGATCACAAAAGGGAATGCCATCATGTTCATCCGCTTCGAACTCGCCCAGCGCGCCGCCTTCTCGGTCGTCGCCGCCCTCGCCTTCGCCGCCGTCGCCGTCAGCGCCGCCGTCCCCGTCGTTCCGATCGCCTGATCCGCCACCGCATCAGCGCCCGTAAGGGAGAAACACCATGTATCGCAGTCTTTTCCTCGGTCTCGCCTCGTTCGCGACGACCATCCTCGTCCTCGCCAGCCAGGGCGGCACGACCCTCGGCTGAGGCCGACGGCAGAGCGGATCGGGCTCGGCGCGTCTCGGCCGGGCCTCCGCCCTCCACCAATTCTCAGGCGACCGCCGCCGCGCCCACCGGACCGACCGGTGCATCCTCGCCGCGGCTATAGGTCCCGATCATCACCCCGGCGGCGAGCACATGCCCCGCCATCGCCTCCAGCACCGCGCTACGGCCGGGCGTCTCGCCCGGATCGCCCGCCCCCGCGTCCAGCGCGAACAGTTGGAAGGCATAGCGATGCGGCCCGTGCCCCGTGGGCGGGTCGGGCGGCAGCCAGCCTTCGCGGAAATAGGAATTGCGCCCGACGTCGCGCTCGGGCGTGCCGGCACCGTCACCGATCACCGCGCCCTCCGCCAGCCGGCCGGCGGCGGCGGGAATCCCCCACACCACCGCATGGACCAGCGGTTGCGGCGCGGGGGCGTCCGCATCCTCGACCAGCAGCGCGAGCCGCGCGGTGCCGGCGGGCGGCATACCCCAGGTCAGCGGCGGGGATACGCCATCGCCATCCGCGGTGAACCGTTCGGGCATCCGCGCGCCATCGGCGAAGGCGGGGCTCGACAGCTCCAGCGACGGCACGCCATTGTCGGTCACCAGCCGCGCCACCGCCAGTTTCTCCATGCCGGCGCGTACGTCGCCGAGCGCCTTGCCCAGCCAGGCGGGAACATGTTCGAGCATCGATCTACTCCTGCGGGCAATCGCCGGGACGGGATTTGGGTGCCGCGCCTGCGGCATACCAGCGGCTGGTCGCGCCCATGTCGGCCGCGTCGTGATAACAGGCCTCGCCTCGGCTGCCGTCGGCCGCGACGACGAACGTCCAGTTGGCATCGGCGCAATTGTGGGGTTCGCAGCCGTGCGCGGCGACGCGGCCGTCCCGCATCGCGAAGATCGGCACGGTCACCGCATCGCGCGCCAGGAAACGGCGGCGAACCGCGTCGTCGCCGACCGCGTCGTTCAACGCACGCGACACCTCGGTCCGGTCGTAGAAGCCGACGCCATCGACCGCATCGGTCGGATATTTGCCGACATAGGCGGTGATCGGATTGCTGTGCGCCTGCCCCGGGATCGGTGTCGGTGCCTGCGTCGGCGGCGGCACGAATCCTGCCGCGGCGGCATTGTCCGCCGTTTTGTCGGTCTGGCTGCCGCATCCCGCGAGCAGCAACAACGGGGTGAGGAAAAGCACGCGCATGGAAGGTGGAACGCGGCAAGACGCCCGAGGGTTGCCTGCGCCATGGCACAGGACCTAGACCGTTTTACATTCGCACAGGCGAACATCCACGACCACGCGCTGGTCGAACTGCGTCGTGGCCGCAAGTCCAGCCACTGGATGTGGTTCGTCTTCCCGCAGATCGCCGGACTCGGCCGCAGCGACACCGCGCGTTTCTATGCGATCCGCGACTCGGCGGAAGCGCGGGCATATCTGGAACACCCGACGCTCGGGCCGCGCCTTTACGAAGCGACCGCCGCGGTCACGGCCGCCACCGGCAGCGCCGAGGCGATCCTCGGCGGGATCGATGCGATCAAGCTGCGATCGTCGATGACGCTATTCGCCGCGGTGGCGGACGACCCGGCACCGTTCGTCGCCGCGCTCGACCGATTCTTCAGCGGAATGAGCGATCCTGCGACGCTGGCGCTGCTCGACCGGGGCTGACCGGTCAGAACAGCCGGCCGCCGTTCGGCACCGGCAGGCTGGGGCCGATCAGCACGACCTTGCCGTCCGCATCGGGAAAGCCCAGCGTCAGCACCTCCGACATGAACGGCCCGATCTGCCGCGGCGCGAAGTTGACCACCGCCGCCACCTGCCGCCCGACGAGCATGTCCGGCGTATAATGTTCGGTGATCTGCGCGGAGGATTTCTTGACGCCGATCGCCTCGCCGAAGTCGATGCGCAGCTTGATCGCCGGCTTGCTGGCCTCCGGGAACGGCTCAGCGACGACGATCGTGCCGACGCGGATGTCGACCGCCTCGAAATCGGCGAAGGCGATGGGATCAGAAGTCGACATTGTCATAATGCACCGGCGGAGCGATCATTTCCATGCGTTCGGACAACAGCGGCCGGAAGCTCGGCCGGCTCTTGAAGCCGCGATACCAGCGCGCGGTCTGGTCATGCCCCTTCCAGTCGATGCCGCCAAGATAGTCGGCGACCGAGATCTGCGCCGCGGCGGCGAGATCGGCGAGGCTCATCGTCGCGCCGCCCAGCCAGTTGCGGTGATCGAGCAGATAATCGGTGTAATCCAGATGGCTGACCGCCGCCTTCATCGCCTCGCGCAGCCCCTTGGCGTCGGGCGCGGCGCGATGCGCGAGCCGCTTCACGACGCGCTCGTGCAGCAGCGGCCCGGTGACGTCGCGATAGAAATGCGTGTCGAACCACGTCACCAGTCGCCGGATCTCGGCACGGTTGGCGGCGGTGCCGTTGATCGTCGCGGCCTTGTCGACGGTTTCCTCGAAATATTCGCAGATCGCCATCGAATCGATCAGCGGCGCGCCGGGACGGGAGGCATCGACCATCACCGGCGTCTCCCCGGCGGGGTTCATGTCCATGAATTCGTCGCGCCGATCCCAGGGCGATTCGCGCACCAGCTCATAGCCGATGCCCTTCTCGCCGAGCAGCAGGCGCACCTTGCGACTGAACGGACACAGGGGGAATTGGTAAAGCTGCCACATATCGGCACCTGTAGGCCAATCGTGGCGTGGAGGTGAAGTCGTTGCGTTCCGGCGGGCGTTCTATAAATTGAACACGATTTTCTAGAAAGCGGCGCGATGGGCATCAACATCAAGCATGACGCCTATGAACAGGCGATCCGTGAACTGGCGGCCAGCCGCGGCCTGTCCCTGACAGACGCCATCGGCATGGCCGTGTGCAATGAGTTGCAGCGTGATCGCGATGCGGACCGCAAGGCCGGTTTCATGGCCAGGGTGCGGGAAGCGCAAGCCATTTTCGCCGCCGCGCCGATGATCGATCCGCGGACGCCGGATGAGATCCTCGGTTATGACGAAAACGGTCTGCCGACATGATCGCGCTCGACACGTCGGCCATCGTCGCGCTGTTGCGTAACGAGCCGAACGCCGAACGGTTTGCCCAGCGGATGTCCGATGCGGCACGACTGCTGATCGGTCGTCCGACCGAGCTCGAACTGCATCTCGTGACCACGAACAAGGTCGGCGATTCCGCCGCCCGTGCGTCGGTGGCCGCCATTCTGTCAGGTGTCGAACGGATCGACTTCGATGCCGAGCATCTTGCCGCAGCCACCGTCGCCTTCGATCGGTTCGGCAAGGGGCGGCATCCCGCATCGCTCAACTACGGCGACTGCATGGCCTATGCGGTGGCGCAGGTCGCGGGTTGCCCCCTGCTCTACAAAGGCGAGGATTTCGCGCGGACCGATATCCGGTCCGCGCTGTGATCCATCACTCCGCCGCGACCAGTTCGACCGTATCGTCGAGCGGATAGGCCTGCCGCGACAGCATCTCCTTCGGCACCACCTGCCAGAAGTCGCCGGCGATCCGGTCCCAGTCGGCGAGCAGGCCCTTCGACCATTTGCTGTCGGTCGCCTTGGCATGGCGTTCGACCAAGTCGCGCAGCACGCCCTCCCAATGCGCCGAGGCGAGGCGCTGCCAGACGATGCTTTCCGGGTTGGCGCGGCGTTCGAAGTCAGCGTCGGGATCGTAGACGAACGCCATGCCGCCTGTCATGCCCGCACCGAAATTTTGGCCGACCTTGCCGAGCAGCACCGCGACGCCGCCGGTCATATATTCGCAGCCGTTGGCACCGCAGCCCTCGACCACCACGGTCGCGCCTGAATTGCGCACCGCGAAACGCTCGCCCGCCTGCCCCGCCGCGAGCAGCGTGCCGGAGGTCGCGCCGTACAGGACGGTGTTGCCGAGGATCGTGTTCTGCTGGCTGGCGAGCGGCGACGACACCGCCGGCCGCAGCACGATCGTGCCGCCCGACAGGCCCTTGCCGACATAGTCGTTGGCGTCGCCGAACACCTCGAGCGTGATGCCCTTGCACATGAACGCCCCGAGCGACTGCCCCGCGCTGCCACGCAGGCGGATGGTCACATGGCCGTCCGCCAGCTTGCTCATCCCGAACCGCCGCGTGATCTCCGACGACAGTCGCGTGCCGACGGCACGATGCGTGTTGCGCACCGAATAGGTGAGCTGCATCTTCTCGCCGCGGCTGAACACCGCGGCGGCATCCTTGATGATCTGCGCATCGAGGCTGTCGGGCACCTCGTTGCGGAAGGTCGACAGCGAGAAGCGGCGTTCCGCATCGGTCGCATCGACCTTGGCAAGGATCGGGTTGAGGTCGAGGTCGTCGAGATGCTCGGCACCGCGGCTGACCTGACGGAGGAATTCGGTCCGCCCGATCACCTCGTCGAGGCTGCGCACGCCCAGCCGGGCGAGAATGTCGCGCACCTCTTCGGCAATGAAGGTCATAAGGTTGATGACCTTTTCGGGCGTGCCGACGAACTTGCCGCGCAACGCCTCGTCCTGCGTGCAGACGCCGACCGGACAGGTGTTCGAATGGCACTGGCGTACCATGATGCAGCCCATCGCCACCAGCGACAGCGTGCCGATGCCATATTCCTCCGCACCGAGGATCGCCGCGATGACGATGTCGCGCCCGGTCTTGAGCCCGCCATCGGTGCGCAGTCGCACCCGGCCGCGCAGGCCGTTGAGGGTGAGCACCTGATTGACCTCGGACAGGCCCATTTCCCACGGTGTACCGGCATATTTGACGCTGGTCTGCGGCGAGGCGCCGGTGCCGCCGACATGGCCGGCGATCAAGATGACGTCGGCATGCGCCTTCGCGACGCCCGCCGCGACGGTGCCGATGCCCGACGAACTGACCAGCTTGACGCACACCCGTGCGCGCGGATTGATCTGCTTGAGGTCGTAGATCAGCTGCGCGAGGTCTTCGATCGAATAGATGTCGTGATGCGGCGGTGGCGAGATCAGCGTCACGCCCGGCGTCGCATGGCGCAGCTTGGCGATAAACTCGGTCACCTTGAAGCCGGGCAGCTGCCCGCCCTCGCCGGGCTTGGCACCCTGTGCGACCTTGATCTCGATCTCCTCGCAGGCGTTGAGATATTCGGCGGTGACGCCGAACCGGCCGCTCGCGATCTGCTTGATCGTCGAATTGGCGTTGTCGCCATTCTCGTAGGGCGTGAAGCGCTTGGTATCCTCGCCGCCCTCGCCCGACACCGCCTTGGCGCCGATCCGGTTCATCGCGATCGCCAGCGTCTCGTGCGCCTCCGGCGACAGCGCGCCCAGCGACATGCCCGGCGTCACGAAGCGCTTGCGGATCTCGGTGATCGCCTCGACCTGATCGACCGGCACGCCTTCGTTGGGGAAGTTGAACTGGAGCAGGTCGCGCAGATAGACCGGCGGCAGGTCGGCGACGCCGCGGCTGAACTGCAGGTAGCTGGTATAGCTGTCGGTCGACACCGCGGTCTGTAACAGGTGCATCAGCTGCGCCGAATAGGCATGCGTTTCGCCGGTGTGGCGCTGGCGGTAGAAGCCGCCGATCGGCAGCTTTGCGACCGCTTCGTCCCACGCCAGTTCGTGGCGGACCAGCGCGCTGTAATGCAGCGAGTTATAGCCCTCGCCACTGATCTTGGCGGGCATGCCGGGGAACAGGTCGTTGACCAGGCTGCGGCTCAGGCCGACCGCCTCGAAATTATAGCCGCCGCGATAGGAGGAGATCACCGCGATCCCCATCTTGCTCATGATCTTGAGCAGGCCCTCCTCGATCGCATGACGATGCCGCTTGAGGCATTCGTCGATGCCGAGGTCGCCGAACAGCCCGCGCCGCTGGCGATCGACGATCGCCGCTTCGGCCAGATAGGCGTTTACCGTCGTCGCGCCGACGCCGATCAGCACCGCATAATAATGCGTGTCGAGGCATTCGGCCGAACGCACGTTGATCGACGCATAGGAGCGCAGGCCGCGACGGACGAGATGCGTATGCACCGCCGCCGCCGCCAGCACGCCGGCGATCGCGATCCGGTCCTCGGAGACATGCTCGTCGGTCAGGAACAGCTCGCTCTTGCCCTGCCGCACCGCCTGTTCGGCCTCGTTGCGGATCCGCTGGATCGCGGCGCGCAGTTTTTCGGGGCCGCCCTCCGCATCGAACGTGCAGTCGATCTCGGTCGCGCTGCCCGCGAAATGCGCGCGCAGCCGCGCCCAATGCTGCCCGGTCAGCACTGGCGAATCGAGCACCAGCACCCGGTCGCGCTGATCCTCGGTATCGAGGATGTTGGCGAGATTGCCGAACCGCGTCTTGAGCGACATGACATAGCGTTCGCGCAGCGAATCGATCGGCGGGTTGGTCACCTGGCTGAAGTTCTGGCGGAAGAACTGGCTGATGAGCCGCGGCTTGTCGCTGATGACCGCGAGTGGCGTATCGTCGCCCATCGACCCGATCGCTTCCTTGGCCGTCTCGACCATCGGTGACAGGATCAGTTCCATGTCCTCCAGCGTCTGGCCGGCGGCGACCTGCCGTCGCGCCAGCGCGGGGCGGTCGTATTGCACCAGAGCGTCCGGCACGTCGGGCAGGTCGTCGAGCGTGTGGAATTCACCGATCATCGCGGCATAGTCATGCTCGCCGCTGATCCGGTCCTTGACCTGCCGGTCGTTCATCACCCGGCCTTCGTCGAGGTCGACCGCGATCATCTGCCCCGGCCCCAGCCGCCCCTTGGCGACGACGGTCGATTCGGGAACGACGACCATGCCGGTTTCCGATCCGACGATCAGCAGCCCGTCCGAGGTCTGGGTATAGCGCAGCGGCCGCAGCGCGTTGCGATCGACGCCCGCCACTGCCCAGCGACCATCGGTCATCGCCAGCGCGGCGGGGCCGTCCCACGGCTCCATGACCGACGCGAGATACTGATACATCGCCGAATGGTCGGCAGGGATGTCGGCGTCCTTCTGCCACGCTTCGGGCACCAGCATCAGCTTGGCGGTCGGCGCATCGCGACCCGAGCGGCAGATCGCCTCGAACACCGCATCCAGCGCCGCGGTGTCGGATGCGCCCGCCGGGATCACCGGCTTGATGTCCTCCGAATTGTCGCCGAACGCGAGGCTCGCCATCCGGATCTCGTGGCTGAGCATCCAGTTCTTGTTGCCGCGGACCGTGTTGATCTCGCCATTGTGCGCGAGGCAGCGGAACGGCTGCGCCAGCCACCATTGCGGGAAGGTGTTGGTCGAATAGCGCTGGTGAAAGATCGCGACGCGGGATTCGAAACGCTGATCCTGCAGGTCGGGGTAGAAGACCGACAGGCTCTCGGCGAGGAACAGCCCCTTGTAGACGATCGAGCGGCACGACAGCGAACAGATGTAGAAGCCCTGGATCTGCGCGGCGATCACGCGCTTCTCGATCCGGCGGCGGACGAGGTACAGGTTCTTCTCGAACTCCGCGGCGCTGACCGCGTCGGGCAGCGGCCCGGCGATCATGATCTGTTCGATCTCCGGCCGCGTCGTCTGCGCCTTCATGCCGATCACCGACACGTCGACCGGCACCTGCCGCCAGCCGTAGATCGTATAGCCCGCCTCGATGATCGCGCTCTCGACGATCGTGCGGCAATTCTCCTGCGCGCCGAGGTCGGTGCGCGGCAGGAAGATCATGCCGACCGCGAGCCGGTTCGGCAGCACCTTGTGCCCCGATGCGACGACGGCATCGTCGAAGAAGCGATGCGGCAGGTCGATGTGGATGCCCGCGCCGTCACCGGTCTTGCCGTCCGCATCGACCGCGCCGCGGTGCCACACCGCCTTCAGCGCATCGACCGCCGACTGCACGACGCGCCGCGAGGCACGCCCGTCGGTGGCGGCGACGAGGCCGACGCCGCACGCATCGCCTTCGCTGTCGGGACGGTACATGCCGTGCTCGGCGAGATACGCACGCTGGTCGGTCTTCATCGGATCGGTCATGGTTTCGCCTTCCCTGCCGGGCGTCATCATCATCGGAACGTCGGTCACGCTGCGACCTTCCCGGCCTTGGCCTTCGCCTTCAGCCATTTGTGCATCGTCGCGGCGACGTCGCGACCGTCGCGGATCGCCCACACCACCAGGCTCGCGCCGCGGACGATGTCGCCCGCCGCAAAGACACCGTCGAGGCTGGTCATCAGCGTCTTGCCGTCGACCAGCACCGTGCCCCAGCGGCTGACGCCGAGTTCGGGCGCGCCGAACAGCGCGGGCAGGTCCTCGGCATCGAAGCCCAATGCCTTCACCACCAGATCCGCCTTGAGCGTGAAGTCGCCGCTCGGGTCCGGCTCCGGCGCGCGGCGGCCGCTCGCATCGGGGGCACCGAGCCGCATCTTGCGCGCGCGGACCGTGCCGTCGCTGTCGAACGCGGCGGGGGCGGAGAGCCAGACGAACTCGGCGCCCTCCTCCTCGGCGTTGGTCACCTCGCGCTGGCTGCCGGGCATGTTGGTGCGGTCGCGACGGTACAGACACTTCACCGATGCCGCGCCCTGGCGGATCGCGGTGCGGACGCAGTCCATCGCGGTGTCGCCGCCGCCGATCACGACGACATGCTTGCCCTCGGCATTGAGCGTGCCACCGTCGAACGCCGGCACGGCATCGCCGAAGCCCTTGCGGTTCGACGCGATCAGATAGTCGAGCGCCGCGACGACGCGCGCGTCGTCCCCGCCCGCGACGTCGAGCGCGCGCGCCTTGTAGACGCCGGTCGCGATCAGCACCGCATCATGCTGCTGGCGCAAGGCGTCGAGGCTCGCCTGTTCGCCGACGCTGAAGCCTTCGTGGAAGACGATTCCGCCCGCCTTCAGCCGCTCGACGCGGCGCATGACGACGGGCTTTTCCAGCTTGAAGCCGGGGATGCCATAGGTCAGCAGCCCGCCGGCGCGGTCGTGGCGGTCGTAGACGTGGACGTCATAGCCGTGGCCGCGCAGATATTCCGCCGCGGTCATGCCCGCGGGTCCGGCGCCGATCACCGCGACCGACTGGCCGCGCGCCGGCCCGGCGACGAGCGGCTCGACCCAGCCCTCTTCCCAGGCGGTGTCGGTGATGAACTTCTCGACCGACCCGATCGTCACCGCGCCGTGGCCGGTGAATTCGATCACGCAATTGCCCTCGCACAGCCGGTCCTGCGGGCAGATGCGGCCGCAGATCTCGGGCATCGTCGAGGTCGCGTTGCTCAGCTCATAGGCCTCGCGCAGCCGGCCCTCGGCGGTGAGGCGCAGCCAGTCGGGGATATGGTTGTGGAGCGGGCAATGGACCGAGCAATAGGGCACGCCGCATTGCGAGCAGCGTCCGGCCTGATCCTCCGCCGCCGGCGGCGCATAGCGCGCGGCGATCTCGGCGAAGTCCTCCGCGCGGATATCCGCCTCGCGCTTGGCCGGATAGGCCTGCGGGCGGCCAACGAACTTGAGCATCGAATCGTGCGCCATGGGGCCTCCTCCCCTCGCCGCTACGAAGGTGAAGGCGCCATGTCACGCACAAAATAAGTATTAGGTAAGTAATGCTGTATCGGTTAGGTCGGTTTTCTTTGCGACCGCTTCGCAACAACCGTTGAAGGCCATAATTTAGGGTGTTTTTCGGCCCTATCGCATTTGCAGCGCGATCAGAGCGATGGCACCGACGATGATCCGGTACCAGGCGAAGGGCGCGAAGCCGTGGCGGCTGACGATGCCGACGAACCAGCGGATCACCACCAGCGCGACGATGAACGACACCACGAAGCCGATCGCAATGCTCAGCCATTCGCCCTCCCCCAGCGCCGCGCCCGACTTGAGCAGGTCGTAGCCGGACGCCGCCAGCATCGTCGGGATCGCGAGGAAGAACGAGAATTCCGCCGCGGCGCGCCGGTCGACGCCCAGGCTCAGCGCGCCCATGATCGTCGCGCCCGAGCGGCTGACGCCGGGGATCATCGAGATGCACTGGATCACACCGACGCCGAGCGAGGTCTTCCACGGCATCGCCTCGACCGTGTCGTAGCGCGGCTGCTTCACCATCCGCTCGATCGCGAGGATGGCGACGCCGCCGACGATCAGCGCGACCGCGACCACCGTCGGGCTTTCCAGCAAAGCCTTGACCGCCTTGTAGACGACGAGGCCGATCACCGCGGCGGGGATGAAGCCCAGCGCGATATTGCGGACGAACGCCCAGGATTTGGGCTGGCCGGCGACGAGGCCGACCGCGACGTCCCAGAACCGGCGCCAGTAGAGCACCACCACCGCCAGGATCGCGCCCAGCTGGATGACGATGTCGAACGTCGCGGTCGCCTTGTCCTGCACGCCGAGCAACGTACCGGCGAGGATGAGATGCCCGGTCGAGGAGACGGGCAGGAACTCGGTGACCCCCTCGACGATGCCGAGGAGGATGACGGTGAGGAGGTCCATGGAAGTTCCCGTGATTTAAGCAGCGAGCGTTTCGGCGCGGCGTCCGAAGCGGCCGGTCCGGCGAAAGCGGACGAGCCATTCGGGCGCGACCGCCTGCAGCGGCGTCGCCTCGACGCCGAGCGCGTCGAGCCCGGCCGCGCCCGGCGCGACGATCGTGTCGCGCTGGAGCATCAGCCACTGGTCCTTGCTGATCGGCGCGAACGGCAGGCTGGCGAGCAGCGACCCCGCCGCATCGGGCAGTTCGACGATCGAGGGCGTCTTGCCGATCGTCCGGGCGATCCAGCAGATGATCTCGCCCATGCTCATCACGTCGGGACCGCCCAGTTCGAACGTCCGGCCGGCGAAGCGCGGATCGCTCGCCTGCGCCATCGCCTCGCCGACATCGCCGGCGAACACCGGCTGGAACTTCACCGGCGCACGCAGCACCGGCACCACCGGCGACTTGCCGATCATCGCGGCGAAGCGGTTGATGAACTGGTCCTCGCGCCCGAACACGATCGACGGGCGGATGATCGCGGCACCCGGGAACGCCGCACGGACGGCCTCCTCGCCGCGGCCCTTGCTGCTGCCGTAGGCCGACGGCGCGGCGCTGTCGGCGCCGATCGCGGACATGTGAACCAGCGTCGCGACGCCCGCACCGGCCGCCGCCTCGGCGACGTGGCGCGCGCCGGCGACATGGATGCGCTCGAAATCGCCGGCGAGCACGCCCACCATGTTGATGACCACGTCCGCCCCGGCGACCGCACGCCGCACCGTGTCGGGCAGCGTCACGTCGGCGGCGACGAATTGCGTCTGGCCCAGCCCGCCCAGCGGCTTCAGGAACCAGGCGTGGCGCGGATCGCGCTCGGCGATGCGCACGCGCGCGCCGCCGCGCAGCAACGCCTGCACCACATAGCGGCCAACGAAACCGCCGCCCCCGAAGATCGTAACCAGCTTGTCCTTCATGCGCCTGCAGCCTTTTTTCGTCGCTTTCCTGACAATCCGCCCCTTGCCCGGCGAAACCCGTGTTGACAAGCGCAGCGACCGCCCCCTAAAGGCCGCCGCCTACCCCGTGCCCAGATGGCGGAATTGGTAGACGCACCAGCTTCAGGTGCTGGCGATCGCAAGGTCGTGGAGGTTCGAGTCCTCTTCTGGGCACCATTTTTCCTGCCTGCGGGTGATCCGCGGACAGTAGAGAACCCGAACATCGCTCCCCTCTGCGGGTCTCGCGCTTTCCGCTGATCTGCGGGCCGCAGCGCAGTTGCGGATCGCGACCCCAGCGAAGTCTTTTTTGCCCCCTGCCAATGGATGACGTCGCTTTGGCGATCACCTAAGGGCGGGCACGTAACCGGTTGCATCGGCGCTGGCGCAAGAGGATGGTGCCCCCCGCATGTCGACCCCTTCCTTTCGTGAACAGATCGCGCGGATGCGTGACCCCATGGCGATACCGATCGCACAGCACGATTGGGCCGCCTCGCCGCTCGGGCCGCCCGATGCGTGGCCGCAGCCGTTGCGGACGCTGGTCGGACTGATGCTGGGATCGGACCAGGCGATGGCCGTCGCCTGGGGGCCGCAGCGTACGCTGATCCATAACCAGGCCTATGCCGGCATGCTCGCGACGCGGCATCCGGCCGCGCTCGGCCTGGATGCGCGCGACGTCGACGCCGATCTCGCGCCGCTGATCGAACGCGCCTTTGCTGGCGAACCCGCCAGTCATCGCCGACCCGGCACCGCGCTCTCCTGCACCCCCGTGCGGGATGGCGACGGGAACGTCGTCGGCGCCTTCGCCTCCTGCACCCCGTCGCCCGACGCGGGCGCACGCAGCGGCGTTCGTATCGAAGAGGCGCGGCGCGAGACGGAGGAGCGCTATCGGCTGGTGGCCCGCGCCACCAACGACGCGGTCTGGGACTGGCGCATGGCCGACGGCCATGTGATCTGGAATGCGGCGCTCACCGCGCTGTTTGGCCATCCGCGGCGCGACACCGACGCCGACTGGTGGCTCGACCATATCCACCCCGACGATCGCCAGCGGGTCGGCGACAGCATCCACGCCGTCATCGACGGAGAGGCCGACGGCGACGGCGACAGCGACGGGGTCAACTGGTCCGCGGAATACCGATTCCGCCGCGCCGACGGCAGCCACGCACATGTCTTCGACCGCGGCACGGTGCTGCGCGACGAATCCGGCACCGCGGTGCGCATGATCGGCGCGATGCTCGACCTCACCGAACGCCGTCGGATGGGCGAGCGATTGCGCCAGAGCGAGGCCCGCTACCGCACGTTATTTGAATCGATCGAATCGGGCTTCTGCGTCGTCGAGGTGCGGCTGGACGCGCGCATCGACTATCGGGTGATCGAGGCGAACCCCGCCTTCCACCGCCAGACCGGCTTTCCCGAAGACGTGATCGGCCGCTGGCTGCGCGAGGCAGCGCCGGCGCTGGAGGAGGAATGGTACGAGATCTACGGCCGCGTCGCGCGCACCGGCGTGCCGGAACGGTTCGAACAGGGCTCGATCGCGCTCGGCCGTTGGTTCGACGTCTATGCCTTCCGCATCGGCGAGGCGGACGACCGCCGCGTCGCCATCCTGTTCAACGACATCTCGGCCCGGCGCAATGCCGAGGAGCAGCTGCGCCAGCTCAACGAGACGCTGGAGGCACAGGTCGCCGAACGCACCGCCGATCGCGACCGCATGTGGCGGCTGTCGACCGACATCATGCTGGTCGCGCAGTTCGACGGCACGATCACCGCGGTCAATCCGGCCTGGACCGCCCTGCTCGGCTGGCAGGAGCAGGACCTGATCGGCCATTCGTTCCTCGACCTCGTCCACCCCGACGACCGCGCCGCCACCACCGATGCGGCGGCCGCCTTGTCGGACGGGACGACGATCGGCCGCTTCGAGAACCGTTATCGCACTCGCAACGACGGCTATCGGTGGATCTCCTGGACCGCGGTGCCCGGTGCCGGCCTGATCCATGCGGTCGGCCGCGACGTCACCGCCGAACGCGAACGGCAGCTCGCGCTGGAGGCGGCGCAGGAACAGCTGCGGCAGGCACAGAAGATGGAGGCGGTGGGCCAGCTGACCGGCGGCATCGCGCATGATTTCAACAATCTGCTGACCGGGGTGATCGGCTCGCTCGACATGATGCAGCGGCGGATCGCGCGCGGCGAGCTGGACCGGATCGAACGCTACGCGACCACCGCGATGACCTCCGCCAACCGCGCCGCGGCGCTGACGCATCGTCTGCTCGCCTTCTCGCGCCGCCAGCCGCTCGATCCCAAACCGGTCAACGCCAACCGGCTGGTCACCGGTATGGAGGAGCTGCTGCGCCGGACGATCGGCGAGGCCGTGCGGCTGGAGATCGTCACCGCCGGCGGGCTGTGGCAGACGCTGTGCGATCCGCACCAGCTCGAAAGCGCGATCCTCAACCTCGCGATCAACGCGCGCGACGCGATGCCGACGGGCGGCATCCTGACGATCGAGACCTGCAACGCGCACCTCGACGGCGCCTATGCCGCCCGCCAGCGCGACGTCCGCCCCGGCCAGTACGTCTGCATCTGCGTCACCGACACCGGCACGGGCATGACGCGCGAGACGATCGAGAAGGCGTTCGAACCCTTTTTCACCACCAAGCCGATCGGTCAGGGGACCGGGCTCGGCCTGTCGATGATCTATGGCTTCGCGCGCCAGTCGGAAGGCTATGCGCGCATCTATTCCGAGCTCGGCCAGGGCAGCACGATCAAGCTCTACCTTCCGCGTCATCACGGCGCCGCCGATCAGGACGAACCCGATGCCGCCGGCCTGACGGAAGAGCATCGCGCCGAGCATGGCGAGGTGGTGCTCGTCGTCGAGGACGAAACCGCGGTGCGCGACCTCGTCGTCGAGCTGCTGCAGGAGCTCGGCTATCGCGCGATCGAGGCGAGCGACGGCCCCTCCGGGCTCCAGCTGCTGCAATCGTCGATGCACATCGACCTGCTCGTCACCGACGTCGGCCTGCCCGGGCTGAACGGACGCCAGCTGGCCGATGCCGCGCGCCAGCACCGGCCGGGGCTGAAGATCCTGTTCATGACCGGCTATGCGGAAAATGCGGCGGTCGCCAACGGCTTCCTCGATCCGGGCATGGAGATGATAACCAAGCCCTTCGCGATCGACGCACTGGCGACCCGCATCCGCGACATCATCGGCACCGAGGGATGAGGGACGCCGGCGCCTGAACCGGTTCTCCAGTCATTGCTGAATAACATAAGCTGTTCGCGCAGAGGCGCAGAGGACGCGGAGGTGTTGCCCTCGCCTCATCCACGGCCCTCCCATCACGCCGTCGTGATGACAGGGCCACGCTTCCCCATACGGGACACCTCCGCGTCCTCCGCGCCTCGGCGCGAACCAGACCGTCGATCCGATCTACCCCGCCATATCCTCCAGCTCGCGCCCGCGGGTTTCGTTGACCATCGCCCTCACGAAGAAGAACGACACCGCCGCGAAGAAGGCATAGCCGAAATAGGTCGCCGACAGCCCCGGCGACACCGCCAGCGCCGGGAAGCTGACCGAGATAGCGGCATTGGCGATCCACTGCGCGAAGCCCGACACCGCCAGCCCCGATCCGCGGATCTGGTTGGGGAACATCTCGCCCAGCATCACCCACATCACCGGGCCCCAGCTGGCGTTGAAGAAGATGACGTACAGATTGGCCGCGACCAGCGCGAGGATGCCGTTGTTGCCCGGCAGCGACACCGCACCCGCCGCATCGGTGACCGCGGTTGAAAAGGCATAGGCGACCACCGCCAGCGTCACCGCCATCCCCGCCGATCCGACCAGCAGCAGCGGCTTGCGGCCGATCCGGTCGACCGTCAGGATCGTGAACAGGCACGCCGCGATCGACAGCACGCCCGACAGGATGTTGATCTGCAACGCATTGTCTTCGGTGAAGCCGACCGCCTCCCACAGCACCGCCCCATAATAGAAGACGACGTTGATGCCGACGAACTGCTGGAACACGGCAAGGCCGATCCCCGCCCACAGGATCGGGCGGATCTTGCCCGTCGTCTTGTCGCGCAGGTCGGACAGCCTGGGCTTATGGTGATCCGCGGCGAGGCTGCGGCGGATCTCGCCGACCTTGCGGTCCGCCTCCGCGCTGCCGAACAGGCGGGTGAGCACCACATGCGCCTCGGCATCGCGGCCCTTGGCGACGAGGAAGCGCGGGCTTTCCGGGATCACCAGCAGCGCGACGAGATAGATCGCCGCCGGGATCGCCTGCAGCCAGAACATCCAGCGCCACGCCGGAAAGCCGAGCCAGAAGTCCGCCGTCGATCCGCCGGCATAGCGCGCGAGCGCGAAGTTCGCGACGAACGCGCCGGTCAGGCCGGTGATGATCATCACCTGCTGCACGCTCGACAGCCGGCCGCGGATCGAGGCGGGGGTGACTTCGGAGATATAGACGGGAGAGATCACGCTCGCCGCGCCGACGCCGAGGCCGCCGATGATGCGTGCGATGATGAAGACGACCGATCCGTTGGCGGCGCCCGCCAGCACCGCGCTGACGAGGAACAGGAAGGCGGCGATCATCATCACGTTGCGCCGCCCGATCGCATCGGCCAGCCGCCCCGCCCCGAACGCGCCGATCGCCGATCCGACCAGGATCGCGCCGACGTTGACGCCGATGCCCAGCCGGCCGAGGTCGAACGCCGCCTCCAGCCCCTTCTGGGTGCCGTTGATAACCCCCGAATCATAGCCGAACATGAAACCGCCGATCGTGGCGACCGCGACGATCGCCGCGATGAAACCGTGATTGGTGGCGGTGCCCCCCGCCGCGCGCGCGCTGTCCGTCATCGTCTCTCCTCCACCGGCGGGCGCCGGCCGGCGCGTGTCGAACCGCGGGCGAGCCTGTTCGCCGGCGATGGACCGCACCTTATTCTGGTAACGCTATCACCATCCGGCCCCGCGTCAAGCGGCGTGCGCGGGTGGGGCGGCGCTCAGCGCGCGCGCGGCCGGCGCCGTGGCGGCGCGTCCGACTGGCGGCGGATCAGCGTGTAGTCGAGCACCTGCTGCTGCGGCATGCCCTCGCCGCCCTTCTGCCGGCGCAGCGTGCCGACGAGCAGCTCGACCGCGGCGCGCGCCATGTCGGCGATCGGCTGGTGGATCGTGGTCAGTTCCGGCCAGATCGCGGTCGACAGCGTCGTGTCGTCAAACCCGCACACCGTCAGGTCGCCCGGCACGTCGAGCCCGCGGCGATGCGCCACCGCCACCGTCGCCGCCGCCATGTCGTCGTTGGACGAGAAGATCGCGGTCGGCGGATCGTCCTGTTCGAGCAGTTGCTCGGCGGCATCGAGGCCGGAGAGATAGGTGAACAATCCGTCGACGATCAGGGCCGGATCGACCGGGATGTCGGCGGCGGTCAGCGCCTCGCGATAGCCTTCAAGGCGCTGGTCGCTGGCGGACAGGTTCGGATTGCCCTTGATGAAGCCGATGCGGCGATGGCCCAGGTCCATGATATGCCGCGTCATCGTCGCCGCCGCCTCGCGGTCGTCGATGCGAATCGCGAGCTGGCTCGCGGCGGGCAGGCCAGTCGCCACCGCGATCGTCGGCACGTTCGCCGCGGCGAGCAGCGCGAGCAGCGCCGGGGCCTCGCACAGCGGCGGCGGCAGGATGATGCCGTCGATGCCGCCGTCGACCAGATGCTGCGCGACCTCCAGCTCATGGTCGCCGAGATCGCATTTCTCGACGACGATCTGCACGTCGCTGCGGCTCGCCTGATCGAGGCTGCCGAGCAGGAATTCGCTGAGGAAGCCGGCGCTGGGGTTGCTGTAGAGCAGGCCGATCCGCGCCGGCCCCGCCCCCGCCAGGCTGCGCGCCGCCGGATTGGGCGCGTAATTGAGCGCGCTGATCGCCGCATTCACCGCCTCGCGCGTCGTCGGACGCACGTTGGTCTCGCCGTTGATGACGCGCGACACGGTCATCGGCGACACGCCCGCGCGCCGCGCCACGTCGCTGATCGTCGGGGCGGACCCCGAGCGGCGGGAGGAACGGGGCGGGGCGGCGGTGGGTGGGCGCATGCGGCGGGTCGGCCAATCCGGAGAGGAAACCGGACAGGCATGGACGCAAGCGGCAGGCGGAGCAAGAGCGCCCCCGTACCGCATATGCCTTGCGCGCCGGCAAACGTCGTCATATGGTAGCGCTATCTAAACCGCATCGGCGGTAACGCAGGCCTCGCCAGAAGGCCGTCGGACAGGAAGGATGACGGGCCATGCCCCACCATATGACGCTGTGCCTGGCGATCGCCGCCCTCGCGGCCGGCGCCGCAGGCGCCCACGAGCCGCGCAGTCCCGATGACCGACGGTATCGCTCGCAACCGCCGGTCGCGACCATCCCCGGCGCGCTCGCTCCGTTCGCCAACTGATGTTCCTCGGCATCGATATCGGCACGTCCGGCGTGAAGGCAGTGGTGCTCGACACCGCCGGCACCGTCGTCGGGCAAGCCACCGCCGCGCTGACCGTGCAGCGCCCCCGTCCAGGCTGGTCGGAACAGGACCCCGACGCCTGGTGGGATGCGACCAGCGCCGCCGTGCAGGGGATCGATCCCGCGATACGGCGGCAGGTGCGCGGCATCGGCCTTGCCGGGCAGATGCACGGCGCGACGCTGCTCGGCGCGGACGACCGGCCGCTGCGCCCCGCGATCCTGTGGAACGACGGCCGCTCCGCCGCCGAATGCGCGGAGCTGGAGGCGACGACGCCAGCCTTTCACGCGATCGGCGGCAACCTCGTCATGCCGGGCTTCACCGCGCCCAAGCTGCAATGGGTCCGCCATCACGAACCACACGTATTCAATGCCATCGCCACCGTGCTGCTGCCCAAGGATTACGTCCGGCTGCGGATGACCGGCGACAAGGCGTCAGACGTGTCGGATTCCGCCGGCACGCTGTGGCTCGACGTCGCGAAACGCCGGTGGAGCGACACGCTGCTTGCCGCCACCGGCCTCGGCGAGGAACAGATGCCGCGGCTGGTCGAGGGCAGCGCCGCGACCGATCGCCTGCGCCCCGACGTAGCCGCCGACTGGGGGATGGACCAGGTCCCCGTAGCGGGCGGCGGCGGCGACAATGCTGCGGGCGCGGCCGGCGTCGGCGCGGTGCGCGACGGCGATGCCCTGTTGTCGCTCGGCACGTCGGGGGTGATCTTCGTCGCCACCGACGGCTTCCGCCCCAATGTCGCCGGCGCGGTCCACGCCTTCTGCCATTGCGTGCCGGCAATGTGGCACCAGATGGCGGTCCACCTCTCCGCCGCCGCCTGTATCGACTGGGTCGCGCGGCTCACCGGCGCGAACGGCGCCGCCGACCTGTTCGCGCGGGCCGAGCGCGCCGGCCCGGCCTCCGGTCCCGAACTCTTCCTCCCCTATCTGTCCGGCGAACGCACCCCGCACAACGATGCGCAGGTGCGCGGCGCCTTCCTCCGCCTCGACAACGACAGCGGCCCCGATGCCCTCGCGCAGGCGGTGCTGGAGGGGGTCGGCTTCGCGCTTGCCGACGGCCTCAGCGTCGTCCGCGACGCCGGCACGACGGTCGAGCGGCTGTCGGTGATCGGCGGCGGCGCCCGCTCGCGCTATTGGGGCGAAACGCTCGCCGCCGCGATGAACGTCGAGCTCGTCTATCTGAAGGGCGGCGAGGTCGGCCCCGCGCTCGGCGCCGCCCGGCTCGCGCAGATCGCGGTCGACGGCGGCACCCCCGCCGACGTCTGCCAGCCGCCGCCGGTCAGCCACGTCATCGCCCCCGATCCGGCGCTCGTCGACCGCCTCGCCCCCAAATACGCCGCCTTCCGCGACGCCTATCCCCGCATAAGGACCCTCTAGATGGCCGACTTCTTCGCCGACATTCCGCAAATCCGCTACGAAGGGCCGGACAGCGACAACGACCTCGCCTATCGCTTCTACGACAAGGACTGTGTCGTCCTCGGCAAGACGATGGCCGAGCATCTGCGCTTCGCCGCCTGTTTCTGGCATAGCTTCTGCTGGCCGGGCAGCGACGTGTTCGGCGGCGGCACCTTCGACCGGCCGTGGCATCGCGGTGCCAACGACGACGCCGCCGCGGCGCAGAAACGCGAGGTCGCGTTCGATTTCTTCTCGAAGCTCGACGTGCCTTATTACTGCTTCCACGACGTCGACGTGATGGCCGATGCCGGCAATGTCGCCGAACACCGCCGTTCGTTCGCCGAGGCGGTCGACCACCTCGAGCGGTTGCAGGCGGCATCGGGCCGCAAATTGCTGTGGGGCACCGCCAACCTATTCAGCCACCCCCGTTTCGCCGCCGGCGGCGCGACCAACCCCGATCCGGAGGTGTTCGCGTTCGGTGCGATGCAGGTCCGCGACGCGCTGGAGGCGACGCACCGGCTCGGCGGCCAGAACTACGTGCTGTGGGGCGGCCGCGAAGGCTATGAGACGTTGCTCAACACCGACATGAAGCGCGAGCTCGACAATCTCGGCCGCTTCCTCAGCCTCGTGGTCGAACACAAGCACAGGATCGGCTTCACCGGCACGATCCTGATCGAACCCAAGCCGCATGAGCCGACCAAACACCAATACGACTTCGACACCGCGACCGTGTACGGCTTCCTCAAGCGTTACGGCCTCGAGAACGAGGTGCGCGTCAACATCGAGGCGAACCACGCCACGCTGTCGGGCCACACGTTCGAGCATGAGATCGCAACCGCGAGCGCGCTCGGCATCTTCGGTTCGATCGACGCCAATCGCGGCGATCCGCAGAACGGCTGGGATACCGACCAATTCCCGAACTCGGTCGAGGAGATGACGCTGGTGATGCTGGAGATTCTGCGCGCGGGCGGCTTCACCACCGGCGGGTTCAACTTCGATGCCAAGGTGCGCCGCCAGTCGATCGACGCGGTCGACCTGTTCCACGGTCATATCGGCGGCATGGACGTGGTGGCGAAGGGGCTGCTCAACGCCGCCGCGCTGATCGAGGACGGGCGGCTCGATGCGGCCCGGACCGAACGCTATGCCGGCTGGACCGGCGACTTCGGCAGCGCGATCGCCGACCTCGACCTCGCCGGCATCGCCGATCTCGCCGTCGCACGCGCGATCGATCCGAAGCCGCGTTCGGGCCGGCAGGAGCGGCTGGAGAATCTCGTCAACCGCTTCGTCTGACCGATCCGGACGGCGGTGCCGGTCGACGCTAGCGGAACAGCGTCACCGGCACCGCGTCGGCCATCGCGCGATAGCCGGCGGCACCGGGGTGCAGGCCGTCGCCGCTGTCATAGGCGGGGGCGAGATAGGCTGGGCGGGCCGGATCGCGCAGCGCCGCGTCGAAATCGATCACCGCATCGAAATGTCCGGGGGTGCGGATCCAGGCGTTGATCGCTTGGCGCATCCGCTCCGACGCCGCATCGGGATGGTAATAGCGGTTCGCCATGAACGGCAGGATCGTACCGCCATAGACCCGGATCCCGCGCTGGTGCGCCCGCGCGACCATCTGCGCATAGCCCGCCGTCACCTGCGCGATCAGCGCATCCTGTTCGGCCACCCGTGCCGGGGCGTCGCGCTGCAGCACGCCGACGTCGTTGATCCCCTCCAGCAGCACGACATGGCCGACGCCCGCCTGCGACAGCACGTCGCGTTCGAAGCGGGCGAGCGCGTTCGGCCCGGTGCCGTCGCGCAGGATGCGGTTGCCGCTGATCCCCTGATTGACGACCGCCCGGCGGCCGCCCAGCCTGCGCGCGAGCGCGTCGGTCCAGCGCTCGTTCGAATCGATCGCCACGCCATGGCCGTCGGTGATCGAATCGCCGAACGCGACGATCCCGCGCACGCTGCCGCATCGGCGCACCTCGATACCGCCGACGAAGAACCAGTGCGGCGTCGTATCCGCACCCGGCAGCGCGGTATCGGCGACATGCGCGCCCTTCGCCAGATACGACGTAGCGCGCGATCCGGGATGGCCGGTCTGCCCCTCGGGGTCCTCGGGCAGATGCAGGCTGACCGCCAGATCGGCGAAGGCGGCGACCGGCAGCGAGACCGGATCGCTCCACCAGTCCGCGCCCGCGGGGACCAGCACGTCGGCGCGCCCGGCGAAGGTCAGCGCGTGGTTGCTGCCCGGCACCAGCGCCGCGGCGGTGTTCGTCGCGACCCGGCCGATCGCGGCGCCGTCGATGCGCAGCGGCGCGCGGCCGAAGGCGTTGGACAGCCGCACCCGCACGCTGTCGCCGCCAACGCTGACCCGCATCACCTGCCGCAGCGTCGCATCGGCGAGCCGACCGGCGGGCAAGGTCGAGTCGGCCCCCGGCTGCATCACCGACGTTCCCCAGCTCGCCTGCCACGGACAGGCGGCGGCCGGTGCGGGGGCCGGTGCGGCGGCGAGCAACAGGGCGGGCAACAGCGACGACAGCATGCGCGGATCCTTCCGGGGAACGGACACCCTTCTGGATGCCCCGCCCCCCGGCGCGCAAGCGGTTATGGCGTCGCTAGCCGCGCAGCCAGTCGCGCAGCAATTGCGTCACCTCGCCCGGCCGCTCCATCGGCGACAGATGCCCGCAGGACCGCAGCATATGGAAATGTGCGTGCGGGATCAGCTTCGCCAACGCCAGCGCATCGTCGGGCGTGCAGATCCGGTCGCGATCGCCGACCGCGACCAGCGTCGGCACGCGAATCGCCGCGATCGCCTCGGCGATGTCGGGACGGGCGAGCAGGGCGCGTTGCTGGCGGGCGAAGACGGCGGGGCCGACGCGCTCCGCCATCGCCGCCGCCGGGCCGCTGACGATCGCCGACAGCTGCGGATCGGCATGCGGCGCGGTCGCGATCGATCCCTGATCGCCGACCGAGCGCGTCCGCGCCTCCATCGACGCGCGCGTGCCGAACAGCGCGATGCGCGTCACCCGCGCCGGCGCCTGCCGCAGCAATTCGAGCGCGACGTACCCGCCCAGGCTGACGCCCGCGACCGCGAAGCGCGGCGGCGCATCGGCGAGCACCCGTGCCGCCATCGCCGCGATCGTCGCATCCTGCGACAGGTCGCCGAACTCGGGCTCGGCTACGTCGCCCAGATCCATGATCTGCCGCGCCCATAATTGCCCGTCGCAGCCCATCGCGGGTAGCAGCATCAACGGCGCGCGCGGGTGATCCGCGTGGCTTCTGCGAAGCGCCGCCACGCTCAGCCCGCCACGAACGGAAAGGCGAGCGCGATCATGCCGACCAGCGTCATCACGACGCACACCAGCGTGGCGGGCAGCAGCGTGAACCTCTGATGATCGGCCAGGTCGATGCCAGCGAGGCTGACCAGCAGATAGGTCGAGGGAACCAGCGGGCTGAGCAGATGCACCGGCTGCCCCATCAGCGACGCACGCGCGATCGCCATCGGCGACACGCCGTAATGCGCGCCCGCCTCCGCCAGGATCGGCAGCATCCCGAAATAGAAGGCGTCATTGGAGATGAAGAAGGTGAAGGGCAGGCTGAGCGCGGCGGTGATCGGCGCCATATACGGCCCCAGCGCCGGCGGGATCATGCCGACCACCTCCTTGCTCATCGCCTCGACCATGCCGGTGCCGCCGAGGATGCCGGTGAAGATGCCCGCGGCGAAGATCAGCGACACGACCGACAGCACGTTGCCGGCATGCGCGGCGATCCGCTCCTTCTGTTCGGCGACGCCGGGATAGTTGACGATCATCGCGATCGCGAAGGCGATCATCATCAGCACCGACAGCGGCAGCAGCCCCCAGACCAGCAGCGTCAGCAGCGTCAGCACCAGCAGCCCGTTGAACCAGATCAGCCGCGGCCGCCGCGCCTCGGGATATTGCGACACGGCCATGCCGGTGAACTCCGCCTCCTCGCGCGTCTCGACCGTACCGATGCGCGCGCGCTCCTTGCGGCCGAACCACACGGCGAGCGCGAGCAGGCCGGCGAGCCCTGCGATCATGCCGGGGATCAGCGGCAGGAACAGCGTCGCGGGATCGAGCTTCAGCGCGCTCGCCGCGCGCGCGGTCGGTCCGCCCCATGGCGTCAGGTTCATGATGCCGCTGGTCGCCATCAACAGGCAGCACAGGTACAGCCGGTTCATGTCGTAGCGCTTGTAAAGCGGCAGAAGCGCGGCGATCGTAATGATATAGGTCGTCGATCCGTCGCCATCGAGGCTGACCAGCGCGCACAGCACCACCGTCCCCAGCAGGATGCGGGTCGGGTCGCCATGGACCAGCTGGATGAGCTTGCCGACCAGCGGATCGAACAATCCGGTATCGGTCATCGTCGAGAAGAACAGGATCGCGAACAGCAGCATCACGCCGGTCGGCGCGAGGTTCTTGATCCCGTCGATCATCATGTCGCCCAGGCCCGCGGCCTGGCCGGCGACGATGCCGAAGATCGTCGGGATGACGATCAGCGCGACCAGCGGCGTCATCCGCCGGGTCATGATGAGCGTCATGAAGGTGGCCACCATCAGGAAGCCGAGCAGCGCCAGATTCATGGGCGTTAGGTCCTCGAGGTCGGAAAGGTCAGAAGGTGACGGCGACGCGGGCGCTGACGGTCTCGCCGTCGTCGCTGCCGGTCACCGCGCCGCTGCGGTTGTCGGTGTTCCAGTGGATCGCGTTGACCTGGAACCGGGTGAAGCTGTTGAGATACCAATTGACGCCCAGCGTCCCCGCCCAGCCCTCGCCGCCGGTGACGAGATCGGTGTAATCGAGGCTCTCGTAGCGCGCGGTCAGCTCGATCGCGCCGGGACCGCCGTCGAAGGTGGGCTTGAGCACCTTGGGCTGGCCGAAGCTGCCGAGCCGGGGATTGTACGGCGGCAGGTCGCCGGTGAGGAAGAACCCGCCCGACAGGCTCCACGCCTTGCTGGTGAAATCGGGACGGCCGGCATCGAGCCGCGCGTCGCGCCGGCCCGCCTCCGCCATCACCCACGCCGGCCCGCGATAGCCGCCGAATTCGAGGCCGTAGCCGGTCGTGCCGGTGCCGCCGAGCAGCGGCCCGGTCGATACCCGCAGACCACCGTTGAACCGCCCGCCGATCACCGTGTTGCGGGTGAGCGTGGTTGCCGCGGACGACAGGCTCTCATCGAAGCCCCAGAGGCCCAGATGGAGGACCGTGTCCTCGGTCTTGACCGGATTCCAGTGCGCGCGGCCCAGGATCGTCCGCCCGTCGCTGACCGCCTGCGTGCCGTCGACGCGGTCGCCGGTGACGGTCAGCGAGGCGTGGCCGGTCTTCCAGAACAGCCGCGGCATGATGCCGATACCGTAGAAGCCACGCTGCGGGATAATTGCGGTGGCGACCGTGGTGCGCTCGAGGAACGGCGTCGAATCCGACCCCGTCGACCCTTCGAAGCCGCGGTCGTTGAACAGGTGGCCGGCGCGCACGTCATAGTCGAGGCCCGGCCTGATCCGGTCGCGCCAGCCCATGAAGGCGGTGACGACGTCGACCTCGTTCTCCGAGAAATCCGCCTCCATCTGGTAGAAGAAATGCGTGCCGACCCCGCCTTCGAGGCCGAGGCGCAGCGCGCGCATCCCGGTGGTCGTCAGGTTGCGGCTGTCGGACTTCGACCCGAAGGTGCTGCTGACGTCGGCAAGGATGCGGCCGCGCGGCTTGAACGTGTAGACGCCGTCCGCGGAGTGGAACACGGGCAGCCCCGATCCCCATTCGGTGGTGATCCCCGACGGATTGTCGCGCGCCGCCAGCGCCTGCGTCACGTCGCGGTCGGCGGGCCCGGGCGGCACCAGCTGCGGCGCGAACGGCACGGTCCGCCGCGGCTCGGCCTGCGCGACCTGCGCCGGGGTGGGTGCAGGCGTGGGCGTGGGGGCTGCAGCCGCCACCGTCTGCTGCCCCTCCAGCCGGTCGAGCCGCGCCTTCAGCGCCGCGATCTCCGCCGCCTGCGCGCGGACAAGTTCGGCGAGGTCGGACGGGACGGGCGTCTGCGCGAGCGCAGGCGTGGCGATGACGAGCGCCAACAGGGCGCTCCCGGTACGCAGGATCATGGGGTCGGGGCTCCGGCAAGGATGGCCTGCCAGTCGCGCAGGAAGCGCTGGCGGGTGATGCGGTCGAGGTGGACGAGCAATTGCGGCCCGACGCGGATCGGGCGTGCTTGCGCCGCGGGCAGCCGCCGCGCCGGCACGTCGGTGCGCACCGGCCACAGGCTGCGCGCGGCGAGCAGGCTCTGGCCACGCCGCGACAGCAGGAAATCGAGGAACAGCCGCGCGCTCGCCGGCGCCCGCGCATCGCGCGCGATAAAGGCGATGCGCGAGGTGACGATGGTGAAATCCGCGGGCAGCACGACGCCCAGGCGAGGATCACGCTTCGCCTGTTCCAGCGCATAGGATCCGATGACGTTATAGGCGATCGCCTGCTTCCCCGCGGCGACCGCGGCGAGCATCGGTTCGGTGTTCGCCTGCAGCACCGGCCGGGTCGCGGCGATCGCGCGCAGCAGCGCACGGCTGTCGCGGGTGATCGCCATGTCCTGCGCCAGATAAAGATAGCCGACGTTGGAGCGCGCGGGATCGAAGGTCGTCACCTTGCCGGTGAACGCGACGCGCCGCTGGCGCAGCATCGCCTCCAGCGCGGCATGGCTGCGCGGCATCTGCGCATCGGGGATCAGGCGCCGGTTGTAGACGATGCCGATCGGCTCGGCGGTGACGCCATAGCCCATGTTCTTCCACACCGCCTGCGGCGGCAGCGCCGGCTTTTCCGGGCTGGCATAGCTCTGCGCATAGCCGTCGTTGATGAGCTTGACCTGCAATGCCATCGCCGACGACCAGACGAGGTCGGCGGAGGGGCGCTTCGCCCGCGTTTCGGTGACCAGCCGGCGATAGATGTCGAGCGAGCCGAGATCGGCGTAGCGCACCGCGATCCCCGGATAGGCACGGCGGAAGGCGGCGACGACGCCGACCAGTTCGGCGCGATCGGCATTGCCGTAGATGGTGAGCCCGCGCTCGGCCTTCGCCGTCGCGATCAACGCGTCATAGGAGCGTGGATAGCCGGCTGGACGCAACTGGGCCTGCGCTGGTACGGCGACCGTCAGCCACGTCATCGTCAGAAATAGGACAGACCTCATCCCGGCTCCTCTCGCTTTTCCGCTTCTGTGATCGGATAAGCTGCCACCGTGGGATACAAGGCGCACCTGTCAGCAACCTTTCACCGGTTTCGCCCGTGCGGATCCTGATGATCGAGGACGATGCCGCGCTCGCCCGCAGCATCGCCGCGCTGCTGCGCGCCAGCGGCCATGCGGTCGATCACACCGCCAGCGGCGAGGAAGCGCTGACGCTGGTGTCGGGCGAACCCTATGCGCTCGTCATCCTCGACGTCGGCCTGCCCGATATCGACGGCTTCACGGTGCTCGAACGGCTGCGGCGGCGCGGCGAGCGGGTGCCGGTGCTGATGCTGACCGCGCGCGACGCGCTCGACGACCGGGTGCGCGGGCTCGACCTCGGCGCCGACGACTATCTGCGCAAGCCGTTCGAACCGGTCGAGCTGGAGGCGCGGGTGCGCGCGCTCGGGCGGCGCCGCGGCGGCGATCCGGCGGCGGCAGTGACGATCGGCGCGTTGACGCTGAACCGCTCGTCGGGCCAGGCGGAGGTCGCGGGCCGCGCGCTCGACCTGCGCCGGCGCGAATGGGCGGTGCTCGACGCGCTCGCCACCCGGGCGGGACAGGTCGTACCGCGCGAGCTGCTGCTGGCGGAGGTGTTCGGCTATGACGAGCCGGTCGGCCCCAATGCGATCGAGGTCAACGTCACCCGGCTGCGCAGCAAGCTCGCCCCCGACGGCCCGCAGATCCGCACGATCCGCGGCGTCGGCTATCTGCTCGACGCCGGATGACGGGCCGGACGACGGGCCAGATGACCGGCCAGATAACGAGGGGCGGGATGACCGCCCCGCGCTCGATCGCGCTGCGGACGCGGCTGCTGGTGGCGATGATCGGGCCGCTGCTCGGCGTCGCGATGCTGCTTGGCATCGCCGGCGCGGCGCTGATCGCCGACGTCGTCCGCCGCACCAACGACCGCGTGCTCGGCGGCGCGCTCGGCGCGATCGCCGAAACGGTGCAGGTCGAGCGCGGCGAGGTGACGCTCGACCTGCCGCCCGCCGCCTTCGGGATGCTGGAGAACAGCGAGCGCGACAACGTCTATTACCGGATCGCGGTCGGCGGCGACCTACTCACCGGCTATGCCGACCTGCCCGCGCCCGCGCCCGACGACCTTGCGATCGACCAGCCGCGCTTCCGCTTCGCCACCTATCGCGACCAGCGCATCCGCATCGCCGAGGTGCGCCGCGCGCTGCCGGCGATCGAGCGCCCGGTCGTCGTCCAAATCGCCGAGACGCTCGACGGCCGTGCCGCGCTGACCCGCCGGCTGCTCGTCGCGCTGTTCGGCGGCGAGGTCGCGCTGGTCGGCATCGCTATCCTGCTGCTCCGTCCGGCGCTGGGGTGGAGCCTGCGCCCGCTCGCCCGGCTACGCGGCGCGGTGGAGGCGCGCAACGGCCCCGCCGCGCCCGACCTGTCGCCGATCGACGCCGGCCCGCTGCCGCTCGAACTGCGCCCGCTCGCCGAGGCGTTCGACCGCCTGCTTGCGCAGCTCGACACCGCCACCGCGGCGACGCGGCGCTTCACCGCCGACGCCTCGCACCAGATGCGCACGCCCCTGTCGGTGCTCAAGGTGCAGATCGAGCTCGCCCGCCGCGGCTCGCGCGAGGCGCTGGACGAGATCGCGACCGCAGTCGCCCGCCTCGAACGGCTGCTCGTGCAGCTGCTCGCGCTCGCCCGCGCCGAGGAGGCGGGCGTCGCCCCGCCGCTCGAACGCGTCGACCTGCGCGAGGTGGCGGTGCGCGTCATCAGCCGCCGCATCGGCGCCGCGATCGAGGCGGGGGTCGAGCTGCAACTCGACGCCCCCGACACGCCGATGCCGGTCACCGGCCACCGCACCTTGCTGGTCGAGATCCTCGGCAACCTCGTCGACAACGGCATCCGCTACAATCGCCCCGGCGGGACGGTGACGGTCGGCATCGCCGGCGCGGCGGACGGCGCGGCGCTGCTGTCGGTGCGCGACGACGGCCCCGGCATCGCCGCCGCCGACCGGGAGCGCGTGTTCGAACGCTTCGTCCGGCTGGGCGACCCCGCCGACCCCGACGGCAGCGGCCTCGGCCTCGCCGTCGTCCGCTCGGCCGCGGCGCGAATCGGCGCACGCGTGACGCTGGAGGATGCCGCGCCGGGCCTGATCGTCCGCCTGCGCTTCTAGGGCGCCGCGCCCTCAAACTTGTCGCGACGACGGCGACCGATCAGCAGGCCGCTTTCCAGCCGCGCGCACAAGGCGGTGTAGTAATCGGCCAGGAACGCCGCATCGTCGCCATGATCGGCCAGCCCCGCCTTGCGCCGGATCGTCGCGGCGACCGCACCGATCGCGACCGGGTCGCCGCCGCGCAGCACGTCCTCCAGCGTCTGCAATTCGTAGACGCCGTACAGCGCCAGCGCCGCCTCCGGGAACCGGCGGCGCGGCCGTTCCGCGGTCACCGCCAGATCGACCGCGAGCCGCCGCACCACGGTCTGCACCACCCACGTTCCCGCGACCAGATCGCCGATCCGCAGCCGGTCGCGGTTGAACAGCGGGAAGAACAGGAAGATACCTGTCCACAGCAACGCGAAGATGGTCAGGAAGGCATCCGCCGTCCCCGCCGCCGCCTGCGCGCCGAGGAACGACAGCGGCAGGAACACCTCGATCTCGCGCATCGCATTGCGCGCCAGCACCGCGCCAGCGGTCAGCCGCGCCCCGTCGCGCGCGACGACGCGCAGACCCATTAGCCGCTTGCCCGGCGTCGCACCGCGCCCGCCCATCTCGAACAATACGAACCAGCCGTTGCGCAACAGGAATGCGCCGATCAGCCACAGGATCTTGGCGATATCGGCGCCGGTCGACCGGTCGATATAGGCGAGCGCGATCGTCGCGACGATCAGCGCGACCAGCATCGCGCCGGTGTCGATCAGGAACGCCGCCGCGCGCGTGCCGGCCCCGCCCAGTTCAAGCTGCAGGTCGACGCCCTCCGGCGTGACGAAGCCGCGCCGCAGCGACGCGGGGCCCTTAGTCCGGCGACCGAAGCGCATGCCGCCTCCCGATCCCGTAATAATAGACCAGCCACGCCGCCAGCATCGCCGTCCCGATTCCCAGCCGTGCGCCGTCACCGGTCACCACCTGCCGCCCGACCCCTTCCAAAATCGCCGCCACCGCCAGCATCAGCACCACCCCGGCGACGGCGATCGCGGCGGTGCGCCCCGCGGCGACCAGCGCGACCATCCGCTCCTGTGCCCCCGGAAAGGCGATCGCAGTGCCGATCCGCATCCCCGCCGCGCCCGCGATCATGATCGCGAACATCTCCGTCGTGCCGTGGATCGCCAGCCATGCGCCGAAATTCGGGCCGAGCCCCTTGTCGGCGAACACCGCGATCATCGCGCCCAGCGTCAGCCCGTTGTAGAGCACCAGAAGCGCGGTCGGCACGACAAAGGCGAAACCGAGCGCGAAGGCGAAGATCGCGATCTGCGTATTATGCCCGAACAGGAAGCTGGCGAACACGCCGAGCCCGTCCTGCTGGGTGGTGTAGAGGGTATGGCGCAGCATCGCCGCCGAGGCGCTCGGATCGCGCCCGCCCGCCAGACCTTCGGGGATGATGCCGAAGAACCACGACGGGTCCGACCGGACCAGCGCATAGGCCGCCAGCGCCCCCGCCACCGTTAGCACCGCCATCACCAGCGTCTCGCGCCACAGCGACGCGACAGCCGCCGGCCAGCCATGCGTGAAGAAGCGCCCGAGATCGCGCCACGCCGAATCCGACACGCCGTAGATCTGGAAATAGGCACGCGCGCACAATTGCTCGAGATAGGCGACCAGGGCGCGGTCGAGCGACGTCTCGCGCGCCACCGACAGCGACGACAGCGCCGACCGGTACAGCAGCGGCAGTGCGAGCAGCTCGTCATCGGTCAGCACCCGCACCGAGCGTTTTTCGATCCGGCCGAGCAATGCGTCGAGCCGCTCCCAGTCGGCGCCGTGCGCGGCGCGGAAGCGGCTGGCGTTGAGCGGCGGCGGGGCGGCATCGACGAACGCGCTCACAACAGGCTCCTCCGCTTAAGGTCGACATAGCCCTCGACCAGCCGCTCGGGCACCTGATCGTACGGGCTCTCGATGACGTGGACGCCCAGATGCCGGAGGCGCAGCAGCACCAGCCGCCGGTCGCGCAGCAGCGCCGCGGCGGTCACCGCGCGGGTGACGTCGGCGGGCGTTGCGGGGGCGCGCGCGACGATCGTCTCCAGCTCCTCGTCGCGCAGCACGACGATCAGCACCAGATGCGTGCGTAGCAGTCGTGCGACCGCGCGGACCATGAAATCGGCGGAGGTCGGGTCGGTGAATTCGGTGAACAGCACGATCATCGACCGCCGCGTCAGCCCCGCCGCCATCGTCGTCAGCGCGAAGGTGTAATTGGTTTCCTCGCCACTGTAATCGATCCCCGCCGCCAGCTGCTGCAGCGCCGGGAAGGCCGCCGATCCGCCGATGAAGCCGCTGGCGACGCGGGGGCGCGAATCGAAAGCGTGGAGCGCGACCCGGTCGCCCAGCTTCAGCGCCACCCAGCCGGTCAGCAGCGCCGCCGACACCGCGCGGTCGACGCGCGGGATGCCGCCGACCGGCTCCGACATCTGCCGCCCCGTGTCGATCGCGAAGACGATCTGGCTGTTGCGTTCGGTGCGATATTCCTTGGCGTGCAGCTTCAGGTGGCGGGCCGACTGTTTCCAGTCGATCGCCCGCCGGTCCATGCCCGACCGGAATTCGACCAGCCCGTCGAAATCGGTGCCGTCGCCGCGGTCGCTCTGCGCGAGCAATCCCTGCACCGCGTGGCGCTGGAACACCTGCGCGCCCTGCCGCCGGATCGCCTCGACATCGGGCAGCACCGGCAGCGCCTGCCCCGTTCCGATCCGCGCCTGCCGCCAGACCAGCCCGAGCGGCCCCGCCCAGCGTACCCACAGGGTATCGAGCCGCGCGGTACCGCGTCGCACCGGTGTCAGCACCATTGCCCCCTCGCCGCGCCCGCCGGCCAGCGCCACGTCGAACCGGTCGCCGCCGGCCAGCAGCGGATCGGGTGCCAGCGCCACCTGCGCCGTCGTCGAACGCGCCGCTCCCGCGATCGTCACGGCGACCGGCACGGTCAGCGGCACACCGATCGACGCGCTTGGCGGCAGCGCCAGCGTCGCGCCCGCCCGGCCGCGCCCGAGCAGCGCATCGGCGAGGACCAGCAGCAGCAGCGCGAGCGGCCAGCCGAGCCCTGCATACCACCGCCCCGGCACCAGCATGGCGACCAGCAGCGCGACCGGAGCCCCGATCGCCGCCGCCAGCACCGCCATGCGGGTCGGATAGATCAACGCGGCGCCTCGATCGTCTCGATGATCTGCGCGACGACGTCCTCGATGCCGCGCCCGCCGATCTCAGCGGCGGGCGACAGGATCAGGCGGTGGCGCAGCAGCGCCGGGGCGAGCGTCTTGACGTCGTCGGGGATGACGAAGTCGCGCCCGTCCAGCGCCGCCCGCGCCCGCGCCGCGCCCGCCAGCATCGCGCCCGCGCGCGGCGATGCGCCGCTTTCCAGATCGGCGACGTCGCGGGTGCCGCGGACCAGCGCGACGATATAGTCGATCACCGCATCGACCAGCCGGACGCCCGCGACCGTCTTCACCGCCGCGTCGATCGTCACCGCGTCGGTGCAGCGCGCGACGCCCCAGTCGGCCGGCGACATCGCCGCCGCCCGCGCGCCATGCGCCGCGACGATCCGCCGCTCTTCCTCCGCGCTCGGATAGGCCACCGTCTGCTTGAACAGGAACCGGTCGAGCTGCGCCTCAGGCAGCGGATAGACGCCCTGTTGCTCGATCGGGTTCTGCGTCGCCACCACCATGAATCGGTTGCTCAGCGGCAGGCTTTCGCCGTCGATCGTGACGGTGCGCTCCTGCATCGCCTCCAGCAGCGCCGCCTGCGTCTTGGGCGAGGTGCGGTTGATCTCGTCCGCCAGCAGCAATTCGGTGAAGATCGGCCCGCGCGTCAGCGTGAAGGTCGAGGTCTGGAAGTTGAACAAATTGGCGCCGATGATGTCGCCCGGCATCAGGTCGGGGGTGAACTGGATGCGCCCGAAATCGAGCCCGACCGTCTGCGCGAAGCTGTGCGCGATCAGCGTCTTGGCGGTGCCCGGCGGCCCCTCCAGCAGAATATGCCCGCCCGCGAACAGCGCCACCAGCAGCAGGTCGACGGTGCCGTCGTGGCCGACCACCGCCTTGCCGATCTCGGCGCGGATCGCCTGCCCCAGCGCCTGGACCTCTTCAACCGTCACCGTGTCTTCTCCTGTTGCCATCGATGGAGCGCCCGTGCGGCGGCCAGCATGTCGTCGCGATGGTCCGTGCGGGTCGCCTCGGCGGCGAGCGCGCTGAACTTGCTCCCCCCGCGCAGCCGGTCGAGATAACGGTCGGCGGCGTCGTCGGACAGGCCCGCCGGCACGCCGAAGATCGCGCGCGCGCGTTCGCGGACCAGTGCTGCATAGCGTCCGCCGAGCCCGCCCTCGCGCCCCGCCTTGCGCACGATCATCGCGCTGTTGTCGACCAGCGCGGCTTTGCCGAAGGCGATCGCGCGGGCGCGCGGTTGCGCCGCGCCGAAGCGGACCAGCGCCTGCCAGCCGACCAGCGCCAGCGCGACGAGGATGGCGAGCGTCATCGCGAGGAACGGCGGCTCGAACGCGAGCTTCAACGGACTGCGGCCGCGCCCCAGCCCGTTGAGCGTCACGTCGAAGGCGACACCCTCCGCCCCCGTCGCATTGACGAAATCGAGCAGGTCGAGCGCGGCGCGGGCGCGATCCAGCCGCCGGATACCGTGATTGTCGAGCAGGTCGGGATCGGCAAGGACATAGGTGTTGGTGCCGGTCACCTGCCCCAGCACGATCCGGCTGGCATCGTCGGCGACCAGCGGCGTCAGCGCCGGCCCGGTAACCGCCTGCAACGGTCGCGGCGCCACCACCGCCAGCGTTTTGGGCGCCCAGAACACCGGGTGCAGGGGCTGCGCACCGCTCGGCCGGCGGGTGACCGTCATCTCCGTCGCCGGCGCCAGCATCGCCGCCGGGTCTGCGGCCGGCAGCAGCCCGGTGACGTCGACCCAGCCCTCTACTGCGTCGTCCGCCACGCTCGTCCATTTCGGCAGGACGATCAGCGTCGCGCGATTGCGCCGCATCGCCATGAACTTGCTGACGTCGACGGTGCCGTGGTCGGGGGTGGCGATCACCAGATCCTCGGTATCCCACCCCTCCTCGGCGCGCAGGATGCGCGGGTTGCGCCCGGTCGCGCGGGCGAGGTCGACGATCCCCGCATACCCCGTCGCCGCATGGGACAGCGCATGCGCGCCGGCGTTGCGGCCCGATGCGAAATCGGGCGCATAGGCGCCGAGCAGCAGCGATCCGGCGAACCCCAGCACGCCGATGACCAGCAGCAATGCCACCGTCAGCGGCGCAAAGACGCTGTCCGCCCGCGCCCGATCGCCGATCGCGACCTCGCTCATGAACGCCACGCCTGCGGCAACGCGAAACCGGCATAAGCGGCGCGCGCCTCCCGCCAGTCGGCGTCGGCGACCGGCCGGCCGCCGAACTGACTGCGCTCGACCGGCGCGGCGATACTGGCGAACAGCGGCCGCACCACCGCCGGCAGCAACGGTGCGGCGGCCAGTTCGCGCGCGGTCAGCGACGGCCGGCGCAGCTGTGGGCGGCGACGGGCGATATCGTCGATGGAATGGAACAGCAGGTAATGGATCGCCTCCGCGAACCGCCCCTCGGCGGCGAGCCGGTCCGCCTCGCGCAGCCAGGCCCGCGCCGGCGCGGCGTCGGGCGCCCAGCCCTCGCCGTCGCCATCGCTCTCCACCGCAGGCGCGCCACGTCGCCGCCGGGGCAGGCGCCATTCGCCCGACCGGATGCGCTCGACCACCATCCAGACCATCGCCGCCGCAACCGTCGCGAGCAGCGTCCACAGCAGGATGCGGGCATAAGGCGCATCGGGCATCAGGCCTGCGATCCAGCCAAGCAGTCGCCCGACCGGCCGGAACGCCGCGGCGATCCAGCGGCCGAGCATCTCCAGCCATTCCGGCGTCTGCGGCGGCGCCGGCGGACGGGTCAGCGTGAACTGGATCGACGGATCGGCGCGCAGCGCGGCATGCGCTGCGGCGAGCCGGTCGGCCACCGCCGGATCCTGTGCTGACGCCGCGATGCTACCCTCCCAGCCCAGATGCCCGACGGCATCAGGCACGCCCCGCGGCGAACCTAGCCGGATCGGCCCGTCAAGCAATCACCGAAATCCGCCCGCCCGTCGATCGGGCTGGACAGCCTCCGCATCGCCCGCCACCATCGCCTCCGGGACAGAGCCGGGGGACGAGAGAGATGGCGGGCAGCGCGAGGGTCGGGCGCGGACATGGCATCTCCGTGGGCGGCGTGTTCGGCCGCAGCACCGATGTCATCCGGGCCAATCCGGTCGCGACGCTCGGCACCAGTTTCGTACTGATGGCACTGCCGCAGCTGCTGATCGCACAGATCGGCCGCGGTGGCGCGATCTTCGACGGCGTCCGCGACGGACTGTACGTCGCCGCGGGCCTCTATGCGCTGGTGGTCGGCGTGCTGTGGCTGGCCGCGAGCGGTGCGCTGGTCCAGGCAACGATCGCACACGACCAGGGCCGCAAGGCCGCGCTGCCCGAAATGCTGCGCGTCGGCATCCTGCGCACGCTGCCGCTGTTCGCGGTCTACCTGCTGTTCACGATCGGCGTGATGATCGGCGCGATGCTGCTGGTCGTTCCCGGCGTCATACTGGCGGTGATGTGGTCGGTGTCGCTGCCAGCGATCGTCGCGGAACGGACCGGCGTATTCGGCGCCTTCGGACGCAGCCGCGCGCTGACCAAGGGCGCCCGCTGGCCGGTGTTCGGCATCCTGCTGCTCGCGCTCGTCATCTACAGCCTCGCCAGCGCCGCGGTCGGGGTGGCGAGCGTCGCCGGGTCGGGTTCGTTCGCCGCGATCGCCGGCGGGGCGGAGGGCGCGGCGCCGCGCGTGCCGCTCCTCGCGCAATTGCTCCAGTCGGTGGTGACGACGGTGATGCTGACTTGGTTCACCATCGTCGGTGCGGCGCTGTTCGTCGAACTGCGCCACTGGAAGGACGGCCCCGATGCCGACCGGCTCGCCGACATCTTTGCCTGACGCCGCCGAGGGCGCACGCGGTGGACCTCGCGGCGGCGTCGACTGTTGCACGCGCACCACAGGAGCCCCGCCATGACGCACACCCTCGCCGAACTCGATGCGATCCGCGCCGACTGCCGCCGCATGGTCACCAAGCGCGCGGCGATCTCCGCCGGGGCGTCGGTGGTGCCCGTGCCGGGTGCAGACCTCGTCGCCGACGTCGGCATCCTCAAGAAGATGCTGCCGCAGATCAGCGAACGCTTCGGCCTGCGCGCCGACCAGATCGAGAAAATGGATTCCACCCGCGCCCAACAGGTCCTCGCCATCGCCGCGAGCCTGGGGAACAACGTCATCGGCCGCGCCGTCACCAAACGCGTCGTGATGGTGCTGCTGCGCCGGATGGGCGTCCGTGTCGCCACCGCCTCGGTCGCGCGCTACGTGCCCTTCATCGGATCGGCGGTGGCCGCGACGATCAGCTTTGGCGCGATGAAGCTCGCCGGCAACGCGCACATCGAGGATTGCTACACCACCGCAAGAGCGCTCGCGGGACTGGACGAAGCACGCCCCTGACGATCGGTCGTCGAACCGTCCCGACGATAAAAATCAAACAAACGTACCTGCCGGTATAGAAAGCGGTTGACGGGCCGCCGCGCCTGTTTATATACCGTTCAGTATAGAACATGGCGCCCGCACAGCGATAGCCATGCAAACCGTCCTCCAGCCGGAGCGATCCGACGACGCACAGCCCTGTGCGCCGGTCGCGGTCGCTCGCCATCGCCGACCATCAGCCACGGACCGGGCGTCCACGGGCAACGACCCGCCGCGTCCTCACGACATGATCGAGGGAGATCATCATGGCCTATCTAGCCTTCACTGCCTGGGGTGCTGACACCATTGCCGCGGCACCGCGTCCGGTCGTGGACCCCATCCCCACCGCACCCGCGCCCCGCCCCCGGCTCAGCGCGCTCGAATGGTCGGTCGTCGCGCTCGCCGCCAAGGACCCGCTGTCGTCGCTGCGCACCCCCGGCCGCATGGCGTTGGCGATGGGCGCCCTGTTCGGCGACCGCCGCCGCTCCGCGCTCGCCGACCCCCGGCTGGAGGCGCTGCGCCGGATCGCGGTGCTCAGCCGGCATCAGGGCTATACCGTCGCCCCGACCGAGATCCGCGCCTTCGTCGCCGCCGGCTTCAGCGAGGATCAGTATGAGCTGATCGTCGACAGCCTGCACGCCGCGATCCGCAACGCGGGAGCCTACGCATGAACATGCATGCCCCCATCGATACCGACGCCGTCGGCACGACCGTCCGCCCGAAGCGCCGGTGGCGCAAGGGCGCGCTGGTGCTGGTACCGATCGCCGCCGCCGGCCTCGCCTATGGCCTGATCGATCGCGATGCGCCCGCCACGGCCGCGCCGCCACCGCCCTCCGTCACCGTCGCGCACCCCCTGGTCCGCGCGGTCAACGAATGGGACGATTACGTCGGCCGCTTCGAACCGAGCCGCAGCGTCGAGGTGCGCCCGCGCGTCTCCGGCGCGGTGACCGCGATCCACTTCACCGACGGCGCGATCGTGCGGCAGGGGCAATTGCTCTTCACGATCGATCCCCGCCCCTTCGCCGCCGCACTGGCGGAGTCGCGCGCCGGCCTCGCCAGCGCGCAGAGCGACGTCGCGCTCGCCCGCGCCAACCTCGACCGCGCCAACCGGCTGGTCGCGGACGATGCGGTGTCGAAGAGCGACGTCGACCAGCTCAACGCCCGGCTGCGGGCCGCCACCGCCTCGCTCGCCGCGGCGCAGGCGCGGGTGCGTGCCCGCGCGCTCGACATGGAATTCACGCAGGTGCGCGCGCCGATCGCCGGCCGCATCTCCGATCGCCGCATCGATGCGGGCAATCTGGTCGCGGCGGGCGATGCCACCGGCACGCTGCTGACCACGATCAACGCGCTCGATCCGATCTACTTCACCTTCGACGGGTCGGAGGCGCTGTTCCTCAAGACCAAGCGCGCCGCCGCCTCGGGTGCCGACTTAACCCCGGTCGAGGTCCGGTTGCAGGACGAAGGCGACTATCGCTGGAAGGGCCGGCTCGATTTCACCGACAACGGGCTCGATCCCAAGTCCGGCACGATCCGCGGCCGCGCGGTGCTCGCCAACCCCGGCCTGTTCCTGACGCCGGGGATGTTCGGCAACATGCGGCTCGGCAGCGGCGGCACGGTGCGCGCGCTGCTGGTGCCCGATGCCGCGGTGCAGACCGATCAGGCGCGCAAGACCTTGCTCACCGTCGCGCAGGACGGGTCGGTGACCGCCAAACCGGTGCAGCTCGGCCCGGTCCTCGGCGGCCTGCGCGTGATCCGCGCCGGCCTGTCGCCGAACGACCGCGTCGTCATCAGCGGCACGCAGATGGCGATGCCGGGGGCGAAGGTGACGGCCAAACCCGGCCGCATCGCACCCGTCGGCGACGTCGCCCTGCCCGGCGGCAGCACCGCGCCGACCGCGGGCGAAGTCACCTTCGCCCAGTAAGCGCCGCTCGCCCTCACCTGCCGAACTCCATCCTCTTCCGGGGAGCATATCATGCGCTTTTCGCGCTTCTTCATCACGCGGCCGATCTTCGCCGCGGTCATCGCGGTCATCATCACGATCGTCGGCGCCATCGCCTATTGGGGCCTGCCGGTGTCGCAATATCCCGACATCGTGCCGCCGACGGTAACCGTCACCGCGACCTATCCCGGCGCGTCGGCGGAAACCGTCGCGGAGACGGTCGCCGCACCGATCGAGCAGGAGATCAACGGCGTCGACAACATGCTCTACCAGAGCAGCCAGTCGACCGGCGACGGCACGGTGACGATCACCGTCACCTTCCGCCTCGGCACCGACCTCGACGCCGCGCAGGTGCTCGTCCAGAACCGCGTCGCGGTCGCGGTGCCGCGCCTGCCGCAGGAGGTGCAGCGCCTGGGGGTGGTGACGCGCAAGACCTCGCCCGACTTCCTGATGGTCGTCAATCTGGTCTCACCCGATCACAGCCTCGATCGCGGCTATATCTCCAACTATGCGCTGACGCAGGTCCGCGACCGGCTGGCGCGGATCGAGGGCGTCGGCGACGTGCGGCTGTTCGGCGCGCGCGACTATGCGATGCGGGTGTGGATCGATCCCGGCCGCGCCGCCGCGCTGAACCTCACCGCGGGCGACATTGTCCAGGCGTTGCGCGCGCAGAACGTCCAGGTCGCGGCAGGCACGCTCGGCCAGCCGCCCTATGCCAATGGCAGCGCCTTCCAGCTCAACGTCGAGACGCAGGGCCGGCTCGTCGATCCGGCGCAATTCGGTCAGGTCGTGATCCGCACCGATGCCGACGGCCGCCAAGTCCGCGTCGCCGACGTCGCGCGGGTCGAGCTGGGCGCCGCCGACTATGCCTCCAACACCTATCTGTCGGGGGAGCCCACGGTGATCGCCGCGGTGTTCCAGCGTCCCGGCTCGAACGCGCTCGCCGCCGCCGAGGCGGTCAGCGCCGAGATGGAGGCGATGGCGAAGGACTTCCCCAAGGGGCTCGCCTATCGCGTCATCTACAATCCCACCGAATTCATCGCCCAGTCGATCGACGCGGTGAAGCATACGCTGATCGAGGCGATGATCCTCGTCGTGCTGGTCATCCTCGTCTTCCTGCAGAAATGGCGCGCGGCGATCATCCCGATCGTGGCGATCCCGGTCTCGCTGATCGGCACCTTCGCGGTACTGGCGGCGCTAGGATACAGCCTCAATAACCTCTCCCTCTTCGGCCTGGTGTTGGCGATCGGCATCGTCGTCGACGACGCGATCGTCGTGGTCGAGAATGTCGAGCGCAACCTCGAACGCGGGCTGACCCCGCTGGAAGCGGCGCGCACCTCGATGGACGAAGTGTCGGGTGCGCTGGTCGCGATCGTGCTGGTGCTGTGCGCGGTGTTCGTGCCGACCCTGTTCCTGACCGGCCTGTCGGGTGCCTTCTACCAGCAGTTCGCGGTGACGATCTCGACCGCGACGATCATCTCGCTGCTGCTGTCGCTGACGCTGTCGCCGGCGCTCGCCGCGATGCTGCTCAAGGCGCACGACCGCGACCATGCCGGCAATCGCCTGACGCAGGCCGTGCGCCGTGCCGGCGACGCCTTCAACCGCGGGTTCGAACGGATGAGCGTGGGCTATGCCTCGCTGACGGCGGTGCTGGTTGCGCGGCCTAAGCGGATGGGAATGGTATACGTCGGGCTGATCGCGGCGACGGGAGCCCTGTTCTGGGCGACGCCCTCGGGCTTCATCCCGGCGCAGGACCAGGGCTATTTCCTGACCGTCGTCCAGTTGCCGTCCGGCGCCTCGGTCGAGCGTACCGATGCCGTCGTGCAGAAGGTCGCCAAGCGCATCCTGCCGCTGGCGGGCGTCAAGGGCGCGGTCATGCTCGCCGGCTTCGACGGCCCGTCGCAGACGCTCGCCCCCAATGCCGCCGCAGCCTATATCCCGCTGAAGTCCTTCGAGGAGCGGCAGGACCTCGGCGTCACCCTCGCCAGCATCATGGCGGAAGCGCAAAAGGCGACCGCCGACATCGACGAGGCACGCATCCTCGTGATCCCGCCGCCGCTCATCCAGGGCATCGGCTCGGCCGGTGGCTATCGCCTGATCGTGCAGGACAAGAATGGCGGCAACTACCAGAAGCTCGGTGAAGAAACGGGCAAGCTGATCGCCAAGGCGAACCAGACCGAGGGGCTGGCGCAGGTCTTCACCTTCTTCGATTCGGCCACACCGCGCATCTTCGCCGATATCGACCGGGCGAAGGCCGACATGCTCGGCGTCCCCCCGGAACGCGTGTTCGAGGCGTTGCAGGTCTATCTCGGCTCGGCATTCGTCAACGACTTCAACCTGCTCGGCCGCACCTATCGCGTCACCGCACAGGCCGACGCCCCGTTCCGCGCGACCACGGCGGACATCGCCAACCTGAAGACGCGGTCGAACTCGGGTGCGATGGTCCCGATCGGATCGGTGTCGACCTTCCGCGACAAGACCGGGCCGTATCGCGTCACCCGCTACAACCTCTTCCCCGCGGTCGAGGTGGATGGCGACACCGCGCCCGGCTATTCCTCCGGCCGGTCGCTGGTCGCGATGGAAAAGGTCGCCGCCGAAACGCTGCCTGCGGGATATGGCACCGAATGGACCGGCATCGCCTTCCAGCAGAAGGCGGCGGGCAGCACCGCCGCCATCGTCTTCGCGCTCGCGGTGGTGTTCGTCTTCCTCGTGCTGGCGGCGCAATACGAAAGCCTCGTGCTGCCGCTGTCGATCATCCTGATCGTGCCGATGTGCCTGCTCGCGGCGATGATCGGCGTGAACCTGCGCGGCATGGACAATAACGTCCTCACCCAGATCGGCCTCGTCGTGCTGATCGCGCTCGCTGCCAAGAACGCCATCCTCGTGGTGGAATTCGCCAAGCAGGCGGAAGAGCAGGACGGGCTGTCGCCGGTCGAGGCCGCGGTCCGCGCCGCGCAGGACCGGTTGCGGCCGATCCTGATGACCAGCTTCGCCTTCATCCTCGGCGCGGTGCCGCTGCTGATCGCCAAGGGCGCCGGCGCGGAATTGCGGCAGGCGCTCGGCACCGCGGTGTTCTTCGGCATGATCGGCGTCACCGGGTTCGGCCTGCTGTTCACGCCCACCTTCTACGTCGTGTGCCGCGCGCTGGGCGATCGACTCGCCCGCCGCCGGCATACCGCCGCCGCCGCGCCCCATGCGCTGCCGGCGGAATAAGGAGCTCCCGATATGCGTGCTATCCTCGCCACCGTGTCCGCGCTCGCCCTGGCGGCCTGCGCGACCGGCCCCGATTATGTCGCCCCGCCGACGCCGTCCGCCGCTGCCGGGCCATTCCTCTCGACCAGCATGGCGGTCGATCCGAATGCCCCCGTCGCGACGCGCTGGTGGCAGCTCTATGCCGATCCCGTGCTGGACGGCCTCGTCACCGACGCGCTCGCGGCCAACACCGACCTGCGCGTCGCCGCCGCCCGCCTCGCCCGCGCGCGCGCCTCGCTGCGCGAGGTCCGCGGCGACCGGCAGCCCCAGGGCAATGTCAGCGCCAGCGGCAATTACGGCCGCGTCGCCGCGATCCAGACCGTCCCCGGCGTCGACCGCGAAGGCTGGCGGATCGATGGCGGCCTCAACGTCTCCTATGAGGTCGACCTGTTCGGCCGCATCAGCCGCAACGTCGAGGCGGCACGCGGCGACGTCGGCGCGGCGCAGGCCGATCTCGACGCGGTACGCGTCTCGATCGCCGCCGAAACCGCGCGCGCCTATGCCGACGCCGCCTCCGCCGCCGAGCGGATCGCCGTCGCCGAACGCATCGTCGCGCTGATCGACCGATCGCTGACGGTGACGTCGCACCGTGCCGACGTCGGCCTCACCACCCCGCTCGACACCGCGCGCATCGCCGCGTTGCGCGACCAGCGCCGTGCCGACATTCCGGCGATCCGGGCGCAGCGGCAGGCGGCGCTGTTCCGCCTCGCCACGCTGACCGGCCGCGCGCCTGCGGCGTTACCGACGATCGCCGCGGCGCGCACCACGACGCTGCGCCTCGACCGTCCGATCCCGGTCGGCGACGGCGCCGGCCTGCTTGCCCGCCGTCCCGACGTGCGTGCCGCCGAACGCCGCCTCGCCGCCGCGACCGCCCGCATCGGCGTCGCGACCGCCGACCTCTACCCGAAGATCAGCCTCGGCGGATCGATCGGCCAGACCAGCACCGGCCTCGGCGACCTGTTCGGCGGCGGGCCGCTGCGCTGGCTGCTCGGCCCGCTCATCAGCTGGAACGCCAACCCGACCAAGGCGCGCGCGCGGATCGCCGGGGCGGAGGCGGACACGCAGGCCGCGCTGGCGACCTTCGACGGCACCGTGTTGCAGGCGCTCGAGGAGAGCGAAACCGCGCTCTCGGCTTATGCCAACGCGCTCCAGCGCCGCACCGCGCTGCAATCCGCGCGCGATCAGGCCGCCACCGCCGCGCGGATCACGCGCGCGCAGCAGCGCGAGGGCCAGATCGACAGCCTCGTCGCACTCGACGCCGAGCGCACGCTGGCGGACACGGAGGCGACGCTGGCGCTGGCGGACGCGCAGATCGCCGACGCGCAGGTCGACCTGTTCCGCGCGCTGGGCGGGGGATGGAGCGCCTGACGGCATGCGCCGGCCATGACGCGGATCCCCGTGCGGCTCCGTCGGGGAGCCGCCCGACGATTCCGCCTCAGGCTATCGCAAGGGTCGGCCCGATCAGCCGGACCGGCCGGCGCGCCGTCATCGGTACGGTTCGCACCAGGCTGCCCAGACGAATGGCGACCGTTCCGTCACGGGTCGGCGTGATCGTCGCCGACACCAGCCGGCCGCCGGCCCAGGACAGGGCGACCGTATGCCCGCCACGCGCGCGCAGGCCGGTAACCTGCCCCGTCGGCCATGCATCGGGCAGCGCGGGCAGCAACGCGATCTCGTCCCGGCGGCTGCTCACCAGCATCTCGGCGATCGCCGCGGCACCCCCGAAATTGCCGTCGATCTGAAACGGGGGGTGGGCGTCGAAGAGGTTGGGGTAGGTGCGCTTGTGACCGATGAGGTTGCGCAAGATGCGGTGGGCGCGGTTGCCGTCGCGGAGGCGGGCCCAGAGCGCGACGCGCCACGCCGTCCCCCAGCCGGTCGCCTCGTCGCCGCGGGTGTCGAGCGAGCGGCGCGCGGCGGCCGCCAGCGCGGGCGTCGCCACCGCATCGATCTGCTGGCTGGGGAAGACGCCGTAGAGATGGCTGACGTGGCGATGGTGGAGGTCGTTCGCGCCCGCGTCCCAGTCGGCCTGCCATTCCTGCAGCTGCCCCTGCCCGCCGATCCGGTATGGCGCCAGCCGGTCGCGCGTGGCGAGGAACTGCCGCGCGAGATCGGCGTCGCGGCCGAGGATCGTCGCCGCCTCCGCCGCCTGACCGAACAGGTCGCGCAGGATCGCCATGTCCATCGTCGGGCCGGCACAGATCGACGAGCCGTGGCCGTGGTTGTTCTCGGGCGACAGCGACGGGTTGGTCACCAGGAAGCCGGTGCCCGGATCCTGCTGCAGCGTGTCGACGAAGAACAGCGCCGCATCGCGGATCAGCGGGTAGACCGAGGCGAGGAACGCCGTGTCGCGGCCATAATCGTAATGGTCCCACAGATGCGTGCACAGCCACGCCCCGCCCGTCGGCCACATGCCGAACGCGGGGCCGTCGATCGGCGCGGTCGCCCGCCACAGATCGGTGTTGTGATGGCAGACCCAGCCGCGCGCGCCGTACATGACGCGGGCGGTGCGCGCGCCGGTGACGGCGAGGTCGCGGACCATCGCGACGAGCGGCGCGACGCATTCCGGCAGGTTCGCCGGTTCGGCCGGCCAATAGTTCATCTGCGTGTTGATGTTGATCGTGTATTTCCCGCCCCAGGGCGGGTTGGTGGTGTCGTTCCAGATGCCCTGCAGATTGGCCGGCTGGCTGCCCGGGCGCGAGCAGGCGATGAGCAGGTAGCGCGCATAGTTGAAGTAGAGCGTGGCGAGCGAGGGATCGCTTCCCGCCTCGCCGCCGCGGACGCGGTGGTCGGTCGGCAACTGCGCCGCCACGCCGCGGCCGAGATCGAGCGAAACCCGGCGGAACAGCGTGCGATGCGCCGCGGTCGTGTCGCGCGCGATGCGGCGATAGCCGCGCCGGACGGCGGCATCGATCTGGCCGCCGGTGATCGCGGTCGGATCGCCGCCGACGTCGTCGAAGCGGCGATAGCTGGTCGCCATCGCGACGAGGACGACGAGTTCGCGCGCGCCGCGCACGACGAGGCGCCCGCCGTCGCGCCGCACCTGCCCGCCGCTGGCGGACGCGCGGACCCGCGCCTCGTAGCGCAGCGCGCCGGGGATGCCGTGCGCCGCCTCGTTGCGGCCGGACAGGACGATCTCGCCATCGCCGCGGCCGGCCGTCACCTGCGCCTGCTTGACCGGCGTCGTCAGCGACAGGTCGACGTCGATCGTGCCACCGGGCGCGGCGGTCAGCCGGATGGCGATGACCTGATCGGTCGGCGAGGCGATCACCTCGCGCCGGTACGCGACGCCGCCCGCCGACCAGCGGGTGCTGGCGATCGCGGTGTCGAGGTCGAGTTCGCGGCGATAGCCGGCGACGGGGCGGGACGGTTCGGCGGGGGTGACCTCGCTCCGCAATCCCTTGGGCGCGGGGGCAGGCGCCGCGGCGGCGGGCGCACCGGCGCGGTCGATCACGAGCGTGCCGATCGTGCCATAGGGCATCTGCCGGAGCGGGCGCGCCATCACCGCCTCGCCGACCAGCGCCTGCGCCTTGGCAAATTCTCCGGCGAAGACCAGCCGCCGCACCTCTGGCAAGGCCGCGAGCGCGTCCGGACTGGCGGGCGCATACGGCCCGCCCGCCCACAGGGTATCCTCGTTGAGCTGGATATGTTCGTGGTCGATCCCGCCATGGACCATCGCGCTGATCCGGCCATTGCCGACGGGCAGCGCCTCGACCCAGCTCGCGGCCGGCTGCGCATACCACAGGATGGTGGCGGCGGGGTCGCTCGCCGCGGGCCGCGCGGCGGCAGCGGCGGCGGTGGGCACGGCGAGCGTGGCGCCCGCCGACAGGCCCGCGATCGCGTCGCGGCGGCTGATGCCCGGTCCGGTGTCTCGCGTCATCATCCTGTCCTTCATGGCACCAGCAGCGGGCGCATGTCGGGCACCGCGTCCGCCAGTTCCTTCGTCACGATCGTCGCGAAGAAGGCGGCGCCCTGTTTGCCGAGGTGGGTGTTGTCGAAGGACAGTTTCGGCACCGCGAGCGGCTGCACCTGTACCTCGGTCGCCGCCGGCGGCGTGGCGGCGGGTGCGAGCGGCTGCGATCCGGCGGGCAATTGCGCGAACATCTGCGATGCCGCCGGCCCCATCGCCTGGACGATGGCGGCGCTGTCGGCATGGAGGTCGAGCAGCGGCACCTTGAGCTCGGCGGCGACCTGCCGGGTCGCGGCGGCCCAGGGCGCGAGGTCGTCGACCAGCCGGCCGTCGGCGAAGATGCGCCGGGTCAGCGGCGTCACGAGGATCGGCTTCGCACCGAGCGCGCGCGCCTCGCGCACGTAACGGCGCAGGTTTTCGGGGAAGCCGGTCGAAAGGTCGGTCGAGCGGCCGGGCTTGCCCGGCTGGTCGTTGTGGCCGAACTGGATCAGCACCCAGACCGCGCGATAGCCCGGCACGCGCATCTCGTTCCGCGCGACGTCCCACGACCCTTCCCACCGGTAATTGCCCGAGCTGCGCCCGCCGCGCGCGAGGTTGATGCAGGCGAGGAACGAGGTGACGTGATCGGCGCAGAAGGCAGGCCCCCAGCCGCCGATGACGGCGGTGGTCGAATCGCCGACGAGGATGACCTTCGACGGTTCGATCCGGCGCACCGGCGGGCTGCCGGGCGGCGGCGTCATCTGCGCGGTCGCCGCGCTGGCGGTCGCCCATGCGAGCAGACCAAGAAAACGGATCATGGGACGATATCCTCTCTGCGGCCGTGCCGGCCGGTCAGTCCAAAGCCCGCGTGCCGGCGATCGTCAGGCGCGCGGCCGCGCCGGGTGCGGCCTTGCCTGCGCCCGCCGCGGGCGGCTGGCCGCCGCCGACCCACAGGTCGACGACGCCGGGCGCGACGCGGCGATGGCCCGCCGGATCGACGATGCTCATCGCCCGTGGATCGATGGACAGCGCCACGTCCCGGCTCTCGCCCGGTTTCAGATGGATGCGGCGGAAACCCATGAGCGCGCGCAGCGGTGCGCCGGGCGCGGCCTGCGACCCGTAGAGCTGGACGACCTCGTCGCCGGCGACCGCGCCGGCATTGGTGACGCGGACGGAGAGCGTCGCGCCGTCGCCGGCACGGATGCGCGACCGGGCGAGCCGCGGCGTGCCATAGGCGAAGCGCGTGTAGCTGAGCCCGTGACCGAAGCGGTACAGGGGATCGCCGGCGAAATAGCGATAGGTCCGGCCCGCCATCGCATAGTCCTTGAACGGCGGCAGCTGCCCGGCGTCGCGATAGAAGGTCACCGGCAACCGGCCGGCGGGGCTGAAGTCGCCGGCGATCAGCTCCGCCACCGCCTGCCCGCCCTCGCCGCCCGGATACCAGGCCTCGACGATCGCGGGGACGTGACGGTCGGCCCAGCCGACGCCGAGCGCGCTGCCGTTCATCAGGACGAGCACGAGCGGCTTGCCCGTCGCCTGCACCCGTTCGAGCAGATCCTGCTGCGGCGCGGGCAGGTCGAGACTGGTGCGATCGCCCCCGGCGAAGCCCGGTGCGCGGACGCGCATCTCCTCGCCCTCCAGCCGCGCGGTCAGGCCGGCGACGAACACGACGAGGTCGGCATCGCGCGCCGCCGCGACCGCCGCTTCGCCCCGCGCGCCGAAATTGCTCCAGCTCAGGCTCTGGTCGCCGCGCGGGCCGGTCTGGATCGCCTCGACGACGATCGGATAGCGCTGGCCGGCGGTGAGCGTGATCTCGCCGTCCGCGATCGACGCGGGGTCGGCCGCGTCCCACGCATCGACGACGGTGCGGCCGTCGACCCGGATGCGATAGCCGCCGTCGCCGTCGAGACGGAAGCGATAGGGGCCGGTTTCGTCCGCGGTCAGGAAGCCGGTCCAGCGGATCGAGCTGGCACGCTCGCGCCGTTCGGGCCGGCCCCAGCCGAAGCGGACGGCGGGGGTGGTTTCAGTCCGCACCGCCCGGCCCGCCAGCGCGGTGCCGGCGAATTCCTCGACGCGCAGGCCGCGGGCGGTGCAGGCGCGATCGACGCACAGCGCCTCCGACGGAATCGCCTTGAGCGGCGCACCGATCAGGCCGGTGCCCTCGACGACCTGGATCCGCGCATCGGGATAGCGACGGCGCAGCCCGGCGACGACGGTCACGGGTTCGGAGGGCGTGCCGTTGTAATTGCCGACCAGCGCATCGATGGAATCCGCGTTGGGACCGATGACGGCGATGCGGCGCGGCGCGCCCTTGATCGGCAGCAGGCCGTCGTTCTTGAGCAGCACCAGCGACTTGCGCGCGGCATCGAGCGCGGCGGCGCGATGCGCGGGGGTATCGAAGTCGGTCGCGGCGATCGTGCCGAAGCGACCGCCGTCGAGCAGGCCGAGACGGATGCGCGCCTCGAACAGGCGCGTCACCGCGCGGTCGAGCGTGGCGGAGGCGAGCAGGCCCTGCTCGACCGCATTGACGACGACCTGCGGGTCGGCGCCCTTGTCGCGGCTGAATTCGGCGCAGATCAGGTCGGTGCCGGCGGTGACCGCGGCGGCGACCGCGCGCTCCGGCGTCGGCACCCAAGCGTGCGAGGTCGGCAGGAACAGATCGGCGATCGCGGCGCAGTCCGACACGATATGGCCGGCAAAGCCCCATTGCGTGCGCACCCGGCTCTGCATCAGCGGACTGGCACAGGCCGGCACGCCGTCCACGGCGTTATAGGCGCACATCAGCCCCTGTACCTTCGCCTCGGTCACCGCGGCGCGGAAGGCGGGGAGGTAGGTATCCTCCAGATCGTGCGCGCTCGGATGGATGTCGTCGCGATGGCGGTCCGCCTCCGGCCCGCTGTGGACCGCGAAATGCTTGACCACCGCGAGCGTCTTGGGCCGGGCGGGATCGTCGCCCTGCAGGCCGGTGATGAACGATACGCCGAGCCGCGACGTCAGATAGGGATCCTCGCCGAACGTCTCCTGCCCCCGTCCCCAGCGCGGGTCGCGGAAGATGTTGACGTTGGGGGACCAGACGGTGAGCCCGCGATAGCGGTCGGAGCTGCCGTCGGGATGCCGGGCGGCGAGATATTTGGCGCGGAATTCGGTGGCGATGATGTCGGCGGTGCGATGGACGAGCGGCGCGTCCCATGTCGCCGCCAGCCCGATCGCCTGCGGAAAGACGGTGGCGTTGCCGGCACGCGCGACGCCGTGCAACCCCTCGCTCCACCACGCATAGGCGGGGATGCCGAGCCGCGGGATCGCGGGGGCATTGTCCTTCAGCTGCGCCGCCTTTTCCGCCAGCGTCATCCGCGCGACCAGATCAGCAGCGCGTCGCTCCGCGGGCAGGCGGGTGTCGCGCCAAGGCGCGTCCTGCGCCGCAACGCCCGCCGCCGATGCCGCCGCGAGCAGCAGCGCACATGCCAGCCGCCTCACAGCGCGCGGAACCGGAAGTCGCGGAAGCGTGCCTCGCCCGTGCCGGCCGAATAGAGGCCGGGCCGCAGCATCAGGAAGCCGCCACGGACATTGTGGTGATAGCCCGACACCTCCATGCCGCGGTCGAAGCGCTGCCACGTCTTGCCGCCGTCGCCGGAGGTGTGGATCGCGACGATATGCCGTTTGTTGGCGATGCGGATCAGCATGCGGCGGCCGTGCGGGTTGGCGGGACGGCCGCGCTCGATGCCATATTGATGCGTGACGAAACGCTTCTCGTCGAAGCCGAGGCCGCAATAGAGCTTGTCGTCATAGAACAGCACGAGGCCGGCGGTGCCGCCCGGCGCGATCTCGATATCGCACTGGAATTCATAGGCCTGATCGCCGGCGATGAGCATCAGCGGAGAGGAATCGACCGGTGCCTTGCCGCTCGCCTTCAGCACCAGCGCGCCCTTGTCGAGCCGGATGCGATCGCGCTCGGCGGGGCCGGGGCGGAAGAAATTCCATTTGGCGCCGAGCTTGAGGGGCTGCGTGAAGTCGTCGCTGAGCGGCTGGCCGTGGGCGCCGCTTTGCCCGCCCTTCGGTTTCGGCAGCGGCTTCGACAGGTCGCCGCCGGTCATCCGGAACCAGCCGTCCGCGGTCCAGCGGACGGGATCGAGCAGCACCTGCCGTCCCAGCGTCCAATAGCCGTTCTCATAGCCGTGATAGACCGACCACCAGCTGCCGTCCGGCGCCTCGACCAGGCTGGCGTGGCCGCGCGACCACCATTTCTCGTCGTTCGAGACCGTGCGGACGATCGGGTTGCCGGGATCGTTGACCCACGGCCCGTGGATCGAGCGCGAGCGGGCGACGATCACCATATGGCCGGTGGGCGGGCCGGCGGTGCCGCCGACGGCGGTAATCATGTAGAACCAGCCGCCGTGGCGGTGGATCTTGGGGCCTTCGGGGCTGAATCCCTCGACGTCCCAGTCGTCGGGGTAGCGCCAGGGATCGTAGACATGCTCGACCTTGCCGACCGTCTTCAGCCCGTCGTCGGACAGGCGGATGCGGTCGCCGCCCGACAGGAACAGCCAGCGCGACCCGTCCTCGCCGACCGCGTGGCAGGGATCGATATGGCTGTGCAGGCCGAGGCTGACCGGGTCCGACCACGGGCCGTCGATATGGTCGGCGTGGATGACGTAGATGTCGTTCGGGCTCGCCTTGACCGGGATGTAGAGGAAATAGCGGCCGTTGTGCTTTTCGAGGCTGACCGCCCAGACCGAGCCGATGTTGCGGGTCAGCGCGGCGGTGCGCGGGCGCCAGTTGACGAGGTCGCGGCTGTGCCAGATCGTCAGCCCGGGATAGCTGTCGAAGCTGGAGAAGGTCATGTAATAATCCGCGCCGTCCTTGAGGATGGCGGGATCGGGCCGGTCGCCGCCGATCAGCGGGTTGAGGAAGCGCCCGTCGCCGAGGTCGGCGATCCGCTGCCCCTCGAAGCCACGGCGCCAGCTCGCGTCGAACGGGCGGACGCAGCCCTTGTCGGCGACGGCGGCCTGCGCAGGTGTGCCGGGGATCAGCGCCGCGCCGCCGGCCAGCGCGAGACCGAACGCGTCGCGCCTGTTGAACTCGGTCATGAGGGCTCCTGGATCAGAAAGGGCTGGTCGCGATGGACGACGACATGGCCGCGCGCGTCGAAGTCGATGCGGACGAGGCCGGGCTTTTCGCGGAAATGGCTCGCCTCGTCGTTGCCGAAGAAGGTCTGCCACCAGCGGCCCTGCCGGTCGCGGAAGATGTTGCCACCGCCGCCGCAGGGCGCGCCCTCGTGCGGTTCGCGCCACGGGCCGGTGGGGGCGTCGCTCATCCAGATGCGGAAGGAATAGCGCCCCTCGTACCGGTCGACGACGCCGAGGTAATAGACGCCGTCGCGGGTGAACATCGTCGCCCCCTCATAGCCGAGCTTGCGACAGCCCTCCGGGCCGCAGGGCGCGCGGTGGTGGCGCGGGTCGTTGTCCCATTCGGTCGCGGTCATCGGCTGCCAGTCGCCGGCGAGGCCGGACAGATCGTCCTTCAGACGGACGATTTCGTTCGCCGACCCATAGGTCAGCCACACCGACGTGCCGTCGTCGAACAACGTCGCATCAATGCTGCGGCGGATCGGGGCGTCGGGCGAGAAGGCGTGGACGTACGGTCCCTCCGCCTTGCCGGTCGTGCTGCGCAGCACCGCGAGGCCGGCGCGGCTGATCGAATGGCAGATGTAGTAATTGCCGCGGATGAAGTGGATCTCGGGCGCCCAGAGCGCACGGAACGGCACGCCGGCGCGCATCCGCCAGCTTTTTTCCCATGTGCCGTCGCGCTCGATTCCCCAGACGAGGCCGCGATACTCCCAGCTGTCGAGGTCCTTCGACCGCCACAGCTCGACGCCGTCGTTGACCGCCCAGATGTTGTCGCCGGTCGATCCGGTCATGTAATAATAGCCGTCGCCGCCGGGGCAGACGATCGTGTCGCGGATATGGACGTCGTGCAGTGGACGAATGCGCGGCAGCAGCCCCGCCTTGACCGCGGTGCCGGCGTCGGAGGCGTTCCACGGCGCGACCGGATAGCGCGGGCGGCCCGGCCCCTTGTAGCGGACGTCGGGCATGCCGCTGGTCCAGCCGCCGCTGGCGCTGGCCGCGGTGGCGCGGCGGCCGGGGCCGCTGACGCCGCTGAACGGCCAATAGCCTTTCGGCGGCGGCGGCACGATGCGGCCGCTGTCGTCGGCATCAGCCGCCCGTTTAGTGCCGGGCAGCGGCGCCGGGCCATAGGGTAGGCCCGACGCCGTCTGGAGCAGCGGCCGCGCCGCCGCGCTGCCCGCGATCGCGAGCCCCCCGATCAACAGGTCGCGTCGTTTCATGATCGGCTCCCGAAGCAGAAGTGGCGGACCGGCATCAGAAGCTGAACCGCGCGCCGAGGCGATAGACGCGGCCCGAGCTGCCATATTGCGACACCGCCTCCTGGCCGTCGTAGGCGTAGCGGTTGCTCGTCTGGTTGGTCAGGTTGAGCCCTTCCGCTGAGATCGACAGGCCCTGCATCAGGTTGATGTTGATCGAGGCATCGACGTTGGTGGTCGAGCGGCTGAAGCCGAAGTCGTTGATGAGCGGGCTGTCGCAACCGACGGTCTCGACGACCGCGCCGTTGACGACGTTGCCGCCGACGGTGGTGAGGCCCGGGCTGCACGACCCCGCCGCGAGCGGATAGGTGGTGCTGTAGCCGGCACGCTGCGCGACCGAGACGCGGGCGCGGAACGCCTTGGTCTCGTAGAACAACGTCGCGTTGATCGCGTCCGGCGACACGCCGAGGAACGGCCCCTGCCCCAGCACCTGCGGCCGGGTCTGCACGCCCGCCGCGCTGACCGCACCCGGATCGAGGATGTAGTTCAGCTCCGACTTGATGTGCGTGTAGTTGAGCAGCACGCCGAGGTTGCGGAACGCCCAGGGCAGGAAGGTCAGGTTCTGCTGGAAGTTGACCTCGATCCCCTTGATGTAGCCGCCCGGCGCATCGCGATACTGGCGCGCGATGAACGGGAAATTGGCGTCGAGATAGGCGAGCTGGTTGACGTTGGTATATTGCGCCCGGATCGCGGCGCGGGTGGCGTCGTCGACGAACTGCGACAGCGGCGCGGCGAACAGCACCGTCTGCGGGAAGTTGGCGATATCCTTCTGGAACGCCGCGACCGAGAACAGGCTGCTGCGGGTGAAATACCATTCGGCGCTGAGATCGATGTTGCTCGAGCGGAACGGCGCGAGCTGCGGGTTGCCGATGGTGAACGATGCGCCCTGGTTGTCGCCGTTGTTGGGGATCGAGATCGAGGTGATCGTCGGCGACAGGTTGCCGAGCAGCGGCCGCGCCATCACCTTCGACGCGCCGAGGCGCAGGATCAGGTTCGGCACGATCTCGTAATTGAGGTTCAGCGACGGCAGCCAGTCGGTATAGTCGTTGCGGCCGACGATCGGCCGGCCCGCCTGCGACGTGCCGTTCGAGGTGACGCCGGTGAAGGCGACGCGGGTGCCGGCATTGCCGCGCAGCGACCGGCCGAAGATCTCCGTGTTGAAATCGAACTGGAGGTACAGGCCCTTGTCATATTCATCGACGCCGAACGTCGCCGAGCCGCCGTTGCGCTTCGTGGTCAGGCGCCAGTCGCCGTATTTGTTGATACAGTCGCACTGGAAGCCGAGCAGGTTGTTGAATTTGGCGAGGTCGGGGACGAGGAAGCTCGACACCGTGCCCGCGGGCGTCTGCAGCCCCTGTCCGAACGGCACCACCTTGCTGTTCGCCGCGGTGGTCGAGCCCGCCTCGAGCAGCGTCGGGTTGAGCGTGTCGGTGTTGCGTTCGCCCTGCGAGGTGGAGAAGCCGAAGCGGCGCAGCGTGCCGCCGAAGCCGATGTTGAACTGGTCGTTGACCCGCCAGTCGAAATCGGCGCGCACCGATTCATAGGTGTTGCTGACGTAGCGCTGATAGTGGCGGATCGCCGAAAAGCCCTTCACCGTCTGCCAGTTGGCGGGATCGGCGACGTCGAAGCCGAAGTCGAGCAGCGGCATGTTGCCGCCGGCGCGATCGTCGAAGGTGAAGGTCTGCGGCGAATCCATCCGGTTGAATTCGACCAGCAGGCCGGTGGAGCGGTTTACCGACTTCGACCGGCCGTAGATCGCGGTCATCTTGAAATTGTCGGCGAATTCGTGGTCGAGGCGGAAGGTCCCCTGCCAGAACTTGGTCGTATATTCCGAATAGTCGACCGCCGAGCGCATATCGACGTTGCGCAGCTTCAGATAGTCGGCGAGCCCGTTGGTGACGTTGGCATCGAGCACGTCGACGCCCGGCCGCCCGATCAGCTGGCCGCGATAGGCGAGGCCGTTGCTGGACGGGATGTAGCCGACGGAGTTCGGATTGTTGTAATAATCGTACGGATCGAGGTTGAACGGGTTGGTCGAGAAGATGTTGGCGTTGGCAGGATTGACGCCGCCCGGCACGACCGCCGCATTGCCGAGCACCGACGGTACCAATTGCCCCTGCGCGTTGAGCGCGGTGCCGAAGGCGGGCGTGGTGCCGTAGAGCGACTGGCCGCAATCCTGCGACACCGCGATGTCGCTGCCCGCCGCGGGGGTGCAGAGGCCGGGATAGGCGGCGCGCGCGTTGATCGGCGTCAGGCGGCCGCTGGCACTGTTGTAGGCGGCATTGGTGTTGTTGCGATTGAGGCCGACCGGCGACAGCTGGTTGTTCTCGCTCTCGTTATGGAAGCGCGAATAGAGGCCGTCGATCGAGACGCGCGTCTTGTCGGTGACGTCCCATTGATAGGCGCCGGTCAGGCCGAGGCGCTGGTTGCGCACCACCTGATGGGTCAGCGCCGGCAGCGCCGGGATGCGCACGGTGGAATCGTCGAACCGGCCCGGCGTGTTGTACGGCGCGCCCGGATACAGCTTCGCATATGCGGCGGGATCGGAGCCGGTCTGGAAGGCGGTCGCATCCGGATTGGCGTAGTTGAGCGTGCCGACGGGTGCGGAGAAGCCGGCGCGCTGCGTCGCGCCCTCGCCGACGAACTGGCTGCTGCGATACAGATAATCCGATGCGCCGACGCCGCGGTTATACTGGTCGATGATGTTGACGGTCTTGTTGTACGCCCCCGAGAACAGGAACCCCATGCGCTTGTCCGCACCGAAGCGGAACGAGGCGAGGCCGGCGAGGCGCGGGTTCGTCTTCTTGCTGTTCTCATTGTAGCTGGCGGTCGCCGAGCCGCCGATGCGGGTGCCCTTGAAGTCGAACGGGCGGCCGGTTTCGAGGTCGATCGTCGCGCCGAGCGAACCCTCGTCGGTTTCCGCCATCGGCGTCTTCTGCACCTTGAGCGAGCTGAACAATTCGGAGGCGAAGGTCGAATAATCGAACGAGCGGCTGCGGTTGGGGCTGGTGCCCGAATCGTTCGATCCGGCGGTCGACAGCGCCTCGATGCCGTTCAGGCGAGTGCGGTTGAAGTCGCCGCCGAGGCCGCGGACGGTGATGCCGCGCCCCTCGCCGTTGTCGCGGTCGATCGACACGCCAGGCAGACGCTGGAGCGATTCGGCGAGGTTGGCGTCGGGGAAGTCGGCGATGTCCTGCGCATTGATCGCGTCGATCTGCACGTCCGAATAGCGCTTGTCGTTGAGCGAGCTCTGGATCGAGGCGCGGAAGCCGGTGACGACGATGTCCTGCGCGCCGTCGGCCGCATCGGTATCGACCGCGCTGTCCGCGGTCTGCGTCGTTGCCGGACCGGTCTCGACCGCGCGCGACGGGCCGTCGGCGGCCGGCGTCAGCGTCGGATTGCCGCTGGTGTCGACCGCGGGGTCGGAACCGGCGGGGCGCGCCGGGCTCGCCTGCGGCGCGGCCTGGTCCTGCGCCAGCGCGGCGGGGGCGAACAGGCTCGCCAGCGCCAGTGCGCCGAGCGAGGTGCCCAGCTTCGCCAACGCGGTCGTCGAATAGGTCATGATGCTCTCCCTTGGATTGGCCGGTGCGTTCACGACGCCCAGCCTTGTAGAATGGCGGTCGGGGTGAAGGCCGCGGCCTCCCCGTCGGTCAGCCGGCGGCGCGTCGGCCCGGCGGGCGCGGCGCCCGGCCCGGTCGAGCGCCATTCGAACAGGCGCGCCTGTTGCGGCTCCAGCATGCGGCGGACGCGGGCGGGATCGGTGAACCCCATCGCCGTCCAGCCCGCCGCCTTGATATGCGCGTCCATCCGGCAGCGCAGGAACACCGCGCTGCCGAGGATCGCCATGTTGCCGCCGGCACGCCACGGCCGGCCGAGCCAGGTCGACCCGTCCGGCACGCCCGCCTCGCGCGTCAGGTGGCAGCGATCGAACACCAGCCCGAACCGCTGGTCGGCGAGCGTGCTCGGCGCGGCGATGTAGCCGGATTCGAGCGCGCCGGGGACGTGGCGGGTGACGATCGTGCACTGGTCGAACAGCGCCGCCGCGCCGCCGAAGATGAAGTCGACGCCGCCGACGATCCGGCAGCGGCGGAAGTGCGAGCGGGCGTTGACGTAGAGCGTGTCCTGATAGCCCTCGATCGTGCAGCGATCGACGCGGATGCGGTCGGCGGTGCGCGCGAGTGATAGCGCTACTGCCTGCGCACCGTTGCTGGCGTGGGAGACGGTGTCGGCGATGAAGTCGAAATCGTTGGCGATGGTGAGGCCGCGCAGGGTCACGCCGGGCGCCTCGACCGTCAGTGTCGCGGTGCGGCCGGTGCCCCAAGGCTTGCCGTCGGGCGCGATATGGCCCGCCGCGGCGCCGTAGACGATCGTCACGCCGGGCGCGGCGGCCGCGAGCGTGACGTCGGGCACCGTGACGGTCAGCTTTTCGCGATAGACCCCCGGCGCGATCGCGATGACGACCGGGCCGGGCAGCGTCGCCGCCCTTGCCAGCGCCTCCGCGATGGTTGTGATACCGGTATCATTTTTGGCGACCCGGAGCGTCGTCTTGCCCGGTGCGGCAGCGGCCGGACCGGCGACGATCAGCGCTCCCGTCGTGCCCAACAGCGTGACGGCCTGCCGCCGCGATTGGATAAGCCCCAGATTAGACGTCGAAAATATCGACACATCCCCTCCCTGTCCCACCGGTCCTATCGAACTCTGTGATAGCGCTAAATTTACGCGATTTCTTGCCACTGGCAAGCGGATATTGCTACCGGTGTCATCAGCGGTGCGACGATGCCGTGTTTGAGGGAAGGATGCGCTGATGCGACGGACGACGGGCTTTCTTTTGGGTGCGGCCGGCCTTGCCGCGCCGGTTGCGGCGGCGGTCGTCGGGCAGATGACGCCGCCGCCGTCGCTGACCGTGCAGCGACTCGCCGTGCTGCCGGCGGCGGCGCGGCCGGCGTGGCAGGCCTATATCGCGCGCTCGACCGCGGCGATGGCGCGCGACAAGGCGGCGCTCGCCGCGGAACGCCGGGGCCTCGCGACGATCCCCGCCCCGCCCCCCGAATCGAAGGCGGAGACGATGCCGCTCGACCGCGATCCCGCCTGGTATGCGGGGCCGGAGGCGCAGGCGATCGCCGACAATATCGTCAGCTACCAGACGCCGACCGGCGGCTGGGGCAAGAATCAGGATCGCAGCGCACCGCCGCGGGTCCCGGGCCAGATGTACCTGCCGTTCGACGGCAAGGCGGGCATCTATGCCGCGCAGGACGGCGCGGGCGGATGGAGCTTCATCGGCACGCTCGACAATGATGCGACGACCAGCGAACTCGCCTTCCTCGCGCGGGTGCAGGCGGCACGGGCCGGTTCGGCGGGCGAACGCTATCGCACGGCATTCGCCAGGGGCCTGCGCTATCTGCTCGCCGCGGAACTGCCCGGCGGCGGCTGGCCGCAGGTCTATCCGTTGCAGGGCGGCTATCACGACGCGCTGACGCTCAACGACGACATGATGGTGAAGGCGACGGCGCTGCTGCAGAAGACCGCGGCGGGCGACGGCGACTATGCCTTCGTGCCGGCGGATCTGCGCACCGCCGCGCGCGACGCTGCGGCGCGATCGGTCGCGACGATGCTGGCGACGCAGGTGCCGTCGGCGGGGCGCCCGTCGATCTGGGCGCAGCAGTACGACCCGCTCACCCGCACGGCCGTCGGCGCGCGCAACTTCGAACCGATCGCGCTGGCGACCGCGGAGAGCGCGGCGCTGCTCCGTTTCCTGATGGCGCAGCCCGATCCGAGCCCGGCGGTGAAGCAGGCGATCGCCAGCGGCGCCGACTGGTTCGCCGCGCATGCGCTGCGCGACGTGGCGTGGACGCGGCCGGCGGGCGCGGACGGGCGGCGGCTGGTGGCGGCGCCGGGTGCGGGACCGCTCTGGGCGCGCTTCTACGATCCGGCGACCGGCAAGCCGATCTACGGCGACCGCGACCGCTCGATCCGCGACGACGTCAACGACGTGAGCCTCGAGCGTCGCAACGGCTATTCCTGGTTCAGCACGTCGGGGATCGGCGTCGCGACGGCCTATGCCAAATGGCGGCAGCGCCACGGCGGGTGATCGCGCCGCATGCCCCCGGACGCGCCGCTGTTCCGCGACGATCCGGGGGACGATGCCGCTGAACCGCCGAGACAATCCTAACTCCCACCGATATAGTATAGATTGCTTGCCCGGTGCGGGGCGGCTGCGCATCCTGCCGCCATCCCCGCCCGGGCGAGGATATGTGCTTCACGGCGGAGGGACGGCATTTGGTCCAGCAGGCAGTGCGCGACACCGGCGCTTCGCGGTCGATCGAATGGCCGACGATGGCGCTTGCGGTGGTGATCTACGCCGGCTGGCTGCTGCTCACCGCCGTCCACGCACGGCTGCCGGCGCCGGTCGCGATCGCGGCCGGGGCGTGGCTGATCGCGTGGCACGGGTCGCTCCAGCATGAGACGATCCACGGCCATCCCACCCGCTGGCGCGGGATCAACGCGCTGATCGGCGGCGTGCCGCTGGCGCTGTGGCTGCCGTTCGCCTGTTACCGGCGCGACCATATCGCGCATCACGCGACCGATCATGTCACCGATCCGCTGCGCGATCCCGAATCGCGCTATGCCCGACGCGCGACCGGCATGCGGGGCAGGATCCGGCTCGCGCTGACGGCGGCGCAGGCACCGCTGCTCGGGCGGCTGCTTCTGGGGCCGGCGGTGGTGATCTGCGGCTTCCTCACCGGCGAGGTCCGTCGCGCGGTGTCGTCGCCCACCCTCGTCCTGCGCGACTGGAGCGTGCATCTGCTCGGCGTCGTCGCGATCCTCGCCTGGCTGCGGCTGTGCGGCATGGGCATCGGCAGCTATCTGCTGATCGTCTATGCGGGGACGTCGCTGACGCTGCTGCGGTCCTTCGCCGAACATCGCGCCGCGCCGGTATCGGATCACCGCGTCGCGGTGGTCGAACAGGCAGGGCTGTTCGGCATCCTGTTCCTCCACAACAATCTGCATGCCGCGCATCATCGCGCGCCCGCGCTGCCCTGGTATGCGCTACCGCGTTTCTACGCGGACCACCGGACCGACCTGCTGCGCCACAATGGCGGGCTGCTCTATCGCGGCTATGGCGAGGTGTTCCGCCGCTATGCGCTGCGCCCGCACGACGTGCTGGTGCATCCCGATCATGCGCATTGACCGGCCATGAGCCGGGTCGCCTCGCTGGGGATGTACGACCTGCCGCCGCTCCACGCCGCGAACGACCGGCTGTGGCGGGCGATCGCGGACCGGCTGCGGCAGGCGGGGGTGACGGGTGTTCCCGAGCGGCTGGATCGCGACCGGCCGCTCGACGCGATCTGGGACGATCCCGCGCTGTTGCTCGCGCAGACCTGCGGCTATCCGCTGACGACGCGGTGGCGCGATCGGCTGACCTATGTCGCGACGCCGCTCTACGAGGCGCCGGGGTGCGAGGGCCATTGCCACCGCAGCCGTTTCGTCGTTCGCCGCGATGATGCCGCCACCGACCTCGGCGCGCTCGCCGGGCGACGCGCCGCGATCAACGACGCGACGTCGAACACCGGCATGAACCTGCTGCGCCGGGCGGTCGCGCCACTCAGCGCCGGCCGCCCCTTCTTCGCCGGCGTCGTCGTGACCGGGTCGCACGCATCCTCGCTGGACGCCGTGGCGCAGGGCGCGGCGGACGTCGCCGCGATCGACGCGGTCACCTTCGCGCATCTCGCGGAGCAGCAGCCTGCGCTCGCCGCACGGATCCGGACGATCGGGTGGAGCCTGCCTGGCCCCAACCTGCCGTTCGTCACCAGCCGGTCGACGGACCCGGCCCTCGTCGACCAACTGCGCCGCGCCGTGGACGACAGCATCCTGGCCGAACCCGAAGCCGCACGGGCGCTGCGGCTGCGCGCGAGCCGGGACATCGGCCTCGCCGCCTACGATCGTGTCGGCCGGATCGAGGCGGAGGCGTGCCGGCTCGGCTATCCGGCCCTGCAATGACGCAGGCGACGGCCCCGGCGCGTCAGCCGGCGCCGTCCGCCAGCGGCGGGCCGAACACCGACCAGCCGGTCCGGTCGCACAGCATCTCGAGCGCGCGGACGCCGAGAATACTGTTGCCATGCTGGTCGAGATTGGGCGACCATACCGCGACCGAGGCGATATCCGGGACGATCGCGAGGATGCCGCCGCCCACGCCGCTCTTCGCCGGCACGCCGACCCGCAGCGCGAAATCGCCGGAGCCGTCGTAATGGCCGCAAGTCATCATCAGCGCGAGCACCCGTCGCCGGCGGCGCGCGACGGCATCGGCGTCGGCGTCCTCCGGATGGCGCCGCGTCGCGCTGAACGGCAGGCCGGCCCGCGCCAGCTCGCAGCAATCGAGGACGATGGCGCATTGCCGGACATAGGCCTCCATCACCGCGTCCGGGTCGGAGTGCAGATTGCCGTGGTGGCGCATGAAGCTCATCATCGCGCGATTGAGATCGCCGCCCTCCTGTTCGGAGGCGAGCACCTCCGCGTCGGCGACGATCCGGTCGAGCCCGGCGCGGCGGCGCACGTCCTCCGCCACCGCGCTCGCCTGCCAGTCGTCGGCAAGCGCCTCGACCAGCATGTCGACCACGACCAGCGCGCCGGCGTTGACGAACGGATTGCGCGGAATGCCCTCGGTCCGCTCGAGGTCGACGATCGAGTTGAACGGGTCGCCCGACGGCTCGCGCCCGACGCGGTCGAACAACGCGTCGCCCTCCGCACCGAGCGCCATGTCCAGCGCGAAGACCTTGGAAATGCTCTGGATGGGGAAGCCGGTCTCCGCATCGCCGGCGGTGACGATCGCCCCGGAAGCCAGTGCGACGGCGATGCCGAACGGCCCGGGCGCGACGTCCGCCTTGCGATCCGCCGCGGCCTCGATGGCGGCGGCGTCCCGGCGGATCGTCGCGGCGATATCGGTGACGATCCCGGTCAGCGCGCTCATCGCCGTGCCGCCACACCGTGGGTGAGCCGACCGTTCGACGGGGCATCGCCCCGACCGCATTCGCTATGCACTGCCATGATGTCTCCCGGTGCCGCGGGCCGACGCCGGCGGTCTCCGCAGAAAGCCCGGACCATGGCGCATGTTCCGGCGCGGCGGCCGGTGCCGCCCGGTCCTGCACGAACCGGGATCGACCGCGGCCGGCGCCTGATCCGCACCTTGCCGATGGAAAGCACGTCCCTAGATCGGCGTTGCCGCGGCGGGACGCCCGCGTTCCCGTCCAAACCTGCCCCAACGAAGGATCACCGATGAGCAACGATCCCTACACGCCCCCCGCCGTCTGGACCTGGGACCGGGAGAGCGGGGGCCGCTTCGCCAACATCAACCGACCGATCGCCGGCGCGACGCACGATGCGCCGCTGCCGGTCGGCCGGCATCCGTTCCAGCTCTATTCGCTGGGTACGCCGAACGGCGTCAAGGTCACGATCCTGCTCGAGGAGCTGCTCGCGGCAGGCCATGCGGCGGCCGAATATGATGCCTGGCTGATCCGCATCGGCGAGGGCGACCAGTTCGGCAGCGGCTTCGTCGCGGCGAACCCCAATTCCAAGATCCCGGCGCTGGTCGATCGCCGCGGTGCCGAGCCGGTGCGCGTCTTCGAATCCGGTGCGATCCTGGTCTATCTTGCCGAGGCGTTCGGCGCCTTCCTGCCGCCGGCCGGCCCGGCGCGCGCCGAATGCCTGTCGTGGCTGTTCTGGCAGATGGGCAGCGCCCCCTTCCTCGGCGGCGGCTTCGGCCATTTCTACGCGTATGCGCCCGAAAAGTTCGCCTATCCGATCGACCGCTATGCCATGGAAACGAAGCGGCAACTCGACGTCCTCGACCGCCGCCTCGCCGACAGCGAATTCGTCGCCGGGCCGGACTATACGATCGCCGACATGGCGATCTGGCCCTGGTACGGCCAGCTCGCCCAGGGCGCGCTCTATGGCGCGGGCGACTTCCTCGCCGTGCAGGACTATCGCAACCTCCAGCGCTGGACCGAACAGATCGCCGCCCGCCCCGCCGTCCAGCGCGGCCGGATGGTCAATCGCGTGACCGGCGAACCCGCCAGCCAACTCCACGAACGCCACGACGCGAGCGACTTCGCGACGCGGACGCAGGACATGCTGCAAGGACAGGGTTAGCGGACCGGGGTGCGCGGGCTGGCTGTCGATGGGTCGGATCGCGGGCGGAGTGGCGGAGACGGAGGCCGCTTCCACTTGTTCCAGCGTGTTCCCGTAGCTTCCTTAAATGACTGTTTCTTTTGACTTTTTAAACAATAGGTTCCTGTACGATCCTCGACAATCAGCCGCTTTCCAAAAATTAGTGTTGGGCGTTATGATGGGCGCGAATCCAACGGGCAATGTTGGGCGGAGGTTAGAATGAGCGGTTATAAGCCAGCCGGTAGGCATCGGGAAAAGGTACTTACTGCCGCTACCGTCCGTAACCTCGGCGAAGGTTTCCATTCCGATGGCGGAAACCTCTACCTTAAGGTTGATCCCTCCGGCGCTCGTCGTTGGATTGTGCGGCTTAACATCCAAGGCAAACGCCGTGACATTGGTCTGGGGTCAGCAGCATTGGTAACCCTCGCGGAAGCCCGCGAAGCTGCTCTACAGCATCGAAAGGTTGCGCGGGCAGGCGACGACCCATTAGCAGCCAAGCGGCGTGCCAAAAGCATTCCTACGTTCAAGGAAGCTGCCGAACAGGTCCACGCCCATAACGAAGTTGGATGGAGGAACGACAAGCACAGGAAGCAGTGGCTGTCCTCTTTGGAAACCTACGCGTTCCCAGTGCTTGGATCGAAGCGCATCGATAAAATCGATAGCCACGACGTAACCATTGCTCTTGATGACATTTGGACGACTAAGTACGAAACAGCACGACGTATTAAACAACGCATCGGTACGGTTCTAAAATGGGCGATCGCTCGTGGTTATAGGACCGACAATCCCGCTGACGTTGTCCAGCAAGCCTTGGCCAAGCATGACCGATCAAAGGTAAATCGCATGAAGGCCTTACCCTATGGTGAGGTTGCAAATGCGATTGCCACGGTGAAGGCAAGTAAGGCTTCCGACGTTACTAAACTCGCAGTTGGTCTATTAATTCATACCGCCTGTCGATCCGGCGAGGTCCGTGGGGCGGAATGGTCGGAGTTCGACTTGGACAAGCGAGTTTGGTCGATTCCAAAAGAGCGGATGAAGGCCAAAAAGGAGCATCGGGTTCCGCTGACCGAGGCCGTCTTAGCCATTCTGGATTCGGCGGCGGAACACCGTAAGGAAGGAAGCGACCTCGTTTTCCCCGGCTCCAAGGGCAAAACGCCAGACGCAGCGGTCAAGCCGCTAAGCGATATGACCTTGTCCAAACTGATGAAGGAACTTGGCATCGCCGCCGTTCCCCATGGATTCCGTTCAAGCTTTCGAGACTGGGCTGGCGAAACGACAAACCATCCCCATGCGGTTATTGAGCAGGCCCTTGCCCATGTCATTCAGAATAAAGCGGAGGCCGCTTACGCCCGTTCCGACCTGCTGGAACGCCGCCGCGATTTAATGGCGGAATGGAGTGTCTTTTTGGCCACAGGGGCTAGTAAGGTCAACTAATTGAACCCTTTTATTCCCCGTAAAAACTTTAGCTTATCTAAAATCCTCTTCTTTAAAGTGGCTAAATAAATATCTCATTTTGTTCGCCTTACTCCGTGTTGACTGCCGTCTTTGCTTCGATCTAGCACACCTTCATCAGCGATTGGAGGAATAACGTGGAAGCAAATAGGATCATGCGCCGCCCAGAAGTGGAGAAGACTGTAGGCCTTAGTCGCAGTGCTATTTACGCGGCTATGGATCGTGGTGATTTTCCCCGGCCCATTCAAATCGGACGTAGGGCCGTCGGATGGAAATCCAACGATGTAAGCGCATGGCTTGATGCACGCCCTACATCCTTCGGATGGTAAACTACTTCAAGCGCCTATGTTAACGTTCTACACCAAATATGCGTTGTTTTTTAAACTTAATTAAACCGATTAATTTTGATTCTTTATAGAACTGATAAATTGCTTCTAATTTTCTATTTTCTGATTCAGTATCGATGCTTGTTTTTTAATTAAAAGAATCAAGACCGATATAGCCCCCCCCCCTTCCCTTACTCCACTATAGTATCGAATTGGCAACGTAGCGTCACCGCACGTGCTGAAACGATGCTACTTACCTTGGATTCTGCGATGAAAAAGCATGCCAGTAATGAACTAAGGTCTCGTGTAAACTCTTTGCTTAAATGTGCTAGGGAATGGTCAGTCGCACCTTCCTCGGCTACCGACGATGATATCGATCATAGGCCCAAAAAATCCGATGCCTCGGAGAAAACTGGCTTGTTCATGACCCTAATGTATGAACCTCACTCCGAAGAAGCGAAATCCTTCGCTGCTAAGCTTGTTGATGGAATGAACCAGTCCAGCCGTGGTCCTAAGCTTGCTGCACAAAACGCGCTTGGCATTATCGCTGCCGACCTAATACGCGCCGTAGGTGAAGGCCCGCTGACCTACCTCTACCGCTCTGTTGGGGCGGGAACCTTCGTTGATAGTGCCGTCAATTGGCGACCCTTCACGCGCGCCTACAAAGCGTTAGCCGAGCAAGGAATGTTGATCGTGGAACCGGGTGTCGTCGCCTTTGCTCCCGGCTGGAAGGGCTTGGCCACTCGTTTCCATCCGACGCCAGCGCTAACTGACCTGGCTGCGAAATTTGGGATCGATGCGACGGAATTCGGCAAACATTTTCGGCCCGTATTCGCACGGCCTAAAGTGCAGCGTCCCATCAGCTTACGTGCAGCGTCCAAGCGACAACACGGCGCATACGGACACAGAATCTTTGGCAAGCCGATGACGGTTGATTATGCCGATCCCGTCGTGGTGGCACTTGCCCGACAGGTAGACGAGATCAACGGCGCTATCGGCAACACGCCTATCAGTGCGCCCCACCTCGGCTTTCGGCGCATCTTCAACCAAGGCGATGAAGCGGGCGTTCATTACGACCGAGGCGGACGGCTGTATTCCATCGGCGGCGGCTACCAGCAGCTTAGCGGCGACAAACGTTCGCGAATGACCATCGACGGTGAACCCGTCGTAGAGTGGGATATCTCTTCGAGTCACCTGACGATTGCCATGATGAAGCTGGGCTTGCCCGTGCCAGCTACCGGCGATCTGTACGCCGTGCCCGGTATCCCGCGTGCTATCGTGAAGCTTTACGTCAACGCTTCGCTAGGTAACGGCAAACCTATTGGCAAATGGCCTAGCGATGCCATTGAGCAATATGCTCGGGCTGGGACACCGGAAAAGCCTAACAAAACGAAAGAAAGCATTCTTGCCGACGGATATAAATACACCGGCAAGCTGGGTACAGACTGGCCAGTCAGGCTCCTTACAAAGAAGGTATTACCTCACTTTCCTGTCCTTGGGCTTGTCAATGGCGCAGGCATCAACTGGGGTGTTCTACAGTTCGAGGAAAGCCGGGTCGTCGTTGATGCTGTACATGAACTTTGCACCATCCACGGGGTTGTCGCCCTGCCGGTGCATGACTCGATCATCTGCCCGGCATCTGCGGCCTTCCTCGCAAAGGACGTTCTAGCGCGTCATTTTGAGGATAAAATTGGTGCAACCCCAACCTTAAGGTGCAAGTAGAACAGGAGTGTGGGGCAGAACCCTCGAAAAGGCCGAATTCTCGACCATACAGCGTAGAAACACCTTGGCAGGGTATCGAGGTAGCTGAAAAGGGCATTTGGCGTTCTACGGTCGAGAAAACGGCCTAAATCGGCCTACCATCAGGGTCGCCGAGGGTGTCCTGAATAACCTGTCACGTAGCGGCGTTTGAACGAATGCCGATTTAGCGGCGGCGTCCAGCCTTTACCAATGCCGCCGCCGACACCCCACAAACCGCGATGGCAATCGCCAGCCCGGCAAGTGCCGCCCATGCTGCACCTTCGCCGCCAGCAACGTAGCCGCCAACGGCAAGCCCGATCAGGGGAAGGACGAAAAGCAGCAGGCATCCGAAAGCGATCATGGGGCGACCTGCATTCTTGGGCGCTTTCAATGACGGCGACGCAGGACAGGGCCAACCGTGCCGACGCCATGCTGACAGAAACAGCCTTACGGGCCGACTTCTCCGCCGCCAGACGCCATTCCGAGGTTCTGGCATATCTGGATGGCCTAATGACCACAACCGCGTTCTAAGGCGTTAAAAATGGCCGATAAGCGAGGTTAGCATCTGCCGTGGCCGCAGGCCTCCGGCGAAGGGCTTCGCCCAAAAGAGGACGCCTATTCATCTGGTCGTGAAGGTTACATCACAACCGTTGTCAATCACACGCAGCTACGATGGCGCGGGGTAGCGGCGGGAAACACCGATGATGTTCGGCCTGATGCTGTCAAATCGCACGATGGTGACCGCAGAGCCACGTTCACCAAGTGTAACTAAAATCGCGCTACCTTCGCGCGTCAGCATCCACGGCGTAAGCTTTTTCAATGCTGCACGGATAACAGTTGGGGTCCCGCAGAATTTGGACGGCGTTTCGTCTGAACAAACGAATTGCACGTTCCGGCGTCCTGAACGCAACTCTTCAAGTTGTGATAGAGCAGCAAAGCCTGCCGCGCTGTCAAGACCGGCGTTCAGATGGACATACTGACCGGCGGGGCAAATCGGAGAAAGAGACTTTATAATCTCAACGGATCGTCGTTTGTTTTTAAGTCGGGCATCGTTCATATTCTCACCCGGAAATCCAACAAACTCTACTGTCCAGCGCGTCCTAACACAGCCCTCCTCACTGAATGATGCTCTCTCCACTAGGTCCCGCTCGACCGTGTAAGGCAGACTTAACCCAATCACATTCGGCTCCACTACTGACTCGACAAGTCCGTGAGGTTCGCCCCGCAAAACCAGTGTGCCAGCCGATGAAGGGGATAACGCGGCAAATTCGCCCAACGTTGGAACCGACGCGGTTTGGATAAGCATCAAGGCTGCTGCAAGCATGGTTTTCACTGCCTTATTACACGTGCAAGCATAGCGGGGTTACCCTAAAGCGGACAGACTGCATTCCACCCAATAGCAGCCGTTTACATGCCGTGGCGATTGCCATCGATAATGCAGGCTGTGGCCCAAGATGCCATCACACCTAAGAATATCCTCTTGTGCGCCATAAGGTAACGCCGGTTCAAATAATTGCTTTCATGAACCACGTTTTATCCGAAGTAGCGTAACGGTAGGACACGTTCGCAGCACACACTTTTTATTTCATTCGCGCTAAATAAGTCAATGCAGCGGCGATGTAACATCAATATCGCTAAAATAGGCTAATCAACTGATATAATCTGGCTCGGAAGCCGCACATAAACCTGATGCGCCCATCGATTAAAGCTTTTAATGCGGCCGTGCTCCGAATTTACAATCATTCGCCGCTCAATAATCCCTTCAACGGTTACCCGCTTACCTTTTAGGTATTGTTCTGCCGGGCTGCCATATCGTCTGGTAAGGACGCCGGCTACATTGGGGGCTAAACGGAACGTCACGTTATCGGGCGAGCGGTAGTCTCCCGAGGAATTTAGGTAGGTTGCCTTCCGATCTTTCCCTGTAGCCAACACCGTCATGACGTATTGTCCATGCCGACCCTTTCGGGCTGCATCCGCAGCCACAATTGCCTGACCCGGTTCTAAAATGGGTTTCGAGGCATCCGCGCGTAAAGGTAGCGTGACCGATGCCGCTACTACAATCGTCAAGGCAAACATGAACGGGCCTCCGTTATTTTATCAAGAATAGCCGGACAGAATTTTAGGCTACAGCATACAGGGGCGCAGCGTAAAGATCGGAGCCGGTATAGCTTCCCACCGAAACTGCGCTTGCCGCCGCTTGACGCGATAATGCTTACCTATCTGGATAGGGACGGCGCGGAACGGCTTATTGAACGACATGCCTCCCTCTTACCTGCCCACGGCAAACTGATGGTGACCCGTCGGCCGGCGGCGGCAACTAACCAAGGTGACAAGTATGAGGATGATTAATCATCCGGCATCTGCCTGATACGAATACACCTAGCAGGTTGATCACCATCTAGGACTTCGGCCTAACTCGACGATTGCCCACCGGAACGGATTAAGGCATTTGGTAGCCGCTTGCCTGCAAAATCAGGTGAGTGGGGCGTGGTAACCCCTTTTGTCATTCGGTCCGGTCGAGATTTCTCGGCCGGCTGGCTGCCGCCATGTCCAAGGTCCTACCTAAAAGCGGTAGCGGCCTTGTCCGAGTGCAGGGTTTACCAACGGCCGGCTTCTGCTGGCCTGCCCCCCACTGAACGGGGGATTAGTCAGTGAAACATCTGAAACAGAGCGTCGCCACCACGATATGCACCGTAGGACTTGCGTTAGCATCACCTGCCGCCGCTGCGCAGTCGACATACGACTGCGGAAGTCCCGCGTGCGATGCAATACAGCTTGACCCGTATGCGGCCCGTCTTGACGCAGCGTGGAAAGCCGACGTTACAACGCCCGAACAGCGTGAGAAAATGGCAGCCTTCGTCATTGACTATACGAGCGGTAAGATTACCGATTGGAAAAAGGCGGCGGATGCTTATTTTTCATGGCGCAACGGTAAACCGTATGTCTACGTCGAACCGGAGTCATATTATGCACGTCAAGGACGTGAGTACTCTATCCTCCGAAAGCAGGTGGAGAGCCGTATCCTTGAACAGCTAGTCGATCCTGATTCGGCCAAGATCGAGTGGCCTTTTAACTTTATCAACGGTTCTTGGAAGCACGACCTCTTCAAGAAAAACGTCAGTGGGTTGTTAACGTGCGGCTACGTCAACTCGAAAAACCGTATGGGCGGATATACGGGCCGGATGACCTTCGCAGTTGTCATCAACGATGGCACCATACGACACTTGTCGATCGATAGTCCCGGTAGCGAACTAAATGCTATGCTTTGCGGCAAAGCCCGGCTGCCGTCTTTGTAGGCGAGGCATAAGGCATCATTCAGCGGTGGCACAATAGCGTTTAACGGTCGCTAACGACAAACCAAATTGCGCCGCCGTTTGCGCAATGCTGGCAGCGTTATCTTTGCGCCACGCCTGCACCTGTACACGATCCGCAGCCACTGGCCTACCAAGGCTTACCTTCCCCCTATGGGTCTTCCCTGTAGCGGCAAGGGAGGCCTTGGCGGCGGCGCGTCCGGCATCGCACCGCTCCCTAATGCGCTGCCGTTCCATCTCCGCGACCTGCGCCAATACCGCGACGATCAACTCTCCAACGCCTTTACCGATAGGGCCAAGGCCCCGAACATCGACTGCAACGCCTTTGCCGATCAGGCGCCGGATCGTCGCTTGAATGTCCAAGGCGTCGCGACCCAGACGATCAATAGCGTAAATGCAGACCGTATCGCCCTCGCGGACGTAGCCTAGCAAAGCGGCGAAGCCCGGACGATCTGCGGCTAACACGGCACCCGATACGCCTTCGTCCGAAAACTCGCGGTCGAACACACCACCAAGCGCTTGCCGTTGGGACTCGATGCTCTGATCCGACGTTGAACAGCGGTAATAGGCAATGCGGGACATACGGGCTCCGAGTCGCTCAAAAGATATACACTTTTTACGCGCGTAGCGCGTATATGTGGAGTCCTATCTTTTGACCTAAGCCTTGTAGTCTGTGGCGGGGGGCTCAAAGGCTACAACTTTGAAACTCACCTTTTGAACGCCCTCTTTCCGCGCCCAAAATCGTAATGATACATCGAAGGCGCGCAGTGAGGATCACTGTGATTGCAACTTTGTAGATATTTCTTTCAGAACCACCTCAAATAGAGCAATAGTGTCCGGCATAGGTGAAGCTGCCGTCAGGCCAGCTCGAACAGCTTGAAAGTAGCTGTAAAATTGGGATTTATCTATCTTACTATCTGTCTGACAAAACCCGTCTTTCAAGCACGCCTGACGTACATCGTCTTGAAATAAGCCTTCGAACTCCTTACCTTTTAGTGTGGAACTTAATTCATCAAGAGTGGCTACTTGGTTTTCATCGAGCATTAGAGTTGTCTTGTATTTAGCCTTCTCTTTGCGCCCAGCGTCGTCGTCATCCAATACGGCAACAAAACGGATACCCCACCCTCTTAGAATTCCGATAAGAGACGTCATTCCGCCAGCGCCCACCGCCGGAATGACCCGGAATTCACTGTCACGACCCAATTCTTCCAAAAAAAACCGAAACGGGTAATAGTCAAATTTCCCCTCTAAAATGATCACCGGGTCAGTTAAATCTAAGGAACCCGAGGAGTGATCTAAAACGTCTAGAACGGGCTGGTAGTAAGTCGTTTTACTTGGGTGCTTTGACACAAACTCTTTGTACTTAGCAGCACTGATTTTTACTCGGCTACCTATCGAAGTCACACCGGTCTCGTCCTTTTCTGCATCGATAGCCGAGTTCGACACAATGTAGGCTTGCTCTAGCCATAAGGGATTTACGAGATAGTGACTGTGAGTGGAATAAACGATTACGTGATTGGGCTCTGCTATTTTCTCAAAGCTTTTCAACAATCGCTCCTGAGCCTTAGGATGGAGGTGCGATGCTGGCTCGTCGAATAAAAATATAAGCTTTCTTTTGTCTGCACGCGCACCCTGAAATTGCGTGAATAGCAAAAACGAGAAAAACCACCGGAATCCGACGGACCTTTCAGATATATAAAACCTGTGATCGCCCGCCAAAATTGAAAACTCTAAATAAAGGTGGTTGTCTTGTTGCTCGTCAATATGCCACTCGACAACTATCTGCCTATTTGTAACCGGCTTCTTAAATATTTCCCCCCACGCACCAAAGACAACTCGGTTGAGTTCAGCAGCCAAGGCTTGGACTGTGGAATCGATCAAGCGTCCATCATGTGATGAACGTAGAGCAGAACTGAACGTTTGACCGGGCTTGCGATGCTTGTTTACCCGATTTAATATGTGAGTCGATACATTAAGCGGGGTAGGCAAACCGTTGAGGGCATCCGACATAATTGCGCGATAATACGAATCTACCTTACCATAATCTCCTTCAAGATAGACCCGCTTAGGAAAATCTATCAAGAATGTTGGGAAATATATGGATCGTGGAAGATGCTTCCTGATCGCAGAGATGCACTTATGCCAAGTCGGCCGAGACAAATCAAAAAGAGAACCAACTTTACTACCTGTAATTTTTCTAACTTTCGGCAAAAAATTCCAGTTTGTTCCACTACTTTTGTATTCACTTTCAATAAACGAATACCATTTAGTGATGTTTATTTTGCTTTGCAATTCTCCTACGAGGAGGTAATTTTCGGTTTTGAGAATAGACGACACTTCGTCTGCAAACTTTGGATTTTGCCCAAAGTCAAGTTCTACGGTGAGTTCCGACTTACCGGTAAAACCTGCACTGTGATGCTTCGGCACGAAGTCGTCCAGATCAATGTTTGTGTTGGTCGCTTCTAACAAATCACTGGTGTCAGCATCCTGTAATATCGTCTGGGATAGCGCCTCTATCAAAGAGGTTTTACCTCCCTCATTAAGACCTATCAGAGATACAAAGCGACCGGGAGACTTTCCACCTTCGACGGAAATCCTTATGTCGTCGATGCCCTTGAAGTTCTTAACCTGAAAACTAGTGATCTTAACCATATCCAACCAGACCTCTTAAACTTACATCCTAGCCGCGAATTGACCAGATTGAGACGTTGGCGGCAAGGCCTTGGTCAAATGCCTGCTTTCGGACGGAAGTTCATCCTGACCTTGCTAGAACATCGTGATCTCGGTCTGCCGTCCCCGCCTAGTGCGTGTCGAACTCGTCTGCGGGCATTCCGAGTTCCAGCACGGCGTACAGTTCTAAGAGGTATTGATCGACTGGATCGGGCACCGGCAGGAACCGAACCGACATACTGGCCACCGCTTCGACGTGCCGACGAAAGCAGGCTCCGAACGTCTCGTCAGCCTGTAGTGCCGCCCGCGAGTTCGCCTTCGTGTAGGACGCAGCGATCCCGAGTTCGCGGCGTGCGCGCTTAAACGCGAAGGAAGCGGAATTGTGGTTCGGTGTCCGATGCGCCCGCAAGCGCTGTTTCAGGTTCCTGGTTCGACCAACGTGCTGGATATCGCCATCCGGGCCGATAAGCAGGTATATACCAGCGGTCGCCGCGTGCCCGATTGCGCTTACCGGGACGAGCGTTGACTCGATGAGCGCTCGGAACAGCGCAGGCATCCGGGTGACGTGCTCCGCAAAGGTGTTGTTCAATGGGACACCCCCTCGTTTGCGCTCGCTCTAAAACGTAGATCGGAACGGCAGCGGGCGAAAGACCCCCACAGCAGGGGGGCAGGGAGTGCCCATCCGCCTGCATCGAAGGGGTCCGCATTCGAGCGGGCAGGAACCGTGACGCAACGCCGGAAAACCACCCAGTTGCGGGGCCAATTTTTCCGCGCATAGCAAGCGGTATCGCTACTTATTGGCTATAGAGGCCTTTTTTACCTCTGATTTCACCATCGCGTTAGGCTTACTGGTTGTTAAATTACTACTATGGCTTAAACTATGAATGTACCGCTCCATATACTTCCAATCTGGCTTACCTTTGACGTCGATTGGTAGCTTAATAATGGAAGACGGCATCCGCGATGGTCTCCACTTTCTACCATACCCCCACCTATACCTATCCACTTCAATAACGGTACTGATGAACATACCCAGTTCTGCCGACATTTCTCCCTCTAGAAGGTAAAGAGGATTAACATCATGAGAGCAGGTAAACTTCTTAGGCTGATAAAATGCATTACCTACAGAACCATTATTCGAAACTGTTATGCACCCAGGGTTAAACATTTTTCTGTCACTTGACTCATAGGGATTCTCATCACCATTTCTGGAATAAATAAGTATGTCATCAAGTTCGTGAAAGGATGTAACCCCATTATTAAATTCGGTCGCCCCAATAAAGGGAATGGTTACACTATCACCAGAGTGAATCGGCGGCTTCTTGTTATAGTATCCGTTCCTTATCCTGAAAACCTCGTCAAAACGAAATGATTTCCATTTAGATGTGTCTAGAGGCACTAACTCGGCAGAGGCCGAGCTATCATCTATAACGCTTATGTTGCCCGATACGTACTGGTAACCAAGATAGGTTCTTACCTTCTTTTCAAAAGCTGCCTTATTAAGAACCGAGAAATCGGTATCTAGATACGCCTCCGCTACCCATTCGTCCGCTGGCCCGACCACCTGCCTGACAGCCAGCCCGGGACGATCATAATTCGGGTACGCCGCTAAGAAGTTAGCCCGCTTGGTATCCCAAGTGATTGGGATACGACCTTTCTTCTTATGGATCGTAAATCCATCATCCTTTAAGTATCCAAACCATGTTGGATGATCCACAGGATGCGGAACATGCGCGGTAAAGACCATTATGCATGTGGTCACGCCCACGGGATAGAACAGTTGATCGGGGGCCGAAACTACCGCGTCAAGCCTATGCCGTTTATGCAAGGCCTTGTGCTTTGCGACAACGTCAGTTTTCGTAGTTAATGCGCAACTAGTTTGCACAATCGCAACGCAACGTCCGTTTGGAGCGAGGCTATCCAAGGCATTCAAAACAAAATCCAGTTGCTCTGCGGGTCCATTAGCTTTGGAATATGGCGGATTTAGTAATGCGACAGTCGGCGCCAACTGCTTTACTAGCGCCTTGTGTGAAGAATTAAAGCAATCATCATTATAAACCTGTGACTTGCCATCACCCCTCATCATCATATTCGAGCAGGCATAAGTAAACATATCAGCGCGAACCTCGCTGCCAACAAGCTGATGCTCCTTAATATGCTTTATCTTTGCTTTGTCATTGCCCGCAAAGGATATCATCCTTTTAAGAGCGGCAATCAGAAAGCCGCCAGTGCCACAGCAGGGATCATAAACAACGTCGTTGACGGTAAGCTTTGCTAAATCACAGAACAGGTCGGTCACATGCTCCGGAGTCAATACCAAACCCGTTGCTTGGTCAGAGCCGGCGTATCGCACAAATTCGCGATAGAACCTGCCTAAAACGTCAAAACCCTGTTCTTCAAACAAGACAAGAGGGTAAATCTGGGCATGTATCTTTTCTATAAAAAGCAGAACAGCATCATTTGCCTCTTCTTTTCCTGTAACTTTGTTACGTATTACTTTCACACTAGTTATCTTATGCCCGCGTATGCTATTGTATTGCATAATGATCGTTTCGCGGCGCCCTTCGGTAATGCCATTCTTCTTTAGTACGCGCTTACAAGCATCCACGATCATCTCTATAAGTGCAGACACATCTGCACTCGCTCCATAGGTCTTACGGAAAAAGTCATCCTGTAGCGCAACCAATACCGCACTGATAAAAGTACAGCGTTCGTGTTCTGGTATCTCGTACTGATGCAGTACGCTGTTATACTCTTGCGCCTTTTCTTGGATATGAATGTTTCCAAGCTGTTTGGCGAACTCGACATTCTGATTCAGCTTTAGGTATGAGTAAATTGACAGAAGCTTACTGTCGCCTGTTTCAGTATAATCAGTCGATCCCGCTGGCGAATGGAAATGCGAAATTTCAAGAGCATTTTCGTCACTTCCTGACACCGCAATGCCTATAATGTCATAACGATCATCTACTTGTTTTGCAGCTTGCATGTAATGCAAAACACCATCCACCGCATAATCAGAAGGCCTGTTTCGTCCTTTGCTTTCGTGCTTTTTCGCATCACGCTTGCACTCGACCACTATCATGACGAACCGATTTGCGGAAAACGTGATGATAAACTCCGGGTAGCCCGCATTTCCACTTGCCTTCTTCGAGGCGGCTGCGAACAACTTTTGGAATCGTTCCTTCGAAGACTTTTGCTCTTCCAAGGAAACCTGATCGTATATCGGATCGGCCTTAAAGTGCGCGCGGACGAAGTCTTCGGTAATACGTTCAGTCATGGCAACCCTACAATTTACCTTACCCTATCGTGGCAGATTCGGGTCGTGAAGGCTCATTTGACCTTGCCCTCGAATCATCGGCGCCGAGTTTAGGCATGAGCAAAAGAGGGCACCGCGGAAGTGATGTTGGGCGGTGTGTTGACCATGCCGCCAATGACAGGTTTTTTCTAAACAAAACCAGTCACTTGGAGAGCCCGCTGGCGGAGACGGAGGGATTCGAACCCTCGGTACGGTTTCCCGTACGACGCTTTAGCAAAGCGTTGGTTTCAGCCACTCACCCACGTCTCCGGTGCGGCAGGAGTGGGGCTATAGCGACGGTCGGCGGCCCGATCAACCGGGCTGACACCCGCGATCGAACGTAATTTCGCGGCACATCGGCGTTCGTTCATTGCCGGGCAAGCGCGAGGCTGGTTAACGTCGCCGCGACGGCGCGGTCGCGGGGGCCGGAATTGCGAAGGGGGACGGCATGCGTGTGATCGGATTGGGGATAGCGTTGGCGGGCCTGCTCGCCGGGAGCGCGCCGGCGCAGGTGACGACGATCGACCCCAATCGCGCGATCGACGGCGACCTCTCCGCCCCGGTCCGCCCGGCGCCGCGCGCCACCACGCCCGCACCGGCCCCGCAGCAGCAGCCCGCCCCCGCGTTCGAATCGGCTCCCGTCCCCGCCGTCGCCTCGCCCGCGCAGCAGGAAGCGCGCGCCGAGGCGACCAGCCAAGCCGCCGCGACCTATCAGCGCGAGGACCTGCTCGCCGCGGGCGAGGGCGTGTTCGGCAAGGGCGCCGCGGGGCTCGCCGGCATGCTCGAAAAGGTGCTGAAGGATCAGGGCCAGCCCAATGCCTATATCGCCGGGCGCGAGGCGGCGGGCGCGTTCGTCATTGGTCTGCGCTACGGATCGGGCATCATGAGCCACAAGGTCGAAGGGCAGCAGCCGGTCTACTGGACCGGCCCCTCGGTCGGCTTCGACGTCGGCGGCGATGCCAACAAGGTGTTCGTGCTGGTCTACAACCTCTACGACACCGAAGAGCTGTTCCATCGCTTCCCGGCGGCGGAGGGGCGGCTGTACCTCGTCGGCGGATTCGCCGCGACCTATCTGCGGCGCGGCAACATCGTGCTGATCCCGATCCGCCTCGGCGTCGGCTATCGGGCGGGCGTCAACGTCGGCTATATGAAGATCACCCACACCGCGAAATGGATGCCGTTCTAGGCCGAGCGCCGGGGCGTCAGACGACGCGGGCGTTGCCAGCGGCCCTGCCCCGGCCGCTACCCCTCGAACCGCCACCCCAGCGTCTCGCCCGCCAGGAACGGCACCACCTCGCCGATCCGCTCCGGCACCACGACCGCATCGCGCACCAGCGTCACCGTACCCGCGTTGAGCGGCAGCCCGTAGAAGCGCGCGCCATGTTCCGCGGCGAACCCCTCGAACCGGTCGATCGCGCCCTCCTCGTCGAACACGCGCAGATACGCTTCCAGCGCGAACGGCGCGTTGAAGATCCCCGCACAGCCGCAGCCCGATTCCTTTGCGCCGACGACATGTGGCGCGCTGTCCGTCCCGAGAAAGAAGCGCGGGCTGCCCGACACCGCCGCACGCCGCACCGCCAGCCGATGCGCCTCGCGCTTCAGCACCGGCAGGCAATAGGCATGCGGCCGCAATCCGCCGTCGAAGATCGCGTTGCGGTTGATGAGCAGATGCTGCGGCGTGATCGTCGCCGCGATCGGATGCGCCGCCTCGGCGACGAACGCCGCGGCTTCGGCAGTGGTGATATGCTCGAGCACGATCTTGAGCGCCGGATAGTCGCGGGTGAGCGGGGTCAGCACCCGCTCGACGAACACCGCCTCGCGGTCGAAGATGTCGATGCTGCGATCGGTCACCTCGCCGTGGATCAGCAGCGGCATGCCGATCCGCTGCAGCGTTTCGAGCACCGCGGTCAGCTTCAGGATATCGGTGACGCCGTGCGCGGAATTGGTCGTCGCATGCGCCGGGTACAGCTTGCACGCGGTGAACACCCCCGCCGCATGGCCCGCGGCGATCTCGGCCGGATCGCTGTGATCGGTCAGGTAACAGGTCATCAGCGGCGTGAAATCGACGCCCTCGCCTACAGCCGCGCGGATGCGCGCGCGATACGCCTCCGCCATCGCGACGTCGGTCACCGGCGGGGTGAGGTTCGGCATGATGATCGCCCGGCCGAACTGGCGCGCGGTATGGCCCGCCACCGCCTGCAGCATCGCGCCGTCGCGCAGGTGGACGTGCCAGTCGTCGGGGCGGCGGATGGTCAGGCGGTCGGTCATGGCGCCCTCCTACCGATCGCATCGGCGCACCGCCACCTTGGAAAATGCGCCGCGACACCTAGGTGCAAGGCATGCATGCCACCACGCTCACCGATCGCGCGATCGTCCGCCTGTCCGGAGAGGACGTCCGCGGCTTTCTCCAGGGCCTCGTCACCAACGACGTCGCCGGGCCGCTACCGGTCTGGGCGGCGTTGCTGACGCCGCAGGGCAAGGCCTTGTTCGACTTCATCGTCTGGGCGGACGGAGAGGATGTGCTGCTCGATGCCGAAGCGGCGCAGGCGGATGCGCTGATCCGCCGGCTGGGCCTGTACCGGCTGCGCCGTGCGATCACCATCGTCCGCGACGACACGCTGGCGGCGCATTGGTCGCGCGACGGCGACGAAGGCGTACCCGACCCGCGCCTGCCCGCGCTCGGCCGCCGCTGGATCGCTGCCCCGTCCGCCCCGGCGCAGGGCTGGCACGAACACCGCCTGTTGCTCGGCGTCGCCGAAGGCGTCGGCGAGCTCGGCAACGGCGAGACGCTCTGGCTGGAATGCAACGCGCGCGAACTGAACGGCGTCAGCTTCACCAGCGGCTGCTATATCGGGCAGGAGAATACCGCGCGCATGCACCACCGCGCGAAGGTGAACCGCCGGCTGGTCGTCGCGCCGCTGACCGAAGCGGGAGACCGCACCCGCGCGACCTATCCGGACCTCGGCCTGATGATCGAACACCGCCGGGTCGAAACGCTGGGCGACGCGCTGATCCCCGACTGGCTTGCCGCGGCGCTCGCCGACGATCAGCGCCCGACGGCGGTATACGCGAAGCCGGTCGCCTCGACGTCCTCGCGGCGATAGACGTTGCGCAGGTCGACCAGCACCGGCGCCGCCATCACGCCCTTCAGCTTGACGAGGTCGAGCGCGCGGAACGCATCCCATTCGGTGACGATCACCACCGCATCCGCCCCGGTCGCCGCCTCATAGGCATCCCTGCAACAGGTCAGCTCGGGCATCATCCGCTGCGCCGGTTCCATTCCCTCGGGATCATAGGCGCGCACCGTCACCCCGGCATCGGTCAGCGCCTGCGCGATCGCGATCGACGGCGCGTCGCGCATGTCGTCGGTATTGGGCTTGAAGGTCAGGCCCAGCAGCGCGACGGTCTTGCCCTTCGCCTCGCCGTCGCCGCCCGCGGTCAGCGCGTGCAGCACCTTGCGGCCCATCGCGCGCTTGCGGCTGTCGTTCACCTTGACCACCGCCTCGACGATATGGACCGGGCTTTCGAAATCCTCGGCGGTCTTGAGCAGCGCCAGCGTGTCCTTGGGGAAGCACGACCCGCCATAGCCGGGACCGGCATGGAGGAATTTCTTGCCGATGCGGTTGTCGAGCCCGATCCCGCGGCTGACGTCCTGGACGTTGGCGCCGACCGCCTCGCACAGATCGGCGATCTCGTTGATGAAGGTGATCTTGGTCGCGAGGAACGCGTTCGCGGCATATTTGATGAGCTCGCTGGTCCGCCGGCCGGTGAACAGGATCGGCGATTCGTTGAGATAGAGCGGCCGGTAGACGCCGCGCATCACGATGCGCGCGCCCTCGTCGTCGGTGCCGATCACGATCCGGTCGGGGCGCTTGAAGTCGCCGATCGCGGCACCCTCGCGCAGGAACTCGGGATTGGAGACGACCTGGATGTCGACGTCGGGGCGCGTCTCGCGCAGGATCGCCTCGACCTTGTCGCCGGTGCCGACCGGGACGGTCGACTTGGTGACCACCACCGTCGGCCCGGTCACCGCAGCGGCGATCTCCTCGGTGGCGGCGAAGACGTAGCTGAGGTCGGCATGGCCGTCACCGCGGCGCGACGGCGTGCCGACCGCGATGAAGATCGCATCGACGCCTGCGACCGAAGCGGCGAGATCGGTGGTGAAGGTCAGCCGCCCCGCTGCGACATTGGTCGCGACCAGCGCCTCGAGGCCCGGTTCGTAGATCGGCATCCGCCCCGCCCTCAGCGCGGCGATCTTGCTCTCGTCCTTGTCCACGCAGATCACGTCGTGACCAAAATCGGCGAAACAGGCGCCCGACACCAGGCCGACATAGCCCGAACCGATCATCGTGATGCGCATCGATACCTCTTGGCGATGGGACGAACCCCGGACCCGCGCTCTCTACCCCAACAGCCGCGGATTGCCAGCATCCCGCAACAGCAACCCGCACGTCGGATACCGACCGTAAGACAATCGACGCGCCATGAGATCCACCCGCATCCCCTCTCGCGCACCATCGTCGCGCCTTCGCGTCTTCGCGCGAATCTCTTCCGGCCAGCGGATCCGGTGAACGGCGGCAGGTTGTGTTCACGCGAAGACGCGGAGACGCGAAGAGAAAAGGGAAAAAGACTTTGGTTCGCGCGGAGGCGCGGAGGACGCAGAGATATTGTGCCCGCCGCAGTGGTCCGTCCTGTCAGGCGTCGAAGATGACAGGGCCGCGCAGCCCGACGCGGCGCCCCTCTGCGTCCTCTGCGCGAATACACTTTCCTGACACCATTCACGCGCCCTGGACGGACCCGTCTTCCCGCCCCGCCCCGTACCGCAGACAAACAAAAAGGGAGGCCGGCATGTGCCGACCTCCCGATCTGTACTCCAACGGTAGACGTAGGTCTTACTGACCTGCGCCCGGACCGTAGGTGACTTCCACGCGACGGTTCTGAACCTCGCGGACGCCATCGGCGGTGTCGACGCGCGGACGGCTCTCGCCGAACGCTTCCGTCGAGATCACACCATCGGGGATGGCGTGCGACGTGAGATACGCCTTCACCGAGTCCGCGCGACGCTGCGACAGGCCGACGTTGTACGATGCCGAACCCGACTTGTCGGCGTGACCGGCAAGCATGACCTGCGCGTTACCGCAGCTCTGGTACTGGCTGACCGCGTTGTCGAGGATCGAACCGGCCTCAGGCGTGATGTCCGACTTGTCCCATTCGAAGAACACGATGAACGGACCAGGCGAGCAGACCGGAGCTTCCGGAGCCGGCGCAGGCGCAGGCAGCGGAGCCGGCGGCGGCGTTTCGACCGGCGGCGGCGGCGGAGGCGTCGGCGAACCGAAGTTGTACGTCACGCCACCCAGGATGCTGTGCGAACGGAACCGGCCCTCGAAGGTACGGTTGGTCACGTCCACCAGCTTGACGTTGTCGGCGTTGAAGAAGCGATACTTCAGCGTCGCGTCGATGTGGTCGGTCAGCGGAGCGCGCACGCCCGCCAGGCCCTGCCATGCGAACACGGTGTCCGAATCATCGACGAAGTTGCCGCGCGTGGTGAGCGCGTAGTTCGCCTTGACGCGAGCGACACCGACACCGCCGCCGACGAAGCCCTGGATGCCGTCATCGTCGCCGAAGTCCAGCAGGCCGTTCAGCATGAAGCTGAGCGCCGAGGTTTTGCCACCGGCATAGTCATAGGTGCCGGCCGGGGTCGCGACGATCGCGCCGGCTGCGTTGTAGCGCGGCGTGGTCAGCGTGGAGCTGTAGCCATCGACGGTCGCGCTCTTGTAGCCGACTTCGGTTTCGACGCGGAAACCGCCGAAATCGTAGCCGATGACGCCATCGACGTCATAGCCATAGTTGTGGTCAACCGTGGCGGCGTTGTTGGTTGCACCGATGTCGTAATCGATGTCTTCGACGATCATCGCACCGCCTTCGATGCCAACGTACCACGACTTGTCGCGGGCGAGGGCAGGAGTGGCGAGTGCGGTGGAGGCCAGTGCCAGAACGACGGCAAGCTTCCGCATAGAAGTCCCCTTTCTTGAGTGTCACTACGGACAGCGCAAACTCACTATCCCGGGGTTGGTTTCCACGCAAGCACGCAAAAGTCCGGACCTGTGGCAAGGATACAACACTTCGGGTCAGCTCGCGATGAGCCCATGTTGTCGCAACGCGCCCAGGATCGCCGCGACCGCCTGCCGCGCCGCCTCGTCCACCACGGTGCCGCCGGCCGGGTCGGCGATCCCGGCGGCGCGGGCGCCCACCACCGCCTTGCCGCCGACGATCAGGCGATCGGCGAACACGTCACCTTCCTGCCACAGACCATTGTGGTAAGCTATTGGTTTAGCAGTCGTAATACACCAGGCAGAGAAGCCCTCGCGCGGCACCGCGAACCGCCATCCGCCGTCGGTCCAGCCCGCCAGTTCCGCACCATGGCCGGCCCATGCGCCGGTGGGGGTGTTCCCGACGACCCAGCATTGCCCGGGGGCCGGTGCGGCCGGCGGCTGGTCGACGCCGAGCGCGATCACCGCGGGCTGGACGAGCATGTCCAGCCGCGCCAGCGCCTCGTTGTGCGTCAGTTCCTTCTCCGCCTGCCCGGCCGCGAGCAGCGGCATCGCGAGTCGCGCGGTCGCCGGTTCGGTCATCGTCATCCTCCTGCATCGAAAGTGAATTCCGCCGCCGGCGAGGGCGCCAGCGTCCCCTGCTGGACGATCCGCAGCGTCGCCATGCCATGCGGCCGCTCCGCTACGGGCAGGGCTAGCCGCGGCGAGGTCACGTCGAACGTCCGCGCGCTGCCTGCGGCCGTCAGCGTCACCCGATATCGTTCCGTCTCTTCGGCGAGCGGCACGTCGGCGCCATCGCTCCACGACCAGCCCGCCCGGCTGCGCCGCACCCAGCCGATCGCCAGCCCGCCGTCCGGCTGCGCCGCGACCGTGCCATGCACCGGCGCCGGCGGCGCCACCGACGCGCCGGTCACCATCAGCGAGACCTCCACCGGCGCCGCATCGTCGCCGGTTCCGCTCGCAAGGATGCGCAGCCGGCGCCCGATCGCCGCGACCGGCAGGTCGATCGTCGCGACCGCGTCCGCCTCGATCAGCGCGAACCGGTCCCCCGGCCGCTGCATGCCGATCGCCGCCTCGGTGCCGTGCAACCCGCGCCGCAAATCGGTGAGCGCCCAGCGGCCGTTCCCCAAAGGATCGGCGCGCGCGAACTGGATCAGCTCGTCGCCCAGCAACGCAAGGTTCGTCCCCTGCGCCAGCGCCGCCGCATCGGCATCGCCCGGCATCATGTCCGGCCGCGCCATCGCCACCACGACGCGGCTGCGCCGGTCCACCAGCCACGTCGACGCGGCTTCGGGCACGACCTCGATCCGCCCGATCGCCGCCGGCGCGGCGGTGCCGCCCGCCGCGGTCCAGCTCGCACCGTCGTCGAGGCTGTAGAGCAGCGCCGCCTGCCGCCACCCCGCCCCCTCGCCCGCCGCCAGCACGCAGACACGCGGGGCGGCGAGCGGCGCCTCGCCCAGCGCCGGCAGCTCCGCGGCGATCAGCAGCGTCCGTCCCGCGGTCAGGTCGGGCGCCGCGCGCACCGCGCCGCTGGTCGCCGCGCCCGCGACCGGCATCGCCGCCAGCGGGACCAGCTCCAGCGTCGTCGCCAGCCCGACCGTGCTGCTGCCCGCCACGCGCCAGCGCCCCGTCTCGCCTGCGACCGTCACGATCTCCCCCGGCGCGACGCCCAGGCCCTCGATCCCCAGCGTCACCCGCCGCCGCGTCCGCTCCGCCTCGCCGCGCGCGACCAGCGCGCCCGCGACCGCCTTGGCGCTCGCCGCGTCGAGCACCGCGGGCAGCTCGACCCGGTCGATCCGCTCCCCCGCCCCCGGCCGCCGCACCCGCTGCACGCCGATCTGATAGTCGCGCGCCGGATCGTGATGCGCCACCGCCACCTCGCGCGGCGCGCTCGCCAGCGCCGCCACCGTCCGCCGCCGCCGCGCCGCGCCGACGCCCGCATCCGTCACCACCAGCGCCGGCCCCGCATCGTGCCGCCGCGCCAGCGTCGCCCCCACGGGCTGCCACCAGCCGCCGTCCAGCACCGCCAGCGTGTCGAGCACGCCGCGCACGCTCGCCCCCGACGCCGCGAACCCGCCCAGCAGCGCGCCGCCGCGCCCCGTCACCTCCGCCGCGAGTGCCGCCGCAATGTCCCCGCTCGCCACCGCCCCCGCATCCGCCTCCACCTCGAAGGTCAGCGACGGGATGCGGTTGCCGTAATCCGCCAGCTGCATCCCCTCGAACACCGCATAGGCGAGGCCGCGATACCCCGGCGTCACCGCCATTGCCGAAGCGATCAGCGGATCGGCCGCCTGGTCCTCGCCGCCCATGTGCAGCCGGAACCCGGTCCGCCCCTTCCAGTCGCCCGCCGCACCGCGCAGCAGCTTCCCCTCCGCCCAGATCCGCCGCACGCCCCGGATCGGCCGCGCCGACAGCGCCACCGCGAAGCTCGCCGAATAGCTGTAGGTGTTGGTCCCCGGCTGCCCCTTGCCCGCGCGGCTGGTGCTGCGCGTCTCGATCAGGTCGGTCGACCAGATCACCGTCCCCGCCACCCGGATCGTCCCGAACAGCTTCGGGATCGGCGTGCCGTAGCTCGACGTCTGCACCGCCAGCTCGGTCAGCCGCGGCCCCTCGCGCGCCGCCCCGCGAAACAGCCGCCCGTCGATCGCCTGCCCGGCGAGCGCCCCCAGCGCGCCCCCGACCGGCCCGCCGATCGCCTGCCCCAGCCCCGTCAGCACCAGCGTCGCCATCAGCCCCTCCCGTCATAGCGCCAGGCGCCGATCGGCACCCAGTCCGGTGTTCCCGGCCGCATCACCACCCGGCGCAGCGCCGCGTCGGCATGGACGATCCCGCCCGCCACCCGCACCGCGCCATGCAACTGCCCCGGCCCGACCCGGAACAGCAGCACGTCCCCCACCGATCCGTCGCCGCGCGCCAGCACCGCATCGAACCGCGCCGCCACCGCCTCCGCCGCGCCGCCACGCAGCGCGTATCCGCTCGACACCGCGCCCGCCCAGCCCGCCGCGCGCAGCGCCGCCGCGATCACGCCGATGCAATCGAACCCGTGCGCCGCATCGCGCCCGTGCAGCCGGAACGGCGCGCCGACCAGCGCCAGCGCCCCCGCCGCCACCGCCTCACCCACCGGGATAGCGCGTCAGCAGGTCGATCCCCGGCAGGTGCGGCTCGCCGCGAAAGTTCGCCGCATTGCCGAACCGCGCCGCACAGGTGGCGAGGCTCTTGTCGCACCCCTCGATCACCTCGACCAACGTGCCCGCCGCCACCGCGAACGCCGGCGCCGCCCGCAAGGTCAGCGTCGCGCCGGCCGAGGCGTCCACCGCCTGCGCCAGCCCGCCGTTCGCCCCGCCGAACCAGCGCAACGTCCCGCCCGCATAGGCGCCCGCCACCGGCTCCGCCGCATCCAGCGTCACCACCCGGTCGCCGACGCCCAGCACCCGCACGAACCGCCGGCGCCCGCCCAGCGCCACCCGGCACCGCCGGTCGCCCAGCTCGGCCCGGCATTCGGCGGAGGTCTCCTCGACCACCGGCCGCGCCAGCCCCGCGCTCGCCCCCGCCAGCTCCGCGGTGAAGCCGTCCTCGCCCAGCGCGACCGCGCCGATTCGCCCCTCGCCCAGCACGGCGATCGTCGTCCCCGCCTCCCAGTCGATCGCGAACAGGCGCACCCGCGCGCCGTCCCAGCGCCCCGCCAGCAGGTCCGCCTCGCCGATCGCGCCACTGCTCAGCGCCCCGCCGACGTCCATCGTATCCGCCTCCAGCCCCGCCGACCGCTCGATCGCGGACGGCGTCATCCCCGGCGCGGCGCGATGCACCAGCCCGTCGAGGACGAGGTCGCGGTCGTGCGTCGTCAGCCCGATCGCCACCCCGTCGCCGCGCTCGACCCGCCAGCACAGCGCGATCCCCACCGCGGTCATGCGCGCACCTCCCCCACCGCGGTCACGCGCGCACCTCGACGAGCGGCACCGACACCGCCTCGCCGGCGAGGAACGTGGTCCGCGCCACCCGCAACCGGTCCTCGGCGAAGCGCACCATGACGTCGAACGCAAAGCTCGCCGTCACGCGCGCACCCGCCGCCGGCGCCGCATCGAGCAGCACGACGCCGTCGTCCTCGACCGCAAAGGCCTGCGTCGCGACGCCGTCCACCGCGACGCGCACGCTGCCCGCGACCGGCCGCACGATCCGCCGCGTCGCCGCGCCATAATGTTTGACCAGATCGAACCGCCGCCGCACCCCGTCGCCGGTCCCGATCGCCTCGTCCGCCCCCTCCGCATCGAACGGATCGCGCAGCCGAAACGCGCGCGCCGGCCCCATCCGCGCCCGAAAGAACGCCAGCAGCGTCGCGATATCTGCCTCGGAGCGGACGCCCGGCCCGACGTCGTAGCTGGTCCGCGCCTCCGCCCAGCCGACCAGCCGTTGCTCCGCCCCGCCCGCCGCGGTCAGGATCGTCGTCGAAAAGGCCGGCGCCACCTCCGCCTCGCGCCCCAGCGCGACCGGGAACAGCACGTCGTCATAGTCCTGCACGTCGTCATCCCCCTCGAAATGCACGAAGCCGTCGCGCATCACCTGCGGCAGCGCCCACAGGAACACCGCCGCGACGCCGCGCGCCCGCGCCGCCAGCCCGGCCGCCTCGATCCTTGCCCATTGCGCCGCCTGATCGGGTCGCAACACGAAGCCCGACAGATAATGCTGGCGCTCCGGCGGATAGCCGAGCCGCGCCGTCGCCGCCGCGACGCCGCGCGCGGTCGAGGCGCTGTCGCCCTCGGTCACCCAGTCGTAATCCTCCAGCTGCAACACGTCGAAGGCGGGCGACGCCCAGCCCACCGGCATGTTGGCGCGCTTCAGTTCGGGCGCGGCGCGGTCGAGCACCGTCGGCAGATAGGTGAGCAGCAGCGTCTCGCAGCCCGGAAAGCGTGCCTTCACCGCCGCGACCAGCGCCGCGGTCGACGCCGCCAGCGCCGCCCCGGCGCGGTCCATCGTCTCGGTCTGCGCCGCGGTCATCGCCCCCCGCACGCTCGGGATCGCCGCTGGTGCGAACGCCGCCACCGCCGCCGCATCGTACAGGCACGGCCGCCCGTCCGGCATCGTCCACCACCATGGCTCGCCGACCTGGAACCGCGGCGCCAGCCCTGCGGCGACGCCGATCCCGACGAACGCCGCCGCCACCTGCTGCAGATAGGCCATCGCCCCCGCGTGACACGGCGACAACAGCGTCGACGGCGGTTCCCAGCCGGTCAGCGCCGGCGCCCCGTCGGCGGCACGCTGCTTCCAGTCGTTCCAGCAATGCGCGTCGAACAGTTCGTAGCTCAGCGACCAGACGAGGTCATAGCCCAGCACCCGCGCCCGGTCCGCGAAATCGCGATGCCACGCGGCGCAGGCGACGTTGAGCACGCCGCCGGCCAGCCCGACGTAGAAGCCGCCATACAGCGCCTCGAGCCGGAAATAATGGCTCATCCCCACGTAATGCGTGATCGTGCCGCGATACCCCAGGTGCAGCGCGTTGCGCAGCAGCCGGGCCGGCGTCAGATTGTAGCTGTCGTCGAAACCGCTCGCGATCGCAAAGCCATGGTCGGGCAGCACCGCATCGCCGATCGCCAGCACCGATCCCGGCCCCTCGCAGGCGATGCCGGTCCACTCGACCCAGCCCTCCTGCGCCGCCGCCAGCGGTGCCGCGCCGCCGTCGTAATCGGGTGCGACCAGCGACACGAACATCCGGTCGACGTCCCCCGCCCACACCGGGTCCGCCTCGCCCGGCAACAGGAACCCGCCCGCCAGATCGGCGAAGTCGAGTCCGACGACCGCATCCTCCGGCGTCCCGACCGCATAATTCCACAGCCGCACGTACCAGGCGCGCGGCTGCCCGGCGGCATCGCGCCCCTCGATCGTCAGCGTCGGCCCGTTGACCGCATCCAGCGGCTTGATCCCCGCCGACCGCCAGCGGAACCGCAACCGGCAGTCCCGGAAATCCCGCGCCGTCGCGTAGCGCAGCAGCGCATGGTCGAACCGGTCCTCCGCCTCCCAGATCAGCCCCGCCAGATCGCCGCGCGTATAGAAGACCGCATCCACCCGCAGCGCATCCGCCGCCGGATTGGTCACCGCCGCCATCATCGGCCGCGGAAAATTGACCGTCCAGAACCGCGGATCGAACCGGCTCACCACCCCCTCGACCTGCCCGTCCCGCCGGGTACACAGCCAATGCGCCATGATGCTCTCCTGAATGTTTCCCACCGCGCACGAAGAAGAAGGGCGCGCGCAGAGGCGCAGAGGACGCAGAGAAGAAGGCCTGTTCACGCGAAGCCGCAAAGCCGCAAAGAGCCGCCGCCCGCCCCGGACAAACCCGTCATCCCGACGAAAGTCGGGACCCACGGCCCCACACCGCCGCGAAGGCGCGCCCGCCATGCACCCAGACCGTCACCCCGTCCCGGGGTCCCCCCCGCGCGGCGAGGACAACCGCCAGAACCTCCAGCCCCACCCCCGCGACCCGGCAGACCCCGGAACTGGTCCAGGCGACGACGCGCAAGAGGCATCAAAACCTCTTCGCGCCTTCGCGCCTTCGCGAGAAAACCCCTTACTTCTTCTCCGCGTCTCCGCGCCTCCGCGCGAACCCCTTCTTCCCACGCCCCCGCGCGCGCCAAAACCGAAGCTACCCCTCCAGAGCCGCCCGAACCGCCCGCGCCACCTGCCGCCCGGACCGTTGCAGCGCCGCCGGCGCCTCCCCCGCCCCGGCCTGCACGGTGATCGTCACCCGCACGTCCCGCGCCCCGGCACCCGGCCCCCCGGGCTCGACCCGTCCGCTCGCGGTCGGCACGAACAGCTCCGGCCCGCGCTCGCCGACGACATAGCCGCGCCCCGGCGCCACCGGTCCCCCGGTCGCCCGCCCCGGCGATCCCGCCAGCCCCGCCAGCGTGCTCCCCAGCGACACGCCGCCGGTCACCCGCTCCATCCCCGCATGCACCGCCGCCCGCGCGATGTCGGCCAGCACGCCGAGCGCGACGCCCTTCAGCTCCTCGAACCCGAACCGCCCCGACCGCGCCGCGCGCAGCAGCGCCGTCTCGATCGCCCGCCCGGCGCGCTCGGCACCCGCGCCCAGCGATCCCTCCAGCGTGCCCCGCATCGCCTCGACCTCGCGCGCGAAGCCCGCCGTGTCGGCGCGCACGCCGACCATGATCCGCTCCACCTCATCCATCCGGAAACGCCTCCCGCATCCGCGCCAGCGTCGCCGCGTCGGGCGGCGCCATCGCCCCCTCGCCGCCGCCCGCCGCCGTCACCACCGCCGCCAGTTCGGCCGGCGTCGCCCGCCAGAAGGCGTCCGGGCTCCACCTCAGCACCGCCCCCGCGAACCCCGCCAGCCGCACCGCCCCGCCCGCGAAGTCGCTCACCACCCCGCCAGGATCTGCCCGAGCAGCCCGCGCAGCACCGGCGTCAGTTTCGCCAGCCCCAGTTCGATCAGCGCCTCGCACAGCCGCTCGCGCGTCATCCCCTCCGGATGATCGCGCAGGCAGTGCCAGAACAGGGCGACCAGTTCCGCGATCGTCAGCCGGCCCTCGACCGCCCGCTCGACCAGCGCGAACAGCGGCCCCAGTTCGCCCTCCGCGGCGACCAGCGCCGCGAACGACGGCCGCAGCACCAGGTCGCAGCCGTCGACGCGCAGGCCGCATTCGCCCCGCGCCGGGTTTGCCGCCGCGTTCATGCCACCACCACCGGGCCGGAGCTTTCGAGGCTCAGCGTGTAGGACCGCTCGCCGTTGAAATCGCCGGCATAGTCCAGCCGCGTGACGAGGAACCGCCCGGTCATGTGGTCGCCGCTCTCGAAGCTCAGCCGGTAATCGTCGAGCACGCCCGCCAGCGCGCTCGCCTTGATCCGCGTCTCGGCGGCGGAGCCGGTGAACACGCCCGCCCCCGACACGCTGACGCTGCGCACCCCGGCGCCCGACAGCAGCTGCCGCCAGCCGCCCGAATCCTTGTTGGTCACCACCACCGCCTCGCCGTTGACGCTCAGCTGCGTCGTGCGCAGCCCCGCCACCGTCGCGAACGCCGGCACCGCCGCGCCGTCGCCCACCTTCAACAGGAAGGCACTGCCCCGTTCCACCGCCATCTCCGTATCTCCCCTAGTTGCTACGGAACATCCGCACCGCGAACACGCCCGTCGCCGTCCAGCGTTCGCCCTTGCCCTGCACGACCTGGCTGCGCGCCAGCCGCACCGCGGTCACCCGCCACCCCTCGCCCGGCGCCGCCGGCAGGCTCGCCATCCGCGCCTCGACCGCGGCGAGCAGCGCGCGCACCCGCTCCGGCGACACACCGGTGTCGATGCACGCCACCGCCAGCATGCCGGTCCGCCCAGACACGCCGATCGCATCCCCGGCCGCCAGCACCGGATCGTTGACCACGACGTACGGCATCGCCGCCCGCGCCGGCGCCGCGTCGAACACGCGGCCCATGTCGGCCAGATGCGCGACCACCGCCGCGCGCAGCACCGCCCCCGCGCTCACAGCCGCATCCGCCGGTACGGTCGCCACAGCGCCGCCACCGCCGCCGGCGGCGCCGCGCCCCCCTCGCGATGCTCGAACAGATGCGCCGTCAGCAGCGTCACGCCCTGCGCGACCGGCGCGGGCAGGCCGTCCCACTCCTCCGCCAGCCCGGCGCTGTACCGGACCGTCACCCGGCGCGCCCCGCCCGGCGCGGTTACCCGCACCCAGCCGACGCCGTCCGCATCGATATCCACCGCATAGGCCCCGACCGGCAGACCGACCGGCCCGTCGATCGCCCGCACCGGCAGCGCGCCCAGCCGCTGCCAGTCGCCGCCGGTGCCGATCCCCTGCTCGCACGCCCGCACGATCAGCATCTGCCCGCAGAACGCCTCGGCCAGCGCCAGCGCCGTCGCCGCCCCCTGCGTCAGCACGCCGTCGGGCGCCTCCGCGATCCGCAGATACGCCCCCGCCACGGCGGCCGCCGCCGCGACCACCCCGACCGGCATCGCCGCCCCATCCATCAGCCCGTCCCCTCGGAAAAGACGCGCCCCCGCCGATGCGGCGGGGGCGCCGATACCGTCACGCAGTGGCGAACTTCAGCAGCTTGATCGCCTCGCTGTCGGCGACGCAGCCGCCGATCCGCCGGGTCGCGTAGAAGCTGACGAACGGCTTGTTGGTGTAGGGATCGCGCAGGATCGCGGTCTCGCTGCGCTCCGCGATCAGATAGCCCGCCTTGAAATTGCCGAAGGCGATGGCGAGCGCGTTCGCGGCGATGTCGGGCATGTCCTCCGCCTCGACCACCGGATAGCCGAGCAGCATCGCCGGCTGCCCGGCCGCGAGCCCCGGCTGCCACAGCGGCATGCCGTCGCCGGTCTTGAACTTGCGGATGCGCGCCAGCGTGCTGGCGTTCATCACCCAGCTCGCCCCCTGCCGATAGGGCGCGCGCACGCTTTGGACCAGATCGATCAGCCGTTCGTCGGGGTTCGCGCCGAAATCGCTCGCCGCCCCGCTCGGCAGATATTGCAGCGTCCCCAGCGGGCGCACGCCGTCCTTCGCGGTGGAGGTCGGCCCGGTCAGGAACCCCCTGGGCCGGTTGATCCCGGTGCCGCCGACGAACGCCGCGCCCTCCGCACGCGCGAATTCCGCCGCAATCTCCCCGGCGAGCCATGTCTCGACGTCGAACGCCGCATCGTCGAGCATCGCCTGGCTGGCCGACGGGTTGGCGTAGAGTTCGCCCATCGGCGGCGCCAGCTCGGTGAACACCGGGCTCGCCGTCTCCGGCCGCGGCCCCGTCTCCGCCGCCCAGCCCGATGGCGTGCCGCCGGTGGTGATGAGCTTGCGATACCCCGCCGACCCCACCTGCACCACATTGGCGATGCTGCGGATCGGCGAGGCGCCGGTCAGCACCCGCGCGATCGCCGCATCGATCTCGCGCGGCACCGCAAAGCCGCCCGCATCCCCCGTCACCCCGGTGAACGCCTTCATCTCCAGCGTCGTCCCCGCCCGGACGAAGCCCGCGAAGGCTCCCCCGTCGTTGCTCCCCACGCGCGCGCCATCCAGCGCCGGCCGTTCGATCACGTCCACGTCATTCTCCTCGTTGGAAATTGGAAACCCCGAAAGGTCAGTCGATCCGGTCGATCCGCGCCAGCGGCTGCATCGGCATCGCCACCAGGCTCACCTCGGCCAGCGCCACGCGCAGCAGCTCGCGCCGCGCCCCCTGCCGCACCACCAGCGGCCGATAGCCGACCGACAGCCCGTCCAGCGCCCGCGCCGTCACCAGCGCCGCCGCCCGGGGATCGTCCACCACCCCCTCGACGCGCAGCCCCCGCGCATCCTCGGCGACCGTCACCCGGCCGACCGGCGCCCCGCGATGCTGCCACAGCAGCGGCACCGCCGCCGCGCCCGCAAAGGCGCCCGCCCGGATCACGTCGCCCGCACGGTCGGCCCGGTCGAACACCGCCGCGTAACCAGCGAACCTCATTCCAGCCACCCGCGGAACCCCAGCTTGACCGCCAGCCCCGTCAGCAGCAGCGCCCCCGCCAGCCGCAGGCACCAGCCCGCCGCCGCCTTCCACGCCGACCGTTTCGCATCGCGCCACGCCGCCAGCAGCTCGCGCAGTTCGGCAAGGTCCGCCCGCGCCGCCTCGTCGGCCAGCCCCAGCCGGGTCAGCGCCCGCGTCGCCGACAGCTCGCCCGCCTCCTCCGCCACCGCGCGCATCGTGGCGAGGTCCGCGCCCTCGCGCGCCGCCTGCGTCATCAGCTGCGCCAGCACCTCGCTGCTCATGCCCCCAACCCCACCATCTGCCGCTTCTCCTCGATCGTCAGGAAATCGGCCGCGGCGACGCTCGCCCACAGATGCCGGCGTTCCTCCGCCAGCACCGGCACCCGGTCGAGGTCGACCGCCAGCGCCGCCCCCTCGAACCAGCCGCCGAGGCCCTGCACCAGCGTGGTCAGGATCGCCTCCGCCAGCGGCAGCACCGTCAGCCGCCACAGCGCGCGGCTGGCCTCGCGATAATTGGCATAGGTCGCATCGCCGGGCAGGCCGAGCAGCATCGGCGGCACCCCGAAGGCGAGCGCGATCTCGCGCGCCGCCCCCGCCTTCAGCCCGACGAAGTCCATGTCCGCGGGCGACAGCGACAGCGCCTGCCAGCGCAGCCCGCCCTCCAGCAGCATCGGCCGCCCGGCGTTGCCCGCACCCGCGAACCCCGCCTCCATCTCCGCCTTCAGCCGCGCGAACTGTTCCGCACTCAGCGCCGCGCCGTCGCCGGGATCGTAGACCAGCGCCCCCGACGGCCGCGCCGCATTGTCGAGCAGCGCCTTGTTCCACCGCCCCGCCGCATTGTGCACCGCGACCGCGCCCGACGCCGCGCCCAGGCAGCCCATGCCATAATGGTCGTCGATCGGGTTGAAGCTGCGGATATGCACCACCTCGGGCCGCGGCCCCTCCGCCTCCAGCCGCACCCGCCGATCGCCGACCGCATAACGATAGGCGGTCGGCCAGCCGCCGGCATCCACCTCGACGCTCACCCGCTCGGGCCGCAACGCGTACAGCGCGCCCACGCCGCCCCCGGCGTCGCGCAGCACCTGCACATAGGCATTGCCGTGCAACAGCATCTGCGCCGCCACCGTTTCCAGCAGGGCCTGTCCGGTCGACCGCGTCTGCACCAGCGTCAGCAGCGCCGGCGTGCTCGCGGTCAACGGCGCCCAGCCGACCCCCTCCGCGACCAGCTTCACCGCCCGCTGCGCGATCGCATTGCCCGCAAAGCCGTCGCGCACCTGCGCCTCGTACGACCGCGGCCACTCCCCCAGCGCGACGCCCGACCCGCCACGCGACAACGCCGGCCGCCCGCCCTCGCGGGATGCCTTCCACCCGAACAACCGCATGATGATCTCCCGTTTGCCACCGCGCCCGATCGCCGCGATGCAGGGGCAGCCTGAACGGCCGCCCGATCCCTGGTTTCACGTCAGGCCGCGCAGAAGGAGGTTCACGCGGAGACGCGGAGACGCGGAGACGCGGAGAAGAAGGAAAGAGCCCCCCACCGTCACCCCGAACCCGTTCCGGGGTCCACCCCGCGGCGAGGAGAACGGCCGAAGCCCCCACCCCGCCCCCGCAGCCCGGCAGACCCCGAAACCAGTCCACGGTGACGAAGCGCAAAAGGCCCGCCCCACACCCGAACGCCTTCGCGCCTTCGCGCGAAACCCCCTTCGCTTCTTCTCCGCGTCTCCGCGTCTCCGCGCGAACCCTCTTCTTCCCGCCCCCCGACCCATCCCACCCGTCACCCCGGACCCGTTCCGGCATTTACCGCGGCGAGGAGGACGACCGGAGCCTCCAGCCCCGCCCCCACCGCCCGGCAGCCCCTAAAACCAGTCCGCACTGACGATGGGCGAGAGGCCCGCCCCCACCCAAACTCCGTCGCGTCTTCGCGCCTTCGCGCGAAAACCCCTTCCCTTCTTCTCCGCGTCTCCGCGTCTCCGCGCCTCCGCGCGAACCCCCTTCTTCCCGCCTCCCGCCCATCCCACCCGTCACCCCGGCCCCGTTCCGGGGCCCACCCCGCGGCGAGGAGAACGGCCGGAGCCTCCAGCCCCGCCCCCACCGCCCGGCAAACCCCTAAAACCAGTCCGCGCTGACGATGGGCGAGAGGCCCACCACCCCCACGCGAAACCCCGGCTACAACCCCCGCACCCCCGCAGCGCCACGCCGCTCCAGGCACAATTCCGTCAGCGCCCACACCAGCGCATCCGCCCGGTCCGGCGAACGCCCCGGCCCCTGATAGCCGCCCCCGGCGACCAGCCCGCACATCTCGTCCTCCAGCGCGGGGAAGCGCCCGCAATGCCGCACCCGCCCGCGTTCGTAGAGCGTCGCCACCGGCTCCGCCCGCGCCGCCTTGCCGCGGCTCGCGCGCACCAGCCGCACCGGCAGCGTCACGTCCGCCGCGAGCAGCACCGACCGCACCATCGCCCCGCCCTGGTTGGCCTCCGCCACCACCCGGTCGGCGCGATGTTGCGCCGCGCAACTCGCCACTGCCCGCGCCCAGCCCTCGGGCGAGGCCGCGGCCACGCTGGCGTCGGCGAGCACATACGCCATGCCGTCACCGTCCAGCCCGACCGCTACGATCCCGCAGGCATCGCCCGCGCCGCCCTCCGCGACCGCCCCCGCGGGCGGGTCGACGCCGACCACCACGCGCACCAGATCGCCCGGCGCATCGCCCCGGCACGCCTCCAGCATCGCGCGCGACCACAGCGCGCCGGTCAGGTCGTCGATCATCTCGCCGTCCAGCTCCTGCCGCCCCAGCGCCGTCCCGGCATAGGCATCCTCGACGTGGTCGACGAAGGCATCGGGCAGGAACGGATTGTCGCGCGTCCGCCCGCGCGTCTCGACCAGCCCCCGGGCGCGCAACACGCGCTTCATCAGGTTGGTCGGCCGCGGCGTCGTCGTCACCAGCACCCGCGGATGCGCGCCGCGCCGCATCCCCATCATCAGATTGTCCCACGCCGCATCGCCGCGCCGCCATTTGGCCAGCTCGTCGCACCATGCCGCATGATGCTCGGGCCCGCGCAACTGGTCGGGCACGTCCGCCGAATAGACGAACGCCCGCGCCCCGTTGGGCCAGCGGATCTCGCCGCGGCTGCTCGAATAGGCCGGGATCTTCCCCGTCTTGGCGACCGCGCGCAGCCCGCTCGGCCCCTCGATCATCACCCGCCGCACGTCCGCCGCGGTCGCGCCGACCAGCGCGATCAGCGCCTCGGGGTCGTCGGCGAGGCCCGTCACCCATTCCGCCCCCGCCCGCGTCTTGCCGAACCCGCGCCCCGCCCGGATCAGCCAGATCCGCCAGTCGTCCCCCGCCGGCGCCACCTGCCCCGGCCGCGCCCAGCCGCCGTCCCAGCGCTCCGCCAGCTCCCGTCGTTGCCCCGGCGTCAGCCGCCGTATCGCATAGCCCCGCTCCTCTTCGGAGATGGCAAGCAGGGCGGCCATCGCATCGACCGGCGGCCTGTTCGCGCCGCCGCTCATGACGGCTCCGCCTCGCGTTCGCGACGCGCCTTGTTCTGCGCAAGCCGCGACAGCTGCCGCAAGATGGCAGCATCCGTTTCCTGCCGCGTCGCCAATTGCCGCTGCGGGCCATGCCGGCGCGTGCGGGTCGCATGGCCGTCACGCTGGGCGAGCAGGCGCAGCGCCTGTTCCCAATTGAACGTACCGCGTGCGCTCGCGGTCGCCGCGTCGTCGCCGCCCGACAGGACGTGGCCGATCATCCGCGCCTCTACCGTCAGATATCCGGCCTCGATGGCCGCCCGCCACGCGGCGGCGAACGCCGCGTCGGTTCGTTGCCGGTAATAGACCTGCGACGGATCGACCCCGATGTAGCGCGCCGACGCAGCGATGTTTCCGGTTTCGGCGAGATGATCCATGAACAGCCCGATCAGTTCCTGCGTCCAGCGCACGCGCTTTCCCCGCTGCGGCAGCGTGATGCTGCGCGCCGCCTCTCCATTCCCCCCGGTCCAGCGTCGCGCTGTCAAGCATTTTGAACCATATCGGTGAGAGCGCGGAGAATACCTGATCCGGACCGATACACATTTGCCATACAACGCCGTCACATAGGGCCAATACGGACTTGATCTTGCGCAACGAACGTTTCTACAGATGCGCCTCCATCGCTCGAACAGGCGACGACTCACATGTATCCAGCAGCGGGACCGATCGCCCACGCCCTGGTCGGCGCCGATCTCGGGATCACCGATCTCGATTCTGCCTATGAAACCCTGCTCGGGCTGGAGCCGGACGCCGGTCTCGGCCGCTCGGTGCTCGACGTCGTGCTGCCGGCCGACCGCGCCGCGGTCGAGCTGCTGCTGCGCCGCGTCTGGGACGAAGGGACGACGCTCGCCGCGACGCAACGGCACCAGCATGTCGATGGCCGCGCGATCTTCGTCAACATCTACGTCTCCCGTCTCGGCCACGGCGACGGCCGCCGCCTCGTCATCACCTGCCGCCCGTTGCCGCCGGAGGGCGAACGCCCCTCGACGATCGAGGCGCAGTGGAAGGTCGCGCGGCTGCTGCTGGAGGCGATCAACGGCGGCAAGCGCGCGTTCGGCGACACGCTGATCGGCAGTCCCGCGACCGAGATCCTGCTCGTCGGCTATGTCGCGGAGGCGGAGGCGCGGACCATCTCCGCCGGGGATATCTCGGGCCGGATCAACGTCTCCTGGCCGCTCACCCAACGCTGGCTGCACGCGCTGGTCGACGCCGGCTTCATCGAGGCGGAGCTGCCCGGGCCGATCGACCGCGACACGCCGATCCGCCTCGGCGTCCGCGCGCTCGCCATGCTGGAGGTGATCTTCGGCTCGCTCGTCGCCGTCGTGCAGGGGCCGCTGGTCCCCGCCTGACGCCGCGCGCGTCGTCCGTCAGGCGCGCCACGATCGCTGCAACGCGCGCGGCAGCGCCGATCGCATCCGCGCCAGCCAGCCCATCCGCGGTGGCGGCGTCAGCGTCGTCACGATCGGTTCGAATTCATGCGGCTCGAACGGCACGTGCGCCAGATCGAGCATCAGCCCGGTAACGTCCTTGCTCAGCGTCGCATGATTGTCGGCGTCGAACGTCGCACGCAGCGCCTGTCCCACCGGATAGAGCTTCGCGCCCTGCCGGTTCTGCAGTTCCTGCTCGTCGCTCTCGTCCCTGCCGAACCCATCCGCCATTGCGACCCTCGTTCCGCCGCTTCAACGAACGGCCGCGCCAAGGGTTCATGGCAGTGTTTCGCCCCTATCCGGCCGGGTTCGCCCCGTCGCCGTCGCTATCCCCGCTGGCGCTCCCGGTCCCCGCCGAGTCGCCCTCGCCACCCCCGTCGCCGTCACCGTCGTTGGCCGCCAGCGTCGGTGCGCCGCCGTAGCAGCGGTCGAGATAATGGTTGGCGATGATGTAATGCGCCCGCACCGCCAGCGGGTGGGTGGCGCGCTGCGCCAGTTCCAGTTCCGTCTCCGCCCGCTCGTAGAAATAGATCTCATCGTCACGCATGTTCTGCACTTCTGTATGTCTTTCCAGGGAGATAGCCTGCCCGCTCCGCCCCCGCCCTCATGTGGATCATCATTCGGCATAACGCGCTGCCGCCCGGACTGTGCCGTTATCGGCCCGCGCTGTCGGCGATCCGTGCCCAGGCCGCGATCTCCGCGTCGGCATGGGCGTGGACGATCAGGTCGCCGGCGCGCTCGGCGGCGATGTCGACCTCGACCGATCCGTGCCATTCCCAGGTCGCATTGCCCGACAGGCTGACCATCGCATCGCGCGCGACCGCGGCGCGCACCAGCCCGCCCTTGTTGAACACGGTGATCGCCGTGTCATAGGCCAGCCGTCCGGTCAGGCAGGCGGCAAAGGCCGATGCCGCCATCGCGCTGCCGCAGCTGTCGGTCAGACCGACGCCGCGTTCGAAGGTCCGCACGAACAGCGCCTGTCCCGATGCGGGGCCCTGCCCGCGCAGCTCGACGAACGACACGTTGGCGCGATGGGGCAGCCAGTCGGGCGCCGCCTCGCACGCCGTGCCGATCGCGACCAGCTCCGCCTCGTCGATCCGCTCGACGAAGGTGACCAGATGCGGATTGGGCATGGCGACGGCGGTGAACGCCCGGTCGCTGCCCAGCGGCGGCACCGGCGCGTCGACGATCTGCTCTGTTCCGGCATGCAGCGGCCATGCGCGCACGTCGAGCCCCGCCGGCCCCGCCGTCTCGCGCACCGTATAGACCCCCGGCGCCAGATCCGCATCGCGCTCGGCCCAGGCGCTCGACGTCTTCAGCTTCACGCGGGCGCGATCGATCCCCAGCGCCTCGAACCCCATCCGCGCGACGCAGCGCAGCCCGTTGAGGCACGTCTCCGCCTCGCTCCCGTCCGAATTGTACATCGCCATCCCAAAGCAACAATCCCCCTCCCCCGCGCCCAGCAGCAACAGGCCGTCGCCGCCGACAGGCCCGCGCCGGTCCGCCAGCGCCCGCGCCACCACCGCCCATTCGGCCGGCGACAGCGCGATCCCGCGCGCGTCGATCAGGGGGAAGTCGTTGCCGGAGCCATGGCATTTCACGAAATCGAACCGCACGTCGCTCATCCTCTGCGGTCCGCATGGCCCGCTTATGTTCTCGTCTGCCGCACCGTTACACCCCGCCCCCCGGTGACGGCAAACGATAAACCCGCCCCACCTGCCGTCACGGTAGGCGATAATGATCCGCCAGCCGGTCGAGCGCCAGCGTTAGCACCAGCCGCCCCGCCCGCGCCGGCCATCCCAGCCCCCTCTCCGCCACCGGCAGCGCCTCGCCGGCGCAGATCACCCGCCACGCGATATCGGCCAGCCCGGCGCCCGCTGCCGCCATGGCGGCGTCGAACCGCGCCTTGGCTGCGATCTGCGCGGTCGTCGGGCCGAGCCCCCCGCCGCCACCGCCATCGACCCGCGCCGTCCACGTCATCGTCACCCGCGGTCCCAGCGCCGCCGTCTCGTAATCGCCGCGCAGCCGCTCGCCCGCCTCGCACTGCCGCGCATCGACCAGCCCGCGCGCGCGCAGCCAACCGAGCGGCGATTCGCCGACGTTCACGCTTACCCGCCGCCCGGTTCCGCCCGTCCCGCCCGTCGCGATGATCGTCCGTTCCACCAACTCACGCATGCGCCTGCTCCCGACCCGGCCTCCGACTCGATCGCGGACTTGCCACAACGTCAGCTTTGTAGGACAGAGGAATAACCGCAGCGGTTAAGGACGGATCATGATTACCGCGATACGAGAGGTACGTAGGGCCCGGAACATGACGCTGGAGCAGGTCGCGCTGCGCTGCTCGCCTCCAACGACTGCGCAGACTATCGGCCGGCTCGAAACTGGCACCCGCACCGTTTCGGTCGCATGGCTCAATCGCATCGCCGCCGCGCTGGAGGTCGCGCCCGCCGATCTCGTCACCCTGCCCGATCGCGCCGCGCTACCCGTCGCCGCGACGCTCGATGCCGACGGCGCCCATGCACTCCGCCAGCCGCAGACGCTCGCCCCGCCCCAGCCCGCGACCGGCGGCGTCGCGATAGTCGTGGCCGGCAGCGTCGCTGACTATCGCAGCGGCGACCAGCTGTGGTGCGATTTGCGCGCGCGCGCCGCCTTCCCGCTGGCGCTGAACCGCGACGTCCTCGTCCCCCTGCCCGCCGGCCGCTTCCTGTTCGCCCGGCTGATCGGCATCGACGGCGACGCGCTCCTCCTCCTCCCTCTCACCCCCGGCGCCCGCCCCACGTCGGTCGGATCCCCCCCCTGGCTGGCCCAGGCCACCCGCCTCATCCGCACGCTTTAGCTGCACCGCAACATCTGCTAAGGCCACGTCATGCTCAATCTGAACGGCATCACCGTGCGCCTAGGCGGCCGCACGATCCTCGACGGCGCATCCGCAGCGTTGCCGCCCGGCAGTCGGGTCGGGCTGATCGGCCGCAACGGCGCTGGCAAGTCGACGCTCGTCCGCGTCATTGCCGGTATGCTCGAACCCGACGACGGCACCGCCGACATGCCGCGCGGCGCGCGCCTCGGCTATATCGCACAGGAAGCGCCGTCGGGCACCGCCACGCCGTTCGACACGGTCCTCGCCGCGGACACCGAGCGTGCCGCGCTGATGCTCGAATCCGAAACCAGCGAGGACCCGGACCGCCTTGGCGACGTCTACGAACGCCTGATCGCGATCGACGCCTACACCGCCCCGATGCGCGCCGCGCAGATCCTGCTCGGCCTCGGCTTCGACGAGGATATGCAGCAGCGCCCCCTCGACAGCTTCTCGGGCGGCTGGAAAATGCGCGTCGCCCTCGCAGCGCTGCTCTTCTCGCAACCCGACCTGCTGCTCCTCGACGAACCGTCGAACCACCTCGATCTCGAGGCGGTGATGTGGCTCGAGGATTTCCTCGTCGGCTACAAGGCGACGATCGTCGTCGTCAGCCACGAGCGCGACTTCCTCAACAACGTGGTGGATCACATCCTCCACCTTCAGAACGGCAAGATCACGCTCTACCCGGGCGGCTACGACAGCTTCGAGCGCCAGCGCGCCGAACGCATGGCGCAGCTCGCCGCGGCCAAGGCGAACCAGGATATCCAGCGCGCCAAGCTGCAGGATTACGTCGCCCGCAACTCCGCCCGCGCCTCCACCGCCAAACAAGCGCAGAGCCGGCAGAAGATGCTCGCGAAGATGCAGCCGATCGCCGAGCTGGCCAACGATCCTTCGCTCTCGTTCGACTTCCCGGACCCCAGCGAGCTCCGGCCGCCGCTCATCACGCTTGACATGGCGAGCGTCGGCTACAGCGAGACGCCGATCCTCAAGCGCCTCAACATGCGCCTCGACCCTGACGATCGCGTCGCGCTGCTCGGGCGCAACGGCAACGGCAAGACGACGCTCGCGCGCCTGCTCGCCGCGCAGCTCGCGCCGATGGACGGCGAGATGGCGTCTTCGGGCAAGATGAAGGTCGGCTATTTCACCCAGTATCAGGTCGAGGAACTCGACGCCGACGACACGCCGCTCGAACATATGACCAGGATCATGAAGGCCGCCAGCCCCGCTGCGGTCCGTGCCCAGCTCGGCCGCTTCGGCTTCTCGGGCGACAAGGCGATCGGCAAGGTCGGCCGCATGTCCGGTGGCGAAAAGGCCCGTCTCGCGCTCGCGCTCATCACCCGCGACGCGCCGCACATGCTGATCCTCGACGAACCGACGAACCATCTGGACGTCGACGCCCGCGAAGCGCTGGTGCAGGCGCTCAACGCCTATACCGGCGCTGTCGTCCTCGTCAGCCACGATCGCCACATGCTGGAGATGACCGCCGACCGGCTCGTGCTGGTCGACAACGGCACTGCCCGGGAATTCGACGGCACTCTCGACGATTATATCGCCTTCGTGCTCGCCGGCGATAAGCAACCCGAGCCCAAGGCCAAGAAGCCCAAGGGCAAACCGATCGACCGCGATGCCGATAAGCTGCGCCGCAAGACGATCCGCGACACCGAGGCGGAAATCGCGACGCTGACGACCGATCGCAATGCGATCGACCGGGCGATGTTCGATCCCAAGATCGCCGAACCGCGCTTCGCCAAGCTCGCGATGAGCGATTTGATGAAGCGCCGCGCCGACGTTCAGGCCCAGATCGAGACGCTCGAAGCCCGATGGCTTGACGCCACCGAGGCGCTGGAAACCGCATAACGGGGCGTGGCGCAACCCAACGGTTGCGCGCTTCTTCACCCTAATGCATAAGCAACCATGAGGTTGCAATATCAGCAACCGCCTGGTTGCGTTCACTGCAACCGAAAGGTTGCCGATGCAGAAGCCCGTCCAAGCCGCCCGTCTGTTCGCCGCGCTCGCCGATCCGACCCGTCTCGCGCTACTGGTGATCCTGCGCAGCGGTGCGCCCAGGTCAATAGCCCGTCTGTCAACCAACGCCGGCATGACCCGTCAGGCCGTCACCAAGCATCTGCGTGTCCTTGAGGACGCCGCTCTCGTGTCAGTCGCGCGCGACGGTCGCGAAACCCATTATACCTATCGGCCCGGCGCGCTCGACACCGCACGGACCGCGCTTGACGCGATCGCGGGCAATTGGGAAGCTGTCACCGCGCCGCCACCCAGCGGCCGATGACGCCACCCGCCGCCCGCCCCACGCCACAACGAAAAAAGGCGCGAAGCCGAAGCCCCGCGCACTCGCAAATCCCGGGACGGGCCGGCCTCAGCCCGCCGCGTCGTCCTCGCCCGCAGCGCCCGTTGCCGGCCGCTCGAACCACGCCTCGACCTCGCCGTTCAGCTTCAGTGTCAGCGGGCGACCATGGCGGTCGACCTTCTTGCCCAGCGCGACGCGGATCCAGCCGGCGGGGCGGTCATATTCCTCGACGTCCTTGCGCTCGGCACCCTTGAAGCGGATGCCGATGCCGCGCTCCAGCGCTGGCTGGTCGAAATAGGGGCTCGACGGATCGGTCGACAGGCGATCGGGGGGCGTATCGGTCATGCCGGTCCGCTTAAACGCATCGCTCCGGCCCCGCTACGAAAAAGCAGCGCGGACCGAAGCCCGCGCCGCCTTCCCGACGAAACCCCTGTGTCGGCTCAATAGCCGTAGCCATATCCATAGCCGTCGCCGTAGCGCGATCCGTAATCGTAATAGCGCTCACGCACGACCACGCGCGGCGGCGGGGGTGGCGGTGCGTAATAGCGGTCGCGATAGACCACCCGCGGCGGCGGGGGCGGCGCATCGTAATAATAGCCGCGGTCGTAATAACGGTCGCGGTTGCTGCTGGCGACCGCCGCACCGATACCCAGCCCGACGAGCCCGCCGAGCAAGGCGCCCGCCGCGACATCGCCACCGCCACGATGGTGGCGATAGCCGCCCCAACGCTGCGCATCCGCCGGGGCCGCCGCGGTCAGCGCGGTGGCGGCGAACGCGATACCCAGACCAGCCTTCTTCATAAACGCATTCATGACGCGAACTCCTCATCACAACGCTGGAAAGGAAAACGCACAACGATCCAGGCGTGTTGCATGCCGATTAGGCGAGTCGCCCTGAACCCATCCGGAATGCGGCGTTCATGCGCGGTTTAACCGCCCGTCGCCCTCGCCTGACGCTGCAAACGCAAAAGGGGCGCCCGATCGCTCGGACGCCCCTTCGAACCCTCACCGGTGGCTTATGCTGCCATCTTCGCCCGGCTCGCCTTCTTGCGCTCGTGCGGATCGAGGTGGCGCTTACGCAGGCGGATCGACTTCGGCGTCACTTCGACCATCTCGTCGTCGTCGATATAGGCGATCGCCTGCTCCAGCGTCGCGCGCTTCGGCGGGGTCAGGCGCACCTGGTCGTCCTTGCCGCCGCTGGCGCGGAAGTTGGTCAGCGCCTTGGTCTTCATCGGATTGACCTCGAGGTCGTCGGGCTTGGCGTTCTCGCCGACGATCATGCCCTCGTACAGCGCCTCGCCATGGCCGACGAACAGGATGCCGCGCTCCTCGAGCGGACCCAGCGCATAGCTATTGGCCTCACCCGCACCGTTCGAGATCAGCACGCCGTTCTTGCGGCCTTCGATCTTGCCCTTGTGGGGGCCGTACTTTTCGAACAGCCGGTTCATGATGCCGGTGCCGCGCGTGTCCGACAGGAACTCGCCATGGTAACCGATCATGCCGCGCGACGGGGCGGAGAAGGTGATGCGCGTCTTGCCGCCGGTCGACGGACGCATGTCGGTCAGCTCCGCCTTGCGCAGGTTCATCTTCTCGACGACCGTGCCCGAATGCTCGTCGTCGACGTCGATGATGACGGTTTCGTACGGCTCGGTCTTGTTGCCGTTCTCATCCTCGCCGAACAGCACGCGCGGGCGGCTGATTCCGAGTTCGAAGCCCTCGCGGCGCATCGTCTCGATCAGCACGCCCAGCTGCAGTTCGCCGCGGCCGGCGACCTCGAAGCTGTCGCGATCCGACGCTTCGGTCACCTTCACGGCGACGTTCGATTCGGCTTCGCGGAACAAGCGGTCGCGGATCATGCGGCTCGTCACCTTACTGCCCTCGCGACCCGCCATCGGCGAATCGTTCACCGCGAAACGCATCGACAGCGTCGGCGGATCGATCGGCTGCGCGTGCAGCGGCTCGCTGACGGTCGTGTCGGCGATCGTGTTGGCGACGGTCGCGATGGTCAGGCCGGCGAGGCTGATGATGTCGCCCGCCTTGGCTTCGTCGACCGGGACGCGGTCGAGGCCGCGGAACGACATGATCTTCGACGCGCGACCCGTTTCGACGATATTGCCGTCGTTATCGAGCGCGTGGATCGGCTGGTTGGTCCGGACCGTCCCCGAATTGACGCGGCCGGTGAGGATGCGCCCCAGGAAGTTGTCGCGGTCGAGCAGCGTGACGAGGAAGGTGAACGGCACGTCCTCCACTTCCACCTTCGGCGCCGGCACGTGGCTGACGATCGTTTCGAACATCGGGATCAGCGTGCCTTCGCGCGCGTCCATGTCGGTCGAGGCATAGCCGTTGCGGCCCGAGGCGTAGAGCACCGGGAAATCGAGCTGTTCGTCGTTGGCGTCGAGCGACACGAACAGGTCAAACACCTCGTCCAGCACTTCCTGGATGCGCGCGTCGGGGCGGTCGACCTTGTTGACGACGACGATCGGCTTCAGGCCGAGCGCCAGCGCCTTGCCGGTGACGAACTTGGTCTGCGGCATCGCGCCTTCCGACGAATCGACCAGCAGGACGACGCCGTCGACCATCGACAGGATACGCTCGACCTCACCGCCGAAGTCGGCGTGGCCGGGCGTGTCGACGATGTTGATGCGGATGCTCTCGCCGCCACCCGGGGGCGCCCAGTCGACCGAGGTCGGCTTCGCCAGAATGGTGATTCCACGCTCTTTTTCGAGATCGTTCGAATCCATCGCGCGCTCTTCGACGCGCTGGTTGTCGCGGAAGGTGCCGGACTGGCGGAACAACTGGTCGACGAGCGTGGTCTTGCCGTGGTCGACGTGCGCGATGATCGCCACGTTGCGGAGGCTCATGGGAATTCCTGATGTGATAGGGTATTGGGCGCGCCCATAGCCGAAATGTTGCGTCGCGGGAAGGGGGGCGGCGGAGAGGGACGTTCGAGGGACGGCCTGCATGGCCGGCCGGTTGACCAGCAGGTTCAGATGAGCGGCCCATCTTCCCGCAAATGATGCTGCAACGGGAAAGGGGCCGTACCGTGACCCAAGCGCTACGATCTGATAGGGAGGTGCCGTCACTGCCGGGGGGATCATGAGGCACTTGGCGCAAATGCTTTCAGGCGTGTTGCTTCTTACAGCATGCGACGACCATTCGGAATTTACGGGTAGGGTAGGGTCGATGATGATCTTATCTCGCGCACTTGGGCTTTGCGTCAGTTAAATGGTGCCCCTATCCCGATGGGAACGGACGAAGCTGTAACTCTGCACTTCATGGCTGACCGTCGCGTAGAAGGGTCGTCAACCTGTAACAAGGTGTTCAGCCCAGAGCGCTGGTGGAACGTGTTCGGCTACGGATTTCATTGGGATTGGCCCGGAGCGGAGTACCGGTGGACAGCTGATTCGTCAGGGAGGGCAGGGAGTTTTAAGCCTGCCCCCTTAGCTATGACTGCGGCAGGCTGCGGCGACGGGCCAGTTGCTCGAAGCGGCAAAGCCTTTTGGAAGGCGATGCAGCATGCGCGCCGGTGGTCACTGCACGATCGATATCTGGTCATAGACCTTGCAGCGGACAAAAACGCTGTCCTGATCCCACAGTAATTGCAGACCTTACGATGAACTGACGCTGAAATACCCGCAGCGAGCAGAACCTTCCCGATTGGGAACCTGTGACAGGAATCCCGCCGCGCCGATCACGCTGACGGTCGCCCGTGGGTCCCGCTTTCCCGAAACCTGTTCCCGATTGCCTTTTCCCGAAACGGCCTATGCGACACGGGGAAAAGGGAATGGCAGGACGGTCTGGTTGGCGGCAGGCGACGATGGCCGGATCGCCGCACCCGCCGCTGTCCTGCACGCCCCCGATCCGCTATACCGCCGCCATGGCCATGCCCACCCTCGCCCTGCCCTCTGCCGGCAGGCGCCGCACGGGCGGCATGTCCGGAGGGAACGGACCCTCCCCTTCGTCCGCGGCCCGGATCACCGCTCGCACACCGCGCCGGCGTATTATTCAAATGACACACTTGAACCCCGCCTCCGCAACCGGCACATTGCGAGGAACGACCGGGCCGATGGCCGCTGGAGGACAATGATGGCGACGACCGCCGATACGCTGACTGCGCAGACGACGGGGCAACCGGGGCTGGTGCTGACCCCGCCCGATCCCGTGCCGACCGTTCAGGCCGAGCGCGCCGCCGGCCTCGTGCCGATCGACGAGGCCAAGAAGACGCAGCTCGAGACGCGCGTCGACACCTTCGTGCGCGATCTCGTCGCCGAGGACGTCAACAGCCCCGAATTCGGCCGCCGCGTCGATGCGATCACCGCGATGGGGGCGAAGGAGATCCGCGAGGCGGCGGGCCAGTCGAACCGTTTCCTCGACCGCCCGATCCGCGCGATGGACAAGGACAGCGGCGTCGGCGCCGATCTGGCGCAATTGCGGCGGGTGATCGAGGACCTCGATCCGGGCCGGAAGGGCGCGCTGTCGGGACCGAAGAAGATCTTCGGGATCATCCCGTTCGGTTCGAAGATGCGCGACTATTTCGAAAGCTATCAGTCGTCGCAGACCCACATCAGCGCGATCCTGAAGAATCTCGCGTCCGGCAAGGATGAGTTGCTGATGGACAATGCCGCGATCGATACCGAACGCGCCAATTTGTGGTCGGCGATGGGCCGGCTCGAACAGATGATCCACCTCAGCAAGGCGATGGACGCGCGGCTGGAGGACACGGCCAACGAACTCGACCACACCGATCCCGCCAAGGCCAAGGCGATCCGCGAGACGGCGCTGTTCTACACGCGCCAGCGCACGCAGGACCTGCTCACCCAGATGGCGGTGACGGTGCAGGGCTATCTGGCGCTCGACCTCGTCAAGAAGAACAACGTCGAGCTGGTGAAGGGCGTCGACCGCGCCTCCACCACCACCGTCTCGGCACTGCGCACCGCGGTGACGGTGGCGCAGGCGCTGACCAACCAGAAGCTGGTGCTCGAATCGATCACCCAGCTCAACACCACGACCGCGAACATCATCGATTCGACCGGCAAGCTGCTGCGCTCGAACACCGCGGCGATCCACGAACAGGCCGCCGCCTCGACGATTCCGCTGGAGACGCTGCAGCGCGCCTTCCAGAATATCTACGATACGATGGATGCGATCGACACGTTCAAGCTGAAGGCGCTCGATTCGATGAAAACGACGGTCACCGCGCTCGGCAGCGAGGTGGAAAAGTCGAAGGGCTATATCGCGCGGGCCGAGGGTGCCAGCCAGGGCACGCTGAAGGGGCCGGGCGGCGACCCGTATCGCCTGGAGTCGGTGTGACCGCATGACGGAGGTCGACCAGCAGATCGAGCGCGCCCGCGCCGCGATGGCGCGGATCAGCGAGGATTATCGCGGCCAGGTGAGCACGCAGTATCGAGCGCACGGCAAGCGGCTGAAGCGCAAGGCGACCAGCGTCGGCACCCGGCTGGCGATGATCTGCGCGATCAATGCGATGATCCTGATCGCCGCCGCCGTGCTCGGCATGGTCGTTCCGCTGGGGCTGTTCGGCGGGCTTGCGGTGCTGCTGCTGATGGCGGCGGTGACGATCGGAATCGCCATCGCCCCCGCCGCCCGCGCGCCGAGCGAAAAGGTGCTGCGCGAGGTCGATATCAAGGCGTTGCCCGCCAAGACCGAACGCTGGCTCGAGGCGCAGCGCCCCGCTCTGCCCGCCCCCGCCCGCGGGCTGGTCGACCAGATCGGCGTGCGGCTGGAAACGCTCTCGCCGCAGCTCGGCCGTCTGGAGGGACGCGAGGAGGAGGCGTTCGAGGTCCGTCGTCTGATCGGCGAACAGCTGCCCGCCTTCGTCAAGGATTACGCGCGCGTTCCAGAGCCGCTGCGACGGGTCGAGCGCAACGGGCGGACGCCCGACGCCGAACTGGTCGCCGGCCTCAGGCTGATCGAGCAGGAGATCGCCGACATGACCGCGCGGCTGGCGCAGAACGACCTCGACAGCCTGTCGACGCGCGGCCGCTATCTCGAGATCAAGTATCGCGATGAAGCGGGCAACGCGCCGGGGCAATAAGGCGCGGATTTTAGCGTTGATCTGAAGCAACTTGCCGGCCGTGGCCTTGCCTGATCGGCTGGCCTGCGCCATTCAGCCGACCCATGGCGACGAAAGACGATGGGCAACAGCGGGATGTCGATCCTGGCGGCCAGGCCGAAGGCGTGCCGGCACGCGGGACGATCGATAGCGGCCACGACGATCCGATCGGCCGCCCCGGCCTCCATCACTGGCGCGAAAGCACGATCACCCGCCCCGGCCTCGACGATCGCGGCGGCGTGTTCTTTGCCGCGATCGAGATGACGCGGATGCCGATGGTGCTGACCGACCCCAATCTCGACGACAATCCCATAGTCTTCGCCAACAAGGCGTTCCTCGACCTCACGGGGTATGAGGAGAACGAGGTGGTGGGGCGCAACTGCCGGTTCCTGCAGGGCGCACAGACCGATCGCGGCGCCGTCGCCGAATTGCGCGACGCGATCGAGGCGCATCAGTCGATCGCGCTCGAACTGCTCAACTATCGCCGCGACGGCACGCCGTTCTGGAATGCGGTCTTCATCGGCCCGGTCTACGACACCGGCGGCAAATTGCTTTACTTCTTCGCCAGCCAGCTCGACGTCACCCGCCGCCGCAACACCGAGCAGAGCTACCGCCAGGCGCAGAAGATGGAATCGATCGGCCAGCTCACCGCCGGCCTCGCGCACGACTTCAATAACCTCCTTCAGGTCGTAAACGGTAACCTCGACCTGCTCGCCGCGGTTACCGAGAGCGAGCGCGCCAAGCGCTATGTCGTCGCCGCGCAATCCGCCGCCGAGCGTGGCGCCAAGCTCACCCGCCAGCTCCTCGCCTTCGCCCGCAAGACCCGGCTGGAACCGCGGCCGGTCGATCTCAGCCACCTCGTCACCGAGTTCGGCGACGTCATCGAAAGCTCGGTCAACAAGCGCGTCGACCTGCACTTCAGCCTGCGCCGCAGCCTCGCGCACGTCGTGATCGATCCCGACCAGCTCGAGATGGCGCTGCTCAACATCGTCAACAACGCGCGCGACGCGATGCCGCAGGGCGGCGTGGTGACGATCGCGACGCTGCCGCTGCGGCTCGACGACAGCAGCCGCGATCTGGAGCCCGGCAATTATGTCACGCTGGAGGTCCGCGACGAGGGCACCGGCATGCCGCCCGAGGTGCTGGAACGCGCGGTGGAGCCGTTCTTCACGACCAAGGGCGTTGGCCAGGGGACCGGGCTCGGCCTCGCCATGGCGAGCGGCTTCGTCCGCCAGTCGGGCGGGCGGCTGGAGATCGACAGCGATCCCGGCCAAGGCACGACCGTGCGCATGATCTTTCCGATCGCCCGAGACAGTCAGGCGGGGGCGGGGGACGAACAGGTCGAATCGACCGCGGTCGCGCCGACCCCGCCCAGCGGCTATGCCGATCACGTCCTGGTCGTCGACGACAATGAAGAGGTGCTGTCGCTCGCCAGCGAGATCCTGACGAGCGCCGGCTATCGCGTCACCACGGCGATCAGCGGCGAAGACGGATTGAAGGCGTTCGAACGGGTCCATGCCGACAACCATGTCGACCTGTTGTTCACGGATCTCGTCATGCCCGGCGGCATGAACGGGCTGATGCTTGCCGATGCGGTGATCGAGCGTGATCCGACCGTTTCGGTGTTGCTGACCACCGGCTATAACGAGGAACTGGTCGTCAACGGACCGCGCAAACGCGCCACCGACGTGCTCAGCAAGCCCTATCGCCGGTCCGAACTGCTCGACCGCGTGCGCCAGGCGCTCAACCGGCGCGGCAGCGGCGGACCGCGTCGCCAGCGCTCGGACTTCGGCGCGGCGGAAGCATGACGGAAAATGGTGGGCGCTGACGGGTTCGAACCGCCGACCTACTCGGTGTAAACGAGCCGCTCTACCAGCTGAGCTAAGCGCCCCAACACGGGGTAACGCCGCTCCTGCCAAAGCATGGTGCGATCCGCAAGGGGCAACCCGGCTACATCTTGCGGACCGCGACCATATAGCCGCGCATCGCCTCGCTGGCGCGAGGCGACAAGGCCATGAAGGCGCGGCGGCGATCGACGGGGTCGGGATGGCGAATGAACAGCGCCATCTCCGTCATCTTGGTGATCCAGCGCAGCGCGGTGGTCGGGGCGACGCCGGCGGCGATGCACAGGCTCGATACGCTGACCCGCGTTCCCTCCAGCTCGGCGGCATAAAGGTCGAGCAGCATGTCCCAGGCCGGGTCCTCGAACAGCGCTCCTCCCCCGAACTGCCCGAAGAACAGGCCCCGTTTCTGGCGCAGCGCGATCAGGCGGCGCACCTCCTGCGCGCGCACCTGCGACGTCGGGGCGGGCGACGCCGGTTCTGCTCCATAGCCGGGCCGGCGATCGGCGACGTCGCCGGCGGCGAGGTGGACGTCGCGGCTGAGGTCGCTGACCAGCCGCGCGATCTCCGCGACCCGGACGTTCAACCGATTCAACGGTTCACCGGGAAGCCCGGACCGTTCGTGACCGAACGGATCGCGGTCATGTTCCTGCACGCGATCGGGCAAGGGGTCGTGCAGCACGGGGATCGGCGGTGCTGCCGCGGCGATCAGCATCGCAATCCTTTCCGGCATCGTCGGAGCGCAAAGCCAGCGGATGTTTGGTCCGGGCAGATGGCTGGTGACGAGATCGATCTGGTCCGCCGTGATCGCGACGACGACGGGCATCGCGGCGGCATCGGCGTAATGGCCAAGGATCGGCAACACGGCGTCGAGCCGGTCGTCATCGATCCCGATCGCCTCGACCACGAGCACCGGCGAGCCGGCGAGGCGTGGCAGCGTCGCCTCCACCGCCGACCATGGCACCCGCCGCATCAATCGCCCGCCGGCCTGCTCGATCGCCGCCTCGGACACGCCGGCCGTATCGGCGATCAGCAGCATGGCGCTGCCCGCGACCGTATAGGAACAGGCCGCGCCTGCCCTCTTCCTGTCACCGTCAACCATCGCGATCCGCATCGCAGCAGGATAGGCAAGCTGGCCGCCGGATCGCGCCCATTCACCTCCATTTCAGCGGCGACGGGGCGCACCGAAGCATGCTGGTCGACATGACATCTCCGAAATGGATGAAACGCAATATCAGTCGAGCGACTTGACGATCTCCTCGACCATCTTCTTGGCATCGGCGAGCAGCATCATCGTATTGTCCATGTAGAACACGTCGTTGTCGACACCGGCATAACCGACGCCGCCCATCGAGCGTTTGATGAACAACACGGTCTTCGCCTTCTCGACGTCGAGCACCGGCATGCCGTAGATCGGCGAGGTCTTGTCGGTCTTGGCGGCGGGATTGGTGACGTCGTTGGCGCCGATGACGAAGGCGACGTCGGTCTGGGCGAACTCCGAGTTGATGTCCTCCAGCTCGAACACCTCGTCATACGGCACGTTCGCCTCGGCGAGCAGCACGTTCATATGGCCCGGCATGCGGCCTGCGACCGGGTGGATCGCATATTTGACGCGAACGCCGTGTTCCTTGAGCTTGTCGCCCATCTCGCGCAACGCGTGCTGCGCCTGCGCCACCGCCATGCCATAGCCCGGCACGATGATGACCTGTTCGGCCTGGCTCATCAGGAAGGCGGCGTCCTCGGCCGATCCGCGCTTCCACGGCCGGTCGATCTTGGCGCCGTCGCCGCCACCACCGCCGCTTTCTGCACCGAAGCCGCCGGCGATGACGCTGATGAAGCTGCGGTTCATCGCGCGGCACATGATGTAGCTGAGGATCGCGCCCGACGATCCGACCAGCGCACCGGTGATGATCATCGCGCTGTTGTGCAGCGTGAAGCCCATCGCGGCGGCGGCCCAGCCAGAGTAGCTGTTGAGCATTGACACGACGACCGGCATGTCGGCGCCGCCGATCGGGATGATGAGCAGGAAGCCGATCGCGAAGCTGAGGATCGTGACCGTCCAGAAGATCCAGGGGCTCTGGTCCTGCGTGAAATAGGCGATCAGGATCAGGATCGCAGCCAGCACGCCCAGGTTGAGGACGTGGCGGCCGGGCAGCATGATCGGCTTGCCGCCCATGTTGCCGTTCAGCTTGAGGAAGGCGATGACCGAGCCCGAGAAGGTAATCGCGCCGATCGCGACGCCCAGCCCCATCTCGATCCGGCTGACCGGGCGGATGACCGCAAAGGGTTCGCCGATCATCGGGATCACCATGTCGGCGATGCCGAAGGCGACCGGGTTGAGATAGGCGGCGCAGGCGACCAGCACAGCGGCGAGGCCGACGAGGCTGTGGAAGGCCGCGACCAGCTGCGGCATGTCGGTCATCGCGATCCGGCGCGCGGTGACGATGCCGATGATTGCGCCGATGCCGATCGCGGCGATCAGTTCGATGACGGTCAGATAGTCGACCCGCGCCAGCAGCGCGGTATAATCCGCACCCTGCACCACCAGCCGGTCGACGGGCACGTGCGTCACCAGCGTCGTCATCACCGCGATCGTCATGCCGATCATGCCGAAGCGGTTGCCGCGCTGGCTGGAGGTCGGCGACGACAGGCCGCGCAACGCGAGGATGAAGCACACCCCGGCCACCAGATAGGCCAGCGCCGCGAACGAGCTGCCTGTGCTTACGTGTTCCATCCTACCCCCAGATCATCGAACGACGACGGTCATCCCCGGCACGTCAGTGCTTCGCGGGCGCCGGCCGGTCCTTCTTCTTGTACATCGCCAGCATGCGGCTGGTGACGGCGAAACCGCCGAAGATGTTGATGCTCGCAAGCACCACGCCGAGCAGCCCCAGCCATTTCGACGAGGCGCTGCCTGCCGCCGCCCCCGCGATCAGCGCACCGACGATGATGACCGACGAGATCGCGTTGGTCACCGCCATCAGCGGCGTGTGCAGCGCCGGCGTGACCGACCAGACGACGTAATAGCCGACGAAACACGCCATCACGAAGATCGACAGGATTGATACGAAGTCCATGGGCTACTCCTGATCCTCCCCGGCACGGGGAGGGAGACCATCCGCAGGATGGTGGAGGGGGGTGGCCACCAGCGACGCGATCGCGGTGGCCACGGAATCGGCATTGCGCACCATATCGGCTGCCGTAATCGGCACCACGCGATCGCCATCGTTTTCTGGAAAACGGTTCCGCGATCGATCGTGCCGTTGCGCTGCCGGCTGGGCATGGATCTCGCCGTCCACTGCGATGACGCGCCGCGCGACCGGGCAGTAGAAATCGGCCACATAGGGGCTGACAGGCTGCCCCCTGCCGAAGCGATGCCCCGTCGCGCCGCCACGCAACCGTTGCCACGACAGCACTTCGGGATAACTCATCGACCGCCGCGAGGCGCGGGCCAGTATAATCTCGAGCGGCGGTATCCGGTGCACGCCCCTTCCACCGCCTTCGGCGGTCCCCCTCCCCGTGCCGGGGAGGATCATGTCAGGAGCCGGGCGTTGACGACCTGTCCGTCGCGGGTCAGGCGCACCGCGTCGCCGATCTCTTCGTCGAGCACCGGCTTGCCCGCATCCTTGTCCCAGAAGGTCGACAGGAAATTGTACAAGTTGCGGCTGAACAGTGCCGAGGCGTCGGCGGGCAGGCGCGAGGCGACGTTGCGGTGGCCGACGATCCTGACGCCGTGGCGCGTCACGATCTCGCCCGCGACCGCGCCCTCGACATTGCCGCCCTGCTCCACCGCCAAATCGACGATGACGCTGCCCGGCTTCATGCTGGCGACCTGCGCGTCGCTGATGAGCCGCGGCGCCGGCCGGCCGGGGATCAGCGCGGTGGTGATGACGATGTCCTGCTTGGCGATATGCGCCGACACCAGCTCGGCCTGCGCCGCCTTGTATTCGTCGCTCATCTCGCCGGCATAGCCGCCGCTGCCTTCGCCCTCGATGCCCTTGACGTTCTCGACGAAGATCGGCTTGGCGCCGAGCGACTGGATCTGCTCGCGCGTCGCCGAGCGGACGTCGGTGGCAGACACCTGCGCGCCCAGCCGGCGTGCGGTCGCGATCGCCTGCAGCCCGGCGACGCCGACGCCCATCACGAACGCCTTGGCGGCGCTCACCGTCCCCGCGGCGGTCATCATCATCGGAAAGGCGCGGCCATATTCCGACGCGGCGTCGAGCACCGCCTTGTATCCCGCCAGGTTGGACTGCGACGACAATATGTCCATCGACTGAGCGCGGGTGATGCGCGGCATGAACTCCATCGCCAGCGCCTCATAGCCCGCTGCGGCATAGGCATCGACGCGGGCGCGATCACCGAAGGGATTGAGGCCCGCGACAATCCAGGCGCCCGCGGCGGCTCCGGCCAGTGCGGCGGGGTCGGGGCCCTGCACGCCCAGCACGATATCGGCGCCCGCCAGCGTCGCGGCCCGGTCGCCGACGCTGGCGCCGGCATCGCGATAGGCCTGATCGGCATAGGTGGCGGCATCGCCCGCCCCCGCCTCGACCGCGACCTCGGCGCCCAGGGCGATGAATTTCTTGGCGGTTTCCGGCGTCGCGGCAACGCGCCTTTCGCCGTCGGCATGCTCCTTGAGGACGGCGATCTTCATGCTGGCGGCGCTTACGAGATCAGCCAGATCACGAGCGCGGCGATCCCCGCACAAGCGACCGTACCCCACTTCATCATGCCCGTCACGCTCGAATAGGTCGCCTCATGCGCCTTCAGGTCACCATTGCCGGCCATCTTCCAACCCCTGTCTGCCCGTGGCGCCGTGCGCCTTTAGCGGGTTACCTGCCCGCAAAGATCCGTTGCCGTCAAGGCAAGCAAAGAGCGGGGCGCGCTTAAGCCCGCCTTTACCGGTGCATTGTATCATCTGCCCCGAACCGGGACGGGAAAAATTATGACGCGCAACGGGCAGCGCCTGCTTCTGCTGATCGACGACGAACCCGCGCAGCGCCGATTGGTGTCGGCGCTGGCGGCCCGCGCCGGCTGGCGATCGATCTTTGCCGCCGATGGCGAGATGGCGCTCGCACAACTGGGCACACAGGACGGGATGCAGCTGGATGCGATCCTGCTCGACCATTGGGCGCCCGATGCCGATGCCGCGCCGCTGATCGCCGAACTGCGCGAACGTCGCCCCGCCCTGCCGATCCTGATGCTCACGGCCAACGGTTCGGTCGCGCATGCCGTCGCCGCAATGCGTGCCGGCGCCACCGATTTCCTGGTCAAGCCGCTCGCGCCCGAACGGCTGCTCGCCGCGCTGGAGGCGACGGTCGCCGGCACCGCCGCGGGCGAATTGCGCCCGCTGACCGAGAAGATCCCAGCGCTGCTCGCCTTCGACGAGATCGTTGGATCGTCGCCCGATTTCCGCGCCGCGCTGGCGATCGCGGCGAAAGCGGCGCGCGCCCGCGTGCCGGTGCTGGTCGAGGGCGAGAGCGGCGTCGGCAAGGAGGTGGTCGCCGATGCGATCCACGCTGCCAGTCCGCGATCCAAGAAACCAATGGTCACCGTCAATTGCGGTGCGATCCCCGCCAATCTGGTCGAATCCGAGCTGTTCGGGCATGAGAAGGGCGCGTTCACCGGCGCCTTCGAACGCAAGATCGGCAGGTTCGCCGATGCGGACGGCGGCACCATCCTGCTCGACGAGATCGGGGAGATGCCGCTGGAGACGCAGGTCAAGCTGCTGCGCGTCCTGCAATCGGGGGAAATCCAGCCGATCGGTGCGCGCCATGCCCGCGAGGTCGACGTCCGCGTCATCGCCGCCACCAACAAGAAATTGCTCGAGGAGGTCGAGGCGGGGCGCTTCCGCGAGGATCTCTACTACCGGCTCAACGTCGTGCAGGTCACCATCCCGCCGCTGCGCGAGCGGCTGGGCGACGTGCCGGCGCTGGCGCGGCACCTGCTGGCACGGATCGCGCAGCAGCCGGGGTTGCGTCCGCTCGGCATCACCGACGATGCGCTGGCGTTGCTGGTGCAATACGACTGGCCGGGTAACGTCCGCCAGCTCCAGAACGCGCTCTTCCGTGCGGCCGTGCTGTGCGAAGGCGCGGCGCTGACCCGCGCCGACTTCCCGCAGATCGCCGCATTGGGCGACCGGCGCACCGGCGTGATCGGATCGGCCGCAGTCTCGGGCGGGGGCGTCACGCTGTTCCGGCCGGACGGCAACCTGCGCCCGCTGGAGGATATCGAGGCGGACGTGATCCGCCTCGCCATCGGCCACTATCGCGGTCGGATGACGGAGGTCGCGCGGCGGCTGGGGATCGGCCGGTCGACGCTCTATCGCAAGCTGGGCGAGCTCGGTATCGACAACGCCGCCGCCTGACCCTGCCATCATGACGATCCGGTGCTAGGGTGCCGGGCATGTCCTTCGCCGATCGCCATATTCTCGTCACCGGGGCCGCATCCGGAATCGGCCTCGCCACCGCACGCCATCTCGCCGGCGCCGGGGTCGCGCGGCTGGTACTGGTCGATCGCGATGCGGCCGCGGTGGCGCGGATCGTGCTCCCCTGCACGCTCGACCTGCTGCCCGGCGACGTCGTCGACGAAGCTTTCTGGGACAGCGCCGCACCCTATCTGGTCGGGATCAACGGCGCGGTCGTCAATGCCGGCGTCGCGGGCGCCGGCGCGATCGCGGATCTCGCCTTCGCAGAATGGCGGCGCATCCTCGGCGTCAACCTCGACGGCGCGTTCCTGACGTTGCGCGCGGCGATGCGGGCGATGACCGATGGCGGCGCGATCGTCGCCACCGCCTCGGCCGCGGGGATCAAGCCGGAGGCCGGCGTCGCCGCTTATGGCGCGTCCAAGGCGGCGCTCATCCATCTGGCCAAGGTCGCCGCCAAGGAGGGAGCCGCCACCGGCATCCGCGTCAATGCGATCGCGCCGGCCGGGGTGGAAACGCCGGTGTGGGACGCCATTCCGATGTTCGCCGATCGGGTCGCCGCGATCGGCCGCGATGCCGCCTTCGCCGAGCTGGCGGCCCTGGCGACCCCGCTCGGCCGCTACGCCAAACCGGAGGAGATCGCGGCGCAGATCGCCTTCCTGCTCTCCGACGCCGCCGCCCTCGTCACCGGCGCCTGCCTAGTCAGCGACGGCGGCTACACGTTGTAGATTACCAGAGCACGCCCTTGTGCGGCGTGATCGGGCCGGGCGCCTTGTCGCCGATCGACTGGAGCAGGTCGATCTCGATCGTCCGGCACATCGCGGTCAGCGGCACGTCGTGCACGGTGTTGGCGAACGGATCGACCAGATCCTCGCCGATCTGCAGCACCGCGAGGAACATCAGCCCCGCCACCGTCGATCCGAGCGGCGTCGCGAAGCCCAGCGTCTCGACCAGACCGATCGGCAGCAGAATGCAGAAGACGTGGGTGAACAGGGTCGGGAAGAAGCGATATTGATTGGGTAGCGGCGTGTTCTTCAGCCGCTCCATGCCGCCCTGCGCATTGGCGATATCGACCAGGGTCGATTCCATCCGCGACTGCTGGATGGTGTCGATCCAGCCGGCGCGGCGCGCATCGTCGATGCGGCGCCCAGTGCCGTCGAGCAGGCCGTTGGCGATGTTGGTCCGCGCCAGCGCCGGCTCCGCCTCACCGCGCGACAGATATTGCAGCACCTGGTCGTCGACGGGCTGGCGCCGCAATTGGCAGCGCAGGGCGTTCACATAGGCGATCTGGCGCAGCACGATCGTGCGGCGCATGTCGTGCGCCTCGCCGATCGGCAGGAAGTTGCGCGCCTCGCGACTGAGGCTGCGCGAGGCGTTGATCATCGATCCCCACAATACCCGCCCTTCCCACCAGCGCTGATAGGCGGAATTGTCGCGGAAGCCGATCAGCAGCGCCAACACCGTACCGAACAGCGTCAGCGGCAGCGACGGCGCCCTGAACGGCAGCAGGTAATAGGTGACCGTGACGATGACGTCCCAGATGAACAGGACGAGCAACGGCTTCCAGACTTCGGAAACGATGCGGGTGAGGCGAGGGGTGGATGCGACGATCATAGCGTGTCCAGATGGTGTCGAAGCGGCCCAAACGCATCAACAATCAAGATGCTGCAACGCAAAATCACGATTCAGTCACCGACCAGCGCACGATCGCGCATGCCGCGCCACACTTTCAATGCCTGCACGGTCGCCGCCACGTCATGGACCCGCAGAATCTGAACGCCGGCCTCCGCGCCTTTGAGCGCCAGCGCGAGGCTGCCGCCGAGCCGGGCGGACACGGGTGCCTCGTTATCGAGCGCACCGATCATCCGCTTGCGGCTGACCCCGAGCATGATCGGGCAACCCAAGCCGTGAAACAGCGCTATCCCGTTGATAAGGGCGAGGTTGTCGGACAGCGACTTGCCGAAGCCGATGCCGGGATCGACGATAATCCGCGACCGGTCGATGCCGGCGGCGACGACCGCGGCGATCCGCGCCTCCAGCCAGTCGAACACCTCGGTCGACACGTCGCGATAGCCGGTGCGGGCGTGGCCGCCGTCCTTGGGGTCGGGCGAGTGCATCAGCACGACCGGGCAGCGCGCGCGCGCCACCACCTCCACCGCACGATCGTCCCACAGCAGCGCGGAGACGTCGTTGACGATATGCGCGCCTGCAGCCAGCGCCGCTTCCATCACCGCGGCCTTGCGAGTGTCGATCGACACCGGCGTGCCGCTGCGCGCGAGCCGTTCGACGACGGGGACGACGCGGGCGATCTCGTCGCCCTCCCACACCGGCGTGGCACCGGGCCGCGTCGATTCGCCGCCGAGGTCGACCAGCGCGGCCCCCGTCGCCGCCATGTCGACGCCCGCAGCGGCCGCCGCGGCGGGGTCGTCGCCGTGCCGGCCGTCGTCTGAGAAGCTGTCGGGCGTGACGTTGAGGATGCCTGCGACTAGCGGCTGGTCGAACCGCAGGGTGCGCGCGCCGAGCCGCAACGCCGGGCGCGGCGCGATGATGGCGGCGTGCAGCTGCGCGGCGCGGGGGCCGAGGGCGGCGACATCGGCGACCGGGATCGTGCGGCGCCTGCCGTCCTCAATCACCTCATAGGCGGCGAAGCATTGCATCCCGCCCGCCAGCCGCGCGACGGCGCCGTCGCCGTGCGTCACGGGCGTATCGACGAACTGGACGGGGCGCAGGTGCATCTTCGTCTCCCCCTCCCCGCAAGGGAGGGACGCGTTACGGTTGCGTCGCCAGCAGGTAGGTCTGGCGCAGGGTGTCGATCGGCTGCAGCTTGCCCGCGGCCTCGTGGTGCCAGAAGGTCCAGCCGTTGCAGGCCGGTGCGCCCTGCAACGTAGCGCCCAGCTTGTGGATCGACCCGGTCGCGCCGCAGTTGCTGAGCAGGCTGCCGTCGGCGCGGATCGTCACGCGGAAGCGGCGCTTCGCATCGGTCAGCACCGCGCCGGGCGTCAGGTAACCGTTCTCGACCAGCACGCCGAACGCCACCTTGGGCTGCTGGCGCGGGCTCTGCATCGTCGCGAGCGCCGATTCGTCGAGCGGCAACGCCGCGGCGATCCGTTCCTCCGCCGCCGCGATATAATCGCCCTCGCGCTCGATGCCGATCCAGTGGCGGCCGAGACGCTTCGCCACCGCGCCGGTGGTGCCGGTGCCGAAGAACGGATCGACGACGATGTCGCCGGGCTTCGTGCAGGCGAGCAGGATACGGTACAGCAGCGCCTCGGGCTTCTGCGTCGGATGGACCTTCACCCCGCCCTTCTTGAGCCGCTCGCCGCCGCCGCAGATCGGGAATTCCCAGTCCGAACGCATCTGCAGTTCGTCGTTCAGCGTCTTCATCGAACGATAGTTGAAGGTGTATTTCGCGCCTTCGCCTTTCGATGCCCAGATCAGCGTCTCATGCGCGTTGGTGAAGCGGGTGCCGCGGAAGTTCGGCATCGGATTGGCTTTCCGCCAGACGATGTCGTTGAGGATCCAGTAGCCGAGGTCCTGCACCGCCGCGCCGACGCGGAAGATGTTGTGATAGCTGCCGATCACCCAGATCGTGCCGTCATCCTTGAGGATGCGGTGCGCCTCCGCCAGCCAGGCGCGGGTGAAGGCGTCATAGGCGGCGAAGGTATCGAACTTGTCCCATTCGTCGGTGACCGCATCGACGTGGCTGCCGTCGGGGCGGAACAGTTCGCCGCCCAGCTGCAGGTTATAGGGGGGATCGGCGAAGACCATGTCGACCGACTTGTCGGGCAAGGCCCGCATCACCGCGATGCAATCGCCGCGGACGATCCGGTCGAGCAGCAGCGGGCCGACAGGCGCTTTGGCGGGAGTCGCCACCGCTGCGCGCGCCGCGATGCGCGGCTGCCTGACCTTGTCGATTACTGGCATGACGTCCCCCTTGTCCGCCTATTCGCGTCGAACAGGGGACTCGCGTCAAGCACGCATTGGTTAACGCCGCTGCCACGAGGGTGGCCGACGGCAGCCACCGTCGCCCGTCCCGCCCAAGATATGGGGAAGGCGATTCCGCCCGTACCCCAGCGCTGGGGGTGTGACTCAAAAGACTCAGGCGGCAAAATGCTTGGCGTCCAGCGGCAGTTGTGGCGCCACCGGTGCGGCATTCGGCGTGATTCGGGCATAAGCGGCGGCGACCGGTGCGAAACTGCGGCGGTGAATCGACGTCGGGCCATGATCGCGCAACGCGGCGAAATGGTGCCTGCAGCCATAGCCCTTGTTCGAATGCCAATGATATTGCGGATGCGCGGCGGCATGGTCGAGCATGATGCCGTCGCGCAGATGCTTGGCGACGATCGAGGCCGCGGCGATCGACAGGCTGTGCGCGTCGCCGGACACGATCGCGGTGGCGGCATAGGACCAGCGCGGCAGGCGGTTGCCGTCGACCAGCACATGGCCGGGATCGCAGCCGAGCCGCACCACCAGCGCATCGACGGCGAGCGTCATCGCCTTCATCGTCGCCCAATAGATGTTGAGCGTGTCGATCTCCGCCGGCTCGACGATGCCGACGCCATAGACGCCCCGCGCCTGGATCAGCCCGCACAGGCGCGCGCGCTCGGCGGCGGAGAGCTTCTTGGAATCGTCGATGCCGCGCGGCACGCCTTTGGCGGGCAGCACGACGGCGGCGGCGACCACCGGCCCGGCGAGCGGGCCGCGCCCCGCCTCGTCCACCCCGGCGACGGGCGGCAGGCAGGATTTTTCGTGTTTCAGTCCGGGCATGCGTCAGGTCCGATCGTCGAACGGCACGCGGCCGAGCGCGTGCCCCATCGGCCCATGCCCTGCCCCGAGGCCCGGTGCCGCCGCAAGCGCCGCCTGCACATAGGCGATGGCCCGCCCTACCGCGTCGGCGAGCGGCAGGCCGGCGGCGAGTCCCGTGGCGATGCCGCTCGCCAGCGTGCAGCCGGTGCCGTGGCTGTGACGGGTGTGGACACGCGGGTGCGTCCAGATCGTCTCGACGCCGTCGGCGGCGACCAGCCGGTCCTCGACGATGTCGCCCTCGCCATGCCCGCCCTTGACCAGCAGCGCCGCGCCGCCGGCGCGCACCGCGTCCTCGCCGCCGAGCGCGGCGAGTTCGGGCAGGTTGGGGGTGACGACCGCAGCCTGCCGCATCAGCCGCGCGAACGCCGCGATCGTGTCGGCATCGGCGAGCACCGATCCGCTGGTCGCGATCATAACGGGGTCGAACACGACCGGCACGGCAAGCGTATCGAGCACGTCCGCCACGGCACGTGCGGTGGCGGCCGATCCGATCATGCCGATCTTCACCGCATCGACGCCGAGATCGTCGATCACCGAGCGCATCTGCGCGACGACGATATCCGTGGGTATCGGGTGGACCGCCTGCACGCCGAGCGTGTTCTGCGCGGTGATCGCGGTGATCGCGGTCATGGCATGGCCGCCGAGCATCGTGACGGTCCGGATGTCCGCCTGGATACCTGCGCCGCCGCCCGAATCGGACCCGGCAATGATGAGGATGCGGGGGATCATGACGCGGGTCGCGACAGCGGCGCCCGGGGTTTGCGCTTCATGGGGCCGGTCATGGCATCTTGCGGGCGGGCGGGACAGACGATTTGTTCACGCGGGGACGCGGAGACGAAAGAACGGCAGAGGGGGCTACACGCCCACGATCGTCATCCCGGCGAAGGCCGGGATGACGGTCAGGTTGGAGTGGGCGGGCCACCCTTTGCGCCCGCCCCTTCGCGTCTTCGCGGGAACCCTCAGCTCTGGAAGCGACGTTCGGTCGATGCGGGATTGCCCTTCAGCGCCTTGCCGACCCGGGTCGGGCGATCCATCAGTTCGCCCGCGCAATTGGGGCAATGGTCGTCGAGCGCGTCGGCGCATTCCGCGCAGAAGGTGCACTCGAACGAGCAGATGAACGCGCCAGGCGCATCGGCCGGCAGTTCGGCACCGCAGCGTTCGCAATCGGGGCGCATCGCCAGCATCAGGCGGCGGCCTGGCGGACGGCGTCGCAGATGCGATCGACCAATGTTTCGACCTGGCGGGCGTCGTCGCCCTCCGCCATCACGCGGATCACCGGTTCGGTGCCGGACGGGCGGATGACGAGGCGGCCGGTGCCGGCCAGATCCGCCTCCGCCGCGGCGATCACCGATTTGACCGAATCATGCTCGAGCGGCTTGCCGCCGGCGAAGCGGACGTTCTTGAGCAATTGCGGCAATGGTTCGAACCGGTGGAGCACCTCGCTTGCCGGTGCGCCCGACCGCTTCAGCTCGGCGAGCACCTGCAACGCCGCGACCAGCCCGTCGCCGGTGGTGCCGTAATCCGACAGAATGATGTGGCCGGACTGTTCGCCGCCGACGTTATAGCCGGAGGTGCGCATCTTCTCGAGCACGTAACGGTCGCCCACCGCGGTGCGGACGAGGCCCAGTCCCTGCGCCGACAGATGCCGTTCGAGGCCGAGGTTGGACATGACCGTCGCGACCAGCCCGCCGCCCGCCAGCCGGCCGGCGCGCGCCCAGCTGGCGGCGATTGTCGCCATCAGCTGGTCGCCGTCGACGATCCGGCCCTGTTCGTCGACGATGATGAGCCGGTCGGCATCGCCGTCCAGCGCGATGCCGATATCCGCGCCCGCCGCGACGACGGTTTCGGACAGGGTCTGCGGCGCAGTCGAACCGACGTCGCGGTTGATGTTGGTGCCGTTGGGGGTGACGCCGATCGCGACCACGTCCGCACCCAGTTCCCACAGCGCCATCGGCGCGACCTTGTAGGCGGCGCCGTTGGCGCAATCGATCACCACGCGCAGCCCGTCGAGCCGCAGGTTTTCGGGGAAGGTCGCCTTGGCGAAGTGAATGTAGCGCCCCTGCGCGTCCTCGATCCGGCGGGCGCGGCCGATTTCCGCCGACGGGGCGAGCGGCACGTCGCTGTCGATCAGCTGCTCGATCGTCAGCTCCGCCTCGTCGGAGAGCTTGTAGCCGTCCGGTCCGAACAGCTTGATGCCATTGTCGGCGAAGGGATTGTGGCTGGCGGAGATCATCACGCCGATGTCGGCACGCATCGACTGGGTCAGCATCGCCACCGCCGGGGTGGGCAACGGCCCGACCATGATGACGTCCATGCCGACGCTGGTGAAGCCCGCGACCAGCGCCGATTCGAGCATATAGCCCGACAGGCGCGTGTCCTTGCCGATCAGCACGCGATGCTTGTGGTCGCCGCGCTGGAAATAGGCGCCCGCCGCCATGCCGACCTTCATCGCCATGCCCGCGGTCATCGCACCCGCGTTGGTCGCGCCCCTGATGCCGTCCGTGCCGAAATATTTCCTTGCCATCGCGTGCGATCCGTTCCGCTATGCCGTCCGTATCCCTCCGTTGCGCCAAGGAAACCGATGTCGCAAGCCACCCGTATCCTTCTGGCGCTGGTCGTCGGCATCGCGCTCGGCATCGCCGCGGTGGCGCTCGACAAGGACTGGGCGTTGCGCGCGACCAGCGTCACCCAGCCGATCGGCGAGGCGTGGCTGCACGGATTGCAGATGGTGATCGTGCCGCTGATCGTCGGCCTGTTGGTGACCGGCATCGCCGCGACCGCGGAGGCGGCGAAGGCGGGACGGATCGCGGGGCGCGCGGTGGTGCTGTTCGTCGTGGTGCTGTGGTGCACGACGTTGATGTCGGCGGCGGTGATGCCGCTGCTGCTCGACCTGTGGCCGCTGCCCGAGGCATGGTCGGCGGCGCTGCGGGCCGCGCTGACCGGCGCGGCGCCGCTGGGCAAGGTGCCGACGCTGGCCGATTTCTTCAACACGATCGTGCCGACCAACGTCGTCGGCGCGGCGGCGGGCGACGCGTTCCTGCCGCTGACGGTGTTCACGCTCGCCTTCGCCTTCGCGATCACCCGGCTGGAGGACGAATCGCGACGGCGGCTGACCGACCTGTTCCGCAGCATCACCGATGCGATGCTGGTCATCATCGGCTGGGTGCTGAAGCTGGCGCCGATCGGCATCTTCGCCCTGGCCTATGGCGTCGGCGCGCGGACCGGGGCGGCGGCGTTCGGCGCACTGGTCCATTATATCGTGCTGGTGTCGTCGGTCGGCTTCGTCGTGCTGCTGGCGGGCTATCCGGTGGCGCGGTTCGGCGGCGGCGTGCCGTTCCGCGCCTTCGCCAGAGCCGTGGCGCCGGCGCAGGCGGTGGCGATCAGCACGCAAAGCTCGCTCGCCTCGCTGCCGGCGATGCTCAAGGGATCGGCGGAGATCGGCGTCGCGCCGGCCACCGCAGGGATCGTCCTGCCCGTGGCAGTGGCGATCTTTCGCGCGACCAGCCCGGCGATGAACCTGGCGGTGGCGCTGTACGTCGCGCACTGGCTGGGGGTGCCGATCGGGCCGGGGCAGCTCGCCGCCGGGGTGGCGACCGCGGCGATCACCACCATGGGGTCGGTATCGCTGCCCGGCACGATCAGCTTCTTCGCCAGCGTCGCGCCGGTCGCCTTCGCGATGGGCGTACCGATCGAGGCGCTGGGCCTGCTGGTCGCGGTCGAGACGGTGCCGGACCTGTTCCGCACCGTCGGCAACGTCACGATGGACGTCGCGGTGACCAGCGTGGTGGGGCGGCGCACGGACGCCGCCTGATCCTCTTGCTCCCCCTCACCCGTTCGCCGCCTCCGGCTTCGGCAGGGTGAGGGGCAGGGTGAGGCGATGCCATCAATGCCGCGGGCGCCGTTCGCCCCGCGTATCGACGCCTGCCGCCGCGGGCTCGCCGATCGTCGCCTCGCCCGCCAGCGCATGGTCGGGCGCGTCGCCGATCGTGTCGAGGTGCATCAGCCGCGTCACGAACGGCGCGAGTACCAGCATGACGATTCCGATGCCCATCGAGAACCAGCCGATGCGGCCATAGACGGCGAGCACCTGCGCCGGGCCGACCCCCTCGCCGCCGGTCGCCTGCGCGATCAGGCCGGCGAGAAAATTGCCCGCCGCGGTGGCGAGGAACCAGGTGCCCATCATCAGCCCGGTCATGCTCGCCACCGACAGCCGCGTCATCGACGACAGGCCGATCGGCGAGAAGCAGAGCTCACCCATCGAATGCAGCATGTAGAGCAGGATGACGAAGATCGCCGGGGTCAGCCCTTGGGCGGGCGCGCCCAGGATCACCGCGAAGAATCCCGCGCCGACCAGCACGAGGCCGATGCCGAACTTGAACGGCGCCGAGGGTTCGATGCCGCGCTTGCCCATCGCGGTCCAGAGCAGCCCGAACAGCGGCGCGAGCGTGATGATAAAGAAGGCGTTGACCGACTGGAACCAGGAGGCCGGCATCTCCCAGCCCAGCACCGTGCGATCGACCGACTGGTCGGTGTAGGTGTTGAGCGACGACCCGGCCTGTTCGAACAACGCCCAGAACAGCGGCGACAGCGCGACTAGGAACAAGGCGGCGAAGATGCGGTGGCGCTCGACCCGCGGCAGCACCCGGAACGAGGTGAGCAGGATATAGCCGACGGTGACCAGCGATCCGACGATCAGGACGATGCCGACCGCACCCTGGTTGCGCACCAGCCACCATGCCAGCGCGACCGCGACGAGCGCGCCGGCATAGATCGCCCATTCGATCGACAGGCCGATCGGCGTGCGGGTCTGCAGCGCACCGGCGACCGGCGGTTCGCCGACGTCATACAGCTCGCGCCGGAACAGCACGAACACGACCAGCCCCAGCGCCATGCCGACCCCCGCCGCGCCGAAGCCGTAGGACCAGCCCATCCGCTCGCCAAGGTAGCCGATCAGCAGCGGGCCGATGAAGGCGCCGGTGTTGATCCCCATGTAGAAGATCGAGAAGGCGCCGTCGCGCCGGGTGTCGTCGCGCGGATAGAGCTTGCCGACCAGCACCGAGATATTGGCCTTAAGGAAGCCGGTGCCGACGATGATGAAGGCGAGCGCGAGGTAGAAGCCGTTGAGCGCGCTGCCCTGTACGCCGGCCGGCGCCTCGACCGCGGCGATCAGCAGATGACCGACGGTGATGAACACGCCGCCGGCGAGCACCGCCTTGCGTGGCCCGAGATAGCGGTCGGCGATATAGCCGCCGATGATCGGGGTGACGTAGATGAGCGCGGTATAGGCGCCGTAGATGGCATAGGCGGGCTGTTCGCCGAACAGGAAATGCTTGGTCAGGTAGAAGACCAGGATGGCGCGCATCCCGTAATAGGAAAACCGTTCCCACATCTCCGCGAAGAACAAGGTGAACAGCCCGAGCGGATGTCCGAGAAAGGTGCGGGCATGGGCAGGTACGCCGCCCCCGCTCGCTGATGCGATTGCCATAGGCTCTTGTGACTCCAACAATATCCGGTGCCGACCGTGCGGAGCGGCGAATGGCGGGCAACGTAACGGCTGGACACCTGCTGTAAACATCGCGGGCGGTGTCTATGTGTTGCGAATGACCGAAACGATCTTCAACGACACCGCCACGCCGCTGACGCTGCTTGCCACCCGCCGCTCGGGCAAGCCGCGCGATCTGGTCGGGCCGGGGCCGGATGCGGCGCAGCTCGACCAGATGATCGGCATCGCCGCGCGCACCCCCGATCACGGCAAGCTGGCGCCGTGGCGCTTCGTCGTGATCGACGATCGCGACGCGCTGTCGCAGCTGATCGTCCAGGCCTATCGCGCCGAACGGCCGCAGGCGGCGCGGGCGGAGCTCGACTCGCTCGACCAGTTCGCGCGCCAGGCGCCGGCGCTGGTCGTGGTGCTGTCGTCGCCGAGCCGGACCAGCCATATCCCTTCATGGGAGCAGGAACTGTCGGCGGGCGCGGCGACGATGAACCTTCTGCATGCCGCGCATGCGATGGGGTTCGCCGGCGGCTGGCTGACCGGCTGGCCGAGCGTGTCGCCCGCGGTGCGCGATGCACTGGGCGATGCACATGAAAAGATTGCGGGTTTCGTCTTCATCGGCACGCCGGGCCGCCCTCTTGACGAACGGCCCCGCCCGGACATGGCACGGATCGTCTCGCACTGGCCCAAAGCGGGATAGCACCGGACGGTTGGGAGTGGACCTTTTCGTCCATTGCTGTATTAAACCAGCATGACAGCGCTCAGCAACGAGGATAGCCCGGTCTATATCCGGCTGCGGGGGACCATCGCGGCGGGCATCCTGCGCGGCGATTATCGGGCGGGCGACCAATTGCCCTCGGTGCGCGCCTTCGCTGCCGAACATGGTGCCAACCCGCTGACCGTGGCGAAAGCCTATCAGAGCTTCCAAGACGACGGCTATGTCGAGGTGCGGCGCGGCGTCGGCATGTTCGTGCTGCCCGGCGCGTCGGACAAGCTGCGCGCGGCGGAGCGGGCGAATTTCGTCGACAACCAGTGGCCGCGCATCCTCGGCTACATCGACCTGCTCGGCCTGAACGCGGCCGACCTGCTGGAGCGCGAGCGGGCCTGACTTCAGCGCGGCGCGCCTGCGCGTGACTGAGCCGAACCTGCTCAGAACAGCCCGAGCTGTGCGACCTCCTCGGGGGTCAGGTCGATACCGAACATCAGCGACATGCGCATGCGATAGACGCGCGGATCGGTGATCTCCGCGTCGGACCGATTGTCACCGGCACGACGGTGATAGCGGTGATCGGTAAGGCCGGCGAGGCCGTGCGGCAGGACGATGCTGGCGATCGTCACCTGCGTGAAGCGGCTGGCGGGCGCGGTCGACGTCCAATGGTTGGACAGCGCGAGATCGCCATCGAACACCTCGGTATCGTGAAAGCTGTATTGCGGCTGCCAGCCCGGCCCGGTCCCGCGCCCGTCGGTGGAGCCGGCGTCGCCCTTGCGATGGAGCATCCAGCCGTGCTGCGGATCGCGTTCGAGGCGGAACCACGCACCGTCGGGCGCCTCGGCTTCCCAGCCGTCGGCGAGCGCCATCACCGGCGCATAGCTGCCGCCGAAGCCGGCGTCGGCGATCCAGTCGCGATCTCCGATCGTCACTAAGCTGAACGTATGGGTCAGCGGCGGCGTGTCCGCGACGCCCAGCCAGACGCGGGCGAGCAGGGGGCGGACCCGGAAGCCGAGTGCAGCCAGCGCATCTATGAACAAGCGATTGTGTTCGAAACAATAGCCGCCGCGCTTGGCGGTGACGAGCTTGGCGAAGACGCTGGCCGAATCGATCGCGATGCCGCGGCCGAGCCGCACGTCGAGATTCTCGAACGGGATCGACAGGCGATGTTCGCGCTGCAGCCGGCCGAGCCCCTCCGCATCGGGGGTGACGCGGGCGGGCAGGTTGATGCGGGCGAGATAGGCGTCGAGATCGAACATCGCGCGGTGGTGCCCGCGACGGGACGCGGAATGCAAGCGCCTAAAAGCCCCTCCCTTCGGGGGAGGGGTCAGGGTGGGGCGGTTTCACCGATACCGGCGTGTTCGCCCCCTCCACCCCAGCCCCTCCTTTGAAGAGGAGGGGCTTTCCGCAGATCAGGCGGCGAAGGCTTCCGCGGGTATCGCGTAGAGCACCTCGGCGCTCGCGGTCGCCGCCGCCTTCAGGCCGAGCGCCTCCGGTACGATCTGGTCGAGGTAGAAGCGCACCGCGGCGCGCTTCACCACCGCGAATTCCTCGTCGCCCTGCGCATGCCGGCCCTCGCGCTCCATCAGCCAGCCGCACACTGCGACCGAAGTCATCGTCAGGAACGGATAGCTGGCGGCAAGCCGGTCGTCGGCGTCCGCGGTGGCGAGGCGGTAAGCGATGGCGTCGACCGTGTCGATCAGCGCGACGAGCTCGGGATGCTGCGCCTCGGCGCGCATGTCCGCGACCAGCGCCGCAAAGGCGCCGCCATTGTCGAGGCCGAGCTTGCGCCCGACGAGATCGGCGGCCTGAATGCCGTTGGTGCCCTCGTAGATCGGGGTGATCCGCGCATCGCGGAAATATTGCGCCGCGCCCGTTTCCTCGACGTAGCCCATGCCGCCATGCACCTGCACGCCGAGGCTCGCAACCTCGTTGCCGATGTCGGTGCCATGCGCCTTGGCGAGCGGCGTCACCACCTCCAGCCGGTTCCTGGCGGCGCCATCGCCGAGGCCGGCACGATCGACCTGCCCCGCGGCATAATAGACCAAGGCGCGCGCCGCCTGCGTCTGCGCCTTCATCCGCAACAGCATGCGGCGGACGTCGGGATGGTCGACGATGCGCACCGGCTCCTTGTTGGGCGAACCGGCGCGCGCGGACTGGACCCTTTCGAGCGCATAGCCGACCGCCTTCTGCGTCGCGCCCTCGGCGATCTGCACGCCCTGCAGGCCGACGTTGAGGCGGGCGTTGTTCATCATCGTGAACATCGCGCGCATGCCGCCATGCTGCGCACCGATCAGTTCGCCGACGCAATCGTCGTGATCGCCGAAGCTCAGCACGCAAGTAGGCGAGGCGTGGAGGCCCATCTTGTGCTCGATCGACACGACGCGGACGTCGTTGAACGCGCCCGGCGTGCCATCGTCGTTCAGACGGAACTTCGGCACGAGGAACAGGCTGATCCCGCGCGTGCCGGCGGGCGCGTCGGGGGTGCGCGCAAGGACGAGGTGGACGATATTGTCGGCCATGTCATGGTCGCCGAACGAGATGTAGATCTTCGTCCCCTTGATCGAGCATGTGCCGTCGCCTAGCGGCTTCGCGGTGGCGCGCAGCGCGCCCACGTCGCTGCCCGCCTGCGGTTCGGTGAGGTTCATCGTGCCGGTCCAGGCGCCGGTCGCGAGGTGTGGGAGGTAGAGCGCCTGCTGTTCGGCGCTGCCGTGGTGGATCAGCGCCTCGATGGCGCCGACGGTGAGCGTCGGGCAGAGCGCGAAGCCCATGTTGGCGCTGCCCAGCGTATCGAGCACCGCGGTCTGGATCGCGAACGGCAGCCCCTGCCCGCCGAAATCCTCCGGTACGCCGATCGTCCCCCAGCCGCCCTCGACGTAATCCTTGTACGCCTTGATGAAGCTCGCCGGCATATGGACGCCGTCGGGCGACCATTTCGCGCCGACCGTGTCGCCCTCGCGGTTGAGCGGCGCCCATTCGCCGCCGGCGAACTGGCCTACGGCCTCCAGCACCGCATCGACCACGTCGGGGCTGGCCGCGGCGAAGCGATCCGTCGCGGCGAGTTCGTCGATCCGGACGATGTGATCGAGCACGAAACGCTGGTCGGCCACGGCGGCGGTGAAGGGCATCATTCTCTCCTGCTGTTGCCCGCGATATAGCCCCTGATGATGGCCGATCCAAACCCGCGCATCTTACGTTACGGCATGGCCGCAATCACCGAAGCGGCGGCGCGAATCACCCGCGGCGAATGCGTCGCGGTGCCGACCGAGACGGTCTATGGCCTCGCCGCCGATGCCGGCGATGCGGCGGCGGTCGCGGGCATCTATGCCGCCAAGGGGCGGCCGAGCTTCAACCCGCTGATCGTGCACGTACCCGATCTGGCGGCGGCAGAGGCGCTGGCGGTGTTCGACGACGATGCGCGGGCGCTGGCGGGGCGGTTCTGGCCGGGGCCGTTGACGTTGGTGCTGCCGCTGCGGCCGGAGGCGCCGATCGCGTCGCTGGTGACGGCGGGGCTGGCGACGATCGCGATCCGGGTGCCGCGGCATCGCGCGATGCAGACGCTGCTGGCGGCATGCGGGCGGCCGCTGGCGGCGCCGTCGGCGAATGCGAGCAACGGCATCAGCCCGACCCGTGCGGAGCATGTCGCGCTGAGCCTAGGCAACCGCGTGCCGCTGATCCTCGACGACGGCGCCACCGAGGCGGGGCTGGAATCGACCATCATCGCCGGCCGCACGATCCTGCGGCCCGGACCGATCGTGGCGGCGGACCTGCCCTTCCCCGTCGTGCCGCGTCGGGCCGATGCGGCGATCACCGCGCCGGGGCAGCTCGCGACGCATTATGCGCCGCGCAAGCCGCTCCGGCTCGACGCGACGGCGGCGGCACCGGGCGAATGGCTGATCGGCTTCGGCGCGATCGCCGGCGACGACACCTTGTCGGCCACCAGCGACCTGCGCGAGGCGGCGGCGCGATTGTTCGATGCGCTGCACCGCGCGGATGCGAGCGATGCCGCGGGCATCGCGGTGGCGCCCGTCCCGCACGACGGGCTGGGCGAGGCGATCAACGACCGGCTGGGCCGCGCCGCGCATCGCTGATGCTGCGGCCCTGTCCTCACGCTTCCAGAAACGGCGCCGCCACCTCCGGCCGGACGCGCAGCAACCGGCCGGTAGCGCGCTCCAGCAGCGCCCAGGTGGTCACCGCCTCCACCTTCACGCGGCCGTCCGCGCCGGTGAAGCGGACGTGGCGGTCGAAGCGCGCGCCCTTCGGCGGCTCCGGCACCCAGGTCTCGCCGGTCACCGTCTCGCCGGCGGCGACGTTGCCGCGATAGTCGATCGCGTGGCGGGTGACGACCCAGACGAACGCGTCGACCTGTTCGGGCGGGGCGACCGCCTGCCAGTGCGCGACCGCGATGTCCTGGATCCAGCGCACCCAGACTGCATTGTTGACATGGCCCAGTTCGTCGATGTCCTCGGGCACGGCGGTGATCGTCAGCGTGAAGCGCGCGCTCATTCCTGCCTCCTGCGCCACCAGCGGAAGCCCCCGAATACCAGACCCAGTACCACCGCCGCCAGTGCCACCCACAGCCATTGCCGCCCGTGCGGGCGATAGCGGCCGAGCAGTTCGGCGATGCCGGTCCCGAAGACGTAGCCGAGGCCGGTGAACAGGATCGCCCACAGCACCGCCGCCGCGGCGTTGAGCCACAGGAAGGTGCGGGTCGGCACGTGACTGGTCCCGATCGCGATCGGGCTGACCGTGCGCAGGCCGTAGAGGAAGCGGAAGGCGAAGATGAAGCCGATCGGATGGCGTTCCAGCGTGTCGAGCGCTCGGGCGAAGGCGGGCTTCGCCTGCGCCCGCTGCACCCAGCGATGGTTGCGGAACCGCCGCCCCGCCGCGAAGAAGCACTGGTCGGCGACGAACGACCCCGCCGCGGCGGCCAGCGCCGCGCCGGGCAGCGACAGCATCCCCTCATGCGCGAACAGGCCGCCGGCGAGCACCATCGTCTCGCCCTCGATCCCCGCCCCTAGGAAGATCGCGGCAAGGCCATAGTCGCCGATGAGCGACTCGATCGTCACGCGATCAGGACTCGATCCCCAGCTGCCACAGCACGAAGGCATGCTCCTCCGCCGCCTCGCGCAGGCTCTCGAACCGGCCGGACTTGCCGCCATGGCCGGCGCCCATGTTGGTCTTGAGCAGCAGGATGTTGTCGTCGGTCTTCATCCGGCGCAGCTTCGCCGCCCATTTCGCCGGCTCCCAATAGGTGACGCGTGGATCGTTGAGGCCGCCCGAGATGAACATCGGCGGATAGGCCTGCGCGACGACATTGTCGTACGGGCTGTACGAGCAGATCAGGTCGAACGCCGCCTTGTCCTCGATCGGATTGCCCCATTCGGGCCATTCGCCCGGCGTCAGCGGCAGATCGGCGTCGAGCATCGTGTTGAGCACGTCGACGAACGGCACGTCGGCGATCACCGCGCCCCACAATCCGGGGTCGGAATTGACGATCGCGCCCATCAGCTCGCCACCCGCCGAGCGGCCCGCGGTGGCGATCCGCCCGGCGCTGGTCCAGCCGCCGTCGATCAGCCCCTTCGCGACGTCGACGAAATCGTTGAACGTGTTGGTGCGCTTGGCGAGCTTGCCGTCGTGATACCATTGCTGGCCGAGGTCGTCGCCGCCGCGGATATGCGCGATGGCATAGGCGAAGCCGCGGTCGAGCAGCGACAGCCGCCCGGTCGAGAAGCCCGGCGGGATCGCATAGCCGTAGGCGCCATAGGCGTAGAGGAACACAGGCTGCGATCCGTCGCGCCTGAACCCCGCCGGATAGACGATCGACACCGGGACCTCGGTGCCGTCGCGCGCGGTGATCCTGAGCCGTTCGGTGGCATAGCCGGCGGCGTCATAGCCGGCCGGGATCTCCTGCACCTTCAGCACGGTCAGATCGCCGGTGGCGACGTCGTAATCATAGACCGTGCCGGGGGTCACCATCGATTCATAGCCGAGGCGCAGCGTGTCGACCGCATATTCGGGATTGTCGCCCAACCCCGCGGCATAGCTCGCCTCCGGAAAGGTGATGCGCTGCGGTACGGTCGGCGCGTCGTAGCGGTGGATCGCGATCTGATCGAGGCCGTCGAGCCGCCCCTCGACAACGAAGAAGTCGCGATAGCATTCGACCCCCGTCATGTAGAAATGCGGGTCCGCCGGGATCAGCTCGCGCCAGTCGCCGGGCGCGTCGACGCTCGCGGTGCACAGGCGCCACATCGGATCGGTGTCGTTGGTGTGGATGAACAACGTGCCGTCATGCGCATCGACGTCATATTCGCGGCCCTCCTTGCGGGGCGCGACCAGGATCGGCTCGGCGAAGGGATCGTTGGCGGGCAGCAGCCGCACCTCGCTGGTGACGTGGTCGCCGGTGCCGATCACCAGCCACTGCCGGTCGCTCGTCTCGGCGACCGCGACGCGATAGCCCTCGTCCTCCTCGTGGAACAGCTCGACGTCCTCGCTCACCGGCGTGCCGAGCCGGTGGAAGCGCGCATTGTCGGTCCGCCACTGGTCGTTGGCGAGGCCGTAGAGGAAGCCGGCATCGTCGCCGGTCCAGACGATCTCGGACAGCATGCCCGGGATCACCTCGGGCAGGTGCTCGCCCGTGTCGAGGTCCTTGACCCGCACCTCGAACCGCTCGGCACCGCTGTCGTCGATCGCATAGGCGAGGTAGCGCGCGTTGTTGCTGATCGCGAAGGCACCGAGCCGGAAATATTCCTTGCCCGCCGCCAGCGCCGGCTCGTCGAGCAGCAGCTGGTCGTCGCCCCCCGCAACCGGCCTGCGCCACCATTTGCGATATTGCCCGCCGGTCTCGAACGCGGTCCAGTAGACCCAGTCGCCGTCCTTCTGCGGCACGGAGGATTCGTCCTCCTTGATCCGCGCCTTCATCTCTTTGTAGAGCCGGTCGACCAGCGGCTGGTGCGGCGCCATCACGTCCGTGAAATAGGCGTTCTCCGCCTCCAGATAGGCCAGCACGTCCGCATCGCCCACCTCGGGATAGTCGGGGTCCTTCAGCCACGCATAGGGATCCTCGATCGTCGTTCCGTGCAGGGTGAAGCTGTGCGGGCGGGTGGCGGCGACGGGCGGGGTGAGATCGGTCATCCGCCCGCCTTAGCCGCCCGCATGGCGGTCGTCATGCCTTCTCGGGCATCACGCAACCAACGGGAAGCACGAGGACGGTTGAACCGCCGCGATGCTGCGGCCATGGCGGGACAGGGACGACAGGGAGACACGAGGACATGGCCGGCGGACTGGTCGCACTGCTCGACGATATCGCGGCGATGGCGAAGCTCGCCGCCGCCAGCCTGGACGACGTGGCGGGCGCCGCGGGCCGCGCCGGCGCCAAGGCGGCGGGGGTCGTCATTGACGACACCGCGGTGACGCCGACCTATGTCGTCGGCCTCAGCCCGGCGCGCGAACTGCCGATCATCTGGAAGATCGCGCGCGGATCGCTGCGCAACAAGCTGCTGTTCCTGCTGCCCGCCGCGCTCGCGCTCAGCGCCTTCGCGCCATGGCTCATCACGCCGATCCTGATGCTGGGCGGTGCCTTCCTCTGCTTCGAGGCGGCGGAAAAGATCATCGGCGCGATCACCGGCCACGGCCATGGCGAGGAAGCCGCCGCGGTCACTGATCCGCAGGAGCTGGAGGACCGCCAGGTGTCGGGCGCGATCCGCACCGACCTGATCCTGTCGGGCGAGATCATGGCGATCGCGCTCGGCGAACTCGCCGACCAGAGCCTCGTCAACCAGGCGATCGCGCTCGCCATTGTCGGCCTCGCGATCACCGCCGGCGTCTATGGCGTCGTCGCGCTGATCGTGAAGATGGACGACATCGGCCTGCACCTCGCGCGCAAGCCGGGCGCCGGATCGCAGGCGTTCGGCCGCGGCCTCGTCGCCGCGATGCCGAAGGTGCTGCAGGCGCTGTCGCTGATCGGCACCGCCGCGATGGTCTGGGTCGGCGGCGGCATCATCGTCCACGGCATGGAATCCTTCGGCCTCGGCGCGATCCCCCATGCGATCCACGGCGCCGCCGAGGGCGCGGCGCATGCGATCGGCGTGCTGCCGGGCATGGTGAACTGGGTCGTGACCGCAATCGGATCGGGCATCATCGGCCTGATCGTCGGCAGCGTCATCGCCGGCGCGCTCCACCTGCGGCCGAAAAAGAAGCACTGATACCCACGCCTCTCCGGCAGGGGGAGGTGGCACCGCTCGAGCGATGACGGAGGGTGCCGGGGCGCCCCCTCCCCGTCTACCCCCTGTCCTCCCACGGCCCCCTGTGCCACGGTCGCGCCAGCCATCGACCGACACGGACCCGTTTCATGACCGACCATTCCGCCCGCCTCGCCGCGCTTCGCGCCGAACTTGCCCGCATGCAGCTGGATGGCTTCGTCGTCCCGCTGACCGACGAACATATGAGCGAATATGTCGGCGCCTATGCGCAGCGGCTCGGCTGGTTGACCGGCTTCGGCGGGTCAGCCGGCACCGCGGCGGTGCTGCGCGACCGGGCGGCGATCTTCACGGACGGCCGCTACACGCTGCAGGTGCGCGAACAGGTGTCCGCAAACGACTGGGCCTATGTCCCGGTGCCGCAGGATAGCGTCACCGGCTGGCTCGCTGCCCATGCCGCCGCAGGCCAGCGCATCGGCTACGACCCGTGGCTGCACACCGGCGGCTGGGTGAAGGACACCGCCGCAGCGCTCGCCGATCGCGGCGCGACGCTGGTCCCGGTCGCGGCCAATCCGATCAATGCGATCTGGACCGACCGCCCGGCGCCGTCGGACGCGATGCTCACTGTCCACGACGACGCCCATGCCGGCCGGTCGTCGGCCGCCAAGCGCGCCGAGATCGCCGACTGGCTGGCGGCGCAGGAAGCCGATGCGGTCGTCCTCACCGCGCTCGATTCGATCGCCTGGGCGCTCAACGTGCGCGGTGGCGACGTCGCGCACACGCCGGTCGCGCTTTCCTATGCGATCGTCGGCAGCGACGGCACCACCGACCTGTTCGTCGCGCCGGAGAAGATCGACGACAGGGTGCGCCAGCACCTCGGCAACGCCGTCCGCCTGCACGACCGCGCCGGCTTCGCCGCGGCGCTCGCGGGCTATGCCGGCAAGCGCGTCGCCGCCGACCCGGAACGCGCCGTCGCCGCGATCTTCGATGCGCTCGCCACCGGCGGCGCGCGGGTGCTCGCCGTCCGCGATCCCGTCGTGCTCGCCAAGGCGCTGAAGAACCCCGCCGAAATCAACGGCCACCGCGCCGCCTCGATCCGCGACGGAGCCGCGCTGAGTCGCTTTCTGCGCTGGGTGGAGATGCAATGCCCGAAGGGCGGCGAGACCGAACTGTCCGCCGCCGCCCGACTTCTGGCGTTCCGCGAGGATACCGGCTGCCTGCTCGACACCTCGTTCGACACGATCTCGGCGACCGGCGCGCATGGCGCCAGCCCGCATTATCACGTCACCGAGGAATCGAACGCGCCGATCCTGCCCGGCCAGCTGTTCCTGATCGATTCGGGCGGGCAATATGCCGACGGCACCACCGACGTCACCCGCGTCATGCCGATCGGCGCGCCGAGCGACGAGATGCGCGACCGCTTCACCCGCGTGCTGCAGGGCCATATCGCCATCGCCACCGCGATCTTCCCCGACGGCACCTGCGGCGCGCAGATCGACGGCTTCGCCCGCCGGCCGCTGTGGGCGGCGGGGCTCGATTTCGCGCATGGCACCGGCCACGGCATCGGCAGCTATCTGTCGGTGCACGAAGGGCCGCAGCGGATCGCCGCGCCCAATTACCCCGGCGGCGCCGCGCTGGAGCCGCTGCGCGCCGGCATGATGCTGTCCAACGAGCCGGGCTATTACAAGGCCGGCGACTACGGCATCCGCATCGAGAACCTGCTGCTGACCGTGCCGGTCGAGGTACCGGGCGGCGACCCCGATCGCGCGATGCTGGGATTCGAGACGCTGACCCTCGCACCGATCGAGCGCGATCTGATCGATACGGCCCTATTGACGGACACCGAGCTGGCGTGGCTCAATACCTATCACGCCAGGGTCGCCGCAACGATCGGCCCGGTGCTCGAAGGGGATGACAGGGCATGGCTCGAATCAAAATGTTCGGCGATGGGGTGATCGCGGTCGGCGCGGTGATCGGGCTATTCTCGCTCGGCTCCGCCGTCTCCTACGTCGCTGCCAGCGGCATCGTCGCGGTCGGCATGATGGTCGGCGCCCTGCCCTGATTCGCCCCGCGGCACGGCCGCCCCGGCCCGCGCCTGCGCCTTGCGGCGATGCAGGTTGGCCCGCAGCTGCGCGGCCAGCCGGGCGGCGCGTTCGTCCTTGTCACTCATGCCGTTCTGCCTAAACCCCCGCGTCAACGCTTGACAATGCGGCCGCGGTCGTCTCTAGGCGCGCTTCGCTCGAAAGGGCAGTGCTGCCGTAGCTCAGTGGTAGAGCGCATCCTTGGTAAGGCTGAGGTCGTGAGTTCAATCCTCACCGGCAGCACCATTTTCTTTCTCCATGACCTGACCGACAGACGGCCGCTCCCGACCGGGGGCGGTCCACCGGCGAGGGGCTCACGCGCCCCTCTCGTCGCCTTCGGTCAGTTCGACGATTTCGAACTGATAGCTCCGCCAGCCGCGTTGCACCGCCGCCTCGGCGGCCGCGGCCTGTTTGCCGGTCGCGTCCTTGCGGGACGTGGCATGCCCCCAGAACACGTCCGTCCTGCCGTTCTGCAGGGTCGCGACGATGCGCCAGAAATGGGTGAACGGGGCATGGGTGGGCCCGATCGTCTTGACATAGCCGTCGGCCATCACCGCGGTCAGGTAGCGTTTCTTCTTCGCCATCGCCCCGCCCTAGCCTGAATCCGCACCGGCGGTCAGCCGCGTCGCGACCCGGTTCAGCCTTTCGCCGCCACCGCGGCGAGCTCCTCGAGATCGAGGTCGTGTTCGAGGTCGTGGAGCGTCTCGTCGTCGATGCGGCCGGTCCGGTGCAGGCGGACGAGCGCGTGGCGGCCCGCCGTCACCGCCGCGATAATCACGTCGAAATGGCTGGCGATCGCCGCATGGCGTTCCTCCGGGGTGCCGTCGAACGCATCCGCCGCGGTCGCGCGCGTCCGGTAGCGCCGCAGCAGCTGCGGGTGGATGACCTGGCCCCCCGCATCGATCGCCTGCGCCTCGACGACGCGCAGCTGCGCCTGGAACATCAGCGTCTCGGCGGCGTGCAGGTCGAGCGGCGGCCGCGCGCCGGCGTCCTCGGGCGGCGTCACCCGGCGGATGACCCAGCCCAGCGACATCCCCTGCACCAGCACGGTGACGAGGATCACGACGAAGGCGGTGACGAGCATCATGTCGCGCGCGGGCATCGTCTCGGGCAGCGACAGCGCGACCGCCAGCGTCACCACGCCGCGCATCCCGGCCCAGCTCATCACCAGCGCGGCACGCGCGCCGAGCGGCTGCTGCCGGGTCCAGCCGATGCGGCGGACGGCAGCGAAGCCCGCATCGACGCCGAAGATCCACAGGAACCGCGCGACGACGACGGTCAGGACGATCAGCAGCACCGGCTCCGCCATCGTGTCCACCACCACGCCGATCCCGCCGACGCGGTCGAGCAGGCTGCGCAGCGACAGGCCGATGAGCAGGAAGACGGCGGCTTCCAGCAGGAACACGAGCACCTGCCAGAACGCCAGCGCCCGGATGCGCACGCTCGCGCTGAAGACGACGTGCTGGTACCAGCCGCAGGTCAGGCCCGCGGTGACCACGGCGATGACGCCGGAGACATGGAGCAACTCGCCCGCGATATAGGCGCTCCAGCAGACCAGCACGGTCGCCGCGATCATCACCGTATCGTCGCCGAGGCGGCGGAGCAGCAACACCCACAGGCCGCCGATCGCGGCGCCGACCGCGATGCCGCCGGCGACCAGCAGGACGAAGGTGCCGGTCGCCGCGCCCAGGCTGAAGCCGCCGGTCAGCGTCGCCGCGACCGCGAACCGGAACAGGACCAGTCCCGCAGCGTCGTTCAACAGGCTCTCGCCCTCCAGCAGCGTGGTCAGCCGCCGTGGCAGCCTGACCCGTTGCAGCACGGCGCGGGCCGAGACCGCGTCGGGCGGCGACAGGATCGCCCCCAGCGCGACGCAGGCCGCCCAGGGCAGTCCGGGGACGAGCAGCCGCGTCACGATCGCCACGCATGCGGTGGTGAAGAAGACCGCGCCGACCGCGAGCGACAGGATACCCGCCATATGACGCCGGAACGGCGCGATGGCGGTGAACCACGCGCCATCCATCAACAGGGGCGGCAGGAACAGGACGAGGACCAGCTCGGGATCGATCGCGATCCCCTGCACGCCCGGGACGAAGGCGACCGCGCACCCGCCGACGATCAGCGCCGCGGCTGGCGGCAGCGACAGGCGCCGGGCGAGATAGTGGAGCGCGAGTACCACCAGCACCATGCCGATAATCAGTTCGAAGTTCGCCGCCGGATGCACGAAGCCTCCTGTCCCGCTCGCCGGTGCCCGCTGTGCCGGCTGCCCCGGATGCCGTCAATGCGATCCCCGCGCCGCCCGCCCGGCGAGGATCACGGGGCGTGTCCGGCGCACGCGCCTATCCCACTGATGAACCGACGATATTTTGCGCGACCCCGGGCCGTTGTCGGGCTGGCGCGTTCACGTCGCATGACCAGCACCAATCCGCCGCTCCTGATCGTCGAAGACGAGATGTTCATCCGGATGATCGCCGTCGATGCGCTGGAGGACCGGGGGTTCGCCATCGTCGAGGCCGGCGATGCGCGCGAGGCGCTGGCCATCCTCGAACGGACGCCCGAGATCGCCCTGATCTTCACCGACATCAACATGCCCGGCGACATCGACGGGCTCGATCTGGCGACGGAGGTGGCCGCGCGCTGGCCGCATATCGAGATCATCGTCACGTCGGGCGGCGTCCGCCTCGGCGCGGCGGAGGTCCCCGATTCCGGCCGGTTCCTCGCCAAGCCCTATTCGATCGACCACCTCGTCACCCTCGTGCGCGAGCAGCTGGCGCGCCGGCAGGGCTGACGGTCGGTCCGGACTGCTGGAGCGCCCGCTCCCGCGGCGTCACGCCTCGCCGTTGCGCATCCGTCGGTGCAGATAGCCGTCGTCGAACCCGGCGATCCTGACGAGCTTCGCCGGATCGCTGACCTCGAGGCTGCCGCGGTTCAGCGTCATCGCGCCGGCGACGCGCAGCTCCTTCAGCACGCGGTTGATGTGCACGCTGGTCATGCCGAGCGAATCCGCCAGCAGGATCTGCGACAGCGGTAACGGCAGCGGCGCTTCCCCGGCCATCGAGTGGCGCGAGCGCAGATAGAGTTCGCACATCAGGTGGGCGACCCGCTCGATGCTGGTGCGCCGCCCCATGCTGGTGATCCACGCACGCATGGTGCCCTCATCGACGAGCTGCGCGATATACATGGCGCGCGCCACCGCGGGCCGTCGCGCCATCAGCGTGTCCATGTCGGTCCGGTCGATCATCGCCACGCGGGCGGGCGTGATCGTCTGGATGCTGTGATCCATCTCGGCCAGCAGCCCGATGTGAAGATCACAGGCGTCGCCCGGCATGAGGAACGCCAGTACCTGCCGCGCGCCGCTCGGCAAGACCTTGTAGCGACACGCCCATCCCTCGATCATGACGAAGACGGGGCCGGGCCGATCGCCCTCGCGGATGAGATCGTGCCGCGCCTTTACGATGCGCGGTCGCGCGGTGAGGGCAAGCAACCCCGCCACATCTTCCTCATCAAGCGCGGTATATTCGCGGAGTTTCTCGACGAAGCGATTGGTCATGATCCTTTATCTCACATGAACCCAATCGGTAATATTGCTCAATGTTATAGTCTTATATTGATTTGGATGGAGGTGCGCGGCCGCAAAGCTGCTACACGGGAGCATCGTCGGCCATGATTCAGGGCTCCGACGGCTGCGAGGGGCTGGGAACTCGCGCCTGATCGCAGCGGATATGGACCCGATGACCAGCGCCGACAGAGAGCCCCTCCCGGTCGCCACGCCGGACGCCCCGGATGCGCATGGCCAGGCGGCGATGTTGCTGGTCGAGAGCCTGATCCACAGCCTCGTCGCACGCGCGGTCATCACCGTCGGCGACGCGATCGAGATCGTCACCGTCGCGATGGATGCGAAGGTCGAGATCGCCGTCGATGCCGGCGCCGTCGACGACAGTCGGGACAGGTCGCTCGCGCTCCTGTCGTCCGTCCGCGCCAGCCTGGGCATGCAGGCCGCCGACTGACGTCGCGCGGCAACCGCCGGGCTACATCAGTCGAGCTGGCGCTGCACGGCGAAGACGTTTTCCAGCACGGTCACGACCGTCGTATAGCCATGGTCGCTGAGGGCGATGAGGCGCCCCTGCCGCTCGATCAGGTCAGCCCCCTCCAGCGCCGCCACCCAGCGCTGCCGGACCGCGAGCGATGCGTGCCCGGTCAATCCGATCTGTTCGACGCCGAGATAGCGACCGGCCTCCTCGGCGAGATAGATTTCGAGCAGGATGGTCATCGGCGATGTCGCGGCAAAGCCGTGGGGCAGCACGGCGTGCACCACGCCGGCCGCGGCGAGCATCCGTTCCGCGAGCTTCGTGGTCGTCGTCGTGCCGACCACGCGGGCCGGACCATCGGGTGCGATCAACGTGCGCGACATAGCCTATCTCCACATTCGACAATGAAGAGTGTTAAAGAGGAAAAGGCAAGCGTGTTGATGGCCTTAGCATGCTTGCAGAACCGGCCCGGTCATGGTGTTCTGCCATATGCCGCTCCGCAATCTCAGCCCCGTCCAGCGACTGCGCGAGCATCTCGAGGACGCGCTCGCCGAAGCGGATGCGATCGAGGAAGCGCTGGTCGCGGCGCTGATCTGCGATGCGCTGGATATGCTCGACCGACAGGCGCTCGCGCAGCCCGATCAGGGGTGATCGCGCGCGCGCGGTCGGGCCGGCGCGCCTGCGGGCGGGCGGGGCCGGAACCGATCGGAGCGAATTTCATTTTCCCGTCACAACAGGGGAAAGAGAGATCATGGTGCGTATCCTGCCGTCGATGCTGGCCATCGCGACCGCGACGCTCGTCGCCACGCCTGCATCGGCGCAGATCTTCGTCGACGTCTTCGCCGGTCGGTCCATGCCCGAAAACACATCCGCCACGGTCCGCGCCGACGAGGCGCGGGTGAACGAGACGGTCGTCCCCGCCCAATTGCGGATCGATATCGAAACGCTGCGGCCGACGCATTCGACGATCTTCGGCGGTCGCATCGGCTATTGGTCGGGCGCCGTCGGTCTGGCGGTCGATGCCTCGACGCTCGATCCCGACGTTAGGCGGCAGACCATCCGCGCCACCGGCAACCTCCGGTTCGACGATGCGGTGTTCGGCGAGCGCGTCGTCATCGATCCGGGCCGGTCGGTGGCGGTCGACATCCCGCGTATCACCGTGCCGACCACCGCGACCTTCGCCGCGCTCGCGATGCTGCGCCTGCCGCCCGGGCCCGGGACGCGGGTGACGCCCTATGCCTTCGCCGGCCCGGTCTATCTGGTGACGGACACCGACATCAGCGGCGACTGGGGCCTGCGCGCGGGCGCCGGGCTGCGTATCCCGGTGTCGCGCAGCGTCTCGCTGTTCGGCGAATATCGCTACACCAACGTGGCGGCAAGCGCAGTCGCCGGGCGGATCGGCGGGGAAGCGATGGGCGTCCGCGGTTCCACCGGCGACATCCGCGTCGACCTCGACGTCCGCAACCATAGCGCCGTCGGCGGCATCGGCTTCAGCTTCTAACCGCCGCCGGAAGCCGCCGGAATCAGGGAACGCCGGATCATCCCGCTATTCCGGCAACCGTCAGGATGCGGTTTCTCCAAACGCTCCCCTGTCGCCCGATGCACGAAGCGTCCTATACAAACCGGGGAAGACACCGGGGTGGGCGAATGACGGCGGCAATCGTGCTTCTGATGGGCTGGGTCACGCTGGCGGTCGCCGGCGACACGCCGATCGGCCGCTTTGTGCATCGCATGCTGGTGGCATGGCCCGCCGCGACGCTGAACCGCCTCGATCCCGCGCACATCGCCCTCGCCATCGTCGTGACGGTGCTGATCGTCGTGGACCTCACCGCGGGCGACGCCGACCCGATCCGCATGGTCGCCCTGTTTGCCCCGGAAATCACCCTGTGGCTCGCCAGCGTCGAATTGGGTGCGATCGTCGAGGCCGCGGTCGCCCTGGCGGCGGTGGCATCCGCCGTGCGCCGGGCCGGGCTTGCCGCGACGCTCGCGGCCAGGTTGCCGCGCCTGCCGCGACACCCGAAGAACAAGGCCAATCGCGCCCGGAGGGGCCCACGCCCCGGCCGCACACCGCCCGCCAACGACGATGAGGACGGCGCGGCCTTCGCCCTGGCCAGCTGAGCCGACCACGCGCGCCGACGGCCGCCACGGGCCCCGGATGTCGCATCGCCCTAGCCGACGATCTCCGGCGTCCCGGTCCCCGCCTGCCGTTCGAACAGCCGGCGGTAGTGGCCGTCCGTCGCGAGCAGCAGCGCATCGTGCGGGCCGTCCTCGACGATCCGGCCCTCCGCGAAGACCAGGATGCGATCGAGCGCGCGCACCGTCGACAGGCGGTGGGCGATGACGATCGCGGTGCGGCCGACGATCAGCCGCTCCATCGCCTGCTGGATCGCCGCCTCGCTTTCGGAATCGAGGCTGGAGGTCGCCTCGTCGAGGATCAGGATCGGCGCATCGACCAGAAAGGCGCGCGCGATCGCCACCCGCTGGCGTTCGCCGCCGGACAGCTTCACGCCGCGCTCGCCGACCGGCGTGCGATAGCCCTTCGGCAGGGCGGCGATGAAATCGTGCGCGTTGGCGAGCCGGGCGGCCCGCTCGATCTCCTCCTGCGTCGCGCCGGGGCGACCATAGCCGATGTTCTCGGCGAGCGTGCGGTGGAACAGCACCGGCTCCTGCGGCACGATCGCGACCTGCCGGCGCAGCGACCCTTGCGTCGCCGACGCCACGTCCTGCCCGTCGATCGTCACGCGTCCGCCGTCCACGTCGTACAGGCGCTGGATCAGCTTGACGAAGCTGGTCTTGCCCGATCCCGACGGCCCGACCAGCCCGACGCGCTGCCCGGACGGAATGGCGACGGACAGATGCGCGTAGAGCGGGCGGTCCTGCCCGGCATAGCGAAAGGTCACGTCCTCGAAGCGGATCGCGCCCGCGGTGATCGCGATGGCGCGCGCATCGGCGCGATCGGCGACGCCCGGCGGTTCGTCGTGGAGCGCGACCAGCTCCTCCATCTCGTTCACCGCCCGCTGCAGCTGGTGGACATATTGGCCGATGTCGCGAAGATAGCCGTTCAGCACCAGATAGCTGGTGACGACATAGGCCATGTCGCCCGCGCTCGCCTGCCCGCGCGACCACAGCCACAGGGCGGCGCCGGTCGCGACGATGCGGATCAGCCACAGCAGCGCGAGCTGTCCCGATCCCGCCCAGGTGAAGGCCATCCAGGTGCGCAGCGTGCGCCGGCGCCATTTGGCGACGACGCGGGCCAGCAGCGCCTCCTCGCGCGCCTCGCCACCGAACGCCTTGACCACGGCGTTGGTCCCGATCGCATCGGCCAGCACCCCGCCCATCGTCGTGTCCCACCGGTTCGACAGGCGCGCGATCGGCGCCAGCACGCGCGTCGCCAGCACGACCGTCAGCGCGACATAGGCGAGCGCGCCCGCCCCCATCACCAGCCCCAGCAGCGGCCAGTGCAGCGCCAGCAGGACGACCGTTCCGACCAGCACCGTCAGCGCCGGCAACAGCGACAGCAGCAGCACATCGTTGAGCGTGTCGAGCGCCCACATACCCCGCGTGATCCGCCGGACGGTGGAGCCGGAAAAGGCGTTGGCGTGCCAGTCGGCGGAAAGCCGCTGGACGCGCGCGAACGCCTCCTGTGTCACGTCGCGCATCATGTTCAGCGTCAGCGGCGTGATCGCCCACCAGCCGAGGTGGCGCAGCACCACCATCGCCCCGCCCAGCGCGGCGATGGCGGCAAAGGCGCGCCAGGCCATCGCCGGATTGCCGCCGCCGACGGCGTCGATCATCCGGCCGGCGTAAAGCGGCACGAACACCTCGGTCAGCGTGGCGAGCAGCATCGCCGCGGCACAGGCGGCGGCCAGCCACGGCGCTCGCCCCCACAGGCGCAGGGTGAAGGCCAGCACCTTGCGCAATACGGAGGCGCGGGGAAACAGGTCCTCGTCGTCGGGAGTGTCGTCGATCATGGCAAGCGTGTCCGCACGTCGACGTGCGGTCCTCGTATCAGCGATGGCAGGCGTCGGTCCGGTGCGGGACCGGAGGCGTCAGTGGCGCAGGGTCCCGCCGACGGCGGCTGCGCCACGGGCAAGCCGGTGGATGGGCCGCAGGGTGGCCCCGCGGATGGGCATGGTGCGATCGATCATCTGGCCCTCCCTTTCCGTGAGTCGCTGGACGTCCCGCCCATAGCCGATTGCGCCGCCGAAAACCACCCGTCAGGCCGGCGCCACCGTCCTGCCCGTCAGCACCATGCCGATCGATGCGCCGACGACGAGCGCGACGGCGAACCATTGCACGCCGGTCAGGATCTCGCCCAGCACGCTCGCGCCGATGATCGCGCCGACCGCCGGCTCGATGCTCAGCAGCACGCCCAGCGTGCTGGCGGGAATGGCCTTCAACGCGACCATCTCGAGCGAATAGGGGATGGCGCTCGACAGCAGGGCGGCGACGAGGCCCATGGCGATCCACCCCGGCGTCAGCAGCGCCGCGCCCGCCTGATGGATGCCGATCGGGACGACGACGAGCGCGGCCGACACCATGCCGAGCGCGACGGTCTGGCCGGATGGCAGATGCGCGGTCCGCTGGCCGAGCAGGATGTAGAGCGCCCAGCACAGCGCCGCCGCGAGTGCGAACAGGATGCCGGTGAGATCGAGCGCATGGTCGGTCGGGCGCCACGGCAGCAGCAGGAGCAGCCCCGCCACCGCCAGTCCGATCATCGCGAACTGGAGCGGCCGGCGCGAATGGAGCAGCGACACGGTCAGCGGGCCAAGGAATTCGATCGCGATGGCAAGGCCGAGCGGCGTGGTCCGCAACGCCAGGTAGAAGCACAGGTTCATCGTGCCAAGCGCGACGCCATAAGGGACGATCCGCAGCAGGTCGCGCCGATCCAGCGGCGTCCGCCACGGCCGCATGACGGCGAGCAGGATCAGCGCCGCAAAGCCGACGCGATAGGCCGTCGTGCCCTCCGCACCGACCAGCGGGAAGAGCGACTTGGCGAACGAGGTGCCGAGGCAGAAGGTCAGGATCGCCCCGAGCAGCGCGGCATAGGGGAGGATGCGATGGCCCGCGAGGTACTGCGTCGCGGCGGCGGTGGTTGGTACGGTCATGCCGCCAGCATAACGGCAGGGTCGCGACGGCGGGCGGCGGGTTCTGGCGTCCCGCGCCCGAATCCGTCATCATCGCGCCCATCATGACGGAAAGCGCCGACCTCGATATCTTCGACCATCGCATCATCGCGTCGGTACGACGCAACACCCTCGAACCCGCGCGGACGATCGCCGGGCGCGTCGGCCTGTCCGAAAGCGCGGTGCTCCGCCGCCTCCGCCGCCTGCGCGCGACCGGCGTCATCGTCGCCGACGTCGCGGTGATCGATCCGGCACGGTTGCGGCCGACGATCACGATCCACGTGCTGGTCGAGCTGCACCAGAGCAATTTGCGCGCCGAGCAGGCGTTTGCGCAGAAGATGCAGCGGCAACCCGAGGTGGTCGCCGCGTGGAACGTCACCGGGCGCACCGACTTCCTGCTGATCGTCGCGGTCGCCTCGATCGAGGACTATCAGCGCTTTTCGGACGAGATCCTCGCCGCGGACGACGACGTGCGGATGTTCGAAACGCTGGTCAGCCTGCGCGAGATCGTCCGCTTCGACCCGCTGCGCGCGGACCGGCTGGTCTGAGGACGCCGCATCCCGCCCCGACATGGTCAGGCCATCGCCGCGGACGGACCGATACGCTCGGCGAGAAAGTCGACGAACACCCGTACCCGCGCCGGCATCGTCGAACCGCCGACGAACAGCGCATGGAGTGGCTCGCGGTCCTGCGGATTGTACGCCTCCAGCAGCGGCACCAGCCGCCCGTCGGCGAGGTCGTCCGCCACCGCGAACCGCCCGACGCGTGCGATCCCGACGCCGGCGCGGGCGAGTTGCGCCAGCGATTCGCCGTTGTTCGCCTCGATCGATCCCGTCACCGCCAGCGCCCGGTCGCGCCCGTCCTCGCGGAACGGCCAGCCGGGTTCGGCGCGGCGGAAATTGAAGCTGAGGCAATTGTGGCCGAGCAGGTCGTCGGGCACCCGCGGCGTGCCGTGCCGGTCGAGATAAGCGGCGGAGGCAACCACCACCCGCCCCGTCTCGCCCAGCTTGCGCGCGGTCAGCGGACTGTCGGCGAGCTGGCCGAAACGGATCGCGACATCCGCCTGCCCGCCGAGCACATCGACGATCCGGTCCGACAAATTGAGGTCGACGAGGATGCCCGGATAGCGCGCGGTGAAGTTCCCGAGCAGCGGCACGATATAGAGCCGCCCGTGCGCCAGCGACGCGGTGACGCGCAGCCGGCCGCGCGGGCTTGCCTGATCGGCGATACTGCCCTCCACCTCCGCCAGGTCGGCGAGGATGCGGCGCGCGGCGCGCAGATAGGCCTCGCCCTCGCCGGTCAGCGCCAGAGCGCGGGTGGTACGGACCAGCAGCCGCACGCCCAGTCGCGCCTCGATCCGCGCAACGATGCGGCTGACCGCCGACGGCGTCAGCCCCAGCGCCCGTGCCGCCGCCGACAGGCTGCCCTCGGCCACGACGCTGGCGAACACCACCATTTCTCCCGATCGACCACCGACGTCCATCTGTTCCTCCGGGGCAAAGCTGCTGGTCCCATTCTGCGGCTACCCGGTGGACGCGCAAGCCATCATCTCGGCGCAGGCAACAAAGGATCGTCCGTCATGCGCCTCAACCTCCCCCTGCTCGCGCTCGCCATCGGCGCGTTCGGCATCGGCGTGACCGAATTCGCGCCGATGGGGATGCTGCCCGGGATCGCGACCGACCTCGGCGTGTCGATCCCCGCCGCCGGGCTGCTGGTCAGCGCCTATGCGATGGGCGTGCTGATCGGCGCGCCGCTGATGACGCTCACCACGGCGCGGATCGACCGGCGGACCTTGCTGGTCGGACTGATGGGCATCTTCACGCTCGGCAATGCGCTGTCGGCGCTGGCCGACGGCTATTGGACGCTGATGATCGCGCGGGTCGTCACCTCGTTCAACCATGGCGCCTTCTTCGGCGTCGGATCGGTGGTGGCGGCCAGCCTCGTCCCAGCCGACAGGCGGGCCGGCGCGGTCGCGGCGATGTTCACCGGGCTGACCGTGGCGACGATCGGCGGGGTGCCGCTCGCGACCTGGGCGGGCGAGGTGCTCGGCTGGCGTACCGCCTTCGCCGGGATCGCCGGTGTCGGCGCTGTGGCGATGCTGTCGCTGCGGCTGGCGCTGCCGTCGCTGCCGGTCATGCAAGACAGCGACATGCGCGCCGAACTGCGCGTGCTGACGCGCGCGCCGGTGCTGGCGGCGCTGGCGCTGACCGTCGTCGGGGCGAGCGCGATGTTCACCGTCTTCACCTATATCGTGCCGATCCTGCGTGACGAGACGCAGGCCTCGACCGGCTTCGTCACCGCCATGCTGGTGCTGTACGGGATCGGGCTGACGATCGGGAACACGCTGGGCGGACGGCTCGCCGACCGGTCGATCGAACGGACGCTGGTCGGCAGCTTCGCGACGCTCGCCGCGGTGCTGGTGGTGTTCGCGGGGGTCATGCACTGGCCGCTCCCCGCCGCCGCCGCGATCCTGATCTGGGGCATCGCCAGCTTTGCGATCGTGCCGCCGCTCCAGATGCGGGTGATGGAAGCCGCCGCCGACGCGCCCAACCTCGCCTCGGCGATGAACATCGGCGCGTTCAACCTCGGCAATGCGATCGGTGCGGCGCTGGGCGGCGGGGTGATCGGCGCGGGACTGGGTCTGCCGGCGGTTTCGCTGGCTGGCGCGGCGATGGCGGGGGCGGCGCTGGTCATGCTGTTGGCGGTCGGACGCCGCCGCCGGCCGGACGCCTGCCCCGCCTGACGCCGATCAGCGCCAGCCCAGCGCCGGCGCGACGTGCCGCAGCAGCCCCTCGATCAGATGCGCGTTATACTCGACGCCCAGCTGGTTCGGCACCGTCAGCAGCAGCGTATCCGCCTCCGCGATCGCTTCGTCGCCGCGCAGCTGCTCGATCAGCGCCTCGGGCTCGTCGGCATAGGAGCGCCCGAACACCGCGCGCATATTGTCGATGATGCCGATCTGGTCGCTGCTGTCGCCACGGCCGAAATAGGCGCGATCCCGGTCGTCGAGGATCGGGAAGATCGACCGCGACACCGACACCCGCGGGGTGCGCGCATGGCCCGCCGCCTGCCATGCGGCGCGATAGGCGCGGATCTGCTTCGCCTGCTGGATGTGGAAGGGTTCGCCGCTCTCGTCCGCCTTCAGCGTCGAGCTCTGCAGGTTCATCCCCAGCCGCGCCGCCCATTCCGCGGTCGCATTGTTGGCCGATCCCCACCAGATCCGGTCGCGCAACCCCGCGGCGAACGGCTCCAGCCGCAGCAGCCCGGGCGGGTTGGGAAACATCGGGCGTGGATTGGGCTGCGCGAAGCCCTCGCCCTTGAGCAGGTCGAGGAAGATTTCGGCATGCCGGCGGCCCATGTCGGCATCGCTCTGCCCCGCGGCGGGGACGAAGCCGAAATGGCGCCAGCCGTCGATCACCTGTTCGGGCGATCCGCGGCTGAGCCCCAGCTGCAGCCGGCCGCCGCCGATCAGGTCGGCCGCGCCGGCATCCTCGACCATGTAGAAGGGGTTCTCGTAGCGCATGTCGATGACGCCGGTTCCGATCTCGATCCGGCTGGTCTTCGCGCCGACCGCGGCGAGCAGCGGAAACGGCGAGGCGAGCTGGCGCGCGAAATGGTGGACGCGGAAATAGGCGCCGTCCGCGCCCAGTTCCTCGGCGGCAACCGCGAGGTCGATCGACTGGAGCAGCACGTCCGCGGCCGAGCGCGTCGCCGATCCGGCAGTGTCGGACCAATGGCCGAACGAAAGGAAACCGATGCTCTTCATGGTGATGCCGATCCCGAATGTTACCGGATAGCTGGCGCGGACCGGCACGCCCCGCAAGGCCGCGGTCGGAATGGCAGCGTTTCCGCCGCTGCACCGGTCGACCCGTTTCGCCCCCGGGTTGCGTATTAGCCGCATAAAGCCCATCTATGGCGTTCACCGGTCGCATATCGACGTTTGGCGCGCCTCGCCGCGCGCCGCCGCCCTTCCCTGCCTCTCTCCTTCCGCTGACGAGGTTCCCGATGTCCAGCGACGCCACATTCTTCCGCAAGCAGGCCGATCAGGAGCGCAGCAACGCGTCCGAAGCGAGCCTCGACAATGTCCGCGACCGTTGCGAGCGTGCCGCACGTTCATGGGAAGCGATGGCGGCCCGCGCAGAGCGGACCGAGGCGATGCGTGACCAGCGCGCCGCCGCCACCCGCGCCGCAAGTGCGCTGGCGACGGTCAACGACGGGGCGTGATCCACGGCCGCGTCACGCCGCTGCGGGGGGCAGCGGCGGCGCATGAGACCTTGACCCGCGGCGCGACCTTCCTCGCCGCGCTCGCCGAGCGTCCGGTCATCGCCGGGGGCTGGCCGGAGGGGCGGCAGGCCCGCGTGCGTGCGCGCTTCCTCGCCAATTGCCTGCGCGAACTCGATCGTTTCCTGCACGGGCTGCTCGACGAACTGGGCGCGTCGGCGGGCCATGTCGTGCGCGAGGACCAGCGTAACACCGCCAACAAGCTGCGCGCCTATGGCGTGCCGGTGGCGGGCCCGGTCACCACCGGCGGCGTGTTGGTGTCGGCGGACGAGGCGCGGCTGCGCGCGCTCGGCCGGTCGAGCGCCTGCCTGATCCATTGCAACGGCTGGGTGCGGCGTCCCGACGTCGCCGGCGGCGATACGATGACGGTCGGCTGGCGCGAGGCGTCCGGCCCCGCGCTCGCCCGCTATCCGCTCGGCACGCGGCTGGTGCCGGGCACGGCGGAGATCGTCGACGTCTGCGGCTTCTACGACCGGCTCGGCCATCGGCTGCTGCTCACCCCGCCGGCCGGGGCGGCTTAGGAACGGCTCAGCCGCGCGGCCCCAGCAGCGTCCGCATCGCGCGCGCCGCCTCGTCCCAGACGACGTCATGCTCTCTGCACCAGTTGTCGTCATAATAGGTGCAGGCGTAGCGGTCGCCGCCGTCGCACAGCAGGGTGACGATGCTGCCCGTCTCCCCTGCCGCCGCCATGTCGGCGACGATCCGCGCGCAGGCCTGCAGGTTGGTGCCGGTCGATCCGCCGACGGTGCGGCCCAGCACCTCCGACAGCGCGCGCATCGCGCCAAGACTGTCCGCATCCTCGACGGCGATCATCCGGTCGATCACCGACGGTACGAAGCTCGGCTCGAGCTGCGCCCGCCCGATCCCCTCGACCCGCGACGCGCAGCCGTCGGGCAAGGCGGTGACGCCGCGATCGGCGAAGTGGCGGTGGAAGACGGAGTTCACCGGATCGGCGACGCACAGGCGGGTCGCATGCCGCTGATAGCGGATGAACCGCCCGATCGTCGCCGAGGTGCCGCCGGTGCCCGCGCCGCAGACGATCCAGCGCGGGATCGGATGTTCCTCATGCGCCATCTGCGCGAAGATGCTCTCGGCGATATTGTTGTTGCCGCGCCAGTCCGTCGCCCGCTCGGCATAGGTGAACTGGTCCATGTAATGCCCGCCCGTCTCCGCGGCGAGGCGATGCGCGGCGGCATAGACGGTGCGCGGATCGTCGACCGCATGGATTTCACCGCCGTGGAAGCGGATCGCGTCCAGCTTCGGCGCCGCGGTCCGCGCCGGCACCACCGCGATGAAGCGCAGCCCGAGCATCCGCGCGAAATAGGCCTCGCTCACCGCGGTCGATCCCGACGACGCCTCGATCACCACCGTATCCGGCCCGATCCAGGCGTTGCACAGCGCATAGAGGAACAGCGAGCGCGCCAGCCGGTGCTTCAGGCTGCCGGTCGGATGCGAACTCTCGTCCTTGAGGTACAGGGTGATGCCGGGAAACCGGGGCAGTTCCAGCCGGATCAGATGCGTGTCCGCCGAGCGGTTGTAATCCGCCTCGATCCGCCGCACCGCCTCGGCATGCCACTGGCGATCGGTGGCGGGGGCTATCGGGGCGCGAGGGATATCCTGGATCATGGCCGCCCCCTACACCGGGAGCCACATCCGCAACACCTGCGTCGAAGGCATTGGCGCCGTCCCCGCACCCGGCTTTAGCCGCATCCACCATTTCTTGTGTCGCACCCGCGGCACCACGCCCTACATTCCGTCGATGATCAGGACTTTCCAACCATGACCCGCCCGTCGTTCGGCGTGCAGGTGTTCGTCGGCATGGCGATCGGCCTCGCGCTCGGCTTCGTCGCGCGCAACTATGCGATCGCCGGCCTCGCCGACGGGCTGAAGATCGTCGGCGACATGTTCGTCCAGCTGCTCAAGGCGCTGGTCGTGCCGCTGGTGTTCACCGCGATCGTCGCCTCGATCGCGGCGCTGCGCGATCTCAACAACGCCGCGCGGCTGGTCGCGGGCACCTTCATCTGGTTCGGGATCAGCGCGCTGATCGCGGTGTCGATCGGGCTGGCGCTCGGCACGATCCTGCAACCCGGCGCGCATGCCGGGGTCAGCGCCGCCGCCGCGGTGCGGCCGGACACGGCGGGGTCATGGCTCGACTTCCTGCGCGGGCTGGTGCCGGTCAACATCCTCGGGCTGGAGGCGTCGACGCGGCTCACCGACGGCGCGGCGAAGACCAGCCTGTCGTTCAACGTGCTCCAGCTGATCGTCGCCGCGGTCGCGATCGGCGTCGCCGCGGTCCGCACCGGCGAGGCGGGCGCCCCCTTCCTCGCCTTCAACGCCTCCGCGCTCGCGATCTTCCGCCGCATCCTGCGCTGGGTGGTGCGGCTCACCCCGATCGGCACCGGCGCGCTGCTCGGCAGCGCCGTCGTCCGCTACGGCTGGCAGTCGCTGTCGGCGCTCGGCACCTTCGCGATCGCCATCTATATCGGCCTCGCGCTCGTCCTGTTCGTCGTCTATCCGCTGCTGCTGCTCGCCAACGGCATGAGCCCGCGGCGTTTCTTCGCCGCCGCCTGGCCTGCGATCCAGCTCGGCTTCGTCTCGCGCTCGTCGATCGCGACGCTGCCGGTCACCGAACAGGTCGTCGAACACGGCCTCGGCGTGCCGCGCAGCTACGCCGCCTTCGCCGTCCCCTTCGCCGCGACCACCAAGATGGACGGTTGTGCCGCCATCTATCCCGCGATCGCCGCGCTGTTCGTCGCGCAATATTACGGCATCCCGCTGCACGGCACCGATTACCTGCTGATCGTGCTGGTGTCCGTGCTCGGCTCGGCGGCGACCGCCGGCCTCACCGGCGCGCTGGTGATGCTGACGCTGACGCTCTCGACGCTCGGCCTGCCGCTGGAGGGCGCCGGCCTGCTGCTCGCGATCGATCCGATCCTCGACATGGGCCGCACCGCGGTCAACGTCGCCGGCCAGGCGCTGATCCCCGCGATCGTCGCCAAGCGGCAGGGGCTGGTCGCCGAACCGGCAGCGGCGGAGCCCGTCCTCGCCTGATCGCTGCCCCTCCCCGCGCGGGGAGGGGATGGCATCACCCCATCGTCAGCGGCGCGAAGCGGGCGACCTGCCGGCCGATCAGCCCGAGCTGCTCGACCACCGCGGGGTCGCTCGCGCCGCCCTCGGCATCGAATTTGGTGACCTGTGTGTTGATCGCCGCGGCGAACGGCGTCGGCCAGCCGCGCAGCGCGTGGACGATCGAGCGCAGCGCCGCGATCGTCGATCCGGTCGCCTGCCAGCCATAGGCGGTCGCGATCAGCCCGACCGGCACGTCGGCGAGGTACGGCCGCGCGTCGCGGGCGGTTTCTTCCAGCAGGTCGAGCGCGTTCTTGACCACGCCCGAGATGCTGCCGTGATAGCCGGGGCTGGCGATGATGACCGCCGACGCCGTGCGCACCGCTTCGACGAAGGCCTGTTCGTCGGGCGTCCGCGTCGTCGCCTTGGGATCGTAGAGCGGCAGCCGCGCCATGTCGGCCCCGCCGAACATGCGGGTGCGGAACCCCTCGCGCTCGGCGGCATCCAGCGCGATGCGCAGCGCGCGCTCGGTCGAGGACACACCGCCGATCGTGCCGCCGATACCGACGACCAGGGGCGCGACGGGGGACGATGCGGCGGGGGAGGAAGCGTTCAGTTCAGCGGCCATACACCGGCGATAGCGTCATGCAGGCGCGCACGCCAGCCGCTGGCGTTCGGCGAACCGCCGCGGTAAACCACAGGACGATCACGCACGCACTTGCGCCAGCTGTTTTAGGATTGTAATACACCCCATGGCTGACCGCTGGGACGAGCCGATGCGTCACGAACCCGTCGATACCAACCGCCGCACCCCGATCGGCCAGCGCTACCAGCTGGACGACGATGCGTCCGCGCGCCGCGACCGGCCCTACGATCGCGACGACCGGCTGAGCGGGCGCTTCGACGCCTTCGTCGACGACGACGATGGTCCCGGCGGCGCCGTGGGGGGCGAACCGCCGCGCCGTCCCCGCAACATCGGCCGCTGGGTGCTGCGCGGGATCGCCGCGGGCATCGTCCTGCTGGTGCTCGCGATCGGCTGGCTCGCGGTCACCGCGCCCTTGAGCAAGTCGCTCCAGCCGCCGACCCCGCCCTCGATCACGCTGACCGCGGACGACGGCACGCCGATCGCCCGGCGCGGCGCGATCATCGGCGCGCCGGTCGACGCCGCGAAGCTGCCGCCGCACGTTACCGAGGCGTTCATGGCGATCGAGGACCGCCGCTTCCGCTCGCACTGGGGCATCGATCCGCGCGGCATCCTGCGCGCCTTCGTCCACAATGTCGGCTCGGGCGGGGTGCGCGAGGGCGGCAGCACGATCACGCAACAGCTCGCGAAGAACGCCTTCCTCGATTCGGATCGCACCGCCGCGCGCAAGATCCGCGAGGTCATGATCGCCTTCTGGCTCGAGGCATGGCTGTCGAAGGACGAGATCCTGTCGCGCTATCTGTCGAACGTCTATTTCGGCGACAACGTCTACGGACTGCGCGCCGCGTCGAAACATTATTTCGGCCGCGAACCGGAACGGATGAACGTCGGACAGGCGGCGATGCTGGCGGGCCTCGTCAAGGCGCCCTCGCGCCTCGCGCCGACCGGCAACCTGGAGGGTGCGCGAAAGCGCGAGATGCTGGTCGTCGCCGCGATGGTCGACGCGGGCTTCCTGACGCGGGCGGAGGGCGCCGCGGTCCAGCCGCAGCGCGTGCTGCCGAGCCGCCCGACCGCTTTGCCCAGCGGCACCTATTTCGCCGACTGGGTGCTGCCCTCGGCGCGCGATCAGGCCGGCGAGATCAAGACCGAGGCGAGCGTCAGGACCACGCTCGACCGGCGCCTGCAACGGACCGCCGAACGCGTCATCCGCCAGGCGGGGCTGCGTCAGGCGCAGGCGGCGATCGTCGCGATGCACCGCGACGGCCGCGTCGTCGCGATGGTCGGCGGCAAGGATTACGGCAAGAGCCCGTTCAACCGCGCCACACAGGCGCGTCGCCAGCCCGGATCGACGTTCAAGCTGTTCGTCTATCTCGCCGCGATGCGCGCCGGCATGACCCCCGACACGATGGCCGACGACAATCCGGTCGAGATCGCCGGGTGGAAGCCCAAGAACGACGACGGCCGCTACCTCGGCCAGATTCCGCTGCGCCGTGCCTTCGCCCGGTCGTCCAACGTCGTCGCCGCGCGGCTGACGCAGGAGGTCGGCGTACGCAACGTCATCAAGGCGGCCCGCGACCTCGGCATCTCCACCCCGATCCCGAACGAGGCCACGATCGGCCTCGGCACTGCGGAGGTGTCGTTGCTCGAACTGACCGCCGCTTATGCCGGCGTCGCCAACGGCACCTATCCGGTCCAGCCGCGCGGCCTCGAGGAAACGCAGGCAAACAAGAGCTGGTATCAGTCGCTGACCGGCGGCAGCCGCAAGATGCCCGACGACATCCGCGAAAAGATGCTCGACCTGCTGTCGTCGTCGTTGCGCGGCACCGGGCGCGAGGCGGTGCTGACCACCGACGCCTATGGCAAGACCGGCACGTCGCAGGCGAACCGCGACGCCTGGTTCATCGGCTTCGCGGGCGACCTCGTCGTCGGCGTCTGGGTCGGCAACGACGACAGCTCGCCCAACCCCGGGCTCCACGGCGGCGGCATCCCCGCGCAGATCTGGCGCAATTTCATGGTGTCCGCACTCAACATCGCCCCCGTCGCCGCGCCGGTGGTGGTCGAGGAGAATGCGATGGACCCCGAGGCGTTCGACAATGGCGAGATGATCGAGGACCCGGTCGGCGAGGTGATCCCCGAGGTCGAGGGCGCGCTCGACGGCTTCGGGCTGCAGATGAAGATGGGCCGCGACGGCAGCATCAGCATCGCTCCCGGCGGCGGCCGCGACCGCCGCCCGCCGCCCCCCGAACCCGCCGCCCGCGATCGCCGCGAGGGTGGCGACGACGGCGACGAGGGCGCGTTCTAGGCAAGCGTCGCCACCTCGGCCTAGACTGCCCTCCGCATGACACGATCGTGGAAAAAGGCAGGGGGAGAGGCAGATGCGGTTCGATGCGACGCGGGCTCTGATCGTCTACGCGGGCGGGCTGACGCTCGCGGCGGGATGGATGCTGGTGACGGGCGCGGCGGCGCCGACGCGGGTCGACACGCTCGACGTTCGAAGGATCAACCTGCGCGAGTCGGACGGCACGATCCGCATGGTGATCGCCGCGCGCGACCGCTTCCCCGGCTTCATCGTCCGCCGACGCGAACAGCCGCATCCGGGCCGCACCGATGCCGCCGGCATGCTGTTCTACAACGACGAGGGCACCGAGAATGGCGGGCTGATCTTCGGTGGGCGCGCGGTCGCGGGTCGGCCGGCCGCCTTCGGGCATCTGAGCTTCGACCAGTATGAACAGGATCAGGTCGTCGCGCTCGACCAGAGCGAGGCGGACGGCCGTCGCAGCGCCGGCCTGCGCATATCGGACCGGCCCGATGCGGCGCTCGACGTCGCGGCGATCCGTCGGCTCGACACGCTGCCGCCCGCCGAACGCGAGGCGGCGATCGGGCGGATGACCGCAAGTGGCGCGTTCGGCCATCCGCGCGCCTTCTTCGGCAAGGACCGCGATGGCGACGCCCTGCTCGACCTCCACGACGGCCTCGGCCGCACCCGACTGCGCCTGCGCGTCGGCAAGGCGGGAACGGGGGCGGGGGCGGCGCGGATCGAGTTCCTCGACGCCGCCGGCGCGGTGACGCGGACGATCGGCGCCTGACCGGCCGTTACCGCGCCGCCATCCAGCCCCGCACCTTCGCCTCCAGCACCGGCATCGGCAGCGCGCCGCTGTCGAGCACCGCGGCGTGGAAGGCGCGCGGGTCGAACGCCGCGCCCTGCCCGGCCTGCGCCTCCGCCTTCAGCCGCAGGATGGTTAGCTGGCCGATCTTGTACGCCAGCGCCTGTCCCGGAATCGCGATATAGCGCTCCACCTCGGCGGTCGCGTCGGTCTTCGGCATCGGCGAGTTGGCGAGCATATAGGCGATCGCCTGATCCCGGCTCCAGCCCTTGGCATGGATGCCGGTATCGACGACCAGCCGCATCGCGCGCAGCATCTCGTCGTTGAGTCCGCCCATCCGCTGGTACGGATCCGTCTCCATGCCGAGCGGCTTCCACAGCGTCTCGGCATAGAGCGCCCAGCCCTCGACATAGGCGGTGTTGCCGCCGAAGCGCATGAACGCGGGCAGCGCGACATTCTCCTGCGCCAGCGCGATCTGGAAATGATGCCCCGGCACCGCCTCGTGCAGGTACAATGTCTCCATGCCCCAGGTGTAGCGGCTCGGCAGGTCGTAGGTGTTGTAATAGAAGACGCCCGGCCGCTTGCCGTCGGGCGTGCCGTCCTGATAGCTGCCTGCCGCATCGCTCTTGGCGCGATAATCGGGGACCGGGCGGATCTCGAGCGGGGTCTTGGGAATCAGCGCGAACTGTTCGCGGACGCGCGCATCGATCCGCTTGCCGATCGCCTCGTAATCGCGCCGGACCACATCGGCCGAAGTCGGCTGGAAGCGCTTCTCGGTGCGCAGATAGTCGAAGAACTGCGGTAGCGTGCCGGTGAAGCCGGCGGCCGTCTTCTGCGCCTCCATCTCCGCGGTGATCCGCGCCACCTCGGACAGGCCGAGCCGGTGCACCGCCTCCGCCTGCAACGGCAGCGTCGTGCTCTGCACGATCTGATAGGCGTAGAGCGCCGCACCGCCCGGCATCGCCGACAGGCCCACCGTCGCCCGTGCCTTGGGCAGATACTCGGCCTTCAGGAAATCGCGCATCCGCCGGTGCGCGGGGGTGATGACGTCGCGGATCTGCGTGGCATAGGCGGCGGTAAGCCGCTGGCGATCGGCGGCGGGCACGTTCGCCGGGAACATCGTCACCGGCGCGTAGAACACCGATCCTTCCACGCCCTGCGCGATCAGATTGTCGAACTGCGCGATCATGTTCTCGACCACCAGCCGCGGGTGGACGATCCCCTTCGCCATGCCTTCGCGGAAGCGCGCGATCGCGCGATCGTACAGCGCGGCATAGCCGGCGTTGCGCTTCAGATTGTTGTCGTAATCGGCGACCGTCTTGAACGGCGCGCCGCCCTTGCCGCTGGCGAAGTCGGGATAGAAGGTCTGGAACCCGCCGAAATGGTTGATCGGCAGCAGCCGCGTCACCGACTGGATCGCGGGGTCGTAGCCGCGCAGGTCCACCGATGCCGTATGGCGGAACACGTCATAGGCGAGCTGGTCGACCCGGGTCAGCTTCGCCCGGTCGATCGCCGAGAGCGCGGCGAGATCGGCCTGGAGATTGCGCTTCTCGCGCGCCGTCGCCGCATCGGTCAGATATTCGCCGAACCGATCCGCATAGCGCATGTCGCCGCGCAGGATCGCGCTGATCGGGTCGAGCGCCAGATCGCGTTCGTCGCTGTCGTAGAACAACCGCTTCAGCCGCGCATCCTCCGCCCCGTCGCCGGGCAGCGGCACCGGCGGCGGCAGCGCCTGGCCGAGGGCGGGTGTCGAAACGGCGGCGAGCAACAGGCCCGCGATCAGATGGCGCATGGATAATCCCCTTTGCCCCCCGCTTAGCAAGCTGCACGGCGATGGCGATAGGCCGGTTGACGCTGCTCGCAGGCGGCAGCAGAGCGACATCCATGCGTTTCTTCTCCGACAATGCCGCCCCGGTCCATCCCAAGGTCATGGCGGCGCTGGCCGAGGCCAACGGGCTCGACACCGCCTATGACGGCGACGCGCGCTCGCAGGCGCTCGACGGCCGCCTGTCGGAGCTGTTCGACACGCCGGTGACCGCGATCTGGGTGCCGACCGGCACGGCGGCCAACTGCCTCGCGCTCGCCGCGCTCTGCCCGCCGCATGGCGGCATCGTCTGCCATCGCGACGCGCATATCCAGAACGACGAGGGCGGCGCCCCCGAATTCTACACCCACGGCGCCAAATTGTACCTCGCCGACGGCGAGGGCGCGAAGCTGACGCCCGACACGATCCGCACGGTGATCGACGCCATCGCCAATGACGTCCACCGCGTCCAGCCGCACGCCATCTCGATCACCAACGCCACCGAATACGGCCGGGTCTACGCCCCCGACGAGGTCGCCGCGATCGGTGCACTGGCGCAGGCGCGCGGCCTCGGCCTGCACATGGACGGCGCGCGCTTCGCCAATGCCGTCGCCACATTGGGCTGCTCGCCGGCCGAGGTGACGTGGCAGGCGGGCGTCGACGCGCTCAGCTTCGGCTTCGTCAAGAACGGCGCGATGAGCGCGGAGGCGCTGGTGTTCTTCAAGCCCGGACTGGCCGGCGCGACGCTGCACCGGCGCAAGCGTGCCGGGCTGCTGGTCTCCAAGGGCCGCTATCTGGCGGCGCAGGTACTGGCGATGCTCGACGACGACCTGTGGCTCGCCAATGCCCGCGCCGCCAACGCCCGCGCCGCCACCATCGCCGCCGCCGCGGGCGCGCGGCTGGTCCATCCCGTCGAGGCGAACGAGGTCTTCCTGCGCGCCACCCCCGACGAGGCCGCCGCGCTACGCGCCAGGGGGTTCGACTTCTACGACTGGGCGGCGGGCGAGATCCGGCTGGTGACCGCCTGGGACAGTCCGCCGGAGCAGGTCGCGCTGCTCGCACAGGCGATCGCGCACCTGTGATGCAGGCGCCGCCGCCCCGATCGACGCGCGCGGCGATCCTCGTCCCCTTCGCCCTGGTCACGCTGATCTGGGGATCGACCTGGCTGGTGATCCGCGACCAGCTGGGCGTCGTGCCGCCGAGCTGGTCGGTGACCTATCGCTTCATCGTCGCCGGCCTCGCGATGGCGGTGGTGGCGATGGTGAAGCGCGAACGCGTCGCGCTCGACGCGCGCGGCTGGGCCTTCGCCGCGGCGATCGGCCTGCTGCAATTCTGCCTCAACTTCAATTTCGTCTATCGCGCCGAGCATTACATCACGTCGGGGCTGGTCGCGGTGGTGTTCGCGATCCTGCTGGTCCCGAACGCGCTGTTCGCCCGCGTGCTGCTCGGGCAACGGATGGGCGGCCAGCTGATCGCCGGGTCGGCGGTGGCGATGGCGGGGATCGCGCTGCTGTTCGTGCACGAGGCGCGGACCGGCCCGGCGGGCACCGCCGCGACGCTTGCCGGCATCGGGTTCACCGGCGTGGCGATCCTCGCAGCGTCGATGGCCAATGTGCTGCAGGCGACGCCGACCGCCAAACGCTATCCGATGATGGCGACGCTGGCGGTGGCGATGCTGATCGGCGCGGCCCTCGACGGAGCCGTCGCTTGGTGGCTGACCGGCCCGCCGGTGATCGAGACGCGCGCCGCCTATTGGGCGGGCATCCTCTACCTCGGGCTGGCGGGATCGGCGATCGCCTTCCCCCTCTATTATCGGGTCCTGCGCGCGATCGGCCCCGCCAAGGCGGCCTATTCCAGCGTCATCGTGCCGGTGATCGCGATGCTGCTGTCGACCCTGTTCGAGGGCTATCGCTGGTCGCCGCTCGCCGCCGCGGGCGGGGCGCTGGCGGGCATCGGGCTGGTCATCGCGTTGAGGGCACGCAGGCCCAACCGATAGGTCGGCCACGCCGGCCGCCAGCCGAGCACCCGCTTCGCCTTGCCGTTCGCGACGCGGCGGTTCTCCGCATAGAAACCGCGCGCCATCGGCGACAGCGTCGCGATATCGACCAGCGGCGGCGGCGGCAGGCGCAGCAGCTGCGCGGCATAGGCGACGACATCGTCCTGCGCGCACGGCAGATCGTCGGCGAGATTATAGGCCCCCGCGGGCGCGTGCAGCGCGGCGAACACGCCCGCGACGATATCGTCGACATGGACGCGGCTGAACACCTGATCGGGCAGGCCGACGCGATGCGCCCTCCCCTCGCGCACGCGGTTCAGCGGCGAGCGGCCGGGGCCATAGATGCCGGGCAGGCGAAAGACACGGGCGCCACGCGCCAGCCATGCCGCATCGGCGGCGGTCCGCGCCGACCGGCGGCCGGTGCCGGTCGGCGCCGCCTCATCCACCCACGCCCCGCCGGCATCGCCATAGACGCCGGTCGACGACAGATAGCCGAGCCATCGCCCGTCCAGCGCATCGCCGTAGCGGGCGAGCACGGGATCGGCATCCCCCTCCGGCGGCACCGACGACAGGATATGCGTCGCCGCCGCGATCGCGGGCCGCACCGCGGCCGCGTCGTCGAAGCGCAACGTGCCGTCCCGCCCGTCGCGCGTCGTCCCCATCGTCACCCCCGGCCACGCCGCGGCGATACGGCCGGCGGTATAGCCGAGCCCGAAGATCAGGAGCATCCAGCCCTCCGCCCGTACCGATGACCCATGGTTCGCTCCCCTTCGTCACCCCGGACCCGTTCCGGGATCCACCCTTCCGCACCGGCACCGTTCGCGTTCATGACCGCGTGCTTGCGCCTATTTCGCCATCGGCCCCTTGTAGGTCGTCCCGAAATAATCGCCCTTGTTCCACACCGGGCGTGCCGCGCCGTCGGCGATCTCGCGCGCGATGGCGTAATTGGTCGCGACGAAGCGCACGCCCTGGTCCCACAGGATCGGCTGCGTCAGGTCGTCGCCCGGCCGGTGATAGCGGTTGGCGAGGAAATCCTCGAACGGCGCGCGCCCGGCGCCCTTGATGCCGGGCCACAGGAACACCGACGGAATGCCCTTGCGCACGAAATTGAAATGGTCGGACCGGGTGAAGAACCCCTGTTCGGGCATCGGATCGGGCGACAGGCCGACGCCGACGCCGTTCACCGCCTTGGTGACGATCGGCCCCAGCGTCGAGCGCTGCGCACCGAATGCGATCATGTCCTCGAACCGGTAGAGCAGCACCGGCATGTCGAGGTTGACGTCCGCGACGATGCTGGCGATCGGCACGGTCGGGTGATCGACGAACCAGCTCGATCCCACCAGCCCCTTTTCCTCGCCTGTCACTGCCAGGAACATGACCGTCCGCTTCGGCGGCGTACCGCTGGCGGTGAAGCGCTTCGCCTCCTCGATCAGGCTGGCGATGCCGATCGCATTGTCGAGCGCGCCGTTGTTGATCCGGTCGCGGTCCGGCGCATCGCCGGCGCCTGCGGGCGAGACGCCGATATGGTCGAGGTGCGCCGACAGGATGACGACCTCCTTGCCGACCACCGGGTCGCTGCCCGGCACGATGCCGACGACGTTGCTGCTCGCCGCGGCTACGAAGGCGGTGCGCGTCGTCGCGGTCAGCGATCCGGCGAGCGGCGTGGCGGTATAGCGGGGATTGTCGGTCTTCGCCTGGGCGACGATCGCCTGCCAGGGCGTGGCGCTGCCCGCGAACAGCTTCGCGGCGCCCGCCTGGCTGAGCGTGCCGAGCACCGGCGTCGACGCCGCGGGGCTGCTGCCGGTGCCGGCCGGCGTCGCCCAGGTCATGCGGGGATTGGCATAGCCCGACGCCAGCGCCGAAAACGGCCGTTCGCGGCCACCGGGGCGGGGCGCGTCGAGCATGACGATGCCGACCGCACCGCGCGCCGCGGCGATCTGCGCCTTGGTCGCCGGCGATCCGAAATAGGACCGCTCCTCGCCGGGGAAGGTCGTCGGCGATCCGCCGAAGAGCGCGACGATCTTGCCGCGCACGTCGACGCCCGCATAATCGTCGACGCCCAGCTGCGGCGCGACGATGCCGCGCCCGGCGAACACCACCGGGGCGGAGACGACGGTGTCCGTGCGCACCGGATTGGCGGCGGGAACGTAATCCTCGCCGAACACCAGCGGCTGCGGCGCGCCCCTCGCCCCGGACCAGATCATCGCGCCCTGATCCGCCGCCTTGTAGGTGACCAGCGGCACGCGTTGCAGATAGCCGCCGTCGTCGCCGGCGGGGCGCAGGCCCGCGGCATAGAATTGCGCGGCGACATATTGCGCGGCGATGTCGAATTCGGGGCTGCCCGCCTCGCGCCCCTTCATCGCGTCGGAGGCGAGGAACAGGACGTGCGCCTTCATCGCCGCCTGATCCGCGGGCAGGGGTGCCGTCAGCAGCACGTTGGTGGCCGCCGGATCGCGCGGCGCAGCGGCTGGAGCGGCGGCCGGCGTGGCGGTTTGCGGCGCCGCGGTCTGCGGAACGGTGTGGGCGAATGCGGACGAAGTGAACGCCAGCGCGGCGAGCACGCGCGAAATACGGATCATGCGACAGAGGGTCCCGATGTGGAGATGCGCCAGCGTACCAGCGACGCCGTCCCGCGCAAGCCGCCGATCGCCCTCGGCCGGACCAAATGACTGGCAGCGCAGGCGCACGCTCCTATAAAGGTATCATGCTCGACGTTTCGCAAGCCATCGCCCATCCCGCCCATGACGCCGCCGGTGCGATCAGCCGCCACGATTACCGGCCACCCGCATGGCTGGTACCGGACACGCGCCTCGTCTTCGATCTCGACGCCGCCGCCACCCGCGTCACCGCGACGCTGTCGGTGACGCGCAACGGCGACCATGACGAACCGCTGCGGCTCGACGGCGCCGGGCAGCAGCCGCTGGCGGTCCGCGTCGACGGCGTCGCGGTCGACGACTGGCGGATCGAGGGCGAACAGCTCGTCGTCCCGCTGCGCGGCGGTGCGCACGCCGTCGAGACCGAGGTGGAGATCGCGCCCGAGCGCAACACGCAGCTGATGGGCCTCTATGCCAGCGGCGGCAATCTCTGCACGCAATGCGAGGCGGAGGGGTTCCGCCGGATCACCTTCTTCCCCGACCGTCCCGACGTGCTGAGCCGCTACAGCGTGCGGCTCGAGGCGAATGCGCGGCGCTATCCTGTGCTGCTCGCCAATGGCGATCCGGTCGATGCCGGCCCCGCGGCGGACGGCCGCCACTGGGCGGAATGGAACGATCCCTTCCCCAAGCCCTCCTATCTCTTCGCGCTGGTCGCGGGCGATCTCACGGTCAACCGCGGCACCTTCGTCACCGGTTCGGGCCGCGAGGTCGCGCTCGGCATCTGGGTGCGCGCCGCCGACATCGACAAGACGCATCACGCGCTTCACGCGCTCAAGCTGTCGATGGCGTGGGACGAGCGCGTCTACGGCCGCGAATATGATCTCGACGTGTTCAACATCGTCGCGGTCGACGATTTCAACTTCGGTGCGATGGAGAACAAGGGCCTCAACATCTTCAACAGCCGGTATATTCTGGCAGATCCGGACACCGCGACGGATTACGATTACGACGCGATCGCCGCGGTCGTCGCGCACGAATATTTCCACAATTGGTCGGGCAACCGCATCACCTGCCGCGACTGGTTCCAGCTCAGCCTCAAGGAAGGCTTCACCGTCTATCGCGACCAGGGCTTCTCTGCCGATCAGGGCTCGGCCGCGGTCAAGCGGATCGAGGACGTGCGCGGGTTGCGCGCATCGCAGTTCCCGGAAGATGCCGGCCCGCTCGCGCATCCGGTGCGCCCGGAAAGCTATCTTGAGATCAGCAACTTCTACACCGCGACCATCTACAACAAGGGTGCGGAGCTGATCCGCATGATGGCGACGATCCTCGGGCCGCAGGCGTTTCGGGCGGCGACCGACCTCTATTTCAGCCGCTTCGATGGCACCGCCGCGACCTGCGAGGATTTCGTCGCCAGCATGGAAGAGGCGAGCGGCAGGGACCTGTCGCAATTCCGCCTCTGGTACAGCCAGGCCGGCACGCCGCGCGTCGCCGCCAGCCTCGCGCATGAGGCGGGCGAGGGCCGCGCCACGCTGCGGCTGGCGCAGCACGTGCCGGGGACGCCGGGCCAGCCCGACAAGCGCCCGATGGTGCTGCCGCTCCGCATCAAGCTGTTCGGCAGCGAGACCGGCCGCGCGCTCGGCGAGGAGCAGTTGCTCCTGCTCGACCAGCCCGCCAGCACAATGGTGTTCGAGGGCATCACCGAACGGCCGGTGCTGTCGATCAACCGCGGTTTCTCCGCCCCGGTCATCATCGAGAGCGACCGCAGCGCCGCCGAGCTCGGCTTCCTCAGCGCGCATGACGACGATCCGTTTGCGCGCTACGAGGCGATGCAGCAGCTGATGCTCGATACGCTGGTCGCTGCGGTGATCGAGGGCGACGGCGACCATGACGCGGTCGTCGCGGCGGTGTCGAACACGCTCGCCGACCGTGCGCTCGATCCCGCCTTCGTCGCCGAGGCGGTGTTGCTGCCGTCGGAAAGCTTCGTCGGCGACCAGCTGGCGATGGTCGATCCCGACGCGATCCATCGCGCGCGCGAGGCGTTGCGCCGCGACCTGGGGGTGCGGCTCGCCGACCAGTGGCGCGAGGCCTATGAGCAGGCGCCGCGCGCGCCCTATGTCTATACCCCCGCGGCCAAGGGGCATCGCCGCCTGCGCAGCGTCGCGCTCGGCTATATCGCGGCGAGCGGCGCGGCCGACGCGGCGACCATCGCCTTCCGCCAGTTCGAGACGGCGGACAACATGACCGATCGCCAGGGCGCCCTGACCACGCTCGCCAGCAGCCACGCCGACGAACGCGAGGCCGCCCTGGACATCTTCTACAACCGCTACGCCACCAACACCCTCGTCATCGACAAATGGTTCCAGACGCAGGCGCTGTCGTCGCGCGACGACACCGGACAGTTGGTGGCGGAGCTGGCGCGCCATCCCGATTTCACGCTCGCCAACCCCAATCGCGCGCGTTCGCTGGTCGGAGCTTATGGTGCCAACCAGCGTGCCTTCAACGTCGCCGACGGCTCGGGCTATCGCTTCCTCGCCGACCAGCTGATCGCGCTCGACAAGCTCAATCCGCAGACCGCGGCGAAGCTGCTGCCGCCGCTCGGGCGCTGGCGGCGCTTCGATACGGCGCGGTCGGCGCTGATGCGGGCAGAGCTGGAGCGGATCGTCGCGACCCCGGGCCTGTCGCGGGACCTGTTCGAACAGGCGTCGAAGAGCCTCGCGCAGGATCGCTGATCCCTCATGCCGATGTTGCGTGGCGCAACTCGGCGTGCCGGCGATGCACTTCGTCGCAGCGGTTGCAACCTTTGGTTCCCGCGCGACAATCCGTGGATAAGGATCGCCGCCGGTGTGTAGCGGGGCCTCGTCCACAGTATGACAGCGTACGGCCGTTCGGCCCGATTGATCCTGATCGCCGGCCTGTGCGCGGCAGCGGCGGGCTGCGGCTCGACCTCGCGGCCGAACGCCAGCGGCCCGGCGCCGAGCGTCGCGGCGCCGGTCGAGGTATCGATCCCGATTCCCGCCGCCGCACCGCCCGCGCACCGCGTCGCGCCGGCGCAGCTGACGGCGGCGGTCGACACGCTGGCGCGCGGCTTCGACGGTAAGTTCGGCATCGCGATCCGTGCGGTGGACGAGGGCTGGACGATCGCCTCCCCCGGCGCGCGCATCCGTATGCCGCAGCAGTCGGTCAGCAAATTGTGGGTCGCGATGACGCTGATGGATCTGCGCGACCAGGGCAAGGCGCGGCTCGACGATCCGGTGGTGGTGCGGCCCGAGGACCTGACCCTGTTCCACCAGCCGATCGCGATGCTGGTCAAGGGCGCGGGCTATCAGACGACGGTCGGCGAACTGCTCACCCGCGCGCTGACGCATAGCGACAATACCGCCAACGACCGGCTGCTGACCTATGTCGGCGGACCGATGGCGGTGCGCGGCATGATCGAGCGCAAGCAGCTGGGCGATATCCGCTTCGGCCCGGGCGAACGGCTGCTCCAGTCGCGGACCGCGGGCCTGACCTGGACCCAGTCGCTGTCGACCGGCAACAGCTTCGAACTCGCCCGCTCGCGGCTGGCGCCGGAGGTGCGCGCCGCCGCGCTCGACGCCTATGTCAACGATCCGCCCGACGGCGCCGCCCCGCTCGCCATCGCCGATGCGATCGCGCGGCTGGCGCGCGGCGAGCTGTTCACCGAAACCTCGACGCGTATCCTGCTCGACACGATGGGCGCGTCGGTGACCGGCCGCGCCCGCCTGCGCGCCGCCTTGCCGGGCGGGTGGAAGATCGCGCACAAGACCGGCACCGGGCAGGATCTCGGCACGCGCAACGCCGGCTTCAACGACGTCGGCTTGCTCACCGCGCCGGACGGCCGCCGCTATGCGATCGCGGTGATGATCGGCGATTCGCGCCGGCCGATCCGCGAACGCCAGCAGCTGATCCAGGCGGTTGCCGCGGCGGTGGCGGATTATGCGGGGAACCGCATCGCCTGATCCTCTGCGTTGCACCGGGCGGATTGTTGCCCCGAAGCCACACCCGACCCGACCGCGGCGGCGCCCGCAACGATCGGTTGGTGCCGCCCCGGCAATCCGCTAAACGCATGCGCGATGCCCCATCTCTACCTCGTCGACGGCTCGGGCTATATCTTCCGCGCCTATCACCGGCTGCCGCCGCTCACCAACAAGCATGGCGAGCCGGTCGGCGCCGTCTATGGCTATACGACGATGCTGTGGAAGCTGGCGGACGAGGTCCATGCCGCCGAAGGCCCGACCCACATGGCGGTGATCCTCGACAAATCGTCGAAGACGTTCCGCAACGACCTGTACGACCAGTATAAGGCGCACAGGCCACCGCCGCCCGAGGATCTCGTCCCGCAATTCCCGATGATCCGCGATGCGACCCGCGCCTTCTCGCTGCCGTGCATCGAGACGGAGGGACTGGAAGCGGACGATATCATCGCCTGCTATGCCAAGGCGGCGCTGGCCCAGGGGTGGCAGGTGACGATCGTCAGTTCCGACAAGGACCTGATGCAGCTGATCGAGCCGGGGCTCGACCTGTACGACACGATGAACAACCGCCGGCTCGGCGCGGAGCATGTCGCGGAGAAGTTCTTCGGCATCGCCCCGACGCAATTGGGCGACGTGCTCGCGCTCATGGGCGACAGCGTCGACAACGTGCCGGGCGTGCCCGGTGTCGGTCCCAAGACCGCCGCCAAGCTGATCCTCGAACACGGTGACCTCGAATCCGTGCTCGCCGCCGCGGAGGGGATGAAGAAGGGCAAGCTGCGCGACAATCTGATCGAGCATGCGGCGATGGCGCGGCTCAGCCGCGAGCTGGTGTCGCTGCGCTGCGACGTCGCTTTGCCCGAACCGCTCGAGGATCTGGCGCTGAAGGGCATTCCCGACGCGCCGCTGCGTGCCTTCCTCGAACATCACGGTTTCCGCTCGCTGCTGGCCAAGCTCGGGCAGGTCGCCGACGCCCCCGTCGCCGCGCCCGCCGACGTGCCGATGGAGGAGGACCCGCCCTGCAATCTGGACGGGTACGAGACGGTGCAGGATCTCGACGCGCTCGACCGCTGGATCACGCTCGCCCGGCATCAGGGCTGGATCGCGGTCGATACCGAAACCAGCTCGACCGATGCGACGCAGGCCGAGCTGGTCGGCGTCAGCCTGGCGCTGCATCCCAATCTCGCCTGCTACATCCCGCTCGGGCACGGCGGCAACGACCTGCTCGCCGAGGTGCCGGTGCAGATCGACGTCGCCGCAGCGCTCGCCCGGCTGAAGGATCTGATGGAGGACCCGTCGGTCCTCAAGATTGGCCACAATCTGAAATTCGACATGATCGTGCTCGGCCAGCGCGGCATCGCGATCGCGCCGCACGACGACACGATCGTGATGAGCTTCGACCTCGACGCCGGCTTGCACGGCCACGGCATGGACGAACTCGCCGCGACGCATCTCTCGCACAGCTGCGTCGCGTTCAAGGACGTGGTCGGCACCGGCAAGTCGCAGCGCGGTTTCCACGAGATCGATCTGAAGGCGGCGACCCGCTACGCCGCCGAGGACGCCGACGTCACGTACAGGCTGTGGAAACGGTTCAAGGCACGCCTGCCCGCCGAGGGTTCGACGCGTGTCTACGAGATGGTCGACCGGCCGCTGATCCCGGTGATCGCGCGGATGGAGATGCGCGGGATCAAGGTCGATCGCGAGCGGCTGTCCGCGCTCTCCGCCGAATTCAGCGGGCAGATCGCCGGGCTCGAGACGGTGATCCACGGCCTCGCCGGCGCGCCGTTCACGATCGGCAGCCCCAAGCAGCTGGGCGACGTGCTGTTCGAGAAGATGGGGATCAAGGGCGGGCGCAAGGGCAAGTCCGGCGTCTATTCGACCGACGTCACCGAACTCGAACGGATCGCCGCCGACAAGGATTCGCCCGGCGCGGAGATTGCGGCGCGGGTGCTCGACTGGCGGCAATTGTCGAAGCTCAAGAACACCTACACCGATGCCCTGCAGGCGCAGATCAACCCGAAGACCGGCCGCGTCCACACCAGCTATTCGCTGACCGGCGCGCAGACCGGGCGGCTGTCGTCGACCGAGCCCAATCTGCAGAACATCCCGATCCGTACCGAGGTCGGGCGGCAGATCCGCGACGCCTTCGTCGCGGAGCCGGGCAACGTCATCCTCGCCGCCGATTATTCGCAGATCGAGCTGCGGCTGGCGGCGCATATGGCGGACGTGCCGGCGCTGCGCGAGGCGTTCGCCAATGGCGACGACATCCACAGCCTGACCGCGATGGAATTGTTCGGCGAGGTCAATCGCGACACCCGCGGCCGTGCCAAGACGATCAACTTCGCGATCCTCTACGGGATCAGCCGCTGGGGGCTGGCCGGACGGCTCGACGTCGGTGCCGACGAGGCGCAGGCGATGATCGACCGCTATTTCGAACGCTTCCCCGGCATCAACACCTACATCGCCGAAACCACCCAGACGGTGCGCGAGCGCGGCTTCACCACGACGCTGTTCGGCCGCAAGACGCATTTCCCGCGGATCAGATCGAAGGTGCAGCACGAACGCCAGGGCGCCGAGCGCGCCGCGATCAACGCGCCGATCCAGGGCACGTGCGCGGACATCATCAAGCGCGCGATGGTGCGGATGGAACCGGCGCTGGCCGCTGCCGGGCTGCCGCACGTGCAGATGCTGTTGCAGGTGCACGACGAACTGGTGTTCGAACTGCCCGAGGGCGACGTGGACGCGGCAAGGCCGGTGATCGAACGCGTGATGGCGGAGGCGGCCGCACCGGCGGTGACGCTGACCGTGCCGCTGGGGATCGAGATCGGCACGGGCACGAGCTGGGGAGCGGCGCATTGACCGCTGGCGGTTCGTCCTTGACCTTCCCGCGCGCCGCCTTCGGCGTCTTCCCCCTCTCCCATCATGGGGAGAAGGAGGGAACGGCGCAGCCGCGGAAGGGTGAGGGCAGCATGCCCATCCGCCCGTGACCGACACCAGGGACATCGACGCGCTCGCCAAGGGCGGTCGGACCAATATCGCCGGCTTCGTGCTGCGCCTCGCCGCGCGCATCCCGTTCCTGTTCATCGCGGGGCGCCTGTACGGGCCGGACCTCGTCGGCCGGTTCGCGTTGGCGGTGGTCGTCGTCGAACTCGCCGCGCTGGTCGCCACCCTCGGCCTCAAGCGCGGCCTCGCGCAGGCGCTGTCCTCCTCCGATCAGCCGCACGCCAGCGTGGTGTGGGACGCCCTGGCGCTCGCCTTCGTCCTGTCGATCGCGGCGAGCGGGGTGCTGATCGCCTTTCCTGAGGTGATGTACGCCAACACGCAGGTGACCGGGCTCGACCGGTTCCTGCCGTGCATCATCGTCGCGGTGGCGTGGTCCGACGTCAGTCTCGCCGCGCTCGCCTATCGCCACAACGTCAAGGCCGCGGTGACCGCGCGCGCGGTGGTGGAGCCGTGGACGATCTCGATCGCGGCCTGGGTCTTCTCGTTCTTCACGATCAAGGACGGGCTGGTGCTCTCCTATGTCGCGTCGATGATCGCGGCGCTGATCGCCAGCATGGTGCCATTCCTGCGCAGCTATGGCCTGCCGCACGGCTGGTCGCCGCGGATCGCGCCGCTGTTCGCGCTCGCCCGCGCCAATGCGCCGCTCGCCGGCGCGGACGCGCTCGAATGGGGCAGCCGCAACGTCGATCGCTTCATCCTCGGCGTGATGTTCGAACCCAAGGTTGTCGGCATCTATTATATGGCGCAGCAGGTCGCCTCGCTGCCGCAGAAGCTGAAGACCAGCTTCGATCCGATCCTCGGCCCCGTCATCACGCAAAGCCTCGCGGTGAACGACCGTGCCGCGATCGCCAACCAGGTGCGGCAGGTCGCCTTCTGGATCATGGCGGCGCAGGCCGGCCTCGCATTGATGGGCTCGATCCCCGCGGAGGCGGTGATGGGCGTGGTCGGGCCGCAGTTCGTCGCGGGCAGCGCCGCGCTGGGGTTCCTGCTGACCGCGGAGGTGTTCGCCTCGACCGGGGCGGTGTGCGAATCGGCGCTGGTCTATACCGCGCGGCACCGCAATCTGGTGATCTCGATCGTCATGCTGGCGGTGCAGATCGCCTTGAGCTTCCTGCTGATCGGCGCGATGCGCCAGGCGGGCTGGCCGACGACATGGCAGGCGGCGGGGCCGGCGGTGGCGCTGATGCTCAGCGTCGGGCTGACCTCGATCATCAAGGCGACCCTGCTCGGCCGCATCCTCGCCGCGCCGGTGTCGCCGTGGCGCTGGCCGCTGCTGTGGGCGGTGATCGCCGCGGTCGTCGTCGGCAGCCTGTTCACCGCGCTGCCGCACCGCCTCGAATGGGTCGAACTGCTCGTCGGCGAACCCGCGATCGCCGCGACCTATCTGTTCGTGCTGTGGAAATGGGCGTTCGGCCCCGCCGACCGCGCGCTGTTCGGCAAGATGCCCAAGGCGGAGGAAGCGACCCTCCCGAACGTCGGATCGCCGGTACGGTGATCCGGGTTCGGGCGGGTGAGCCGTTCGACCGCGATCAGAAGAACAGCTTGCGCAGGCTCAGTCGCACCGTCCGTCCGAGCGGATCGCGATAGTCGGGCTGATAGGTGATCGGCGTCACGCCGGTGGCGTCGCGGACCTGCTGGCGGCTGTTGAAGATGTTGTCGACCGACAGCGTGACGCGGGCGCCGCGGACCCAGGGGTGTGCCTTCACCAGCGCGAGTTGCTGGCCGAGGTCGGCGAACAGGCGCAAATTGGCGGTGGCGAGCCCGTCGAAGCGCAACGGCTGCGGATTGGCGGCGGTGCCGCCGTTGACGCGGGTGCCGGTGGCGTAATTGGCCGACAGGCGCACCCCGAGGCCGTTGTTCGAATAGCCCGCCTGCCCCTCGAATTCGTGGCGCGACTGGCCGTCGTCGTTCGCGGAGCCGATGATGTCGCCGTTGAGCGCGTCGAGCACCGGCCCGCCGTTCGCCACCGTCACCCGGTTGGTGAGGTTCCAGGTGTGATAGAGCGCGAACTGGATACGGCCGCCACCGCCCTGCCCGCCGCGACCACCGCCGCCACCGCCGCCGAAGCCGCCGCCACCGAAGCCGCGACCGCCGCCGCCCGCACCGCGGCGGCCGCCCTCGCCGGGCGTCGCAGTCCCGGACTGGCCATCGCCCGGCGGCTGCGTACCGCCGGCGGCAGTCGCGTCGGCCGGCGGTGCGCCGCCCTCGCGCCCACCCCCCTCGCGCGCACCATCCGGGCGCCCGCCCTCGCCGGGACGGCCGTTGGCGCCGGGGAAGCGCAGGCCGGCGAACGGGTTCGGCCCGGTGCCGGCGCGGAACGCCTCGATCTGCTTCTGGATCTTCGACTTGATCGGCTTGGAGAAATTGATCCCCCAGCGGATGTTCTCGCTTTCCGAGCGCGCGAAATTGATCGAGCGGCGATCGACGCGGATCAGGTTGCCGTCCTCGTCGCGCACGAAACGATCGGGGAAGGCCGCCTCGAACGCCGCGGTCGGCGAGCTGAGGCCCTGGATCGGGTTGCGCACGTCCTGTTTCGTGTAATTGGCGGTAAGCGTCAGGTCCTTGTTGCTCCACGGCTTCAGGTTGAGCGCGAGCCGGGTGACGCGGCGGTCGCTCGACCGGAGCGCGGGATTGCCGCCGGTCACCGCCGTCACCGTCACCGTCTGGCCTTGGACGAAGTCGAACACGCGGACGTTGGGGGTGACGACGACCGGGTTGCCGAGCTGCGCTGCGCTGGGTGCGATATCCTGCTGGTTGAACGACCCGATGACCCGCACGCCCTCGATCGGCCCCCAGTTGAGGCCATAGCCATAGGCGGTCAGCGTGCCGAAGTCGGACAGCCGGTTGACCGCGACATTGCCGTTCAGCGACAGGTTGCCGAGCCAGCCGAGCACGGCGCGGCTGCGGCTGGCGATCGGCACGTCGACGTTGACGCGGCCGTCGACGCTGTCGCGCGAGACGTCGCCGGTGGTGACGAGCGCGCCGCGGACCGAGCGGCTGGTGAAATCGCTGGTGTCGGCACCGACGCGGATCGCGGTCGACACGTCGCCGGCGGGCAGGCTGAACAGCGGGCCGTTGACCAGCGCCTCGACCTCGCCGCTGTTCGAGATCGACCGTGCGCGGTTGGGCACGCCGTCGCCGCTGCGTTCGGTGTAGGTGTTGCTTTCCGCCCGGTCGAAGCCGCCGGTGACGGTCCACAGCCAGCGTGGGTTGAGCCGCCCGTTGAAGCTGGTGCCGACATGGCCGGTGACGCCGTTGTTGCGCTGTTCGAGGGGGTCGCGGCTGATCGGCACGCCCGCCGCATCGAGCGGCAGGCCGAAGCGGCCGACCGACTGCGTCGCGGTCAGTTCACCGTTGATCGAGGCGGATACGTCGCCGATCGGGCGGGCATAGGTCGCGTTGGTGCCGAAGCTGCGCCCGAACGGCAGCAAGGTGCGGAACGGCCGCTGGTCGAAATTGGTGGTCGCGCCCTCGGTCGCCGCCAGCTGGATATCGCGTTCCGATTCGGTCAGCGCCGAGCTTTGCTGATAGGTGCTGTGCAGGTTGAAGCGGGCGCCGCTGCGGATCGTCAGCAGGTCGAGTTCGGCCTGCGGCGTGTTGCGGCCGCCGTCGGTCGCCTGACGGTCGGCGAGTTCGACGGTGGTCGAACGGAAACGGCGACGCAGGACGAAGTTCACCACCTTCTGGTCGGCGGTATAGCCGTATTTCAGCGCGACCTCTTCGGGCAGGATGTCGACGCGCAGGATCGCCTCGGTCGGGATGTCGCGGATTTCCTGGAAGCCGGAAATGCGCTTGCCGTCGAGCAGCACGACCGGCGGGCCGCCCGCGCCGCTGCGGGTCTGCGGTGCGAGCTCGGTCAGCAGGTCGGAGATGCTGCTGACGCCATAGCTGCGCACGTCGGCGGGGCTGAGAATCTGTTCGGCGGGGATGTCGCCGACCACCGATCCGGGCGGACGGCGGCCGGTGACGACGATCTCATTCTCCTCGCCCTCTTCGGCATCGGACTGCGCCGCGCTCGGCTGCGGGACCGAGGGCGCCTGCGCAGCGGCCGCGGCGGGCACCGCCGGATCGGCGGCGACGGCGGCGGGCTGGTCCTGCGGCGCGGTGGCGGTGTCGCTACTAGCGGGCGCGGGCGCGGGGGTGGGCACGGGCGCCGGCTGCGGCTGCGGCTGCGGCTGCGGCGTTTGCTGCGCGGCGGCCATCGCTGGCCAGCTCGCCGCCATCATCATCACTGCCACCCAACGCATGTCTTGCCCCTTGTCCGTACCGTATCATTCGTATCGTCAACGGCGCTCTAGGCGGCAAATGTCGCACAAATGTGCCGGCGGTGCGGCCGAACGGTAACGGTGTAGCGCCAACGCTCGATCGACATTCAGCGACGATGGCTGTCGCCGGTTAGAATGGACCGTCGTCACTCCCGCGAAGGCGGGAGTCCAGACACGCCAACCTCACGGACAGGACCGAATCGGTAGCGCGCTTGGATTCGCTATCCTTGCCGAGTGCCGATCGGCGCTAACGCCCGATCGCGATCGTCACTGCCTCGATCCGGCGCAGCATGTCGATGAACTGCGCGACCTCGGCGGGCTCGAAGGCGGCGAAGATGCGGCTTTCGAGGTCGAGCGCCTTGGGTGCGACCGCAGCATAGAGATCGCGGCCGGCATCGGTCAGTTCGAGCAGGTGCGAACGCCGATCCTCCGGATTCGCCTGCCGCGCGAGCAGTCCGCGATCGACCAGCGCGATGGCGGCGCGCGACACCGTCACCTTGTCCATCAGCGTCTTGGCGCCGATCGCCTGCTGGGTGACGCCGCCCGTTTCCGCGATCACCGCGACCAGCCGCCATTCGGGGATGGTGAGACCGAACAGCGATTCATACGTCCGCGCGATCGAATCGCTGACGAGGTTCGACGTCACCGACAGGCGGTACGGAATGAAATCGTCGAGGGCGAGGCGCTTGGCAGCCATGACGACTTCGTATCAGTTGACACCAGTTTGGCAATGACGCACATGATTGGTAACGAATGATACCAATCGGAGCGCGACGATGGAACATATGGACGTCAACCCGATGGGCCTCGACGGGTTCGAATTCTGCGAATTCACCTCGCCCGACCCCGATGCGCTCGCCGCGCAGTTCGAGGCGCTGGGCTTCGTCGCCGCCGCGACCCATCCGACCAAGGAGCTGACCCGCTACAAGCAGGGTCGGATCAACCTGCTGCTGAACCGCGAGGCGACCGGCCATGCCGCCGAATTCCGCGCGGCGCACGGCCCCTCGGCGAGCGCCATGGCGTTCCGCGTGCAGGATGCGCAGGCGGCCTATGACGCCGCGATCGCGAGGGGCGCGAAGCCCGCCCCCGCCGGGGCGGCGCTGGAGGGGATTCCGGCGCTGGAGGGGATCGGCGGGTCGCTGCTGTATCTCGTCGACCGCCACGGGGCCGCGGGCAGCCTGTACGACGACTGGACGCAGACCCCGGGTGCCGCCGAGGCAGAGGCGGCGAACTCCGTCGGGCTCGACCTGCTCGACCACCTCACCCACAATGTCCGCCGCGGGCAGATGCGGACGTGGTCGGCCTTCTACGGCCAGATCTTCGGCTTCGAGGAGCAGAAGTATTTCGACATCAAGGGCAAGGCGACCGGCCTGTTCAGCCAGGCGATGATCGCGCCCGATCGCGCGATCCGCATCCCGCTGAACGAGAGCCAGGACGACAAGAGCCAGATCGAGGAATTCATCCGCGATTACAACGGCGAGGGCATCCAGCACCTCGCGCTGACCACCGACGACATCTACACCACGGTCGAGAAGCTGCGCGCCCGCGGCGTCCGCCTGCAGGACACGATCGAGACCTATTACGAACTGGTCGACACGCGCGTGCCGAACCATGGCGAGGACCTCGAACGGCTGCGCGCCAACCGCATCCTGATCGACGGCAACGTCGGCGAGGAAGGGTTGCTGCTGCAGATCTTCACCGAGACGATGGTCGGGCCGATCTTCTTCGAGATCATCCAGCGCAAGGGCAACGAGGGGTTCGGCAACGGCAATTTCCAGGCGTTGTACGAAAGCATCGAACTGGACCAGATCCGGCGCGGCGTCATCACGGTCGACGCATAGGCCGGCCGTAACGGCTAGCCGGGTCTGACCGGCAGGCGGATGGGAAGGACGTGCCCGTCCCGTCGTGATCCCCGCGCAGACGGGAATGACGGGACAAGCGCCGATGAGGTACGACAACGGGGTGGTGGAGCAGGAGAGGACGCCATAACAATGACAACCCACCACCCCCGGAACGACTATATCCCCGGCTTCGGCAACCATGTCGTGACCGAGGCGGTCGCGGGCGCCCTGCCGATCGGACGCAATTCGCCGCAACGGCCGGCGTTCGGCCTCTATGCCGAGCAGTTGAGCGGCACCGCCTTCACCGCGCCGCGGCACGAGAACCGGCGATCGTGGCTGTATCGGATGCGGCCGACCGCCGAGCATCCGCCCTATGTCCGCTACACCGGCGCCGCCCGCTTCGCACCCGGCACCGGCGACGCGCCGCTCGCACCCAACCGGCTGCGCTGGGACCCGTGCGGCGATCCCGCACCGGGCACCGACCTGATCGACGGCATGACGACGATGCTCGCCAACCGCGATCCCGCCGATCTGGAGGGCGTCGCGCTCCACGTCTATGCCGCCGACACCGACATGACCGACCGCGTCTTCACCGATGCGGACGGCGAATTGCTGTTCGTGCCGCAGGCGGGGCGGCTGGAATTGCTGACCGAGCTCGGCCGGATCATGGTCGCGCCGGGGCAGATCGCGCTGGTGCCGCGCGGCGTGCGGTTCCGCGCGCTGCTGCCGGACGGCACCGCGAAGGGCTATGTCTGCGAGAATCACGGTAGCCTGTTCCGCCTGCCCGACCTCGGCCCGATCGGCGCAAACGGCCTCGCCAACCCGCGCGATTTCGAAACGCCGGTGGCCTGGTTCGAGGATCGCGACGCGCCGACCGCGGTGATCCAGAAGTTCATGGGCAGCCTGTGGACGACGACGCTCGACCACAGCCCGCTCGACGTCGTCGCCTGGCACGGCAATCTCGCGCCGTGGCGCTACGACCTGTCGCGGTTCAACACGATCAACACGGTCAGCTTCGACCATCCCGATCCGTCGATCTTCACGCTGCTGACGTCCCCCAGCGACGTGCCGGGCCGCGCCAATGCGGATTTTGTCATCTTCCCGCCGCGCTGGATGGTGGCGGAGGGGACGTTCCGCCCGCCGTGGTTCCACCGCAACATCATGAGCGAGGCGATGGGACTCATCACCGGCGCTTATGATGCCAAGGCGGAAGGGTTCGCGCCCGGCGGCATCTCGCTGCACAATCTGATGGCGGGTCACGGGCCCGACCTCGCCAGCTGGCAGGGTGCCTCCGCCGCCGACCTCAAGCCGCACCGGATCGACGGCACGATGGCGTTCATGCTCGAAAGCTGCTGGCCGTACCGGCCGACGACCTACGCGCTGGACCATGCGCAGCTCGATTACGACGCGGTCTGGGCGGATTTCCCGAAGGCGGTCCTGCCGTGATCCTGCACGGTTACTGGCGATCGGGCGCTGCCTATCGCGTGCGGATCGCGCTGGCGCTGAAGGGCCTCGCCTGTGAACAGGTCAACCACGACCTGCGTACCGGCGGGCAGGCCGACCCCGCCTATGCCGCGCTCAATCCGCAGCGGCTGGTGCCGGCGCTGGAAACGGACGGGCTGGTGCTGACGCAGAGCGTTGCGATCCTCGAATGGCTCGACGAGCGCTTCCCCGACCCGCCTCTGCTGCCCGCCGATGCCGATGGCCGCGCGATCGTGCGCAGCATGGTGCAGGCGATCGTCACCGACGTGCATCCGCTCCACAATCTGCGCACGCTGAAGGCGCTGCGGGAGGATCTCGGTGCGTCGGAAGACCAGGTGCAGGCGTGGATGGCGCGCTGGATGACCGACGGATTCGCCGCGCTGGAGACGCTGATCGTGCGGCATGGCGACGGCTTCGCCTATGGCAGCCGCCCGACGCTGGCAGACTGCGTGATCGTGCCCGCGCTCTATTCGGCAGAGCGGTTCGGCGTCGACACCGCGCCCTATCCGCAGCTGGTCGCCGCGGGGGCGCGCACCGCCGCCCTTGCCACAGCGGCGCATCCGGGCCGCCAGCCCGACGCCGACGCATGAGCGCCGGGGGCATGAGTGAACGCCTGACCGCCACCCCGGCGGGCGTCGCGCTCGCACCGCTGGCGGAGATCGCCGAGGGCAAGGCGCGCAATTTCGTGCTCCAGATGCGCGCGGGACGGTTCCACGGCTTCGTCGTCCGGCAGGGCGATCGAGCGGTCGGCTATGTCGACCGCTGCCCGCATGCCGGCGTGCCGCTGGCGCAGCGGCTGGACGATTATCTCACCCCTGCGGGCGACCTGATCGCGTGCAGCTGGCATGGCGCGCTGTTCCGGATCGACGACGGGCTGTGCGTCGGCGGCCCGTGCGTCGGCCAGCAGCTGACCGCCTGGCCGGTGACCGTCACGAACGGGATCGTCACCACCGCCTGACGTGATACACTCGGCCTCTTTGGCGAGGGAGGCGGACATGCAGAGCGGCGCACGCTGGACGTTGGGGACCCTGCTCGGCAGTGCCGCGCTGACCGCCGCGGGCGGGCTCGGCCTGTCCTTCTATGCCGACCGGATCGCGCGCGAGGCGGAGCGGCTGGTGCCGCAGGACGGCCGCCATCTGCAGGTCGCAGGCGCACGGCTGCATTATGTCGAACGGGGCAGCGGCCCGGCGATCGTGATGATCCACGGCCTCGGCGGGCAATTGCGCAACTTCGGCTATGCGATGCTCGAACCGCTCGCCCGCGACCATCGCGTCATCCTGCTCGACCGCCCGGGATCGGGCTATTCGACCGCGGACGACGATGCCGAGCCGGGCATCGCCGAGCAGGCGGCGATCGTCGCCCGCTTCATCGAGACGCTGGGGATCGAGCGGCCGCTGCTCGTCGGCCATTCGCTGGGCGGCGCGGTGGCGCTGTCGCTGGCGCTGGCACGGCCCGATCTGATCCGCGGCCTCGCGCTGATCGCGCCGCTGACCCAGCCGCAGGAGGCCGTGCCGGAGGCGTTCAAGGGGCTCGCCGCGATCCCGGCGTCGATGCGCCGACTGATGGCGCACACCCTGGGGACGCCGCTGAGCCGGCTCACCGCCGAGCGGACGCTGAACGCGGTGTTCGCGCCGGAGGTGCCGCCCGCCGATTTCGCGACCCGCGGCGGCGGTGCGCTGGCGCAGCGGCCCGCCAGCATCGCCGCCGCCGCCGCCGACCTCGCCGCCGCGCATTACGAGATGGCGGGGATCGCGGCGCTGTATCCGTCGCTCGCCGTGCCCACCGCGATCCTGTTCGGCCGCGACGATGCGATCCTGCCCGCGACGCTGCACGGTGACGTCACCGCCGCGGCGATCCCGGGCGCGCGGATCACGGTGATCGACGGCGGCCACATGATCCCGGTTACCGCGCCCGATGCGACCGCCGGATTCGTCGCCGACGCCTCGGCCCGTTCCGCCTGAGCTACAGCGGCGTCAGCCCGGTCGCGTAGCGCCGCGCATTGGCGACATAGGTCGCCGCCGACAACCGCAGCCCGGCGATCTCCGCGTCGGTCAGCGGCCGCACCAGCCGGGCGGGCGCTCCGACGATCAGCGATCCGTCGGGAAACGCCTTGCCCTCGGTCACCAGCGCGTTCGCGCCGACGATGCAATCCGCGCCGATCACCGCGCGGTTGAGCAGGGTCGCACCCATACCGATCAGGCTGCGATCGCCGACCGTTGCGCCATGGACGATGGCGTGATGGCCGATGGTGACGCCGTCGCCGATCGTCGTCGGCACGCCGGGATCGGCATGGATCATCGCGCCGTCCTGCACATTGCTCTCTTCGCCGATCCGGATCGGGTCGTTGTCGCCGCGCAGCACCGCGCCGAACCAGATCGAGGCGCGGTTTCCGAGCACGACACGGCCGATCACCTGCGCCCCCGGCGCGACATACACGTCCGCGCCGATGTCGGGCGCGACGCCGTCGAGTGCGTAGCAAGTCATGGCGATCCTTTCCGAATTTCAGACAGATACCGTCGCATCGATGCCAAGGTTACCCGTGACACCGGGTCAAGTCGACGCTAGCGTAGCGGAACGATCGACCGCGATCGCCCCGCAAGGGGGTCGCCGGCCGGACGGACATCGAACGACGTGGCTTGCTTCCGGATCCCCTCCGGCTATGCCGAACCGCGTTTTACGGGAGCGACGACCACATGGATGCCGGATTACGCCAACAGCCCGTCGCTGGCCAGAATGGCAGGGACACCGGTGGCAACAGCTTTGTCGCGATGACGGTGTCACCGTCCGCCGACGGTCAGGACCCGCATGAAGCGGCGCTCGCCAACGTCGCCCGCAGCATCACGTCGGCGCGCCGCAAGCTCGGCACGCACCTCGAGGCGTCGCTGTTCGCCAATCCCGGCCTCGACATCATGCTGTTCCTGTTCGCCGAGGGGATGGACGGCGCGACGGTGACCACCAACGCCTGCTGCGCCGCCGCCGGCGTCCCGCGCACGACGGCGCTGCGGTGGATCAAGCTGTTGCAGGATCGCGGGCTGGTGAACGGCAGCGACGACATCAGCGACCGCCGCGTCACGATGCTGGCGCTGAGCCCGCAGGGCCGGAACACGATCCGCACGTGGCTGGACCAGATCGCCGCGCTGCCGATCGCCCAGCCCGAGACACCGGATCGCTGACCTGGCAGCCCAGCGCCTCCAGCGCCTGATTGACGTGAATACCGGCAACGATCTGACCCTCTTCGTCGAGCAGCAGCAACGCTTCCAACAGTAGCGCGCAAATGTGATCGCGTGTCCCGCTCTTCATTTTTGCCCTTTCTTCCATGCCATCGTTGTTTTGCACCGGCGGCGATCAGCCGCCCCGTCGTTCGTCGAGACGATCTACCATACAAGTGCTTTGATCTTTTGTCCATTTCGGACTTGAGCTTGATGTCTGCTTGGCGATCGGCCGGCAATGTCCCCCCGTGACAGCACGCCGCGATCCGCTATCCTGTCGATGTTGACGGTAGGGAAAGCGATGATGTTGACGGCTGGACTGACGGTTGCCGCATGGATGGCATCACTCGCATCGGGGCTCGTGCCGGCGCCCGCCGCGCAGGCCGGCGCCGCCGCTCCCTGCACGCCGCCGCCGTTGCCGGCCGCGCTCTCCGGCTGGCAGCAGGGCGCCCGATTCGCGGCCGGCACCACCGCCGCCGCTGCGGCGCCGCTGACGATCGGCCGGGGCGCCACCGCGACGCTGGTCGCGCCCACCGCGCTGGATTATGCGCGACCGCCCGCCAAGGCAGGCGCCGCGGACAGTTTCGGCGGCCTGTTCGCCGTCACCATCGCCCGTGCCGGCCGCTATCGCGTCGCGCTCGGCGGGGGTGCCTGGATCGACGTGGTGCAAGGGGATCGCCTGCTTCCCTCCGTCGCGCACGATCATGGTCCGGCCTGTTCGCCGATCCGCAAGATGGTCGATTTCGACCTCGCCCCCGGCCGCTACCTGATCCAGATCGCCGGCAGCAAGACGCGCGATCTGTCGCTGATGGTCGCGGCGGTGCCCCGCTGATGCTGGCGCTGGTCCTGCCGCTGCTGCTCGCCGCCGCACCCGCCGCCGCGGAACCGCCCCGCCTGTCGGCGACCGAGGCGCGGATGACGACGACGGTCGATGCCGAATACGAACGCTCGGTCGCGCTGCTCGAACGGCTGGTCAACCAGAACAGCGGCACGATGAACCTGCCCGGCGTCGCCCGGGTCGGCACGATGATGGCCGAACAGTTGCGCGCGCTCGGCTTTGCCGTGACGTGGAAGCCGCTGCCGCAGACCGGGCGCGCCGGCCACATCATCGCGGTCCACGCCGGCAAGCCCGGCACGAAGCGGCTGCTGCTGATCGGCCACCTCGATACGGTGTTCGAGGCGGATTCTCCCTTCCAGCGCTTCTTCCGCAAGGGCGAGGAGGCGAGCGGCCCCGGCGCCGGCGACGACAAGGGCGGCATGGTCGTCATGCTCGCCGCCCTGCGCGCGATGCAGGCCGCCGGCACGCTGAAGGCTGCCAATATCGAGATCGTGCTGACCGGCGACGAGGAGGATTCGGGCGACCCGGTCGAGATCGCCCGCGCCGACCTGATCGCGGCGGGCAAGCGCGCCGACGTCGCGCTCGATTTCGAGGGGCTGGCGATCGAGGACGGGCGCGACATGGGGTCGATCGCGCGCCGATCCGTCAACGACTGGACGCTGACGGTGACCGGCAAGAGCGGCCACAGCTCGCGCATCTTCAGCGAAAGCTTCGGCGATGGCGCGGTGAACGAGGCCGCGCGCATCCTCGCCGCCTTCCGCTCCCAGCTGCCCGAGCCCAACCTCACCTTCAACACCGGCCTGCTCGCCGCCGGCGTCACCGCCGCCATCGACGCCTCGGGATCGAAGGCGAGCGCGCAGGGCAAGAGCAACATCATCCCGGCGCAGGCGGTGGCGAGTGGCGACTTCCGCACGCTCAGCGAGGAGCAGACGCAGCGCGTGCGGGCGAAGATGACCGCGATCGTCGCCGCACACGCACCCGGCACCGACGCGACGATCGCGTTCAAGAGCGGCTATCCGGCGATGGCGCCGACCGCCGGCAACCAGGCGCTGCTCGCGCGGCTGAACGGCGTCAACCGCGACCTCGGCCTGCCCGCCATGCCCGCGCTCGACCCGTTGAAGCGCGGCGCGGGCGACATTTCCTGGGTGGCGGCGGACGTCGACGGACTGGTCGGACTCGGCACCGCCAGCCGCGGCGATCACACCCCCGACGAGGTCGTCGACCTCTCGACGATCCGCCGCCAGGCCAAGCGCGCCGCGATCCTGATGACGCGACTGAGCGCGGAGGCGCGCTAGGGCGATCCGGCCTAGTCCGCGCGCACGATCGGGTGCGTGACGCGCAGTTCGTCGGCGATGCGCTCGACGATGTCGTTCTCGCCCGCCGAGCCGGTCGGCGTCAGCGCCCAGTTGCAATGCGGGTGGGTGGCGGTGGCATAGACCTTGATCTCGCCGATCACGAGCCGCCAGCGCCGCCGGTTGCCGCCAGCGCGGCGCACGAGCGTGGACAGGAACAGGTCGTGGAGCGCGCCGCTGGTCATCGCTCCGCCCTAACGCCGCGTGGCGGCGGAGGAAAGCCGATCAGCCCAGCCCGTGTTCCTGCGCCCAGCCATGGAACAGGCCGGGCCATGCCGCGGCGGGCTTGCCGGCGACGCCGCGCAGGCCGAAGCCATGGCCACCGGTGGCGAACAGATGCGTCTCGACCGGCACCCCCGCCGCCTTCAGCGCCGCGCGGAACGCCAGCGTGTTGCCGACGTCGACCGCGGGATCGTCCTCGGCATGGACGAGGAAACAGGGCGGCGTGCGCGCCGAGACGTTGCGGGCCGGGCTGTGCGCCGCCTCCAGCGCCGGCGAGGCCCGGTTGCCGATCAGCAGGTCGCGCGATCCGGCATGGGCGAGCGGCCGCGTCATCGACTGGACCGCATAGATCGGCGCGGCGAGCACCGGGCGCGCATCCAGCCGATCGGCGGCATCGACCGGCGCATAGGTGGGCGTCGCGAACCGCGTCGCGAGATCGCCGCAGACATGGCCGCCCGCCGAAAAGCCCATCGCCGCGACGCGGTCCGCGCGGATGCCGTAATCGCCCGCGCGCGCGCGGATCAGCCGCATCGCGCGTTGCGCATCGGACAGCGCGACATCGGGTCCCGCCGCCCAGCCGTCGCCCGGCAGGCGATAGAAGAGCACGAACACCGTCCAGCCGCGTGCCGCCAGCCAGCGGCCGATCTCGAACCCCTCCTTGTCGATGACGACGCGTGCATAGCCGCCGCCCGGTGCGACCAGCAGCGCCGACCCGTTGGCGCGCGCCGGGCGGAACACCGTCAGCCGCGGTCGCAGGATGCCGCGCAGCGCACGGTCGGGGCGGGCGGGGTCGGTGCTGCGCTCGATCGTCTCCTCGACCGGCGGCACCCCGGGCATGCCCGGCGCAGCGCCCGGCCACAGGTCGATCGTCTCGACCGGATCGGCTGTCGCAGCGCCGGCGCCGGCCGGGATCAGCCCCGCCGCGAGCGTGGCGAGCAGCGCCTGTCGCCGGTCGATCATGACATCCTCACCCTTGCATCGTTGCGGTAACCGGTGTCAGAACGATGCGGTGCCACTCTGCGACTGTCAATAACCCGGGGCAGCGCAACCGATGGGAGACGATAATGGCCATGATCCTCGCCGCCGCCCTGCTCGCGTCCCTGCAGGCCGCACCCGCTCCCGCGCCGACCGCCGCCGAACGGCCGATGGTCGTCGTCGACGAGGCCGCGGTCAAACGCGACGAGCCGACGCCGCACGGCCGGATCGGGATGAGCACCGCCTATCGGATCAGCGATGCGGTGCCGGGCCGGACGATGGAATTCCGCAAGCGCGTGCTCCACGTCGGCGCCGCGATCGGCCCGCACCCGCTGGCGCATGACGAGGTCTATTACGTCCTGTCGGGCGAGGGGATCGTCTCGTCGGGCGCGGACACCCGGCCGCTCCGCCCCGGCATGGCCGCCTATCTCTACGATGGCGCGACGGTCGGCATCCGCCAGGTCGGCAGGACACCGCTGACGCTGATCGTCGCCTATCCGGTGGCGCAGCCAACGCGATAGAGGCGCGCGCAAAGCAACACTTCGTTGCACCGCGGCCGGCGACGCGGCACAGGCGGCGCATGGGGACGATCGCTCATACCCGCGCCGGGCTGTTCTATGGCATCGGCGCCTACGCCCTGTGGGGGGTGCTGCCCCTCTATCTGCATCTGCTCAAGGACATTCCGCCCGCGCAGGTGCTGTCGCACCGGGTGCTGTGGTCGCTGCTGCTGCTCGCCGCGGTGGTGATCGCGACGCGACGACTGCGACCGCTCATCGCGGTCGCGCGCGGCCGGGTGCTGCTGATGCTGACCGGCAGCGCCGCGCTGATCGCGGTGAACTGGTTCGTCTATATCTGGGCGGTCGCCAATGCGCATCTGGTCGAGGCGAGCCTCGGCTATTTCATCAACCCGCTCATCAACGTCGCGCTCGGCGTGATGCTGCTCGGCGAACGGCTCGACCGATTGCAGGGCGGCGCGATCGCGCTGGCGGCCATCGGCGTGCTGATCCTCGCGGCGACCGGCGGCGGCGCGATCTGGATCTCGCTCAGCCTCGCGCTCAGTTTCGGCTTCTATGGCCTGATCCGCAAGGTCGCGGCGATCGACGCGCTCGGCGGACTGACGATCGAAACCGCGATCCTCGCGCCGATCGCGCTCGCCGTGCTGCTCTACGCGAGCACCAGCGGCAGCGGCGCCTTCGGGCGCGACGGCACGATGGACCTGTTGCTGATCCTCGCCGGCCCGGTCACCGCCGCGCCGCTGCTGCTGTTCGCGGCGGGGGCGAAGCGGCTGCGCTACACGACGATGGGGCTGCTCCAGTTCATCGCGCCGACGCTGCAATTCCTCGAAGCGGTGCTGATCTACCACGAACCGATCCGGGCGGCGCAGCTGGCGACCTTCGCGCTGATCTGGCTCGGCTGCGGCCTCTACGCGTGGAGCAGCATCGCCGCGTCGCGGCGGATGGCGCCCGCCGCGGCCTAGGGCCGATTCGACATTCAGGTGACGACGTGCCGAAACCGCCGTTTGCAGGCCGTCAGGGCCTAACGTCGATCGGCCCTAGGTCCCCGGCTGGATATACGGCACGCGCGCGAACAACTCCCGCTCCCACCGTCGGGGATCGTTCTCCACGCGCGACCGCACGTCGAAGATCATCGTCGCACGCCGGTCCAGCGTATAGGCGGGCCAGCGCGCCGCCCCCGCAGGATTGGGATCGCCGGTCTGCGCGAAGGCGACGAAGCGGTCCTGCATCGCCGCGCTCGCCGTCCGCGCATCCGCGCCGGTCCCCGTCTCCGATCCCTTCGCGGCCAGCGTGCCGAACACCAGGGGGATGTCCATCGTGTGGAACGCCCCGCGCCGCGGGTCGGTGCGCGAGCCGTAATCGACCTGATAGACATGGGCCGGCGCGCCCGCCGTCGCGCGCGCCTCCGCCTCGATCACCTGCCCGCGCCAGCTGCGCCCCGCGGTGGTCGCGCCGTAGAAGACGTCGACGGGGCTCCACGTTGGATAATGCGCGCGATATTGCGCGACCACCCATTCGGGCAGAATGTCGATCCGCAACTCGGGCGCCATCCGCGCCGCCAGATTGTCCCAGCTCAACCCGCGCATCGCCGGCGAATCGAGGCGAATGAACGCCCGCGTCTCGTCGTGCGTGTTGCCGAGCATCATCGGGATGCCGCGCCCGCGCGGATCGGCATCCGGCCAGAACGGGTGGCGGGTCAGCCAGCGCATGTCGAGCACCGGCCCGAAATAGACGCCGCCGCCCAGGATCGGATCGGTCGCATCGAGCGCCTCGACCAGCTTCGCGACCGGCAGCGTCGCGACGTCATCGAGGCCGGGGCCGGCGCCGAGCGGCGCCAGATACGCCCTGGCCCGCGCGGTCGCGTTGAGCGGGCCGGACGCCGTCACCTGTTGCCCGCTCATCGTCGCGGCGCGGTGGAACAGGCCCTTCGCCGCCGCCATCCCCATCATCGTCGCGATCTTGGCGCCGCCGCCGGACTGGCCGAACACCATGACCCGGTCCGGATCGCCACCGAACGCCGCGATATTGTCGCGCACCCAGGCGAGCGCGAGGATCAGGTCGAGCTGCCCGGCATTGCCGCTGTCGGGAAAGCGCGGGTCGAGCCGCGCGAGATAGAGGTAGCCGAGTGCGTTGAGCCGATGGTTGACCGTCACCACCACCACGTCGCCGCGCGCCGCCAGCGCCTGTCCGTCGTTCAGCGGATCGGTGACGCTGCCGGTCGCATAGGCGCCGCCGTGGATGTACAGCATCACCGGCTTGTTCGCGCCCCGGCGCGGTGCGGCGGTCCAGACGTTGAGGAACAGGCAATCCTCGGATTGCGGTCCGTACGGCCCCTTCTGCGGACAGACCGGGCCGAATGCCTGCGCGCGCACGCTCTGCCCCGGCTGCGCGACGGGGGTCGGCGCGCGGAACCGCTCGGCGCGGCCGTAGCGGATGCCGCGGAAGGCATGGACGCCGCCCTCGCTGGTGCCGACGAAATCGCCCGCCGGCGCGCGCACCGCTGCCGGTCCCTGCCCCCGCACGCCGGCCGTCAGCAGCGTCGCCGCCCCCGCACCGATCGCGGCGCGGCGGGTCAGGCCGCCGCCGTCCCCGCTAGCGGCGGACATCCAGCCCGCCGGCGAGATAGGCGTCGATATCCGCCTGCCGGAACAGCGAGGCATCACCGGGCAGCGAATGCTTGAGCGCGGTCAGCGCCAGGCCCGTCGCCGCCGCCGCGCCGATATCGCCGCCGGTGCGCAACGCGTGGAGCACGCCGCTGGCGAAGGCGTCGCCGCCGCCGATCCGGTCGACGATACCGGCGAGCACCACCTCCTCGGTCTGGGCATGGCCGTCGCGCGTGTCGATCCGCGCGGAGACGCGGTGCAGGTCGACATTCTCGACATGGCGCGCGGTCGAGGCGATCGTCTTGAGCTTCGGGAAGGCATCGAAGGCGGCTTCGGCGGCGTCGCGGCGGCGATCCTCGCCGTCATGACCGCCGAAATCGCGATCGAGCAGCAAGGCGATATCGCGATGGTTGCCGAACATCAGGTCGGCATGTTCGACCAGTTGCATCAGCAGCCCGCGCGGATCGCTGTCCCAGCGTTCCCACAATTTCGCGCGGTAATTGCCGTCGAACGAGATCGGGATGCCGCGCGCCGCGGCGGCCCTGACCGCGGCGATCGCGCTCTCCGCCGGCACCGGCCCCAGCGCCGGGGTGATTCCCGACAGATGGAACCAGTCGACACCATCGAACAGCGCGTCCCAGTCCCAAGCGGCGACCGGCGCTTCGGCAAAGGACGAATAGGCGCGGTCGTAGATCACCTCGGTCGCGCGCATACCGGCGCCGGAGGTGACGAAATACAATCCCATCCGGTCGCCGCCCAGCTGGATCGCGGCGGTATCGACGCCATGGCCCCGCAACGTCGAGATGGCGGAGCGGCCGAGGTCGTTGTCCGGCACCATGCTGGCGAAGCCGACGTCATGGCCGAGCTTGGCGAGCGCGGTGGCGACGTTCGCCTCGGCACCCGCGACCCATACGTCGAATTTGGGCGTCTGGAGCAGCAGCTCGCGCCCCGGCGGCGACAACCGCAACATGATCTCGCCGAACGCCAGCAACTTGGCCACGTGTCTCTCCTGTCTGCGCCACCCTCGCCCTTCCGACGCCTCGCGCCCCCTTCCTCTCCCGGCGGGAGAGGGAAAAGACGCCGAAGGCGACGAAGGGTGAGGTCAGCCCCTTATTCTGTCACCGCGCCAGCCAGCCGCCATCGACCGCGAGGATATGCCCCTGCACGTAATCCGCCGCGCGGCTCGCCAGGAACACCGCCGCACCGCCGAGGTCGTCGGCATCGCCCCATTTGCCTGCGGGGATACGGTCGAGGATCGCCTTGTTGCGCGCCTCGTCCGCCTGCAGCGCCGCGGTGTTGTTGGTCGCGATATAGCCCGGCGCGATCGCGTTGACGTTGATGCCCTTGGCCGCCCATTCGTTGGCGAGCAGCTTGGTCAGGCCGCCGATGCCGCTCTTCGATGCGGTATAGCTCGGCACGCGGATACCGCCCTGGAACGTCAGCATCGAGGCGATGTTGATGATCTTGCCGCCACCGTTGGCGATCATGTGCCGCCCGGCCGCCTGGCAGAGGAAGAACACCGACTTCAGGTTGGTATCGACGACCGCGTCCCAATCCTCCTCGGTGAAGTCCACCGCATCGGCGCGGCGGATGATGCCGGCATTGTTGACGAGGATGTCGAGCCCGCCGAGCTTCGCCACCGTCTCGTCGACGACCCGGCCGACCGGTTCGATCGACGACAGATCGGCGGAGACGATCTCCGCCTTGCGGCCGAGTTCGCGGATTCGCGCGACGGTGTCCTCGGCCGGGGTACGGCCGACGCAGGCGACATCGGCCCCGGCGGCGGCGAGCGCGACGGCGATCGCCTGCCCGATGCCGGTGTTGGCACCGGTGACGATGGCGACCTTGCCGGACAGATCGAAGGGATTCATCATCTTCTCCTCCCCTCCCTGCCAGGGAGGGGCTGGGGGTGGTGGCATGCCCGCGCTACGGTTGAGCGCGCATTTGGGGTCGCCGTACCACCCGGATACGACCCACCCCCGCCCCTCCCATCAGGACGCCCATCCATTGCGACTGCGATGGGACCCGACGGGGAGGGGAGTTAAGCGACGTTACGCCAGCTGGCAGATATCCAGCACGTTCATGTCGGTATAATCCTGGTTCTCGCCCGCCATCGCCCAGATGAAGGCATAGGCCTTGGTGCCCGAACCCATGTGGATCGACCAGGGCGGCGAGATCACCGATTCCTCGTTGGCGACGACGATGTGCCGCATCGCCTCGCCCTCACCCATGAAGTGCATGACGCGGTCGTTCGGGCCGTCCAGCTCGAAGTAGAAATAGATTTCGCTGCGCCGCTCGTGGATGTGCGGCGGCATCGTGTTCCACACCGAACCGGGCTTGAGCACGGTCAGGCCCATCACCAGCTGCGCGCTGTCGCAGACGCCGGGGATGACGAGCTGGAAGATCGTGCGCTCGTTCGATTCCTCGAGGCTGCCGCGCTCCAGCGCATTGGCGTCGGCGATCGACAGCTTGCGCGTCTGGAACGCCTTGTGCGCCGGGCAGGACGCCAGATAGAAACGCGCGCCGTCGCCCGAAAACTGGACGTCCGTCGCGCCCATCGTCACGTACAGGCAGTCCTTGTTGCCGAGGCTGAACGTCTCGCCATCGACGGTCACGGTGCCCTCGACGTTGCTGACGTTGACGATCGCCAGCTCGCGACGCTCGAGGAACGGGTGGCCCTTGGCCGACGCCGGCTCTTCCTGTGCGGGCAGCGCGACCGAACCGCTTTCGACATGGACGCCGCCGATCACGAAGCGGTCGGCATGCGTGTAGTTGAGCACGCATTCACCGGCGCGGAACAGGTTCTGGATCAGGTAGCGATCGCGCAGTTCGTCGTTGGAGACGCACTCCATCATGTCGGGATGCGTGGCGTAATAGGTGCGGTCGAACATGGGAACTCCGGACGTTGGATGCTGCCGTCAGGCGGCTATGTTGCAAATATTGGAACGGCTTCCCACGCCTTTATCAGCACCGTCGTCGATGCGATAGGCACGGCGGACGAGCCCGCTGGTCAATTCCTGTGCCAGTTCCGCCGCTTCCCAATCCTCCAGCCGGTGCTCGGCGACGAGGCGGGCGAGGAAGCCGCAGTCGATCCGCCGCGCGACGTCGTGCCGCGCCGGGATCGAGAGGAAGGCGCGGGTATCGTCGTTGAAGCCGACGGTATTGTAGAACCCGGCGGTCTCGGTGGTCATCTCGCGGAACCGCCGCATGCCCTCCGGGCTATCGTGGAACCACCAGCTCGGCCCCAGCTTCAGGCACGGATAATGGCCCGCCAGCGGCGCCAGTTCGCGGGCGTAGACGCTCTCGTCGAGCGTGAAGAGGATGATCGACAGATCGGTCGAGGTGCCGAACCGGTCGAGCAGGGGTTTCAGGCCGTGGACGTAATCCGTCCGCCCCGGAATGTCCGCGCCCTTGTCGCGCCCGTGGCTGGCGAACAGGCCGGCATTGTGATTGCGCACGCTGCCGGGGTGGATTTGCATTACCATCCCATCCTCCACGCTCATCCCCGCCATTTCGGTCAGCATCTGCGCACGGAACAGCTCGGCATCGGCTGACGTCCAGTCGCCACCGGTGATGCGCGCGAACAGCGCCTCGCATTCGGGCGTGGAGAGGTTCGCGGTCGCCGCGGTCGGGTGGCCGTGATCGGTCGCGGTCGCGCCCGCGGCGCGGAAATCGGCGCGACGCTTGCGATGCGCGGTGAGATAGCCCTGCCAGCTGTAGACGTCCTCGCCGGTCAGTTCGGCGAAGCGCCGCATCGCCCCGGCGAACTGCTCATGCTCGACGTCGATGACGCCGTCGGGGCGATAGGTGGTGACGACGCGCCCGTTCCAGCCGCTTGTTCGGATACGCCGGTGCGCGTCGAGGCTGTCGTGCGCGCCCTCGGTGGTGGCGAGGAAATCGATGCGGAACCGGTCGAACAGCGCGCGCGGGCGGAACGCCTCGGTCGCCAGCTTTTCGCCGATCGCATCGAAATACAGATCGGCGGTGGCGGGTTCGAACGCGACGTCGAGGCCGAACACCTCGCTGAACACATGGTCGAGCCACATCCGCGACGGGGTGCCGCGGAACAGATGGTAATGCTCCGCCAGCACGCGCCATGCCGCGCGCGTATCGGTCGCCGGCACGCCGTCGCGCCGCGGAATCGCGAGCGAGTCGAGGTCGACGCCCTGGCTGTAGAGCATGCGGTAGAGATAATGGTCGGGCGCGAGCAGCAGCGTCGTCGCGTCGGTCCAGTTGGCGTTCTCCGCGAACCAGACCGGATCGGTATGGCCGTGCGGGCTGACGATCGCCGCGTCGGCGACCGTGGCATACAGCGTCCGCGCGATCGCACGCGTGGTCGGGTCGGCGGGCAACAGCCGGTCGGGGTGCAGTTCTAGACGCCGCGTCACAGCCTTGGTCCTCTCCGTCGTTTCTCGCGATCACCGATCTGGTAACCGGTGTCAGGTATGCGTGCAACCGTCATTCCGCGTCCGCGCCGGGACTGGTTCACCCGCCCGGCGGCGAGGCGACCGAGCCCCTGCGGATCAGCGTCGACAGGAACAGCGATGGCTCCTCGACGTCCGCCTCGCCCTCCTGCTCGCCCGCGATCAGCTTGAGCGCGGCGGAGCGCGCCATCGACGCGATCGGCCAGCGCACCGTCGTCAGCGGCGGCCAGACGTGCGCGGCGATCGGCGTGTCGTCGAAGCCGATGATCGACAGATCGCGCGGGATGTCCAGATTGCGCTGGCGGGCGGCATGGATGACGCCCGCCGCCATCTCGTCGTTGCTTGAGAAGATCGCGGTCGGCCGCGGGATCACGTCGAGCAACCGCTCGGCGGCGACCAGCCCGGATTCGAATGTGTAATTGCCGTCGGCGATCATGCTGCGCGGTAGGGCGATGCCGGCGGCGGCCAGCGCCTCCTCGAACCCCGCGCGCCGTTCGCGTGCCGAACGAAAGCCGTGCGGCCCGCCGACGAAGCCGATCCGCTTGTGCCCCTGCGCGATCAGATAGTCGGTCGCGGCATGCACCGCCTCGCGATCGTTGGAGGCGACCATGTGCGCCGGCCCGTCAAGCGCCGCCGATCCCATGCGGACGTAGCGGCAGCCGATATCGACGCAGAGTTTGGCGACGCTGTCGTTCTCGCTGATCGGCGGCATCAGCAGCACCCCGAACAGGCGCTGGCGTTCGAGGAAGTGGCGCAGATCCTCCAGCATCGTCGCCGATCCGCGATCGACCGGCCGCACCACCATCTCGAATTCGGTGTCGTGCAGCGCCTCCAGCATGCCCTGCTGGACGTTCATCACCGTCTGCGCATTGGGATTGTCGTGGACGAGTCCGATCAGGAAGTTGCGGCGCAGCGCCAGCGCGCGCGCCTGCGGATTGGGAATATAGCCGAGGTCGCCGATCACATCCTCGACGCGCTTGCGGGTGTCGTCGTTGAGCAGCGGCGACCGGTTGATGACCCGGCTCACCGTCTTCTTGGACACGCCCGCGATCCGGGCCACATCGTTGATCGTCGGCTGTCCGGTCTTGCGCATGGCGCGCACGATAGACGCGGGTTTCCCGATCCGCCAGTGCGCCGCCCGGCGCGTCGACCTTGCGCTTGCGCCGTCCGTAGGCCATGACTTTGACACCGGTTCCCAGATTGCGGGACGAGAGAGGATACATGACCAAGGCGCTCACGATCGCTTCCGGCGACAGCGTTGCGACGCTGCTCGAAGACGGGCATGCCGGCGACACCGTCGCCGACGTCGTCCTGACCGCGGACGTTCCGCGCGGCCACAAGGTCGCGCTGACCCCGATCGATCCCGATGGCCCGGTCATCAAGTTCGGCTTTCCGATCGGCCGCGCCCGCCGCGCGATCGCACCCGGCGAGCACGTCCACAGCGACAATCTTGCGACCGGCCTGTCCGGCACCGGCAGCTATACCTACGATCCCAAGGTGCCGCCGGTCGCCGACGCGCGCACGACCGCGACCTTCGAGGGCTATGTCCGCGCCGACGGCCGCGTCGGCACGCGCAACGAGATCTGGATCCTCCCCACCGTCGGCTGCGTCGCGCGCACCGCCGAACGGATCGCCAAACAGGCGGGGGCCGCGCTCGCCGGGCAGATCGACGGCGTCCACGCCTTCACCCATCCGCACGGCTGTTCGCAGCTCGGGCAGGATCTCGACGGCGTCCGCGCGATCCTCGCCAGTCTCGCCTGCCATCCCAATGCCGGCGGCGTGCTGCTCGTCGGGCTGGGGTGCGAGGAGAATCAGGTCAAGGAGTTGCTCGCCGCGATCCCGCCCGAACGGCACGCCGCGATCCGTTACCTCACCGCACAGTTCAGCACCGACGAGGTCGAGGAAGGCTGCGCTCTGGTTGCCGAGCTGGCCGCGCAGGCGGCGACGCCGCGGCAGACGGTCGGGCTCGACCGGCTGGTGCTAGGCGTCAAATGCGGCGGGTCGGACGGGCTGTCGGGCCTCACCGCCAACCCCCTCGTCGGCCGGATCAGCGACCGCGTCGCCGAGGCGGGCGGGCGCGTCGTCTTCACCGAGATCCCCGAGATGTTCGGCGCCGAACAGATGCTGATGGACCGCGCCGCCACCCCGCAGGTGTTTGACCGGATGGTCGGCGTCATCAACGGCTTCCGCCAGTATTTCATCGATCACGGCGAACCGATCAGCGAGAATCCCTCCCCCGGCAACGTCGCCGGCGGCATCACCACGCTCGAGGAAAAGTCGCTCGGCGCGGTGCAGAAGGCCGGGCGCGCGATCGTCACCGACGTCATCGGCTATGGCGAACGTATCCGCGCCGACGGCCTGACCCTGCTGGAGGCGCCGGGCAACGACGCGGTATCCTCCACCGCGCTGGCGGCGGCGGGCGCAACCGCGATCCTGTTCACCACCGGGCGCGGCACCCCGCTCGGCTTTCCGGTGCCGACGGTCAAGATCGCCTCCAACTCCGATCTCGCCGCGCGCAAGCCGGGCTGGATCGATTTCGATGCGGGCGCGGTGCTCGACCGGGGGTTCGCCGCTACCGAGACGCTGCTGATCGACCGCATCTGCGCGATCGCATCGGGGGCGCCGACCGCGGCGGAAAACAACGACGAGCGCGAGATCGCGATCTGGAAACGAGGTGTGACGCTGTGACCCGACTGACCCGTGCGACGCTCGATCGCCTGCCCGCGTCCATCGCCAGTCCGCGCGGGCGGCCCGAACCGCAGGTCGGTATCGTCCACTTCGGCCCCGGCGCCTTCCACCGCGCGCATCAGGCGGCCTATGTCGACACCGTCCTGCAGCACGATCCGCGCTGGGGAATCGCTGCGGTGTCGATGCGCAGCCGCGGCACGGTCGAGTCGCTGGAGAAGCAGGACGGCCTCTACACGCTGGCGATCCGCGATGCCGAATCGGCGATGCGCGTGATCGGCGCACACCGGCGCTTCCTCGCGCCCGATGCGGCGGCGGAGACGCACGCGCTGCTCGCCGACCCCGCGGTCGGGCTGGTGACGACGACGGTGACCGAAAAGGGTTATTGCCTGAGCAGCGACGGCACGCTCGACCGCAACCACCCCGATATCGTCCGCGACCTTACCAGCGCGCCGGTGCCGGCGAGCGTGATCGGCTGGATCGTCGCCGGCCTCGCCGCGCGCCGCGACGCGGGCATCGCGCCGTTCGTGCCGATGCCTTGCGACAATTTGGCGAGCAACGGCGCCAAGCTGCACGCCGCGCTGATCGACTTCGCCGGCGCGCGCGACGCCGGCCTCGCCGACTGGATCGCGGGCGAGGTGCGGGTGCCCTCGACGATGGTCGATTCGATCACGCCGGCCTCCGACGATGCGCTCTACGCCGCGGTTGCGGACACGCTCGGGCTGGAGGATCGCGCCGCCGTCCAGCGCGAACGCTTCACCCAATGGGTGATCCAGGACGTCGGCATCCCGCTCGGCCCCGATCTCGCCGCCGCCGGCGCGACCGTCACCAGCGACGTCGCCGGCTATGAGAAGGCGAAGCTGCGCATCCTCAACGGTGCGCATTCGACGCTCGCCTATCTCGGCCTGCTGCGCGGCCATGCCAGCGTCGCGGAGGCGATGGGCGACGCCGAACTCGCCGGCTTCGTCGATGCGATGATCCGGCAGGATATCATGCCGATGCTGCCCGCCGTACCGGGGCTCGACCTCGACACGTATCGCGAACAGGTGCTCGCCCGCTTCCGCAACCCGGCGATCGTCCACCGGCTCGACCAGATCGCGCAGGACGGATCGCAGAAGCTGCCCTACCGGCTCGGCGACACGCTCGCCGCCAATCGCGCGGCCGGGCGGATGCCGGCGCATGTCGTCGCCGCGCTGGGCGGCTGGGTCGCCTTCCTGATCGCGCGGACGCGGCAGGGGCATGCGATCGTCGATCCCGCCGGCGACCGCCTCGCCGCCGCTGCGCATGGCGCCGATCCGGTGTCGCTGGTCCGCCGCCTCGCCAAGGACGGCCTCGGCCTGCCGCCGCAGGTCGCCGGCGACGCGCCCCTGCTCGCCGCCATCGAACGGGCGGCCGTCGCCGCACATGAAAAGCGCTGGGACGCGCGGTTCGGCTGATCCCGGCGCTTGTCATTGACACCGGTTTCCCATACCCCTTCGGGGAACGATCACAAAGAAGAGAGAGGGGGGCGTCAGCCCGATCCGATGCAACAGACCGATACACAGATCGATACCGGATCCGTCCACGCCATCGCTCATGCCTTCGTCGCCGCGCGCCGCGACGGCCATGCCCTGCTCGACTATCCCGGCGCCATTCCCGCCGATCTCGCCACCGCCTATCGCGTGCAGGATGCCGCGCTCGCGCTGGCGACGGGCGAGGTCGTCGGCTGGAAGGTCGGCCGCATCAATCCCGCGATCGACGGCATCGACCGGCTGAGCGGCCCGATCTTCGCCGACACCGTGTTCGAGGCGACCGACGGCGACCTGCCGATGCCGATCTTCGCCGACGGCTTCGGCGCGGCGGAGGCGGAATTCCTGATCCGCATCGGCACCGCGCCCGATCCCGCCAAGACCAGCTATACGATGGACGAGGCGCGCGCACTGATCGACGCCGTCCATGTCGGGATCGAGATCGCGAGTTCGCCCTTCCCCGGCATCAACACGCACGGGCCGACAGTGACCATCTCCGATTTCGGCAACAACAACGGGCTGGTGATCGGCGATGCGATCCCCGACTGGCGCGATACCGATCTCAATCAATGGCCGATCACGCTCGACATCAACGGCACCCGGATCGGTGCGGCGACCGCCGCGACGATGCTGGATGGCCCGATCGGCGCCGCCCGCTTCCTGTTCGAACATATGGCGGCACGCGCCATCGCGCTGAAACCAGGACAGTGGATTTCCAGCGGCGCGGTAACCGGGGTGCACCCCGTCGCCGTCGGTGATAGCGTCACCGCCACCTTCGATGGCCGCTACACCGTCGGCTGCACGATCAACGCCCGCTAAGAGGCTGACTTCCCGGAGAGAGATGATGGCCCAGAGAGAGACGATGGGGACGAACGAACGGACCCTCAGGGACCAGCGGGAAGCGCAGGTCGCTGCCGCTGCGACGACGGTGGGTCGCTATCGCTGGGTGATCTGCGCGCTGCTGTTCGCCGCGACCGCGATCAACTATGTCGACCGGCAGATGATCGGCGTGCTCAAGCCGACGATCTCCGCCGAGCTGGGCTGGTCGGAAACCACCTATGCCGACGTGATCTTCTGGTTCCAGGCCGCCTATGCGGTGGGCTACCTCAGCTTCGGCAAGATCGTCGACGTGGTCGGCGCGCGCATCGGCTATTCGGTCGCCTTCGTCATCTGGACCGCGGGCCACATCCTGTGCGGCTTCGTCAACACCGCCTTCCAGTTCAGCCTCGCCCGCGTCGTGCTCGGCATCGGCGAGAGCGGCAACTTCCCCGCCGGGATCAAGGCGGTGACCGAGTGGTTCCCCGCCAAGGAGCGCGCGCTGGCGACGGGCGTGTTCAACGCCGGCGCCAATATCGGCGCGATCGTCACGCCGCTGGTGGTGCCGTGGATCGTCATCGATCTCGGCCTCGGCTGGCGGATGGCGTTCATCATCACCGGCATCGCCAGCCTCGGCTGGCTGGTCGCGTGGATCGCGCTGTATCGCCGCCCGCGCGAGAGCACCAAGGTCAGCGCCGACGAGCTCGCCTATATCGAGAGCGACCCCGCCGATCCGGTCGAGCCGATCTCCTGGGGCCGGCTGATCCGCTACAAGGAAACCTGGGCGTTCGCGCTCGGCAAGTTCCTGATCGATCCGGTCTGGTGGCTGTTCCTGTTCTGGACGCCCGATTTCCTCGCCAAGACCTACAATCTCGATCTCAAGAGCTTCGGCCCGCCGCTGGTCGCGATCTACCTGATCTCCGACATCGGCTCGGTCGCGGGCGGCTGGTCGTCGTCGCGGCTGATGAAGCGCGGGTTCACCGCCAATGCCGCGCGCAAGATCACGATGCTGGTCTGCGCGATCCTCGTGATGCCGATCTTCTTCGCGCAATATGCCAGCAGCGTGTGGACCGCGGTCGCGATCGTCGGCCTCGCCACCGCCGCGCATCAGGCCTTCTCGGCCAATCTCTACACGCTGCCGTCGGACATGTTCCCGCGCGGGGCGGTGGGGTCGGTGATCGGCATCGGCGGCACCGTCGGCGCGATCGGCGGCATGCTGATGTCGAAGTTCACCGGCTACATCCTCGAAACCACGCACAGCTACACGCCGATCTTCGCGGTCGCCGGATCGACCTATCTGATCGCGGTGATCGTCATCCACCTGCTCAGCCCGCGGCTGGCACGGGTGGATGCCGCCTGATCGCATAAGACGGACCGCCGTCCTCACCCTTCCCTCTCCCGGCGGGAGAGGGAGAGACGGCAAAGCCGGCGAAGGGTGAGAACAGCCAAGCCCTGGAGAGGCCGCATGAAACCCACCTCGCTGCTCGCCATCGCAACGGCGCTGCTCGCCACCCCCGCGACCGCGCAGGACGGCCTGCTCTTCCGCGTTTCCGCCGACAAGGACCTGACCGCGGACAAAGCGGGCGGCGATCCCGTCCCCAACTTCCGCAGCGCCGTCACCGTCACGCCGGACGGCGCGATCGGCGGCGCGGCGCGCTGGGCGGACGAGGGCTATGTGGCGTGGGCTGCGCCGGGCAACATGCTGGCGCAGCGCGGCACGCTCGCCTTCTTCTGGCGCGCGCGCGACGCCGTCACCGACGCGCCGTTCGTGATCTTCCGCGCCGGTTTCGCCGACCACAGCAGCTGGGACATGGCGTTCCTGCGCATCGACTGGAACGGCCACGGCTTCGACGCCTTCGTCACCGACGCCAACCTGTCGCGGCTGCGCGTGTCGTGGCGGATGCCGACCCCGCCCGGTCCGGAGCAATGGGAGCATATCGCATTCGCCTGGGACGAGACGGTCGGCGTCCGGCTGTTCGTCGACGGCAGGGAGGTCGCGCGGCTGGCGCAGACCGCCGATCTCGATTCCGGGCTCGACCAGTTCGGCATGGCGGGGCGCGTCATCAGCCCGCATCAGGTGCAGAGCCGCTACAATTTCATGCGCGGCAGCGATCTGGACGAGATCCGCGTCTACGACCGGATGCTCGCCACCGCCGATGTCGCCACGCTCGCGGCCAAGCGCGAACCCACGCTCGCCCCGGCCGATACCGCCGCCGCGCAGCGCAGCGCGTGGCTGCACCGCTACGGCTGGGACAAGACCGCGCCGCCGGTGCTGACCGACCCCGTCACCAGCGTCCGCCGCATCGAATTCGCCGATGCGAAAGACCTCAAGCAATGGATGTACAAGGGCGTCGACGGCATCGCCGAGACGACCTGGCCCGGTGTCTACAACCGGTCGAAGCTACCCGGCCGCGACGATTATTTCCAGCTGCCCGACTGGAACGTCTATGTCGAGGGCGGCAAGCGCTACGACCTGACCATCCCCGCCGGCCAGCGCGTCAACCGCGTCGAGATCCGCGGCGCGGCCTATGGCACGCTGCGGTGGAACGACGCCGCGGTCGCCACCCGTGCGAAGGGCGTGGTGCGCAGCGTCGATGCGCTCGCCCCCCGCATCGGCGGCGTGCTGAGCTTCGTCAACGTCATGCAGGAACAGCCGATCCAGGAGCTGTGGGCCTATGACGTCGGCGCCTCGCCCGAACCGGCGGGCAGTTACAAGCTGAGCTACACGATCGACGCCGCCGCCTCGCCCCGCCTCGCCAGCCTCGACCCGCTCAACGCCTATATCGCCGGCCGCTACCCCGTCGACGAGCGCGCGACCGTGCTGGCGATGCCGTCGTCGGGCATGCGCGTCGCGGTCGGCGCGGGCGCGGCGGGCGGCACCGCCGCGATCCGGCGCGCGCCCGGCAAGCCGATCGTCCATGTGCTGATCCCGGCGAGCTTCGGCGACGCCTACCCCGACCGGCCGCTGGCACGGGCATGGGATTACGGCTGGCAGAATACGTACGACGGGCTGGACGGCATCGCGATCGACCTGCCCGCACTGAAGGGCAAGGCGGGCGCGGTCATCCCGCTCAACATCCGTATCGCCGACCCGATCTGGCCGGCGCGCGCGATGATCGACCTGTCGGTCTCGGTCCGTGCCGGCGAGGCGCGCACCCTGTGGCTCGACCTGCGCGATCGTATCCTGTCGCACGACGGCCTGTTCCTGACGATCGCATCGGGTGCCGCGGACTTCGATGCGGAAAGCCTCAATGGCGCGAAGATCCGCCTCGTGTTCAAGCCGCGCGACGCGGCGAAGGCGGAGCATGTCGCCGACCGCTTCAACCAGGTTCGCGACAATTGGGGGTTCCTCGTCGAGGAGCACACCGCCTCGAAACGCGAGGGGCTGTACCGGCGCGTCTTCGCCGACATCTCCGACCTGCTTCGCGTCGATCCCGATCACGTCCAGGGCCGCGCCTATTGGGCGGACATCAACTACCGGCCCGAGAACATGCCTACGGTCCCGCTGCCGCCGGTCGCTGCCGGCGTGCCGGCCTGGGCGGCGCGGCAGCTGGACGACCTCAGGATCACCCGCGATTTCGTGACGTGGTGGATCGACCATCGCCAGGTGCCGTACGGCGACTTCGGCGGCGGCCTGTCCGACGACACCGACCTCACTCAGCAATGGCCAGGCCTCGCGCTGATGGGGGTCGAACCCGACAAGGTGAACGCCTCCCTCCGCGCCGTGTCCGACGCGGTTTTCGCCAACGGCATGCGGGTGGGCGGCCTCGGCTATATCACCACCGACGAACTGCACGCCTACGAGGAGGGGCTGAACTCCGACGCGCAGCGGCTCTACCTCAACTGGGGCGAGCCGAAGGCGGTCGAGCGGATCATGGAGACGACGCGCGCGCTACAGGGCGTCATCCTGAAAAATCCGGCCGGCCACATGCATTTCGCCACCAACTGGTACGGCGGGCGAAAGATGTACCGCGAAGGCGCGTTCGCATGGCAGAAACCGTACAGCTTCACCGTGCTCCACGGCCCGATGCTGCTCGGCCTGTACAACGCCAGCCCGGCCGCGCGCGGGCTCGTCACCGGCGTGATCGACGGCTGGATGGCGCACGGCAAGCAGGGCGCCGACGGCAGCTGGAGCTATCCGAACGAGATCAACTGGCAGACCGATGCAACGCGCGTCGGCGACGGCGGCGGCGTCTCGACGCCGTTGCAGGGCGCCTGGGCCGCGTGGCGGTTCACCGGCGACGCGCGCTATCTGCGTCCGATCATGGCGCGGGTCGGCAAGTCGGGCAGCGGCCTTGCCGAATTCAACGAGAACGCCTTCGACCTGATGCCCGGCGGCGCCGACCTGCGCGCCAAGGTCGCGAAGGCGGCGAGCAACGACCCGTTCGCCCGCTACGCCGCCTGGACGACGACCGGCGACACCGCGATCCTCGCCGGCCTGCATGCCGACGCGTGGCAGGACAAGGCGCAGCATCACTATATGTATACGGAGGGCCATTGGTGGTCCGACCGGGTCGACCAGCCGACCGACATCCTGCAACGCGAACGGCTCGGCGGCATCGCGCTGCGCCGTAACCAGACGTGGCCGGGCAATACCGTCAGCTGGCGCTTCGCGACGCCGGGCGCGGCGGAACGGGTCGCGATCCTCGTCCCCGGCGCGACGCGCGACGCCTTCAGGGTGATCGCCTACAACACCGGCGACGCGGCGGAGCAGGCGACGATGTCGACGTGGAACGTGACCGCGGGGCAATGGCAGGTGCGGACCAGCACCAGCAGCGACGGCGGCAGGACGCTGGTCCCGGCCGGCGCCCCGGTGACGGTCCCGCTGGAACGCAGCGCCGGAACCACGGTGACGTTCGCGCCGCACACGACGACGGTGATCGAGGCGACATTGGTTCAGCCGACCACACCGGTCGAGACACGGCCGGACATCGGCATCGGCAGCGACGACGTCGCGGTAAAGGGCCGGACGGTGACGCTGACCGTCCACGGCCTCGGTTCGGTGCCGTCGGGCGCGGGCACCGCGACGCTGGTCGCGGCGGACGGCCGCGTCGTCGCCTCGGCCGCGATCCCGCCGCTGGAGGCTCCGAACGACCTCCGGCCGCGGACCGCGCAGGTGCGCTTGTCTGCGCCGGGCGGCGTTGCCGGACTGACCGCGCGCGTGACGCTGACCGGCGATACGCCGGAGGTGACGCTGCTCAACAATGCGGTGCCGGTGGCGGCACAGTGACGCCACCGCCGTTCCCCCGTCCGCATCGCCGCGCGCTACTGGCGGGATTGGGGGCGACCGTCACCGCCGCCTGCACGCGCGACCTTGGCACGACGGCCCGGCCCGATCCCGCCCTGCCGGACGCGCTCGACGCGGCCGCGCAGCTGCCGCCGGCGGAGGCGCTCGCCCGCCTCGCCGGCTTCGACCCGCGCGTGCTGCCGATGGCGCAGCGGCTCGACCTCCTCACCGCCCGCGCCGGACTCGCGATCGACGCGCAGCTCGCCGCACTGCCCGGCACCCGCGGGCGCAAGGGCGGATACCGCCCCGTCGCCGGGCCGATCGCGCCGGCGCATTATGCGCTGCTGCTCGCTCGCCCGCTCGGCCCGGTCACGCCGCAGGCCGCCCGGGCGCGCCTGACCCGCGAACTCGCCAGCCTCCACGCCCGCGCCGCCGCGGCATTCGCGCGCATCGGCCTCACCACCGGCAGCATCGGCGCGCGCTACACCCGCCTGTGGCAGGACGATCGCTTCCTCTACACCGACCCCGCCGCCGCGGTGGCGGCGATGGTCGCGTCGCTCGCCGACGCCCGCACCCGGGTGGCGGCGCAGGTCGGCCCCGTACCCGGCTGGTGCACCGACGTCGTCGTCCGCACGCTGTCGGCGGAGGAGATCGCCGCCGGCCGCAACGGCTATCGCATCGCCCCGACCCCGACGCAGCAGGGCGTCTATATCGTCGACCTCAAACAGCTGCGCCGCCGCCCCACCTGGACGTTGCCGAGCGTCGTCGCGCACGAATTGCTGCCCGGCCATATGATCCAGCTCGGGCTGGAGGGGATCGTGCCGCCGCACCCGCTGCGCATCGCCTATGCGGCGAGCTTCGTCGAGGGCTGGGGCATCCATGCCGAGGCGCTCGCCGCGCGCGACGGCGCCTTCGCCGATCCGCATGCGATGCTCGGCCATCTCCACTGGCTGATCTTCCGCGTCGCGCGCGCGCTGGTCGATCTCGGGATCCATCTCGACGGCTGGTCGCGCGACGACGCGTACGCCCGGCTGGTCGCATGGCAGGGCGAGTCCGCCTATTTCGCCCCCTTCGCCACCGAACTGCCGCGCATCGCCGCCGAACCTGCGGTCCGCGTCGGCGAGGCGATGGCCTGGCTCGCCATCGCCGATGCGGTCGGCGACCGGCGCGGCGCGGCCCGGATCGCGGTCCACCAGCGCCTGCTGCGCCACGGCCGGATGCGCAGCGACGCGATCGGCAACACTTCCTAACGCGAAACAGCCACCGCCACGGACCTACCTGGGCTCTCGCGCGTCTGATCCCGCACGCACGCGCATTCCGGCCTGCGTCCCCGGAGGGTAATGTGGCCGCTTCCTTCGTCCGCCATCTCGAACCGACGCTCTATCCCGATCCCAAACGCACGGTGATCCGTCCGTTCCTGCCCGGCGATCCCGACCCGTTTCGCGTCGAGGGCAAGCCACGCGGCGACCGGATCGTCGCCCGCACGCTGGCGATGTCGGACGACGAGGTCGAGGCTTTGGTAGAGATCATTTTGGAAGGGCTCGGCGCCCGCCATCGCGAGGTGCCGGCGCTGCTGATGCGCCGCTTCGACGAGGTCGCGGCCGAGCTCAAGCTCGACACGACCGTCTCCGAAAAGCGCAAGATGTTGATCGGCGGCTATTTCAGCGCCGAATATTCGTTCGAGGCGGCGGCGCTGTTTAATCCCAGCATCGTCCCTCACCCCGATCAGGGCGATTGTCCCGAAGGCAGCATCCGCTTCGTCCTGTCGCTGCGCGGGATCGGCGAAGGGCATCTGTCTTCGGTCACCTTCCGCACCGGCACCTGGGGCCCGGACGATGATGATCTCGTCATCGACGAACCCAGCCAGCAAGGCGTGCCGCCGTTGATCGAGCAGCCCGATCCCGAACTCGTCCGTCAGATCGGGGCCAAGGCGCTCATCCAGCTCAATTGTCGCGACGCGCGCGAACCGTCGGAAACCGTGCTGTTCCCGGTCATCGAAAGCCAGAGCCGCGGCATCGAGGACCTGCGCCTCGTCCGATTCCGCGAGGACGACGGTCGCGAGACCTATATCGGCACCTATACCGCCGTCGGCAACGAGAGCGCGCGACAGGAGGTGTTGCAGACCGACGATTTCCGCCTGTTCCACATGCATCCGGTCGGCGGTCCGGTGTCGATCGGCAAGGGCATGGCGCTGTTCCCGCGCAAGATCGACGGCCAGTTCGCCGCGCTGTTCCGTCACGACAACGAGAACCTGTGGTTCGGCAAGAGCGACACGCCGCTGGAATGGAACGACCCGGTCAAGATCATGACGCCCGAATATCCGTGGGAATTCGTACAGATCGGCAATTGCGGCTCCCCGATCGAGATCGACGAGGGCTGGCTGGTCATCACCCATGGCGTCGGCATCGTCCGCAGCTATTGCATCGGCGCCGTCCTGCTCGACCGCGACGATCCGACCAAGGTGTTGAAGAGGCTCGCCGAGCCGCTGATCCAGCCCAATGGCGAGACGTGGGACGGCTATGTCCCCAACGTCGCCTATACCTGTGGCGGGCTGGTCCGTGGCCGCACCCTGCTGCTGCCCTATGCGCTGGCCGACGACATGACGACCTTCGCGGTGGCGCCGCTCGACGAACTGCTCGCCGCGATGCGCTAAGTCCGGCTCGTGCGGGAGCGCATCACGTCTGCGACGCCCAGACCGTCAGCAGCGTATGTGCGATCGCATAGACGGGCGGCGCGACGAAAGGCCCCGGCTCGCCCGCCAGCACCGCGCGCACCATTTCGCGCGGCACCCACATCGCATCCTCCAGCTCGGCGGTGTCGAGCGTGATCGCATCGTCCTCCGCCACGCCGGTGCAGGCGATCATCAGCGACGACGGGAACGGCCACGGCTGGCTCGCCACGTAGCGGACGTCGCGCACCCGTACGCCTGCCTCCTCGTGGATCTCACGCGCCACCGCCTCCTCGACCGATTCGCCCGGTTCGACGAAGCCGGCGAGCGCGGAATAGCGCCCCTCGGGCCAGCCCTTGCCGCGCCCCAGCAAGGCCCGCCCGTCATGCTCCGCGATCATGATGACGACCGGGTCGACGCGCGGGAAATGTTCGGTGTAGCAGGCGTCGCACTGCCGCCCCCAGCCGGCGCGGAACAGGTGCGTGGTCGAACCGCAGCGCGCGCAGAAACGATGCCGTGCATGCCAGTCGAGCAGGCTGCGCGCCGCAGCATAGGTCGCCGCCTCGCCAGGCTCCAGTGCCGCCAGCATCGTCATCAGCGCCGGCGAGCGCATCGCGGGCGTCGTCCCCTCGCCGCTGGCGGGCAGCAGCGCAGCGACATGCGCGCGATCCTGCGCGTCGAGCCCGAGCAGGATCACCTCCGCCTCCTGCGGCAGGTCGGCGAGGCTGGTCCACGCCAGCCGTCCGTCCTCGATCTGCGGCATCAGCCCGTCGAGCCTGAGCAGTCGCGCCCGCCAGTCGAGCTTGGCCGACAGGCCGGCGGGATCGTGACGCAGCGCGTCGGCGCGGTCGAGCAGGCCGCCGGTGAACCCGGGGCTCATCGTGCGAACCGCGACAGATCGGCGACGAGCGCGCGGACCGCTTCCTGCCGCACGGGCCAGCGGTCCGCCGGGAAGTAATTGACCATGATCGTGCCGCGCACCTTCTTCACCGGGTCGACGAAGGCGACGGTGCCGGCCGCACCGCCCCAGCCATAGGTCCCCTTCGACGGGCTGCCGCCCGGTCCGTCGGCGAGGTACACCGATCCGCCCGCGCCGTAGCCCATCGGCGTCGCGCCGGCGGCGGCACCGCCGGTCGCGCCGCCGACCCCGCCGAAGGTGACGCCGGCGGGCAGCAGGTTCGACATGGCGAGGCGCACCGTTTCCGGCTTCATGATCCGCACCCCGTCCAGCGCTCCCCCGTCGGCGAGCATGTGCAGGAACCGGTCGTAATCGCGCGCCGACATCACCAGTCCCGCGCCGCCATAGGGAAAGCTCGGCGGCTGGAGGTAGACCGAGGTCGCGGCGGGATCGAGCGGCGTCAGCACCTCGCCGGTCCAGGCGTAATTGGTCGCCAGCCGCCCCGCCTGCGCCTTGGGTACGGTCCAGTAGCTCGACGTCATCTTCAGCGGTGCGAAGATGCGCGTGTCGACGAACGTATCGAACGGCTGGCCAGACGCCACCTCGATCACCCGGCCCATCACGTCGAGGCCGACCGAATAATTCCATGCCGTACCGGGCTGCGCGATCAGCGGCGCCTGCGCGACGCGGTCGGCGAATTCCGCCAGCGTCGCCGGGCGGGTGCGCCGCATCATCGGCTCGATCGACGCACTGACCGCCGCCGGCAGGATGCCGAGCCGCTCATATTCCTTCAGCAGCGCGCCCTTGGCGATGATGTTGTAGGTGATGCCCGACGTGTGGGTGAGCAGCATGCGGATCGTGATCGGCGTCTTCGCCGGCACGCTGGCGAGGCTGGTGGCGGGGCTGGTGGCGACTTTCATGGTGGCGAAGGTGGGAATGTAATTCGACACCGGATCGTCGAGGCCGATCTTGCCCTCCTCGATCAAAATCATCGCCGCCATCGCGGTGACGGGCTTGGTCATCGAATAGACGCGCCACAGGCTGTCGGGCGTCGCCGGGGCCGCGGCGGGATCGGTGGCGAGCCGGCCGGCGGACACGAACATCGTCGGGCGATCGCCGACGCCGAAGGCGGCGACGATGCCCGGCATCTTGCCGTCGCGGACATAGCCGTCGAACAGCGCCTGCGTCGTCGGCAGCGGAGCGACGGCAACATGATCGCCCGCCCCCGGATAGGGCGACCGCATCGCCTGCCCGTTCACCGCGGCCGCGGCGATCAGCCCCGTAAGGCCCAGCCCGACGATTGCGTACAGTCGCTTCATCCATCCCTCCTCATCACCGCCGCCGCGGCCTTGGCGAACAGCGTCGGCAGCCCGGCGCGGTCCAGCGCCGCGATCGGCCACCACAGGCCATCGTCCGCGTGATGCGCCGGCCCCCTGGCGACGGCAAGCGTCAGTTCGATGTCGAAATGCGTGAATCCGTGCGACACGGTGGCGTTGCGCATTTCCCATGCGGCATCGACCGGCGCACCCGCCAGCCCGGGCGGCTCATCCCCCCACGGCCCGGTCGGCAGCGCCCGCATCCCGCCGAGCAGGCCCTTGTCCGGCCGGCGCACGAGCAGCACCTCCTCCCCGCGCTGCAGCCAGAAGATCGTGCCGTGACGCTGCGGCTTCGCCTTCTTCGCGGCCTTGACCGGCAGGCGTTCGGGCGCGCCCTCGCGAACGCCGCGACATTCCTCGTCAAGGGGACAAAGCAGGCACGTCGGCGTCTTAGGCGTGCAGATGCCGGAGCCCAGATCCATCATCGCCTGCGCGAAATCGCCCGCGCGGGCGTCGGGCGTCACCCGGTCCGCCGCCGCGCGGATCGCCGCCCGCGCACCCGGCAACGGCTCCCGAATCGCGAACAGGCGCGCGACGACGCGTTCGACGTTGGCGTCGACCACCACCGCGCGCCGGCCGAAGGCGATCGCCGCCACCGCCGCCGCGGTATAGGCGCCGAGGCCCGGCAGCGTCCGCAACACCGCCTCGTCCTGCGGAAACGCGCCGCCATGCTCCGCCACCACGACCTTCGCCGCCGCGACCAGATTGCGCGCCCGCGCATAATAGCCGAGCCCCGCCCAGGCGGCCATCACCTCCGCCTCGTCCGCCGCCGCGAGGCTGGCGAAATCGGGCCAGCGCGCCGTCCATGCCTCGAACCGCGGCCGCACCGCCGCGACCGTCGTCTGCTGCAGCATCACCTCCGACAGCCAGACGCGATAGGGGTCCGCCGTCTCGCCCGGCAGCGCGCGCCACGGCAGCGCACGGCGGTGCGAATCGTACCAGGCGAGCAGCAGCGGCGCGATCGCCGCGGGGTTCGGGATCGGATCGGGGCGGGGGCAAGAGCGTGTAGCGTCCACGCCCCGGCTATGGCATGGGTCGCGCGATGAGCAAGCGCGCCGGCGCCCCCCCAGTCGAAGCCCCCCGCCAGAATCGCGCCCGCGCGGTCAGCGAACTGCTGCCCGCGATCCATGGCGCCGCGTTCAAGCGATTCGGCTTCGTGCAGAGCGCGCTGGTCACCCGCTGGCCGGAGATCGTCGGCGCGCGCTGGGCCGCCGCCTCCAACCCCGAATCGCTGCGCTTCCCGCCGGGCAAGAAGGCGGACGGCGTGCTCACCATCGTCGTGCGCGGCGCGCATGCGCCGATGATACAGCATATCGCGCCCGAGATCGTCGAGCGGGTCAACCGCTTCTTCGGCTATGCCGCGGTCGCGCGGCTGACGATCCGCCAGGGCGAGGTCGCCAAGCCGATGCCGCGCACCGCGCCGCCATCGCTGAAACCCGCACCGCCCGAGATCGGCGAGGGCCTGAAGGTCATCGGCGATCCCGAATTGCGTGCCGTGCTCGAATCGCTCGCCGCGGGGGTCCACGCCACCCGCGGCATCCCCAAGGTAGGTTGATGATGCGCCCGTTCGTCCCGCTCGCGTTCGCGTTTGCCCCCCTCGCCCTGACGCTGGTCGCCGCGGCGCCGGCCACCGACTGGAGCCAGGTCGCGCGCCCGACCGCGAAGGGTGCGTATGTCTTCGGCAACCCCGCCGCGCCGGTGAAGCTGGTCGAATATGGCAGCTACACCTGTTCGCATTGCGCCGATTTCGCCAATGCGAGCGCGCCCGTGCTCAAGGGGCAGATGATCCGTTCGGGCAAGCTCAGCCTCGAATATCGCCACCTGATCCGCGATCCCGCCGATCTCGGTGCCGCGATCCTGGCGCGCTGCGCCGGCCCGCGCGGTTTCGGCGCGGCGCATGCGATGATCTTCGCGACGCAGGAGACGTGGCTGGCCAAAGTCGCCGCCTATCAGCAGGCGAACCCGACGATCGACCAGCAGCCGCTGATCGCGCAGGCGCGCCGCTATGCCGATGCGGCCGGGCTGACCGCAGCGATGCGCACCCGCGGGCTGACGCCGGCCGCGATCAAGGCCTGTTTCGCCGACAAGGCCGCGATCGACCGCATCACCGCGATGACCAGCGACGCGCCGATCGAGGTGCGCAGCACGCCGACCTTCTACCTCAACGGCGAACTCCAGCCGCCGCTGGGCTGGGACAAGCTCGAACCCGTCTTGCGTGCCAAGGGGGTCAAGTGATCGTTTATGGAGCGTAAAATCATGAAGTTGCTCGCGTCCCTCCTCGTCCTGCCGCTGGCGCTCGCCGGCTGTTCCAAGGAAACCGGCACGCCGTCCGCACCGGCATCGCCCGTCGCCGCCGTCACCGCGCCGGCGGGCCAGAACTGGACCGACACCGTCTCGCGCACCGCCGAGGGGACGATCGTCGGCAACCCGAACGCGCCGATCAAGCTGGTCGAATATGGCTCGCGCCTCTGCCCGACCTGTGGCGCGCTCGCCCGCGAAAGCTTCGGGCCGCTGATGAACACCTATGTGAAGTCGGGCAAGGTGAGCTTCGAATATCGCGAATTCCTCGTCCACGGCGCGCCCGACCTGCCGCCCGCGCTGCTCGGCAATTGCACCGATCCCGCCGCCTTCTTCCCGATCCTCGACCAGATGTATCAGGCGCAGGACGGCTTCAACACCAAGCTACAGGCGACGCCGCAGCCGGTGCAGGCGCAATTGCAGTCGGCCAAGCCGGTCGACGCGATCCGCATCATGGCCGAACAGATGGGCCTCGTCGACTTCGCCAAGCAGCGCGGCATCCCCGAAGCCAAGGCCCGCGCCTGCCTTGCCGACATGACCCAGATCGACCGCTGGACCAAGCAGACGCAGGACAAGAGCGCCGACGGCACCGTCGCCGGCACGCCGACCCTGCTCATCAACGGCAAGAAGGCCGAAGCGGTGACCTGGGGCCAGCTGGAGCCGCTGCTCAAGGCGGCGGGCGCGTAAGAGGGGCTTTCGCGCTGAGACGCGAAGACGCGAAGAAGGGGTTCACGCGGAGACGCGGAGACGCGGAGGTGTTCCACCCGCGGCATCTCCCCCTCTTCCGCGAAGCGGCTTCATCTTAGCGGCTTCGCGCCTTCGCGTGACATGTCTGCGCGCAGAGGCGCGGAGATCGCGGAGGAAGACGGACGACAGCGCCTCCGGCGCCCCCTTCTTCTCCGCGTCTCCGCGTCTCCGCGTGAACCCACCTGCTTCCTGACGCCCACCGCCACGCGCAGAGGGAGCCGCTGCTCAAGGCGGCGGGCGCGAAAGGGGGGCTTTCGCGCTGAGACGCGAAGACGCGAAGAAGGGGGTTCACGCGGAGACGCGGAGACGCGGAGGTGTTCCACCCGTGGCATCTCCCCCTCTTCCGCGAAGCGGCTTCATCTTAGCGGCTTCGCGCCTTCGCGTGACATGTTTGCGCGCAGAGGCGCAGAGATCGCGGAGGAAGACGGGCGACAGCGCTTCCGGCGCCCCCTTCTTCTCCGCGCCTCCGCGCGAACCATTCTTCTTCCTTGCTCCCGCCACGCGCAGAGCTTGAAACCCCACCCGGAACCCGGCACCCCACGCCCGTGCAGATCAAGCGGCTCCGCATCGCCGGCTTCAAGAGCTTCGTCGACCCCGCCGATCTGCGCATCGAGCCGGGCCTGACCGGCGTCGTCGGCCCCAACGGCTGCGGCAAGTCCAACCTGCTCGAGGCGCTGCGCTGGACGATGGGCGAGAACAGCGCACGGTCGCTGCGCGGTGCCGGGATGGAGGACGTGATCTTCGCCGGCACCGCCACCCGGCCGCCGCGCGCCTTTGCCGAGGTGTCGATCCTGCTCGACACCGGCGACGCCGCCAATCCCGACGAGCGCGAGGTCGTGCGCCGGATCGAACGCGGCGCCGGCAGCGCCTATCGCATCGACGGCCGCGACGTCCGCGCGAAGGACGTCGCGCTGCTGTTCGCCGATGCCGCCACCGGCGCGCACAGCCCGGCGCTGGTCAGCCAGAACCGCATCGGCGCGGTCATCGCCGCCAAGCCCGCCGAGCGCCGCGCGATGCTGGAGGAGGCGGCGGGGATCGCCGGCCTTCACGTCCGCCGCAAGGACGCCGAACAGAAGCTCCGCGCCACCGAGGCCAACCTTCTCCGCCTCGACGAGCTGATCGCCGAACAGGACGTCCGCGCCGCCGCGCTGCGCCGGCAGGCGCGCGCCGCCGACCGCTATCGCGCGCTGTCCGAGCAGATCCGCATCGCCGAGGGGCGGATGATCTTCGCCCGCTGGCGCGACGCGGTCGCTGCCGCCGACGCCGCCCGCACCGAGGCGCAGGCCGCCGATGCCCGGGTCGCCGCCGCCACCGCCGCCGAACAGGACGCCGCCGGCGCGCAGCACGCCGCCGCCG
>NZ_JBXASI010000004.1:0-431032 GCF_058809195.1 Sphingomonas sp. GW821-FHT10F09 | reverse complement strand
CTCGCCGCCCGCGACCGTGCCGGCGCGGCCGGCCATGCGCTCGCCACGCTGCGGACCGAGCGCAGCGCCGCCGCGCGCCGGGTCGCCGACCTTGCCGAGGCGCGTCGCGGCATCGCCGCGGATCGCGCACGCGAAGGCACGCTCGCCGCGGATGCCGCCGACGCGCTCGCCCGCCTCGGCGAGGAGGTGAAAGCGCTCGACCGCGCGATCCTGACCGCCGCCGAGGACAGCCCGCGCCTCGACGCAACGCTCGCCGAGGCCGAGCGGCACGCGCGCGATGCCGAGGTCGCACTCGCCCGGGCGTTGAGCCGACAGGCGAGCGAGGCGGCGGAGGCCCGTGTCGCCAACGCCGCGCTCGCCGCCGCGCAGGGCCGCGCCGATCGCGCCGGCCGCGACGCTGCGCAGATCGCGCAGGGGATCGCCGCGCTGGGCGACGCAGCGCCGCTCGCCGCCGCCCGCGACGACGCCGCCGCCCGCCGTCGCGCTGCGTTGACGAGCGCGGACACCGCCCGCGCGACGCTGGCGGATGCCGATGCCGCCGAACGCGCCGCCATCGCCGGCCGCGACGCCGCCGAGAGCACGCGCGCCACCGCCCGCGCCGATCTTGCCGCGCTCGACAGCGAGATCGCCGCGCTCACCAAGGCGACGCAGCGCAGCGGCCGCGACCGCCTGCTCGACCATCTCGTCCCCGCCGCCGGCTACGAACGCGCGCTGGCCGCCGCACTCGGCGACGATCTGGAAGCCGGCATCGCCGCCTGGACCGGCGCCGCCCCGCAGCCGGGCGACCCCGCGCCGCCCGCCGATGCCGTGCCGCTCGCCACGCAGGTCGAGGCGCCCGCCGCGCTCGCCCGCCGCCTCGCGCAGACCTTCGTCGCCGAGGATCGCGGCCAGCCGCTCGCCGCCGGCCAGCGGCTGGTCACGCGCGACGGCCGCTTGCGGCGCTGGGACGGCTTCGTCGCCAGCGGCAACGGCGCCGCCGCCGCGGAACGCCTCGAACGGCTCAACCGCCTGAACGCGCTGCACGCCGCACGCCCCGACGCCGCCGCCGCGGTCGCGACCTGCTCGCACGACGCCGACCGGCGCCGCACCGCAGTGGCGGAGGCACGCGAACGCCGCGCGACGCTCGACCGCGCGGTGCAGGCGAATCGCGAACGGCTCGCCGCGGCGCAGGCCGATGGTCGCAGCTGGCGCGCCCGCGCCGGCGAGGCGGCGAAGCGCATCGCCGACATGGACCGGCGCGACGCCGCGCTCGCCACGGAGGCGCAGGCAATCGCCGACCGCCCCGCCGCACTCGACGCCGCGATCGTCGCGCAGGAGGCGGACCACCAGGCCGCGCGTGCGGACGCGGATACGCAGGCCGGTGCCGAACGCGACGCCGATCGCGCCCTCGCCCGCGCCGGCGACGACCACCGCCGCACCACCGAAGCGCTCGCCCATGCCCGCGAACAGCGCGCCGGCGCGGCGGCACGGCTCGAGAACCAGGACCTTCGCCGGGTCGAGATGGGCCGGCTGTCGGGCGAACGCTTCGCCTGCCCCGCGCCGGTGCTGCCCGAACGGCTCGGCTTCGATACCGCCACGGTCCGCACGCCGGGCGAGGAGGCGCAGGCGCACGAACGCCTGTCCGCCGACCGCGAACGCATCGGCCCGGTCAACCTCGTCGCCGCCACCGAGCTCGCCGAACTCGAATCGGCCGGCAAAAGCAATGCCGCCGAACGCGACGAGCTCGGCCAGGCGGTCGCCCGGCTGCGCGGCTCGATCGGCACGCTCAACCGCGAGGGGCGCCAGCGCCTGCTCGCGGCGTTCGAAGCGGTCGACGGCCATTTCCGCCGGCTGTTCACCACGTTGTTCGACGGCGGGCAGGCGCATCTGGAACTGGTCGATGCCGACGATCCGCTCGAGGCGGGGCTGGAGATCATGGCGCAGCCGCCCGGCAAGCGGCTGCAATCGCTCACCCTGCTGTCCGGGGGCGAACAGGCGCTGACCGCCGTCGCGCTGATCTTCGCGCTGTTCCTCACCAATCCCGCGCCGATCTGCGTCCTCGACGAGGTCGATGCGCCGCTGGACGATGCCAATATCGAACGCTTCTGCGGCCTGCTCGACCGGATGACGCGCGAAACCGACACGCGCTATCTGATCGTCACCCACAATGCGGTGACGATGAGCCGCATGCACCGCCTGTTCGGCGTGACGATGGTGGAGCGCGGCGTCAGCCGGCTGGTGTCGGTCGATCTGGGCGCGGCGACGCGGCTGGTCGCGGAGTGACCTTGTAGGTGACTGAACAAGAACGTATATCGAACGGATGGCGCAGCTCGACACCCGTGAAAAGCTCGCGATCCTCGCCGACGCCGCCAAATACGATGCCTCCTGCGCCTCGTCCGGCACGGCGAAACGCGACAGCCGCGACGGCAAGGGGCTGGGTTCGACCGAGGGCATGGGCATTTGTCACGCCTATGCGCCGGACGGGCGCTGCATCAGCCTGCTCAAGATCCTGCTGACCAACAGCTGCATCTTCGACTGCCATTATTGCATCAACCGCAAGAGCAGCAACGTCCGCCGCGCGCGCTTCACCGCGGCGGAGGTCGTCAACCTCACCATCGCCTTCTACAAGCGCAATTATATCGAGGGGCTGTTCCTGTCGTCGGGGATCATCAAGTCCTCGAACTATACGATGGAGCAGATGGTCGAGGTCGCGCGATCCTTGCGCGAGGACCATCATTTCCGCGGATACATCCATCTCAAGACGATCCCCGATGCCGATCCGGAGCTGGTCCATCAGGCCGGGCTCTATGCCGATCGCGTGTCGATCAACGTCGAGCTGCCGACCGTCAGCGGCCTGAAGCGCCTTGCCCCCGAAAAGGACGGCGCGCGGATCGAGGGCGCGATGAAGGACGTGAAGAGCGCGATTCTCGACAACGGCGATGCGCGCAAGAAGTACAAGTCCGCGCCCCGCTTCGCGCCTGCCGGCCAGTCGACGCAGATGATCGTCGGCGCGGATGCCGCCACCGATGGCGAGATTGTCACCCGCGCCTCGACGCTCTACGACCGGTTCGGCCTGCGCCGCGTCTATTACAGCGCGTTCAGCCCGATTCCCGACGCCAGCACGGTGCTGCCGCTGCAACGCCCGCCGCTGATGCGCGAGCACCGGCTCTACCAGTCCGACTGGCTGATGCGCTTCTACGACTATAGCCCGCACGAGGTCGTCGCCGCGGCGGACGACGCCACCGGCATGCTGCCGCTCGATATCGATCCCAAGCTCGCCTGGGCGCTCAAGTTCCGCGAGAGCTTCCCGGTCGACGTCAACCGCGCGCCGCGCGAGATGCTGTTGCGCGTGCCGGGGCTGGGGGTGAAGGCGGTGAACCGCATCCTCGCCAGCCGCCGCTGGCGCCGGCTGCGCCTCGACGATGTCGCGCGGCTGACGGTCAGCATCGCCAAGATGCGTCCCTTCATCGTCGCGGAGGACTGGCGCCCGGTCGCGCTGACCGATCGCGCCGAACTGCGCCCCCTGGTCGCGCCCAAGGCACAGCAGTTCGAGCTGTTCGCCGCGTGAGAATGACTCGCGGGTGAAACGCCCGCGCCCGTCGCCGGTTGGAGCGGCGAAGGAGAGTCCATCATGGCGCTGGCACAGATTTACGCGGACCTGAAGCGGGACCACGACAAGCAGCGCGCGATGCTCAAAGAGCTCGCGGAACTGCAGGGCGACGGCGCCAAGCGCCAGAAGCTGTTCGAGGCCTTCCGCCTCGAAATCCAGAGCCACGCCGCCGCCGAGGAGGAATCGCTCTATGCGACGATGCTGCGCGATCCCGAGCTGCGCGACGACGCCCGCCATTCGGTCAGCGAGCACAAGGAGGTCGACGACCTGCTCGGCGAGATGGCCGACGAGGACTTCGGGTCGGACGCGTGGAGCGAGAAGTTCTTCCACATGCGCCGCCGCTACGAACATCACATCACCGAGGAAGAGGAAGAGATGTTCCCCGCCGCCGCCGAGGAACTCGACGACAAGACCGAGAACGAACTCGCGACCATCTATGAAGAGCGTAAGCCGGAGGAATTGAAGATCGCCAAGGCCAACCCGCCCGGCGGCGACGAGCGCGACTGACGGGATGAAGGCGTGGCGCCAGACATGACCACCGCCTTTTCGACTCACCCTGTTCCCCGGCGAAGGCCGGGGCCGAGTTGGGCGACCTTCCCGGATGGCAAAGGCTCCGATCATCACGACGGTCGGCGCAACTGGGCCCCGGCCTTCGCCGGGGAGCGGAGTGGGCGGGAATGACCGCTTCCGGCACCCCTCGATCGGACGAACGCCCTGACCCATGCGCATAGCCGTCCTTCCCGCCCCCGACGATTTCGACGCATGGCGCGACACCGCCCGCGCGCTTGCCGCCGAGCAGGTGCCGCCCGACGATGTGGTCTGGCAGGTCGGCGACACGCCGGAAGACCTGTTCGCCACCGCACCACCCAACGACGCACCCGCGACGCAGGCCCCGAGCCCCTTTTCCGTCCCCCGCGCCTTTATCGATCTCGCCCGCAGCGTCGTCATGGCCGACGATCCCGAACGCTTCGCCCTGCTCTACACCGCGCTCTGCCGGCTGCGCCGCGAACCGAAATTGATGGAGGATCAGGCCGATCCGCTGGTCCGCCGGCTGGAGGTGATCGCCAAGAACGTCCGCCGCGATATCCACAAGATGCGCGCTTTCCTCCGCTTTCGCGAGATGCAGGACGACGACGGCACCAGCCGCTACGTCGCCTGGTTCGAGCCCGAGCATCATATCGTCCGCGCCAATGCCGCCTTCTTCGTCAACCGCTTCGCCAGCATGCGCTGGTCGATCCTGACGCCGGATGTGTCGCTCCACTGGGACGGCAAGGCGCTGTCGGAGGGTCCCGGCGCGAGCAAGGCGGACGCGCCCGAGGGCGACCCCACCGAAGAGGTGTGGAAGACCTATTACGCCAGCATCTTCAACCCCGCGCGGGTGAAGATCGGCGCGATGCTCAAGGAAATGCCGCGCAAATACTGGAAGAACATGCCCGAAACCGCTTTGGTCGGCCAGTTGATCGCGGGCGCACAGGCACGGGAGAGCGGCATGATCGACACCGCCCGCGACAAGGCGGCCTCCGGCATCGGCGGCAATGCGCAGGCGGCCTGGGAGGCGCTGCGCGACGAGGCCGCGACCTGCACCCGTTGCCACCTCTACCGGCACGCGACGCAGACCGTCTTCGGCGAAGGCCCGGTCGATGCCGCGATGATGTTCGTCGGCGAACAGCCGGGCGATCAGGAGGACCTTGCCGGCACCCCCTTCGTCGGCCCGGCGGGGCAGGTGTTCAACCGTGCGATCGCCGCGGCGGAGATCGATCGCGCCCGCGTCTACGTCACCAACGCGGTCAAGCATTTCAAATACGAACAGCGCGGCAAGCGCCGCATCCACGCCAAGCCCGACACCGGCGAGATCACCGCGTGTCGCTGGTGGATCGAACAGGAACGGATGCTGATCCGCCCGCAGGTGACGGTTGCGCTCGGCGCCACCGCCGCCCGATCGTTGCTCGGCCGCACCGTCACGATCGGTCGCGAACGCGGTCGGCCGGTGTCGCTGCCCGAGGGCGGCGAGGCATGGATCACCGTCCACCCCAGCTATCTGCTGCGCCTGCCCGACGAAGCGCAGAAGCAGGACGAATTCGCGCGGTTCGTCGAAGACCTGAAGCTCGCGAAGAACGCGCTGACCTGATCCGTTCCTTCCTATCGCGGGAAGAACAGAACCCGTGTTGGACGGCTGTTCACGCAACCCTCTCGAATGACGGGAGGAATGGCGCCCGGCTGTCCTACACGCATCCGGCCCGCTACCCGCTCCCCCAAATCGCGGGCTCTTTCTCATCATCACCAGAACGGAAACGATAAACCCGGATCGTTTTCCTTAAGGTGTTCATGTTGTCCTTGTCGCCCGCGCATCACATCGCGCGGGCATCCTCCCCCATCCGCTCGCCGCGATCGAGTGTGTCGATCGCCGCGACGTCGTCCGCGTCCAGCGTCAGATCCAGCGCGGCGAAATTGTCGCTCATATGTTCGGGGTCGGCCGCCTTCGGAATCACCGAGAAACCGTGCGCCAGATGCCAGGCGATCACCACCTGCGCCGCCGACCGCCGGTGCTTTTCCGCCACCGCGACGATCGCCGGATCGCGCAACAGGTCGCCGCCCTGCCCCAGCGGGCTCCACGACTGCGTCACGATGTCGTGCGCCGCATGATAGGCCCGCTCCTCATGGCGCTGGTAGCGCGGGTGCAGCTCGATCTGGTTGAGCACCGGCGTCACGCCGGTCGCTTCGATGATCGCGTCGAGATGCTCGGGCAGGAAGTTCGATACGCCGATCGATCGGGTCTTGCCCGCCTCGCGCAGGTCGATCATCGCCTTCCACGCATCGACATAGAGGTCCTGGCCCGGCACCGGCCAGTGCATCAGGTAGAGGTCGACCGCCTCCAGTCCGAGCAGCGACAGGCTTTCGTCCAGCGCGGCGGCGGGGTCGCCCTGCCGGTCGTTCCACAATTTGGTGGTGACGAACGCGTCGCTGGCGCCCTGCACCCCGTCGCCGACGCCGCGCTCGTTCCCGTAAATGGCGGCGGTATCGATCAGGCGATAGCCGAGGTCGAGCGCGCGGCGGACGACGCCGGCCGCCTGTCCGTCGGGAAGTTTCCAGGTACCGAGCCCCAGGCGGGGCATGGTGCGGCCATCGGTGAAGGTCAGATCGGTCATGGCGGCAAGAGCGTCCGACGCGGCGCCCCGGTTCCCTTCTCCCCCTCTTCCCCCTTCCCTAACGGCGCGGGATCGGCCAAGCCCCACGCCCATGTTCGAGAAGATCCTGGGCGTCCTCGCCACCTTCACCATCTGGGTGATCTCCAGCGGCGGCTATGTCGGCATTGCCATCCTGATGGCGATCGAGAGCGCATGCATCCCGCTGCCGTCCGAGATCATCATGCCGTTCGCCGGCTATCTGGTTTCGACCGGCCGGTTCGACCTGTATCTGGCGGCGACCGCCGGCGCGATCGGCTGCAACCTCGGCTCGATCGTCGCCTATGAAGTGGGCAAGCGCGGCGGCCGGCCGATGGCCGAACGCTGGGGCCGCTACGTGCTGATCGGGCCGGGCGAACTCGACGCGGCGGACCGCTTCTTCGCGCGCTGGGGCTCGGCGGCGGTGCTGATCGGCCGCCTGCTGCCGGTGATCCGCAGCTTCATCGCCTTCCCCGCCGGCGTCGCCCGCATGCGACTGGTGCCGTTCCATGTCTATACCTTCATCGGCAGCTGGCCGTGGTGCTTCGGCCTCGCCTGGGTCGGCATGAAACTCGGCGACAAATGGAACAGCGACCCCCGCGTCAAGGCCGCCTTTCATCAGGCGGACCTGCTGATCGGCGTCGTCCTCGTCGCCCTCGTCGCCTTCTACATCTGGCACCGCGTCCGCGGGTTGAAGCGCGCGCCTCACGCCTGAGGGGTGCGCACCCGGTCAACCAGCCACGCCATGGTCGGCAGGGCGATCGCCACCCACCATGTGAATCCCGCCCAAGACGTCCAGCCGAACCATTCATTCGCTACCGCATGCAGATTGCCGTCGGCGAAACTGCCCGCAATTACCGATTGCCACACCGGAAATGCGGTAAGCGGCGGCGCGAAGATGTCCGCCGCGGTGATGGCCGCATTGATGGCAATCGAGAGCGCCAGCACCAGCGTCATCGCCACACGCGCGCCGCGGCGTTTAGCGCGCATCCACTCCGCCCCCAGCCCCAGCGCCAGAGGCGCGACGGCAGGCATCGCGAAGCGCGGCCCGGTGGTGTTGCCGCCGGTCCAATAGACATAGGCCGCGTTGACCAGCAAAACGATGGACGCGCTTAGCGCGGCCACCAGTGCGACGTCGCGCATCCGCGCGTCGCGCAGCCAGAACGACAGGCCGATCGGTGCCATCACCAATACGGGTGCCACCCAGATCAATCCCAGTCGAAAGCTGAACAGGATCGAGTAGAGGGCATGTGGACGTGGCGTCCCCAGTCCGAACAGGCCCTGATGCATCCCCTCCCATCCGACGACGCCAGAATAGCCCACACGAAACGGCGTACCGAATGCGAGTATGTTGTACAGCCCAAGCGGCACCACGGCTGCGAAGCCAGCGGCCAGTGCGGCAATGACAAGGCGCCAGCTATCGGGTTGCCGGCGGACGCGCCATAGCGCCCAGAACGCGATCACAGCGCCGGCGAGCACTGCCTGATGCTCGACCACCACCGCCCAACCGAGGCTGGCGCCCGCAACCAGCGCATGACCAAAGCCGCCTCCGCGCTCTTGAGTACCACGCCAGATCGCCCATAGCGCAATGGCGTAGCAATCGGCGACGACCGCATGGCCGAGCAGGGTCGTCGACCAGCCCCAGATCGGCGTACCCAGCGCATAGCCCAACGCTGCAAACAGACCTGCGCCTGCGCTGCCGGTCAGGCCCAGCACCATGTCGAACAGCAGGACCGCCGCCAGCGCCGTCAGTATCGCGGGGCCGGTCGCCACCGCAAGCCGCGTCCGCAAGCGCAGGAATCGTTCGAACGCAGGTCCCGCCGGCGCCGCGCCGAAGTCGGCGCTGCGCTCTCCGCTCGCTACGTTAGCCAGCCACACAGCCGGCAGTGCCATCAGCGTCATGCCCGGCGCCTTGTCGAGATAGGCGTGACCGTCGAACACCGCCTTGTCGATCGTCAGCGGCGCGAATTCGTCGATCGTCGCGTCGCCGTCCTCGACCAGGCTGACCGCCGCAAACATGCGGGTAGAGGTGTTGGGATTGAGCTCCCATGATCCGAACCACGCGCAGCTGAACCACACCAGCGCGAACAGCATGATACGGACGGCCCGCATGGGGTCAGCCGAACAGCCATTGGCCGAGCAGCCGGTCGAACGGGAAGGTGAAGAAGCCCGCGATCAGCAACGCGCCGGTGACGAGCCCGCGCACGCTGCGCCGATGCCGCGCGACCTGATGCGTGCGGGCGGTATGCCACAGGATCGGCGCCTGGATCAGCACCCAGACCGACAGGATATGGATCGGGCCGAACCCGCCCGCCCGGCTGAGGCGGATCCCGAACGACAGCGCCGCGGTCAGCAGCATCGCGATCACCCAGATCGTCCCGAGCACCCGGTGGCGCCGGTCGCCGCGACGGCCAAACAAAATGACCGGGGTCAGCACGAGCGCGACCAAAATCGTGGCGATATGCGCCCAGACGAACGGTGGTACCGCATGCCAGTGCGCGTGCCCCCGCAGCAGCGCGGCGACGACGGCGACGATCAGCACCGTTGCCGCCACAGCGAGCCCGCGTTCATAGCCATCGACCGCGATCGGCTTCGTCGCCGCCGCGGACCCTGTCATCACCGTCGCCATCGATCCCCCGATCCGTGTCCCCGTCGGCTCACGCTATCGTATCGGGTCCGGCATGCAAGCGTCAGGGGACGCGCGCTTCCTCGACCTTGCGCGCCTTGTTCTCCTTGCGCGCAGCGCGGGCGTTCTGGAGGAAGCAGCCGGTCTGGCCGCCCGCCCCGACGGTGGAGCAGCTGCCGGTGCTGTTCGCGCCGACGCCCGCGTCGAGCGTGCCCTGCGCACGCGCCGCCCAGCTTTCGTTCTGCGGCGTCACCGCGAATTCGCGTAATTCCTTGGGAACGCGATATTGCTCGCGCGCGCTGCGGCGTTCGCAGATGACGATCTCGTCGCCGTCATTGTTGGTCGGACAGCGTTCGTTGCCGTAGAGGACGAGCACGCCGTTGACCGGCGCGCGCTTGGCGACCTCGCCCTGGCTGCCGATGACGACGGGTTTGGCCGCGCCGGGCAACGCCGGCGTCTGGGTGACCTGCGCCGCCTGCGGGGTCGCATGCGGAACCGGTTGCTGGGCCAGCACGGGGCCGGCCGTCAGCATCAGCGCGGTCGCGATGATCGTACGCATCGTCACTCCTCTCAAATCCTCTTCGCAGCCGCGATCGCGACCTTGCAGCCCAGCCGGATGAGGCCGCTGAGCACCGGATAGCCGACCGCCTGCTCCGCACCATTGGCGAGTGCGTGGTCGCGATGTTCCAGCTCTTCCGCCTGGAAATCGGCGATCGCGTCGGACAGTTCGGGGTCGCTGCTGCCGAGTTCGTCGCGCTGCGCCTGATAATGTTTGTCGATCTCCGTCTCCACCGCCGCGGTGCAGGCCATCGCGGCATTGGGGCCGATCGCCGCGGTGATCGCGCCGAGCGCGAAGCCGGCCTTGTCCCAGAACGGCTGGAAGAGCGTCGGGCGGACGCCGCGCCGGACGATCATCGCATCGAAAAAGGCGCGATGCCGTTCCTCCTGCGCCGCCATGTGATGGATCGCACGCGCGGCGGGGTGCCGGTCGCCGAACACCGCCAGCTGCCCGGCATAGATGCGCGTCGCGCCATATTCGCCGGCCTGATCGACGCGGATCATCGCCTGCGTCGGTTCGCGCCGGTCGCCCGGTTTCCAGCGGCTCATCGGGATGTCCTCATCCACCACAAGATAAGACCCGCGCCGCCGAGCGAAAGGATCGCGTTGAACCCGGCGAGCGAAATTCCGGCCAGCGACCATTGCGCCACGTCGCAGCGGACCACCGGCGCGCGCATCAGCGCGTCCAGCCGCGCTTCAGGACCGAGGCCGCGCAGGTCCACCGTCTGGGTGCAGGCGGTGAAGCCGTTCCACCAATGATATTCGACGCCGGCATGCGCGACGCCGATCGCGCCCGACACGGCGATCAGCAGCGCGGCGAGGATGACGAACGCCTTGGCGATGCTCCGCTGCGGCACGACGAACGCCAGCAATGCGAAGGGCAGCGCGGCATAATGCGGCCAGCGCTGCCAGTGGCACATCTCGCAGGGAAAGAGATGCCCGATCAGCTGCGATCCCCACGCGCCGGCCAGCAGCGCAGCGGGAAGCAGCAGCGCCAGCCAGCGCGCGCGGCGCTCGGCAGCGGTCAGCGGGCGGCTCACTTGACCTTCGGCTTCGTCGCGGCGGCGACCTGTGCCGCACCACCCAGGCGGGCGACCGTCTTCAGCGCATAGTAAAGCTGGAAGTCCTCGATGCCCTGTTTCTTGAGCTGGTCGGGCGTCATCGCGAAGCGCGGATCGTCCTTGGTGTCTTCCTCGAGCACCTTGTTGTCCGCCTTGACCTCGTTGATGAGGTGGCGGCGCAGGTCGGCTTCGCGGAAGACCGGGCGGGTCTTGAAATCGGGGTCGCTGATCTGCGGCACGCGGATGTCGGGTTCGATCCCGCCCTCCTGCACGCTGCGTCCCGACGGCGTATAGTAACGCGCGGTGGTCAGCCGCAGCGCGGTCTGCGGGCCGAGCTGCAGCAGGGTCTGTACCGATCCCTTGCCGAAGCTGCGCTCGCCCATCACCAGCGCGCGGTGGTGATCCTGCAGCGCGCCGGCGACGATCTCGGATGCCGACGCCGTGCCGGGATTGGTCAGCACGACCACCGGCAATCCATGCGCATCGTCGCCCGACTTGGCGAAATAGCGCTCGATATCCGCCTTCTCGCGGCCCCGCTGCGAGACGATCTCGCCGTGGTCCAGGAAAGCGTCGCTGACTGCGATCGCCTGCGTCAGCAACCCGCCGCCATTGTCGCGCAGGTCGACGACATAGCCCAAAGGCCGATGGCCGAGGCTCTTGTCGATCGCCATGATCGCGGCGCGGGTGTCGGCACCGGTGCTTTCGGAGAAGGTGTTGATGTTGATGTAGCCGACGTCGCCGCGGACTTCCCATTTCACCGGCTTCTGGATGATGATCTCGCGATTCATCGTCACCTCGACCGGCTTGTCCTGGCCGGGGCGGACCAGCGTCAGGCTGATTTTGGTGCCGGGCTTGCCGCGCATCAGTCCGATCGCCTCGTCCAGCGTCTCGCCGTAGATCAGCTTGCCGTCGATATGCGTGATATAGTCGCCCGACTTCACGCCGGCGCGATAGGCGGGGGTATCCTCCTGCGGCGCCACCACCTTGACCGCGCCGTCCTCCATCTGGACGGTGAGGCCGAGGCCGCCGTAATTGCCCTCGGTCTGGATGCGCAGATTGTCGTAGTCGAGCGCGTCGACATAGCTCGAATGCGGGTCGAGACTGGACAGCATGCCCTGGATCGCGCCCTTGATGAGCTTCTGGTCGTCGACCTTGTCGACATAGTCCGCCTTGATCCGGTTAAAGACGTCGAGGAACTGGTCGAATTCGCGATAGGTATCGGTGTCCACCGCGGCCATCGCCTGCGTCGCGAGCGGGATCAGGGACAGCGAGCCGAGGATTGCGGTCGCGGTAAGCAGCGGACGGGCCATCGAACATCCTGAAGGCGGGAAAACTCTGGGGGTTTAGCCTCTTTATCGACGCGGAGCAAAGCGCAGCGACGCTGAATGCAGGCTGACCCGACGAGGGGTCCCGTTCCCGCTCAGCCGAGTAGCGCGGCGATGTCCATCGGCCGGCCGCGACGGCGCAGTTCGACCGTCACGTGCGGATCCTCGCCCCCGCCCGCCACGCCGATCGGCTCCCCCGCCGCCACGCGCTGCCCGCGCGCGACGCCGGCCCGCCCGAGCCCGGTGACGAGCGTCGTCCAGCCGTCGGCATGGTCGATGATGACGATGACGCCATAGCCGCGGAACGCGCGGGCATAACGGATGACGCCGGTCGCCGGCGCGACGACGGGCGCCGCCGCCGCGACCGCGAAGGTCAGCCCGCGCGACCGCACGCCCGAATCGGAGATTTCGTCCAGCCCGGTGACCAGCCGGCCCCGCACCGGCAACCGGTAGACGCCCGCCGAGCGGCGCGGCGCGACCGTTCCGGGCGCGAGCGGCCTCGGCAACGGACCGGGCAGCGTCGCGAGACCGGCCGCGGTCGCCCGCGCCGCATCGCCGCTGTCGAGCAGGTCGACCAGATCCCGCGCGCGCTCGCCGAGCGCCAGCGCCCGGTCCGATTCGCTCATCGCGTTGCGACCCAGCGCCTGACTGCGGCGGCGATGCGTCGCCGCCAGCAGCGCGAGCGCGGTGCGATCCGCCTCCAGCCGCGCGCGGCTGTCCCGCAATGCCACCGCGGCGAGCGCGGCATCCGCCTCCAGCGCACGGGTGCGGGCGATCTGCTGGCGGACCGCCTGCGTCCGTTCGCGGACGATCGGCAGCGCGCCGCCCAGCACCGCGCGAACATGGACGAGATCGTCGACCGACCCGGGCTGCGCGATCGCGACCACCGTCGGGCGGCGTGCGAGCGCGGTCAGCGCGGCGAGCAGGCGCGCGACCGGCGCCTGTGCCACGCCGAGCGCGTGCTGCTGGTCGGCGAGCAGGCCGGCGACGATCGCCTGTCGCGCGCGGGCGGCGGCCAGCGTCGCCTCGGCGGCGGTGACGCGGGCGGCGAGTGCGGCTTCCTCCGCGCGCGCCCTGTCGGCGGCGTCGCGTTCGGCGGTGGCGCGGCGGGCGAGGTCGGCGGCTTTCCGCGTGGCGATCGCGGCGTCGCGCTTGGCGGCGGCGAGGCGCTGACGTTGGTCTGGCGGCGTCTGGCCCTGCGCGGGGAGCGTCAGGGCGAGGAGCGCCAGCGCCGTGCACGCGGTGCGCGTGCCGTCACGCTTCGGCGTCGTCTTTCCCGCTCGCCGCATGTCGCGGGTCCAGGACAGGACCGCCCCCACCGTCACCCCTCCCGATGATAGGGATGGCCCGCGAGGATCGCCGTCGCGCGGAACAGTTGCTCGGCGAGCATCGCCCGGGCGAGCATATGCGGCCAGGTCGCGCGGCCGAACGAGAGGAGCAGGTCCGCCTCCGCCCGCTCGGCGTCGCCGAAGCCGTCCGCCGCGCCGATCATGAAGCGGATTTCCCGCGTGCCGGTGTCGCGCCAGCGTTCCAGCCGGCGCGCGAAGTCGATCGATCCCAGCACCTCGCCCTTTTCGTCGAGCAGGACGCGGACGGTCTGCGGATCGAGCGCGGGTAGCTTGCCGCCGGTATCGGGGAGTTCGGTGACGCGGGTCGGCCAGACGATCCGCTTCAGGTAGCGGTCGACCAGCTCCGATTCGGGCGAGCGCCCGATCCGTCCGCGCGCCACGATGTGGAGGAGAATGTCAGGCCTCGGTCGCGGGCGGGAGCGGCTTGAGCGACGAGGATACGGTATCGCCGAACTGCCACATCCGCTCGAGATTGTAGAAGGTGCGCACTTCGGGCCGGAACAGGTGGACGATGACGTCGTTCGCGTCGATCAGCACCCAGTCGGCGGTCTGCAGGCCCTCGATCCGCACGCTGCGGCCGAATTCCGCCTTGATCTTCTCGGCGAGCTTGTGCGCCATCGACGCGACCTGGCGCGTCGACCGGCCGCTGGCGATGACCATGTGATCGGCGATCGAGGATTTGCCGGCGAGCGGGATCGTGATGACCTCCTCCGCCTGGTCGTCGTCGAGCGACGCCATGATAAGCCGGTGCAAGGCCTCGACTTCGGCCGGGTCGGCCGGTCGAACGGCCTGGGGGTTACTCGCCAAGGTGACTCCTGGGTTGCCGGCCCGGAAAATGCCGGTGCCAGTCGGGATCGGCCGCTCGGGCCGCGGTCGCGGAGGTAGGGTCGGGGCGGAAGCGCAACAGCACGAGTGCCGGCAATCTCCACGTCGTCCAATGCTTCGCCTGACATGCGGGCCGTTGGAAGCGCCGCAGCCAACCCATCGCGACACTCGCGCGGGCCTGACGCTCATACCCCGGACGGGCGATCACCGCAATCGGCATCGTACGCGCGATCCCGCGCCAGTCGCGCCAGCGGTGGAATTGCGCGAGATTGTCCGCCCCCATCAACCAGATGAACTGCCGCTTCGGGTAGCGGCGCTGAAGCTTGCGCAATGTGTCGAGCGTGTAGCGTGTGTGCAGCCGCGCCTCGATATCGCTTGCGCGGATCGGCGCACGGCGCGCCATCCGCCGGGCCGAGGCGAGACGCGCGGCAAGCGGTGCCATGTCGCGTGCCCCCGCCTTCAGCGGGTTGCCGGGCGACACCAGCCACCATGCCTCATCGAGATCGAGCGCGCGGATCGCCGCCAGCGTGATGCCGCGATGACCGCGATGCGCCGGATTGAACGAGCCGCCGAGCAGGCCGGTGGTGGTCATTCGGGTACGACGGCCCAATGGCTGCGATCATAGCGGATCCGTCCGATCTCGATCCCCGATCGCGTCGGACGATAGATCATCAGGTAATGCGTACGCGGAATACGCCATTTCCGCCAACGTCCGGTCATGGGCGACCCCAACGCCGGGAAATCGAGCAGAAAACGCGCCGCAGCGGTGGCTCGATCGATCAGGTCGCGCCCCAGTGCCTCATGATATTGGGCAAGGTACGTTTCCGCTTCGCGAAGATCGACGGTGGCCGTCTGCGTCCATGTCACGCTCTTCATGCAGCGTCGCGCCGATGCCTCCGCACTTCGAACATGGCCTCCACCTCCTCCTGGGTGAAGACGCGGCCAGCCTCGACGTCCGCCTCGGCCGCTGCGAGTGAATCGAGCAGGTCGAGCTCCTCGTCCAGATAGCGTTCCAACGCCCGCGCGATCACCCAGCCACGGGAGCGATCGTAACCGGTGGCGAGGCGATCCATGCGCTGGACAAGCGCATCGTCGATGCGTGCGGTTACGACTGCGGTCTGTGCCATTTCAACAATGTATACATTGTAATTGTGGCAATCAACTGCGCACCTGCCCTGTTCCGCGGCCGACCCATTTGTAGGTCGTCAGTCCCTCCAGCGCGACCGGGCCGCGTGCATGGAGGCGACCGGTGGCGATGCCGATCTCGGCACCCAAGCCGAATTCGCCGCCGTCGGCGAACTGGGTCGAGGCGTTCCACAGTACGATGGCGCTGTCGACGCCGGTGAGGAAGCGTTCGGCGACCGCGTCGTCCGAAGCGACGATCGCGTCGGTGTGGTGCGAGCCGTGACGGGCGATGTGCGCCATGGCCTCGTCGACACCATCGACCAGCGCGACCGAGGCGATGGCGTCGAGATATTCGGTGTCCCAATCCTCGGGCGCCGCCGGGGCGACGCCGGCGAGCGCGACGATGGCGGCGTCGCCGCGAACCTCGCAACCCGCCGCGGCCAGCGCGGCGACCAATGCGCCCGTCTGCGGATAGGCGCGATCGATCAGCAGCGTCTCCATCGACCCGCAGACACCGGTGCGGCGCATCTTGGCATTGACGACGATGGCGTCCGCCATCGCGGGATCGGCGGACGCATCGATATAGACGTGGTTGATGCCGTCGAGATGCGCGAGCACCGGCACCCGCGCCTCGGCCTGGACGCGGGCGACGAGGCTCTTGCCGCCACGCGGGATGATGAGGTCGATCGCGCCCTCCGCGGCCAGCATCGCGCCGACCGCCGCGCGATCGGTGATCGGCACCAGTTGCACCGCGTCGGCGGGCAGGCCGGCATCGGCGAAACCGGCGACCAGCGCGGCGTGGATCGCACGATTGCTGTGCCGCGCCTCCGACCCGCCGCGCAGGATCGCGGCATTGCCCGCCATGACGCACAGCGCCGCGGCGTCGGCGGTGACGTTCGGCCGCGATTCGTAGACGATGCCGATCACGCCGATCGGCACGCGGATGCGCGACAGCAGCAGGCCATTGGGCCGTTCGATCCGGTCGATCGTCCGGCCGACCGGATCGGCGAGGCCGGCGACGTCCTCGACCCCCGCCGCCATGCCCGCAACCCGCGCCGGGTCGAGCTTCAACCGGTCGAGCAGCGCCGCGGTCAGTCCGCTCGCCGCGCCCGCCGCTATGTCGCGGGCGTTGGCTGCGAGGATCTCCGCCTCCGCGGCGCGCAACCGGGTGGCCGCGGCGCGCAGGCCCGCCGCCTTGATGTCGGTCGGCAGTCCGGCGAGCGCGCGTGCGGCGTCGCGGGCGCGGCGGCCCATATCGGCGATCATTTCGGTCGGATTGTCTGCGTCGGCCATGGCATTCATTACCACGTCAAAGCCTCTCGCGCCATGATCGGAGGATTGCTAGGCTCGCGCTTATGTCGGGGGATATCACAGCAGCAGGGGATTTCATCACGGGTGCGCTCGCCGCCCGGTCGGTGGAGCCGCACGCGGGGGAAGGCTCCGGCCAGGCGCATGGGGCCCTGTGCCTCAATTGCGGAACGCGCCTGATCGGGGCGCATTGCCATGCCTGCGGGCAATCGGCGCACGTCCATCGATCGGTCGGCGCAATCGGCCATGAGATCGCGCACGGCGTCTTCCATTTCGAGGGCAAGATCTGGCGGACGCTGCCGATGCTGCTGTGGCGGCCGGGCGACCTGACCCGCCGCTATATCGCGGGCGAGCGGGCGCGGTTCGTGTCGCCGCTGGCGTTGTTCCTGTTCACCGTCTTCCTGATGTTCGCGACGATCAGCGCGCTGGGCGGGGACATCGCCGAGGCGGTGTCGCCCGAATCGATGAGCCGCAACATGGTCGGCTTCGCCCGCGGCGTGGAAAAGGCCGAGGCGGCACTGGAGAAGGCGGAGGGGCAGCGCGCCAAAATGGTCGCGGCGGGCAGGCCGACGGTGGAGATCGACCGCGAGATCACCGCGTTGCGCACCACGCGGGATGCGCTGAAGCAGACGCAGGCGGGCGACACATCGGACACCGATTTCAAGCTGACCACGTTCAAGACCGGCTGGGTGTCGCTCGATCACGGCATCGACAAGGCGAACAAGAATCCCGGCCTCGCGCTCTACAAGCTCCAGACCAGCACGTACAAATACAGCTGGCTGCTGATCCCGATCTCGACGCCGCTCGTCGCGCTGCTGTTCCTGTGGCGGCGGCGGTTCGGGCTGTACGATCATGCGATCTTCGTCACCTACAGCCTCGCCTTCATGATGCTGATGGTCATCGCGCTGATGCTGGCGGGCGTCGTCGGGGTGAGCGCGGGCTGGCTGGTGCTGGCGGTCTATGTGCTGCCGCCGGTGCACATGTTCCGGCAATTGCGCGGCGCCTATTCGCTGCGCAAGCGATCGGCGGCGTGGCGGACCGCGGTCCTGCTCGTCTTCGCCTGGACGGCGCTGTTGCTGTTCCTCGTGCTGCTGACCCTGCACGGGCTGACCGACTGAACCACAACGGACGCGGCACCATGGGCAACATGAACGCCTCGGCGAAACATTCGCTGGCAGGTGTGGCGGCGCCGGCCGGTGCAGGACAGGCCGGGGTGTTTTCCGGCGATCGTCCAGCGGGTTATCCCGGCCGGGGACCAACAGGCGAGATCAGCAGGGGTAGGTCTTGGCCAGCACCTTCGCATAGCCGTCCTTGAGCGGCAGCCGCTTCTCCGCCGGGGACAGCGCGTCGAGGCCGCCGAGCATCTGGAGGATGCCGATCTTTTCGCCATCGGGCATGCAGGCGATCGGGCGCTTGCCCGCGGCGACGCGCGCCGCGCCCTCGGCCCGCAACTGCCGGGTCGCGGCGTCCGCCTCCGCCTTGAGGACCCGATAATCGGGGTTGGTCAGCGCGGTGAACGGATTGGCGCGCAACGGTGCCGCCCGGGTCAGGAAGGTCGCGACCGTCATCGCGGCGGAGGCGGGGGCGGCGATCCCGAGCGAGATCAGGCTGAGGACGATTGCGGGGGCGATCAGGACTTTACGCGACATCGGCGGCACTCCGGGTGGAATGCCGCCAATTAATCGCATCCGGCTGACGGCGCGATGAACCGCGCCGCCGAAAGAGGATCAGGCGCCGAGCGGTGCCGGCGTGCCGAACGGGCCGCCCGGACGACGGGTCTTGGGGATCGAGGTGCCGGCGCGCGGCACGCTCGACTTGGGGCCCGAGGGATCGGGACGACCGATTTCCTCGCCGGCGATCAGCTTCTTGATCTCGTCGCCGGACAGCGTCTCATATTCGAGCAGAGCGCCGGCGAGCAGATGAAGCTGGTCGACATGCTCGGTCAGCAGCTGCTTGGCGCGGGTCAGCCCGCCCTCGACGATGCCCTTGATCTCGTCGTCGATCAGCTGTGCGGTCGCATTCGACATGCGGACCGGCTGCGACGAGGAATAGCCGAGGAAGGATTCGCCCTCCGGTTGGGCATATTCGACCGGACCGACCTTGTCCGACATGCCCCATTTGGTCACCATGTCGCGGGCGAGACCGGTGGCGTACTGGATATCGCCGGACGCGCCGGACGACACCTTGTCGTAGCCGAAGATGATCTCTTCGGCGACGCGGCCGCCCATCGCCACCGCGAGGTTCGCGTACATCTTGTCGCGATGGTAGCTGTAGCTGTCGCGTTCCGGCAGACGCATGACCATGCCGAGCGCACGCCCGCGCGGGATGATCGTCGCCTTGTGGATCGGGTCCGACGCCTGTTCGTGGATCGAGACGATCGCGTGGCCCGCCTCGTGATAGGCGGTCATCCGCTTTTCGTCCTCGGTCATGACCATGGACCGGCGCTCGGCGCCCATCATGACCTTGTCCTTGGCTTCCTCGAACTCGGCCATCGCGACGAGGCGCTTGCCCTTGCGCGCGCCGGTCAGTGCCGCCTCGTTGACGAGGTTGGCGAGATCGGCACCGGAGAAGCCCGGCGTGCCGCGCGCGATGACGCGGGCGTCGACGTCGGGCGCCAGCGGCACCTTCTTCATATGGACTTCGAGGATCTTGATCCGGCCCTCGATATCCGGGCGCGGCACGACGACCTGGCGGTCGAAGCGGCCGGGACGCAGCAAAGCGGGATCGAGCACGTCGGGACGGTTGGTCGCCGCGACGATGATGATGCCCTCGTTGGCCTCGAACCCGTCCATCTCGACCAGCAGCTGGTTGAGCGTCTGTTCGCGTTCGTCGTTGCCGTTGCCGAGGCCGGCGCCGCGATGACGGCCGACCGCGTCGATTTCGTCGATGAAGACGATGCACGGCGCCGACTTCTTTGCCTGTTCGAACATGTCTCGGACGCGCGATGCGCCGACGCCGACGAACATCTCGACGAAGTCCGAGCCCGAGATGGTGAAGAACGGCACGCCCGCCTCACCCGCAATCGCGCGGGCGAGCAGCGTCTTGCCGGTGCCAGGCGAACCGACCAGCAACGCGCCCTTCGGGATCTTGCCGCCGAGGCGCGCGAACTTGGTCGGGTCCTTGAGGAAGTCGACGATCTCGGTCAGTTCCGAGCGCGCCTCGTCGATGCCGGCGACGTCGTCGAAGGTGACCTTGCCTTCCTTCTGCGTCAGCATGCGGGCCCGGCTCTTGCCGAAGCCCATGGCACCGCCACCGGTGTTCTTCTGCATCTGCTTGAGCACGAAGAAGGCGATGCCGAGGAACAGCAGGAACGGCAGCGACTGATAGAGCAGCAGCATCCACATCGACGTGCCCTCGTCGGGCTTGGCCGCGATCGTCACGTTCTTTTCGCGCAGGTGCGGCACCAGCGTCGGGTCCTGGATCGGATAGGTCCGGAACTTGTCGCCGCTGGAATAGGTGCCGGTGATGACGTCGCGGCTGATCGCGACATCCTTCACGGTGCCTTCGTCGACCTGGTCGAGGAACTTCGAATAGGCGACCGTATTGCCGGCGCCGGCGCTGGTGCGGCCGTCGAACATGGTCACGAACAGCGCGAGCGCGAGCAGGATGCCGACCCAGATGAGCAGGCTCTTCATCCAAGGGCTGCCGCCGCCGTTATTGCCGCCGTCGTTCCCGCTGCCGTTCGGGGGCTGCTTGTCGTTGTCGTTCATCCGGCCAAGATAAGCGCATGCGGGTTAATGGCAATGGAACGGACGCCCGGATTCGTGGTGCCCGGCGAGGAATCCGGGCGATTTGGCGAACGCCCGGCGTCGATCAGCCCGAACGGCGCGCCGGGGCGGGGCGGAAGCGCCATGCGCCGCCCTGCGGACCGACTACGACCCCGGCCTGCGTCGCGCGCTTTCCCGCCGCCACCGCGTCGAGCAACGATTCGATATTCGCCGATTCGCTCCACCGGGGCGCGGCGATCCCCGCCGTCTCGATCACCAGCCCGATCGCGCGGCGGGCGAGGCGACGGGTGAGTTCGCGTGGCAGGTCGGCGACGTCGACGCGCACGACCGGACCGGCGATCGTCGCGCGGCTGGACCACAGCCAGTCGACGATCGCGCGGACGTCGCCGTCCGCCTCCGCCAGCGCCGCCGCGGAGCGGGCGATCTGCGGCGGGCCGAGCCATTCGTTGGCGTCGAGCAGGCGGCGGAAGCGGGTGCGGTCATGCGCCGGGTCGAGGTTGGAGGGATCGTCGACGAACGGCACCTCCGCCCGACGGACGATCGCGCGCAGCTCGGCGCGGCGCCAGTCGAGCAGCGGCCGGATCACCGTCACCGCGCCGATCGTCGTGCGCGCCCGCACCCCGGCAAGACCGGCGATGCCCGATCCGCGCGCGGCGCGCATCAGGAAGGTTTCGGCCTGGTCGTCGACGTGATGCGCGGTCGCCAGCGCCTCCGCCGGAATCGCGCGCGCATGGTCGGCGAGCAGGGCGTAGCGGGCGTGGCGCGCCGCCGCCTGGATGCTGGCGCCGGCGATCGGCTGCGCGGGGACGAGCGTCGCATGAGGAACGGCAAGGCGCACGCAATGCGCTGCCACCATCGCCGCCTCCGTCGCGGCGTCCGCGCGCAGCCGGTGATCGACCGTCGCGGCGTGGACGCCGCCCGGGAAGGCGGCGGCGGCGAGCGTCAGCATCGCCATGCTGTCCGGGCCGCCGGACACGGCGACGAGCAGCGCGCCGCGGGGCTCATGCCCCAGCGTGCGGATCAGGTCGTGGCGGAACCGGTCGGCCTGCGCGGCCAGCGGCTCACTTGCACTTGGCGGCGGTACGGCCCTTCTCGACATCGGCCTTCATCTGTCCGGAAACCTTGCTGCCGTAGACGTCGGTGAGCTCGCCGTACACCTTGCACGCATCGGCCGGCTTGTTGAGCTTCATCAGCGCCTGGGCGAGATAATAGAGGCTGTCGGGCGCGCGCTCGCCGTCGGGCATCTTCTTGTAATTGTCGTAGAAGGCCATCGACGCGAGGCTCGGCTTGCCCTCGTCGAGATAGGCGCGACCGAGCAGGTTCTGCGCATAGCTGGCGCGGCGGTGCTTGGGATAGGTGGCGACCACCTTCTTCAGCTGCGCCTCGGCCTGCGGATATTGCTTCGCCGCCCACAGGCGATAGCCGTACAGATATTCGTCCTCGGGCGTGTCGCCGGTCGCGGGCTTGTCGACCTTGGCGCCGGTTACCGGTGCGCTATCCTCCGCGGTGTCGACCACGGTCGCGGGCGTCGCCACCGGGCGGGGCGTCGCGGTGCCGCGTGGCGGCGTCCGGGTCGGGCGCGTCGTCGCGCCGGCCGCCGCCTCGTCCTCGCCGAGCGGCGTCGAGGCGGGGGTGGTCGCCAGCGCCGGCGTCGCGGCGAGGCCGGCGAGCCGCGCATCGGTGCTGCGCTTGTAGGCGTCGAACTGGTCCTGCAGCTGGCGGACCTTGTAGCCCGTCTGCTCGATCTGGTCGGTCATCCCCGCCATCTGCTGCTCCAGCGCGGTGACGCGGCTGGTCAGGTCGGCGACCGCGCTGGTCGCGGGGCTGCCGCCGGCGGCCTGCGGCGTATCGGGCCGCGAGATCTCGGGCTGGAGATACTGGCCGGCGCCGCCCGGAAAGACCTTGCGCTGCACCGCGCGCATCTCGCTTTCGAGCTTGCCGACGCGGCCCTCGACATTGCTCTGCGCCACCGCGGCGACGGGAACCAGAGACGTGGCGGCGGCGAGCGCCCAGATGATCGTACGCATGGTCTTGGGCACCCCCCGGCGCGTGTCAGGTTTACGAAGCGCCGTCATAGCTGCATCCGCCTAGCTGTCGCCAGCCTTAAGGCGCGGAAGAATTGCCCGTCGCCGCCGGTTCCTGCGACGACTGGAGGTTGGCACGCTGCGTCTCGCTGAGCGCCGGACGGCGCTCGCTGCGCGCGGGCCGCGTCGAGGCGGCGCGCGTCGGGGTACGCTCGGCCGTCGCCGCCGCCGGCGTGGCGGCGGCCTCGGGCTGGCCGGCGAGCCGCGCGGCGATCGCCTCGCCGCTGACCCGTACGTCCTTGATCGCGCGCGATCCGTCGCCGAGCGGCGGGATCGCCGAGCCGTTGAGCGTCACCGCGAGCTTGTCCGGGCGGCCGACGTTGATCTTCGGATCGTTGGCGCCGGCCGGGACGGTGAACGTCTCGCCGGGCTTCATCGTGCCGAGATACAGCGTCGCATTGTCGGCGTCGTAGACGCGCAGCCACACCTCGTCGCTGGCGGTCAGCACCACCTGGCCACCGGTCGGCGCCGCCGGGGTGGCGGCGGGCGTCGGCGTCGGGGCGATCGTCTGCGCGACCACCGTCTCGCTGGCGGCGGGCGTGCCGCTGCCCGGCTGGAACAGGCTGGTGCCGTACCACAGGCCGACGAGGATCAGCACCGCGAGCGCGACGCCGACGCCGAGGATCGCCACGCCCCGCGACGGCACGCGGGCGGGATCGGCGGTTTCGTACGGAACATATTCCGGGCGGCGCGGCCCGAGCCGGTCGAGATCGCGCCGCACCTCCTGCGCGATGACGACCTCGTCGATGCCGACCGCGCGGGCATAGGCCTTGGAAAAGCCCATCGCATAGGTCGGCGACGGCAACGCGGCGTAATCGCCCGCCTCCAGCGCCTCCAGATGCCGCTGCGGCACGCGGGTGCGCGCGGCGACTTCCGCCAGACTCAGTCCCCTGCTCTCGCGCGCATCACGCAACCGCTCCCCCGGCCGGGCCGGCGGAACGGTGTTCGGGTTGGGCTGGCCGGGATCGACCTCGTCCATTCGTGTCTCCAAGGGAGTGCTGCGGATCGCTGACGTCGGCGACATTCCCCGATGCCTTGCTGCAAGTCAACGTGAGCGCCGCCCGGTTCGACGGCCTTTCAGGCCAGATCGACGCCGCTTTGCACCGCCCAGTCGGTCAGCGCCCCGCGCATGTCGCGTGGCGGACGCGCGATCAGCTGCGCGACGAAGGCGGTGAGCGCGGCGTGATCGAGGCTGCGGACCATCGCCTTGATCGGGCCGATCGCCGCCGGCGTGATCGACAGGCGGTCGATCCCGAGCCCGATCAGCGCCATCGCCTCGACCGGCCGCCCGCCCATCTCGCCACAGACGGCGAGCGCGACCCCGGCCTCGCGGCACGGCCCGATCACCCGCGACAGGAAGCGCAGGATCGACGGGCTCAGCCAGTCGTAGCGTTCGGCGAGGCGCGGATTGGCGCGATCGGCGGCGAACAGGAATTGCGTCAGGTCGTTGGTGCCGACCGACAGGAAATCGATCTCCGGCAGCAGCAGGTCGAGCTGTTCGGCGAGCGCCGGCACCTCGAGCATCGCGCCATAGCGGATCTCGAGCGGCAGGCGGCGGCCGCGCGCGCCGAGCCACGCCCGCTGCGCCTCGAACAGCGCCTTCGCCTCGGCGAACTCCCACGCCTCCGACACCATCGGGAACATGACGTTGAGCGTGCGGCCCGACGCCGCCTCGATCAGCGCGCGCGCCTGCACCTTCATCAGGCCGTCGCGATCGAGCGCGAGCCGCAACGCGCGCCAGCCCATCGCCGGATTCTCCTCGTCCGCATCCTCCTTGTTGAGATAGGGCAAGGCCTTGTCACCACCGATGTCGACGGTGCGGAAGATCACCGGGCGGTCGCCGGCGGCATCCAGCACCTCCTTGTAGAGGCGCTGCTGGCGTTCGCGCTGCGGCAGCGTCGCCGATACGAGGAACTGGAATTCGGTGCGGAACAGGCCGATCCCGTCCGCGCCGGTGATGTCGAGCGCGGCGACGTCGTCGCGCAGGCCGGCGTTGACCATCAGGGTGACGCGATGGCCGTCCTTCGTCACCGGCGGCACGTCGCGCAGCGCGGCGAAGGCGGCCTTGCGCTTCTGGCGGAGCGCCAGTTTCGATTCGAATGCCTCTTCCATTCCCGACGACGGGCGGACGAAGACGTTGCCCGCGACCGAATCGAGCAGCAGCAGGTCGCCCTCCGCGATCAGCCGGCGGACGTCGCGGACGCGGCCGAGCACCGGCACCCCCATCGCCCGCGCGACGATGGTGACATGCGCGGTCAGCGACCCTTCCTCGAGGATCACCCCCTTCAGCCGGCGCTTGTCATATTCGAGCAGTTCGGCGGGGCCGAGATTGCGCGCGATCAGGATCGTGTCCTGCCGCAAGCCCATCTGCGCCGCCGTCCCCATCTGGCCCGAGACGATGCGGAGCAGCCGGTTGGCGAGATCCTCCAGATCGTGCATCCGGTCGGCGAGCAGCGGATCGTCGATCTGGCGCATGCGCTGGCGCGTGCGCTGCTGGACGCGCTCGATCGCCGCCTCGGCGGTCAGCCCGCTGTCGATCGCCTCGTTGATCCGCCGCGCCCAGCCCTCGTCATAGGCGAACATCTTGTAGGTCTGCAGGACCTCCTCATGCTCGCCGCCGACGCCGAATTCCGCCTCTCGCGTCATCCGGTCGATCTGTTCGCGCATCTTGTCGAACGCGGCATAGACGCGGTGGCGCTCCGCATCGGTATCCTCGGCGACGGTATGTTCGACGACGATCCGCGGCTGGTGGAACACCGCATGGCCCGAGGCCATGCCCTCGACCAGCTTCTGCCCGGGCAGGCGGACCGCGGCGGTCGACTGGGGACGGTTGGTGCCGGCGCCCGCGGCGTCGATCAGCCCGGCGTTGGCGATCAGTTCGGACAGGACCATCGCGACGGTCTGCAACGCCTCGATCTCGACGTCCTGATATTTGCGCTGCTCGCTGTGCTGCACCGCGAGCACCCCGACCGCGCGTTCGCGGCGGATGATCGGCACGCCGGCGAAGCTGTGGTAGCGTTCCTCCCCCGTCTCGGGCTTGTAGGCGAAATCGGGGTGGCTGGCGGCCTCGTCGAGGTTGAGCACCTCGACATCCTCGGCGATCGAACCGACCAGGCCCTCGCCCAGCGCCAGCTTGGTGACGTGCACCGCCGCCTGGTCGAGCCCGCGGGTGGCGAACAGTTCGAGCACGCCCTCGCGCAGCAGATAGATCGAGCAGACCTCGCTATCCATCGCCTCGGCGATGATGCCGACGACGGCGTTCAGCTTCGCCTGCGCCGGGTTGCGGCCGGCCATGACGTCGTGGAGACGGGTGAGGATTTCGCGGGCGGAGGCGGCGGCCGAACTGGGCATGGCGGCAGGGCTAACAGATGCGAGGCCCGGGTGCCACGCAACATTGTGTTGGGGGCGGTATGAAAGTCCGGTCAGGGCGCGTCGAACAGGCCGTCCTGCGATCCGGCGGGCGGATTGAGGCCGAGATGCTTCCAGCCGCCGGCGTTGAGCACGCGGCCGCGCGCGGTGCGCGCGACGAGGCCGAGCTGGATCAAATAGGGTTCGATCACCTCCTCGATCGTGTCGCGCGGTTCGGACAGGCCGGCGGCGAGCGTTTCGACGCCCACCGGCCCGCCGCGGTAGATGTCCGCGATCATGTGGAGGTAGCGCCGGTCCATCGCGTCGAGGCCGAGCGCGTCGACCTCCAGCCGGTTGAGCGCGCGGTCGGCGGCGATGCGATCGACGGTCGGCGTGCCGGCGACATTGGCGAAGTCGCGCACCCGGCGCAGCAGGCGGCCGGCGATGCGCGGGGTGCCGCGCGCGCGACGGGCGATCTCGCTGGCGCCATCGGGGGCGATGCCGAGATCGAGCAGCCCGGCCGCGCGGGTGACGACGCGGGTCAGTTCCTCGACCGTGTAGAATTGCAGGCGGACGGGAATGCCGAAGCGGTCGCGCAGCGGCGTCGTCAGCAAGCCCTGCCGCGTCGTCGCGCCGACCAGCGTGAACTTGGGCAGGTCGATCCGCACGCTGCGCGCCGACGGCCCCTCGCCGATCATCAGGTCGAGCGCGCGATCCTCCATCGCCGGGTACAGCACCTCCTCGACCGCGGGTTGCAGGCGGTGGATCTCGTCGATGAACAGCACGTCGCCGTCCTCGAGATTGGTGAGCAGGGCGGCGAGGTCGCCCGACTTGGCGATCACCGGGCCGGACGTGGCGCGGAAGCCGACGCCCATCTCGCGCGCGATGATCTGCGCCAGCGTCGTCTTGCCGAGCCCCGGCGGGCCGAAGAACAGGACATGGTCGAGCGCATCGCCGCGCTGCCGCGCCGCCTCGATGAACACGCGCAGATTCTCGCGCGCCGCCTGCTGCCCGACGAATTCGTCGAGACTGCGCGGCCGCAGCGCCGCATCGACGTCCTCGGGACGGCGGCTGGCGGTGAGGAGGCGATCGTCGGTCATTGGGTCGTGCCGAACGCGCCCGAAACGTCCCGCGCGTGATGAAGAATACGGACCACGAGCAGATCGTCACCTTCCAGAAGATAATAGATACGATGGGATCGATAGACGATGCTGCGCATACCGATAGCCAGTGCGCTTTCGCTTACCCCCGCATGGGGGCGCTCCGCCAGACGACCGAAGGTTGCGCTCAGGCCTTCGAGATAGTCTCGCGCGACCCGTGCGCCGAACCGCGCCTTGCTGTACGCCCGGATGTCGCGGATATCCTCTCGCGCGGCCGGCGCGGTCCGCAACCTAGTCACGCAAGGTCGGGATCTTCGGCAATGATCTCGGCGACGACGTCGCGCGGGTCCTGATCGAGGACACCCGACGCCAGTCCCTCGTCAATCATCGCCTTCAGCCAAAGCCGGTCGTCGGAGCGCTGGTCGAGCCGTACGAGGTCGCGCAAATAATCGGCAGCATCGGCATAGCGCCCTTGCGCGATGCGCGTGTCCACCCATTCCTGCAACGCATCGGGCATCGAGATGGTGAGCTGCGCCATGTTCCCGATATAGTCCCGTTTCGTCGGAGCGTCCAGCGAGGCCGACGCTACTTCGCCGCCTTGCGCAGCGCCAGCCGCACCAGCGCGTCGAGCGTCGCCGCGGGGCCGAGGTCTTCCTCTGCCGCGCCCACCGCACTCGCCGCCTCGGCAGGACGGAAGCCGAGGTTGAGCAGCGCCGACACCGCATCCGCGGCGGCGCCGGCCGGCATGACCTGCGCGGCTGCTGCGGGGCCCAATGCGACGGTACCGACCTTGTCCTTCAGCTCGCGGACGATCCGCTCGGCGAGCTTGGGGCCGACGCCGTTGGCGCGTGCGACCATCGCCTTGTCCTGCGCCGATACGGCGCGCGCGATCTCGGCCGTGTCGAGCGCCGACAGGATCGCCAACGCGACGCGCGATCCCACCCCCTGCACGCCCGTGAGCAGGCGGAACCAGTCGCGCTCCTCCGCGCGGGCGAAGCCGACGAGGCGGATCGAATCCTCGGCGACCAGCATCTCGGTGTGCAGCATCGCCGCCTCGCCGACCGGGCCGATCGCGGCAAGCGTGCGCGCCGAGGCGCCGACGAAATAGCCGACGCCGCCGACGTCGATCACGACATAGTCGATGCCGGTCGAATCGAGCCGGCCCTTGAGGTGTGCGATCATGCGGTCACCCTAGCGCGGCGCGCCATGCCCTGGGCAGAGGCAAGATGATGCGCGTGCGTGATCGCCACCGCGAGCGCGTCGGCGGCGTCGGGCCCGGCCAGCTTCGCGCCGGGCAGCAGCACGGCCATCATCGCCTGGATCTGGCGCTTTTCCGCGCCGCCGGTGCCGACGACCGCCTTCTTGACGGTCGAGGGATGATATTCGCCGATGTGCAATCCGCTGGCGGCGGCGGCGAGCAGCACCACCCCGCGCGCCTGGCCGAGCTTCAGGGTGGATTGCGCGTTGGTGTTGCCCAGCACCTCCTCGACCGCGGCGCCGTCGGGACGCTCGGCGAGGATCACGTCGATCAGCGCGGCGTGCAGGTTCGACAGGCGCCGGGGGAGCGCCATCGACGGATCGGTCCGGATCTGGCCGTTGGCGATATGCCGCAACCGGTTGCCGTCGGCATGGATGACGCCCCACCCGGTGGTGCCGAGCCCGGGATCGAGGCCGAGGATGATCATGGGTTCACGCGGAGGTGCGGAGACGCGAAGAAGACGGTGTTTGGCGCGCAGAGGCGCAGAGAACGCGGAGGACGTAATGCCGCGCCAGCGGCCCTTACAACACCATTGCAAGGGTGCGACGCCAGCCCGGACCGCAACAGTCTCTGCGCCCTTCGCGCCTCTGCGCGCAAAACCTCGTCGCGCCTTCGCGCCTTCGCGTGAATCTCATCTTTCGGGACAAGACCGAAGGAAGAGAAACACGCACGAAGACGCGAAGACGCGATGAGGAGGTGGCCGCGGCGATCGTGATCCACCATCGCCAAACGGTGCCGAGGCCGGCTCGCGCGGAAGCCAGGAGCCGCAAACGCAGCCCTCCGCGTCTCCGCGTCTCCGCGTGAACCCAAAAACGTCAGCCCAGCTTCTCCATCACCTCGTCGGACACCTCGTAATTGCCCCACACGGTCTGCACGTCGTCGTCGTCGTCGAGCGTGTCGATCAGCTTGAACAGGGTCGCCGCATCGCCTTCGTCGACCGACACCATCGTCTGCGGGCGCCAGGCGAGCTTGGCGCCTTCGGGTTCGCCGAGCACCGGCTCGAGCGCCTTGGCGACTTCGTGCAGGTCGCCGACCGCGGTCCAGATCTCGTGGCCGTCCTCGGACGAGGTCACGTCCTCGGCCCCCGCTTCCAGCGCCGCCTCGAACACCGTTTCGGCGTTACCGGCGGCGGCGGGGTAGCTGATGAGGCCGACGCGATCGAACGCATGGCTGACCGAGCCGCTCGCGCCGAGGTTGCCGCCGTTCTTGGATACCGCGGTGCGGACGTTGGTCGCGGTGCGGTTGCGGTTGTCGGACAGCGCCTCGATGATGAGGCTGACGCCGCCCGGGCCGAAGCCCTCGTAGCGGATTTCCTCGTAATTCTCGGTATCGCCCTTCGACGCCTTGTCGATCGCGCGCTGGATATTGTCCTTGGGGACCGACTGCGCCTTGGCGGCGTTGACCGCAGCGCGCAGGCGCGGGTTCATGTCGGGATCGGGAAGACCCATCTTCGCCGCGACGGTGATTTCGCGGGAAAGCTTGGAGAACATGCCCGAGCGCTTCTTATCCTGCGCGCCCTTGCGGTGCATGATGTTCTTGAACTTGGAATGGCCTGCCATGACTGCCTCTAGCGAATAATGGCACGTCCTTAGGGCGCGGGCGCGCGGTTCGCCAGCCTGTCGATCTTTTCCTCCAGCGCGGTGAGCCGGTCGAGCACGACGCCGTCGAGCTTCTGGTGCAGGCGCAGGATGTCGAGTTCGGCCCGCAGGTTGGTCTCGTAATCGAGGCTGGCGGCGAGCCGGTCCTTCGCCGCCTGGCGGTTCTGGCTCATCATGATGACCGGCGCCTGGATCGCCGCGACGGTCGAGAGCATCAGGTTGAGGAAGATGTAGGGGAAGGGATCGAACGCCGCGCCGAAATGCGCCAGCACGTCCGAATTGAGCAGCATCCAGCCGAGCAGCACCGCGGTGAAGGCGATGATGAAGCTCCACGAGCCGCCGATCGCCGCGACCCGGTCGGACAGGCGCTCGCCGAAACTGGCCCGCGCATCCGCCTCGTCGGCGGCGTCGCGGCTGACGATCGTACCGGCATCGATGCTGTCGAGCACCCGCCGCTCCTCCGCGTCGAGCGCGTGCGCGGGCTTGCGCAACAGGCGCTGGGCGAGATCGGCGAGCGGGATCGGCGACATGGAGCCTCCTCGGGCGGCAGGGATCGACCGGTGCCGTAGTGGAGCGGTCCCGAACCGGCAATCGCCGCAAACCGCTTGCCCCCGCCCCCCCGGATACGCCAAACGCGCCGGCAATGACCGTCAGCGTAGACATGGGCAGCGACGAGCGCGGCGCGCCCGTGACCATGGACCTCGAAGAACTGCTCGCCACCCGCTTGCTCGTCCAGGGCAATTCGGGGTCGGGCAAGTCGCACCTGCTGCGCCGCCTGCTCGAAGGATCGGCGGGACAGGTGCAACAGGTGGTGATCGATCCGGAGGGCGACTTCGTCACGCTCGCCGGGCCGTACGGCCATGTCGTGATCGAGGCGGCGGATTATTCGGTGCCGGAGATCGCGCGGATCGCGACGCGGCTGCGCGAACATCGCGCCTCGGTCGTGCTGAGCCTGGAAGGGCTGGAGGCGGAAGGGCAGATGCGCTGCGCTGCCGCCTTCCTGTCGGCGCTGTTCGATGCGCCGCGCGAACATTGGTATCCGGCGCTGGTCGTGGTCGACGAGGCGCAGTTGTTCGCCCCGACGACGGGCGGCGAGGTCGCCGAAGAGGTGCGGCGCGCGTCGCTGTCGGCGATGACCAACCTGATGTGCCGCGGCCGCAAGCGTGGCCTCGCCGGCGTGATCGCGACGCAGCGGCTGGCGAAGCTCGCCAAGAACGTCGCGGCGGAGGCGTCGAACTTCCTGATGGGGCGCACCTTCCTCGACATCGACATGGCGCGCGCCGCCGACCTGCTCGGCATGGAGCGGCGGCAGGCCGAATCGATCCGCGATCTGGCGCGCGGCACTTTCCTCGCACTGGGGCCGGCGGTGTCGCGGCGGCCGATCACGGTCAAGATCGGCCAGGTCGCGACCTCGGCGCGCAGCGGCAGCCCCAAGCTGACGCCGCTGCCCAGCGCGCCCGCCGAGAACCTGCAGCAGCTGATCTTCGCCCCGCCACCGGAAGAGGCACCGCAATTGCCGATGAGCTTCGATTCGCGGCCGCGCCGGGTGCCGGCGGACGAACTGCTCGACACGATCGAACGCCCGGTGTCGCAGCAGACGACGCTCGCGCCGCTGCCCGACAAGTCGGACGGCGAGGTCGAGGCGATTTACGCCGCCGTGCTGGAGGCGATCGTCGCGGACCGCGATTCGGCGCTGCGCCCGCCGTCGGTGCTGTTCCAGGATTTCCAGGTGCGCTGCCGGATGGCGGGGCTGGCGAAACCGCCGCTCGACCTGCCCGGCTTCACCCGGCGGCTGTCGGCGGCGCGCGCGGGCATCTTCGACGTCACCGACCCGCAATGGGCGGAGGCGATGGAACTCGCCTATTCGCTGCCCGACGACATGATCGGCGCCTTCCTGCTGGTCGCACGCGCCGCGAAGAACGGCGAGCCGTGCCCCTCGGACGCGGCGATGGCGGAGACGTACGGCACGAGTTCGCTCGGCCGGGTGCGCCGCCTGATCGGCTATATCGAGAGCCGCGAACTGTTCGTCGCGCGCGTCGACCTGTCCGGGAAGCGCTCGATCACGATCCCGCGACTGGGGTGGACGACGGCGGCGAGCGAGGCGGCCTAGGCCAATCGCCATTCAGCCCTAGCCCTCCCCCGCCTGCCGGTCACGATCGGCCCGGACCTATCGGATCAGCAGCGTCGCCAGCCCGACGGCAAGTCCGCCATGGACCATGGCGATCAGGTCGAGACAGGTCGCGAAGGGTTGCTTGCGGGTCTTGTGGCGCAGACGATGCCGCGCCCACAGTGCGCCCGGCGATCCCCCGACCAGGGCGAGGCCCAGCAAGGTCGATTCGCGCACCCGCCAGCCACCGGAGACGGCCCGCGCCTTGTCATGCGCAAAGGCGAACACGGTCAGCAGATTGATCGCGACGAAGCCGAGCGAGAGCGCGAGGATCGTCACCCGATCGTCATTTCGCCGGCGGCACCGGGGTATATTGCGCCGACACCAGCTTCCAGCCGGCGCCGCTGCGCACCGCGACATAGCGGGCGCGGAGCGAGCGGGTCATCGTCGCGCCATCGGGACGCGTCATCGTGAAGGACAGCCGCTCCGTCGCGATCCCGAACGGGCCGTGGATCGCGCTGCGGCGTTCGCTGCTCTGGATCGCCGGTCCGGCCTTGCGCTGGTCGGCACGATAGAAACCGAGCACCTCGGCGCGATCGTCGACGTCGCCGACCGGCGAGATTTCCTCGTAATCCGGCGCCAGCGTGGCGCCGAGCGCGACGGGGTCGAAGGCCGCCCGGGCGGCGTTGAAGCGGTCGACGACCTGCTCCACCGCCGCGGTGTCGGCGACGCGCGCGGTCGCGGGCGATGCGAGCGTCGCGGCGATCAGGACGGCGGCAAGACGGGCGGTCATCGGGGCAGGCTCCATCGCAACGTGACTTATGCGATTAATACAGCTCCGGACGACCGGTCAAGCCGCCTGCCGATCAGATCATGCCGAGCGCCTGCATGTACACCTCGAGGATCGCCTCCTCCTCCTGATATTCTTCCTTCTTCTTCTTGCGGATCGAGAGGATCTTGCGGATCGCCTTGGGGTCGTAGCCGCGGCCCTTGGCCTCGGCCATCACGTCCTTGATGTCGTCCGAAATGCCCTTCTTCTCTTCCTCGAGCCGTTCGGCGCGCTCGATCAGCAGGCGCAGTTCGTCCGCTGCGACCTGACCGCCGCCCATGCCTTCTTGCCGTTCGTCCGCCATTGTCCCACCCCGCCGCGGCTGGTGCGCGGCCCTCATATGATTCGCTGAAAGGATACCGGTCGCGACCGGTAGGGGCGGGCGTCTAGGCGTTTACCACGTCGCGCTCAACCCCGGCCTTAGCCGCGACCGGGTTCGGTCATCGCGGGCGGGTCGCTGGCCGGGAAGCTGTCGTCGAGCGCGTCGTCCAGCGCCTCTTCGCGCCCCGCGTTGCGCTTGAGGCTCTCCTCCATCCGCGCGAGCTGGTCGGGCGTCGCCTCGGTCTGGTAGCGCGCCTTCCAGTCCGCCTGCGGCATGCCGTAGATCGTCTCGCGCGCCTCCGCCTTCGACAGGTCGCCCGCCTCCTCGATCCAGTCGGACAGGCAGTTGCGGCAGAAGCCCGACAGCCCCATCAGATCGACGTTCTGCGCATCGGTGCGGTGGCGCAGATGTCGGACGAGGCGGCGGAACGCCTGCGCGGCGACGGCGTCGGGCAGGGCATCGAGTTTGTCGGTCATGCAGGTCTTTCCGAAGGTTGATCGCGCCTAGATAGGGTTTAGAGGAGGTCGCGGCCATTCCCCAGGAGCCCCTTTCTATGACCACTGCCATCGCGCCCCGCTCGCGGAAAGTGCGTGTGCTCGCGACCCTAGGTCCGGCGAGCAATACACCCGAGATGATCGCGACGCTGTTCCAGGCGGGCGCGGACGCCTTCCGCGTCAACATGAGCCACGGCGACCAGCAGTCCAAGGTCGCGGTGATCCAGGCGATCCGCGCGCTCGAAAAGGAGTTCATGCGCCCGACCACGATCCTCGCGGATCTGCAGGGGCCCAAGCTGCGCGTCGGCAAGTTCGAGGGCGGCCGGACCGTGCTGGAAAGCGGCAGCACCTTCGTGCTCGATCGCGATCCGACGCCGGGCGACGCGACCCGCGTCGAGCTGCCGCACAAGGAAATCTTCGCAGCGATCGAGCCGGGCGCGCGCCTGTTGCTTGACGACGGCAAGCTGGTCTTGCGCGTCACCGATCACGGCCCCGAGCGGATCGAGACGACGGTCGAGGTCGGCGGCCCGCTGTCGAACAACAAGGGGCTGAACGTCCCCGACGTCGTGCTGCCGATGGCGGCGCTGACCGAGAAGGACCGCAGCGACCTCGCCTTCGCGGTCGAACAGGGCGTCGACTGGATCGCGCTGTCGTTCGTGCAGCGGCCCGAGGATCTGGCCGAGGCGCGCAAGCTGATCGGCGGCAAGGCGGCGCTGCTCGCCAAGATCGAGAAGCCGGCGGCGATCGACCGGCTCGAGGAGATCGTCGAGATGTGCGACGGCGTGATGGTCGCGCGCGGCGACCTGGGCGTCGAGCTGCCGCCGCAGACAGTGCCGCCGCTGCAGAAGCGGATCGTCGAGACGTCGCGCCGGCTCGGCCGCCCCGTCGTCGTCGCGACGCAGATGCTCGAATCGATGATCCAGAGCCCGTCGCCGACCCGCGCCGAGGTGTCCGACGTCGCCACGGCGATCTACGACGGTGCCGATGCGATCATGCTGTCCGCGGAGAGCGCGGCGGGCGCGTGGCCGGTCGAATCGGTCGCGATGATGAATTCGATCGGCATCTCGGTCGAAGGCGACCCGATGCACGGCGACCGCGTCCACTTCACCGTGATGCGGCCCGATCCGACCACCGCCGACGCGCTGGCGGAAGCGGCCAAGCAGATCGCCAAGACGACGTCGGCGACCGCGATCATCTGCTTCACCACATCGGGGTCGACCGCGCGCCGCATCGCGCGCGAGCGGCCGTCGGTGCCGATCCTGGTGCTGACGCCGAGCCGCGACACCGCGCGCCGGCTCGGCCTGTTGTGGGGCACGCATGCGGTCCACACCCGCGACGTCGAGTCGTTCGAGGACATGGTCGGCAAGGCGAAGCGCATGGCGCTGCGCACCGGCATCGCCAAGGCGGGCGACCGCGTGATCGTGATGGCGGGCGTCCCGTTCCGCACGCCGGGATCGACCAACGTGCTCCACGTCGTCCACATCACCGGGGACGAGCTGAAGGACTACGTCTGATCGGCGTTTCATAAGGATCGCGCGCCACCGCCCGCCATCCTGACGACGGCATGACAGGCAATTCACTGGCGCCGCCCTGCCCCCGACGGCAAGGGCGGCGCCATGGAGTTCGAGGTCAGCGCCGAGGCGAAGGACAAACGCCTCAACCGCCGCGTCGCGGTCACCGTCGTCATCCTGTCGGTCGCGATGGGGCTGGGCAACATCAAGGACGGCAATATCGTCCAGGCGATGGACCAGGCACAGGCGCGCTCGGTCGACCTGTGGAACGAATATCAGGCGACGCGCACCAAGCTGCGCGTGACCGAGATCGCGCAGCTGCAGCTCGCCGCGATGCACGCATCGCCCTCCGCCCCGCTCGCCCGGGATGACGCGCGCTATCGCGGCGAGGCACCGCGCCTTGCCGTCGCGGCCCGGGCGGCGGGCGAGCGGTACGACTCGCTCAATGTCCACGACGACCAGTTCGACGCCAGCGAGGCGGCGATCGCCACCGCCATCTCGATCTGCGCGGTCGCGGCGCTGGCCGAAAGCGGCTGGCTGCTGGTCGCCGCCTGGGGGTTCGCCGCGTTCGGGCTGTTCCTGTCGCTGTGCGGTTTCGCCGGCTGGGCCTTCCACCCCGACGTGCTGAGCAGCCTGCTGGGATAGGCGACACGTTACGAGTGGATGACGGTCGCACGACCCGCTAAGGACGACGGACCATGTACCGCCCCGCGTTATCCGTCGTCATTCCCTGCTACAACGAGGCTGCGTGCCTGGAGCTGCTGCACGCACGCGTGTCGGCGGCGGCGAAGGCGGCGGTGGGCGACGATCACGAGATCGTGCTCATCAACGACGGCAGCCGCGACGACAGCTGGGCGGTGATGCAGCGCCTGTCCGCGGCCGACCCGCGGCTGGTGGCGATCAACCTGTCGCGCAACCACGGCCACCAGCTGGCACTGACCGCGGGGCTGGACCTGTGTTCGGGCGCGCAGATCCTCATCATCGACGCCGATCTGCAGGATCCGCCCGAACTGCTCACCGACATGCGCGCGACGATGGCGGCGCAGGCGGCGGACGTCGTCTATGCGGTGCGCCGCAAGCGTCAGGGCGAGACGATCTTCAAGAAGGCGACCGCGGCCGCTTTCTATCGCGTGCTCGACCGCGTCACCGATACGCCGATCCCGCTCGACACCGGCGATTTCCGGCTGATGAGCCGCCGCGCGCTCGACGCGCTGCTGTCGCTGCCCGAACAGGCGCGCTTCATCCGCGGCATGGTCGCCTGGGTGGGGTTCCGCCAGGTCCCCTTCCCCTATGACCGCGCCGAGCGGCACGCGGGCGAAACCAATTATCCGCTCGGCAAGATGATGCGCCTCGCCTTCGATGCGGTCACCGGCTTCTCGACCGCGCCGTTGCGCTTCGCCAGCCATGCCTCGGTGATCCTCGCCGGCGCGTCGCTGCTGCTGCTCTTCTACATCCTGTGGGGGTTCTTCGAGGGGTCGCCGGTGCAGGGCTGGACCTCGACGATGCTGGTCGTGACCGTGCTGAGCGCGGTGCAGATGTTCGTCCTCGGCATGATCGGCGAGTATCTCGGGCGACTGTACATCGAATCGAAGCGGCGGCCGCTCTATCTGGTCGCGGACATCGCCGGGCCGGTGAAGGGCCATTCGACGCTGGGATTCAACGCCGCCGAACCCTCGCCCGAGTTCGAGGTGGCCGACGCCGAGGAGCGGCGCGCGGCCGAGTGACCCTTCCTCCCTCTCCCCGGCGGGGAGAGGAGGCTCGGCCTATTTCGGTTCGGCGAGCGTCACGATCGAGACGCCGGGCGTCAGCGGGACGCGGCCGACCGCGTGGCGTTCGAGGCGGAAGATCGTCTCGAACAGCGCGTTGAGGGGTTTGGCGGGGGGCGAATCGTCGCTGTCGTCGCGGCCGGTCAGCCGCCCCGCGATGCGTGCCGCCGCCGCCAGCGGGAACAGCAGCGAGTTGAAATAGGTGAGCTTGCGCGGCGTCAGCCCCGCCGCCCCGATCGCCTTCGTCAGCGTCGCCTTGGAATAGCGGCGGTGGTGGTGGTTCACCACGTCGTGCGCGCTCCACAGCCATTGATGCGCCGGCACCGCGATCAGGATCTTGCCGCCGGGCTTGAGCAGGCTCGCCATCCCCTTCAGCGCGGCGACGTCGTCGGCGATATGTTCGACGACGTCGAGCACCGCGACGAGATCGTAGCTGCCGCGCGGCACGCCGGGCAGGTCGGGCAGGGGCGCATCGCCGACCGGCTTGCCGAGCCGCGCGCTGGCGATGTCCCGCGCGGCGGGATCGATCTCGATCGCATCGACGTCGCCGAACGCGGCGAGCATCGGCAGGTTGTGGCCGGTGCCGCAGCCGATCTCGAGGATGCGCGCGTCCTGCGGCATGCGGCCGTAGCGGGTCAGATAGTCGCTCAGGATGTCGCGGCGCGCGCGATACCACCAATGGGTGGAATCATGCGCGGCCATCCGGTCGTAGACGATGCGATCCATAGTTACGCGAACACCAGCCAGCGGTTGAGGATGAAGGTGAAGATGGTGGCGAGCGCCACCGCGGGCAGCAGCGGCGCCCAGGCCGGCAGGCCGAGCAGCGCGGTGCCGATCCAGGTGATGACGGCGTTCAGCGCCATGCCCGACGCCTGCACGCCGACGAACTGCGCCTGTTGCCGCCGGCCGCGGCTGCCAGACCCATGGTCCCGGAAGCTCCAGCGGCTGTGCAGGACATAGCCGGCGGTGACCGCCACGGCAAAGGCGAACGGGACGGCGTAGACGGCATGTTCGCGGGGAAAGACCCAGATGGTCAGCGGCAGGTAGACGGCCGAATAGATCAGCGTCGACAGGCCCCCGGCGATACCGAAGCGGACGATCTGCCCGAGCATGCCGCTGTCGCGCAATCCTGCCAGTCGTGCCGGTGCTTCCCTCGCCATCCTGCCCGCCCTAAAGGCAATGGGCCGGGAACGGAACGGTAATTCAAGGGTCGCAGCAGTTGAACACTTTCCCCCCCGCTCCCACGGCACGCGGTCGCCTCGTCGACGCCATCGACAGGCACTGGATCGCGCTGACCCTGATCGCCTGGCTGGCGGTGGCGGTCTGGTACGTGTGGAGCGACTGGAACCTGGTGCGCTGGCTGTCGCTGGGCGACACCGACGACAATATGCGGCTGATGCAGGTGCGCGCCTGGCTGGCGGGCCAGCCCTGGTACGACCTGCGCAACTATCGGCTCAATCCGCCGGTCGGGTTCGACATCCACTGGAGCCGCATCGTCGACCTGCCGATCGCCGGGCTGATCCTGTTCTTTCGCCTGTTCACCAGCAACTTCTGGGCGGAACGGCTCGCCTGCGGGATCGCGCCGCTGCTGCCCCTGTCGATCGCGATGCTCGGGGTCGCGGCGACGGTGCGGCGGCTGATCGATCCGCGCGCCTGGCCGCTGGCGCTGGTCTTCCTGCTCGGCACCTCGGCGACGATGCTGATGTTCCTGCCCGAACGGATCGACCATCACGGCTGGCAGCTCGCGATGCTGAGCCTGACCGTCGCCGGCCTGTGCGATCCCAGGGGCGCACGCGGCGGGCTGATGGTCGGCCTCGCCAGCGCGGTCAGCCTGTCGATCGGGCTGGAGATGCTGCCCTATTGCGCGATGGCGGGCGCGATCCTCGCGCTGCGCTGGGTCTGGGACCGGGTCGAATCGACGCGGTTGCAGGCCTATGCCCTCAGCCTCGGCGGCGGCAGCGCGATCGGCTTCGCGGCGTTCGCATCGGACGCCAACCATGCGATGCGCTGCGATGCGCTGACCCCGGTATGGCTGAGCGTCTGCGTCGCGGCGGGTGCGCTGCTGTTCCTGCTCGCCCGGCTCGACCCGGCGGCGCGCAACCTGCGCCTCGGCCTGTCGGTGCTCGCCGGCGCGGTGATCGTCGCGGGCTTCGTCCATTTCTTCCCGCAATGCCTTGCCCGGCCCGAGGGCGTCTCGCCGGAGCTGGAGAAGAACTGGCTGAACAACGTCCGCGAGGCCAAGCCGATCTACAAGCATGCCTTCCGCCTCGGCTTCCCGATCGCGGCGCTGCCGGTCGTCGGCGTCGTCGGCGTCCTGCTCGGCGCGTGGCGTGCGCGCGGGACGAAGGCGCTGATCGGCTGGACCGCGGTGGCGCTGTTCGTCACCTTCGCCTGCCTGATGCTGCTGTGGCAGGTGCGCGCCGGCCCCGCCGCGCAGCTGCTCGCGGTGCCGGGCGCGACGCTGCTCGGCTGGATCGTGCTGCCGTGGCTGCTCGGCCACCCCGCGATGCCGGTGCGCATCGGCGGCACGGTGGCGGCGTTCCTGCTCGTCTCCGGCCTGTTCGCCGGGCTCATCATCAAATATCTGCCCGTCGACCGGCCCAACGCCTATACGAAGCGGGTCAACGGCTCGACCGGCAATTGCGTGCGCTACACGGTGCTGAAGGCGCTCGACCGCTATCCGGCGCAGACGATCTTCACCTTCGTCGACCTGGGGCCACGGCTCATCACCGTGACGCATCACGATGCGATCGCCGGACCATATCATCGCAACGGCGCCGCGATCCTCGACGTCCAGCACGCCTTCGGCCGGTCGGCGGACGAAGCGCATGCGATCATCCGCCGCCATGGCGCGACGATGCTGATGCTATGTCCGAACCATTCGGAATCGACCAATTATCGCGCCCGCGATCCCGGCGGCTTCTACGACCAGCTGGCGCATGGCGAGCTGCCGGCGTGGCTGACCCCGCTACCGCTGCCGAAGGATTCGCCGCTGCGCCTGTTCAGGGTGGATTGACGGGGAGGGGGTATCCTGAGCGTCCTTCACGATCGTCCGGCGCCTGAAACACAGCGGTCGAGCACGTGGCATTTGCTGCGACATAGGATAACGCAGACGTCTGGACGTGGTGGGCGACATACCTTCCACGACAACCGACTGCGGTTTATCCCGCATCGGGAATAAGGCTGTCCACACCACGAGCTGCTACAACCCATCGGTAAAATGCGTCCATGATGTAAACGCGCATCAAGCTAGGGTCGACCGTGACGCGGCTGGCACGCCCGATGCATTGCCGCCCCTCCACGACTAGTGCTTGGGTCAACCCACGCTCCAATAAAGAGCCCGGCTCAGAACGGAACAACCGAGTGGCCAGCACAGGTTGTTGTCTTACAAGGCAAGTCGCATAGACTAGCGCGTCGCGATCGGTCGGAAGCCTGAAACGATTGCGAAAGCCCTCGCGCCACTGGAATCGACTTTGCACTTTTGGATCTGAGGTCAGATCCGGCGTCAATGCCGCATCGGAAGCATACGTTTTCAGCACTGTCTCAATGATGACGCCGCGATCCATTACAGATAGCCCTGCGTCGCTGATCGTGTTGGACATGGGGGTCGTCGTGTACCCGGCCAAAGCTGTCGGCGGGTAGCAGCCACGGTGCCTCTCCCTGATCCAACCCTGAGCAAAGCGCGCGGTAGCGCTATTGGGTTCACCGTCCACCACAGTTCGAACCGATTGCGAGACATTCGATCCAATCGCACACCGTAAAAACATCTGTGCGTTTTCACGGGCAATCCTGTTCGGAAGCAGCGATTGATAGTTCCAATAAACGCCGGTCGGAAGTTTTTCGCGCGGTATCCGTAAAGCGGTAACGATGATATCGTCGGCCGAGGACGCATCAGGAAGAACTACAGGAACGTCTGCACTATGCGCTGCGACCTGGCCCGGAACAGAGGCTGCTGACACCGCCACCATCAACGCAATAAGTAACATGATCTGCTCCTTATTAAGCGAATGTACCACCAAACTCGAATTCCGCAAATAGCATCGCGCTGTTCGCTTTCAGATGCCACGCGCGTACGGCCTTTTCACACCGACACCCGCTCGATCAGCGCCATCGCACCATGGGGCGCACGCACCTTCGCGCCGTTGATGAAGAAGACGAACGTGTCGCGTTGCGCCTTCGCGGGCCTGTCGGGGGTGACATAGGGCAGGCCGTCGGGTGATCCGCCCGCCTGCCACGTCCGCGCCGCCTTCGCCCAGTCGTCGAGCGCGGCGTCGGTGTAGCCCGCGGGGTTCTCCTCCGCCGCCGCTTCCAGCCGGGCATAGACGAAGTCGGCGGTGACGTCGGCGATCGCCGGATGGTCGGTCGAATCGGCATGGACGATCGCGACGTTCGCCGCGCGGGCCATTGCGACGAAGGCGGGATCGGCGAAACTCTCGTGCCGCACCTGCACTGCATGGCGCAGCGGCACGCCGGCGTGCTGCGCGGGCAGCAGCTTGAGGAACGCGGCCATGTCGTCCGCGTCGAACCTCTTGGTCGCCATGAACTGCCACAGGATCGGGCCGAGCCTGTCGCCCAGTTCGACGATCCCCTGCCCGACGAAGCGCTCGATCGAGTCCCCCGCCTCGGCCAGCACCTTGCGGTTGGTGCAATAGCGCGACGCCTTGACCGCGAAGACGAAGCCGTCCGGCACCGCCGCCGCCCAATTGGCGAAGCTGGCGGGCTTGAAGCTCGAATAATAGGTGCCGTTGATCTCGATCGCCGACAGCTGCGACGCGGCATATTCGAGCTCGCGCTTCTGCGGCCATTTGGCGGGATAGAAGGTCCCGCGCCACGGCTCGTAGGTCCAGCCGCCGATCCCGATTCGTATCGTCATCCGGCGCGTATATCACTCGAACGCATAGGGTACGATCGTGCGGCGGTCGGGGTCGATCAGCAATTCGCGGCCCGCCGGGGGGAAGGCGCGCTGGTCGCAGTCGCGGCGGGGGCAGATGCGGCAGGACGGACCGATCGGGGTGGCGCTGTCCGCGCCCCCCACGTCGAGGCCGTCGCCATAGACGAAGTCGCCGGCATGCTCGACTTCGCACCCCAGCACCACCGCATAGCGGCGCGGCGTGCGGCGGTAGCTGGCGGTCGCCTTCACCAGCCCCTTCGCCATCGACACGTAGCGCGCGCCGTCGGGCATCTCGGCGACCTGGACGAGGATGCGGTCGGAGATGGCGACCGCCTCATGCGCCACCCACAGCGGACAGGCGCCGCCATATTGCGCGAATTGCAGCCGGGTGGCGGAATGGCGCTTGGTGATGTTGCCCGCCATGTCGATGCGGCAGAAGAAGAAGGGGATGCCGGGCGCACCGGGCCGCTGCAGCGTCGACAGGCGGTGGCAGATCTGTTCGAAGCTGACGCCGAACCGCTGGCGCAGCGCATCGACGTCGTGGCGGCACCGGCGGGCCTCGGCGCGGAAGCGGGCATAGGGCATCAGCAACGCGCCGGCACCGTAATTGGCGAGGCCGACGCGCAGCAGTTCGCGCGCGGCGTCCGAGCGCAGCGGTGCGGCGGCGACGATCCCCTCGATCAGCGCATCCGCCTCCAGCCGGATCAGCTGGTGGGCGAGCTGGAAATGCCGCGTCTCGATCGGCTGCGCCCCGTCGATCAGCAGGGTGGAGCGGGCGGCGTCATAGGCGCGCAGCGCGCTGCCGTCCTCGACCACCACGATGCCGTGCGCGTCGCGCAGCCGTTCGGTCAGCAGGGTCGCGGTCGACCGCGTGCCGGGCAGGGCGTCGGCCAGCGCTTCGGCGAAGCGGTCGAGCGGGTCGATGTAATTGCCGCTGCCCTGGAACCAGTCGCGCACCTCCTCCCACGGCAGCAGCGTCGGCTGGCTGGCGTCGACGCGGTCGTCGAGCACGCGCAGCTGCTCCTGCGAGCGGCGCAGCGCGGCGTGGAGCGCGGTCATCCGCCGCGTCACCAGCGGCTGCTGCTTCAGCCCACGCAGGATGGCGTCCTCGTCGAGCAGCGCGGCGGGGACGGACGGATCGGTCCCCGCCTCCAGCGCGCCGATCAGCGCGGCGCTGTCGTCCTCCGGCGCGACATCGACCCAGTCGAGCGGAAAGGCGCGGGCGAGCGCCCCCAGCACGCCGCCGGTGATCGGCCGGTCGCCGCTTTCGATCTGCGACAGATAGCTGGTCGAGATGCCGAGCCGGCGGCTGAGCGCGGTCTGGCTGAGCGACAGGCGCGCGCGCAGCGCCCGCACGCGGTCGCCGGCGAAGATACGGGGGCGGGGAGCGTCGGCCATTGCCCCGCCCTACTTTGCAAACCCCATGGTTGCAATTTTGCAAAACCACAGTTGCGGCATCCGGCTACACGGGGCGAGAGAGACGAGCAGGAGCCTGTATGTCATCCACGCTGAACGAACTCGAACGCCGTCGTACCGCTGCCCGAGCCGGAGGTGGCGAGAAACGCGTCGCCGCGCAGCACGCCAAGGGCAAGCTGACCGCACGCGAACGCCTCGACGTCCTCCTCGACGAAGGGTCGTTCGAAGAGATCGACATGTACGTCGAGCACAATTGCGTCGATTTCGGCATGGCGGACCAGATCATCCCCGGCGACGGCGTCGTCACCGGATCGGGGACGATCAACGGCCGGCTGGTCTATGTCTTCAGCCAGGATTTCACCGTCTTCGGCGGGTCGCTGTCCGAACGCCACGCGCAGAAGATCTGCAAGGTGATGGACACCGCGCTGAAGGTCGGCGCACCGGTGATCGGCCTCAACGATTCGGGCGGCGCGCGCATCCAGGAGGGCGTCGCCAGCCTCGGCGGCTATGCCGAGGTGTTCCAGCGCAACGTGCTCGCGTCGGGGGTCGTGCCGCAATTGAGCCTCATCATGGGGCCGTGCGCGGGCGGCGCGGTCTATTCGCCGGCGATGACCGACTTCATCTTCATGGTGAAAGATTCGAGCTACATGTTCGTCACTGGCCCCGACGTGGTCAAGACGGTGACCAACGAGGTGGTGACGCAGGAGGCGCTGGGCGGCGCGGTGACGCACACCACCAAGACGTCGGTCGCCGACAATGCGTTCGAAAACGATATCGAGGCGTTGCTGGCGGCGCGCGACTTCATCGACTTCCTGCCCGCCTCGAACCGCGAACCCGTACCGGAACGCCCGACCGCGGACGCGTGGGACCGGCTGGAGCCGAGCCTCGACACATTGGTGCCGGCGAGCGCCAACCAGCCCTATGACATGCACGAGCTGATCCGGAAGGTCGTCGACGAAGGCGATTTCTTCGAGACGCAGCCGGCGCATGCGGGCAACATCATCACCGGCTTCGGCCGGATCGAGGGGCGCACGGTCGGCTTCGTCGCCAACCAGCCGATGGTGCTGGCGGGCGTACTCGACATCAATTCCTCGAAAAAGGCGGCACGGTTCGTGCGCTTCTGCGACGCGTTCGACATTCCCATCGTAACCTTCGTCGACGTCCCCGGTTTCCTGCCGGGAACCAGCCAGGAGCATAACGGCATCATCAAGCATGGCGCGAAGCTGCTGTTCGCCTATGCCGAGGCGACCGTGCCCAAGATCACCGTCATCACCCGCAAGGCCTATGGCGGCGCCTATGACGTGATGGCGTCGAAGCACCTGCGCGGCGACCTCAACTACGCCTGGCCCACCGCCGAGATCGCGGTGATGGGCGCGAAGGGCGCCGTCGAGATCATCTTCCGCGGCCGCACGCCCGAGGAGATCGCCGAGCGTACCGCGGAATATGAGGCACGCTTCGCCAACCCCTTCGTCGCGGCGAGCAAGGGCTTCATCGACGAGGTGATCCAGCCGCACTCCACCCGGCGGCGGATCGCGCTGGGACTGCGCAAGCTCAAGGGCAAGAGCCTCGAGAATCCGTGGAAGAAGCATGACAACATTCCGTTGTGAGCCGACCGTCATTGCGAGCGTAGCAAAGCAATCCAGAGTCCCACGACCGGACGCTCTGGATTGCTTCGCTGCGCTCGCAATGACGATGAAGGGCATGGGTGATGCACCCCGCGATTTACATCATGGCGAGCGGCCGCAACGGCACGATCTACGTCGGCGTGACGTCGAACCTGCCGCGGCGAGCGTGGGAGCATCGCGAAGGGATGATGGACGGCTTCACCAGGCGTTACGGCTGCAAGCTGCTCGTCTGGTTCGAAGCGGCGGATACGATGGAGGCGGCGATCCTGCGCGAGAAACAGATCAAGGCCGGATCGCGCGCGAAAAAGCTCGCGCTGATCGAAGCGACGAATCCTTGCTGGTACGACCTTTACGAGCAGATCATGCATGGCTGACACACCCACCTGTGCCGTCATTGCGAGCGCAGCGAAGCAATCCAGAGTCCCGCGCGTTGCCCTCGGTTGCCGCGCTGCGCTCGCAATGACGGGAGGAGAGCACGCATGACCCTCGGCCGCCTCAATCACGTCGGCATCGCAACGCCGTCGATCGCACAGTCGATCGAGACCTACCGCACCCTGCTGGGTGCGACCGTCATCGGCGAACCGTTCGACCTGCCGGCGCAGGGGGTGAAGGTGTGCTTCATCGATACGCCCAACACGCAGATCGAGCTGATCGAACCCTATGACGATGCCTCGCCGATCGCCGGCTTCCTGCGCAGCAATCCCGCCGGCGGGCAGCATCACGTCTGTTTCGAGGTGCCCGACATCCACGCCGCGGTCGCCGACCTCAAGGCGACGGGCGCGCGCGTGCTCGGCGAACCGCGGATCGGGGCGCATGGCACGCCGATCGTGTTCGTGCATCCGAAGGACATGGGCGGCGTGCTCGTCGAACTGATGGAGACGCCTGATGGCGATCATTGAAACCAACACAGGCGAGGACAGCGGCGCCGCGCCCGCCCTGCCCGTGACGCCCGAGCCGACGCCGCAGCCGACCCTCGCCGACTGGCAGGCGGCCGCGGCGAAGGAGGTGAAGGGCAAGGATCTCATCTGGGCGACGCCCGAGGGGATCGCGGTCAAGCCGCTCTACACCGCCGAGGACGCGCCGGTGGACCCGGGCCTGCCCGGTTTCGCACCGTTCACCCGCGGCGTGCGCGCGTCGATGTATGCCGGGCGGCCGTGGACGATCCGCCAGTACGCCGGCTTCTCGACCGCGGAGGAATCGAACGCCTTCTACCGCCGGAATCTCGCGGCCGGGCAGAAGGGGCTGTCGGTCGCGTTCGATCTCGCCACGCACCGGGGCTATGACAGCGACCATCCGCGTGTCACCGGCGACGTCGGCAAGGCGGGCGTCGCGATCGACAGCGTCGAGGACATGAAGATCCTGTTCGACGGCATTCCGCTCGACCAGATGAGCGTCAGCATGACGATGAACGGCGCGGTGATCCCGATCCTTGCCTTCTTCATCGTCGCGGGCGAGGAACAGGGCGTCGACCGCAAGCTGCTCGACGGGACCATCCAGAACGACATCCTCAAGGAGTTCATGGTCCGCAACACTTATATCTACCCGCCCGAACCGAGCATGCGGATCATCAGCGACATCTTTGGCTATACGTCGCGCGAGATGCCCAAGTTCAACAGCATCTCGATCAGCGGCTATCACATGCAGGAGGCGGGGGCGACGCAGCTCCACGAGCTCGCCTTCACCATCGCCGACGGCATGGAATATGTGAAATACGGCGTCGCATCGGGTCTGGATATCGACAAATTCGCCGGGCGTCTGTCGTTCTTCTTCGCGATCGGCATGAACTTCTTCATGGAGATCGCCAAGCTGCGTGCGGCGCGGGTATTGTGGCATCGCGCGATGACGCAATTGGGCGCGCAGGACGAGCGGTCCAAGATGCTGCGCACGCATTGCCAGACCTCGGGCGTGTCGCTGACCGAGCAGGACCCGTACAACAACGTCATGCGCACGACGATCGAGGCGATGGCGGCGATGCTCGGCGGCACCCAGTCGCTGCACACCAATGCGCTCGACGAGGCGATCGCGCTGCCCACCGATTTCTCCGCCCGAATCGCGCGCAACACGCAGATCGTGATCCAGGAAGAGACGGGGATGACCAAGGTCGTCGATCCGCTCGGCGGCTCCTACTATGTTGAGAGCCTGACGCAGAGCCTCGTCGATGGCGCGTGGGAGATCATCGAACGGGTGCAGGCGGAGGGCGGCATGGCCAAGGCGGTCGCCGCGGGCTGGCCCAAGGCGATGATCGAGGAGGCGTCCGCCGCACGCGCCGCACGCGTCGATCGCGGCGAGGACGTGATCGTCGGCGTCAACCGGTACCGCAAGGCGGACGAGGACCCGATCGACATCCTCGACGTCGACAATGTCGCGGTGCGCGAGGCGCAGATCCGCCGGATCGAGCGGGTCAAGGCGACGCGCGACGCGGCGGCGTGCCGGGCGGCGCTGGATGCGCTGCGCGAGGGCGCGCGCGGTTCGGGCAACCTGCTCGCGCTCGCGGTCGACGCGGCGCGGGCGCGCGCGACGCTGGGCGAGATCAGCAGCGCGATGGAGGACGTCTTCGGCCGGTTCGGGACGCAGCCGACGCCGGTGAAGGGCATCTATGGCGGCGCCTATGCCGACGACATACGCTGGGAACGGCTGGCGGACGGCGTCGCTGCGACCGAACGCCGCCTTGGCCGCAAGCCGCGCATGCTCGTCGCCAAAATGGGCCAGGACGGCCATGATCGCGGCGCCAACCTCGTCAGCAGCATGTTCGGCGACCTGGGGTTCGAGGTCGTCCCCGGACCGCTGTTCCAGACGCCGAAGGAGGCCGCCACCCTGGCGCTGGACAGCGACGTCGATATCGTCGGCGCATCCAGCCTCGCCGCGGGGCACAAGACGTTGATCCCCGAACTGATCGGCCATTTGCGCGATGCCGGCCGTGCCGACATCAAGGTCATCGCCGGCGGCGTCATCCCGGCGCAGGATTATCAGGCGCTTCGCGATGCGGGGGTGCAGGCGATCTTCGGTCCGGGTACGAACCTCATCAAGGCGGCCGAGGACGTGCTACGATTGCTCGGCCACAACATGCCCCCGCAGGAGGATGCCGCATGAACCGTTATGCCCTTGCCGCCATGGTGCTGATCGGCGGCCCGGCCGCGGCGCAGACGCAGACCGCGATGAACCAGCAGGCCGGCGTCGCATGGAAGGCCGCCGATGCAACGATGACCGTCCAGTGGCAGCGCACCTATGCGGCGATGAAGCGGCGCGACGCCGCCGACACCACGCGCGGCGGCGGGTTCGGCTATGCCCCGGCGACGCTCGCCAGCCAGCGCGCCTGGCTGGCGTTTCGCGATTCCCAGTGCACGATCGAGGGCGGGGAATATGCGGGCGGATCGATGCAGCCGATGGTACGGGCGCAATGCCTCGCGCGATTGACGCGCGAACGGACGGCACAATTGAAGGACATGATGTGGCAGCGGGGACGATGAACGGGACACGCAACGACTGGACGCGGGCGGATATCGCCGCCCTGTTCGACCTGCCGTTCGACGAGCTGATGTATCAGGCGCAGACCGTGCACCGCGCGCACCATGCGGCGGGCGAGGTGCAGCTCTGCACGCTGCTGTCGATCAAGACCGGCGGCTGCCCCGAGGATTGCGGCTATTGCTCGCAGTCCGCGTCAGCCGAGAGCGGCGTCAAGGCGACCAAGCTGATGGATCCGCGCGCGGTGCTGCAGGCGGCGGCGCAGGCGAAGGATTCAGGGTCGCAGCGCTTCTGCATGGGCGCGGCGTGGCGCAATCCCAAGGATCGCGACATGCCCGCGATCATCGAGATGGTGAAGGGCGTGCGCCAGATGGGCATGGAAACCTGCATGACCCTGGGCATGCTGACGCCGGCGCAGGCGGCCATGCTCGCCGATGCCGGCCTCGATTACTATAACCATAACATCGACACTTCGCCGGAGCGCTACGACCAGGTCATCACCACGCGCACCTTCGCCGAGCGACTCGACACGCTGGAGCATGTACGAGAGGCCGGAATCAACGTGTGCTGCGGCGGCATCGTCGGCATGGGCGAGACGCGCGACGATCGTGTCGGCTTCGTCCATGCGCTCGCGACCCTGCCGCGCCACCCGGAAAGCGTGCCGGTCAATGCTCTGGTGCCGGTCAAGGGCACCGTGCTCGGCGACATGCTGGCGGACACGCCGCTGGCCAGGATCGACGAGATCGAGTTCGTCCGCACCGTCGCGGTGGCGCGGATCACGATGCCGTTGAGCATGGTCCGCCTGTCGGCGGGACGCGAGAGCATGTCCGAGGCGACCCAGGCGCTGTGCTTCATGGCGGGCGCCAACTCGATCTTCACCGGCGACAAGCTGCTCACCGCGGGCAATGCCGGCGACGACAAGGATGCGGCGCTGATGGCCAAGCTGGGGCTGGTGCCGATGGCGGCGGCGGAACCGATGCGGGTCGCGGCGGAATGAAGGCATTGATCCGCGGCGGGGCGGCCCTCTTCACAATCGGCTCGGCTATCTACTGGGAAACGGCGATCAGCATCCAGCGTGATGCAACGTGGACCGCCGCCGGAAAGGCGAGGCCGCCGCGCGGCTATTTCGACAGCTACCTGACCGATACCGTTCCGCTGCTGATCTACGCCATCTGCTGCGTATTATTTTGCCATTGGTTTGCTCGCCGCATCGTCAAGCGGGTTGAGGCGAGAGGGAAACACTGATGTTCAAGAAGATCCTGGTCGCCAATCGCGGCGAGATCGCGTGCCGTGTCATGCGGACCGCCAAACGGATGGGGATCGCCACCGTCGCGGTCTATTCCGACGCCGACGCGCGCAGCCCGCATGTGCTAATGGCGGACGAGAGCGTCCGGCTCGGGCCAGCGCCCGCTGCCGAAAGCTATCTGAAGGCGGAGCTGATCCTGCTCGCCGCCCGGGAAACCGGCGCGGACTGTATCCATCCCGGCTATGGCTTCCTCTCCGAGCGCGAGAGCTTCGCGCGCGCCTGCGCCGACGCCGGCATCGCCTTCGTCGGGCCGCCGCCCAACGCCATCGCCGCAATGGGCGACAAGATCGAATCGAAGAAGCTCGCCAAGGCGGCCGGCGTCAACGTCGTCCCCGGCTTTCTGGGCGAGATCGCCGATACCGACGAGGCGGTGCGGATCGCCGCCGAGATCGGCTATCCGGTGATGATGAAGGCCTCGGCCGGCGGCGGCGGCAAGGGCATGCGCCTCGCCTACGGCGAACAGGACGTGCGCGAGGGGTTCGAGGCGACCAAGCGCGAAGGCCTCGCCAGCTTCGGCGACGACCGCGTGTTCATCGAGAAGTTCATCGAGAGCCCGCGCCACATCGAGATCCAGGTGCTCGGCGACCAGCACGGCAACATCCTCTACCTCAACGAGCGCGAATGTTCGGTCCAGCGCCGCCACCAGAAGGTGGTCGAGGAGGCGCCCTCCCCCTTCGTCACCCCGGCGATGCGCAAGGCGATGGGCGAACAGGCGGTCGCGCTCGCCCGCGCGGTCGGTTATTACAGCGCGGGTACGGTCGAGCTGATCGTGTCGGGCGCCGACACCACCGGTCAGGGCTTCTACTTCCTCGAGATGAACACCCGGCTGCAGGTCGAGCATCCGGTGACCGAGGAGATCACCGGCCTCGATCTGGTCGAGCAGATGATCCGCGTCGCCGCCGGCGAATCGCTGGCTATCACGCAGGATCAGGTCGGCATCCACGGCTGGTCGATCGAGAGTCGCGTCTATGCCGAGGACCCCTATCGCGGCTTCCTGCCGAGCATCGGCCGGCTGGTGCGCTACAATCCGCCCATGCAATCCCCATCCCGCTTGCGGGAGGGACCAGGGGAGGGCTTGTCCGTAGGCGATGCATCGGGTGAGCCCCAGCCCCTCGCGCAAGCAGAAGGGGAACCCCGCATCCGCGTCGACGACGGCGTCACCGAGGGCGGCGAGGTCAGCATGTTCTACGACCCGATGATCGCCAAGCTCATCACCTGGGCGCCGACGCGGGAGGCGGCGATCGATGCGCAGATCGCCGCGCTCGACGCGTTCGAGATCGAGGGACCCGGGACCAACATCGATTTTCTGTCGGCGCTGATGCAGCATCCGCGCTTCCGTTCGGGCGCGATCACCACCGGCTTCATCGCCGAGGAATATCCCGACGGCTTCCACGGCGCCGCCGCCGACGCCGACCTGACGCGCACGCTCGCCGCGATCGCCGCCTTTGCCGCGACCGCGCAGGCGGATCGCGCCCGGCGGATCGACGGCCAGCTCGGCCGCCGCCTGCCGCCGCCGAGCCGATGGGCGGTGCGGATCGACGGCAGCGATCACGCGGTGGACGTCTCCACCAACGGCATCGCCGTGGACGGCGAGGACCTCGACATCGCGCTCGAATATACCCCGGGCGACCGGATGGTGGAGGCGGAAATCGGCGAGGATCGGCATGTGTCCGTCCGCATCGCGCCGACCCGCGGCGGCTTCCGCCTGACCACGCGGGGCGCGAGCCATCAGGTGCGGGTGCTGCCCGCGCATGCCGCGCCCTATGCGACGCATCTGATCGAGAAGGTCCCGCCCGACCTGTCGCGCTTCTTGATCGCGCCGATGCCGGGCCTGCTCGTCCGGCTCGACGTCGGCGCCGGCGACGCGGTCGAGGCGGGCCAGCCGCTGGCCGTCGTCGAAGCCATGAAGATGGAGAATATCCTGCGCGCGGAGAAATCCGGGCGGGTGAAGGCCGTTTCCGCTGCGGCGGGCGACAGCCTGTCGGTCGACCAGATCATCCTCGAGATGGAATGACCCGCGCGCCGGTCGGACCGGATCAGCGTGCCGTTCGCGGGCAGGCATGTCGTTGAATGCCGGATAGCGCATGGGGATGTGGCTCTGCGTCGCATCCGCCACCGCGGCGGCGCAGAGCCGGAAACATGCGTCCGCCCGATCGATACTAGCCGGCCCGTCGCGCCGCCGCAGCGGCTGGTCGTCACGCCCGAACGATTAGTCGAGGGTCACCGGCGCGGCCGGCATCCCTTGCCCGGTCGCCGGGCTGGTCGTGCGCATGGCGCCACCGGCCGACCGTCATCGGCGCGGGCCGTCGCGACGCGACGTCAGCCGGGACACGAGGCACTTTCCCGTCTCTTCAGACGTTTAACCGTCATTGGAGAGCATATATGTCACTCAAGACCATAGTCGATGGCGCCGTTCAGGCCATTGCCGATACGATGAAGAGCGACAGCCCCGACATCGCGGCGATGCGAGCACCCGTGCTCGCCTCGCTCGATACGGCGGAGCGGCAATGGGCCGAGCCCGCGGCGGACGATCGCCCCTCATGGTTCGATGAGGACAACGGCCATGTCGCCTTCAGCCCGACGCTGCCCAACGGCGCGCCGCTGACGATCGATGGCCAGACGCGGGTGTTCGTTCCGGCGGATCGCTTCGCCGACTACCTGCAGGCGATGCGCGTCGCGGTGCAAACCGGCGTGTTCGACAAGGAGATCAGCGGCGGCGCGGGCGACAGTCCGAACGTCAGCGGCCTCGCCACCGTCCCGATGCCGGAACCTCGCACGGGGACGTACGACGAGATACGGCAGGCCCAGAACGCCGATCTGGCACGGCGTCGCGAAACCGGCGGACGCGCACCCGCCGCCAGCTGAGCCGAGGCCGACAGGGTGTAGTGACGATCATGGGCGACGGCGCCGCCCATGATCGCACATTCTTATTGTTCAGTGACGTCTTCGGCGTCGAATTCGCCGAACGCCGCGCGGACCTCGTCGGCGAGGGCCTCGTCATCGATCTTCACCGAAACGACCACCTGCCCTTCGAGCGCGGCATCGTCGCGGCTTTCCGGGGTCGGCGTGCCGGCCGCGATGTCGGATCCCGCTTCCTCGACGCCGGCGGTGTTGTCGTCGCCGTCTGCCGTGACCAGGATGTCCGTCCGCTCGATCCGGAATTGCTGGACCAGGCGTTCGACCGTCATCTCGGCGTCGCGGCGGGTGTCGAACTTGGCGCTCAGGGTGGTGCTCATCGATTTCTCTCCAATCGCATCGCCCAACGCGACGGGACCGATATCGGACGCATCGCAGCGCATCACCGCCTTCGCGCGTTGACCATGCGGACGAAAGGAGAGGTCGGATGAACACGGTCGACAGACAGAAAAGGTTGCACTTCGATGTGGTGAACGTCGGCTTGCGGGCGCAGGCGACCGCGGTCGGGCTGGTGCAGCTCTGCATCGAATTGCGCGATGCCAATGTGCTCGCGGAGCCGGCGATCGCGCGGATCAAGGACGCGATCGCCGACGAGGTGTCGGTCGCCGGTCCGCGACGGCGCGGCCAGCAGGAATATCGTCAGGAGATCCGGGAACGGCTCGACCAGCTGTTTGCCGGCGAGACGAAAATCGGCTCGGCCGAAGCGCTCTCGTTCGGCACGCCGCCGGACGCGTGAGGTCGGCGCGACCGGTCAGGGGTCCCGCATCGGTTCCCCCCGCATCGGTTCCCTTTGTGATGGAAGGATATTTTTCCTTCCGATCGTCGACACCGGATCCGTCGGCGCGGAACGAAGCACGACGGGCTGCCGTTCATCTTGCGGGCATGATCGCCCCGGAGAGCGGCCATGTTGAAGCGTACCAGCAACCGCGTCGTCGTCGGCGAAGAGGCGACGGCGCCCGCCGCGCCGGCCGCTTGCGTCGCCGCCCGGATCGTCGCCGGCGATAGCCCGCGCGCGATCGTCATCGCCGAGGACGAGGCCCGCGCCGAAACCATCGCCCGCCTCGCCGCGGCGTTCGCGCCGGCGACGGAGGTGATCCATCTGACCGGCAGCGACGCGCTGCCCGGCGAAGCCGCCCCGCCGAGCGCCGCCAACGTCGGTCAGCGGGTCGAGGCATTGCGCCGCCTGCGCATCGCCACGGCCGGCGCGGCTGATCGGCCGGTCCTGCTCGTGCTGTCCGCCGAGGCGAGCGCCGTGCGCTATGCGGCGCCGACCGCGTTCGACGAAGCGCCACCGGTGTTCGCGGTCGGCGATGCGATTGACGTCGCCGCCCTGCCCGCGCTGGCGGAGAGTATCGGCTATGTCCTCGACGATCGCGTCGACGAGCCGGGGGAGATCGCGATCCGCGGCAGCGTCGTCGACCTGTTCCCGGCGGATCGCCTGCACCCGGTACGGATCGAATTCGCCGACGGTCGCGTCACGACGCTGCGCAGCTACGATCCGGTCACCCAGCTCGGGCTGGAGGATATCGAACAGGTGACGATCGGCCGGGCCAGCGAGCCGCCGCTCGGCGACGGCGTGCCAATCACCGCCCATCTGCCGGACGCCGATGTCTATCTGGATCCTCGCGCGCAGGACCGGCGGGACCGGTTCCTCGCGCTCGCCGCGGACGGATCGGCGGGCCGCCGATCGCTGGCGGCGCTCGTCGACGATGCGGCATGGCAGGCCGCCGTCGCGGACCGCCGGATCGTACCGGGGCCGGACACGGGCGCGCCGATCCCGCGCTTCGTCGAACGCCGCGATCCGCTGCGGGCGTTCCGCCGTTTCGCCGGCGCCGCCCTGGCCGAAGGACGCATGGTCATCGCCGGTGCCGCCCGCGACCTGCGCTTCCTGTCGCCCCGCCTCGGGCTGGATGGCGTGGCGATCGGCTCGCTGGCGGAGGCGGCGCGCAGCCCCGCCGGCACCGTATCGCTGCTCGTCGCACCACTCGACCATGGTCTCATCCTCGAGGATGTGACGATCGTCGCCGCCGCCGATCTGCTCGGCAGCCGCGCGCGGCTCGATGCGGCGGACCCGCGGTCCGCGCAGGCGTTCGGCGAGGGCGCGGAGCTGCGGATCGGCGACCTCATCGTGCACGAGGATCACGGCATCGGCGCGGTGGTCGGGCTGGAGGCCGTCCAGCTCGACGACACCGCGTCCACCGACGCGATCGTGCTCGAATATGCCAGGGGCGCCCGCCGCCTCGTCCCCGTCACTGAAGCGGGGCGGATCTGGCGCTATGGCGCGGATGCCGATGCGGTGACCTACGACACGCTCGACGGCGGCAGCTGGGCGAAGCGCCGGGCCGGGATCGACGCCGCCATCGCCGACAGTGCGCGGGCGTTGCAGGCGCTCGCCGCGGCACGCGACGCGCGCACCACCGCGCCGATCGTCCCCGACAATGCGGCGTACGAGGCGTTCGCGGCGGGCTTCACCTTTACCGAAACCCCGGATCAGATGCGCGCGATCGCGGCCGTGCGCAGCGATCTGGCCAGCGGGCGGCCGATGGATCGGCTGGTCGTGGGCGACGTCGGCTATGGCAAGACCGAGGTCGCGCTGCGCGCCGCGGCGATGGTCGCGCTGGCCGGTCGCCAGGTCGCCGTCGTCGCGCCGACGACGGTGCTGGTCCGCCAGCATCTCGCGACCTTCCGCAAGCGGTTCGAAGGGACCGGCCTGACGGTCGCCGGCCTGTCGCGCCTGTCCACCGCCGCCGAGCGCAAGCGCGTCCGGACGGGCCTTGCCGACGGCTCGATCGACGTCGTGATCGGCACCGGCATCGTCGGCGGCAAGAGCGTGACGTTCGCCGACCTGGCGCTCGTCGTGATCGACGAGGAACAGCGTTTCGGTACGAAGGCGAAGGCTGGCGTGCGCGCCATGGGCGCCGGTCACGTCCTGACGCTGAGCGCCACGCCGATCCCGCGCACCCTGCAATCCGCGATGGTCGGGCTGCAGTCCCTGTCGATCATCGCGACCCCGCCCGCACGGCGCCAGCCGATCCGCACCATCGTGCAGACCTTCGATGACGAGACGGTCCGCCGGGCGCTCCGGCGTGAGCGGGCGCGCGGCGGCCAGAGCTTCGTCGTCGTCCCGCGGATCGACGATATCGCACCGCTGGCCAAGCGGCTGGCGAGCCTCGTCCCCGAACTGGGCGTCGTCGTCGCGCATGGCCGGATGGACGCCGGCGACCTCGACGATGCGATGACCGCCTTTGCCGCGGGTGACGGCGATATCCTGCTGGCGACGAACATCATCGAGGCGGGACTGGACGTGCCGCGCGCCAATACGATGATCGTCCACCATGCCGACCGCTTCGGCCTGTCGCAGCTGCACCAGCTGCGCGGGCGGGTCGGCCGCGGCGGGCGGCGCGGCCAGATCCTGCTGCTGACCGCGGGCGATGCGACGATCGCGGAGGCGACGTTGAAACGCCTGCGCGCGCTGCAGGCGTTCGACCAGCTCGGCGCGGGGTTCGCGATCAGCGCCCGCGATCTCGACATGCGCGGCGCGGGCGACCTCGTCGGCGAGGAGCAGGCCGGCCACATGAAGCTGATCGGCGTCGATCTCTACCAGCATTTGCTCGGCCAGGCGCTCAAGGCGGCGCGCGGCGAGGATGTCGAGCGCGTACATCCGGTCCTCAACCTCGGTCTGGCGGGGGCGATACCGGAGGCGTGGATTCCCGAAGCCGATGTCCGGCTGACCCTCTACGGCCAGCTCGCGCACCTCGGCGACGTGGCGGCGCTGGAGGCGTTCGCCGCCGAGCTAGAGGACCGCTTCGGCAGCCTGCCGGCCGCCACCGTCCGCCTGCTGGAGATGACACGGATCGTGATCCTGGCGATGGACGCGGGCGTCCGCCAGATCGACGCGGGTCCGGGCGCGCTGGCGTTCACGCTGGGCGACCCGAAGGCGCATTTGCCCGCCCCGTTCGAGGCATCGAAACGGCGGTGGCTCGTGCGCGAACGGATCGCCGACCCGCTGCGCCGCAGCGAGCGGGTCAGGGAATTGCTGGGCGAGATGCCGATGGAGCGCCCCGCCTAATCGGGCAGCGCATAGACCATCAGCGCATCGCCCGCCCGGGTCTTGAGCTGCTTGTGCCCGGTCGCCCCGATCGCGACATATTGCCGGCCGCGGTGCATGTAGGTCATCGCCGATGCCTGCCCGCCTGCCGGCAGGCGCGCCGCCCAGAGCAGCCGGCCGCTCGCCGTCTCGAACGCGCGCAGATAATCGTCCTGCGCGGCGGCGATGAAGGTCAGCCCCGATGCGGTCGTCACCGCCCCGCCCAGATTGGGTGTGCCGAGCGGGATGCGCAGCCGCATCGGGATGCCGAGCGGCCCGGCGTCATAGCCCGTCCCGAACGGCTGGCTCCACGCCAGCCTGCCGGTCGCCAGATCGGTCGCCGACAGGAATCCCCAGGGCGGCGTGTTGCACGGCACGCCGAGGATCGACAGCCAGATCGGCCGGTCGACGCCCCAGAGCGCGCCCTTCTGCGGCGCCACCGCCTGGTCGGGGCGACGCCCGCCATCGCCGATCGCCGGGTCCGCCACCTTGTCGCGCGGGATCAGGCGGACTTGATTGGCAAGGCGGCTGTGGTTGGTGACGACCAGCCCGCGCGCCGGATCGATCGCCAGCCCGCCCCAGTTCAGCCCGCCGATCGTACCGGGATACAGCAATGTCCCCAGCTCCTTGTCGGTCGGCGGCGTGTACATCCCCTCATAGCGCATCCGGTGGAACTGGATCCGGCACAGAGCGGCGTCGATCGGCGTCAGGCCGAAGGCATGGCGCGCATCGATCCGCTCCGGATCGCGGCCCGGCAGGCCGGCGAAATTAGGGTAGAAGACCGATTGCGGCTGCGTCGGCGACAGTGTCTCGCCCCGCACGCCGCCCTGCGGCACCGGGCGACGGACGACCGGGCGTAGCGGCCGGCCGGTGGCGGCGTCGAGGACGAACAGCGACCCGGTCTTGGTCCCCTGGATGACGACGCGCCGGCGCGCGCCGGCGATCGTCATGTCGGTGATGACCGGCTGCGCGCCGAGGTCGTAGTCGAACCGGTCGCGTTCCACGGTGCGGAACACCCAGCGCGTTGCGCCGGTGGCCAGTTTCACCGCGACGACGGCGGAGCTGTAGCGGTCGTCCACCGCCTCGCGATTGCCGCCGAAATGGTCGTTGCCGGCATTGCCTGTCGCCAGGAACACCAGCCCCATGGCTTCGTCGGCGGAGATCACGTTCCAGACGTTGGGCGTCCCCAGCGGCCAGATCTCGCCGGGCGCCAGTGGTGCCTGCGGCCGGTCGATGCGCTTGGCGTCCCATGCCCAGCGCAGGGCACCGCTGGTCGCGTCATAGGCGCGGACCACGCCCGAGGGCGCATCGCGCCGCTGGTTGTCGCTGACCTGCTGGCCGACCAGCACGAGATCGCCGACCACCGCCGGCCCCGAATTGCTGGAGGCATGGCCGGGTTCGCGCAGGCCCATGCCCGCGGTCAGGTCGACCGTGCCGCCGGTGCCGAAACCCGGACACGGGGTGCCACGCCGCGCATCGAGCGCGATCAGCCGTCCGTCTGCCGCCGCGACGAAGACCCGCGTGGCGCACGCCGCGTCGCCACCGGCCGCGGCGGCATGATAGCCGACCGCGCGACAGGCGGCACTGAACATCGATTCCATCGCGCGCGGCGCGACCCTGGGATCATAGCGCCAGCGTTCCGCCCCCGTCCCCGGATCGAGCGCGAAGACCATGTTGCCCGGCGAACACAGGAACAGCCTATCGCCGACCTTCAGCGGCGTGTTCTGCGCGGCATAGGAGACGCGATCGTTGGGCGCGACATCGCCCGTGTGGAACTGCCACGCCGGGCGCAGTGCCGACACGTTGGCGGGCGTGATCTGCGCCGCGGGGGAATAACGCTCGCCGCGGTTGGTGCCGCCGAACGCCGCCCAGTCGGTATCCGCCGGGAAGGGCTGTGGCGCACCCGGCCTTCCCTCCGGCGAGACGGGCCGCTCCCAGGCGAGCACGACGCCGCCCGCCACCGCGACCAGCGCGACCCCGCCCGTCGCGAGCGCCGTCCGCCGTCGCCGCGCCGTCGCGCCCGCGCTGCCGAGCAGCCAGACCAGCAGCGCCACCGCGAACAGGGCGCCGATCGCACCGGCTCGCGCAGCCAGGTCGATCGCCCAGACCGGTTGCCAGCCCTTGCCGGCGATCTCGGCCACCGCCCAGACGATGCTGAGCAGCAGTGCCGCCCCCGTCAGCAGCAGGCCACCGACCGGCCGGCCCCGCCACGTCAGCACGGTGCCGCCGATCAGCAGGGCGCCGGCGACCGCATAATAAGGAGTCCCTCCCAGCGCGAGCAGCCACAGCCCAAGCGCGAGCATCGCCGCGCCGAGCAGGCCCGCCGCCGCCTGCACGCCGAGCAGCAGCGTCCGCGGGACCCGGCTCATGCCGCCACCGCGTCGGGCAGGCCGGTCAGTGTCGAGATGCGCCCCAGCCCCCCGCGATGGTCGGCGAGCCAGGCTTCCGCCGTCGCACGGCCCAGCGCGCGCAGCTCCTCGATCTGCGACCAGCGCGTGTCGATCTTGCTCGCCGCGCCGCGCTGCGCCAGTTCGGGCGGTGCGCCCATCAGGTGCAGGTTGGTCGCGGCGAGCGCCTGCATCTTGGGCGACGCGGACTGCGCCTCGCGCGCGATCGCCTGCACCTCGGTCAGCGCCTTGAGGTCGCGGAGCAGGCAGGCGTTGAACCCGATATCGCTCATCCGCGCCATCGTGCCGGTCAGCGACGACGACACGTCCGCGTTGGTGAACGGCGTGATCTGCACGATCAGCATGTCGGTGGCGCGGGCATCGCCGAAGATCAACGGCTCGAGCGCGGGGTTGGCGGAAAAGCCGCCGTCCCAATAATCCTCGCCGTCGATATGCACCGCCGCGAACAGATCTGGCAGGCAGGCGGACGCCATCAGCGCGTCGAGCGTGATCTCGTCGTTCGCGAACAGGCGCGCGGTGCCGTTGGCCACGCGCGTCGCGGCGATGTGCAGCGGCAGCGCGTCCGGGCGGGTGATCGCAGACAGGTCGATCGTCTGGTCGACGATCCGGCGCAGCGCGCGCATGTCGCGGATATGCGGCGCGAACGGCGCGATATAGCGGCCGAGCAGCTTCGTCACTTCCAGAGAGCGGCGGAACAACGGCTCGAAGAGCGGCCCGGCCCACAGGTCGAAATCGAACGCCTGCAACGGCGACCCGCCCGACACCGCGCGCCACAATCGCTCCAGCCCTGCCCGCGCGCCCTCACGGCCGCCGGATGCCAGCCCCGCGACCAGCGCCGTGCCGTTCAGCGCTCCCGCGCTGGCGCCGCTGACCGCGACGATCTCCACATCCTCGTCGAGCAGGCGTTCGAGCACGCCCCAGCCATAGGCGCCGTGCGCGCCCCCGCCCTGCAGGGCAAGCGCAAGCCTCGGGCGGGCTGTGGTGGCATCGGTCATGGCAGGCGGTCCCTCTGTCGTGGTCCTCTCCGGACAGCCGGGTCTCATGCGTAGGATGCGCCCGCTGCGGACCTAACGGCCCGATGCGGTTTTGGATGCGGGGGTCACAAATCGTTACAGACGGCCGGCCGTGGATGGTGCCACGGCCGGCGCCGCAAGGCTCAGCGCGGCTTGACGAACCGGAGCGTGAAGCGGTCGCTCTCGCCGATCGCCGCATATCTGGCGCGATCCACATCCTTCAGGCGATAGGTCGGCGGCAGCGTCCACACGCCCTCGGGATGGTCGTGCGTGTCCCTGGCATTGGCGTTGATCCGCGATTCCCCGGCGAGCGTGAAGCCCGCGTCCTTCGCCAGCCGGACGACAGTCGACCGCTTGATATAGCCGCTCGTCTTCTCGCGTGCCGTGTCCATGTTCTCGGGCAAGCGATGGTCGACGACGCCCAGCACGCCGCCCGGCTTCAGCGCCGCATAGAATGCCTTGAACACCCGCCCCGCAGCGGCGGGATCGTCCTGCATCAGCAGATTGTGGACGTTGCGGAACGTCAGCACCACGTCGGCGCTGCCCGCGGGAAGCGAGGATGCGCCCGTCCTGAAATCGATCGTCGCGACCTGCGTCGGGCCATAGGTCGCGGCCTTGCCGGCCAATTGGGTGCGGGTGCGTTCGGCCTGCGGCGTCGGCACCAGCGCGACATAGCCCCCGCGGCCGTTGGTCAGCGGCGCAAGGATCTCGGTATACCAGCCCCCGGCCGGCAGGAATTCGACGACCGTCTGCGTCGGCGTCACGCCAAAGAAGGCGAGCGTCTCCGCCGGGCGGCGATAGCGATCGCGCTCCCGGTTCGCCGGCGTCCGCGTCGGCGCTGCGACCGCGGCGACGATCTCCTTGGATGGGGCAACGGACTGCGCGACCGCTCCGGCGGCACCGAGCGTGGCAAGACAGGCAAAGGTGGCGATCAAGCGGTTCATATTACTAGGGTCCTACAGGCAGATAGACACAACCATGCCCCGCGCGAACAACTTCTACTATCACACCAACGCCCCTAACACAACGATCGCGTCGCCATCCGCTCGGTATCGGCAGCAGGCACGCCGGTTGTCGCCCCCTCCGGACGCTGCGCCCGGCTCAGCAGCAGTGCGGTCGCCTGCTGGCGTGGGAGCGCGGGCGACACCAGGAACCCCTGCCCAAGAATGCAGCCCGCGGCGGCGAGCAGGCCGGCCTGTTCCTCGGACTCGATGCCTTCCGCGACGATGCGGATGTTCATCCGTTCGGCGATGCGGATCAGCCCTTCGACGATCGTCATGCTCACGCTGTCCACCGCGAGGTGATCGACGAAAGTCTTGTCGATCTTGATGATGTCGACCGGCACGGTGAGCAGATGCGTCAGCGAGGCGAAGCCGGTGCCGAAATCGTCCAGCGCCACCTTGATGCCTTTGCCGCGCAGCGACTGGATCGCCGCCTGGATCAGCTGGTCGCCATCACCCATGTAGACGGTTTCCGTCACCTCGAGGATGACGTGCTCCAGCGGGACGCCTGCCTGTGCGAAAGCATCGGTCAGAACGCGGTCGACCGATCCGCCGCTCAGATCGGCGGATGAGACGTTGATGCCGACGTGCTGGATGGGAATGTACATATCCAGCCAGCGGCGGACGTCCGCCGCGACTATTTGCATCATTCGCGCGGTGATCGCGGTGGCGACATACACGTCGCTCATCGCTTCGTGGAACGAGGAGGCCGCGACGATCCCGTCGCCGATACGCATGCGACACAGCGCTTCGAGCCCGACGATCTCGCGCGTGTCGAGGCGGAAGATCGGCTGGTAGAAGGCCTCGATCCGGTCCTCGCGCAGCGCCGCCCCCACGTCGCGGATGGCGCTCAGCCGTTGCGTCATCGACGAGCCCAGGCCCGGCCAGTAGCGGACGAACCCGCCCCGCCCGGTCTCCTTGGCATGGTAGAGCGCGAAGTCGGCGTTCTGCCGGACGCGATCCACCGACGGCGCATCGTGCGACTGGACGGCGCCACCGATGGTCGCGCGCGGCACGATGGTCTGCCCGCCGCAATCGACCGGCGTCATCAGCGCCTGCAGGATCTTTCCGGCCGCCCCCTCCAGATCGCGCAGGGCCTCGGGCGACTGGACGACGACGGCCAGTTCGTCGCCGCCGATGCGGAACGCGCGATCGGGGAATGCCGCTTTCTCGACGCAACGGCTGGCCGCCCGCAGCAGCCCATCACCCGCGGCATGGCCGAACGTGTCGTTGACCACCTTCAAATTGTCGAGGTCGAGCGCAAACAGCGCCCAGCTGCCGACCTCCCTGCAGTCGAGGTCGAGCAGGGCGGCATTGAAGGCCGCGCGGTTCGGCAGCCCGGTCAGCGCGTCCGTAAACGCGCGCCGTTCGTGCTCGACCAGGCGATGGTGCCGGTCGATCGCGATCAGGCAGAGGTGCACGCAATTGTGCACGACCTCCCGCTCGGCCTCCGTCGGCATCGTCGGCTCGCGATGGTAGATCGCGAAGGTCGCGACCGTGGTGCCGGCAGCGTTGATGATCGGGCTGGACCAACAGGCCCTCAGGCCGTGCGAAAGCGCGATGTGCCGGTATTGCTCCCAGCGCGGATCGGTGGCGATATCCTCCACCGCCACTTCCGCACCGAAATAAGCGGTGCTGCCGCAGGAGCCCGCAGACGGGCCGATGAGCGTGCCATCCAGCGCCGCGGAATAGGCATTGGGCAGGCTGGGCCCCGCCAGCGGATGCAGCCGGCCTTCGTCGTCGACGAGCAAAACCGAACAGATCGCGTCGGGCAGCAGCGCCTCGACCTCGACACACAGCTGCGTACAGGTCGAGGCGAGCCGGTCACCCTTGGCGATCGATCCGAGGATCGCGTTCTGCAGCCTGAGCAGCGCACCGCCCAGCCCCATATGCTGCTCCGGTGCGCCGCCATGTGAGCCCTCATCCATGGCCAACCATGGCTCGATGGATATTGACCGTTCCTTAAGACGGGTCGCGCCGTTCGGCGGTTTGGCAAAGTATTGAAACCGCAATGAGAAAATCAAGCCATATTGGCTCGTTATTCGCGGCGCCAGCACGGCCGATCGCGAGTATTTTCTATGCGTGCTCTATTGTACGCGCTTTGACTATTCTCGCTCCACAATTCCGAGTATCGCGATTTTCAGGAAGTAATATCCTGTCCGTCCGACGTTCCCCCACCGTATGCGACAGATATAACTTTTCCGGCCAAGATCGTGGAGCGGTGTCCCGACGCGTGCTCCCAGAACAGCCGTTTCAGCGGGCCGGCGTTGGTCTTGCCGAGTTCGACCACCGCATCGCCCCCGGCCGGACGGGATCGCCTGAGCCATGTAGGGCGTGAAGCCCTTCATCTGCTCGAGGGTGATCCTGCGCGGTATCGACAATTCGGTCCGTGCGGTGACCACGTCGGGCAGCGCCGGGCCCGGATGCGCCAGTACCACGCGAACGCCCGCTGCGACCTCGCCTGCACCGGTGATCCGCACGCCGCGAAGACCGATCGCCTGCGGCAGGGCGTTCGCCATCGCAAGCGCGCCGGCCGCGGCGCGATCACGGCCGGCCCCTCGCGACGATCGAGACGTCGCGCGCGATCTGTTCCTCCTCGTCCGGGGGCAGCAGCATGACGGGGACGCCGGCCCGCGCATCGACGGATGCGGCGATATTCGCCCAGGCGAGGTCCGCGCAGATGGCGTCGCGGGTCGTGGCGTCATGCGTGCCGATCCCGCCGCTGAAGACGAGCAGGTCGATGCCGCCGAGGCTGACGATCATCGCCGCGATCTGCTTGGCGACCGAGCGGCAGAAGATCGCGATGGCGAGCGCGGCGTCGGGCAGCGCGGCGCCCTCCTGCCGCAACAGACGCAGATCGCCGGACAAGCCGGATATGCCGAGCAGCCCGGACCGGCGGTCGACGAGCTCCTCGAGCGTGGCGGCGGTCATGCCGCGCTCGCGCAGCAGGAACAGCAGCAGCCCCGGATCGACGTCGCCGCTGCGCGTCGCCATCACCACCCCGCCGGACGGCGTCAGCCCCATCGACGTGTCGATCGAGCGCCCCGCCCGCACCGCCGTGACGCTCGCGCCGCTGCCGAGGTGCGCGATCACCAACCGGTCGGGCAGCGCGCGGCCCAGCTGGCGGACGATCGACTGGCACGACAGGCCGTGGAAGCCGTATCGCCGGATCCCCCCGGCGCGCAACGCGGCGGGGACCGGCAGCACCGCCGCGACCGGCGGCAGGTGCCGGTGGAAGCCGGTATCGAAACAGGCGACCTGCGGCACGCCCGGATAGCGGCGCTGCGCCGCGGCGATCAGCGCCAGCGCCGCGGGGCCATGCAGCGGCGCGAAGGCGCAGGCCGCCTCCAGCCGGGCGATGACCGCGGCATCGACCGGCACCGGATCGAACAGGTCGGGGCCGCCATGGACGATGCGGTGGCCGATCGCGGCCGGCACCACGCCGGGAAGCGCGGTGGCGATGGCGTCGAACAGCGCGTCGTGATCGGCATCCGCCGCAACACTGCCGCCCGCACGCCGCACGACATCGTCGCCGTCGATCGCGAACGCGCCATATTTCAGCGACGACGATCCGCCGTTGAGCGCGAAAATCACCGCGCCCATTGCCAGTCGCGCACCTCCGGCAGGTCGTCGCCCTCTTCGGCGATATGCAGTTTGTGGCGCTCGATCGTCGCCCAATAGCGTGCCGTTTCCGCCGGCACGCGGTCGCGCAGCCGCGGCACCCGCTCGATCGCGTCGAGCGCGAGGCGGTAGCGATCGAGATCGTTCATCACCACCATGTCGAACGGCGTCGTCGTCGTCCCCTCGCCCTTGTAGCCGCGGACATGGAAATTGCGGTGCCCGGCGCGCGCATAGGCCAGCCGGTGGACGAGCGCGGGATAGCCGTGGAAGGCGAAGATCACCGGACGGTCGGCCGTGAACATCGCATCGAACGCGCGATCGTCCAGCCCGTGCGGATGCTGCGTCTGCGGCTGGAGCACCATCAGGTCGACGACGTTGACGACGCGCAGCCGGATGTCCGGCACGAAACGTCGCAGCAGCATCGCCGCGGCGAGCGTCTCCAGCGTCGGCACGTCGCCGGCGCAGGCGAGCACGACGTCGGGATCGCCGTCGTCGCTCGCCCAGTCCCAGATCCCTGCGCCGATCGTGCAATGGCGCACCGCCTGGTCGATCGTCAGCCATTGCCGCTCGGGCTGCTTGCCGGCAACGATGACGTTCACATAGCCCTGACTGCGCAGGCAGTGATCGGCGACCGAGAGCAGGCAATTGGCGTCGGGCGGCAAATAGAGGCGCGCGACCGCCGCGGTCCGGTTGGCGACATGGTCGAGGAAGCCCGGGTCCTGGTGCGAGGAGCCGTTGTGATCCTGTCGCCAGACATGCGAGGTCAGCAGATAGTTGAGCGAGGCGACCGGCCGGCGCCACGGGATCGACCGCGTCGTCTTCAGCCATTTGGCATGCTGGTTGACCATCGAATCGACGATGTGGACGAACGCCTCGTAGCAGGAGAACAGCCCGTGCCGGCCGGTCAGCAGATAGCCTTCGAGCCAGCCCTGGCAGAGATGCTCGCTCAGCACCTCCATCACCCGGCCGTCGGGGCTGAGATCGGTATCGCCGGCGCGCGTCTCGGCGAGCCACGTCTTGCCGCTGACGTCATAGACCGCCTGCAACCGGTTCGACGCGGTTTCGTCCGGCCCGAACAGGCGGAAATTGGCGCCGGCGAGGTTGAGCGCCATCACCTCCCGGAGATAGCCGCCCAGCGTCGCAGTCGCCGCGGCCGCGACGCCGCCGGGTGCGGCGACCGCGATCGCATGGTCGCGAAAGTCGGGCAGGATCAGCGGCGTCAGCAATTCGCCGCCGTTGGCGTGCGGGTTGCAACCCATCCGCCGGTGCCCGGTCGGCGCGAGGCTGGCGAAGGTTTCGCGGAACTTGCCGCGCGCGTCGAACAGCTCCTCGGGACGGTAGCTGCGCAGCCATTCGTCGAGCTGGACGAGATGCCGGGGATCGTCGAAATCGGCGATCGGCACCTGATGCGCGCGCCAGCTGCCCTCGACCGCCTTGCCGTCGACCTGCTTCGGTCCGGTCCAGCCCTTGGGCGTCCGCAGCACGATCATCGGCCAGCGCGGGCGGACACCGTCCGACGCCCCCGATCGGGCCGCGTGCCGGATCGCGCGGATGCGTGCCAGCACGGTGTCGAGCGTCGCCGCCAGCTGCTGATGGACGATCAGCGGATCGTCGCCGCCGACGAAGAACGGTTCGTGACCATAGCCGCGCATCAGCGCGGCGAGCTCCTCCTCGGGGATGCGGGCGAGTATGGTCGGGTTGGCGATCTTGAAGCCGTTGAGGTGCAGGATCGGCAGCACCGTCCCGTCCGAGACCGGATTGAGGAATTTGTTGCTGTGCCAGCTCGTAGCGAGCGCCCCGGTTTCCGCCTCGCCATCGCCGATCACGCAGGCGACCACCAGATCGGGATTGTCGAACGCCGCGCCATAGGCATGGGCGAGCGAATAGCCGAGCTCGCCGCCCTCGTGGATCGACCCCGGCGTTTCGGGCGCGACATGGCTCGGGATGCCGCCGGGCCAGGAGAATTGCCGGAACAGCCGCTCCATCCCGCCCCGGCTGCGCTCGATCGCCGGATAGCGTTCGGTATAGGAGCCCTCCAGATAGGTGTGCGCGACGATGCCCGGGCCGCCGTGCCCCGGGCCGATCACGGCGATCATGTCGACGTCCTGCTCGACGATCAGCCGGTTGAGATGGACGTAGAGGAGGTTGAGCCCCGGCGTCGTCCCCCAGTGGCCGAGCAGGCGCGGCTTGATGTCGGCGCGGGTCAGCGGGCGTTCCAGCAGCGGATTGGCGCGCAGGTAGATCTGCCCGACCGACAGGTAGTTGGCCGCGCGCCAATAGCCGTGCATCCGGTGGAGCATGTCGGGGGAGAGCGGCCCGGCGGGGGCGCCGTCGTCGCGCGGGGCCGGCGGCGCCGCCAGTGCCGCCACCGTCAACGCTCCGTCCCCACGGGAGATGGTGCGGGCGATGGCGGGGGCAGTTCGGCCGCGACGTCGTGGAGCACCGCCAGCCGCTGATGGATGATCCGCGCCATGTTGGTCGCCGAGCGATCGGCCATCCCCTGTTCGAACAGGGCACGCCTGCGATGCATGTTGCGAAGAGCCGGCATAAAAGCCTCCCGTATCAAGCGGGAGCACTAAGCGGTCTCTCAGCCGTCGCGGTGCCTAGGGCGGAAGCGGCGGTGTCGTCCTGCTATCAGGTTTCCGCCCGCCAACCTAAATCGCATGTCCCGACGAACGGGCATCGACCGGACGATAGCGGAGGCCCATCCGGACCACGCGGCGCCATCGGCACGCGCGTCACCGCAATCCCGATGGTCGGGATCGCCTTTCGGCATTTTTCTCGCTGATGTCCGGAAAAACTGGAGCGGGCGAAGGGATTCGAACCCTCGACCCCAACCTTGGCAAGGTTGTGCTCTACCCCTGAGCTACGCCCGCTCTGGCGCCTGTCCGACCGGCTGGTCGGTGGGTGAGGGGCGCTATTAGCCGCGTGTTTTGAGGGGTGCAACCCCTATCTCGAAATACAGCAACACGATTCAGGCTTGGCGACTCGATAGATAGAACATTACAAGAACATAGATGAGCGACTCGTCCGCCCTGATCGCCCGCCTGCGGCGCATTGCCGCCGGCACGGGTGCTGCGCAAGCCGCCGCCGCGCCGGTCGACGCATGGCTGGCGCAGGGGCTGGGGCGGGCGCAACTGCATGATATCTATGCGATCGATGGCGAGGACGGGCCGAGCGGCGCCGGCTTCGGCATCGCCGCCGCGCTCGCCGCCGGCGCGCTGCCGCTGCTGTGGCTGCGCACCGAGGCGTGCGAGCGCAGCCAGGGCCGGCTGCATGCGACCGGATTGATCGAACTGGGGCTTTGCGCCGATTCGCTGGTGCTGGGCGTCGTCGCGGACGAGGCGGCGCTGCTGCGCGCGGCGGCGGATGCGGCGCGCTGCGCCGGGCTCGGCACCGTGCTGGTCGAGAGCGTCGGGCGCGCGCCGGGGTTCGACCTCACCGCGACGCGGCGGCTGATGCTGGCGGCCGAATCGTCGGGGGTCACCATCCTGTCGCTGCGCATCGGCGCCGCACCGACGCCGAGCGCCGCGGCGACCCGCTGGGGCGTGGCGGCGGTGCCGTCGACCGCGCTGGATCAGGGCGGGGGAGAGGGCGCGCCCGGCCTCCCCGCGTTCGACGTCGAATGTCTGCGCCGGCGCGGAGGCCCCGCGGGGCAGCGCTGGCGCGTGGAGTGGGATCGTGATGCCAAGAGTTTCCGTGGAGCGCCGCTATCTGGCGCTGGTCTTTCCGTGGCTCCCGATCGAGCGGCTGCGCGCCACCCGGCCGCACCTGTTCGTGCGACAGGGTGAGACGCCGATCGCCTTTACCGAGACGGTCGGCCAGGCGGTGCGGCTGACCGCGACCGACCTGACCGCCGCGCGCGCCGGGCTGGAGCCGGGCCTCAGCCTCGCCGATGCGCGCGCGCGGGTGCCGGAGCTGGAGGTGTTCCCCGCCGATCCGCACGCCGACATGGACTGGCTGGAGCGGCTGGCGGACGGCTGCGCGCGCTACAGCCCGACGGTGGCGCTGATGCCGCCCGATGCCCTGGTGCTCGATATCGCCGGCTGCGCGCATGCCTTCGACGGCGAACGGCCGCTGGCGGCGGATGTCGAGGCGCGGATGGCGCGACGCGGCATCCTGGCGCGCCACGCCTTCGGCGACACGCCGGAGATCGCGCGGGCGCTCGCCCGCTATGCCGGGGCCGCCGCACCGGACGAGAAGGGCGCGGTGAAGCGGCTGCCGGTGGCGGCGCTCGAGCTCGACCGGGACGCGACCGTGGCGCTGACCCGCGCCGGGCTGAAGACGGTCGGCGACGTGATGGCGCGTCCGCTGGCGGGGATCGCCGCGCGCTTCGGCGAGGAGGCGGCGACGATGGTGCGGCGGCTCTCGGGCGATCACAAGGCGCCGGTGAAGGCGCGCGTCCGGATCGCCCCGATCGCGATCGAGCGCCGCTTCGCCGAACCGATCGCGCGCACCGATTATGCGCTGGAGGTGCTGGAGGAGCTGGCGGCGGAGGCGGCGGCGACGCTGGCCGAACGCCACCAAGGCGGGCGGCGGTGGGAGGCGCGCCTGTTCCGCGCCGACGGCCACGTCCAGTCGCTGCGCGTCGAGACCGGCCAGCCGACGCGCGACGTCGCGCTGCTGATGCGCCTGTTCGCGGAGCGGATCGACAGCCTCGCCGATCCGCTCGACCCCGGCTTCGGCTACGATCTGGTGCGGCTCGACGTCGCGCTGGCCGAGCGGCTCGACGCGGCGCAATTGCGGCTGGAGGGCGGCGCGTCGCGAGAGGGCGAGGTGGCGCAGCTGGTCGACCAGCTCTCGACCCGGCTCGGGCGCAGCCGGGTGCGCCGCTTCGGCGCGCGCGACAGCCACATCCCCGAACAGGCCGAGCTGATGCTGCCCGCCACCGCCGACGCGCCGGCCGCCGCCTGGCCGGAGACGGAGGCGGGCGAGCCGCCGCTGCGCCCGATCTATCTGTTCGACCCGCCGCAGCCGATCGAGAGCGTCATGGCCGAGGTGCCGGACGGCCCCCCGCACCGCTTCCGCTGGCGCCGGCGGGTGCACGAGATCGCCCGTTCGGAAGGGCCGGAGCGGATCGCCGGCGAATGGTGGCGGCGGCACGATGCGACGATCCCGACCCGCGATTATTATCGCGTTGAGGACCGCCGCGGCCGCCGCTTCTGGATCTTCCGCCACGGCCTGCACGACGAACGCGAGCATCCGCGCTGGTATCTGCACGGACTGTTCGCGTGACGCCCCGCCGATCGCCATGACCGCGTTCGCCGAACTCGTCGCCGCGACCAATTTCTCGTTCCTGCACGGGGCGAGTCATGGCGAGGACATGATCGGACAGGCGGTGGCGCTGGGCCATGCGGGAATCGGCATCGCCGACCGCAATACCGTCGCCGGGGTGGTGCGCGCCCACAAGGCGTTGCGCGAGATTCGCGAACGCGCGATCACGGGCGGCTTCCGCGACATCGATTTCAAGCTGGTGGTCGGCGCGCGGCTGGTCTTCGCCGACGGCACGCCGGACATCGTCGCCTATCCGGCCACCCGGCATGGCTGGGGCCGGCTGACCCGCCTGCTCACCACCGGCAATCTGCGGGCGCAGAAGGGCGATTGCATCCTGGGGCTGGGCGACCTGCTGCGGCATAGCGACGACCTGCTGCTGATCGTGCTGCCCGTGTCGAGCGCCCGGCCGGCGACCCCGCGGCCGGAGGCGATGCTGCCGCCTCGACGCGACGACCCGAGCCTGCGCGAGACGCTGCACCGGCTAGCCCATGCCGCACCGGATCGGCTGTGGCTGGGCCTCACCATGCCGCGCGCCGGCCGGGATCGACGGCAGTTGCGCCGCCATGCGCAGATCGCCCGGAACGCCGGCGTGCCGTTGCTCGCGACCTGCGATGCGGTGTTCGCAACCCCCGATGCGCGGCCGCTCCACGACGTGCTGACCTGCATCCGGCACAGTACAACGATCGCGTCGGCCGGGCAGCTGCTCGCCGCCAATGCCGAACGTCACCTCAAACCCGGCGAGGAAATGGCCCGCCTGTTCGCCGATGCGCCGCAGGCGGTGGCGGAGAGTCTGGCGATTCTCGATCGCATCGATTTCACGCTGACGCAGCTTGCCTATGAATATCCCCACGAACCGGTGCCGGACGGCTGGGATGCGCAGGGCTGGCTGGAGCATATCGCCTATGCCGCGGCGCATCGGCGCTTTCCGGGCGGCATCCCCGCCCGATTGCAGGCCCTGCTCGACGAGGAACTGCCGCTGATACGGGACCGGCAATATGCCTATTATTTCCTGACGGTTCACGACATCGTCCGCTTCGCGCGGGAGGAATGCGAGCCGCCGATCCTCTGCCAGGGCCGTGGATCGGCGGCGAATTCGGCGGTCTGCTGGTTGCTCGGCGTCACGTCGGTCGATCCGATGCGCTACGATCTGCTCTTCTCGCGCTTCGTTTCGGCCGAGCGCGACGAGCCCCCCGACATCGACGTCGATTTCGAGCATGAGCGGCGCGAGGAGGTGATGCAATATATCTACCGCCGCTACGGCCGCCATCGCGCGGCGATCGCGGCAACCGTGATCCATTATCGCCCGCGCAGCGCGGTCCGCGAAGCCGGCAAGGCGCTGGGCCTGACCGAAGACGTGACGCAGCGGCTGACCAGCACCGTCTGGGGCAGCTTCGCCGACCGGTTCGAAGCGAAACACCTCGGCCAGACCGGTTTCGATATCGACAATCCCGAAATCGGCCGGCTGCGCGGCATCGTCGACAGCCTGATCCGATTCCCCCGCCATCTGTCGCAGCATGTCGGCGGCTATGTGCTGACGCAGGGTCGACTGGACGAGACGGTGCCGATCCATCACGGCGCGATGGCGGACCGCACCTTCATCGAATGGGACAAGGATGACATCGACGAACTGAAGATCATGAAGGTCGATATCCTCGCGCTCGGGATGCTGACGTGCATCCGCAAGGCGTTCGACCTGATGCATGACCATGGCCTCGGCACGCACCGGCTCGAAACGATCGCCAACGACGAACATCCCCGCGTCTACGACATGCTGTGCAAAGGCGACAGCATCGGCGTGTTCCAGGTCGAAAGCCGGGCGCAGATCAACATGCTGCCCCGCCTCAAGCCGCGCAAATTGTACGATCTGGTCGTGCAGGTCGCGATCGTGCGGCCGGGGCCGATCGCGGGCGACATGGTCCATCCGTATCTCCGTCGCCGGGCCGGCAAGGAAATACCGGAATTCCCCTCCCCCGACCCCGCCTTCGGTCCGCCCGACGAACTGCGCACGCTGCTCAGGGAAACCTATGGCGTGCCGCTGTTCCAGGAACAGGCGATGAAGCTCGCCATCGTCGCGGCAGGGTTCACGCCGGGCGAGGCGAACCAGCTGCGGCGCGCGATGGCGACGTTCCGCAAGGTCGGCGGCATGGACAATTTCGAGGAGAAGCTGATCGGCGGCATGGTCCGCCGCGGCTATCAACGCGACTTCGCCGAGCGCTGCTACAAGCAGATCGAGGGGTTCGGCAGCTATGGCTTTCCCGAAAGCCACGCGCTGTCGTTCGCACGGCTGGTCTATGTGTCGTCGTGGATCAAATGCTTCCAGCCCGCCGTGTTCGGCTGCGCGATCCTCAATTCGCAGCCGATGGGCTTCTACGCACCCGCGCAGCTGGTGCAGGATGCGCGCGACCATGGCGTCGTGGTGCGGCCGATCGACGTCAACGCCAGCCATTGGGACAATGTGCTGGAGCCACTGGACGACGGCAGCCTCGCGATCCGGCTCGGCTTTCGCCAGGTCGACGGCTTTCGCCAGACCTGGGCCGAGGCGCTGGTCGACGCGCGCGGCGACGTGCCGTTTGCGGGGGTGGAGGCGCTCGCGGCGCGGGCGGGACTGCCGACGCGCGGGCTCAACCTGCTCGCCGATGCCGACGCGTTCGGCTCGATCGCGATGGAACGGCGCGATGCGCTGTGGGAGGTGCGGCGCACGCCGCCGAAACAGCTCGCCCTGTTCGCCGCGGCGGAGGCGCCGGAGCTGGGCGAGGAAACCGACGCGCGGCTGCCGGCGATGCCGGCGAGCGAACAGGTCGCGGCGGATTACCAGACGACGCGATTGTCGCTGAAGGACCATCCGATGCGCTTCCTGCGCCCGGTCTTCGCCGCCGAGGGCATCCTTTCGAGCGCGCAGGCGGCACGCGCCAGGGATGGGCGGCGGGCGCGGATCGCCGGCGTGGTGCTGGTCCGCCAGCGGCCGGGCAAGGGCAATGCGATCTTCGTGACGATCGAGGACGAGACTGGCGTCACCAACGCGCTGATGTGGGCGCGCGATTTCGAGGCGAACCGGCGCGCAGTGATGGCGGCGCGGCTGCTGGTGCTGGAAGGCGTGATCCAGCGCAGCGAGGAGGGCGTCATCCACCTGATGACGGTGAAGGCGTACGACCGTAGCGCGGAACTCGGCCGGCTGTCGTCCGACTATAGCGCCGAAACCCCGCTGCTGCCGGTCGACGAGGTGATCCGCCCCAAACCGATCATGAGCCGCGACCCCCGCGGCGGCCACCCGCGCGACGTAAGGGTGCTGCCGCCGTCGCGCGATTTCCACTGAGGGCGCGCGAGGAGAATCGACGGCGAACCGGGCGCAGGAGAAACCCGCGCTCGCCCCCGATCACCCGCTGTTGCGCAGCGCGGTCGCGACGGCGTTGATCGACAGCAGGATGCCTTCGCCGATGCGGGGATCGTCCTCGCCGGCGCGGTGGCGCTTCATCAGCTCGATCTGGAGCAGGTTGAGCGGTTCGATATAGGGCAGGCGCAGGCGGATCGACGCGTCGAGCGCGGGATGCTTGTCGAGCAGGCGGGTCTGGCCGGTCACCTCCAGCAGCCCGTCATGCGTCTGGTGCCAGGCGTCGCGGATACGGGTGAAGATGGTGGTGCGCAGCCCCTCGTCCTCGACCAGTTCGGCATAATGGCCGGCGATGTCGATGTCCGACTTCGCCAGCACCATCTCCATATTGGCGAGGCTGGAGGCAAACAGCGGCCAGCCCTGCGCCATCTCCTTCAACAGGCCGCGGTCCTCGAACCCCGCCAGCGCCTGGCCGACGCCATACCAGCCCGGCAGCATCACCCGCGCCTGCGCCCAGCTGAACACCCAGGGGATCGCGCGCAGATCCTCGATCGCGTCGCTCTTCTTGCGGCTGGCCGGGCGGCTGCCGATCTTCAGCCCCGCGATCTCGCCGATCGGCGTCATCTGGCGGAAGAAGGTCCGGAACCCCTCGGTCCCGTAGACGAGGTCGCGATAGGCGTGGAACGCGGTGTCGGACAATGTGTCCATCGCGCCCGCGAACTGGTCGTTCTCCGCATTGGACAGGCGTTCCGGCTCGAGGCTGGCGAGCAGGGTGGCGGACGCGATCGCCTCCAGATTGGTCATCGCGCTGTCGCGGGTGCCGTATTTGGCGGCGATCACCTCGCCCTGTTCGGTGATGCGGATGCGGCCCTGCACGGTGCCGGCGGGCTGCGCGCGGATCGCGGCGAAGGCGCTGCCGCCGCCGCGCCCGACCGCGCCGCCGCGCCCGTGGAACAGCTGCATGCCGACGCCCGCCGCCTCGAACACCGGCTTCAGGGCGGTCGACGCCTTGGACAATTGCCAGGTCGAGGTGAGGTAGCCGCCGTCCTTGTTGCTGTCCGAATAGCCGATCATCACCTCCTGATGCCCGCGCTTCGCGGCGATCGCGGCGATCTCGGGCAGGCCGAACCAGGCGGTCATGATGCCGGGCGCGGCTTCCAGATCGCCGACCGTCTCGAAAAGGGGCACCGCCATGATCGCGGCGCTCGGCGCGTCGCCCGGCCGGTAGAGCCCGACCTCCTTCAGCAGCAGGTTGATCTCGAGCAGGTCGGACACCGACTGCGCCATCGAGACGATATAGTTGGTGATGCACGCCGGCCCGTATTTGGCATGCGCCTCTGCCGCGGCGAGGACGATCTTCAGCTCAGAATCGGTTTCGTCCGAATAGGTGGTGAAGCGGCTGGCAAGCGGGCGGGCATGGGCGAGTTCGCGGCGGAGCAGGGCGACGCGCGCGTCCTCGTCGAGCGCCAGATAATCCGCCTCGACCCCGGCGGTCCTGAACAATTCGGCGACGACGCGTTCGTGGACGGCGCTGTTCTGGCGCAGGTCGAGCGTCGCGAGGTGGAAGCCGAACGTCTCGACCGCGCGGATCAGCCGGCCGAGCGCGCCGCCGGTCCCCAGCGCACCGGCCCCGGAATCCTTCGGCGAGAGGCCATGCGCGATCGCGACGAGGTCGGCGCGGAACGCCTGCGGATCGGCATAGGGTTCGCCGGTCAGGTGACCGGGCCGCGGCGCCGCCTTGCCGGTCAGCGCCTGATGCGTCGCGGCGAGGCGCGCATAGATGCCCGACAGTGCACGCCGATACGGCTCGTCGCGGCGGCTTTCGGCGGTGTCGCCGCTCGCGTCCGCCAGCGCCTCGACCGCGGCATCGACGGGGACGTGCTGGGTCGAGATCGACAGCTCCGCGCCCAGCGCATGGACCGCGTCGAGGTAGAAGCCGAGCACCGCCTCGCAGGCGCGGCCCAGCGCGGTGCGCAGCGAATCGGCGGTCACGAAGGGATTGCCGTCGCGGTCGCCGCCGATCCAGCTGCCCGGCCTGACGAAGCTCGGCACGCGTTCGCCGAACGCGCGGTCCCAGCGCTGGTAGAGCGCGGGCAGCGCCGGCAGGAACACCTCGCGCATGTAGCTCAGCGCGGTTTCGACCTCGTCGGTGACGTAGAGGCGCTCGCGGCGCAGCACCCGCGTCTGCCACAGCAAGGCGATCTGGCGGGTGATCGCATCCTCGACGCGGTCGCCGTCGGGGGTTTCCTCGCGCCCGGCGTCCTTCAGCGTCATCAGCTGCGCGATGCGGTTGCGGTGGTCGATCATGCTCTTGCGCCGCACCTCGGTGGGGTGCGCGGTGAGCACCGGGACGATCAGCGCATGCGCGAGCAATTGCTGGATCGCGGCGCGGTCGATGCCCTCGTCGGCCAGCGTCGCGAGCGCGGCGGCGACGTCGGCGCCCTGTTCGGCGGCGATGCCCTGGCGATCCTCCGCGAGGTTGGCGAGCATCGAGAACAGCATGAAGCCGCGGACGAAATCGAGCGTCTCGTCGAGGCCGAGGTCCTGAAGGTGGCGGTGGATCGCGTCGCTGGTGTCGGTGCCGCGGTGCCGCTCGACCGAGGCGCGGCGGATCGCCTCGGTCGCCTCGAACAGGGCATCGCCGCCATAGGCGCGGATGACGTCGCCCAGTTTCGTACCGAGGAAGCGGACGTCAGGGTTGTTGGCGATCGGGGGAAGCGAAGCGGGGTCGACGGTAGCCATGCCCCTCATGCTGCGCTGCGGCAGGAGCGGGGTCAACCGGGGATGGGGTTTGCACGACAAAAGGGACGGTTGCGGCTGCGGCTGCGGCCGCCCTCTCCCCGATCGGTCAGCGCGACGGCGGCGCCACCGTCCCCTGGTTGCTCAGCGTATCGCCCAGGACCGGCGTGGTCGGCGCCGCCGCCGGCTGGCGCCCCGCCGCCCGGGCGGCGCGCCATTCGCTCTCCTCGTCCGAGGTCACCGTGCCGTCGTGGTTGAGGTCCATCTGGTCGAAGCGCTTGATCGTGCCCTCGCCCCATTCGATCAGGCTGATCTCGCCGTCCCCGTTGCGGTCGAGGTTCATCAGGCGACTGTTCTGACGGGGCAGTTCGGTCTTGTCCAACCGGTCGTCGCCGTTGCGGTCGAGCTCGCGGAACCGCCGCTCCATCGCGCTGGAGAAATCGACCCGGCTGGTCACCGCCGGCGGCACGAAGCCCGCCGCATTGGCGTCGGCCTGCGCCGCCTTCTCCTCGCGCGCGCTGCCGCAACCGGCCAGCGCCACCAGCGCGGCCACGATCATCAGATTGCGCAAAAACGGCCCCCTTCGGTCATGCTTCCAGTTCAACGTCCCAATAGAGCCAGTCGTGCCACGTGTCGTGGAGATAGTTGGGCGGGAAGGCGCGGCCATGTTCCTGCAGATGCCAGTTGGTCGGCCGGATCGGCTCGACGTACAGCGGCATATGCGCCTGTTTCGGCGTCCGCCCGCCCTTCCTGAGGTTGCACGGCGCGCAGGCGGTGACGACATTCTCCCACGTCGTCCGCCCCCCTTGCGCGCGCGGCACGACATGGTCGAACGTCAGGTCGCGCCCCACGCCGCAATATTGGCAGGAGAAGCGGTCGCGCAGGAACAGGTTGAAGCGGGTGAACGCCGGAAATGCCGAAGGACGGACATATTGCTTGAGCGCGATCACCGAGGGCAGCTTGATCTCCGCGGTCGGGCTGCGCACCGCGCGCTCGTAATGCGCGACGATGTCGACCCGGTCGAGGAACACCGCCTTGATCGCGGTCTGCCACGGCCAGACGCTGAGCGGATAATAGGACAAGGGCGTATAGTCCGCGTTGAGCACCAGCGCGGGGCAGCTGTCGGGGTGACGGATCAGATCGGGATGAAACACGGCTCCTCCCACGGATTACCCGCGGGCCATGTCGCCCACGAGAGTGACGCCAGTATGACAGCACGGGCGACCGATGTCGGTCAAGGGGGCTGCGCCCCGCACCGGCGGCGGCAGGGGTGGCGAGCGCGATGACCGTCATCACGCGCTTCGCGCCGAGCCCGACCGGGCGGCTGCACCTCGGCCACGCCTATGCGGCGATCCGCGCGCACGACCATGCCCGCGCCGCGGGCGGCACGTTCCTGCTCCGCATCGAGGATATCGACGGCACCCGCAGCCGCGAGGCGCATGTCGCGGACATCGTCGCCGATCTCGGCTGGCTGGGGCTGACGTGGGACGAGCCGGTCGTCCGCCAGTCGGCGCGGCTGGCGCTCTACGAGGCGGCGCTGGCGCGACTGCGCGACGCCGGCCTGCTCTATCCCTGTTTCTGCACGCGCGCCGATATCGCGGCGAGCGCCAGCGCGCCGCATCACGGGCCGGACGGGCCGGACGGACCGATCTATCCGGGCACCTGCCGGCATCTCGACCCCGCAAGCGCCGCGACGCGGATCGCGGCCGGCGCGCCGCATGCGTGGCGGCTGGCGATGACGGCGGCGGTGGGGCGCGCCGGCCCGCTGCACTGGACCGACCGCGAGGCGGGGCCGCAGCGCGCCGATCCGCAGGCGTTCGGCGACGTCGTGCTGGCGCGCAAGGATGCGCCGGCGAGCTATCACCTCGCGGTGACGGTCGACGATGCCGCACAGGGCGTCACCGACGTGGTGCGCGGCCGCGACCTGCTGCGCGCGACCGATATCCACCGGCTGCTGCAGGCGCTGCTCGGTCTGCCGACGCCGCGCTACCTGCACCATGCGCTGCTGACCGGCCCGGACGGCGCGCGGCTCGCCAAGCGCAACGGCGCTCCCGCGCTCGCCGATCTGCGCGCCGCGGGGGCGGACGGCCCCGCGCTCGCCGACGCCATGCGCGCCGGGCGGCTTCCCATTGGCTTTGCCGCGCAGCATCCCTAAGTAGAAGGCATGAACACCTTCCTCGTCATTCTGCTGATCGCGGCGATGCTGGCGACGGTGGTCGCGCTGGTCCGGGGCATCATCGCCTTCCTCCAGGAATCGCACGCACAGGTCCGGGGCGGCGAAGGCCCGTCGGCGGCGTCGCTCAAATCGAACAAGATGATGCAGCAGCGCATCTTCTTCCAGGCATTGGCGATCCTGATCGTGGTCGTCATCCTGTTCGCCGCCGGACGCACCTGATCCTGCTACCAAGGTGGTAAAGCTCAACCGCATCTACACGCGCACCGGCGATGCCGGGACGACCGGCCTCGTCGACGGATCGCGCGTGTCGAAGGCGGAACCGGTGATGATCGCGATCGGCGACGTCGACGAGGCGAACAGCGCGATCGGCGTCGCGCTGGCGACGCTCGGCTCCCGCGATCCGGCGGCGCGGCTGCTAGTGATCCAGAACGACCTGTTCGACCTTGGCGCCGATATCGCCACGCCCGCCGGCATCGACGGCGCGCTGCGCATCCTGCCCGAGCAGGTCGCACGGCTGGAGGCGGAGATCGACGCGATGAACGCCACGCTGTCGCCGCTGACGAGCTTCATCCTGCCGGGGGGCGATCCCGCCGCGGCGGCGCTGCACCTCGCCCGCGCGATCGTCCGCCGCGCGGAGCGGAGCGCGGTGGCGGCCGGCGGGCTCAACGCCCCCGCCCTCGCTTATCTCAACCGCCTGTCAGACTGGCTGTTCGTCGCCGCGCGCGCGGTGAATGCGGGCGCGGCGGGCGATGTCCTGTGGCGGCCGGGCGCCAGCCACTAGGGCCGATCGACATTCAGAAGATGACGTGCCGAAAACGGTGGTTTCACGTGACCCGGAGCGCAGCGTACTAACGGTACGTGAGCACCGGAAGCACGCGAAACCGCCGTTTGCATGCCGTCGGGGCTGAATGTCGATTGGCCCTAGGCGGCCTTCGCCAGCGCCTCGCCGATCAGCGTGCGGCTGTTCGCCACGCCGTACAGAGCGATGAAGCTCCCCATCCGCGGCCCCTGTTCGGACCCGAGCAGCGTCTCGTACAGCGCCTTGAACCAGTCGCGCAGGGTCTCGAACCCGCCGGTCTTGCCGATCTCGTAGACGATGTTCTGGATGTCCTCCGCACTTGCCCCCTCGGGCAGAGCGGCAAGGTCCGCGTCCAGCCGCCGCAAGGCCTCGACCTCGACACCCTCGGGCGCGCGGCGGTTCAGCGTCGGCGCGACGAAATCGCGGGCATAGGCGAGCGCATAGCCGATCAGACGGTCGAGTTCGGGATCGCGCTCCGGCGTCGCATCCGGCACGTAATTGCGCAGATAGCCCCAGACCTGCTCCTTGCTCGCCTCGCCCATCACGCCGACGAGGTTGAGCAGCAGCCCGAACGTCACCGGCAGCGTCGCCTCCGGCACCGTGCCGTCGTGGATATGGTGGACCGGATTGCCGAGCCGTTGCTTGACGTCCTGTCCCGCATAATTGCCGCGGAACTGCCAGTAATCGTCGACCGCGCGCGGAATGACGCCGAAATGCAGCGACTTGGCCTTCTTGGGCTCGCGATAGGCGAAGAAGGCGAGGCTCTCCTCCGGGCCATAGGTCAGCCACTGGTCGAGGCTGAGGCCGTTGCCCTTGGACTTGGAGATCTTCTCGCCCTTTTCGTCGAGGAACATCTCGTAGTTGAAGCCTTCGGGCGGACGGCCGCCGAGCACGCGCGCGATCTTCGAGCTTTGCGTCACCGAATCGATCAGGTCCTTGCCCGCCATCTCGTAATCGACGCCGAGCGCGACCCAGCGCATCGCCCAGTCGACCTTCCATTGCAGCTTGCTGAGCCCGCCCAGCGCCGACTGGACGATCCGCTCGCCGCTTTCGTCCGTGAAGGCGATCGTCCCGGCGTCGGCATCGACCACCTCGACCGGCACCTGCAGCACCACGCCCGTCACCGGGCTGACCGGCAGCACCGGCGAATAGGTCCCGCGCCGCTCCGCGCGCAGCGTCGGCAGCATCACGTCGAGGATGCCCTGATAGTGGCGCAGCACGCCCTTGATCGCATCGTCGAACCGGCCGCCCTCGTAATATTCGGTGGACGAAGCGAATTCATACTCGAACCCGAACCGGTCGAGGAATTGGCGCAGCATCGCATTGTTGTGCGCGGCGAAACTGTCGAACTTGCCGAACGGATCGGGGATGCGGGTCAGCGGCTTGCCGAGGTGTTCGCGCAGCATGTCGCCGTTGGGGACGTTGTCCGGCACCTTGCGCAGGCCGTCCATGTCGTCGCTGAACGCGATCAGCCGGGTCGGCTGGTCGGACAGCGCATGGAAGGCGTTGCGCACCATCGTCGTGCGCAGCACCTCGTTGAACGTGCCGATATGCGGCAGTCCCGAGGGGCCGTAGCCCGTTTCGAACAGGATCGGTTCGCCGCCGGGCTTGCCGTCGGGATAGCGCTTCAACAGCTTGCGCGCCTCCTCATAGGGCCAGGCCTTGGAGTCGAGGGCGGCGGAGCGCAGGTCGGTATCGGTCATAGCCCCGCGCATCTGCCGCTTCGCGCGCCGAAGCGCAAATGCTATAGGTTGCCCCATGAACATGCTGGCGCCCGAAGACCTGCGGCCGTTCAAGCTGCGTATCGAGGATTACGAACTGCTCGACGGGGCGGGCGCGTTCGCGATGCAGCGTGTCGAACTGATCGAGGGGGTCGTCGTCACCGTGAATTCGGAACATCTGCCGCACACCCGCCTGAAGAACGAACTGATGTTCCGGTTGCGGATCGCGCTGCGGGACCGGACGATGGCGTTCGACGCCTTCGTCGAGGCGAGCCTCGCACTGCCGCCGTACGACATGCCCGACGCCGACATCGTCGTGGCCGACAGCGGCGCGCGCGGCACCTATCTGGGCATGGCGGATGTCGCGATCGTCATCGAGGTGGCGGCATCGTCGCTGCGCGCCGATCTGGGCGTCAAGAAGCGCCTGTATGCGACGCACGGCATTCCCGAGTATTGGGTCGCCGACGTGACGGGCCGGCAGCTCCACCAATTCTGGGCGCCGCACGACGGCGACTATCGCGACACCCGGATCGTGCCGCTCGCCGGCCCGATCGCCAGCGTGACGCTGCCCGACCTCGTCATCGACGGCGCCGGCATCCTCTAGAACCGCGATCCCTTTACCTGCGCGATGGACGGCCGCGTCCATCTATCGAAGCCCATGGCGGCAGGCCCAGCCGATCGACACAGGCAGCGAAATGACCGGAGTCGACCGTTTCCGCTAGGGTGTTCCTGTCGTCCATGTCGCGCGCATGTGCCGCCGGACATCGCGCTGGCGTATCCGGTTCGTTCCGCGGTAAGGAGGCGGCGTGATCCCCTATCCCGCCATCCACGCCAGCCATGGCGGCATCTGGATCGCCACCGCGGAGGGGACGCGGCCGATCGGGCGGGGCGAGGCGATCCGCATCGCCGCCGATACGCCGGTGTTCCTGCTCAACGCGCCGCTGGTCGGGTTACGGCTGGGCTATCCCGAACTGTCCGGGCTCGACCTGCTCGAACTCTTCGCCTTCCTCTACCCGGCGCGCTTCGCGGTGCCGACGCCGGGCGGCCTTGCCCGCGCCGTTGACCTGTCGCCGCCGGACAAGGACGAGGATGTCGCCGCCTTCCTGCGCGAAGCCGCCGCCGCCTTGCTGGCGGTGCCGGCGGGCGACTGGCCCGAGCGCGAGGGGGCCTGGACCGCGGTGCAATCGCTCGGCCGGCTGCGCTGGCCATGGGCGCCCGCGATCGGGCCGTTGCTCGCCAAGCCGCAGGTCAACGAACGCTGGCTGTTCGCCCGGCTGCCCGAATGGGAGGAACAGGCACCGCGCCCCGCGCCGCTGACCGCGGTGATCCCGCCCGCCGATGCCGAGGCGCGGCTCGCCGAGCTGACCGGCCATGGCGCCGAGGAGCGGCTCGGCCAGCGCGCCTTTGCCGCCGCGGCGACGCATGCCTTCGCACCGCGGGCGATGCGCGATTCGCCCAATCTCGTGCTGGCGGAGGCGGGCACCGGCATCGGCAAGACGCTGGGCTATCTCGCCCCCGCCTCGCTCTGGGCGGAGCGCGCCGGCGGCGCGGTGTGGATCAGCACCTATACCAAGGCGCTGCAACGCCAGCTCTCCCGCGAGACCGAGCGCGTCTATCCGGACGCCGCGCTGCGCCGGCAGAAGGTGGTGACGCGCAAGGGCCGCGAGAACTACCTGTGCCTGCTCAACCTCGAGGATGCGTTGCAGGGCGGCTTCGCCGGCCGTGCCGCGATCCTCGCGCAGCTGGTCGCGCGCTGGGCGGCGTATAGCGCCGACGGCGACATGGTCGGCGGCGACCTGCCCGGCTGGCTCCCCACCTTGTTCCGCCGCAACGGCCCCGCCGCGCTCACCGACCGGCGCGGCGAATGCGTCTATGCCGGCTGCCCGCATTACCGGAAATGCTTCATCGAGCGCGCCGCCCGCGCGAGCGCCGAAGCGGACGTGGTGATCGCCAACCACGCCCTCGTCATGGTCAATGCCGCGCGCGGTCGCGAAACCACGACCCGCCCGACCCGCTACGTCTTCGACGAGGGCCATCACCTGTTCGAAGCTGCCGATTCGATGTTCGCCACCGCGCTGACCGGGCAGGAGACGATCGAGCTGCGCCGCTGGATTCTGGGTCCCGAAAGCGGCGGACGCGGCCGCCGTCGCGGTTTGCAGGCGCGGCTGTCGGACGTCGCCAGCTATGACGAACAGGGCGGCATCGCGATCCAGGACGCGGTCGAGGCGGCGCGCCACCTCGCCGCCGACGGCTGGCTGGGGCGAATCGCGGAGGGCGCGCCGTTCGGGCCGATCGAGCATCTGCTCGCCGCCGTCCGCGGCCTTACCTATGCGCGCGCCGAGCAGCCGGGCGATGCCGGCTATGGCCTCGAAACCGAACTCGCCGAACCGACGCCCGAGCTGATCGAGGCCGCCGCCCCCGCCGCCGCCGCGCTCGATGCGCTGGTGCGGCCGCTGGTGACGCTTGGCCGGCGGCTGGAGGCGGTGCTGGCCGAGGCGCCCGACTGGATGGACGCACCGGCGCGCGCGCGCGTCGAGGGCGCGATCGCCTCGATCGGCTGGCGCGCCGAGACGGTCGCGGCGTGGCTGTCGCTGCTCGCCCGCGTCGGCGGCCCGGTCGATCCCGCGCACGTCGACTGGCTCGCGGTCGATCGCGTCGAGGGCCGCGAATATGACATCGGCCTGCACCGCCACTGGCTCGATCCGACGAGGCCCTTCGCCGAAATCGTGCTCAAGCCCGCACATGGCGCGCTGGTCACCTCCGCGACGCTGACCGGCGGCGGCGCCGATGAATCCGAACGGTGGGAGACGGCGGAGGCGCGCGTCGGCGCGCCGCACCTCGCCCGCGCGCCGTCGCGGTTCGAGGCGAAGAGCCCGTTCGACTATCCCGCGCATGCCGAGGTGCTGATCGTCACCGACGTCAAGCGTGGCGACCTGCCCGCGCTCGCCAACGCCTATGCCCGGCTGATCCTCGCCGCGGGTGGCGGCACGCTGGGGCTGTTCACCGCGATCCGCCGGCTGCGCGGGGTGCATGGCCGCATCGCCGACCGGCTGGCGCGCGAGGGGCTGCCGCTCCACGCGCAGCATGTCGATCCGATCGATACCGGCACGCTGGTCGATATCTTCCGCGACGATCCCGCCGCCAGCCTGCTCGGCACCGACGCGCTGCGCGACGGCGTCGACGTTCCCGGATCGTCGCTGCGGCTGGTGGTGATGGAGGGCGTGCCCTGGCCCAAGCCGAGCGTGCTCCACGCCGCGCGGCGGCTGGCGGGCGGCGGATCCGCCTATGACGACCGGATCGTGCGGGCGCGGCTGGCGCAGGCGTTCGGGCGACTGATCCGCCGCGCGGACGATCGCGGCGCCTTCGTCATGCTGTCCGCGGCGATGCCGTCGCGGCTGCTCTCCGCCTTTCCGGCGGGGGTGGGGATCACGCGGGTGACGCTCGACGAGGCGGTGGCGCGGGTACAGGCACGGCTTTCCTTCTCCCGGACGATCGGGCAAGAGGCGCCTCTCGCGATCGATCACGGAGACGCCGGTTGAAGACGCTGACGCTGCTGCGCCACGCCAAGTCCGGCTGGGACGATCCGGTGACCCGCGATTTCGACCGTCCGCTCAACGCCAAGGGCAAGCGCGCCGCACAGGCGGTCGGCCGCCACCTGCGCGAGCTGGGGCTGGCATTCGACCATGTCGTCGCCTCTCCCGCGATCCGCGTCGGCGAGACGCTGGACGCGGTGACCGCCGGCTATGGCCGCAAGCTGGCGCCGGTCTGGGAACGCCGCATCTACCTCGCCTCCGCCGCGACCCTGCTCGACGTGGTGCACGAACTGCCCGCCGATGCGGAGCGCGTGCTGATGGTCGGCCACAATCCCGGGCTCGAGGATCTGGTGCTGATGCTGGTGCCGGAGGCGGCGGACGGCCTGCGCGTGCTGGTCGAGGAAAAATATCCGACCGCGACGCTGGCGGAGATGACGCTGGCGGGCGAGAGCTGGGATGCGGTGGCGACCGGCGCCGCGACGCTGACCCGCTACATCCGCCCGCGCGACCTCGACGCGACGCTGGGGCCGGACGAGGAGTGAGCGCGGCGTTTCCCTCGCCACGAGGGAAGCATGTCGGCTTCGGACCCGAAACGGCGCCAGTGTGTTCTGTCCTCTGACACGCGCATCGGCGCGCAGGGGGGAATGACGTGATCGACAGACGACGGCTCGAATCGGGCGGGCTTATCCTGTTCCTGGCGCTCATCACGTTGGGGCTGATGCTGGTCGTGTCGTCCTTCGCCGGCGCGCTGCTGTGGGCGGTGCTCGCGGCGATCCTGTTCCAGTCGCTGTTCCAGTGGCTGCTCAAGCGCTGGCCCGGCCGGCGCAACGCCGCCGCGGCGGCGACGTTGCTCATCATCCTCGTCGCGGTCATCATCCCGGCGCTGGCGATCGCGGGCATGGTCGTCGACCAGACCGCCGGCGTCTATGCCAAGGTGCAGACCGGCCAGATCGATTTCGCGACCTATTTCCAACAGGTCCACGACGGCCTGCCCGAATGGGTGCAGCGCCCGCTCGACCGGTCGGGACTGGGTAGCTTCGACCGGGCGCAGGCGCGGATCGCCGAAGGCTTCCGCAACAGCTTCCGTTCGATCGCCAGCCAGGCGCTGTCGATCGGCCGCAACGCCGCGGCGTTCCTGCTCGCGTTCGGCGTCGGCCTGTACGTCACCTATTTCCTGCTGCGCGACGGCGAGAAGCTGGCGCCCGCGCTACGCGACGCGCTGCCGCTGGACCGCGACGTCGCCGACCGGCTGCTCGGCAAGTTCGTCTCGGTCGTCCGCGCGACGATCAAGGGATCGGTGGTCGTCGCGCTCGTCCAGGGTGCGCTCGGCGCCATCACCTTCTGGATCGTCGGCGTCCCCGCGGCACTGCTCTGGGGCCTGCTGATGGCGCTGGTCGCGCTGCTGCCCGCGGTTGGGCCGGCGCTCGTCTGGGTGCCGGTCGCCGTCTATCTGCTCGCGACCGGCGCGGTGTGGCAGGGCGTGGTGGTCATCGTCTCGGGCGTCGCGGTGATCGGGCTCGCCGACAATATCCTGCGCCCGATCCTGGTCGGCCGCGACACCGGCATCCCCGACTGGCTGGTGCTGGTGACGACGTTGGGCGGGATCGAGGTCGCCGGCCTCAGCGGCATCGTCGTCGGTCCGCTGGTCGCGGCGCTGTTCATAGCCGGATGGCAGATCCTGACCGAGCAGCGCGAGGATCGGCGGATCGCCGACGCCGATTTGGGCGATGCGCGACGGGCGGGCTGACGCCTGTTTCTGCTAAAGCCCTATTTCTTCTCCAGCCCTATTTCTTCTCCAGCATCGCCTTCAACCCGTGCAGCGCGCCGAGCGGGCGGTGTTCGTCCTCGCTGACGACGCCCGCCGCGCGCAGCACCGCCTCCGCCTGCGGGCTGCGCGGGAAGGGATCGAGCGCCAGCGCCATCGTCTCCGCCGCCGCCTCGCCGAGGTCAACCGCGCCGCCCTCGATCTCGACCGTGTCGAGCGCGCCCGCGTCCAGCTCGATCTCCTCCTGCTCGTCGAGCGCCGCGACGAACAGCAGCGCGACCGGCTCGTCGATCGTCGCGTCGAGCGGCACGCCGGTGACCGAACAGGCCTGCACCACCGCGCCGGTCACCCGGCCGCGCACGGCGATGCCGGCGGCCTCCTTGCGCACGGCCAGCACCGCCTCCAGCCGTTCGACCGAGAGCACGCCGAACCGCCCGGCGAGCGCCGCACGCTCGGCGTCGGTCGCGGCGATCCGCACCTCGCGCTCACCCGCGCCGATCGCGTCGAGCCGTTCAGGGCGGCTGAATTCGGGTGGGGTCATGGCAGGTCTCCCGCAGTGAGCCGGTCGAGCGGCATCGCGTCCAAGTCGGTGCGCAGCGTTGCGAGTGCCGCCGCGACATGGGCGCTCGCCGCGGGCGCAGGCGCGTCGCCGCGGTAGAGGTTGCGGACCAGCGCCGGCGTCAGGTCGCCCGCCGCCAGCCCGTCGCGATAGGCGCCCAGCCGCCCGCCGAGCATGCTCATCATCTTGCCGATATGCTTGCCGACGACGATGTCGCCCATCCCCATCTGGCGCAGCTGCCCGTCCATGTCGTCGACGAAGCGCTCGGTCAGATGCGCCGACAGCGCCGCCGCCTCGGGCTGCGTCTCCAGCCGCAGCAGCACCATCGCCAGCACTGCGGCGATCATGTCGAAGCGGCCGTCGACCGTGTCCGGCACCGCGCCCGCGACGTACCAATGCTCCGCGCGGCCGCGCGTCACCACCGCATTATAGAGCGGCAGCGCCTCGTCGCGCCTCTCGCCGAACAACCGTCCCCACCAACCCACGTCGCGTCCTCGTCCTGTGCGCGGCGACAGCCGGCGCTTGATGCTCATCCGTTCCTCGCATATCGAGGCGATCGGCGGGCGATGCAATCGACCATGCGCGCCGATGCCGCTGGAGATAGTGATGAGCGTATCCTTTGCCCGTGCCGGCCTGCTGTTCGGCCTCGGGCTGACCATCGCGAGTGGCGCCTGCGCGCCGCTGCGCTCGCACCAGGGCTATATCATCGACGCCGATCTGGTGAATTCGGTGCAGCCGGGCGTCGACAACCGCCAGTCGGTGGCGCAGGTGCTGGGCCGGCCGACGATCGCCAGCCAGTTCGGTGCGGAGGACTGGTATTATGTCGCGCGCGACAGCCGCAACCTCAATTTCCAGAAGCCCAAGCCCAAGGACCAGATCACGCTGAAGATCAGCTTCGATCCCAACGGCACGGTGAAGTCGGTGACGCGCACCGGCGTCGAGCAGATCGCCAAGGTCGACACCTATGGCAAGACCACGCCGACGCTGGGCAAGAAGCGCGGCTTCTTCGAGGATCTGTTCGGCAATATCGGCACCGTCGGCGCGGCGGGTGCGGGTGGTCCGGGCGGCGGCGGCGGTGGTCGCGACACGCCGTAAGAGGGTTTCCGCTAAGCGAAGGCTGCTCCCCGGCGCGGTTGGCCGCGCCGCATGCTACGCATCGACGCGGCCGTGCCGTGCTTGGACCGGCACTGATCCCGAAAGGGGAAGGGATCAGTGACGGCAAACGCGCCGCCGCAGGAATGGTTCTGGTCGTCGCACCTATTTTCGCGCGACGACGACGGACGCGTCAGCGAACGGTGAACATCACCTGGTCCACCACACGCCCGGCGAGGTCGACCAGCCGCAGCCGGTGCACGCCGGGCCCGGGCAGGATCAGCGGCGCATGGTCCGCCGGCCCGAGGTCGCGGGCGTCGAGCAGGACGCGATGCGCCGCCGCCGCGCCGCTGACGCCGATGCCGAGCCGCTGGCGATCGATCGGGATATCCGGGTCGAGCGCATAGACGCTGCCCGCGACCGGCGTGGTGAAGCGTGGGCGCCGCGCGGCGGCGGGCGCGGCGGCGATCAGCGTCTGCGCGGTGCCGCGCAGGAACCAGTCGCGACGCGGCTCTTCGGTGCCGTCGGCGAAGGCGATGCGGACGGCCTCGACGTCCGCCGGCGGCGCGGGCTCGCGGCTGGGGCTGCGGGCGTGGAGCGCCATCATGATGTCGCGCCACACCGGCGCCGCGCCACTGGTGCCCGACACCGCGCGCATCGGGTCGCCCTCCGCATTGCCGACCCAGACCGCGACGGTGAAGCGGTCGGAATAGCCGACGCACCAATTGTCGCGCATCGCCTTCGACGTCCCCGTCTTCACCGCCGCCCAGAACGGCAGGCGCAACGCCGAATCGAGGCCGAAGGTGGCGGCGCGGGCGTTGGGATCGGCGATCATGTCACTGACGATCCATGCCGCCGCGGGCGAGACGATCGCGCGGGACGGCGCGGCGGGCTGGTCCCGCGTCAGCCGCAACGGGCTCCACCGGCCGCCCTGCGCGAGCGCGCGATAGGCGGCGGCCTGTTCGAGCAGCGTCACCTCCGCCGACCCCAATGCGAGCGAGAAACCATAATAGGCGCCGTCCTCGACCAGCCCGCGATAGCCGAGGTCCCACAGCCGGTCGCGGAACGGTTCGACCCCGACCAGCAGCAGCGTGCGCACCGCCGGCACGTTGAGCGATCCGGCGAGCGCAGTGCGCGCCGATACCGGCCCCTTGAAGCCGCGATCGTAATTCTGGGGGACGTAGAGGCCCGAGGCGGTGTCGAGCTGCACCGGCGAATCATCTAGGATCGAGGCGGGGGTGAGGTAACGGCGCTCGATCGCCTGCGCGTAGAGGAAGGGCTTGAGCGTCGAGCCCGCCTGGCGGTAGCTCGCGGCATTATCCACCGCGGGCGCGGTGGAGGCGCCGCCGATACCGCCGACATAGGCGAGCACGTCGCCGCTGGCATTGTCGACGACGACCGCGGCGCCGTCGCGTGCGCGCGTGCCACCGAGGCCGAGCAGCTGGCGGCGCAGCGCCGCGGCGGCGAGCCGTTGCAGCCCGGCGTCGAGCGTGGTGGTGACGCGCAGCCCCGCTTTGGTCAGCAGCCGGTCGGACAGGTGCGGCGCGAGCCCGGGATCGAGCGCGAGGCTGCGCGCGGGGCCGAGCATCGCCGCGACGGCGGCGGGAAAGCGCGCGCAATCCCCTCGGCCGGCGAGGGCGCAGGCGCGGCGGGCGAGCGTCGCGGCGTCGGCGCGCGGATCGGGCAGCAGCGCGGCGAGCAGCAGCGCATCGTCGCGCGACAGGCTGGCCGGCGTCTTGCCGAACAGGCCGAGCGCAGCGGCGCCGATCCCCTGCGCCTCGCCCCGATAGCCGGCGAGGTTGAGATATGCTTCGAGTATCTGGTCCTTGCTCCACCGCTGCTCGAGCGCGCGGCCGGCACGGATCTGGCGCACCTTGTCGAACCAGCCGCGCGCGCCGGGGCGGGCGAGGCCGGGGGACAGGAAGGCGGCGAGCTGCATCGACAGCGTCGACGCGCCGCGCGGACGATGGCGCGCGATCCGGTCGCGCGCGGCGCCACCGAGCGCGAGCCAGTCGACGCCGGCATGGTCGGGAAAGCGATGGTCCTCCGCGGCGACGATCGTGTCGCGCGCGGCGGGAGTGATCGCGGCGAGCGGCGTCCAGGCGAGCCGGCGCACGGCGAAGTCGACACGGGCGCTGTCGATCAGCGTGCCGTGGCGGTCGTACAGCCACGCTTCGGACGGATGCCACCGGCTGCGGACGGCGGCATAGTCGGGCAAGGGCGGCGGCCGGGTGACGTAATCGAGCGCACCGCTCGCTACCGCGACGACGCCGACAAGCGCAAGGGCGCGGCGGGGGGTGAAGCGAAACGCCACGTCAACGATTCGGGGCGGCACACTCGCGGCACCGCCACACCGCCCGCCCTGAACATATCGTCATCCCGGACGTGTTCCGGGTGCCACGCCGCACCGAGGCACGCCGCCGTCGATGCGCATCGCTCCTCCCGCCCGACAGCAGGCTCCGGAACAAGCCCCGGGTAATGGGGAGATCCTGCCCGGCGGCACACCGCCGCATCAGGCGCCGCCGTCCGTCATCGCGCGAGGACGCCGCCCCCCTCACCGCTGCGCCACCACCATCGGCGCGTTCGGCACCTGCGCGCGGATCGCCGGCGTATACATCGCCTCGACCCGCGTCGGCGGCAGGCCGAACCGGCCCGCGCCGTTCAGCCGCACCGCATAGCTCACCGTGAATCGCCCGCGCGGCACCCAGGCGAAATAGCCGCGCCAGCCGTCGTTGCCGCGCTCGACATAGGAGGGCTGGACGCCTTCATTCGCACCGCCCTCGCCCAGCATCTGCGACTGGTTGGCGAGGTCGCCGATGATCGTCGCGCCCGCCGGGATCGGATCGTTGACCACCACCCAGTTGCGCTCCGCGGTGGCATCGACGGTGATCGTCACGCGCAGCACGTCGCCGCGGGTGAGCTGCCCGGCCTTGCGCACCTGCACGGGGGTGACGCTGCGCGTCGCGCGATAGCCGGCGAACAGCGGCGCCTTGAGCGGCACCGCAGCGCGAACCGACACCATCGCCCACGGGCCGCTGCCGCCGCTCTGGCGGAGCAGCAGCGGCGTCGCCGTGGCAGGCAGCGGCAGGCTGACCGACCGTGCCTCGGCGGCGAGCGGCCAGGCCCGCGACACGCTGGTCGCGCCCAGTTGCACGATGGTCGTGCCGGCGATCGCCTGCGCCGGATGGAGGCCGGCGAACCTGCGCACCGCGACCGCGCCCCAGGCGTTGGCGGTGGTCGTGTCCCAATGGCCGCGCGACTGGCGCAGCGCGACGCCGACCATCATCCTCGCCGCCTCGTCCTGCCAGCCGGGACGGCCGAGCGTCACCAGCAGCGCCTTGATCGACGCCTCGTCACCCGACGACATCAGCCACCACGACTGGTTCGCCGCATCCGACAGGTCGAGCCGCGTGCCCTCATAGACCAGCCGGCTGCGCAGCACGCCCTCCGCCTGTCCCTTCAGCGCAGCAGCGTTGGCGAGGGGGACGCGGTCAAGCGCAGCGATGTAATCGCTCAGCAGCGCGGTCGGCATGTCCTGCGCCGCCAGCCCGACCTGCCCGAGCATCGCCGGTGTCGCCTCGCCGGCGCGGGCGAGCGCGGCGAAGGCGACCAGCCGCTGCTGGCGGGGATCGCCGTAGGTTTCGTGGCGGACGCGGCCGTAGAGCACCGCCTTCAGCCCCTCCACCATCCGCGCACGCGGCGCGGGCGGCAACGGCAACCCGGCCTCGCTGGTCAGCGACAGGACATAGGCGGTGAGCGCCTCCGACCCCTCCAGCGATTCGCTCGGCCAGTAGCGCAGCAGGCCGTCGGGCGCCTGATAGGTCGGGATCGCCCCGGCCAGCGCCGCCCAGCGCGCCGTATCGCCGAGCGCGACGACCCGGCTCAACTGCTGTTCGAAGCAATTGTACGGATAGTCGCTCATGTAACGCCGTACGCCGGCGAGCGGCGGCGCGAGCGTGTCGGTGAGCTGCACGTCGACCGATCCGCGTACCGCCAGCGCCCCGACGGGCGGGGCGATCGGCAGGTTGGTGTCGCCGACGCGGGTCAGCGCCGCCGCCCATGTCTCGACCGGCACCGCCGGCACCACGTCCTGACTGACCGTCAGGCGATCGGTCGCCTTGCCGTCCCGGCTGCGCGCGGTGACCTGCCAGCGGAGCGTGCCGCTCGCCTGCGGTGCGGTGAGGTTCCACGCGACCGGCGCGGCGCCGCCCGCCGGGATCGTCACGGTCAGCGGCTTGCCCTGGGCGATGCGGGGGAAGACCGCGACCTCGGCGGTGACGGTCATCGGCCGATCGCTGCCGTTGCGCAGCGTGAAGCCCGCCGCATACCAATCGCCGCTGCGCACCAGCGGCGGCAGGCCGGCATAGAGCGACAGGTCCTGCGCGGTGCGGATCGCGGTGCTGCCGGTGCCGAACAGGCCATCGCCATCGGTGGCGATCGCGACCAGTTTGAACGACGACAGCGCGTCGGACAGGGGCACGGACAGGCGCGCGCGGCCCTGCGCGTCGAGCGCGACGCGGCCCTTCCACAACAGCACCGGCTGGAAATTCTCGCGGTTGAGCGCCGCCGCGGCATCGCCGCCGCCACCGCCGGCCTCTACCGCCTTGCGGCCGTAATGGCGCTTGCCGACCACCTGCATCTGCGCGGTCGCGGTCAGCACCGACAGCGGCCGGTCGCCCATCATCGCAGTCAGCACGTCCCAGCTGGCGTTGGGCGCGAGCTGCAACAGTGCCTCGTCCACCGCGGCGAAGGCGACGTCGGCACTGGCGGCGGGGCTGCCGTCGGGGCGGCGGACCTGCAATGCGACATTGGCGGTGCCGCGCGGGCTGAACCGTTCGCGGTCCGCCTTCACCGTCACGCCGAGCGTGTGTCCCTCCCAGCCGACCTTCACCCGGGCGATGCCGAGGCGATAGGCGGGCTTGGACAGGTCGACCAGCACGGTGGGTTCGGGCGCAGGCTCGGCCTTCACCAGCCCCAGGCTCTGGCCGATCCCGCGCAGCCAGCTGGTCCAGCCGCTCTCGATCCGCCCACGCACGACCATCACCGAGACATAGACGTCGGGCGCATAGCTGCCCGGCATCGGCACCTCGACGACGGGATTGGTGCCGGAGAGTTGGGTGACGAAGCTCGACAGCACGCCCTCGCGCTCCACCGTCACCAGCGCGGTGGCGGACCGGAACGGCATGCGCACCTGAAAGCGCGCGGTCTCGCCCGCCTTGTACGCGTTACGCTCCGGCACGACGTCCATCCGGTCGCCGTTGTCGCCGCCGAACCACCAGGCGTTGTCGCCCGCCAGCCACACCGATCGCACCGCCCGCGCGACATGGCCGTCCGCATCCGCGCTGGTCGCGACGACATAGACCTCGCCCGAGACGCCGGGATCGACCGCGCATTGCGCCAGCCCCTGCGCGTCGGTGGTCGCGGTGCAGGTGGCACCGAGCTTCGTCGTGCGCATCTGGTTGTCATAGGCGTAGAAGCCGCCGATCAGCCGCCGCCGGGCGGTGAGGATCTGGCGGCTGTAGAGCGCCACGCTGATCGTCTGGTTCCTGATCGGCTTGCCGTCGGTGTCGAGCGCGACGAAGCGCAGGCGCAAATCGTCCTGCTTCATCAGCCAGCCGTCGGTCCTGACGCCCAGCTGCACCGCGGAGGCGAAGATCGGCACGTTGCGGCTGGCGGTCAGCACCTCGCCGTTGGCGTCCTGATAATCCATCTCGACGCGCATGTCGGCAAGGCCGTCGAGCGCGGGCACGTCGACGCTCGTCCGCGCCGTACCGCCCGCGCCCAGCGTCACCGGTAGCGTCTGGGTCGGCGGCAGCGGCGTCTGCTGATCGTCGCCATCGCCGTTCATCGGCCTGACGCCCTCCTCCACCTTCGCTCCCCCGAAGGTATAGCCGTCATAGCCCTCGGGCGTGGCGGCATGCGCGAACCAGCCGACGCGGACGTCGACCGGCAGGCCGCCTGCACCGCCGCCGGACAGATAGCCGACATAGAGGTCGAGCGGCAGCGACTTCGGCCGTACCGCCGCCGCCTTCGGCCCGGTGACGCTCGCGCGCATCGTCGGCAGTTTGTATTCGTCGACCTTGAACGACTGGTCGGTGTAGGTGACGTCCTCCCCCCGCACGATGCGCAGGTCGTAATCGCCCATCGGCGCCCCCTGCGGCGCGGTCCATGTCGTCTCTCCGATCCCGCGCGCGTCGATGCTGAGCGGCAGGTCGAATTGCGTGTCCGACCCGCGGTGCGCAAGCCGCAGCGTGCCGGTGAAGCCGGCGGGGATCGCGAAGCCGCTGCCGTTGGGACGGCGAACGATATGCTTCATGTGGATCGTTTCGCCCTGCCGGACGAGCGCGCGGTCGAAGACGGTGTGGAACGTCTCGGCCGGGGCGGAATAGCCATAGGGCAGCTCGAAGTCATAGGGCCGGATGCCGTCGCCCCAGCTGGTCAGCGCGAAGCTGAAATCGTCGCCGCTGCGCGCCGAGATCATCAGCGGATGCGCGGTCGATCCATCCTGGCAGCCGCCATAGGTTTCCGGTTCGGGCAGGCCCGCGGGGATCATCAGCCCGCCGCTGCGATCGGTCGCGCCGCGCGCGAGCAGCCGGCCCGTGCAGCTGTCGCTGATCTGCACGGCGGCATTGGCGACCGGCTTGCCGGAGCCGAGCGAGGTCACCCAGGCGAGGCTGCGTTCGCGGCCCCATTTGAAATGCACCGCCATGTCGGTGACCAGCGCCGCGGTCGCGACATAGCGTGGTGCGTTGCGGCCCAGCAGCGCGCGCCCCAGCGCGGGGCTGGCGAGTTCGACGACGTAGAAGCCGGGCTTGCCCAAGGGGATGCCGACGACCTCGAAATCGCGACCCTTGCCGGGCAGGCCGATCGTCATGCCGGCGCCCTGATTGCCGAGGATCGAACGGTCGCCGGTGTGGTTGATCCGGCGGATCACCTCGTCGCCGCGCCTGACCTCCTCGACGTCGGCATCGTCGGCGGCATCGACGGTGCGCAGCCATTCGGCGACCGCCGCGTCGCTGTCGCCGACCTTGAGCGTCCGCCCGCCGATCGGCAGGCTCTTGCCTTGCAACGCGGGTTCGACGTTGCGCACGGTGACCGGCAGCACCCCGCCCTGCGTCGCTTCGAGGATGCCGAAGCCGGCGGCGAACTTCACCAGCGGGGGCGCGGCGTCGAAGCGCACATCGAGCGGGAAGCGTTCGGCGTTGGACAAGGCCCGGCCGCTCTCGTCCTTCAGGCCGGCGGGCAGGGTCAGCCTGGCCGTGGTTTCGTAGGGCAATGGCGCCTTGAAGGTGACGTCGGCGATCGTCGCCTTCTTGCGGTCGTCGTCGTCGAAGGTCGGCGCGATCTGCCTGCCGTCCGCCAGCGTCAGGCGGATCGCGGCGGCCTGGCTCATCGGCACCGGCGCGGTGAAGCGGACATAGGCCGGCTGGACCGGGCTGCACCCCGCCTGCGGGTTGGTGCGGCTGCATTCGAACCGCGCCGCGAACGGCTTGCGCACGGTATAGTCGAAACGCTGGTCGCTGCCGGCGAGGCGGCCGGAGGCCGACGCGATGCCCTGCGGCCAGACCAGCGCAATGTCGCGGCCGGGCGGCAGCGCGCGGCGGCATTTCAGCGCGGTGACGCCGGCGTAGAGCGCCTGCCGCTCGGCGGGTTTCTCGGGAATCGCCTCGGGCAGGCCGGCGCTGTCAAGGAAGCTGCGCACCGACCAGGTCCGCGTCCCCATCCCGCCGATCAGCCTGCCGGGCAGGTCCGCGGGCAGGACGTCGACCGGGATCTTCTCGCCGATGCCGTCGACCGCGCAATAGGCGTTGGCGGCGACCGAGGCGCGGGTCGGTGGCAGCGTCGCGGCGACGAGGAAGACCTGATCCTCCTCGATCTCGTCGCCGTCGCCCGACGGCAGCACCGCCCGCGCCGAGGGGCCGCCGGCATCGACGGTGTAGCGGGTGCGGCCGTTCAGCGCATAGCCGGCGACGCTCTTCAGCCCCTTGGCCGCGTCGAAACTGCACGTCGTATCGCCCGACAGCGGCGCGGCGAAGTCGAAGACCCAGGTCTGCTGATCGACCCAGCGCCCGGTGCCGGCGCAGGCGGTGGTGAAGGGCGCGGGGCTGCGCGGGTCGCCGAGCGGCACCATCGGCTGGTTGAAGCGGATCGTATAACGCTCGACCGCACCCGCCGCGCCGCCGACCCCGGGCTGCGCGAGCACGACCTGCGGGCTGTTGTCGCCGAACGCCGCCACCGGCGCGAGGGCCAAGGCCAGTACCGCCCACCGCATCGCCCCACGCATCCGCCGTCTCCCCGTAACGGCGGCGAGGTTAGGCCGCCAGTGACCGCGAATCCAGCGCGCAGATGCCGCGTGCCGCCGCGCACAGGAACTTCAGCATGTCTGTCCGATTCGGCAGGGATGCGACGATGACGGCGCGCGGCGCCGCGGCAATGCCGCGCGAAGCCCGCCGCTTAGCGGAATCGACTTGCCCGATTAAATCCGTTTCGGACATGATGGTCACGGACGGGGCGGGGGTGCTCATGGACGTGGTGACGCTGGGCCTGGACGCGGCCGCGCGGGAAACGATGCTGTTCGCGGCGACGGGATTGCTGATCGGCGGGATCGACGACCTGCTGATCGATCTGTGCTTCATCGGGCATCGCCTGTTCGGGCGGGACGACCGAGGCCTGCGCACCGACACGCTGCCGGTGCCGGTGACGCCCGCCACCTTTGCAGTGTTCGTCGCCGCCTGGGACGAACAGGCGGTGATCGGCGGAATGCTGTCTGCGGCGATCCGGCGGTTCGAACACCCGGATTATCGGATCTACGTCGGCGTCTATCCGAACGATGCGGGAACGATCGCCGCGGCGCGGGCGGTCGCGGCGACCGACGCGCGTATCCGCGTCATCGTCGGCGCGCGCGCCGGTCCGACGACCAAGGCGGATTGTCTCAACACCTTATGGGCGGCGCTGGTGCGCGACGATCGGGCGGAGGGGCGGGCGACGACGGCGGTGGTATTGCACGATGCCGAGGACGTCGTGCATCCGGCGGAGCTGATCGTCTTCGATTCGCTGATTCGCGGGCAAGCGGTGGTGCAATTGCCGGTGCTGCCGCTGATCCGGCGCGGGTCGCTGGTGTCGGGTCATTATGCGGACGAGTTCGCCTATGCGCACAGCGTCCAGCAACCGGTGCGCGCGCTGCTCGGCGCGGCGATGCCGCTCGCCGGGACCGGCTGCGCGATCGCGACGGCGATGCTCGCCGGTATCGCCGCCGAACGCGGCGGATCGCCCTTCGACGCGAGCAGCCTGACGGAGGATTACGAACTGGGGCTGCACGTCGCGGCGCGGGGCGGGGCCAGCCGCTTTGCCCGCGTCCGTGATTCCCGTGACGGCAGCCTCGTCGCGGTGCGGGCCTATTTCCCCGATACCCTGACCACCGCGACCCGGCAGAAGGCGCGCTGGATGACGGGAATCGCGCTCGCGGGGTGGGACCGGACCGGCTGGGGGGAAACCGGCGCGCTGGCCGATCACTGGATGCGGATGCGCGACCGCCGGGCGCTCGTATCGGTGCTGGTGCTCGCCGTCGCCTATGCCGCGGTGGTGCTGTGGCCGCTGGCGGCGGGGTGGCGCTGGCTGCGATCGCTGCCGCCGGCGGACGACCGGCTGGCGGACTGGCTGCTGCTCACGACCTCGCTGCTGCTCGGCTGGCGATTGATGATGCGGATCGTCTGCACCGCACGCGCATATGGCCGGTCCGAAGCATGCTGGTCGCTGCCGCGATTCTTCATCGGCAACCTCGTTTCGCTGATCGCCGCGCCGCGGGCGTTGCACCGTTATCTCAAACTGCTCCGCGGCGAGACGCTGGTCTGGGACAAGACGGCGCACGTCTTTCCCGATCTGGTCAATCCCCGGAGGTCCGCGACCGCGTGAGGGGCGGGAGGCCGTTACGCTTTCTGGTGATCCTGCTGTGCGGCTGGTCGTCCGCGCGCAGCCTCGACCTCTATCGACGCAGCGGGGACGTGCCCGGGGCCGGGGCCGTGAGCGGGCCGATCGAAGACCTCGCCGCGGCGATCGGCGTGCCGAAAGCTGCAGCGGCCGCCCGGTCGTTCGTCGTGCCCGTCGTGCCCGCGCACGCCATGGTCGCGGTGCCGATCGCCGCCGCATCGCATCAGTTCGTCCGTCCGCCGGCGCCGCCCGGGTCCGCGCAGGCGACGGTGCGGGAGCCGGAGCGGCATCAGGACCCCGCCCCTGCGGCGATGCCGGCGCCGCTGCTGTCGCCCGCGGTCCTGCCGCCGCCGGTCAGGCGGACCGGCGGGCGGCTTGCCGGCAGCGCGTGGCTGATCGCACGCGACGGCGCCGCGACCGGCGTGTCGAACAGCCAGCTCGGCGGATCGCAGGCCGGCGCGCGGATCACCTATGCGCTCGGCACCCGCCGCCGCCTCGCGCTCGCCGCGCGGATGTCGGCGCCGCTGTCGGGCCGCGGCAGGGAAGCGGCGATAGGGTTCGACTGGCAACCGACGCGGGCGCCGGTCCACGTCATCGCCGAACATCGCATCGCGCTGGATGGCGGGCGCGGCGGGCCGACCCTCGGAATCGTCGGCGGCTACGGTCCGGCGGAGGTCGTGCGCGGCGTCCAGTTGGAGGGATACGGTCAGGCCGGCGTGATCGCGCGCGATGGCGGCGAGGCCTTTGCCGATGGCGCGGTGCGCGTGGCGCATCCGCTCGGGCGGATCGGGACGCTGCGCCTCGACGTCGGCGCGGGGCTGTGGGGCGGCGCGCAGCGTGGCGCGGCGCGGCTCGACGTCGGGCCTTCCGTGGGCGTCGTCGTGCCGGTCGGCCGTACCGCGTTCCGCCTGACCGCCGACTGGCGCGAACGGATCGCCGGGGATGCGCGCCCGGGTTCGGGACCGGCGCTGTCGCTCGGCACCAACTTCTAGGACCGATCGCCATGCAGCCCTGACGGCCTGCAAACGGCGGTTTCGCGGGCTTCCGGTGCTCACCTACCGAAAGTATGCTGCGCTCGCGGTCACGCAAAACCACCGTTTTCGGCACGTCATCATCGGAATGTCGATCGGCCTTAAGATCATCATCGGCCTAGCCGGTCGCCGCCAGCGGCCTATAACGCTGCCCCGTGGACCTGTACCTTCCCATCGCCAACCTGTCGGTCAATGCGCTGGTCATCATCCTGCTGGGTGGCGGCGTCGGGCTGCTATCGGGGATGTTCGGGGTCGGCGGCGGGTTCCTGACGACGCCGTTGCTCATCATCTACGGCATCCCGCCGACCGTCGCCGCCGCCTCGTCGGCGAGCCAGGTGACGGGGGCGAGCGTGTCGGGGGTGATCGCGCATTTCCATCGCAACGGCGTCGATACCAAGATGGGCGGCGTGCTGGTCGCCGGCGGGATCGTCGGCAGCTTCGCGGGCGCATGGATATTCCGCCTGCTCCAGGCGAGCGGACAGATCGATACAGTGATCGGCGTCGTCTATGTCGTCATGCTCGGGTCGATCGGCACGCTGATGGCGCGCGAATCGATCGCCGCGATCGGCGTGTCGCGCGGACGGCGCGTCGCCCGGCCACGCAAGCGCCGCCACCATCCGCTGGTCGCCGCGCTACCGCTGCGCACGCGCTTCTACGCCTCCGGGCTCTACATCTCGCCGCTCGCGCCGCTGCTGCTGGGCTTCGGCACGGGCATCCTCACCATCCTGCTCGGCATCGGCGGCGGCTTCATCCTCGTGCCTGCGATGATCTACCTGCTCGGCATGGCGACCAGCGTCGTCGTCGGCACCTCGCTGTTCCAGACGCTGTTCGTCACCGCGGTGGCGACCATGGTCCACGCGACGACCACCAAGGCGGTCGACATCGTCCTCGCCGGCCTGCTGCTGATCGGATCGGTGATCGGCGCGCAGCTCGGCGCGCGCTTCGCGACCAAGGTGAAGCCCGAATATCTCCGCCTCGCGCTCGCCGTCATGGTGCTGCTGGTCGGATTGCGCATCCTGCTCGGCCTCGTCTGGCGCCCCGAGGACATCTTCACGGTCGAGCTGACGTGACGCGGACGGCCGTCCTGCTGCTCGCGCCGCTATTGATGGCGCAGGCGCCGAAACCGGTGCTCGTTCCCGACGTGTCGCAGCGCGATATCGAGATCGCCTACAGCTTCACCGGTGCCGAGCTGCTGCTGTTCGGGGCGATCCTCTACCCCGGCGGGCGGCTGCCGCGCGGCGAGGCGCCGACCGACATCGTCGTCGTCGTCAAGGGGCCGACGCAGCCGGTGCTGGTGCGCGAGAAGCAGAAGGTCGCCGGGATCTGGGTCAATGCCGAGCATCAGCGCTACAGCTCGGTGCCGAGTTTCTATGCGCTGGCGTCGTCGCGGCCGATCGGGCGGATCGTCGACGAGCGGACGAGCGCGATCTACGAACTGGGGCTCGACAGCCTGCAATTGTCGCCCGGTTCCAGCGCGATCAGCGCGGTCGAGCATCGGTTCCAGCAGGGGCTGGTCGCGCTGAAGCGGCGCACCGGGCTGTACGTCGAGGCACCGCATGCGGTCGAGATCACCGATGGCGTGCTCTACCGCGCGCGGCTGACGATCCCGGCGCGTGTGCCGGTCGGGCGGTTCACCGCGGAAACGTTCCTGATCCGCGACGGCCGCGTGCTCGCCGCCGCGGTACGCGACATCGACATCCGCAAATCGGGCTTCGAGCGATTCGTCGCACGGGCGGCGGACCGCGATTCGATCGCCTACGGCCTCGTCGCGGTCGCGCTGTCGGTCGGGCTGGGGCTGGCGGCCGGCTGGATCGCCCGCCGGCTTTAGTCCTGCGCTGACGGTATCTTAACCGCTCCCGCCTAGATCCCGGCGTCTATGGACAGGAATCTGCCGTGATGACCGATATGCCGGTGCCGGGTGCGTTTGCAGGCGCGACGCCTATCGCTGCGGGGCAGATCGCCGGGCTGAACCTCGGCCCGACGCCGGTCGGTTGCGTGCTGGCGGTCGCCGGCGGCAGCAGCCGCGTGCTGTTCGACCGCCACGCGCTCGACCTCGTCGCGCAGGATGCCGACCCGGTCGTCGCCGCCGCCGGGCAGGTCGGCGGACAGATCAAGATGCGCGTCGGCGGATCCTGGCTGATCGCCAACATCCGCAGCCTCGCGTTACAGGACGGCCAGAGCGACTGGATCGCCGCCGACATCGATTTCCTGGGCGAGGGCGACGAGGAGCGGCTGACCGGCAAGCTGTACAATTTCCGCCGCGGCGTGACGCGCTATCCGCTGCCCGGCTGCGAGGTATTTCCGATCGCGACGATCGACCTGAAGCAGATCTATTCGGCCGCCGACCAGCCGCATATCCAGATCGGCACCGTCTACCCGACCCGCGACGTGCGCGCGTCGCTGTACGTCGATGCGATGCTCGGCAAGCATTTCGCGCTGGTCGGATCGACCGGCACCGGCAAGTCGACCAGCGCCGCGCTGATCCTCCACCGCATCTGCGAACTGGCGCCGCAGGGCCATGTCGTGATGATCGACCCGCATGGCGAATATGCCGCGGCGTTCCGCGGCAACGGCGCGATCTACGACGTCAACAACCTGCAGATGCCGTACTGGCTGATGAACTTCGAGGAGCATTGCGAGGTCTTCGTCACCTCCAGCGGGGCGGAGCGGCAGAAGGATGCCGACATCCTCGCCAAATGCCTGCTGATGGCGCGCGCCAAGAACCGGCTGGGGCAGGAGATCGCCAAGCTGACCGTCGACGCACCGATCCCCTATCTGCTCAGCGACCTCACCAACCTCATCAACCTCGAGATGGGCAAGATGGACCGGGCGGGGGACACCGCGCCCTATCTGCGCCTCAAGACCCGGATCGACGAGATCAAGGCCGATCCGCGCTACGGCTTCATGTTTTCCGGCATGCTGGTCGCGGACACGATGGCCGATTTCCTCGCCCGCATCTTTCGCATGCCGGGCGACGGGCGGCCGATCTCGATCGTCGACGTCTCGGGCGTACCGTCGGAGATCACCTCGGTGGTCGTCGCGGTGTTGAGCCGGATGACGTTCGACTTCGCGATCTGGTCGCGCAACGAACCGCAGCGGCCGATCCTGCTCGTCTGCGAGGAGGCGCACCGCTATATCCCGAGCAGCGCCAGGACCGAGGGGCGCAGCGCCTCGGTCGGCCGCATCCTCAGCCGGATCGCCAAGGAAGGGCGCAAATACGGCGTCAGCCTGGGCCTCATCACGCAGCGGCCGTCCGATCTGGAGGAAGGCGTGCTGTCGCAATGCGGCACGATCATCGCGATGCGCCTCAACAACGAACGCGACCAGGCGTTCGTGCGCGCGGCGATGCCCGAGGGCGCGCGCGGGTTTCTCGATGCGATCCCGGCCCTGCGCAACCGCGAATGCATCATCTGCGGCGAAGGCGTCGCGGTGCCGATCCGGGTGAGCTTCGACGGGCTCGACGAGAGCAAGCGGCCGGCCTCGGGCGATCCGCTATTCTCCACCCTGTGGCGCGACGTCGGCGGCGAGGATGCGATCATCCAGCGCACGATCATGCGGTGGCGCGCGCAGGGCCGGTAACCCGGATCAACTCGGACGCCATCAACACGCGTGAGAAAACGATCCAGGGCGATCGTTTCGATTTCTCGTGAGCAAGAGACAGTGCGGATTCGATCCCGGCGCATCTCGTCCGTAGGACAGGCAGCGGTGGTTTCGCCTGCGCGGTCAAGGGCCTGACACACCGCCCATACAGCACGCCCGCCCGCGGTCAGCCGCCGTGGCCGACCTTCACCGCGAGCAGGCCCGACACCCGCGCCTTGAAGCGGCGCAGCGATTCGCCCGACAGCGCCGCGACGCTGGCGAAGCTGATCGAGCGCGGGTTGATCGTCTGGCCGTTGCGCCAGACCTCCCAGTGCAGATGCGGCCCGGTCGACATGCCGGTCGACCCGACATAGCCGATCACCTGTCCCTGCCGGACGTGCGCGCCGCGCGCCACCGCGATGCGGCTCATATGGCCATAGCCGCTGGCGAGGCCGCCGCCGTGCACCAGCTTGACGAAATTGCCGTAGCCGCCCGAGCGCCCCGCGCCCTGCACGACCCCGTCGAGCGCCGCATAGATCGGCGAACCATAAGGAGCGGCGATGTCGAGCCCCTTGTGCATCTTCAGATAGCCGAGCAGCGGATGCATGCGATAGCCGAACGACGAGGTGATGCGGCCGGCGACGGGCATGCCCATGAAGCCGCGGCGTTCGCTCTGCCCGCTGGCGTCGAACCACGCCGCCTTGCCCGCATCGTCCCAGCGGACCAGCTGCACCTTGCGGCGGCCCTGGTCGATCCCCGCGAACAGCAGGTCGCCGACCCGGGTTTCGCCGGTGGCGGCACGTTGCTGTTCGACGATCAGGTCGAAACTGTCGGCGGCGGTGACGTCGCGCCCGATCGACAGCCGGGTCGCCAGCGCCTTGATATAGCTTTCGACGACACGCGCGGGGGCGCCCGCCGCTCGCGCGGAGCGGTAGAGGCTGGAGCCGACGAGGCCCTGGATGCGCAGCGGCGTCGCGTCGATCGCGATCGGCTGGCGCGTCATCACCAGCCCGTTGCCGACGCGGTCGAGGCTGAGCGCAAGGTCGAACCGGGCGCGCAGCGCGAGCTTGTCGAGCGGGCGCGCCACCGTCTTGGCCGGGCGACGGCCGAGCGTCAGCGCGATGCGGGTGCCGGGTTTGATGTCGCCCAGCGACACCGCCTGCGCGACCAGACCGGCGGCGGCGCGCGCATCGCCGCGGCCGACGCCGGCGCGCAGCAGGACATGGTCGAGATCGTCGCCCTCGCCCAGCGTCGCGCTGAGATCGACGATCGGGCGTTCGGGCGCCTCGGCGAGCGGCGCGACGAGGTCGTTCGCCGCCATCCGCCGGCCGGTGTCGCCGCCCCAGGCGAGCGGGGCGATCGCCTGTCCGCGCGCTTCCTCCCAGGCGATGCCGTCGAGCGGCGCGGGGGTGGCGCCGACCAGCGGCGGCAGGCCGGGCGCCAGCGCCCAGACGGCGCCGCACAGAACGGTGACGGTGGCGACGCCGCGCCACCAGTCGCGGCTGCCGATTTGCGCGCCGAGATCGGGTGCCCAGTCGATCGCCGCGGCGGCACCGCGCAGCCGGTCGATACGGCCGAGGTCGGGCCTGGCCGCGGGCGCGCGGCCGAACGGGCGCGCGCCGAGGCCCCGCGCGGCACCGCCGCCGGCCAGCTCCAGACCCTGATCGTTACGCAGGAACACGCGGACGGCGCCTCTTCGTTACCCGCCGTCTTCCCCCCGGCGCTGGGTTGCAGCGTTGTGGGGGACAATATCTAAAGTCAAATTAACCGGAGGGGCCGGTGGGTTACGCTGCGACGGGGCGTTTTGTCGGTGCGGCGATTGGTCGGGTTGGTTGGGTTCACGCAAAGGCGCGACGGGAAGAAAGAAGGGGGTTCGCGCGGAGACGCGGAGACGCGGAGGGGGTTACGCTCCGGGCCGGAGGCCTGCTTCCCCGACACCGGCGTTGCCCGCTGCCGGCGTGATCGGATGATACGGCTGCGCCGAACGCAACTCTCCGCGTCTCCGCGTCTCCGCGTGAACCAATCCGGCCAGCCTGCGACGAACGTGTTGATTCAACGCATTGCGTCCGGCGGCGGCAGACCCGATGTTGGCGTCATGAAAGCGGCGGTCACCGCGGTCCTCGGGCCGACCAATACCGGGAAGACGCATCTCGCCGTCGAACGGATGTGCGCCCATTCGAGCGGGATCATGGGCTTTCCGCTGCGGCTGCTCGCGCGCGAGGTCTATGATCGCGTCGTCCGGCTGAAGGGGCCGGAGCAGGTCGCGCTGGTCACCGGCGAAGAGAAGATCATGCCGCCGAACGCGCGCTGGTTCCTGTGCACCGCCGAATCGATGCCGGAGCAAGATGCCGCCTTCGTCGCGCTGGACGAGGCGCAGCTGGGGACCGATGCCGAGCGCGGCCATGTCTTTACCGACCGGCTGCTGCGGCGGCGCGGGCGCGAGGAGACGATGATCCTGGGATCGGAGGCGCTGCGGCCGATGATCCGCGATCTGGTGCCCGATGCCGAGATCGTCGGCCGCCCGCGCTTTTCGAAGCTGACCTATGCGGGCGCGAAAAAGATCAGCCGCCTGCCCAAGCGATCCGCGATCGTCGCGTTCAGCGCCGAGGAGGTCTATGCCGTCGCCGAGATGCTGCGGCGGCTGCGCGGTGGTGCGGCGGTGGTGATGGGCGCGCTCTCCCCGCGCACCCGCAACGCGCAGGTCGCGATGTTCCAGGCAGGCGAGGTCGACTACCTCGTCGCGACCGACGCGATCGGCATGGGGCTGAACATGGACGTCGCGCATGTCGCCTTCGCCGGGCTCCACAAGTTCGACGGACGGCGCAACCGCCGGCTGACGGTGGCGGAAATGGCGCAGATCGCCGGCCGCGCCGGGCGCCACCAGCGCGACGGCACCTTTGGCGGGGTGGTCGAGGAAGGGCCGGGCGCGTTCCTGCCCGAGGAGGTGTTCGCGATCGAGGAGCATCGCTTTCCGCGGATCGAGCACCTCTACTGGCGCAACGGCGAACCCGATTATGCCAGCGTGGACGCGCTGATCGCCAGCCTCGAGCGGCGCCCCGCACCGGGCGTGCTGCTCGCCGCGCCGCAATCGACCGACCTTGCGGTGCTGAAGCGGCTGGCGGACGAGCAATGGGTGCGCGACCGGGCGCGCTCGCCGGCGATGGTCAAGCGGTTGTGGGCGGCGTGCGGCCTGCCCGATTTCCGCAAGCTGGGGATCGACCCGCATGCGCGCTTCGTCAGCCGCGTGTTCGGCTATCTGTCCGAAGGGCGCGGGGTGGTGCCGAACCAGTGGTTCGCCGACGAGGTGTCGCGGCTCGACACGATCGCAGGCGATGTCGAGACGATCGCCGGCCGCATCGCCGCGATCCGCAGCTGGGCCTATATCGCGCAGCGGCCCGACTGGCTCGCCGACCCCGCGCACGGCGCCGAACGCACCCGCCAGATCGAGGAGCGGCTGTCCGACGGCCTCCACGCCAGCCTGACGCAGCGCTTCGTCGACAAGCGCACCACCGCGCTGATCCGCCAGATCGGCGCGGACGCCAGCCTGTTGCCGGTGGTGATCGGTGCGGAGGGCGAGGTGCTGGTCGAGGATCATCCGATCGGGCGGCTGGACGGATTCCGCTTCACCGTCGATCCGGCGGCGCGGGCGGGCGACCGCCGGCTGCTGCTCGCCGCGGCGGAGAAGCGGCTGGCCGGCGAACGCACGCGGCGCGCCGAGGCGCTGGTCGCGGCGGAGGATGCGGCGTTCGTGCTCGACGGGCCGCGGATCGTGTGGGGCGGGCATGCGGTGGCGCAATTGACGCCGGGGCCGTCGCTGGCGCGGCCGCAGGTGAAGCTGGACCGCGACCTCGATTGCCTGAACAAGGGCCAGCGCGAGGCCGTGCAGGCGCGGCTGGCGCACTGGCTGGCGGCGGCGATGGCGCGGCAGGTGCCGGCGCTGGCCGCACTGGCGGAAGCGGCGCGCGATCCGCAGGCGACGCCGGCGCTGCGCGTCGTCGCGGGCGAGCTGGAGGCGGCGGGCGGGCTGTTCGCGCGGCTGGCCCTGCGCGACCCGCTCGACGCGCTTGATCAGGACGAACGCAAGCGGTTGCGGCGGATCGGCATCACGATCGGTGCGCTCGACCTGTTCGATCCGCGGCTGCTCAAGCCGGGCGCGGCGCGCTGGCGGCAGGCGCTGCTGGCGATCCGCGGCGCGGTGCCGCCGCTGCCGCGCGAGGGCGCCAGCGTGCTGCCGCGCGGTGCGCCGGGGGCGACGCTCGCCACCGGGTTCCGGCCGCTGGCGGCGCAGGCGGTGCGCGTCGACCTGATCGAGCGGATCGCGCGTGCGGCGCATGACGCGCGCCAGGGCCGCAAGCCGTTCGCACCCGATCCGACGCTGGCGACCTCGATGGGGGTCGAGCCGGCGACGTTCGAGCGGCTGATGGCGGAACTCGGCTTCCGCACGATCCGCGGCGACGGCCAGGCGGCGCCGGCCTGGGTCTGGCACGGCCGCCGTCCGCCCAGGCGCGACGAACGACCCGCGCCGCCGCCGACCGGGGCGTTCGCGGCGCTGGCGGGCTGGAACCGCCATGGCTGAACCGAGCATGCGGCTCGACCGCTTCCTGTGGTTCGTGCGGATCGCCAAGACGCGGCAACGCGCGCAGGAGATCGCCTGCGACGGCCGCATGCGGATCGACGGCCGCGTCGTCGACCGCAGCGCGGCGCCGGTGCGGATCGGCAATATCCTGACCTTTGCAGACGGCAACCGCGTCCGGGTGTTGCGGGTCGAGGCGCTGCCGACGCGGCGCGGCCCCGCCCCGGAAGCGCAGGCCTGCTACCAGGAGCTGGTCGCAAACGTATCGCAATCGCCCCCTATCGATTGACGTGGAGGGGAACGGGGCATAGCAGCCTCGCGTTCATACCCGGCCTCGCGTGAGGTCGCGCTATAAGGCCGCAAGGAACCCGCATGACCTACGTCGTCACCGATGCCTGCATCCGCTGCAAGTATATGGACTGCGTGGAGGTGTGTCCGGTCGATTGCTTCTATGAGGGCGAGAACATGCTCGTCATCAACCCCAGCGAATGCATCGACTGTGGCGTGTGCGAGCCGGAATGCCCGGCCGAGGCGATCCTGCCGGATACCGAATCCGGGCTGGAGCAGTGGCTGGAGCTCAACACGACCTTCTCCGCGCAATGGCCGAACGTCACGCGCAAGCTGGACCAGACCCCGCCCGACGCGGATGCGATGAAGGGCGTCGAGAACAAATACGACCAGTTCTTCTCCCCCGAACCGGGCGCGGGTGACTGAGGGCCGGAAATCTGCGGGAAAAAGCCGATCTGCGTCAGCCTGACTGACCGATCCGCGCTGGTAATTTTATTGCGAGTGTGTTAAAAGGGTCCATGACGGGCATGACGAGTCATGCCTGCTCAGGAGACACTCGTACCAACCATCCTCGTCGGTCCCGACCAGCGCTTTGCCGCCACGGACCGTCCACGACGAGCGATGCGACCCAGAAAGGCCCGTTCATGGCTGCCAAGGCATTGTCCTTCGATGTCGGTGATTACGTCGTTTATCCGAAGCATGGCGTGGGCCGTGTGATCGAGCTGCAGAAGCAGGAGATCGCCGGAACCAGCCTCGAGCTGTACGTGCTCCGCTTCGAAAAGGAGCGCATGACGCTCCGCGTCCCCACCAACAAGGCCGAGTCGGTCGGCATGCGCAAGCTGTCGTCGGACAAGACGATGCGCGAGGCGATGGAGACGCTGAAGGGCAAGCCCAAGGTCAAGCGGACCATGTGGTCGCGCCGCGCGCAGGAATATGAGGCGAAGATCAATTCGGGCGACCTCGCGTCGATCGCCGAAGTGGTCCGCGACCTGTTCCGGGCCGACGACCAGCCCGAGCAGAGCTATTCGGAGCGCCAGATCTTCGAGGCGGCGTGCAGCCGCCTCGCCCGCGAACTCGCCGCGATGGAAGAGGTCGACGAGCCCAAGGCGCAGGAGAAGATCCTCGACATCCTCCGCGCCGCGGCAGCGATCTACAACAAGGAGAAGGTGCCGGCATAAGTCCGGCGCCTCATCCAAAGGTTGCGACAGAGGCGGTCCCGCGAGGGGCCGCCTTTTTCGTACGCACCGATACCATCCGCCACCGTGTCGAAAAAGCCGTTTACCCCTGTAGGCGACGCGCCGTATCATCCGGCTACCACAGTAGAGGATGGCCCCATGAAGTCGCTCGCATTCGCCCTGATCCCGCTTGCCGCCGTCGGTGCGATGGCTGCGGAGCGCGACCGGGGGCCGGGGCTGCCGGGACAGCGGCAGGGCGAGGCGCTGGTCTATCCGGCACGCGGGTTCGACACGGTCAGCCTGGCGGGCGCCGCCCGCGTGATCATCCATGCCGGCCCGGGCTTTTCGGTGCGCGCCGACGGACCGGCGGCGGCCTTCGCCAACTTCCGCGTCGCGCTCGACGGGCGGACGCTGGAGGTCGGGCGCCGCTACGACGGGCGCAACAATCCGCTGGAGCGGCGCATCACCGTCCATGTCACGCTGCCGACGCTGGCCGCGGCGAGCATCGGCGGATCGGGCAGCATCGACGCCGATCGCGCCGCCGGCCCGCGCTTTTCGGGGTCGGTCGGGGGATCGGGCGACCTGCGAATCGCGCGGATCGACGCGCAGGCTGCGGAGCTCAGCATCGGCGGATCGGGCGCGATCCGGGCCGCGGGCATGGTCGGCGCGCTGAAGGCCAGCATCGGCGGATCGGGCACGCTCGACGCGCCGGCGCTGCGCGCCACCCGCGCCGACATTTCGGTCGGCGGATCGGGCGGCGTGCGCGCGGCCGTGACCGGCGACGCGCGCGTGTCGATGGCCGGCAGCGGCAGCGTCGATCTGGGGCCACAGGCGCGCTGCCGGGTCAGCAAGGTCGGCAGCGGCAAGGTGCGCTGCGGCGGCTGATCGACCACGCTTGCCTGTCCTCTCGTTGTGTATTATATCAACAACACACAACAAGAGGATCGGACATGTGCTACGGGGCGATCGTGATGCTGGCGGCGGCGGGATCGCTGGCCGGCTGTTCCATCGGCAGCGACGACGGACCCGGCATCGCGCCGACCGGCAGCGGCACGACCCGCAGCTATGCCGCCGACGGTTTTTCGAAGATCGCGCTGGGTGGCAGCGACGATGTCGACGTCCGCGCCGGCACCGGCTTTTCGGTGCGCGCCGAGGGGCCGAGCGACGAACTGGACCGGCTGCGCATCGCCAGGGACGGCGAGACGCTGGAGATCGGCCGCAAGCGCAACACCTTCGGGTTCGGATTCGGCCGGGGATCGAAGGTCAAGATCTACGTCACCCTGCCCCGCTTGGCCGAGGCGAACGTCGCCGGATCGGGGACGATGGCGGTCGACCGTATCGAGGGCGGCAGTTTCGAGGCGAACATCGCCGGATCGGGCGACCTCAACATCGCCGCGCTGACCACCGACGAGGCGGAGGTTTCGATCGCCGGTTCGGGCAACGTCCGCGCCGGGGGTGCGGTGAAGCAGCTGCAGGTCGGCATCGCGGGTTCGGGCAGCCTCGACGCCGCCGGCCTGCGCGTCGAACGGGCGAAGGTATCGGTCGCCGGATCGGGCAACGTCCGCGCGGCGGTGTCCGGCGAGGCGAAGGTCGAGCTGCTCGGATCGGGCGACGTCGATCTGGGTGCGACGGCGACGTGCAAGGTCGAGAAGATGGGGTCGGGCTCGGTGCGCTGCGGGCGCTAGGCCGGATCGCCATTCAGCCCTGACGGCCTGCAAACGGCGGTTTCGCGCGCTTCCGGTGCTCACGTACCGAAAGTACGCTGCGCTCCGGGTCACGCAAGACCACCGTTTTCGGCACGTCATCATCTGAACGTCGATCCGGCCTAGCGTCGACGTTCCGCCTTTGCGCACCTGCCTCTCCCGCCGGGAGAGGGACGGGATGGCGAACCGGACGAGCGCAGGACGATCCCGACTTGCCCCCGCGTCGTGCCGGTGCGACGCTCGCATCATGCTCCGCTTCCTTCCCGCCCTGCTCCTGCTGGTCCCCGCCGCCGCGTCCGCCGACGAGCGTCGCGTCAATCTGGGGAGTTTCGAGAAACTGCGCGTGAACGGCGCGTTCGACGTCACCGTCACCACCGGCGGATCGCCCGGCGCGACGGTGATCGCGGATCGCGGCGTGATCGGCGACATCGACCTGCATGCCGAAGGCGCGACGCTGACCATAAGGCGCAATACCGCGGGTCGGTGGAGCGAGCAGGGCCAGGCGATGGCGACGGCGCCGGTGAAGATCGTGCTGACCACGCCGCGGCTGGCCGGCGTCGCGGTGGTCGGCGGCGGGCGGGTCGCGGTGTCGCGGCTGACCGGCGCGCGGATCGATCTCGCGGCGACCGGCAGCGGCGCGATCGCCGCGGGCGCGGTGGAGGGCGACCAGCTCAACGTCCAGCTGATCGGCGAGGGCAAGGTCACCGTCGCCGGCCGCGTCGCGACGGCGCGGCTGCTCGCCAACGGATCGGGCGCGATCGATGCCGGCGCGCTGGATGCGGGCGACCTCACCGCGCATCTCGACGGACTGGGATCGATCGCCGCCCGCGCGCGCTACACTGCGCAGCTGTCGAGCACCGGCCTCGGGACGATCAGCGTCGCCGGGCGACCGAAATGCCGCGTCACCGCCAGCGCCGGCGCGCCGGTGACCTGCGGCACGGCGCCCTGACCGCCGGTCAGATCAGCGCGAGTTCGGCCAGCTTGCCGACCAGAGCCGGGGGCATCGCGGCAAGGCCGTCCGCCTCGCCGCCCAGATCGGCCGGGGCATCCGCCGCCTCGAGATAGCGCCAGCCCTGATGCGCACGCTTGGGGCGGGCCTGCACCAGCACCAGCACGGGATCGATGTGGATCGCGACGCGGCCGCCCTCCGCCTCCCCGAAGCCGAGGATCGGCGAACGGGCGACGAGCTGGTGCTTCAGGATCCAGAACAGGGAGCCCTGCCCCGCCACCTCCTCGTGCCGCTTGGGCAGATAGCGCGTGGTCAGGAACACCGGGCCGTCGGCGGCGCGCAGGGTCAGACGCTCGGCGAGATGCTCGACGCTGGTCGCGCCGAAGGCCACTTTGGTGAGGTGCAGCATGGACATGGCGATGTGGGTCATGCCCGCACCGCCCGCAAGGCGCCTAGGCGCCCAGCCCCCACAGGGTCGCCAGACCGAGGAACGAGAAGAAGCCCATCACGTCGGTCATCGTCGTCACGAACACCGCGGAGGAAACCGCGGGATCGATGTTGAACCGGTCGAGCGTCACCGGCACAACCACGCCGGTGATCCCGGCGATCAGGCTGTTGATGACCATCGCCATCGCGAACACCAGCGACAGGTCGGCATTGCCGAAGATGACATAGGTGCCGAGCGCGCCGATCATGCCGAGCGACAGGCCGTTGGCGATCGCGATGCGGAATTCGCGCACCACCATCCGCCACGTGTTCGAACTGGTCAGCTGGTTGGTGGCGAGCGCGCGGACCATGACGGCCAGCGTCTGCGTACCGGCGTTGCCGCCCATCGCCGAGACGATCGGCATCAACACCGCGAGCAAGGCGAACCGCGCGATCTCGCCCTGGAACAGGCCGACGACCGAGGCCGAGAGCATCGTCGTGCCGAGGTTGATCGTCAGCCAGATCAGCCGCGTCCGCACCGTGAAGCGGATCGGTTCGTTGATGTCGCCGTCGCCCGCGCCGGACAGCAGCAGCGTATCCTCGCCCGCTTCCTCCTGGATGATGTGGACGATGTCGTCGACGGTGATCATGCCGACCAGCCGGTTCGCCGAATCGACCACCGCGGCGCTGATGAGCGCATATTTCTGGAAGCGGAGCGCGACCTCTTCCTGATCCATGTCGACCGGGATCAGCGTCTGTTCGCGCTTCATCACGTCGCCGATCGCGATGCTGCGCGGCGTGCGCAGGATCCACGACAGCTGGCAGGTGCCGACCGGGTGATGGCCGGCATCGACGACGAAGATCTCCCAGAAGTCGGTCGTCAGCTCCTCGTGATGGCGCAGGAAATCGATCGCGTCGCCGACCGTCCAGTGATCCGGCACCGCGATCAGCTCGCGCTGCATCAGGCGGCCGGCGGATTCCTCGGGATAGGACAAAGCCTCCTCGATCGCGGCGCGATCGTCGGGGTCCAATGCGCGCAGCACCGCGCGCTGGTCCGCTTCCTCCATGTCCTCGATGATCGCGACGGCGTCGTCGGTATCGAGTTCGGACGCGAGGTCGGCGACCTGCGTCGGGGTCAGCGCATCGATCAGGTCCTCGCGGACGTAATCGTTCATCTCGGCGAAGACGTCGCCGTCGAGCAGGTCGGTCAGCGCCTTGGCGAGGCTGCCGCGATCCTCGTGCGGGGTCAGTTCGAACAGGTCGGCGATGTCGGCCGGGTGCAGCGGCTCGACCAGCGCGCGCGCGGCCTCGTCGTCGCCGTCGGCGACCGCGTCGAGCACGGCGCGAACGAATTCGGGACGCAGCCGGTCGTCCTCGTCGAGTTCGTCCTGTTCGACGACGGGGGCGTCGGGAAGCTCGGTGTCGCTCATCGCTGCTCCTTCCCGGTCTGGCGTGCGTGGGGGGCGTCTAGCCCGCGACGGAACGAATGGCCACCCGCGGAAATTTGCCCTTCGGCACTTGCGACACTAATTGCGCCATCAACCATAAAGGATAGATCATGGCCGATACCTTCAACACCCTGACGCTCAGCCTCGACGACGGCGACGTCACGATCAAGCTGCGCTCCGATCTCGCCCCCAACCATGTCGCGCGCATCGCCGAGCTCGCCAACGAGGGCTTCTACGACGGCGTCCCATTCCACCGCGTCATCCCCGGCTTCATGGCGCAGGGCGGCGACGGCGGTCGCGGCGACGGCACCGGCGGGTCGAGCAAGCCCAACCTCAAGCAGGAATTCAGCAAGGAGCCGCACGTCCGCGGCATCTGTTCGATGGCGCGCACCAGCGATCCGAATTCGGCGAACAGCCAGTTCTTCGTCGTGTTCGACGACGCGCGCTTCCTCGACAACCAGTACACCGTGTGGGGCGAAGTGACGTCCGGCATGGAACTGATCGACGCGCTGCCCAAGGGCGAGCCGCCCCGCGCACCGGGCAAGATCGTCAAGGCGAAGGCGGAGTAATCCCCTTCGTCATCCCCGCGCAGGCGGGGATCCAGACGCTCTGGTCGTGATCGAGTCGCATCATGTGCGTTGCTGGATCCCCGCTTGCGGGGGGATGACGGTTGTCGGGCGATCCTGAACCCTAAACCTCGCCCAGCGTCCGGATCAGCCAGTCGTGGAACATCCGCACCGGCCGCTGTTGCAGCGCGCGGGGGCGGCAGACGAACCAGTAGCTGTACGGGCTCTCCACCACGATATCGAACAGGCGCACCAGCCGCGGGTCGCGCGCGTCCTGGAAATGGCTTTCGTGCATGAAGGCGACGCCGAGGCCCTGCGCCGCCGCCTCCAGCATCAGCGCCCCCGAATCGAAGAAGTCGATCGCCAGCGGCTCGACGTCGTGCACGCCCGCCGATTCGCGCCATGCGGTGAAGGTGTCGGGCATTTCGCGATGGATCAGCGCGGTGAGGCCGGACAGCTGTTCGGGCCGCGTCACCGGGTCCGGCCCCTCCAGCAGCGTTCTGGTGCCGATCACATAGACCGAATTGCGGTCGAGCCGCTTGGCGTAGAGCGTCGGCTCGATCTCGCGCGACAGCGCGATCACCGCGTCCAGCCCCTCACCCAGCCGCGCGACGCCATGGCCGGCGGTGTCGATGTCGAGATGGAGTTCGGGATGCGCCGCGCGCAATTCGCCCAGGCGCGGAAACAGCCTTTGCGAGGCGAACAGCGGGAGAATACCGAGCCGCAGCCGCAGCACCTCGACCGTCCCCGTCATCCCCTCGACCGCGTCCGACAGGCTGTCGAGCACCGGCGCGATCTGGCCTAGCAGGCGTTCGCCGTCGGCGTTGAGCACCATCGCCTGGTGACGGCGTTCGAACAGCGGGCGGTCGATGAACCGTTCGAGCGACTGGACGCGGCGGCTGAGCGCGGGGGCGGACAGCGCGAGCTCGGTCGCGGCCGCCTTGACCGACCCCAGCCGCGCGACCTGGACGAAGGCTTCGATCGCGCCCAGCGGCGGCAGCCTGCGCATCACTCTCCTCCTTGCCCGTCCTGCGGGTCAACGAATGCAACTTCTGCAATCGTACCGGATCTTTTCGCACTTGCAACATAAAGCTGCCGGCGACAAAAAGCCCGTGCCTTTCAGGCATCCTCTCCTAAAACTTTCACGGGCTGGCGCTTCATGCGCCGGCCCTTTTTTTGTCCTGCCCCGAGCGGGGGCTACCCTCGCACAGCCGGAACCGGCTTCCTATCTCGCGCGCTTCGAACGAGTTTCGAGGAACGTATTTGATGGCCGACAGCGATACCCCCACCCGCAAGATCCAGGTGGCGAACAGCCGACCGGAGGATTCCGGCCGCGGCCTCGCGCACCTGCCGCGCAGCCTGATGGCCGCGCTGGGGGTGGGCGAGGGCGACGTGATCGAGATCGTCGGCAAGCAATCCACCCCGGCGCGCGCGGTCGGCCCCTATCCCGAGGACGAGGGAATCGAGATCCTGCGCATCGACGGCCTGCAACGCGCCAATGCCGGCGTCGGCGCGGGTGACTTCGTCGAGGTGCGCGCGGTCGAATCCAAACCCGCGACGCGCGTCGTCTTCGCGCCGGCGCAGGCCAATCTGCGCCTGCAGGGCCAGCCGCAGGCATTGAAGCGCACCTTCTTCGGTCGGCCGCTCTGCCAGGGCGACGTCGTCGCGACCGCCGGCCACCAGCGCGTCGGCAACATGCCGCCGGGCATCCAGCAGTTCATGAACGCGCCCGCCTATGCGTTGCAGGAGATCCGGCTGGCGGTCGTTTCGGCGAGCCCCAAGGGCGTCGTTCATATCGACGAGAATACCGAGATCGAGCTGCGCCCCGAATATGAGGAGCCGACGCAGCGGCGTGCCGACGTCACCTATGACGATATCGGCGGTATGGGCCAGACGATCGACCAGTTGCGCGAGATGGTCGAGCTGCCGCTGCGCTACCCGGAGCTGTTTCAGCGGCTCGGCGTCGATCCGCCCAAGGGGCTGCTGCTCTATGGCCCTCCCGGCACCGGCAAGACGCGCCTCGCCCGCGCAGTCGCCAACGAATCCGACGCGTCGTTCTTCCTCATCAACGGGCCGGAGATCATGGGCTCGGCCTATGGCGAATCGGAAGGTCGGCTGCGCGAGATCTTCGAGGAGGCGGCCAAGTCCGCGCCCTCGATCGTGTTCATCGACGAGATCGATTCGATCGCCCCCAAGCGCGGCAACGTGCAGGGCGAGGCGGAGAAGCGCGTCGTCGCACAGCTGCTGACGCTGATGGACGGGCTCGAATCGCGCGCCAACCTCGTCGTCATCGCCGCGACCAACCGGCCCGAGGCGATCGACGAGGCGCTGCGCCGGCCCGGCCGCTTCGACCGCGAGATCGTCGTCGGCGTGCCGGACGAGCGCGGCCGCCGCGAGATCCTCGGCATCCACACCCGTGGCATGCCGCTGGGCGACAAGGTCGATCTCGCCGAGCTGGCCCGCACCACCTACGGCTTCGTCGGTGCCGACCTCGCCGCGCTGACCCGCGAGGCGGCGATCGAGGCGGTGCGGCGGATCATGCCGCGCCTCAACCTCGAGGAGCGCACCGTGCCGCCCGAGGTGCTCGACGAGCTGTCGGTGACGCGCGAGGATTTCCTCGAGGCGCTGAAGCGCGTCCAGCCGAGCGCGATGCGCGAGGTGATGGTCGAGGCGCCGCGGGTGCGTTGGGAGGACGTCGGCGGGCTCGACGCGGCGCAGAACCGGCTGAAGGAAGGCGTCGAACTGCCGCTCAAGGACCCCGACGCGTTCCGTCGTCTGGGTATTCGTCCGGCCAAGGGCTTCCTGCTCTACGGTCCGCCCGGCACTGGCAAGACGCTGCTGGCCAAGGCGGTCGCGCGCGAGGCGGAGGCGAATTTCATCGCAACCAAATCGTCCGACCTGCTGAGCAAATGGTATGGCGAAAGCGAACAGCAGATCACCCGCCTGTTCCAGCGCGCGCGACAGGTCGCACCCTGCGTGATCTTCATCGACGAACTCGACAGCCTCGTGCCGGCGCGCGGCTCCGGCGCGGGCGAGCCGCAGGTGACCGAGCGGGTGGTCAACACGATCCTCGCCGAGATGGACGGGCTGGAGGAATTGCAGTCGGTCGTCGTGATCGGCGCGACCAACCGCCCGAACCTGATCGATCCGGCATTGCTGCGACCCGGCCGGTTCGACGAATTGGTCTATGTCGGCGTCCCCAATACGGAGGGGCGGCGCCGCATCCTCGCGATCCAGACGCAGAAGATGCCGCTGGCGGGCGACGTCGATCTGGACGAGGTGGCCGGGGCGACCGACCGCTTCACCGGTGCCGATCTGGAGGATGTCGTCCGCCGCGCCGGCCTGACCGCGCTGCGCCGCTCGCTGCAATCGACCGAGGTGACGATGGCCGACTTCACCGAGGCGCTGACCGAATCGCGCGCCAGCGTCACGCCGGAGATGGAAAAGGATTACGAGCAGATCGCGGCGCGGTTGAAGCAGGACGCGGCGGCGATCCAGCCGCTGGGCTTCATCTCGCCCGGGCAATTGCAGAGCCGCGGCAGCAAGGCGGACGTATAACGCTGGACAGGGGTGTCGCCCTCCCCCTTCCGTGGCGGCGCTTGCTCCTTCGCCCGCCGGGAGGGGGAGCGAGCGGCGCGTCCGCATTCGGAGACACACGATCTTTCACCTGATCTTCAGCCTGCCCGCGCTGCTCGTGCTCGCACGCTTCGTCTGGCCGCTGGCGCTGCCGTTGGGGATCAAGGCGGTCGTCGCGCTGTTGCTGATCGCGGCGTCGCAATATCATCTGTGGAACCGGCTCTCGTCCGGATCGGTGTTCTCGCCCGAATTCCCGCGGCCGTTCGTCATCCTGTTCAACTGGGCGTTCGGCGCGATCCTGCTACTCGCGATGCTGGTGCTGGTCACCGACGCGATCCTGCTGCTCGCCAGGCCCGTGCTGGGCCATTGGCCGGTCGTGCCGGACGGCCTGCGCTATGCCATGGCCGGCGTCGCCGCGTTGCTCGCCGGCCTCGGCGTCGCCAACGCGATCCGCGTGCCGCCGCTCGAGGACGTCGAGGTCGCGATTCCCGGCCTGCCGCCGCAGTTCGACGGCTATCGCATGGTGCAGCTCACCGACATGCATATCAGCCGGCTGTTCCCGGTGCGCTGGAGCCGGGCGGTGGTGGATCGCACCAATGCGCTCGACGCCGACCTGATCGTCGTCACCGGCGACTTCATCGACGGCACGCTCGACGCCCGCCGCGCCGATGTCGAACCGCTCCGCGACCTGCGCGCCCGCGACGGTGTCTATGCGATCCCCGGCAATCACGAATATTTCTTCGGCTACGAAGCCTATATGCGCCATTTCGCCGGCATGGGGATGACCATCCTCGCCAACCGTCATGCGGTGCTAAGCCGCAACGGCGGACGGCTGGTGCTCGCCGGCGTCACCGATGCCTCCGCCCCGGCGACGGGACGACCCGGCCCCGATCTGGCCGCGGCGCTGGCCGGCGCGCCTGCGGATACGCCGATCGTCTTGCTCGATCACCAGCCCAGGAACGCCCGCAACGCCGCCGCGCGCGGGGTCGCGCTGCAATTGTCGGGGCACACGCATGGCGGGATGATCGCCGGTTTCGACCGGTTGTTCGCCGGCCCCAATGGAGGGTTCGTGTCGCGGCGCTATGCGGTCGGCGACATGACGCTCTACGTCAACAACGGCACCGCGCTCTGGCCCGGCTTCGCCCTGCGCCTCGGCCGGCCGTCGGAACTGACCCGCATCACCTTGCGCCGCGCCGACTAGCGCTCGCGCAACGCGGCCCAGGCATAAGCGAACAATACCACCAGCGCCGCCGCCGCGGTCAGATAGGGCAGCGGCCGCGAGATCTCGTACAGGCCGACCCCGATCGACGGCCCCAGCACGAAGCTGGCGCCATTGACGCTCGTCACCTTGCCCGCGACCGAACCCTGCGCCGCCGCGCCGACCGCGAGGCTTGACCCTGCGGTGAAGCCCGGCCGGGTGAAGCCGAAGCCGAGATTGGCCAAAGCATAGGCGGTCGCGATTCCATAGAGCGAGGTTGCCAGCCCGGTCAGCGCCACGCCCGCCGCCGCCAGCACCAGCCCGATCAGCACCAGCCGCCGCGGGCTGAGGCCGAGCAGCGGGATCACCCCCCATTGCACCAGCAAAGCGGCGCCCGCGCCCATCATCAGCACGATGCCGGTCGGCTCCAGCGCCAGCGCCGGGGCGATCCCGAGCCGGTCGATGACCAGAAACCCGATCGCCTGACTGGTCATCGCCTGCGCATGCCCCATCACCAGCCCGGCGATCATCCAGCCGCGCACCCTCGGATCGAAATAGCCGACATGTTCGACGTGCGGCTGCGTCGCGGCGGTGACGCTCGCGCCGGTCGGGGCGCCGCCGATCGAGGGATAGGCGGAGGATGCGCCATGTTCGTGATGCGGCGACAGCCGGTCGTCGGGCAGCATCGTGCGCACCGTGATCCACACGCCGACGCCGAACACCGCGAAGACGAACGCCGGCCCGGCAAGCCCGATCTCGACCCCGCCGATGCTGCCGAGCAGCAGATAGGGCGCCACCGCCGGTCCCAGGATCGTCCCCAGCCCGAACGCGCTCGCCAGCAGGGTCAGCGCCCGCGTCCGCTCCTCGCGGCTGGTCTCGCCGGCGACCAGCGCCTGCACCGCGGGCGGCGCGGCGGAGCCGAAGGTGCCGTAGATCAGCCGCCCGGCGATGAAGAGGCCGAATGCGGCGGTGCCGCCGATCCAGCCGTTGATCCCCGCCGCGAGGAACACGCCGCACAGGCTCAGCGACACCGCGAACCCGCCCATGCCGAGCAGGATCATCGATCGGCGCCCGCGCGTGTCCGACCGGTTCGCCCAGTACGGCGCGGCGAGCACCCACAACAATGCCGACACCGAAAACGCCGCCGCCACCGCGCGGTCGGCGACGCCGAGCGAGCGGCCGAGCGCCGGCAGGATCGATTGCAGCGCGGTATTGCCCGCCGCGATCGTCAGCATGACGAGGAACATCAACGCGAAGCGACGGTCCGTCGCCGCCCGGGTCGCGATCATGGCCGGATCCAGTCGTAGCGGCGGCTGACGGTGCAGACGGTGACGCGGTAGGAATCGTACCAGCGCGCCCGGCCGGCATCGCGGATCGCGGCATGATCGGGATGGTCGCGCCATGCGACCGCCGCCGCCTCGTCCGCCCAATAGCTGATCGTGATGCCGGCGCCGTCCGCGTCGCGCACGCTCTCGACCCCGCGATAGCCCGGCTGGCGGGCGGCGAGCGCGTCCATCGCGACCGCCGCGGCGTCATAGCCCGCCCGGTCCGCCCCGTTGCGCTGCGAGGCGAAGATCACCGCCACTTCGCCGACCTGCCGCTGCTCCATGCCGATTCCTCTCCCTTTTCCCCCTCCTAGGGCGCCTTGCCGACAGGGCAAGCGCGGCCGGCGTGCGGCGAACCGCGGCGCTTTACGCAACCGCACGTCTTGAAACGCGTTCGGGAAACGTGGCACGGGTGTGTCACCCGCGTGTCCACGCGGGACGATCACGCGACAACGACAGGATTCCGATGCCCAGTCCGACCACCGCCGCCCGGCGCAATACCCGTCCTGCCGGCGTGCCAAGTCCGGTCGCGATGTTCTTCCAGGGCTTCCTGAAGCATCCGGTGATGGTCGGTTCGATCATCCCGTCGTCGGACAAGCTGATCCGCAAGATGCTTGCCCCGGTCGATTGGGGCGCGTGCAAGCTGTTCGTCGAATACGGCCCCGGCGTCGGCACCTTCTGTCGCCCGATCCTCGAACGGATGGCGCCCGATGCGATGCTGATCGCGATCGACACCAATGCCGATTTCATTCGCTACCTCGATCACACGATCACCGATTCCCGCTTCGTCGCGGTCGAAGGGTCGGCGGCGGACGTCGAGCGGATCGTGCGCGAACACGGTCACGACCATGCCGACTACGTCCTGTCCGGCCTGCCCTTCTCGACCCTGCCCGATGGCGTCGGCCCGGCGATCGCCGCGGCGACGCACCGCGTGATCCGCGTCGGCGGCGCGTTCCTCGTCTATCAATTCTCGCCCAAGGTGAAACACTTCCTCACCCCCCATTTCGACACGATCGATCACGACATGGAATGGTGGAACGTGCCGCCCGCCCAATTGTACTGGGCGTGGAAGGATTGATCGCAGCCGTTTCGTTCTGCGACATTATCGATCACCGTCCAAGCAAACAGCGCTTTTCATTTAACGGGCGTTAAGGTAGCGGGTCCGTTATGGACGGACAAAAGCTATCCTCGGCCCTGTTCCTGCATGATTCCGCGATCCGGCGGGGCATGGAGCTGATGATCTTCGCCCAGTCCCGTTTCGTCCGCAGCGCCGACGAGAAGTTGGCGGAGATGGGATTGGGTCGCGCGCATCATCGCGCGATGTACTTCATCAGTCGCAAGCCCGATATCACCGTCGGGGAATTGCTGACGTTACTTGGTGTTACCAAGCAATCGCTGGGCCGGGTGATGAAGGATCTGGTCGACCGCAATCTTGTCCAGATGCGTCATGGCGACCTCGATCGCCGGCATCGTCTGCTTCGGCTGAGCGAAACCGGCAGTGCTCTGGAAAAGGCGCTGTACGAAGAACAGCGGGAAAAGATGGCGCAGGCCTATTCGCATGCCGGGCAGGATGCGGTCGCCGGTTACTGGACCGTGCTCGAAGCGCTGATCCCGGAAGCGGCACGCGTTCACGTCGACGCGCTGGGCCGCTAGGCCGATCGCCATTCAGCCCTGACGACCTGCAAACGGCGGTTTTGCGCGCTTCCGGTACTCACGTACCGATAGTAGGCTGCGCTCCGGGTCACGCAAAACCACCGTTTTCGGCACGTCATCTTCTGAATGTCGATCGGCCCCAGGCCGCTCCCTTCATTCGTCGATCCCGAAATTGAGCCCGCGCGACACGCCGGGATCAACCACCGCGATCATCAGATAGGCGAAGAACTGCCGCACGCGCTGCACCACGCCGGTATGCGCCTTGTACCACGCCTTGGTGATCGGCTGCGACCGCGCGATCTCTCCCTCGATATAGCCGCGGACATGGTCGGCGAAGGCGCGATCCTCGATCCGCAGCATCAGCTCCAGGTTGATGAACAGGCTGCGCATGTCGAAATTCGCCGATCCGACATGCACGGCGTCGTCGATCACGTACAATTTGGTGTGCAGCTTGGTCGGCTGATATTCGAACAGCTGCACGCCCTTGCGCAGCAACCCGGCATAGGTGAAGCGCGCGGCGGCGATCGTCGCATTGTTGTCGGACTTGGACGCGGTGACGACGCGCACCTTCGCCTTGCGCCGCCCCGCCTTGTCGAGCCGGCGCAGGATCGTCGGCGACGGCGTGAAATAGGCGGCGATGATGTCGATACGCTTGCCGCGGCGCAGGTCGTCGCGCACCGCCCGCGCCCAAGGCGACAGCCGCCGCGTCGGGCCGCCGATCAGCCAGCGCGTCAGCCCCTTGGTCTCGCTCCATTGCGACAGCGCGCGGTTGAGCGGGCGGACCTTGCCCTTGGGGCTCTTCAGCCAGTCGTGCAGCGCGTCGAAATAGCCCGCGAGCCGTCCGGCCGCCGGCCCCTCGACCAGCAGGCCGAGATCGCGCCACGCCTCCTGCGCGGGGGTACCGAAATAATCGTCCTCGACGTTGAAGCCGCCGATGATGATCCGCTGCCGTTCGGTATCGGCATCCGCCAGCGCCAGCTTCTGATGGTTGCGCAGCAGGTAGCGGCGGCCGAGCCGCGGCGCGAACCGGCAGACCGAGACGCCCGCGTCGCGCAACGGCGCGTAGAAGGCCTCGTCGGTCTCACTGCCGAATCCGTCGACGACCAAGGCGGTGGCAACGCCGCGCCCCGCCGCCGCGATCAGCGCCGCATTGACCCGCCGCCCCGTCTCGTCGTCGGCATAGATGTAATAGAGGATGCGCAGGTCGACGCGCGCGTGTGCGATGAGTTCGAGCAGCGCATCCAGCCGCCGCGGGCCGGTATCCAGCAGGGTCAGGCGGTTGCCGTCCACCGTGAACGTGGGTTGGGGGGCGGGCGCGTCCATCGGGCCATGCTGTGGCCGCTGGGGCGTGGCGGCACAAGGTGCCGGGGTACGCAGGGCCGATTTTCTTGACTCCGCCGCCGCCTTTGCCTAGGTCCCCGCCTTCACTGCATCGGTATTTGCGAAGGAAAGCGTCCATGGCGCGCGTTACCGTCGAGGATTGCGTCGACAAGATTCCCAACCGTTTCGATCTGGTCCTGTTCGCCGCCCAGCGCGCGCGTCAGATCTCTGGCGGTGCGGAACTGCTGCTCGATCGCGACCGCGACAAGAACCCGGTCGTTGCGCTGCGCGAGATCGCCGACGAGCTGGTCCGCCCCGACAACCTCGAAGAGGCGGTGGTGAACAGCCTGCAGCGCGTCCAGATCGACGACGAGGACGAGGTCGACGCGGTCGGTTCGCTGTCGGCATCGGCCGAGGCCCTGCGCCTGACCGCCGCCGCGCCGCCGCGCAACCAGAATCTCGGGGCCGATTACGACGGGTGACCGGTCCGCGGATTGGCGAAGCTGATCCGAATCTCGGGCCGGTCTACGGCCAGCGGGCGTGAGGCCCGACTGACGACGCGGCTTTGCCGCGTCGTTTGCGTTTGCGGGATCGGTCGGCGGAGCAGCGGGCCCGATCCGCGGCCAGCGGGCTGACGGCGCGGTATCGCCCCGTCGGCGGTAGTTAGGCGATAGGTATCCCCGAATGCGTCATCCCCGCGCAGGCGGGGATCCAGACGCGCCGGCCTCGACCTTCCGGAATCGGCGTCAGTGCTTCCGGATTCCCGCCTGCGCGGGGACGACGGAGGGGGCCAGGCGCGCCGCGGCGAAGCCGCGTCGTCAGTCGGACATTCGGTCCGCTGGCCGGGGCAGGTCCGCGACGCGGATCAGCCCTGCTGCTCCGCTGACCTGCCCTTAAACCCCTGCGCCACCACGAACCATTCGACCGAACCCTTGCGGCTCGATGGCGGCTTGGCGTGCTTCACCGTCTTGAAGTTGCGCTTCATCTCCGCGATCAGCTGCGAATCGGCACCGCCGGCGAAGACCTTGGCGACGAACGATCCGCCCTTGTCGAGCACGTCGACCGCGAACGCCAGCGCGGTCTCGACCAGCGCCATTGTCCGCAGCGCGTCGGTCTGCGGGTGGCCGACGGTGTTCGCCGCCATGTCCGACAGCACCAGATCGGGTGCGCCACCCAGCGCCTCCATCAGCCGGTCGGGCGCGGCATCGTCCATGAAGTCCATCTGGAAGATGGTGACCCCGTCGATCGGATCGACCGGCAACAGGTCGATGCCGACCACGGTCGCCTTGGGCGCCTGTCGCCGGATCACCTGACTCCAGCCGCCTGGCGCGATGCCGAGGTCGACGACGCGCCGCGATCCGCGGATGATGCCGAACCGTTCGTCGAGCTCGATCAGCTTGTACGCGGCACGGCTGCGATAGCCCTCCGCCTTGGCCCGTTTGACATAGGGGTCGTTGAGCTGGCGTTCGAGCCAGCGCGTCGATTGCGCGGTGCGCCCGCGCGCCGTCTTCACCCGCGTTCGCAGGCCACCACCGTCGCGACTCATACTCTGTTCCTTGTAACGGTCGGGGTCACGGTCGCGGACTGCCCATCAGGCGTCGCAATATGCCCTCGCGGATGCCGCGGTCGGCGATACCGAGCCGCTCGGCGGGCCACAAATCGAGGATCGTTTCGAGGATCGCGCAGCCGGCGACGACCAGATCGGCCCGTTCGGAGCCGATGCAGGCGAGCTGCGCGCGTTCGCGTACCGACTTGCGCGACAGGTCTTCGCTGATCCGCCGCATCGCCGCGGACGGCACGATCAGCCCGTCGACCTGCGCGCGGTCGTAATGGCTGAGGCCGAGATGCACGCTGCCGAGCGTCGTCACCGTACCGCTGGTGCCGAGCAGCCGCGGCCGCATGACCTTCTTCGGCAGGCGGGCGGCGAAACCGGCGAAACTGTCCGCGACGATCCCGCGCATCCGCTCATAGGCTGCCAGCCGGGCGGCCTCGCCCCCCAGCACGTTATCGCCGCCGCCGGCATGTTCGGTCAGCGACACCACGCCCCAGGGCGCCGAATGCCAGTCCAGCACCCGCGGCATCGCGCCGCGCGTCGTGTCGATCAGCACCAGTTCGGTCGATCCGCCGCCGATGTCGAAGACCAGCGCGGGGTCGTCGCCCGGCTCGATCAGCGCATGGCAGCCGAGCACCGCCAGCCGCGCCTCCTCCTCGGCCGAGATGATGTCGAGGTGGATGCCGGTTTCGGCCAGCGCGCGCGCGATGAATTCGGGGCCATTGGCGGCGCGGCGGCATGCCTCGGTCGCCACCGAGCGCGCCAGCGTGACGTTGCGGCGCTTCAACTTGTCCGAGCAGACGCGCAACGCCGCGATCGTGCGCTCGATCGCGGCATCGCTCAGCCGGCCGGTGGCGGCGAGCCCCTCGCCCAGCCGCACGATCCGCGAAAAGGCGTCGATGACCGCAAAGCCGTCGCCCTGCGGCCGGGCGATCAGCAGCCGGCAATTGTTGGTGCCGAGATCGAGCGCCGCGAACGCCTGCGCATCGGACCAGCGGCCGCGCTGCGGCCGGCCTGGCGCCGGACGGGCAGGGACATCCTGCCGGTACGGCATTCGGGCGGAACCGTCCCCCATAGCCGTGGTAACTCTCTATTCTGTCTGCCTCACGGGACGATACCCGATCGGTGCTTGCCCCCTAGGTAGCGCGGGTGGAGGCGTGCGACAAGCGGAGGCGCGTTTGCCGTGTTGACAGGCCAGCCGGCGCCCCCTAAACGCGCCTCCTCGTTGCCCGATCCTCTAATGGTAAGAGAGCGGACTCTGACTCCGTCAATCAAGGTTCGAGTCCTTGTCGGGCATCCACTTACCAGCCGCTCGCTATGAGCATCCCCCATCGTCGGTGTCCCCAGGTCGTGCTCGGCATCGATGCCGCGTGGACGACAGGCAAGCCTAGCGGCGTCGCCCTGGTCGTGCAGCAGGCCGGCCGCTGGTGCCTGCGTGCAGTGGCGCCGTCCTACCCACATTTCCTCGCGCTGGCACGGGGCGAGCGGCTCGATGCGGTGCCGACCGGCGCGCCGCCGGACGTCGCCGCATTGCTCGACGCGTCGCAGCGGCTGGCGGGCGCGCCGGTCGGGCTGGTCGCGATCGACATGCCGCTGTCGCTGGACCCGATCACCGGGCGACGGGTATCGGACAACGCCATCGCACGCGCATTCGGCGCGCGGCATTGCTCGACTCATTCGCCGAGCGTCGCACGACCGGGACCACTCAGCGACGATCTTCGCGCAGGCTTCGCCGCGGCGGGCTATCCGCTGCAAACCAGTAACGCGCGCGGTGGCGGGCTGATCGAGGTCTATCCGCATCCCGCGCTGGTCGTGCTGGCGAAGGCGGCACGGCGCCTGCCGTACAAGGCGGGCAACAGCGCCCGATACTGGCCGGGCGAATCGATCGCGGTGCGGCGGTCGCTGCTCGCCGACCAATGGCAGCGGATCGCGGCGCTGCTGGCGACGCGGCTCGACGGCGTGGCGGATCAGTTGCCCACGCTGGCCGAACCGGCGACCGGTGTCGCGCGCAAGGCGCACGAGGATATGCTGGACGCGATCGTCTGCGCCTGGGTCGGCGTCACCGCGCTGACCGGGCACGCGGACGCCTATGGCGACGACCGTTCGGCGATCTGGGTGCCGCGGGGCGACGGAACGGAGCCGCCGGCGACCGGTTGAGCGCGGCATGACCCCGCTCGATCCCCGCTCCACCGCCCTCATCCTCATCGACCTGCAACGCGGTATCGTCGCCGGCGACAAGGGACCGCACGGCGCCGAGGCGGTGGTCGCGGCGGGCAAGACGCTCGCGGCGCGGTTCCGGGCGGCGGGCGCGCCGGTGATGCTGGTCCATGTCGGCTTCACTCCCGCGACGATGCCGAGCCGTAACGTCGACCAGCCGCGCCTGCCGGCGGACGGCACGCCGCCGACGTTCAGCGAACTGGTCGATGGCCTGCAGGCGGACGGCGACACCGTCGTGCTCAAGCGGCATTGGGGCGCCTTCACCGGCACCGACCTCGACCTGCAATTGCGCCGCCGCGGCGTGACGACCGTGGTGATCGCCGGGATCGCGACGAACTTCGGCGTCGAATCGACCGCGCGGACCGCGTGGGAATTGTCCTATGACGTCGTGATCGTTGAGGATGCCTGCACCTCGCGCTCGGCAGCGCTGCACGATTTCGCGATTCAGCAGATCCTGCCGCAGATCGCCCGGGTGGTGACGGTGGCGGACGTCGAGCTGGGTTAGGCCGCCTCGGCGATCAGTTTCGCCGCGGCGGCACCGTTCCAGTCATTGCCGCCGTTCCAGCGCCACACCTCCTTGCCCGCCGCATCGAACAGGATCGTCGTCGGCAGGTTCGCGTTCCAGCCGAGCGACAGCGCCATCCTGTTGTCGAGATAGGGCGTCAGCGACGGCGCGCCATGCTCCTTGAGGAAACCCGGCACCTTGGCGGCGGCACCGGTATCCTGGCTGATCGCCGCAACCCGCACGCGACCGCCCTTCGCCAGCGCCTCCAGCGTCGGCAGTTCGGCGACGCAGGGGCCGCACCAGGTCGCCCACAGGTTCACCAGCACCGGCTTGCCGCGGAAGGCGGCGAGCGTGGTCGGCTTGCCGGCGGCGTCCTTGAACGCGGTCGTCGGTGCCGCCTCGCCCTTGTGGCTGCGATCGACGCCGACCATGGCGGTGGAGGACGAGCCGCTCGCCTCGTCGGGCGATGCCGTCGCGGCATCGGCCTGCGCGACGTTCGCCTGCACGACGTTGGCTTGCTCGGGGGCGGCGCTTTGCCTATCGCAGCCGGCGGCGGTGAGCGCCAGGAGACAGACGATCGCGACGCGCGAGGACAGGCCTGAGGACATGAGCGGTTCCAATTCGATGTGGGGCGGCAGGTTTGCCGAAGGCCCGGCGGCGGTGATGCGTGAGATTAACGCCTCGATTCCGTTCGACAAGCGCATGTGGCGGCAGGATATTGCCGGATCGAAGGCGCATGTCGCGATGCTGGCGCAGCAGGGCATCGTCTCGCCCGCGGATGCTGCCGCGATCGACGCCGGGCTCGATGCCGTCGCCGCCGATTATGCCGCGAACGGCGTCGCCGAGGATCTCGCCCTCGAAGACATCCACATGCAGACCGAGGCGAAGCTGGCGCAGGCGATCGGCCCGGTCGCCGGCCGGCTACACACCGCGCGTAGCCGCAACGATCAGGTCGCGACCGATTTCCGCCTCTGGGTGCGCGATGCCATCGACGAGGTGCTCGCCGCGCTCGCCGGGCTGACCGACGCGCTGCTGACCCGCGCCGAGCAGCATGCCGATGCGGTGATGCCGGGCTTCACCCATCTGCAATCGGCACAGCCGGTGACCCTCGGCCATCACCTGATGGCCTATGTCGAGATGATCGCACGCGACATCTCGCGCTTCCGCGATGCGCGCAGCCGGATGAACCTGTGCCCGCTCGGATCGGCGGCGCTGGCGGGGACCAGCTTCCCGCTCGATCGCACCATGACCGCGCAGGCGCTCGGCTTCGACGGGCCGACGCGCAACAGCCTCGATGCGGTGAGCGACCGCGACTTCGCGATCGATTACCTGACCTGCGCGACGCAGACGTCGCTCCACCTGTCGCGCCTGGCGGAGGAATTCGTGCTGTGGGCGTCGCAGCCGTTCGGCTTCGTTGCCCTGTCGGACCAATGGTCGACCGGCAGCTCGATCATGCCGCAGAAGCGCAACCCCGACGCCGCCGAGCTGGTTCGCGGCCATGCCGGGCGGATCATGGGCTGCCAGACCGCGCTGATGGTGACGATGAAGGGCCTGCCGCTCGCCTATTCGAAGGACATGCAGGACGACAAGCCGCCGGTGTTCGAGGCGCACGACCTGCTCAGCCTGTCGATCGCGGCGATGACCGGCATGATCGCGAGCGCGACGTTCCGCACCGACCGGATGCGCGGCCTTGCCGAAAGCGGGTTCGCCACCGCGACCGATTTCGCCGACTGGCTGGTGCGCGAGGCGGGGCTGCCGTTCCGCGAGGCGCATCACGTGACCGGCCGCGCGGTGAAACGTGCCGAGGAACTGGGCGTGCGGCTCGACCAGCTGGCCTATGCGGAATTCCAGGCGATCGATCCGCGGGTGAACGAGAGCCTGTACGACGTGCTGTCGGTCGACGCCTCGGTTGCCAGCCGCACCAGCTTCGGCGGCACCGCGCCCGCCAATGTGCGCGCCGCGATCGCCGCCGCACGGGAGAGCCTGCGATGAAACGCCTGATCCCCCTGCTCGCGCTGGCGCTCGCCGGCTGCGGCGCCGCCAAGGAACTGCAGCCGGCCGAGGGCGCATCGCTGCCGCCCGCGCCTTATGGCGCCAAGGCGACGCCCACCCCCGAGCAATTGCTCACCCCGACCACGCAGCAGCGTCCGCAGCGCAGCGACGAGCTTCTCAAGAGCTCCGAACAGCGCCGCAGCGACGAATTCGACCTGCCGCCCAATTGATGCCCAGTCAGAATCAGGCCCGATGAACCATTTCGATTACCGCGACGGCGTGCTCCATTGCGAGGATGTGCCGCTCACCCGCATCGCCGCAGAGGTGGGAACGCCGGTCTATGTCTATTCGACCGCGACCTTTCGCCGCCATGCGCAGGTGTTCCGCGACGGGCTGAAGGACGTCGGCCGCGTCCACCTCGCCTATGCGATCAAGGCCAATCCCAACGTCGCGGTGCTGCGCGTGCTCGCCGACGAGGGCTATGGCGCCGACGTCGTCTCGGGCGGAGAGATGGCGCGTGCGCTGGCGGCGGGCATCCCGGCGGCGGACATCGTCTTTTCGGGCGTCGGCAAGACCCGCGGCGAGCTCGCGCGCGGGATCGACGAGGGCATCGGCCAATTCAATCTTGAGCTGGAGGAAGAGGGCGTCGTCCTCGCGCAGATCGCGCATGCCAAGGGCAAGGTCGCGCCCGCCACGCTGCGCGTGAATCCCGACGTCGACGCCGGCACGCATGCCAAGATTTCGACCGGGCGCGCCGAGAACAAGTTCGGCGTGCCGATCGACCAGGCGCCGGGCATGTTCGACCGGTTGGCACCGCTCGACGGGCTGGATCTGCGTGGCGTCGCCTGCCACATCGGCAGCCAGCTCGCCGATCTGTCGCGGCTGGAGGAGGCGTATCGCCGCATCGGGCAACTGGTCGCGGAGCTGCGCGCGCGCGGTCACACGATCAGCCGCGTCGATCTGGGTGGCGGCCTCGGCGTGCCCTATCGTCAGGGCGACGTGCTGCCGAGCCCGGCGGACTATGGCGCGATGGTCGCACGCGCGACCGCAGGCTGGGACGTCGAGCTGATGTTCGAACCCGGCCGCGTCATCGCCGGCAATGCGGGCGTGCTGCTGACCGAGGTGATCTGGGTCAAGCCCGGCGTCACCAACCCCTATGTCATCGTCGATGCGGCGATGAACGACCTCGCGCGGCCCGCGCTCTACGATGCGTGGCACGATTTCGACGCGGTGACGCAGACCAGCGAGCGGATGACCGCCAATATCGCCGGCCCGGTGTGCGAGAGCGGCGACACCTTCGCGATGGGGCGCGAGATCGACGCGGTGAAGAGCGGCGACCTTGCCGTGTTCCGCACCGCGGGCGCCTATGGCGCGACGATGGCCTCGACCTACAACAGCCGCGCGCTGGTGCCGGAGGTGCTGGTCGACGGCGACCGGTTCGCGGTGGTCGCCGACCGCATCGTACCCGAGACGATCCTCGCCGCCGAGCGCGTGCCGGAGTGGCTGAACCGGTGACGCTGCACAGCCTGCCGCTGTTCGTGCGGCTGGCGGGCCGCCCGGTGATCCTGCTTGGCGAGGGCGAACCCGCCGACGCCAAGCGGCGGCTGCTCGAACGTGCCGGTGCGACGATCGTCGGCGAGGACGACGAGGCCACGCTGGCGATCGTCGCGATCGACGACGAGGGCGAGGCACTGGCGGCGGTGGCACGGCTGAAGGCGCGCGGGATCCTGGTCAATGCGGTCGACCGGCCCGACCATTGCGACTTCACCACGCCGGCGATCATCGATCGCGCGCCCGTCCTGCTCGCGATCGGCACCGGTGGCGTCTCGGCGGGACTGGCGGCAGCGCTGCGCCAGCGGCTCGAGGCCTTGCTGCCCGCCAGCCTCGGCACGCTCGCCGAACGGTTGCAGGCGGCACGACCGGCGTTGCGGCGGCGCTATCCCGACGGCGGTGCGCGGCGGCGGGCATTGGGCGCGGCGCTGGCGGCAGGGGGACCGCTCGATCCCCTCGGCGATGGCGCGGACGTCGGCGGTTGGCTGGCAAGCGATCAACGGCGCGAGGCGGGGCATGTCCGCATCCGGCTGACCTCCGCCGATCCCGACGACCTCACCTTGCGGCAGGCGCGCAGCCTCGCCAACGCCGATCGCGTGCTGCACCATCCCGGCGTCCCTGCCGCCATCCTCGACCGCGCCCGCGCCGATGCGATGCGCCAGCCGTGGCACGAAGGGCTGGCGCCGCAGGACGGGCTGACCGTCGAACTGGATATGGCATGAGCGGTTTCGGCTACCGGGTGGTCGGCGGCAAGGCGATGCGCGTCGCGGTGAAGGAGGCGCTGGCCTGCACCGCCGATTTCGTCTGGGTGCATCTCAACACCAACGAGGAACAGGCGCAGGAATGGCTGCGCAACGCCGCGAAGCTCGACGATTATGTCGTCGACGCGCTCACCGCGACCGAGACGCGGCCGCGCTGCGAGGCGTTCGAGGCGGGCGCGCTGCTCAACCTGCGCGGCCGCTCGTCGGAGGAGATGTCGTCCGGCGATCCGCTCGCCTCGGTGCGGATCTGGGCGATCAAGGGCCGCGTCTATTCGGTGACGCGGCGGCCGCTGATCGGCATCGCCGAGGTCGAGAAACAGATGGCGAAGGGCGAGATCGTCGATCCCGGCGATTTCATCGCCGCGGTGTCGACCGCGATCACCAGCGACCTCGATCCGCACGTCGCCGACCTTGGCGACGAACTGGACGATTGCGAGGAGCGGCTCGACGCCAACCGCGTCTTCGACCTGCGTCGGTCGGTCACCAGGGTGCGCGTCGCCGCGATCGGCTATCGCCGCTTCCTCGCGCCGCAACGCGCGGCGCTGGAAAAGCTCGCGACCTTGCCCGGCGCGTGGCTGGCGGAGGACGATCGCCGCCACCTCGCCGCCGCCGCCGACCGGGCGGCGCGCATGGCCGAGGAGCTCGAATCGATCCGCGAGCGTGCCTCGCTGATGCACGAGGCGCTGACCGACCTGCGCAGCGAACAGATCGACAGCCGCTCGCTGGCGATCTCGATCGCGGCGATGGTGTTCCTGCCGCTGACCTTCATCACCGGCCTGTACGGGATGAACGTCGCCGATCTGCCCTATGCGCAGGAGCCATGGGCGTTCGATGCGATCATGGGGTTGTGCATCGCCATCGCAGTGCTGGTCGTCGGCTATTTCGCCCGGCGGCACTGGTTCCAGAAATAGCGCCCCGCCCCGGTTCGGGGCGGACGGGTCAGGCCGCGCGGGCGGTGCGCCATGCCTCGGCGATCTCGCTGAGGCTGCTCGCCGCGGCGCGGAACGGACGCGGATCGGTGCCGATCGATGCTTCGACGATCGTCCGGCGGATGCCGCCGTACAGCCGCGCGAGCGTCTGCGACACCTCGCCGCCGCGTTCGAAATCAAGGCCCGATTCGAGCGCGAAAAGGATCGCGGTCGCGCGCGTGACGCGTTCGCTCTTGGTGCGCAGCTGGTTGTTCTCGACCGCCCAGGCGGCGGCGCGCAACGCCGACACCAGTTCCTCGTAGAGCAGCTGGACGAGGCCCGGACCCTGCGCCTCGGCGGTGCGGCCGACGACGTCGATCTGGCGGTACGTGGCGTAGGGATCGCCGGAAAGGAGCGTTGCGTAGGCCATCAGCTGTTCTTGTTCCACGCCTTGATCTGGTTATCGAGGAAGGTCTGCGTCGCCTTGTAGGCGGTGACCTTGCTGTTCATGCTCGAATATTGCTGCGTCATCCGCGTCGTCATCGCCACGGAATCGTTGGTGATCTTCTCCTGTTCTGCGGCCAGGTCGGTCTGCGCCTTGCTGTAGCGGGTCACCGACGCGCCCAGCCCGGTGCTGCTGCTGGAGGCGGAGATCGAAATGCCGGTGATCGTGCTGCTCAGCCCCAGCGCGTTGCCGGCGGTGGTCGCGAACATCGCCTCCACCTCGTCGGGATAGGCCGCCATCGCCCGGTTCAGCGCGGCGGTATCGACCGCCAGCGTGCCGTCGCGATTGGTCGAGATGCCGATCTGCGCCAGCGTCGTCGGCGCGCCGGCGCTGCCGCCCGACGTCAGCGTCCGGGTGGTCAGGCCCGACAGCGAGCGCAGCAGCGCCTTGGCCGCCGGGTCCGTCTTCAGGTCGCCGGTCACCGGGTCGGTCTGCGCCTTGGCGGAGGCATAGACCTGGTTGAAGGTATCGACGAAATCACCCATCGCCTGCGACAGGGCGGTCGTCGGTCGCGTGCTGGTCAGCGACACCGGGGTGGTCGTCACCGCGCCGAGCTGCAACCGCACGCCGGGGACGAGGTCGGTGATCGTGTTGCTGCTGCGCTGGACGCTGACGCCATCGACGGTCAGCTGCGCATTGGCGGCGGTGCCGGTCAGCGTGCCGGTGCCGATACCGACGTTGAACTGTTCGAGCGCGCTGCCCGGCGTATCGGCCTTGAGCGTGAACGCCTGCGTCGACCCGCTCGTCCCCTTCAGCGACAGCACGGCCTTGCCGTCCTGATCGGTGATGACGCTGGCGGTGACGCCGGACTTGGCCGCGTTGATCGCGCTGGCGATGCCGTCGAGGCTGCCGTCGGTGACCTCGATCGATACCGCGGCGGCGCTGCCCGCGGTGAAACCGGTCATCGCGGTGCCGGCGGCGTTGTAGGTGCCGGTGCCGAGCGTCAGCGTCAGCGTGCCGGTGGCGATCGGATCGGTCCGGTTCGCCACCGCGGCGAAGCGGGCGCCCTGCGCCGACGCGAGCGCGTCGATCGTGATCGTCGAGGCGAGATTGCCGACCTTCGCGCCGCTGATCGCAGTGACCGACAGGGCGCTCGCGTTCGAGCTGACCGGCTGGGTCTGCACCGTGCCGCCGCCGGCCAGGCTGGCCAGCGCGGTCGAAAACTGGCTGATCGTGTTCTTGAGCGTCGTGGTCGCCGAGATCTGCGCGGTGAGCTTGGTATTGCGGGCGGTGATCGCGGCATTCTTGGCGGCGAACTGCGCCTGCACCAGCTTGTTGACCAGCGTGTCGGTGTCGATCCCCGACCCGGCATTGAGCGAGGTGAGGATGCTCTGCGCGGTGCTCTTGGTGACGCCCGCGGTCGAGGTCGCGGCCGTGGGGGTCGGCGTCGGGGTGCTCGTCGTTGCTGTGGTAGTGGCCATCACTCGAACTCCGCGCTTCATCACTGTTAACGACCGCAACCGGGCGGCTTTAAGGGGATTTCCGCTCGATCCTGATGCCGTGTTCGTCGAACCGCGCGCTCTCCGGAACCTCGATCGGCGGCTGGCCGGTGCCGCCCGCGGCGGCGTTGAGGTTGAAGACGAAGGCGAGCACGGTGGCGATCGCCACGTACAGGTCGTCGCGCACCTCCTGCCCCTCGCGGCTGGTATAATAGACCGCGCGGGCGAGCATCGGATATTCGAGGATCGGCACCCGCGCCTCGCCCGCCACCTCGCGGATCGCCAGCGCCGTCGCGCCGCGGCCCTTGGCGACCACCACCGGCACCTGATCCTTGCCGCGATCGTAGCGCAGCGCCACCGCGAAATGCGTCGGGTTGGTCAGCACGACATGCGCCTCCGCCACTGCCTTGCGCACCCCGCCGGTCGCCATCGCCCGCTGCATCGCACGCTGGTGGCCCTTGGCCTCGGGCGAACCCTCGGTCTCCTTATGCTCGTCGCGCACCTCCTGCTTGGTCATGCGCAGCTTGGACAGCAGCTGGACGATCTGGATCGGCACGTCGAACAACGCGATCGCGAACAGCCCGCCCGCCATCGCGATCATGATCCCGGTAAAGGTGCCGCCCAGCGCCGCCACCGCATCGCCGAGGCTGGACGAGGACAGGCCGAGGGTGGTGCGGCTCGATTTCCACAGCATATAGCCGCCGATCACGCCGAGCAGGATCACCTTGAGCAGCGACTTGCCGAGCTCGATCCACCCCTGCGGGCCGATGATGCGCTTCAGGCCGGACGCGGGATTGATCCGGTTCCCCTTGAACGCGATCAACTTGTTGTTCCAGGTCAGCGATCCGAGCCCGGCCGAGCTGACGATCGTCGCGACGACGCTGACCGCGAACAGCGTGATGAGCGAGGGCAACAGCTTGGTGCCGGCCTCCTGCAACGGCCGCCACGGCGAGAAATCCTCGACGTCGCCGCGGTCGAACTGGAAGCTGGCGGCCATCACCGCCTTGCACGCCGCGATCAGCGACGGGCCGGCGAAGATCAGCCACGCCACCCCCGCCATCACCACCAGCGCCGTCGCAAGATCCTTGGACTTGAGGATATTGCCGTCTTCGGCGGCCTTTTCCTTGCGCTTGGGTGTCGGGGCTTCTGTCTTGTCGCCACCTTCCGACATCAGCGGCCCACCAGGCTTTGCGTGGCCGACAGGCCTTCGCGGACGATGACGAGCATGTAATCGCCCATCGCCGGAAAGGCGACGGCGAGCGCGATCACCCCGACCGCGAGGCTGGCGGGCAGGCCGACCGAGAACAGGTTGAGCGCGGGCGCGGCGCGACTGACCATGCCGACGATCAGGTTGAGGCAGAGCAGCAGGAAGCCGACCGGCAGCGCCAGCAGCAACCCGGCGAGAAAGGCATAGCCGCCGAAGAAGGCGATCTGCTTCAGCCGGTCGGGCGCGATCCAGGTGCCGGGCGGCATCGTCTCATAGCTCTTCACCAGCAGTTCGACGAGGATCAGGTGGCCGTCGACTGACAGGAACAGCAGCGTCAGCATGATCGTGAAGAACTGACCGAGCGCCGGCGACGACCGGCCGTTCTGCGGATCGATCGACGAGGCGAAGCCGATCCCCATCGACCCGCCGATGATCTCCGACGCGATCATCGGCGCAGCGAAGGCGATCTGGAGGATGAAGCCGATCGCCGCGCCGACCAGCGCCTCGGCGAAGATCGCGAGAAAGGTCGCGACCGCGAAGATCTGCGCGGGCGGCACGATCGGGTGGACGGCGAGCACGAAGATGCCGATCGCGCCGGACAGGCCGATGCGCACCGGCAACGGGATCGATACCGCGCCGAACACCGGCGCGACGATGAACGCCGCCCCGATCCGCACCATGACGAAGATCAGCGCCCACAGCCTGGGTTCGATGGCGAGGCCGAAGCCTAGCATGGCGCAGCCTGCGAGAGCGCGCGCGCCGCGCGCCACGCAGGCAAGCCCGGCCGACGGGTCGGCAGCGCCGAACCCGATCGACGCGGCTTTGCCGCGGCGGGACCTTGCGTGCTCCTGCGCGGGCGCCGCGGCAAAGCCGCGTCGTCGAACCTCGGCAGTGCCGAGGCCGGCCGGGCTTGCGCCGGTCGCGCGGACGTAGCCGCGCTGGCGCGACGCCTCACTTCACCAGATCCGGAATGCGCTCGAACATACCGACCGTGAAATCCGTCAGCAACCCGAGGATCAGGCTGCCGAAGACCATGATCGAAAACGCCACGACCAGCAGCTTCGGCACGAAGCTCAGCGTCTGCTCGTTGATCGACGTCGCCGCCTGGATCATCCCGAGGATCAGGCCGGCGAGCAGCGCGGGGATCAGGATCGGCGCGCTGGCCAGCGCCAGCACCCACATCGTCTGGTTGGCGACGGTGAGGAAATAGTCTGCATCCATGACGCTATCCTCAGGTCGCGAACGAATTGGCGAGGCTGCCCATGGTCAGCGCCCAACCGTCGACCAGCACGAACAGGAGCAGCTTGAACGGCAGCGAGATGATCGTCGGCGACAGCATCGCCATGCCGAGACTCATCAGCACCGTCGCGACGACGAGGTCGATGACGATGAACGGCAGGAACATCAGGAACCCGATCTGGAACGCGGTCTTGAGCTCCGACGTCACGAAGGCGGGGAGCAATACTGCGAACGGAATGTCGTTGGACGAGGCATAGGGGCCCGACTTCGCCATCTCGGCGAACATCGTCACGTCCTTGATCCGCGTCTGCTTGACCATGAAGGCGTGGAGCGGCGCACCGGCGCGCTCGATCATCTGCGTGCCGGCGAGCTGGCCGGCGGCATAGGGCTGGATCGCCTGACTGTTCATCTGGCTGATCGTCGGCGCCATGATGAACAGCGACAGGAACAGCGCGAGGCCGATCAGCACCTGGTTCGGCGGGGTCTGTTGCAAACCCAGCGCCTGGCGCAGCACCGCGAGCACGATGACGATCCGGGTGAAGCTGGTCATCATCAGCAGGATGCCCGGCAGGATCGTCAGCAGGCCCATGATGATGAGCACCTGCAGCGACAGCGACAGCGGCGCCGATTGCGCGCCGCCGCCCGATGCCGCGCCCGCGCTCAGCTGGCCGAGCGCGCGATCCACCGCATCGCCGACGCCCGGTGCGGGCGCCGCCGCCGGTGCCGCCGCGGGTGCGACCTGCGCGAAGGCGGGCATCGCGACCAGCAGCGCGAGCGCGATGGCGAGGATCGCCCACACCCATTTGTAGCCGCGCGTCGACACGGCGGGCGCACGGCGCGCGGGCTTGAACAGGGCGGGGCCGTGGCCGCGCCGCGTGATCGTCGGTGTCACTGGTCCACCTTGTCGATCAGGTTGACGCCGCCACGCCCGACCGAGACGAGCAGCCGCTTGCCTTCGAAGTCGAGCACCGCGAGGCGCAGGCCGGGCGAGATCATCATGGTTTCCTTGACCGCGATCAGGCGGTTGGTCGGCTTGCCGCCGGGCATCCGCGTCTCCAGCTTCCGCCAGGCATAGAGGCAGCCGATCATCAGGCCGCAGACCAGCGGCAGCAGGATGACGAGCTTGAGGATATAGGACCAGAGCATATCGCGCCTCAGTTCCGGCCGGCGGACTTGTCGGGGGTGACCAGCTCGGTCATGCGCACGCCGAAGCGATCGCCGACCGTCACCACCTCGCCGCGGCCGATCAGCGTGCCGTTGACGAACACGTCGAGCAGCTCGTTCGCCTGGCGATCCAGCTCGATGACGCTCGATTCGCCGAGCGCGAGCAGTTCGCGCAGCGTCAGCGAGGTCGAGCCGATCTCGACCGTCAGCTTGACGTCGACATCCTGCAGCAGCCGGAAATTGGCGGCCACTCCGGCATCTAGCGGGAAGCCGCCGGTCATGTCGTTCATGCGTCAGGTCCTTCGTCGTCGAATCGGGCAAGGGAGGTAAGGCGGACGGCGGCATGGCCGTTGGAGGTGCCGACGGTACCGCGGCCGAGGCAGTCGTTGCCGACCATCACCGGCACCTGCGCGTCGAAGCTGATCGGGATCACGTCGCCCGCCTTCAGGTTCATCAGCAGCGCCAGCGGCACCACCGGTTCGGCGAGCACCGAGCGGATCGGGAAGCGGACGTTCATCGCGGCGCGGGTCAGCGACGTGCGCCAGGCGGGGTCCGCCTCCTGCTTGTCGAGCACCTTGCCGGTCAGCGTCGGCGCATGCGGCTTGAGCGCGGTGACCGGATAGATCAGGTCGACGAACACCGGGGCGTCGTCGCCGGCGGCGATACCGAAGCGGGTGACGATCATCGCATCGTCGGTATCGGCCGCCAGCATCGCCGCGTTCGATTCGACATGCGTCGGGGTGAAGTCGATTCGCGCCAGCGGCTCCCAGGCGGTGCGCAGCGGGCCGGCGAGCGTCTGGCCGATCTTGGTCACCATCGCATCCGCCGCGGGCGAGAATTCGGTCGGCATCAGCAGCGGCGTCGCGCCGTTGCCACCGAAGAACAGGTCGAGCAGCCGCAGCACGAAGACGCCGTCGAGGACGCACAATGCGCTGGCGCCCTGCGGCGACATCGTCATCGGCAGCCAGGCGGTCAGCAGGTCGCCCTTCTCCGAGCGATAGTCACCGAAGCGCTGGACGACGAGCGGTTCGGCCCAGGCGCGCACCTCGCGCCGCAGCAACGGCTCGAACACACCGCGCAGCGACCGCGCGAGGCGCGCGGACAGATGCTGCAGCGTGTGCAGGTCGCCGAACGGATTGAGCTTGGTCGCACCGAGCCCCACCGCATGCGCGGCGGGCTGGCGATCCCGCGTCCGTCGATCAGAGGTTGCCTCGGCGTTAACCATGACCTCACTGAACAACGAAATTGGTAAAGTAGACGTTACTAATGCCGCCGAATCCCTCTTTTTGCTCGAGAACGGCGTTGATTGCCTTCGTCAGCCGCTGCTGCATCTGCAATTTGCCGGCGGAGGTGAACACCTGCTCCTCGGGCGTATCGCCCAGCGCCAGCAGCACCGCCGAACGGACGGCGATGTCGTTGGTCTTCATGTTTTCGATGACCGTGTCGTCATAGGGCGTCGACACCGCGATGCCGACCTGGACGACATGGACCGAATCCTGGAGGTTCGAGGTGAACTGCGGGTCCATCGTGTAGTAATTGGAGGCGAATTTATCGCCGTCCCCGCCCGATGGCACGTGCTTGCCGCCGCTGCCGGCCGATTCGCCGCCACCATGGCCGCCCTCGCCCTCGCCGCCCGCGGCCGCGCGCTTCTGTTCGGACTTCGGCACCAGCTTGGGGCCGTGGTCCTCGGGTGCCGCGGCGTGGCCGCCGCCGATCAGGCCGCTGCTCGCCGCATAGACGCCGGCACCGACGCCGCCGCCGACCAGCACCAGCAGCGCCACCACCATGATGATGATCTTCATCTTGCCGCCCTTCTTCTTGGGGCCGGCGTCTTCGGGTTTGTCGCTCATCGTCGTGGATCCTCAGTTGACATCAGGCGATACGGCCGTTGGCCGCCGCATCTTTATCGGGGGTGGAAGCGCGGGCAGCCGCGGCCGGCTGGCGGCCGGTGGCGGCCTGCTGCTGCGGCTGCTGGCGCGGCTGCTGCTGGCCCGCCTGCGCCTGCGCCTGGGCGGAGGGCTGCTGCTGGCCGTTGCCCGCGGGCGACTGGCCGGTGGACGGCTGGCCCGACTGGCCGCTGCCCGACTGGCCGGCATTCGCCTGGCCGGCGGCGGGGGCGGGCTCTACGATCGTCTGGCCGATCTTCAGCCCGCGCTCCTGCGCGATCTCGGCGAGGCGCGGCTGCGCGTCCTCGATCATCGTGCGGGTGACCGGATCCTCCGCGGCGAAGCGGACGTGGATCGCATCGCCCACCGTCCGCACCGCGATGGCGATCGCGCCGAGCGCATCGGGGACGAGGCGGATGCGCGTATCGTTGGCGTTGGCGGCATCGCGCAGCGCCTCGATGTGATCGACCATATGCGTCGGCCAGCCGCTCTGGCGCATGTCGAGCGTCGGCGCGCCGGCATCGGCGACCGCCGCCACCTCGCGCACCGGCGCCGCCACCGCCGTGGCGGTGATCGCCGGATCGACCGGCTCGGCACGTACCCGATCCTCGGTGCCCGCGGCGGCATGCATCGCGGCACCGAACACCTGCGCCGCCGGCGCGGTCGTTCCCGCTACCGGCTGCACCGGTGCAGCGGCCTGCGGACGCAGCGCGACGGTCTGGCGGGCGTTGCCCGATACCTCGCGCATGAACGTCGGCCGCGGCTCGACCGGCGACGTCGCGACGTCCGCCACCGCAGGCGCGACCGTCGCCGGCGCATCGACCATGGGCGCGGTCGCGACCGACACCGGCGCCGCGACGGCGATGACGGGCGTCACGATCGGCGTCACGGGCGCCGACGCGGGCGCGACGACGGCCTCGGCCCGAACCGGGGCGGGCGCGGTCGGCACAGCCGGCGTAGCGTTCGGCGCGCTGACCGGCGCGGCACCGGTATCGGCCGCCGCGGCAGATCGCTGCGCGCGCGGGCGTATCGGAGCGACCGGAAGCGGCGGCGCCGTGCGGACAATGGCTTGCGGAGCAGCGGCGCGCGTATCGGAGCGCGGCGGCGCGGCGACCGGTGCAGCGGCAACGTCGGCCCCAACCTGCGACGGACGCGACACCCGGGTCTTCGACGCCTCGCGCGCGATCGGCATCGCTGCGGGCTCGACCATGGCTTGTGGCGCCGTCGATACCGCAGCCGGCTGCGCATCATCGGCAACCCTTGTCGGCACAGCAGGCGGCCAAGCGATGGCCGCCGCGGCAGAATCGGACCGGACCGGCGTGCGCTCACGGGCCCTGCCCGCGGTGTCCGGCTGAGCAGACACTGAAGCGTCCTGCGCACCCCGCATCTCGGGATCGGCGCGCGGCGTGGCACCTTCGGCCGGAACGGCCGTGGCGAGCGATGGCGGCAAGGCGTCGACCGACACGCCCTCGGGCACCACCGTCGCCACCGGAGCCCGCGACGCCGCGATCCCGACCACCGGCGCCGCGTCGACAGCATCCGGCGCCGCGCGGACTGGCGCGGCGGGCGCTACGGGGCGATCGATCGGCAGTGCGACGGGATGTGGAACGAGCGCAAGGATCGCCGCTCCGGGATCGGGCTGGACGAGCGGCACGACCTCTGCCGCATCCCGCACATCGTCCTCGTCCGATTCCACCGCCGGCGAATCAGCCTGCAGCGGCTCCACGACCGACCGGCCGGCCGGCTGCGGAGCGAGTGCGTCTCCCGCGACCTTGCGCGGGGCGGTCGCTTTGCCGGCAGCCACGTCGCGCATCATCGGCGCAGGAACGTCCCGGTCGGCATCGGCCACAACGGGCGCGCGCGACGGCGCAACCTCGTCCACGACCGGCACGGGCAAGGCCGCATCATCGACCATCGGCCGGACAGGGTCCGCCGGAACCTCCGGACGCACGGCAGGCCTGCCCGGAACCTCCGGCGCATCGGCCATCGGCGGCGCCGGCACGTCCCCCGAAGTGGTCGGCGCCATCGACAGGTCCCGCACAGGCGCCGGATCCGGCCGCGTTTCGACCGATGCCTCCGCGATCACCGGCGCCGTCGAAGGCACCGGCTCGCCGCCGATCGCCGGTGTCACCCGTCCATCGACCTCCGCCGCGCCGGACGGGTCCGCAACGGCGGACGGCACCACCGGCCGGGACGGATCGCGGACGATCGCGACATCCTGTGCAACACCGTCCTCCGCCACCATCGGCGCAGCCACGCGCGAAGGAACCGGCACCGGCGTCACCGGCTCTGCGGCAACGACCGCATCCGGCTGCACCCCGTCCGCCGACGGCACCGGCGTGGGTCGCACTGCCGCTGCGGCGACAGGCGCGGCCGTCGCCACCGCCAATGCCGCCACCGCCGTCCCGCGCCGCAGGACGGGCGCGGACACGAGCGGCGCAGGAACCGTCACGACCTTCGCCAGGGCGGGCGGCACCTCCAGCGGTGTGGGAATCGGGATATCGACCGCCGACAGCCAGGCGAGCGCCGGATCGATCGCCGGCGCGGCGACGGTCGGCAGCGCGATGCCGGGGGCGGCAAGGGGTTGCCGGGCCAGCGCGTCGCCGGCCTCGGCCATGGCGCCCTCCCCCGCCCCGACCGCCAGCATCGACAGCGCGAACAGGTCGCCAGCGGCCGGCGATCCGCCCTTGGCCGGCTGGCCGGGGACGGTCGGGGCGATGGCAGAGGCGGCGGTTATCATGGGGCGGGTCTCGTCAGGAACGAAGGTGTCCCGCGACGATCAGCAAGGATCGTGCCGTTTTGCCTTCAGCGGGGACACGGGCGGCGTATCCTCCATCGCGCGCATCTCCTTGACGAGTGCGGCGCGGCGCGCGCGCTCGAGCAGCTTCTCGATCGCGCTCTGGTCGCGCTTGGCGGAGCGGGTCGCCTCGGCGGCGCGGTTGACAAACATCTCGGCCGACTGGACGCGCATCTGCGCGGCTGCGGAGGATTGGTGGAGCCGTTCGCGGAAATGCGCCTGCGCGCCCAGCGTCGCGGCGCTCGCCATGCTGGCGGGCGTCGGCGACACCGCTTCGGCGAGCGCTTGGATCCGGTTGGCGAGCGTCGTCTCGCTCGCGAACTTCTCGTGCGCCCGCACCTCTTCGGCGCGGGTCAGCCCCAGCTGCAGCGTACGCACGCGGTGGATGCGCGCGAGCTTCCTGGCGTCAGGCACCGAACACGCCGGTCAGTTCGGCGATCGCATCGCCCAGCGAAACGTTCTCGTCGCTGCCCTGCTTGATATATTCCATCACCGCCGGATGCGCGGCGATCGCGGCGTCGATCGCCGGATCCGCACCGGGGCGATAGGCGCCCATCAGCACCAGATCGCGATTCTCCTCGTAGGTCGCGAGGTGGCGGCGCAGCACGCGCGCGGCATGGACGTGGTCGGGATGCGCGATATCGGTCATCACGCGGCTGACCGAGGGACCGATGTCGATCGCCGGATAGACGCCGCGCTCGGCCAGATGGCGGTTGAGCACGATATGCCCGTCGAGGATCGAGCGCGCCGAATCGACCACGGGATCGTTGCCGTCGTCGCCGTCGGCGAGCACCGTATAGATCGCGGTGATCGACCCGCCGGTGCGCACGTCGGTGCCGGCGCGTTCGATCAGATTGGGCAGCATCGCGATCGCCGACGGCGGATAGCCGCGCGCCGATGCCGGTTCGCCCAGCGCCAGCCCGATCTCGCGGCCAGCGTGCGCGACGCGGGTCAGGCTGTCCATGATGAGCAGCACCTTCTTGCCTTCGTTGCGAAAGGCTTCGGCGATCGCGGTGGCGCGCAATGCGCCGCGGATGCGCAGCACGGGACTGTGGTTGGCGGGCACCGCGACGACGACCGCGCGTTGGCGCGCCTCGCCGGCGACCTTTGTCTCGAGGAAGTCGGCGACCTCGCGGCTGCGCTCGCCGATCAGGCCGATGACGATCACGTCCGCCTGCGCCGCGCGCACCATCATGCCGAGCAGCACCGACTTGCCGACGCCCGATCCCGCCATGATGCCGACGCGCTGGCCCTGCCCGATCGTCAGCAGCCCGTTGATCGCGCGCACGCCGACGTCCATCGGCTGGAGCACACGACCGCGGTCGAGCGGCGATTGCAGCTTGCCGGCGAGCGGCCAGGTCTGCGCGCCGCGGATCGGGCCGAGCCCGTCGATCGGCTTGCCCGCGCCGTCGACGACGCGACCGAGCAGCGCGGCCCCCACCTCCGCCTCACCCGGCGGGCCGACGGGGCGGACCGGCGCGCGCGGCAGCAGCGCGGCGGGACCGCCGAGATTCATCAGCAGCGTCCGCCCGTTGCGAAAGCCGATCACCTCCGCCTCGACCTTCGCACTCGGTTCGCCGATCTCGCAGATCGTCCCCACCGGCAGCGACAGGCCGACGGCCTCCATCAACAGTCCGTCATAGGAGGACAGGCGCCCCGACACCTTGGGCGTCGGGTGGAAATCGGCGACGCCCAGCGTCTCCAGATAATCCGCGGTGAACCGGTTGAGCATTAGCGCGCCTCCATCGGCGGCACCGGCACGCGGTCGATCGCCTCGGCGAGCTGGCCGAGCCACAGCTCCGGCCCGTCCTCGACCAGGGTCGAGGCGCTTTCCAGCACGAAGCTGCCGCGCGACAGCGACGCATCGCCGGCGGCGAAGATCGACTTGGGCAGCGATCCGTCGACCAGCGGCAGGTCGTCGGGATGCAGCCGCAGCAGCGCCGATTCGCTGGCGTCGGCGAGCATTTCGGCCGCGACCTCGATCCGGCCGTTGAGCACCGCGGGTGCGACCCCGCATTCGCCGACCAGCCGGCCGACCAGCAGCAGCACCGTCTGGCGCAGCTGGCCGGCGATCCGGTCGCGGTCGAGCTGGTGGCCGTTGGCGAGCGCCGCGGTCAGTTCGGTGAGCAGCGCCCGGTCGCGGTCGCCGCTCTCGCGCGCCGCCGCGGCCGCCGCCGCCAGTCCCTCGGCATAGCCCGCCGCATGCGCGGTCTCGACCGGATCGATGAAGCCGGTCGGCTCCACCTGCGTGTCGAGCGGATCCCAGCCGTGGGTCGGCTTCTCGCCCCCCGGATCGGCAGGGCTGAAATGCTTCGGGCCGCCGGCGGACGCGGGACGGCTGCGAGCCTCCTCGCGCTCGCCGCCCATCGCGCGTTCCAGCGTCGCCCACATGTCGCGCGGCGTGAAGCCGGCGGGCGGGGCGAACGCCGCCTGGAGCAGGTTGGCGGCGGTATCGTGACGGGCGGCGAACCCTGCGACGAACTCAGACATAATCGTCGTCGCTCGCGCCCATCACGATCGTGCCGTCCTTGGCGAGGTTGCGGGCGATACCGATCATCGCCTTCTGCGCCTCCAGCACCTCGGCGAGCTTCATCGGCCCGCGCGCCTCCATCTCGTCGCGGATGCCGTCGGCGGCGCGCGCCGACATGCAGCCGAGGAACCGGCCCCGCGCCGTCTCGTCGACGCCCTTGAGCGCGCGCGACAGGATGTCGCCATCGACGTTGCGGATGAGCGTGCCGAGATTCTTGTCGTCCATGTCCAGCAGATTGTCGAAGACGAACATCGCCTCCTCGATCGCCTTGGCGACGTCCTTGTCGATCTTGAACAGCTTGGGCATCACCCGCTGCTCCGTCGCCTTGCGCGCGCCCTGCAGGATCTTCGCCGCCTCGCGCGTGCCGCCCAGCGTCAGGCCGTTGGCGGACGATCCGCCGCCGCGCCGGTTGGCGAGCACCGCCTTCAGCGTCTCGACCGCATCGGGGTTGATCGGCCCCAGCCGCGCGATGCGGTGGAGGATATCGGGCTGCACCGCGTCGGGCAGCAATTCGAGCACCTGCCCGCCGACCGTGGGGTCGAGGTTGGCGATCATCACCGCGGCGATCTGCGGATGCTCCTTCTCGATCATCTGCGCGATCTCGCCGGCCTCGAGCCAGTCGAGGATCTCGAGCTCGCACGCCGCTTCCGGCGGGGTGATCCGGGCGAGCACGCTCTCCGCCTTTTCGGGGCCGAGCGCACGGTTCATCACCGCCTCGATCCGCGGCCGCGGTTCGAAGGTGATGCCGGTCCGTTCGCGCGCCTTGCCGACGAAATCGTCGAGCACGTCCTCCATCTCCTGTTCGGAAACGTCGGCGACCGCGAACATCGCCGAGCCGAGCTGGCGCACTTCCTCGGGGTCGAGCTTTTGCAGGATGGCGGCGGCCTCTTCCTCGCCGACCAGCATCATCAGCACCGCGGCGCGTTCGACGCCGGTATAGGTGCGTGCGGCGACGATCGGGGTGGTGACCGCGTTCACTTGGCGTCCGCCTTGATCATGTCGCGGATCGCGAGCGCGGCGCGGGCAGGATTGTCGCGGGTGAAGCCGCGGACCGCGCCGATCCGGTCGTCGACCGTCTGCGTCGCCTCCAGCCGGTCGAGGCTGACCGATTCATGCACGGTGATGCCATCCGCCGCCGGGCTGCCCGCCGGACCGGCGAGCGCCGTCGCCGACGGCTCGGTCGCCTCCTCGCGCTTCTTCATCAGGCCCTTGGCCAGCGGCCGCACGCCGAGCAGCAGCACCAGCAGCGCGATGACAATCGCGGTCGCGTTGCGGGCGAGCACCGGCAGCCACGCATTGTCGTACCAGGCCGGGCCGTCCGCATCGCCGGCGGCATCGGCGAACTTGCGGCTGATGACCGTCACCTGATCCTGCCGCGCCTGGTCGAAGCCGACCGCGCTCTTCACCAGATCGGTGATCTGGCCGATCTCCATCGCGGTCCGGCGCGACTTGTCGGGATCGCGCAGCAGCACCGCGACCGACAGGCGCTTGACCGAACCCGGCGTCTGGTGCGTCACCGACACTTCCTTACCGAGGTCATAGGCGCGCTGGAAGCTGTCGCTCTGCTTGTTGGGATTGGGCGCGGGGCCACCGGCGACCGGCGTCGGCTCGGCGGCGGGCGCACCGCTGGCGCCGTTGGCGGCCTGCGGCGTCTGCAGCTGGCTGGCTGGCGGCGGGGTGTTCGACAGCGCGCCGGGGATGCCGCCGGGCGTCGCCGGACCACCGGCCTGATTGCCGACCCAATTGCCGGTCTCGGCACGCAAGGCGCCCTGCTTCTCGTAGCTTTCGCGCGTCGCCTGCGTCTCGTCGAGGTTGATGTCGGCCTGCACCTCGGCGGTGAAGTTGCCGGCACCGACCAGCGGCGTCAGCAGCTGGACGAGCTGCTGGCGCACCTTGTCCTCGGTCTTGCGCTGCATCTCGAGCCGGGCATCGCCGGAGGCATCGGCACCGCCGGCACCGGGCTTCGACAGCAACGCCCCCATCTGGTCGACGATCGTCACGCTCTCGGGTTTCATCCCCGGCACCGAACTGGCGACGAGGTTGATGATCGACTGGACCTGCGCCTGGCTGAGCGCACGGCCGCCCTGCAACTTGACGACGACCGAGGCGGAGGGCGAGGCGTTGTCGCGCACGAACACCGACGCCTCGGGCGTGGCGAGATGCACGCGCGCCTCGGCGACCGCGTCGATATCCTCGATCGAGCGGGCAAGCTCGGTCTCGCGCGCCTGCCGCAGGCGTTCGCCCTCGACCGCGCGGCTGACGCCCATCGGCAGCTGGTCGAGGATGGCATAGCCGCCGGGCGCCTGCTTGGGCAGGCCCTGGCCGGCGAGCAGCATCCGCGCCTTGCTGAACTGGTCCTCGTCGACGGTCAGCGCACCGGTGCCGTCGTCGATATGGCTGCTGATGTTCGCCTGCGTCAGCGCGGAGGTCACGGCCTGCTTGTCGGCATCGGTCAGGCCGGTGAACAGCGTCTTCTGCGTCGGCGTCGACAGCGTCATCCATGCGAGCGCGGCGGCGGCGACCAGCGCGACGAGCATGGCCATCGGCAGGCTGCGGCGGACCGCGGGCTGCGCGAGCACGCCCTTGATCTGCAACAGCGGGTTGGCGAACTTCTCGGGCAGGGCCGAGGGCGATGTGGTGGCGAGTGCAGTGCTCATCGATTACACCGGCATGCTCATGATGTCCTTGTAGGCGGACAGCAATTTGTTGCGGACCTGCAGCGTCGCCTCGAAGCCGACCGAGGCCTGCTGGCGGGCCAGCATGACCTTGGCGATGTCGACGGTCTCACCGCGTTCGTAGCTTTCGGACAGCGCCGACGCCTTGGTCTGCGTCGCGTTGACGTCCTTCAGCGCATCCTGCAGCGTGTCGGCGAAGCTCGTCGGCTTCGTCGCTCCGCCCGCAGGCGCGGCCGTCTCCGGCGCGCTCGCCCGGCTCAGCGCCTGGTTGCGCTCGAGGATCTGCGCGCGCAGCTGCATCACGCGGTCGACGCTCATCGCGCCGCCGACGCCGCCGATCGCGCTCATGCCGAGACGGCCCAGGCGGTATCGGCGCCGTACGGACGGGCGAGATCCTCACCCTGTTCGCGTGCCTTGGCGAGGCGGTAGCGCAACGTGCGCTCGGAGATGCCGAGGCGGCGCGCGGTTTCGATGCGGCTGCCGCCGCAGGCCGCCAGCATCTCGCGGATCGCCTGGAATTCGCTCATCTGGACGACGTTGCCGAGGGTGACGGGCGCCGGCGCCGCGGGCTCGGCCGGTGCGGCGGACGGAAACAGCTGCGTCACCGGCGCGGGATCGCGGTGGAAAGTGAAGCTGATCGGCCGGTCGAAGACGATGTGGCTCGCCTCGATCGTGTCGCCGCCGGCGAACAGCAGCGCGCGCTGGATGACGTTTTCCAGCTCGCGGACGTTGCCGGGCCAGTCGTGGCGCATCAGCAGCTCGACCGCATCGGCGGTCGGCCACGGCACCAGCGCGCGCGTGCCGGCATGGCGCAGGATCATCGTCGCGGCGAGCGCGGGGATGTCCTGCACGCGCTCGGCGAGCGGCTTGGTCGACAGCGGAAAGACCGAGAGGCGGTAATAGAGATCGGCGCGGAAGCGGCCGGCGGCGACTTCGCCCTGCAGATCGCGGTTGGCGCAGGCGATGACGCGGACGTCGATCTTCTGCGGCACCGATGCGCCGATCGGCACCACCTCGCGCTCCTGCAGCACGCGAAGCAGCTTGGCCTGGAGCTGGAGCGGCATCTCGGCGATCTCGTCGAGCAGGATCGTACCGCCGTCGGCCGCGCGAAAGAAGCCCTCGCCGCCCGAGGAGGCGCCGGTGAACGCGCCTTTCTGGTGACCGAACAGCAGCGCTTCCAGCATCGTCTCGGGCAGAGCGGCGCAGTTGATCGCGATGAACGGGCCGGCCTTGCGGGGCGAATTGTTGTGGATCGCGCGGGCCAGCACTTCCTTGCCGGTGCCGGTGGGTCCGTTGATGAGGACGGTGATGTCCGCCTGCGCGACGCGCTCGGCCAGCGCGAGCAGCGCCAGCGATTCGGGGTCGGCCGCGGTCGGCATGTCGGGACCGGCGACGAGCGCGCGGGCGAAGCCGTTGCCGACCGCCGCATCCTGCGGGCCGAAGGCGATTCGCGCCGGGTTGCCGTCGCGCGACGGGATGACGTGCCGCGAGTCGCCGTCACCGATGATGACGGTCCGCGCCGGTGCCGGCGGCGCCTCGCCCTCGGCGATCAGGAACAGGTCGCCCGGGCCGGGCTGGCCCGTCTCGAACGAACCCACGCCGAACCCCTGGGCGCGAAGCCCCGACACGAGCGCGTATTTACGCTGCGACACCGCAGCGGAAGGAAAAATCGAACGCATGGTTATCCCCCAAGGACGGCCTGCACATGCGGCAAGAAGGGTAAACGCGGTGTTAAAACGCTTGCCGCCCGGCAAAATATTTCCGGGCGCGGCACGCTCGCAACGCGCGCGCGCGACGCCCCCGTACGAGGGGCCCGGATCGGCGGATTACCGCGGTCTCCGCCCGCAATTTTCCGCTTAAGCCGTCGCAGGCCGGGCCGTTACCCCATTTGGCGGCTCGGCCCTCCGCTCTGGGGGCGGCGGGGAGCGCCGCAGCAATTGGAGAACCCTCATGACCGTCATCGGTACCAACATCGCGTCGCTGCGTGCGACCAACGCTTCCAGCTCGGCCAACCAGGCCCTCTCCACGTCGATGGAGCGCCTGTCGACCGGCAAGCGCATCAACTCGGCCAAGGACGACGCCGCCGGCCTCGCCATCTCGAGCCGCATGAGCAGCCAGATCAAGTCGATGAACGTCGCGATCCGCAACGCGAACGACGGCGTGTCGATGGCGCAGACCGCGGAAGGCGCGCTCAGCGAGGTCACCTCGATGCTGCAGCGCATGAAGGAACTGTCGACGCAGTCCGCCAACGGCACGCTCGGCGCCTCGGAGCGCAGCGCGCTGCAGGCCGAAGTGAAGCAGCTGACCAGCCAGATCAACGACATCGCCAAGACGACCAACTTCAACGGCATCAACCTCCTCGACGGCTCCGTCAAGGATCTGAAGCTGCAGACCGGGACCAACGCGGGTGAAACCGTCTCCGTGTCGATGGGCAGCATGTCCGCCAAGAGCCTCGGCCTCGCCGGCTCGGGCGTCACCGGCTCGCTGACCGGCGGCCGCGTGACGGCTGGCACGACGATCGATGCCACCGATCTCGCCGTCAATGGCAAGAACCTGGTGTCGGGCAGCGTGACGACCGCAACGGCGGACACCGCCAAGGATCTCGCCGCGCAGATCAACAACAATTCGTCGAACAGCGGCATCACCGCGACGGCATCGAACACGCTGACGACCGGCAAGGTCGCCGTCGGCGGCACGACCGACAGCGATCTTGTCATCAACGGCAAGGCCATCGCCGGCGCCAAGGATGCCGCGGCACTCGTCGCCAACATCAACCGCGACGCGCCCGGCGTCACTGCCAGCCTGAACGACAACGGCACCATCACGCTGTCCAACGACACCGGCGCCGAGATCAAGGTCGGCAAGGGTACCGGCGGCGACGTCACCAAGGCGGGCTTCGACATCGCGGCGAACACCAGCGACAAGACCTACCAGGGTTCGGTCTCGCTGCAGTCCAAGGATGGATCGCCCGTCTCCATCGCTCTGGGCGCGAGCGGCGTGGCCGCGGACCTGACCGCGATCGGCCTGAACGTCGGCAGCGGCGACACCGTGACCGGCCTCGCGCCGATCAACGGCACCGCCATGGTCGCCGGCGATCTGACGATCAACGGCACCGCGATCGGCAAGAGCGACAGCGGCTCGATCCAGGACAAGCTGAAGGCGATCAACGCTGTCAGCGACAAGACCGGCGTCACCGCCACGGCATCGACGACCGCGATCCTCAAGGGCGTGACGGCCGGCGCCAGCGGCGCGATCACGGTTAACGGCAAGAGCGTCTCGCTCGGTACCGCGGCGATCACGACCTCGGCCGCCGACCAGCAGGTCGTCGCCAAGGCGATCAACGATGCCAACACGGGCGTCACCGCCGAATACAAGAATGGCGCCATCGTGCTGACCTCGAACGGCGGTGCCGATCTGACCGTCGGCAAGGGCACGACCACGGCGGGCAACCTGGCGGATGCCGGCAACGGGGCCGGCACGGCGATCGACGCAACCGGCATCACCGTGAAGGGCTCGATCACCCTGAGCACCACGGACGGTTCGGCGATCAGCATCGAAGGCACCACCGCAGGGCTCGCAGCGACCGGTCTGGCAGCGGCGGGCGGCAACGGCAGCGCCACCAGCGGCTCGATCGACATCTCCAGCCAGGCATCCGCCTCGAAGGCGATGTCGGCGATCGACAAGGCGCTGGATCAGGTGTCGGCGGCGCGTGGCGACCTCGGCGCGGTGCAGAACCGGCTGCAGGTGACGGTCAACAACCTGACCACCACCACGACCAACCTCGCCGAATCGAAGAGCCGCATCGAAGACGCCGACTTCTCGACCGAGACGACGGCGCTCGCCAAGGCGCAGATCCTGAGCCAGGCATCGACCGCGATGCTCGCGCAGGCCAACCAGAGCCAGCAGGGTGTCCTGAAGCTCCTCCAGTAATCCGGTTATCGGCGCTGGCGCTGCCCCCCAAGGGCGTTGGCGCCGACCGAGCTCTTCCCCCCAAGGTCGAGCAAAGCCAGAACCCCGGTGGCCCAAGGCCGCCGGGGTTTTCGGCGAATCGGCGATACGCGACGCTCCGACGCCCGCAAAAACCTTGGCGTCGGCGTCCTGCTGCCCCACATGGGCGGCAACCGATCACGAAGGAGCATGACTTGGCCACGCTAGGAATGTCGCCAGCCGAAAAGCAGGCGGTCGAGGATTTCCGTCGCGACGTCGTCGAACCGTCGATGACGTCGCTCGTCATCATCGATTTCTGGGCGGAATGGTGCGGGCCGTGCAAGGCGCTGGGCCCGACGCTGGAGAAGGTCGCCGTCGCTTATGCCGACAAGGGCGTCGTGCTGGCGAAGATCGACACCGACAAGAACCCGTTCATCGCCGCGCAATTCCAGATCAAGTCGATCCCGACCGTCTATGCGATGTTCCAGGGCCAGCTGGTCGCGGACCTGACCAGCGCGCGTACCGAATCGCAGCTGCGCGTCATCCTCGACCAGTTGCTCAAGCAATTGCCGATTCAGGCGCCCGGCGCGGATGCCGCCGCCGAGATCGAGCCGCTGATCGCCATGGGCGAGGAGGTGCTGGCCAGCGGCGACACCGAACGCGCGCTGTCGATCTTCGACCAATTGGTCGAGATGGCGCCGGACGATCCCGCGGTCCTGTCCGGCCGGATCCGCGCGCTGGTCGCCGCCGGGCTGACCGACGAGGCGCAGGCGGCGATCGACGCGCTGCCCGCCGATATCCGGGATGCCGGCATCGACCGGGCGAAGGCCGCCCTCGCACTGGCGCAGAGCGCACCGCCGGTCGAGGATTTTACCGGCCTGCAGGCCGAGGTCGCCGCCAGTCCCGACGATCACGAGCGCCGCTTCGCGCTTGCCAATGCGCAAATGGCGGCGGGCGACCGCGACGGTGCGGCCGACAACCTGCTCCATATCATCGCCGCCGACCGTAGCTGGAACGAGGATGCGGCGCGGCAGCAACTGCTCAAGCTGTTCGAGGTCGTCGGGCTGGAGGACCCCTGGGTGTCCGGCCAGCGCCGTCGGCTGTCGGCGATCCTGTTCGGATGACGACGCCCACCCGCCTGTCGATCTTTCCGCTGCCGGGGGCGTTGCTCTTCCCCGGCATGCACCTGCCGCTGCACATCTTCGAACCGCGCTATCGGGCGATGGTGAGCGATGCGATGGCGCGCGACCGGCGGATCGGCATGATCCAGCCGATGACCAAATCCGCCGCCGGCGGCGATGCGCCTGCGCTGTACGACATCGGCTGCGTCGGCAGGATCGCCGAGGTCGAGGCGCTGGACGACGGCCGCTACAATCTGGTGCTGGAAGGCGTCGCGCTGTTCCGCGTGTTGCGCGAACTCGATGTGACGACGCCGTTCCGTCAGGTCGAGGCCGAATTGCTGCCGATCGATGCCGAGGATGCGCTGTCGCTCGGCCGGCGATCGTCGCTGGAGCTGGAATCGCGCCGCTTCGCCGATTCGCAGGGCTATACGGTGGACTGGGAAGCGGTCGGCCGGCTGGACGACGAGAGCCTCGTCAACGGCATCGCCCAGATCGCTCCGTTCGACACCGCGGCGAAACAGGCGTTGCTCGAGGCCCCCGATATCGAGACGCGGGCGGAGCTCATCATCCAGCTGATGCAATTCTTCGGCCGCCACGACGGCGAGGACAAGGTGACGCTGCAATGATCGACCCGTGGTTGCTCGAACGGCTCGTCTGCCCGGTAACGCGGCAGCCGCTGCGCTATGACGCGGCAGCGCAGGAGCTGGTGTCGGACGCGGCGGGGCTGGCCTATCCGGTCCGCGACGGCGTGCCGGTGATGCTGCCCGAGGAAGCCCGGCGGCTGACCGCGGACTGATCGCTACCGGATCAGCGCCACCGCCGCCATCAGCAGCGCCGCGACGCTGGGATAGAAGGTGAGCGCGAAGCCCAGCGCGCGTGCCTCCGCGCCATCGCGATAGCCCGTCCAGAACAGCAGCCGCCCGGCGGAGAAACAGGCGGCGAACAGCGCCACCGGCACCCGCGCATGATCGCTCAGCAGCGTCAGCGCGGTATAGGCAAGTCCCGCCAGCAGGACCTGCTCGGCCGTGTTGCGCAGGATCGCATTGCCCGCATCGACCCGCGGATCGACCCGGTCGCCACCGTCGATGGCCGTGTCCGACGCGAACCGCCGGCGCGCGACGACGCCGATCGCCGCCGCCAGCCACAGGCCGAGCACCAGCACGGCGATGCCCAGCGTGGCGATGCGGCTTTCCAGCGTCGCGGCGGCGCTGCGACTGTAACCGATGATGACCGCCGCGATCGTCAGGCCCAGCCCGATGCCGATCCCGCGCGCGACGCCACCCTGTGCCTTACGCAACGGCGGATGCGCCACCGGCTCGCTCACACCATCAGGCCCTGCAACAGCTTGGGAAGCGTCCCGCTTTCGCCGCGCGCCTCGGCCATGAACCGGTCCTTCAATGGCGGCAGCCTGTCGACCGCACTGATCCCGAACCGGCGCACCGCGCTCGCCGTCCGGCCGGGGATGCCGAACAGCCGGGTCAGCGTGTCGGTCGCCGCCGCGACCATGAAGGTGTCGAGCCCCCGCCAGCGCTGGTAGCGTTCGAGCAGCGCCGGATCGCCGAGGTCGAGGCCCAGCCGCTTGCCGTCGACCAGCACCTCCGCCAGCGTCGCCGCATCGCGCAGGCCGAGGTTGAGCCCCTGCCCCGCGATCGGATGGATGCCGTGCGCAGCATCGCCGACCAGCACCAGCCGCTCCGCCGTGATCCGCGCCGCATGGTGGAAACCCAGTGGATAGCTCGCGCGCGGGCTGGCGGCACTGAGCTCGCCGAGGAACCCGCCCATCCGCTTGGTCGCCTCCGCGAGGAAGGCGCGATCGCCCAGCTTCATCATCGCCGGCCCGTCCGCGCCCTTCACCGACCAGACGATCGCCGATCGATGGCCGATCTCGTCGTCGGGCAGCGGCAGCAGCGCGAACGGCCCCGCCGGATAGAAGATCTCATAGGCGATATCCTCATGCGGATAGGCGTGATGGAAGGCCCCGACGATCGCGGCGTGATCATATTGCCAGCGCGCGACGGTGATCCCCGCCGCCTCGCGCGTCGGCGAATGACGCCCCTCCGCCGCGATCAGCAGCGGCGCGCGGACGGTGGTGCCATCGTCCAGCGTCGCGACGACGCCGGCCGACCCGCGCACCACCTCGGTCGCGCGCGTCCGCATGCGCAGGCCGACGTGGCGCGCCGCGCTCGCCGCCTCGAACAGCGCCTTTCGCAGCAGCTTGTTCTCGTACATCGTGCCGAGCGCGCCATCGCCCTCGTCGGGCCGGAAGTCGAGCTTGCCCGGCGCCAGCCCGTCGCTGACGCGGATGTGGCGGATCGCGCACCCCTGCCCCGCCAGCGTCGCGCCGATCCCGATCGCGTCGAGCATCCGCCCGGTCGCGCTCGCAATCGCCGAAGCACGCCCGTCGAACCCCGGTGCCAGCATCACCGCCGGATCGGCGGGATCGACGACGGTGCTGGTGACCCCGTGCGCGTCCAGTGCGAGGGCCAGCGTGGCGCCGACCAGGCCGCCGCCCAGGATGATGACGTCTGTGTCCATATCGCCTCCCTACAAGCGCAACGCATGTGTGCCAACGGCCGGTCCACATCCGGTCGACGCCCGATCCACCGCAGCCGCCTTGACGTAACGCACGCGCGGCCCGATGATTCCGCGGCATTTTCGCGACATTGAAGGGATCGGGCGATGGCGAGCCGTGCGCAGCCAGGCTTGTTGCGTGAGACGGTGAAGGCAGGGGCGGTACGCGGCGGTGCGCTGATCGCGTCGATCGCGCTGTTCCTGTTCACCCTGCTCATGGTGCTCGCGCTGGCGAGCTATCGCGCCAGCGACGCGGCGCTCAACACCGCGTCGGGCGGGCCGATCCAGAATCTCGCCGGGCCGCCGGGTGCGTGGTTCGCCGATCTGGCGCTGACCGTGTTCGGGCCGGCGGTCGCCCTGCTGCTGCCGATCGCACCGATCGTCGCTGCGCGGCTGTGGCGCGACCAGCCGCCGGGGCGCTGGCTGGCGATGCTGCGCAATGCCACGATCGGCGTCGCGCTGATGGCCTCGGCGCTCGCCTTCGTCTCGGATTCCTCGGTTCTTGCCCTCCCCGCCGGCTGGGGCGGCGTCGTCGGCCTGTCGGTCGCGCATCTCGTCGAATGGGGCCTCGCCTTCCTCGGCCAGCCGGGCGCCGAACGCTGGGCGGCGCGCGGCATCGGCCTGATCATCGGCGTCGCCGGCATCATCATCTGGGCCAAGAGCCTCGAGATCGACCTCGGCGATCGCCGCTTCCGCCTGCGCCGCCTCCGCACCGATGGCGACGACATCGCCGACGCCTATGACGACGTGGACGGGGATGACGAGGAGGAACCGCTCCAGCTCGCGCGCAAGGTCATCGAGCCGCGCGCGGTGGCGGAACCCGATCCACGCCCGGCCCCGGTCATCGCCGATCGCAACCTCGCGCCTTCCGCCGCCCGGCAGAAGCCACGCCAGCAGAGCCTCGACCTCGGCCACACCTTCGCGCTGCCGTCGATCGACCTGCTGACCCCGGCCCCGCCGGTTCCCAAGGGCACGATCGACAAGGCGGCGCTGGAGCGCAACGCCCGCCTGCTCGAGAACGTGCTCGACGACTTCAAGGTGCACGGCGTCATCAACGAGGTGCGCCCCGGCCCGGTCGTGACGATGTACGAACTGGAACCCGCGCCGGGTATCAAGGCCAGCCGCGTCATCGCGCTCGCCGACGATATCGCGCGCAACATGTCCGCGGTGTCGGCGCGCGTCGCGGTGATCCCGGGCCGCAACGTCATCGGCATCGAACTGCCCAACGCCAAGCGCGAATCGGTCAGCCTGCACGAACTCGTCGGCAGCCAGACGTTCGAGGATCAGGCAGCGCAGCTGCCGATCATCCTCGGCAAGAACATTGCCGGCGATCCCGTCATCGCCGACCTCGCGCCGATGCCGCACCTGCTCGTCGCCGGCACGACCGGTTCGGGCAAGTCGGTCGGGCTCAACTGCATGATCCTGTCGCTGCTCTACCGGCTGACGCCGGACCAGTGCCGGATGATCATGATCGATCCCAAGATGCTCGAACTGAGCATGTACGACGACATCCCCCACCTGCTCTCCCCCGTCGTCACCGACCCCGCCAAGGCGGTCCGCGCGCTGAAATGGGCGGTCGAGACGATGGAGGATCGCTATCGCCAGATGTCCTCGGTCGGCGTGCGCAGCCTGGCGGGCTTCAACGACAAGGTCCGCGCCGCCAAGGCCAAGGGCCAGCGCCTCGGCCGCCGCGTCCAGACCGGCTATCACCCCGAGACCGGACAACCGGTCTATGAGGAAGAACAGCTCGACTACGAACCGCTGCCGCAGATCGTCGTCATCGTCGACGAGCTCGCCGACCTGATGATGACCGCGGGCAAGGAGGTCGAATTCCTGATCCAGCGGCTCGCGCAAAAGGCGCGCGCGGCGGGCATCCACCTCATCATGGCAACGCAGCGGCCGTCGGTCGACGTCATCACCGGCGTCATCAAGGCGAACCTGCCGACCCGGATCAGCTTCCACGTCACCAGCAAGATCGATTCGCGCACCATCCTCGGCGAACAGGGCGCCGAACAGCTGCTCGGCAAGGGCGACATGCTCTACATGCCCGGTGGCAAGGGCATCGTCCGCGTCCACGGCCCCTTCGTCAGCGACGACGAGGTGCGCGGCATCGCCGATCACTGGCGCAGCCAGGGCCAGCCCGATTACATCAGCTCGGTCACCGAAGAGCCCGAGGACGGCTTCGCGCTGGAAGGCGCGCCGGAGGGTGAGGATTCGGCGGAGGACCAGCAATATCGCAGCGCGATCCAGCTGGTCTGCGAATCGCAGAAGGCCTCGACCAGCTGGCTGCAACGCCAGTTGCGCATCGGCTACAATTCCGCCGCCCGGCTGATCGAGAAGATGGAGAAGGACGGCATAGTTAGCCGCCCCGACCATGTCGGCCGCCGCGAGGTGCTGCGCGATACCGAAGGGCATGCGATTTAGCGTTTCCCGCCTGCCCCGACCCTGTTTTCCCTCTCCCGCCGGCAGAGGGAGAGGCGGCGATGGTGAGGGCAACGGGAACGCTCCGGTTCAGCAGGCATTCAATGCGCAAAATCCACAGGACCCCCATGATCCGACACGCCTTCGCCCTCGCCGCCGCACCGTTCGCCCTCGCTGCGCCCGCCGTCCTGCCCGCACAGGCGTCCGGCGATCTGGCCGCGGTGCAGCGCCACCTCCAGTCGGTCGAGACGATGACCGCCGACTTCACCCAGACCGACCGCAACGGCAAGGTGCTGACCGGCACCTTCACGCTCAAGAAGCCCGGCAAGCTGCGCTTCCAGTATGAGAAGGGCGTGCCGATCCTGATCGTCGCGGAGGGCGGCGCGCTGACCTTCATCGATTATTCGGTACGACAGGTGCAGCGCTGGCCGATCCGCAATTCGCCGCTGGGCGTTCTGCTCGATCCGTCGCGCGACATCACCCGCTATGCCCGGCTCGTCCAGACCGGCAACGACCGGGTCGTCTCGGTCGAGGCGAACGACCCCAAGCATCCCGAATATGGCAAGATCACGCTGATCTTCGCCCGTGACGGCGCCGCGCCGGCCGGACTCGCGCTGCAGGGCTGGGTCGCGCTCGACAGCCAGAACAACCGCACGACGATTCGCCTGTCGAATCAGCGGTTCGGCGTGCCGGTGAGCGACGGAACGTTCAAATGGAACGACCCGCGACGGCCGAACGTCCGCTGACCGGTTCGCCATTCATCCACGCGACAGGTTTGCTGGCCTAGAAGACTTGGGCGGATGTGGGGCGTCCGGGATTTTTCCCCCTGTTGCCCGGGCGATAATCACCACTTCCCGCCTGCGTGACGAACGCTAGGTCGGCCCTCGCTCCATGCCCCCGGAGCGGGGGCCTTTCTGCGTCGACCACCCTTTGGCCGATCGCATCCGATGGGTTGGACGATCCTCGCGATAACGCCCTGATTCAAAAGGCCGAGCGCCACGCGCTGTCCCGCACGAAATCGACCCGCTACCCGCGCCTCTTCGCATCCGGCGCTTTCTTATCGCTGCAAAAAGGAAACGATGGGAGAACATCGTTTCCGTTCAGATGTTCATGTTGTCCCTGTCGCCGGCACGACCGGCGACCTGCCGCACGCCTCCCTGACCTTGCCCGCCCCCCGCGCCCGACCTAGATGCGGCGTGTGAAGATCGTCTCCTGGAACATCAATTCGGTCCGCTTCCGGATCGCCATCGTCGAGCAGTTCCTGCGCGAGGCCGAACCGGACATCCTGTGCCTGCAGGAAACCAAGGTGATCGACGCCGACTTCCCGTTCGAGACCTTCCGCGCGCTCGGCTACGAACATATCGTCATCCACGGCCAGCGCATGCACCACGGCGTAGCGATCCTCAGCCGGGTGCCGATCGTCGCGGACGACCGCTTCGACTGGCAGGCCAATCGCGAGGCGCGGCATGTCGGCATCCGCCTGCCCAACGGCGTCCGGCTGGAGAATGTCTACGTCCCCGCCGGCGGCGACGTGCCGGACCGCGACGTGAACCCGAAGTTCGGGCAGAAGCTCGATTTCGTCGAACGGATGACCGCCTGGTCGCAGGATCTGGCGGTGCCGACGATCCTGACCGGCGATTTAAACATCGCGCCGCTGCCGAGCGACGTGTGGAGTCACAAGGCGCTGCTCAAGGTCGTCAGCCACACCCCGATCGAGGTCGCGGCGCTCGACCGGTTGCAAGCGTCGAACGACTGGGTCGATCTCGGCCGCCACTTCCACCCCGCCCCTGCCCGGCTCCATACGTGGTGGAGCTATCGATCGCCCGACTGGACGAAGAACGATCGCGGCCGGCGGCTCGACCATATGTGGGCGACCGGCGACGTCGCCGCACAGGCGGTGGCCCACACCGTGTTCGAGGATTGCCGCAGCTGGCTCAAGCCGTCGGACCATGTGCCGATCATGACCGAGTTCGCCTTTTGACCGCGGCCCGCGACGTCGCGCGCGCGATCGACGCGCTGCGCCGCGGCTGGCCGATCGCGATCCATGCGCCGGGCGAGCCCCCCCTGCCCCTGCTCGCGGTCGAGACCGCCGATCCGGTCGGACTGGCGGCGTTCGCGCCCGGCGGGTTTCCGCTGCTGATCTCGAGCGGGCGGGCAGCGACGCTGAAGCTCACCAACCAGCACGCCGCCGCCGATCCGGATACGCCGGTGGTGATCGAGCCGACACCCTGGCTCGACTTCAACACCGCCGTCGCGCTCGCCGACCCGCAATTCGATCTCGCGACCCCGTTGAAAGGCCCCTTCCGCACCACGGCGGTGACCCGCCCCGTCGCCAGCCTCGCCGCGATCCGGCTCGCGCGGATCGCGGGGCTGCTGCCCGCCTTCTTCGTCGACGGCGCCGACCCCGAACTGACGATCACGCCCGCCGGTATCGACCGGCATCAGGACGCCGGGACGCTGCGCCTCGCCACCCGCGCGCGCCTGCCGGTCGACGGCGCCGAGGATGCGGAGATCGTCGCCTTTCGCGCCGCCGATTCGAGCGACGAGCATGTCGCGCTGCTCATCGGCCAGCCCAACGGATCGCCGCCGCTGGTGCGGCTGCACAGCGAATGCCTGACCGGCGACGTGCTCGGCAGCCTCAAATGCGACTGCGGTCCGCAACTGCGCGCCGCGATCCAGGCGATCCGCGCCAATGGCTGGGGCATCCTGCTCTATCTGCGTCAGGAAGGGCGCGGCATCGGCCTCGTCAACAAACTGCGCGCCTATGCCCTACAGGATCAGGGATACGACACCGTCGATGCCAACACGCGGCTGGGATTCGCGGTCGACGCCCGCGATTTCGGCGTGGCGGCGCGCATGCTCGACCTGCTCGGCCAGCGCGCGGTGCGGCTGCTGACCAACAATCCCGCCAAGGTCGCGGGACTGGAAGCGGCCGGCGTGCACGTCGCGGAGCGGGTGCCGCACGCGCTGCCGCCCAATCCGCACAACGAACGCTATCTCGCGACCAAGCGCGACCGTACCGGCCACCAATTGTAACGGGGCGCTTCGACGCTCAGGCCGACAGCGCCAGCGCCTCCGGATCGATCAACCCCGTCAGCCGCCGCGCCGCCCGCCGCGCGAAGGCAAGCGTACAGCGTTTGCGCACATGCGCCGGCAGCGGCACGGTATGCGCCTCGCGCACGATCGCCGCATCATAGCGGTCGGCGACGATCACGCCGGTCCGTTCGGGCAGGAAGGCATGGCCGTCGAGCGGCGTGGTGTCGAACCCGGCCGGCACCGCCCAGTAATAGCGATCGCAGGAGCCGAGATAATCGGGCCATTTGCCGTCGCCCATCAGATCGGCGCGCGACACCTTGATCTCGACGATCACCAATTGCCCGCGCGCGTCGATCGCCATCAGGTCGGCACGGCGGCCGCCCTCCACCGGGACTTCGGGGATAGTGGTGAGGTCGTGACGGAGCAGCATCCGCGTCACGCCGCGGGCGACATCGGCGGCGCAGATCGCGGGATCGCCGCCATCCAGACACGAAGCGGGGGCCATGTCCAACATGACCCCCGCTTAGGAACATTCAGCGAACGGAGCAAGAGCCCCGCCGGCATCGCCGGTCGAAATCAGCGATAGAAGACGTGGTTGCCGATCATCGCGATCTTGGTGACGTTACCGCCCGGGCGACGATCCGGCGTGTTGAAGAACAATGCCTTGGGAGCGGGGCTGTCCCATTCCGCATCGAGTGCGACGCGCGCGACGGCCAGCGCGGTGCGCCAGGCGGTGCGGCCCTCGTCGATCGACGGGATCTCGCCACCGCGCACGAAGCTGAACTGGCCGCGCTGCTTGACGACCGAACAGACGTCGGCCGGGAAACGGCCCGACTTCGAACGGTTGATGATGACGTTGGCGACGGCGAGCTGGCCCGCGAGCGGCTCGCCCTTGGACTCGAAATAGATCGCGCCGGCGAGGCAGCGCTGCGTCGCGTCGACCTGCGCGCTATCCTGCGCTGCAACGGCTTCGGCGAGGCTGTCGTAATCGTCGTCTTCGGTCATCGCGACCGCGGGGAGGGGCTGGATCACCGCCTGGGCGGGGCCGAACTGCGGCGTGACGCTGGCAGCAGGAGCGGGGGTGTCGACTGCGGGAACCGATACGGGGGCCGCGAGGTTGTTACCCTGAAGAGTCGAGGTCGGAGCCGGAATCGCACCGCGATTGAGGTCCGAGGCCCGGACTGGCGAGCTGTGGCTGATGAGGCCCGCCAGAGAAAAAGTCATCACCGCGATGGCCGCGGCGCGCTGCATAATCGTCATTAACGTATTCGATATGCGGTTGGACCACGGACCCGATCGGCTGGCCGATCGTCCGGGCATCCCCCCGACTGCGTCACCGACCCGGATCGCACCCAGGCGCGGCACAACGCGCTTTCACTGTGCGCGAGGCCATCGTCACAGCAGCGTCATGTGTCAATTCGACAGGATCGTTTCAGCGGCGAACCGTTCGGCTTCCGGGATGTCCAGTTCCACGACCCACAGATCGGGATCGTTCATCCGCCGCCGCCGCCAATAGGATTCGGCGCCGTCGGATGGGACCGAATCGGTCAGGGATATTGCTCCATCCATGCCGATCGTGCGTTCCAGAACCCGTACGGGACCTGAACGATCCTCGATCAGTAACAGGATCGCGCCACCCTGCGGGTCGCCCTTGGCGCGGACCATCGCGATGCCGCCGGCGTCGTTGACCCGCCGCAGGAGCACGCCGATGGTCAGGTGCGTCGGCAGGCGGGCGGTCATCGCCCGGTCACGCGGGACGGTAGCCGGGCAGGCCGGACAAGGCGATCTGCGAACGCATGAAGGTGCCGGTGCCCCGCGCCGCTTCCTCGCCATCCGCATCGATCAGCCGCGCATCCGCGACATAGACGCGCCGCTTGCCGCTGATCCAGCGCCCCTCGGCAACCACCGGCCCCGCCTTGAGCGGACGGGTGAGCAGCAGGTTGAACGCGGTGGTCAGCAGGAACCGGTCGGTGACGAGGCTGTTCGCGGCGTAGAAGGCGGCATCGTCGAGCATCTTGAAGTAGCTGGTGCCGTGGACCGCGCCGGCGGCATGATAATGCCGTTCGTCGAGCTGGAAATGGATGCGCGCCACGCCGGCCTCGACGATCTCCAGCCGGGAATCGAACAGGCGGTTGATCGGTGCTGCGCCGTAGAGCGATTCGAGGCTGCGGAAATGCGCGCCCGCGCCCGCGTCAGGCGGCATCGCGCGCCGCATCGGCGGTGAACAGCGCATAAAGCGCATCCGGCGACCCCGCGCCGCGCAGCTTGGCGAGGAACGTCCGGTCGCGCAGCCGGCGCGAGACGCGGGCGAGCGCCTTCAGATGCTCCGCCCCGGCATCAACCGGCGACACCAGCATGAAGACGAGGTCGACCGGCAGATCGTCGACCGCGTCGAATTCGATCGGCTGGGCGAGGCGCATGAACACGCCGGTGACCGTATCGATCTCCGGCAGCCGCGCATGCGGGATGGCGACGCCGCCGCCGAAGCCGGTCGATCCGATCTTCTCGCGCGCCGCCAGCCGTTCGGCGGTGAGCCGCCCGTCGAGGCCGAGCGCGTCGGTGGCGGTGCAGAGCTGGACGAACAGCGCCTTCTTATGGGCGACGGCGACGTCCTTGTAGACCGCCTCCGGGCGCAGCAGATCGCTGAAGTCGTTCATGGCTGACTCGAATTTCGAAGAAAAGGACCCCGCCGGGTCCCGTAGACGATCCGGCGGGGTTGCAACAGATCAGCTGGCGGCGGGTTGCTGGGCCTGCTGGGTCTGGCGCTGCGGTTCGACCCAGCCGATGGTGCCGTCGCCGCGACGATAGACCATGTTGTAGGCGCCGGTGCCGGCATTCTTGAACAACAGCGCGGCGGTGTTGCGCAGATCGAGCATCATCACCGCATCGGACACGCTGGCATCGGGAATATCGACGCGGGTTTCGGCGATGATGAGCGGCGCGTCGCCGACATCCTCCTCGCTGACCGTTTCCTGGAACAGCGTATAGCCGGCATTGTCATAGCCCATGTCCTCCTGGATCGCCGCCGCCTCGCTGGCATGCCGATCCTTCAGGCGGCGCATGTAGCGGCGCAGCTGCGTCTCGATCTTGGCGGCCGCGCCGTCGAAGGCGAGATGCGCCTCCTGCGCCTGATGGCTGCCCTTGAGCACCAGCCCCTTCATGACGTGGACGACGATGTCGCATTTGAAGCCGACGTCGTGCGGCCCCTTGCCGAACGTCACCTCTGCCGAGAGGGCGCGGGCGAAATATTTCGTGGCGATACCCTGAAGCCGGTCGCTCACATGATCCTTGAGCGCGTCGCCGGTCGCGACCTGATGACCAGAGATCCGGATATCCATTGTCTTCTCCATTGATGTGAGCTGGCCTGTTGGCCTTCACCCGATTGGCGTTATTCGAACGCCGCGACCCCCCAAAGCGGATCCTGCAACTTGGAAACAAACGCCGCATGCGCCGCAAGTTCCGTATCGGACGGCCGGAACGTGCGCGGCGGCCGCACCGTCGCCGGGCGGCGGACGACGATCTGCGCCGATTCGACGACCGGCGCATCGCTGACCAGCCCCAGCCCGATCTGGCGACCGCCGAGCAGTTCGACATAGACCTGCGCGAGCAGCTGCGCATCGAGCAGGGCGCCGTGCAGCACGCGATGCGACCGGTCGACGCCGAACCGCGAACACAGCGCGTCGAGCGTATGCTTGGCGCCGGGATGGCGGCTGCGTGCAATCTGCAGCGTGTCGACCATGCGATTGATGTGGACGATCTGCCGCCCGCAGCGGGTCAGCTCACCGTTGAGGAAGGAAAAGTCGAACCCGGCATTGTGCGCGACCAGCGGCGCATCGCCGAGGAAGTCGATCAGCGCGTCGGCCGCTTCGGCGAACTTCGGCTTGTCGCTCAGGAAGGCTTCGGAGATGCCGTGCACCGCCTGCGCCTCGGCCGGCATGTTGCGTTCGGGATGGTAATATGCGTGGAAGGTGCGGCCGGTCTCGACCCGGTTGACCATCTCGACGCAGCCGATCTCCACCAGCCGGTCGCCCCCGGCGAAGCTCAGGCCAGTGGTTTCGGTATCGAAGACGATTTCGCGCATGCCACCTCTATCCGCCTGTGGCGGGCGCCATGCAAGCGATCACATGGCGGACGGTGTCGCGCGTCCGATCGAGCGACACGTCGGTGGGAATGACGAAATCGGCGCGGGCGCGCTTGTCCGCGTCGGGCAGCTGGCGGGCGAGGATCGCGTCGAACTTGGCGGGCGTCATGTTGGCCCGCGCGAGCGTCCGCGTGCGCTGCACGTCGGGGGCGGCGGAGACGACCGCGATCCTGTCGACCGCGCGGTCGCCGCCGGTTTCGAACAATAGCGGGATGTCGAACACGACCAGCGGCGCGGCGGCGTTCGCCGCGAGGAAGGCGGAGCGCTCCTCGCCCACCGCGGGATGGACGATTCCCTCCAGCCGCTTCATCGCCGCATCGTCGCCGAGCACCACGGCGGCGAGGGCAGGGCGGTCGACGCCGCCCGCGCCGGTGGTGCCGGGAAACGCCGCCCCGATCGCGGCGACGACCCGGCCGCCCGGCCCTTGCAGGCGATGGACCGCGGCATCGGCGTCAAACACCGGAACCCCTTCGTCGGCGAACATCGCCGCCACCGTCGACTTGCCCATGCCGATCGAACCGGTCAGCCCCAGGGTGAGGGGACGTCCGGTCATGCCAGCAGCAGGTCGCGCAAGTCGTCGTCGCGATCGCGCGGTGGCGCCGCACCGAAGAACAGCTCGAACGCGAGCGCCGCCTGACCGATCAGCATCTCCAGCCCGTCGACCGTCTCCAGCCCGCGCGCCCGCGCGGCAGCGAGCAGCGGCGTCTCCAGCGGCGAATAGACGATGTCGTAGACGACCGCCTCCGCGTCGAGCGCACCGAGATCGAGGTCGAGCGGCGGCTGGCCGGTCATGCCGAGCGTGCTGGCGTTGACCAGCAGCGCCGATGCCGGCGCCACCGGCTGCAACGGCAGCGCCTGCCCCTTGAGGCCGAAGGACGACAGCAGCACGCCGGCCTTCAGCGTGTTGCGGTTCATGATCGTCACCGGGCCGACGTCCATCCGCGCCAGCGCGAACAGGATCGCCCGCGCCGCGCCGCCCGCACCGATGACCGTCACCGGCTTGCCGGCGAAGTCGAAGCCGGCGAGCGGCGCATAGAAACCGCCGGCATCGGTGTTGGTGCCGACCGGCGTGCCGTCCTCGCCACGGAAGACGGTGTTGATCGCGCCGATCCCGCCGCGCACGTCGCCGCGATCGTCGACATGGTCGAGTGCGGCGAGCTTGTGCGGCATGGTGATGTTGCAGCCGCGCCAGTCGGGGTCTTCGCGGCGCTGCGCGAAGAACGCGGGCAGGTCGTCGGCCGTCACCAGCGTCTTGCGATATTCGGCGTCGAGCCCGAGCTGGTCGAGCCAGAAGCCGTGGATGACCGGCGATTTGGACTGGACGATCGGATCGCCGATCACTTCGGCATAAGGACGGGTCATGCGGGGATCACTTTGCGGACGCGGAGATAGTCGAGGACGTTGAGCAGCGGCAGGCCGAGCACGGTGAACTGGCTGCCGTCGATGCGGCTGAACAGTTGCGCACCGGGCCCCTCGATCCGGTAGCAGCCGACGCAGCCGCTGATCGCCGGCCATTCCTGGTCGAGATACGCATCGATGAATGCGGGCGAGAGCGGCCGGACGTGCATCCGCGCCGCCTCGACATGCCGCCAGACCGGGCGGCCGCCCTCCGCGATCACCGCCGCGCTCCACAGGTCGTGGCGCGCGCCGGACATGCGGGCGAGGTGCTCGGCGGCCTGTTCCCGGCTTTCCGGCTTGTCGAGCAACGTGCCGTCGGCGAGCGCGACGACGCTGTCGCTGCCCAGCACGAGCCGGCCGGGCTGGCGCAGGCTGACCTTCACCGCCTTCAGCTCGGCGAGCGCATCGGCGAGGTCGCGCGGCTTCGATCCGGCCAGTGCCGCCTTGGCGGCATCCTCGTCGACGCCCGCCGCGGTCGCGTCGAACGGCACGCCGGCGGCGGTCAGCATCGCGCGACGCGACGCGCTCTGCGAGGCGAGGAGCAGGGGGGTCATGATATGATGCTTTCGTCATCCCCGCGCCGGCGGGGATCCAAACTGGCTGATGGCGATGATCGAGGCGAGGCGATCGCGTCGGCGGATCCCCGCCTGCGCGGGGATGACGACCTCGGGACGCGGTGGTCGATCACACCACCCCCGCCTTGCGCTGGTTGGCGAGCGCGATGATCGCCGCTGCGGTTTCCTCGATCGATCGGCGGGTGACGTCGATCACCGGCCAGCCGTTGTCGGCGAACATGCGGCGGGCATAGGCGATCTCGCGCGTCACCGCCTCCTCCTCGACATAGGCGGTGTCGGGCATCTGGTTGAGCGACAGCAGCCGGTTGCGACGGATCTGGATCAGCCGGTCGGCGCTGGTGGTCAGGCCGACGACCAGCGGATTCTTCAGCCCGAACAGGATGCGCGGTGGCGGGCTCTCGACGACGATCGGGATGTTCGCGGTCTTCCAGCCGCGATTGGCGAGATAGATCGAGGTCGGCGTCTTCGACGAGCGGGAGACGCCGGCGAGGACGATCTCTGCCTCCTCCCAATCCTCCGACGCGATGCCGTCGTCATGCGCGATCGTCCACTGGATCGCATCGACCCGCGCGAAATAGGCGGCGTCGAGCGCGTGCTGGCGACCGGGACGCGCCTTTGCCTGCTGGCCGAGCAACCCCGACAGCGCATCGTTGACCGGATCGAGCGGCGCGACCGCAGGCAGGCCCAGGGCAAGGCAGCGCTGTTCGAGGATGCGGCGGGTGGCGACGTTGACCAGGGTGAAGATCACCAGACCCGGGTTCTGCGCGATCTCCTGCAGGATGCGTTCGAGATGTGCCTCGGTGCGGACCATCGGCCAGAAATGACGGACCGTCTCGACGTCGTCATATTGCGCGAGCGCCGCCTTGGCGATGTTCTCCAGCGTCTCGCCGGTGGAATCCGACAGCAGATGGAGGTGGAGGCGCATCATATCACCCGCCCTCCCGCGCAGGACGCGGTGCCGGCCCGCGTCCTCAGCGAGGGTTCCGACGACAGGCACGGTTCTGTGGATAACATGGGCGGAACGGATAGGATAAGTCGGCACCCTCGCCAACCCGCCGTCGCGCCGTGGACAACCCGCATATTGTCCACATTTGCACACACAGGGCATGGTTTTATCCACAGCCTGTGGATGACGGGGACGGCCGATCCCGAATCCCCGGGGAATCGGCGATCCTTGCCGGTCAACCTGTGGGTGGTTAGGGCATGAAACCGCTTATCCCGTTATCCACATGCCAACCACTGCATCATCCTTTCTCAAGATTCTTTAATAGGAAGAAGGCCCTGTCCGATCCTGTGAACAAGCCGCTCCTCGCGACGTTGCGCGGTGCGAAACCGGCCGTGCCACCGATGTGGCTCATGCGTCAGGCCGGACGCTACCTGCCCGAGTATCGCGCGCTGCGGGCGGAGAAGGGCGGCTTCCTTGCGCTCGCCACCGATCCCGATGCGGCGGCGGAGGTGACGGTGCAGCCGATCCGGCGCTTCGGCTTCGACGGGGCAATCCTGTTCTCGGACATCCTGATGGTGCCCTGGGCGCTGGGGCAGGACCTGACCTTCGGGCCGGGCGAGGGACCACGGCTGACGCCACCGCTGATCGATACCGCGCTGGACGCGCTGCAACGGGCGCCTGAGCGCCTCGAACCGGTCTATGGCACATGCGAGCGGGTCGCCGCGGTCCTGCCGCCTGAGACCACCTTTCTGGGCTTTGCCGGCTCGCCGTGGACGGTGGCGACCTACATGGTCGCGGGCCAGGGATCGAAGGACCAGCATGAGACGCGCGGCTTTGCCTATGCCGACGAGGGCGCGTTCCAGGCGATCGTGGATGCGATCGTCGCAATGACGGTGGAGTATCTCGCGCGCCAGATCGCCGCGGGGGTGGAGGCGGTACAGCTGTTCGACAGCTGGGCGGGATCGCTGTCGCCGGCACAGTTCGAACGCTGGGTGATCGCCCCCAATGCGGCGATCGTCGCGGGTCTGCGCGCACGCTGCCCGGATGCCTGCATCATCGGCTTTCCCAAGGGCGCGGGCGGCAAGCTGCCCGCCTATGCGCGCGAAACCGGCGTGGATGCGATCGGACTGGACGAGACGGTCGATCCCGTCTGGGCCAATGCGGTGCTGCCGGCGGGGCTGCCGGTGCAGGGCAATCTCGACCCGCTCGCCCTGATGGCCGGCGGTGCGGCGCTCGACGACGGCATCGACCGGGTGCTGGCGGCCTTCGCCGACCGGCCGCATGTCTTCAACCTCGGCCATGGCATCGGCCAGTTCACGCCGATCGCGCATGTCGAGCAACTGGTCGCGCGGGTGAGGGGATCGTGATGGACGTGCTGGCGGGTGCCTATCTGTGGATCGTCGCGGCGCATGTGATCTTCGTCATCTTCTGGATGGCGGGCCTGTTCATGCTGCCGCGCTACCTCGTCTATCATCAGGAGGCGCTGGTCGCGGGACGGAGCGACGAAGCGGCATCGTGGGTCGAGCGCGAGGGCAAGATCCGCGCGATCATCCTGACCCCGGCGATGATCGCGGTGTGGCTGCTCGGGCTTTTGCTCGCCACCATCGGCCAGCATTGGGGCGAGGGGTGGCTGCATGCGAAACTGCTCTTCGTGCTGCTGCTGTCGGGCTATCACGGCTGGGCGGTCGGCTATGCGCGCAAGCTCGCGAAGGGCGTGATGCGGTTCGACGGGCGGCGGTTGCGCATGCTCAACGAGGTGCCGGCGCTGGCGGCGACGGTGATCGTCGTGCTGGTGTTCGTAAAGCCGTTCTGACGGCGGCCTCGTCGGACCCCGCGCGCCAATCCGCTTGACGAACCGGCCGCCCCCTCTTACCTCCTGCTCTCGCGTAGAGCGGCCGTCCGGTCGCTCCGCGTTTCCTCTCCAGCTTTTCGTCGCTGCGGTTCCTTCGCCGACCCAAGCTATCTCCCCCGACTACGCATTCGGATTTTTCCATGCATCTCAAAGACTTGAAGAAAAAGACCCCCGCCGAGCTGGTCAGCATGGCCGAAGAGCTGGGGGTCGAGGGCGCCTCGACGCTGCGCAAGCAGGATCTGCTGTTCGCGATCCTGAAGGTACAGGCCGAAAATGGCGACCAGATCATGGGCCTCGGCACGATCGAGGTCCTGCAGGACGGTTTCGGCTTCCTGCGCAGTCCGGAGGCCAATTATCTGGCCGGGCCGGATGACATCTACATCTCGCCCAACCAGGTCCGCAAACACGGGCTGCGCACCGGCGACACCGTCGAGGGCGAGATCCGCGCCCCCAAGGACGGCGAGCGCTATTTCGCGCTGACCAAGCTCATCACCGTCAACTTCGACGATCCCGACGCGGTCCGCCATCGCGTCAACTTCGACAACCTCACGCCGCTCTATCCGGAATCGAAGCTGACGCTCGATCCCGCCGATCCGACGCAGAAGGACAAATCGGCGCGCGTCATCGACATCGTGTCGCCGCAGGGCAAGGGCCAGCGCACGCTGATCGTCGCGCCGCCGCGCGTCGGCAAGACGGTGATGCTCCAGAACATCGCCCGCGCCATCTCGGACAACCATCCCGAGGTGTTCCTGATCGTGCTGCTGATCGACGAGCGGCCGGAGGAAGTGACCGACATGCAGCGCTCGGTGAAGGGCGAGGTCGTGTCCTCGACCTTCGACGAACCCGCGCAGCGCCACGTCCAGGTCGCCGAGATGGTGATCGAGAAGGCCAAGCGGCTGGTCGAGCACAAGAAGGACGTCGTGATCCTGCTCGACAGCATCACGCGCCTCGGCCGCGCCTACAACACCGTGGTGCCGTCGTCGGGCAAGGTGCTGACCGGCGGTGTCGACGCCAACGCCCTTCAGCGGCCCAAGCGCTTCTTCGGTGCGGCGCGCAACATCGAGGAAGGCGGTTCGCTCTCGATCATCGCCACCGCGCTGATCGACACCGGCAGCCGCATGGACGAGGTGATCTTCGAAGAGTTCAAGGGCACCGGTAACTCGGAAATCGTCCTCGACCGCAAGGTCGCCGACAAGCGCGTCTTCCCGGCGCTCGACGTCGGCAAGTCCGGCACCCGCAAGGAAGAGCTGCTGGTCGACAAGGACAAGCTGTCGAAGCAGTGGGTGCTGCGCCGCATCCTCATGCAGATGGGGACGATCGACGCGATGGAGTTCCTGCTCGACAAGATGAAGAACTCGAAGACCAACGAGGATTTCTTCGACAGCATGAACCAATAGCCGGTCGGGGGTCCCGTCGCATCCAGCGGCTGGACCCGGGGCCAAACGTGGCTTTGCCCGCGTCCGCCCAGCCAAGTGCCGATCCGATACCACGACGCGCGGGAGCCCATGGCTTTCGCGCGTTGCTGCGTTATGGACCTGATCGTCAACCGGGAGTGTGAAACGTGTCCATCATCGCCATGCTGAGCGCCGCCGCCGCCAGCGGGCCGGGGTCTCCGGCCGAGATCTGGCAGCATATCGTCAACGACTTTTCCAACATCACCAGCCCCACCGCGCTGTCGGCGTTCTTTCAGGTGCTGATGATCGACATCGTGCTGGCCGGCGACAATGCGATCGTCGTCGGTGCGCTGGCGGCGGGCCTGCCGATCGACCAGCGCAAGAAGGTCATCCTGATCGGCATTCTCGCAGCGCTGGTGCTGCGGATCATCTTCGCGCTGGCGGTCAGCTGGCTGCTCGGCGTCATCGGCCTGATCTTCGCCGGCGGCATCCTGCTGCTGTGGGTGGCGTGGAAGATGTGGCGCGAGCTGCGCGAGAACCACAATGCCGGATCGCCCGAGATCGACGGTGACGAAACCGCCGGCCTGCGTCCGGCCAAGAGCTTCGCCGCCGCCGCCTGGGCGGTCGCCGTCGCCGACGTGTCGATGAGCCTCGACAACGTGCTCGCCGTCGCCGGCGCGGCGCGCGACCATCCCGGCATCCTCATCATCGGCCTGCTGCTGTCGGTCGCACTGATGGGCATCGCCGCCAACCTGATCGCCAAGTATATCGAGCGCTATCGCTGGATCGCCTATATCGGCCTGCTGGTGATCCTCTACGTCGCCGGCAAGATGATCTACGAAGGGGTCGTCGATCCCAATGTCGGGGTCATCAAGCTGTTCGGATAAGGGAAGGGGGGCCGTCGAGCCCCCCTTTTTCGTTCTGGTCGATCAGCCGAGATGCTCGGCGAAGAAGGCCGCGGTACGGGCGTCCGCCTGCTCGGCAGCGGCATCGGAGCGCCGATCGCCGAACTCCGTCGCAAAGCCGTGATCCTCGCCCGGGTAATCGTACAGCGTCACCTTCGGATGGTCGTCGAGGCCGGCGTGCATCGCCGCCTGCGCCGCCTTGTCGACGAAATGGTCCTCCTCCGGCACATGGAGCAGCACCGGCCTGGCGATGGCATGCTTCTCGTCGAGCAGGCCGTCGATGCCCACGCCGTAATAGCCGACCGAGGCATCGACGTCGGTCCGCGCCGCGGTCATGAAGGCGAGGCGCCCGCCGAGGCAATAGCCGACGACGCCGACCTTGCTGACGAGGCCGGTGCCGGCAAGCGCGTCGTCGAGCATGCCGCGGGCGACGCGGATCGTCGCCTCGATATCGCGAATGCCGGCATTCTGGTCGAACTTCCCCATCAGCCCCAGCGCGTTTTGCATTTCCTCAGCCACATCAGGATCCAACTGCACCCCCGGGGCGATCGGCCAGAATAGGTCGGGGGCGATGGCGAGATAGCCGTCCGCCGCCAGCGAATCGCACTTGCTGCGGATACCGGCGTTCACACCGAATATCTCCTGGATGACGACGATCGCCGCTCTGGGGGCTCCGGCCGGTTCGGCGACATAGGCGTCGAACGTACCGTTGCCGTTGAGTGTCTCGATCTGGATGGTCTTGGCCATGGGGGTCCTCTCGCGCGTCGGAACGTACTGGGCTATGCAATGCGCGACAGGGCTGCTCAAGGGGCGATGCGATGAAGGTGACGGTAGATATCGATCTGACCCCGGAGGAGGCGCGTCGTGCGATGGGGCTGCCCGACCTCACGCCGCTGCACGAACGCTACATCGCATCGCTGCTTGAAACGATGAACGGGCAGGTCCGCCCGGAACTGCTCGAGAACATGATGAAAAGTTGGGCGCCGATGAGCGAGGCCGGTTTCGCCATGTGGCGGCAGATGTTCGAGCAGGCGACGAAAACGGGCAATTGATGGACACGATCTTCGCGCTGTCGAGCGGCGCGGCGCCGGCGGGGATCGGGGTTATACGGGTAAGCGGTCCGCAGGCGTTTGCGGCCGTGGCGCGCATCGCCGGATCGTTGCCGCCCGCGCGCAGCGCCCGGGTGCGGGCGTTGCGTAGCGATGGCGGCGCCTTGCTCGATCGCGCGCTGGTGCTGACCTTTCCCGGGACGACGACGGCGACGGGTGAGGATCTCGCCGAGCTGCATTGTCACGGCGGCCGCGCGGTGATCGCCGCAGTATTGGCGACGCTGGCGGTGCAGCCCGGGTTACGGCCCGCCGTTGCCGGCGAGTTTACCCGGCGCGCGCTTGCCAACGGCCGCATCGATCTCGCCGAGGCGTCGGGTCTTGCCGATCTGCTGTCCGCCGACACCGAGAGGCAAAGGGTCGCAGCGCTGGCGGCGGCCGAGGGCATCGTTAGCCAGCGCGTGCGCGGCTGGCTCGATCTACTGGCGATGCTGGCAGCGCTGACCGAAGCGCAGCTCGACTTTGCGGATGAAGACGATGTCGCCGCCGATGATGCCGCGCTCGCGTCGATCCGTGCAGGTAAAGTGGCGCTGGCCAACGATCTTCGCGCGGTGCTCGACAACCCCGCAGTCGAGCGGTTGCGCGACGGCGTGCATGTCGTTCTCGCTGGTCCGCCGAACAGCGGCAAGTCGACGCTGGTTAATTTGTTAAGCCAGCGCGAGCTCGCGATCGTGTCGCCGATCGCGGGAACAACGCGCGATCGGATCGAGGCGACGGTGACGCGCGCGGGGCTGGTCTATGTCCTCACTGATACCGCCGGGTTGACCGAGAGCGCCGATCCCGTCGAGCGGATCGGCGTGACGCGCGCCGAAGCGTCGGTCGCCCGCGCGGATATCCTGTTGTGGCTTGGAGACGACGAGCCGCCACGGCCCGGCGCGATCTGGGTGAGGGCGCGGGCGGACCAGGCGGGTCGCGCACCGGTGCCGGACGCGGAGGTCGCCGTCTCGCAGGGCGATCTAGCCAGTATTGAGCAGCTGTGGCGCATCATCGCCGATCGTGCCGAACACCTGATGCCGCGTGGCGACGCGCTTGCCTTTCGTGAAAGCGAACGGGACGCGTGCCGGCGAGCCCTGTCGACGCTCGACGAGAACGAAGATGACCCGCTCATCCTTGGTGAACAGCTGCGTCTTGCTACTCGCGCACTTGGGCAAATTCTGGGCATCGACGCGACAGAAGCGATGCTGGATACCTTGTTCGGAAGCTTCTGCATCGGCAAGTGATGTTCCACGTGGAACAGTTTTGACCTGACCGCGGCTCTCGCTTAGGCGCAAATTATGTATGACGTGATCGTCGTCGGCGGTGGCCATGCTGGCACCGAAGCCGCCGCAGCCGCCGCGAGGCGTGGAGCCAACACCCTGCTTATCAGCCACGGCCGCCGCCACATAGGCGCGATGTCGTGCAACCCCGCGATCGGCGGGCTGGGAAAGGGGCATATCGTACGCGAAGTCGACGCCTTCGATGGCCTCATAGGCCGTGCCGCCGATTCCGCGGCGATCCACTATCGCATGCTCAATCGCAGCAAGGGCGCGGCGGTGCACGGCCCCCGGGTGCAGGCTGACCGGCGGCTTTACGCCGGCGCGATCCAGCAAATGCTCGCAACCCAAACCTGCCTAACGATCGTTGAAGGCGACGTTGACGCGCTGGTGCTGACCGGCGACCGTGCGAAGGGGGTCGTGCTGGCAGACGGTAGCCACATCCACAGTCGGACAATCGTCCTTGCCACCGGCACTTTCCTGGGCGGACGAATGTTCCGCGGCAACGAACGGCATGAAGGCGGGCGGATCGGCGAGCGCCCGGCCCGCAAGCTCGCCGAGCAGCTTCGCGCGCTGGCGCTGCCACTGGAACGGCTCAAGACGGGGACGCCACCACGGCTCGACGGCCGCACGATCGACTGGGGTCGATTGGAGGAGCAGCCCTCCGATACCGACCCGTGGACAATGTCGCCGATGACCGGCGAGCGACTGTTGCCGCAGGTCGCTTGTGCGATCACCCGCACCAATGCCGCAACTCATGATGCCATCCGCAGCGGCCTCAACCGGTCGCCTTTATTTAGTGGGGCGATCGAGGGGCAGGGGCCCCGCTATTGCCCGTCGATCGAGGACAAGGTCCACCGCTTCGGCGACCGCGACGGCCATCAAGTTTTCCTCGAACCCGAGGGATTGGACGATGCGACCGTCTACCCGAACGGTCTATCCACCTCGCTGCCGACCGATGTCCAAGCGGCGATGATCCGCAGTATCGCTGGGCTCGAACGCGCCACGATCACAATGCCCGGCTATGCGGTCGAATACGACTACCTCGATCCGCGTGCGCTGGACGCGCGGCTAGCGCTCGCCGCGATCCCCGGTGTCTATTGCGCAGGGCAGCTAAACGGCACCACCGGATATGAAGAGGCCGCCGGGCAAGGACTGGTTGCCGGGCTGAACGCGGCAGCTGAGGCGTGTGATCTGGATCCCTGCGTACTCGATCGCGCGTCAAGCTACACCGGTGTGATGATCGACGATTTGGTGCTGCAGGGCGTGACGGAGCCGTATCGCATGCTCACCGCCCGTGCTGAATTCCGGCTGTCCCTCCGCGCTGACAATGCCGAAACCAGGCTGGGCGAGACGGCCGCGGGTCTGGGCTGTCTGGGAAGTAAACGAAAGGCCCACCAGCGCCGCCGGGAGGCGGAACGATCGCAGGTGAGAACGCTGCTGGCATCGGAACGCACTGCTTCGGATATGGCGAGAGCCGGCGTGCAGGTGGCCCAGGATGGCAGCCGGCGCAGTCTCTACGACTGGCTGCGGATGCCATCCGTGACGCTCGATCTGATCGCGCCGGAGGCGTTCGTGGTGGGGGAGCAGGCGGTGTTGGGTGAGATTGTTGAAGATGCGCGTTATGCGCCTTACCTGGAGCGGCAGGCCGACGAGGTGGCGCGGATGCGGCGGGAGGAGGCGGTGCCGCTCCCTGACGGACTGGACTATGCCGCGATACCGGGTCTTTCGAACGAGATGATCGATCGGCTGACCGCCGCACAGCCCGGGTCGCTGGGGGCTGCATCGCGGGTGCGCGGGGTCACGCCGGCAGCGCTGTCTGCCATCTATCTCTATGCACAACGGCGGGCAGCATGACCGAGGACGAAGCCAAGGCAGTGATCGCCGACCGGTTCGGCGAGCAGAAGACGGAGCGGGTGGCGGCATTCCTCGACCTCGTCCGCGATGAGAACGAACGGCAGAACCTCATCGCACCCTCCACGATTCCGACCATTTGGGTACGGCACGGCTTGGACTCGGCACAGCTATTGTTTCACGTGGAACAATCGATCGGCGCATGGCTGGACATCGGCACAGGCGGCGGTTTCCCCGGCATCGTTGTGGCGCTGTTGCGCGACGGACCGGTGACGATGGTCGAACCGCGGAAGAAGCGCGCGGACTTTCTGCACGATTGCGTCGACCGGTTGAGCATCGCCAATGCGGTTGTCCTCGCCAGCAAGGTCGAAGTGGTGAAAGGGCAGTTCGCGGTTATTTCAGCCCGCGCGGTCGCATCCGTCGAAAAGCTTTTGCAAGCGGCAGGCCATTGCGCCACACCGGGCACGCGGTGGATATTGCCTCGGGGGCGGATCGAGCCGGACCAGTTCGACATTCTCCGACATGACCGAACCCGATTGTTCCACGTGAAACACTCCGTGACCGATCCGGATTCTTCGATCCTGATCGTCGAGCGCAGCAGGGGACCTGCACGATGACGACTATTGCGGTGGCCAATCAGAAGGGCGGCGTCGGCAAGACGACGAGCGCGATCAATCTCGCCACGGCGCTGTCTGCCACCGGTAAGAGCGTGCTGCTGATAGATCTCGATCCGCAGGGCAACGCCTCGACCGGGCTCGGCGTCGGCCACGCACAGCGCGGTCGGTCGAGCTATCACGTCCTCGTCGGCGAGGCGGAGATCGCGGATGCGGTCATCACCACCCGCGTTCCCCGTCTCGACCTCGTGCCCGCGACGCAGGATCTGTCGGGCGCGGAGATCGAGCTGGTCGAGTTCGATCATCGCACCCACCGGCTCGACCGGGCGCTGGCGCAGGTGAAGGGTCGGTGGGACATCATCCTGATCGACTGCCCGCCGTCGCTCGGCCTGCTGACGATCAACGCCATGGTAGCCGCGGATAAGTTGCTCGTGCCGCTGCAATGCGAATTCTTCGCGCTGGAAGGGCTCTCGCAATTGCTGACCACGGTCGAGCGGATCCGCGAACGGTTCAATCCCGGCCTCGCCATCCTCGGCGTCGCGCTCACTATGTACGATCGCCGCAACCGGCTGACTGAACAGGTGTCGGCCGACGTGCGCGCGGTGCTAGGGCGGGTGGTGTTCGATACGGTCATCCCGCGCAACGTGCGGCTGTCCGAAGCACCAAGCCACGGACTACCGGCCTTGATCTACGATCACCGCTGCTCCGGCTCGCAGGCCTATATCGATCTCGCGCGCGAGTTGATCGCGCGCCTGCCGCAGACGACGGCGGTGGCGGCGTGAGCGATGCGTCGAAGCGGGCCGGTCGACCGGGCGGGCTCGGCCGCGGGCTGAGCGCGCTGCTCGGCGAGATGGCGAGCGAAGCCCCCGTCGCGCCGGGCGCGAAAGGCAGCGTCCCGACCGGCGTGCGCATGCTGCCGGTCAGCGCGCTGTCGCCGCATCCCGACCAGCCGCGCCGGCATTTCGACGATGCCCTGCTCGACGAGCTGGCGGCATCGATCGCGTCTCGCGGCCTGATCCAGCCGATCGTCGTTCGCCCGCACGGCCATGACTATCAGATCGTCGCCGGCGAACGCCGCTGGCGCGCGGCGCAACGCGCACGGTTGCACGAGGTACCGGTCGTCGTCCGCGACTTCGACGATGCGCAGACGCTCGAGATCGCGCTGATCGAGAACATCCAGCGTCAGGACCTCAATGCGATCGAAGAGGCGCAAGCCTATCAGCGGCTTGCCGGCGATTATGGCCATACGCAGGAGGCGCTGGCCAAGATCGTCCACAAATCGCGAAGCCATGTCGCCAACCTGTTGCGATTGTTGGAACTTCCGGCGGCAGTGCAGGATCGGGTGACCGACGGATCGCTGTCGATGGGGCATGCCCGCGCGCTGCTCGGCGCCCGGGACGTCGAGACACTGGCGGAGCAGGTGGTCGCGCGCGGCCTGTCGGTGCGCGAAACCGAAAAGCTCGCCAAGGGCGCCAAACCCGAACGGGCAGGGGGCGGTGGCAGCCGCCACCCCGCGCCCGCCGCGGCGCCGGATGCGGATATCGCCGCGCTGGAACGGCAATTGTCCGATCTGCTCGGCCTGCACGTCCGTGTCGCGCATAGCGAGAAGGGCGGCACATTGACGCTGACCTATGCGACGCTCGACCAGCTCGACATGGTCTGCCAGCGCCTGACCGGCGATACGATCTGATGATCCTGCGATCGGACGAACATGACGATCTGCCCGCGGTTGACGGCGTCATGCGGGTGCACTGGTTCCGCCCGGCGGACGCGGGCCGCTATCCAGGGCTGGTACTCTATTCGGAGATCTATCAGGTCACCGCGCCGATCCGGCGACTGGCGGCCTGGTTCGCAGGGCATGGCCATGTCGTCGCGGTGCCGGAGGTCTATCATGACTACGAGGCACCGGGGACGGTGCTGGCCTATGATACGGCAGGCACCGATCGCGGCAATGCGCTGAAGTTCGCCAAGCCGGTGGCGGCGTTCGATGCGGATGCCACGCGCACGCTGGATGCGCTGGCGGCCCATCCCGCATGCAACGGCCGGCTGGGGACGGTCGGCGTCTGCCTCGGCGGGCATCTCGCCTATCGGGCGGCGCTCGATCCGCGCGTCGCGGCGGCGGTGCTGTTCTATCCGACCAATATCCATTCCGGGACGTTGGGCGAGGGGCGGTCGGACGACAGCCTCGCCCGCATGGCCGAATTGCAGGCCGAAACCCTGTTCGTCTTCGGGCGGCAGGACCCGCATGTGCCTTTCGCCGGTCGTGAGGCGATCCGCGCGCGGCTAGAGGCGGTCGGCGCGACCTATGAATGGCATGAGGTCAACGCGCAGCATGCGTTTCTGCGCGACGAGGGTCCGCGGTACGATCCGGCGCTGTTCGCGGAGGCGACGGGCTGGGCGCTGTCGCTGTTCGCGCGGGTGTTGACGCCGCGCTGATCTCAGCCGCGGCGCTCGAGGCCGCGGGTCAGCTCGGTCAGCGCATGGTCGGCCAGCACGCTTCCGGCATTGCCGCTCGCCATCACCGCACGCTCGGCGTGGCGGACGCGCGTGAGGGCGGTGGACAGCATCGCCGGATTCCAGCGGCGCAACGCCTGCGCGATGCTCTGTTCCTCGCGGAAGAAGATGCGGTGGCGCTTGAAGACCGTATCCTGCGTCGCGCCCGCGTCAATTTCCGCCTTCATCTCGGCGAGCGTCATCAGCTTGCGGGCGAGCAGCCGCAGCCAGGGGATAGGGGAGGTGCCGGCCTCGCCCAATTTTGCGAGTTCGGCGCCGAGCATTGCGGTGTGGCCGGTAACGACCGCGTCGACGACCTGGCTCATCTCCGCCTCGCCCAGATCGGCACCGATCGCGTCGAGCGCGGCATCGTCCAGATCGTGCGGCCGATCCGGCGCGGCGTCGAGGAACAGCGCGAGCTTTTCGACCTCGCGCGCCAGCACCGCGCGATCGCCGCCGCAGGAGGCGGCCAGCCGTGCCGCGACGCTGCCGCCGGGGCGCAGGCCGTGGTCGCGTGCAATCCCGGCCGCGAGCCGTTCCAGATCGGCCACACTGGGCTCATAGGCCGCAAAGGCCATCGCCCGGCGCGAATCGATCGCCAGCTTGACGATCTTCGCCGTCGACTTGACCGTGGGGGCCAGCGCAACCACCGGGTTGCCGGCGTGTTCGGCGGCCAGCAGCGCGGTGAACGCTTCCAGACATTCCTCGCCGGCAGGGGAGACGCGGATATGCCGCGCGCCGCCGAACAGCGACAGGGAGGCGGCCTCGTCGGACAGGCGCGCCGGATCGGAACGCAAGACCGCGCCGTCGAGGTCGACGCGCTCCGCCTCCGGCCCCATCGCCTTGGCGAGGACACCGGCCAGTTCGGCGGTCGCGGACCCGTCGGGACCGTGGAGCAGATAGAGGCGGATGTCGGGGGAGGGGCGTTCGAGCGCGGACCGTATGTCGCGCGCATTGGCCTTCACCGCGGGGCCTCGGGGGTGCCGCGGCGCTGCACATAGAGTGCGAGGCGGGCGACGATCTGGTCGGCGACGATCCCCGCGAGCCGCTCCAGCGCGGTATTCTCCGCCGCGATCGTCGCATATTCCGACTGGACGACGTCGATCCCGGCATCCGACCCGGCGGTCGCATCGATCAGCACGCTGCCATCCGTCAGGCTCACCAACTGATAGCGCGCGCGCAGCGTGCGGCGTTCGCGGGTGATGCTGTCGTCGCGGCGGACGCCGAAGCCGGCGATCCGGTCGTCGAGCCGCACGTCGAGCCGGTATTGCGGCGTGCCGCTCGCCGCCAATCGGTCGCGGAGCGCGTTGCTCATCAGCCAGCCCGACTTGCCGTCGATCGGTGCGACCTCGACATTGGCGAGCGTGGCGGCGACCGCCCCGCCTGCGCCGCCGCCATAGAGCGGCTTGAGGCCACAGCCGGCGAGCGCCAGCACGAGCGGTGCGAGGAGCAGCAGGCGCCTCATGCGACGATATTCACCAGACGTCCGGGCACGACGATCACCTTCTTGGGGGCCTTGCCGTCCAGGATACGGACGATCTTGTCGGATGCCATCGCCAGCGCCTCGAGTTCTGCGCGCGACAGGTCCTTCGGCACGGTCAGCGTGTCGCGCAGCTTGCCGTTGACCTGGATCGCGATCGTCGCCTCGTCCTCGACCAGCAGCGTCGGATCGACCTGCGGCCAGGCGGCGTCGGCGATCAGGCCGTCGAGACCCCTGGCGGCCCATGCCTCCTCGGCGACGTGCGGCACCATCGGCGAGACGAGCAGCATCAGCGTGTGGATCGCGGTGCGGCGCGACGGCGAGGGCGCGGCGCGTTCGATCGCGGTGCAGAGTTCGTAGATCCGCGCCACCGCCTTGTTGAAGGCGAGCGCCTCGATATCCTGTTCGATAGCGAGGATCGTCTGGTGCAGCTTGCGGTCGAGCGCGGGGTCGTCGCCCCCCCCGGAACCCTCGGCGCCGGGTTCGGCATCGTCGCCGTCGAACAGCCGCCACAGCCGCTGGACGAAGCGCCATGCGCCCTCGATCCCCGATTCGCTCCACGGCAGGTCGCGTTCGGGCGGGGAATCGGATAGCATGAACCAGCGGGTCGCGTCGGCGCCGTATTGATCGACGATCGGTTCGGGATCGACGGTATTCTTCTTCGACTTCGACATCTTCTCGACGCGGCCGACCGTGATCGGGTTGCCCGTCGCGACCTCGATCCCGTCACGAACGTCGTCGGGCGACAGCCAGCGGTTGTCCGACGATTTGTACGTCTCGTGCGTCACCATGCCTTGTGTGAACAGGCCGGTGAACGGTTCGGCGATGTCGAGCAGGCCCAGATGCCGGAGCGCCCGCGTCCAGAAACGTGCGTAGAGCAGGTGGAGGATCGCATGCTCCACGCCGCCGATATACTGGCCGACCGGCAGCCAGCTTTCGGCGACGGCGCGGTCGAACGGCCGGTCCTTGGGCTGGCTGGCGAAGCGGATGAAATACCAGCTCGAATCCGCGAACGTGTCGAGCGTGTCGGTTTCGCGCACGGCGGGCTTGCCGCAGGACGGGCAATCGACATGCTTCCACGTCGGGTGGCGATCGAGCGGGTTGCCGGGCACGGCGAAGGACACGTCCTCCGGCAGCACGACCGGCAACTGTTCCTTGGGCACCGCGACCGCGCCACAATCGGCGCAGTGGACGATCGGGATCGGCGTTCCCCAATAGCGCTGGCGGCTGACGCCCCAGTCGCGCAGGCGGAACACGGTTGAGCCCTTGCCCCAGCCGCCCGCCTCGGCGCGGGTGATGACCGCGCGCTTGGCGTCCTCCACGTCCATGCCGTCGAGGAAATGCGAATTCACCAGCGCGCCGGGGCCGGTATAGGCCTCGTTGCCGGCGAAAACGGCATCGGTCGTGTCGCCGTCGGAGACGACGCGCTGCACGGCCAGCCCGTATTTGCGGGCGAAGTCTAGATCGCGCTGATCGTGCGCCGGCACGCCCATGACCGCGCCCGTGCCATAGTCCATCAGCACGAAGTTCGCGATGTAGATCGGCAACCGCCGGGTTGCGTCGAACGGATGCGCCGCGGTGAGGCCGGTGTCGAAGCCGAGCTTTTCCTGCGTCTCCAGCTCGGCCGCGGTGGTGCCGCCCTGCTTGCAGAGCGCGATGAAGGCGGCGACCTCGGGACGGTCGGCGATGCCTTGCGCGATCGGGTGATCGGCGGCGACCGCGACGAAGCTGGCGCCGAAGATCGTGTCGGGCCGGGTCGAGAAGACCTCGACCCGCCCGCCCTCCGAGACGTCGAAGCCGAAGGTGAGGCCCTGGCTCTTGCCGATCCAGTTCTCCTGCATCAGCTTGACCTTGTCCGGCCAGTGTTCGAGCGCGCCGAGCCCCTCGATCAGTTCGTCGGCGAAGTCGGTGATCTTGAGGAACCACTGGCTGAGCTTGCGCTTCTCGACCAGCGCGCCCGATCGCCAGCCGCGGCCGTCGATCACCTGTTCGTTGGCGAGCACGGTCATGTCGACCGGGTCCCAGTTGACCGCCGATTCCTTGCGATAGACCAGCCCGGCGGCGAACATGTCGAGGAACAGCGCCTGTTCGTGGCCGTAATAATCGGGCTTGCACGTTGCCAACTCGCGCGACCAGTCGAGCGCGAAGCCGAGGCGCTTCAGCTGCGCCTTCATCGTCTCGATGTTGGCGAGCGTCCAAGTGCCGGGGTGGACGCCCTTCTCCATCGCCGCATTCTCGGCGGGCATGCCGAACGCGTCCCAACCCATCGGGTGGAGCACCTCGTAGCCGCGCATCCGGCGGAACCGCGCCAGCACGTCGCCCATCGTATAGTTGCGGACATGGCCCATGTGGATGCGCCCCGAAGGATAGGGGAACATCTCCAGCACGTAGGTCTGCGGCTTGCCGCTATGGTCGCGGGCGGCAAAGGTCTGGCGATCGTCCCAGACCTTCTGCCAGGTCTGGTCCGCCTTCAGCGCGTTGAAACGCGTAACCATAATGGCGCTTATCCGGCGATCGAGGCGCGGCGCAGGTCGCGGGCGCGGGTGAGGATGACGTCCTCGAGCTTCTGCGTGGTGGCGGCGGCAACGGGAGCGGACACCCACTGGCCGCCGCGGTTGACCTCGCGCAGCGCTGCGACGCGCACCGCATCGGCGCGCAGGTCCTGGTCGAGGATCGACACGGTGACCTTCATCCGCTCGGATGGGACCTGCGGATTGACGTACCAGTCGGTGACGATGACGCCGCCGTTGGAATCGGTCTGCACCAGCGGCATGAACGACAGGGTGTCGAGGCTGGCGCGCCACAGATAGGCGTTGACGCCGATCGTCGTGACCTTGGAGGCGGCGAGGTCGGTCTTGGCGACAGCATTGCCGCCGCGGCCGCCGCAGGCGGCGAGCGGCAGGGCGATGGCGGCGACCATGAGGGCGGTGCGCAACGAGCGGATCATGGGCGAAACTGTCCTGCGATAAAAAGGGCGCTCTCGCTCTATAGATGCGGGGGGGCACCCGCAAGCGACGCTTGGCGGCGGCGAATGGTGGCGCGACGTTCCAGAATCTGTGTGCCTATTGCAACAGTCGGACAAAATGATGCGTCGGGCAGCAACGCTTCCATATTGGCACGGGCCGGAATCGTGTTAGGCGCGTTGCAGCGGGAGTCGAGGGGACTGCTAGTGTTTGCCAAGCGTGCCGTGGGGCGTGCAGTGACTGTGATGATGGCGGGAGCGCTGGTCGCTACCGGCGTCGTCGTCGCGCCTGCCTTCGGTGCAAGCGAACGCGCACAACCGGCCAAGCGGGCGATCACGTCGCGCTTCGCCGGATCGTTCACGCCGGCGGCCGCCGATCCGCGCCTCGCCGCGGCGATTGCCCGTGGCGGCCTCGACGGCGCCGATTTCCGCTTCACGCCTGCAGAGGCCCGCGACAAGCGCGCTGTGACCGTTGCGGTCCGCGCCCGGACCAACCGCACGGCGCTGGTCGATGCCAGCCGCACCGGCGCTTCGGCGACGCCGACCGTCGGCATCCAGCCGATCGCCTATAACCTGGGCGTGTCGGTGGGCTGGAAGCGCTTCGCCGTATCCGGCGCGGTCAACCGTGTCGATCTCGGTCCGATCCCGGGTAGCCGCGAATCGACCGATGTCGCGCTCAGCTATCGCACCGGACGCGCAAGCAGCCGCATCGTCGCGGTCGCCGATCGCCCGCTCGAGAACACGCCGAAGCTGACGCAGGAACTGCCGAGCTATTCGGTCGACGTCAGCAGCTCCTATTCGCTGACCCGCAACCTCGATGTCACCGCGGGCATGCGCTATCGCTCCGATCGCGAGCGGCTGGCGCGGCTCGACGACACCCGGCGCGACAGCCAGTCGGTCTACGTCGGCACCGCCTTCCGCTTCTGATCCGGCGGATCGCCGGCCGCTCCGGGCAGATCGACATTCAGACGATGACGTGCCGAAAACGGTCGCTTCGCGTGACCCGGAGCGCAGCGTACTGCCGGCACGTGAGTACCGGAACCATGTGAAACCGCCATTTGCAGGCCGTGAGGGCTGAATATCGATCGGTCCTAGCGGCGGGTGACGACCAGCCCGTCGATCGCGGCCCAGCCGGCGAAGCCATAGCGGCGCAATCGCAGCCAGCGTTTCGCGGTCATGCCCCCCAGGGCGATGGCCTGGGCCCGTAGCCCGCAGGCGATCGGCAACGCCCTGCGCACTCCCAGCGGCGTCGCACCGACGTGCGATCGCGTCGAGAACAACGGCGATACGAACAGCCATGTCGCGCCCGCCCGCATCGCCGTCATCGCCTCACGACGATCGTGCGCCGCATGGGTCAAGGCGCGTCGGCCGTTATGCGCCCCGGCCCCCGGCAGGCCGCCTGCGACGCTGATCCGCAGGCCGCGCGCCTGCGCCAGCCGCCGCACGCGCAGGAACAGCCGATGCCGCTCCGCGCGCGGCAGGTCGTAATGGCGGAACACCACGCCCGCCCCGGGCGGCAGCGCCAGTAGGCTCGGCAGCAGCGCGTCGCCGATCCGCGTATCGGTCATCAGCCAGGCGTGGCGGCGGGGCGCGCAATTGCGGTTCAGATTGGCCACCGGCTCGCTATAGCGGCGCGCATGATCGCTGCCACTCCCCCGACCCCGCTCGACGCCGTCACCGCCGTCATCGCCCACGCTGCCCGTATCGCCGGTCGCGAACCCGCCGGGGTGACGCTGATCGCGGTGTCGAAGACGCATCCGGCCGAGGCGATCGTGCCGCTGCTGGCGGCGGGCCAGCGCGTGTTCGGCGAGAACCGGGTGCAGGAGGCGGCGACGAAATGGCCGGCGCTGCGCGAGTCCTATCCCGATGCGACGCTCCACCTGATCGGCCAGTTGCAGTCGAACAAGGCGGACGAGGCGGTCGCCCTGTTCGACGCGATCCACGCGGTCGACCGCGCGTCGCTGGTCGATGCGCTCGCCGCCGCGATGGCGAAGGCGGGGCGCCGGCCCGATTGCTTCCTGCAGGTCAATATCGGCGCCGAAGCGCAGAAGGGCGGCTGTCCGATCGCGGACCTGCCGGCATTGCTCGATCGCGCGCGCGCCGCGGACCTGCCGGTTGCCGGGCTGATGTGCATCCCGCCCGCCGACCTCGAACCCGCACCCTATTTTGCCTTGCTCGCGAAGCTGGCGCGCGACGCCGGGCTGACCGGGCTCAGCATGGGCATGTCGTCGGATTACGAGACTGCGGTGACGCTAGGCGCAACGCATGTGCGCGTCGGCAGCGCGCTGTTCGGAGCGCGGGCATGAGGTTTCGCGGGCTGCTCTTCGATTTCGACGGCGTGCTGATCGAGAGCGAATATGCCGGCAATCGCCAGATCGCCGAATGGCTGACCGCGGCGGGGCATCTGACCACGCCGGAGGATTCGATGGCCAATTTCATGGGGCTGGCCGGCGCCGACTTTCGCGCGGCGATCGAGCGCTGGATCGGCGGCCCGCTGCCGGCCGGGTTCGAGGCGGCGCGCGAGGCGGAGGATGCGCGCGCGATGGCGGCGGGGATCGATGCGGTGTCGGGCGCGGCGGCGTTCGTCCGCGCATTGCCCGCCGACCTGCCGCGCGCGGTGGTGTCGTCCAGTCCGACGCGCTGGATCCGGCGGCATCTGGAGCATATCGGGCTGGACGACGCGTTCGGCGACCATATCTACAGCGGCCGCGAGCATGTCGAAAAGGGCAAGCCCGCCCCCGACCTCTACTGGCACGGGGCGCGGGCGTTGGGGGTCGACATCGCCGATTGCGCGATCATCGAGGACTCGCCGGTCGGCGCAACCGGGGCGGTGGCCTCCGGCGGCTATGTCATCGGCCTGTGCGCGGGCACGCATTGCGGCATCGGCCATGATGCGCGGCTGCTGACGATCGGCGTCGACGCGGTCGCGACGGACTTCGCGGCGGTGGCGCGGCTGGTCGGGATCTGAAGCGCCCCGACCCACCGCCGGCGGTTCAGAACTTCGGGCCGGACACCTGCACGCGCACCTTCTTGGGGGCATCCTTGAACAGTGCGACCATCACCGGGTTGCGCGAATCGCGCAGCGCATAGTCGCGTGCCGACAGGCCGGCCATATTGTCGGTCTGGTCGGGATCGGCCCCCTTGGCGATCAGCGTCCGCGCGATCGCCTCGTTGCGGGCGTTGACCGCGAGGATCAGCGCGCTCTGGCCCGAGGAATTGGCGAGGTTCGGGTTCGCTTTGTAGGTCAGCAGCAGGTCGACGAGATCCTCGCGCCCTGCCATCGCCGCCAGCATCAGCGGGGTGTTGCCCTTGGCGTCGCGGATGTTCGGATCGGCTTTGTGCTGCAGCAGATACTGGACGTACATGCTGCCCGAATGGCCGACCAGAATGTGGAGCGCACCCTTGCCGGTCGTCACCGCCTTGGTGTTGATGATCGTGCTGCCCGGCGTCTCGATCATCGTGGTGACGGCCTTGCCGTCCTCCTTCTCGATCGCGGAGAGGAATTTGTAGCTTTCCGACTGCTGCTGCGCCGCCGCCGGCACCGCGAGCGTGACGAGAGCGAGGGCGGAGAGGAGGTGCGGGCGGATCATGGACGGTCCCTCAAAGACGAAACTTGCAGCCCTGTCGGTAACAGATCACAGCTGGCGCGGTCATGAACATTCTGCGCCTCGTCCCGTTCGCCGTCCCCGTCACCATCGCTGCTGCGCTCACCGCCTGCCAGCCCGCCGCGACCGAAACGCCGCCGCTGGCGGGTGCGAAGATCGGCGGCCCGTTCACGCTGACCGACCAGGACGGCCGCACCGTCACCGACCGCGATTTCGCCGGCCGCTACCGGATCATGTATTTCGGCTATACCTTCTGCCCCGACGTCTGCCCGACCGATGCGGCGGCGATCGGCAAGGGGCTGGCGATGCTCGACGCGAGCGATCCCGCACTCGCCAAACGCATCGCGCCGGTCTTCGTCAGCGTCGATCCCGACCGCGACACACCCGCGGTGTTGAAGACTTTCGTCGCCAGCTTCCACCCGCGCATGGTCGGGCTGACCGGCACGCCGGCGCAGATCGCCACGATATCGAAGGCCTATGGGGTGTTCGCGGGGAAGGGCGACCCGCAGCCCGGCGGCGGCTATCTGGTGAACCACAGCCGCACCAGCTATTTGATGGACCCGGACGGCAAGCCGCTCGCGCTGCTGCCGTCGGACAAGGGGCCGCAGGCGGTGGCGGACGAGATCAGGCGCTGGGCGAAATGACGACATACCATGGTTAGATTCTGGGAGCTGCCGATCGAGCAGCTCGACCGCGGCCAGTGGGAAGCGCTGTGCGACGGCTGCGGCAAATGCTGCATCCACAAGCTGGAGGACGAGGACACGGGCGAGGTGGTGGCGACCAACGTCGCCTGCCGCCTGCTCGACCGGCGCAGCGGCTTCTGTTCGGACTATAAGAATCGCCGCGCCTATGTGCCGGAATGCGTGCGGCTGACCGCGGGCAACGTGCGCGGGATCGACTGGCTGCCGTCGACCTGCGCCTATCGCCTGCGCGCCGCGGGCGAGCCGTTGCGCGACTGGCATTACCTCATCAGCGGCGACCGGGAATCGGTGCACACCGCCGGCATCTCGGTGCGAGGCTGGACGGTCAGCGAGGACGACGTCGGCGACCTCGAAAACCATATCGTCGACCGCGAATTGTGAGCGCGCCGTTCGAGGTCGTCCGCCATCCGACCGCGCGGCGCATCCGGCTGTCGCTCGATCCGGCGAGCGGCGTCGCGCGGCTGGTGGTGCCGCGGCGCGCGGCGCTGAAGCCGGCGCTTGCCTGGGCGCAGGGCAAGGTCGAATGGATCGCCGAACAGCGTGCCCGCCTGCCCCAGCCGCGCCCCTATGGGCCGGGCATGGTGCTGACCGTCGCCGACCGCTCGCTGACGATCGTCTGGGAACCGGGCAGCCGGCGGCGGGTCGAGCTGGTCGGCGAGACGCTGTCGCTATCCGGGCCGCTCGATACGCTGCCGCGGCGCGTCGAGACGTGGCTGAAGCGGCAGGCGCTCGATCGGCTCGTCGCGGAAACCGCCGTTTATGCCGCCAAGGCGGGCGTGATCGTCAGCAAGGTCGCGATCGGCGATGCGCGCGGGCGCTGGGGCAGTTGCGCGCATGACGGCGTCATCCGTTACAGCTGGCGACTGATCCTCGCGCCCGGCTGGGTGCTGCGCGCGACGGTGGCGCATGAAGTCGCGCATCGCGTCCACATGAACCATGCGCCTGCGTTTCACGCGCTGGTCGAGCGGCTGTACGGCAGCGATCCGGCCCCGGCGCGCGCCTGGCTGCGCACGCACGGGGCGGGGCTTCACTGGATCGGGCGATCGTCCTGAACCGGCCGCGGCAGCGGCTGGCGGACTGGCGCATTCGGATCGCGGCGGTCGTCGCGCGCTAGCGGCTGGCGGCCCGGGACCGCTGGGTCGCGCCGATCGTCCCGACGTTCCTCCCGGCGATCGGTGCCGGGCTGGTCGCGGCCGGTGACGCGATCGATCAGATCGTCGAGCTGCTGTTGCGGCTGGGCGGCGGGGGCGGGCGGCGCGCCGGTGTCGTCCTGCAGTTGCTGTTCCTCGTCGCGCGACTGTTGCGGGATCGGATTGCCGTCCTCGTCCACCATCATCCCGCCATTGTCGGGCTGGCCGAAATAGCTCTCCTCGTCCGGCTCCAGCTGCCATTCGGGCAGTGTCACCTGCGTCTCGAACTGTTCGATCGGGCGGCTGGCGGTGGCGGGCTTCATGAACGCGGCGAAGGCGCGGGCCGGGGCGGTGCCGCCGTGCAGGCCGCTGATCGGGCGCGCATCGTCGCGGCCCATCCACACGCCGGTGGTGAGGCCGCTGGAAAAGCCGAGGAACCAGCCGTCCTTGGAGGAACTGGTGGTGCCGGTCTTGCCTGCTACCGGGCGGCCGATCTGCGCGGCGCGACCGGTGCCGGTGTTGACCGCGGTCTGGAGCAGGTCGGTCATCTGCGCCGCGACATAGGGCGCGACAAGCACGCGGCTGCGATCGACCTCGTGCGTGTAGATCGTCTGGCCGTTCGCGGTGACCTTGGTGATGCCATAGGGCGTGATCGCCACGCCCTTGTTGGCGACGCTGGCGAAGGCGCGGGTCATGTCGATCAGGCGGACGTCGGAGGTGCCGAGCACCATCGAGGGGTGCGTGTTGACCGGCGTGGTGATACCGAAGCGACGCGCCATGTCGGCGACTGTGGTGAAGCCCACCTCCTGCCCCAGCTTGGCGGCGACGGTGTTAAGAGAATAGGCGAAGGCGGTGCGCAGCGTCACCGATCCGGAATTGCGCCGCGAATCATTGCGCGGGCTCCAGCCGTCGATCGTCACCGGCTCGTCGACCACCGTATCCTCGGGCTTGTGCCCCGCCTCCAGCGCCGCGAGATACACGAACAACTTGAATGCCGACCCCGGCTGCCGCTGCGCCTGCGTCGCGCGGTTGTAGATCGAGGACACGTAATCCTTACCGCCGACCATCGCCTTCACCGCGCCGTCGCGGTCGAGGCTGACCAGCGCCCCCTGCGCGCCCGCCGGCGCATTGGCGCGGACCGCGGCATCGGCGTCGCGCTGCATGCCGAGGTCGAGGGTCGTCCAGACGTCGAGCGGCGCCTCGGTCTCGTCGATCAGCGTATCGAGCTGCGGCAGCGCCCAGTCGGTAAAATAGCGCGCGCTGTTCTGGCGCGGTTCGGGCGCCAGCTCCAGCGACCGGGGGTTGGCATCGTCGGCCTGTCCCTGCGTGATCGCGCCATAGCGGACCATCGAATCGAGCACGACGCCCGCGCGGCCGACCGCGGCCTGCGCATCGGCGGTCGGCGAATAATTGGACGGCGCCTTGACCAGCCCGGCGATGACCGCCGCCTCGGCGAGGCTCAGCCGTTCGGCGCCATGGCCGAAGAACTTGCGGCTGGCGGCGTCGATGCCATAGGCGCCGCCGCCGTAATAGACCTTGTTCAAGTAAAGTTCGAGCACCTGTTCCTTGCTGAACTTGCGCTCCAGCGCGAGCGCGAGGATCCATTCACGGAACTTGCGGCCGAACTTCTTCTGGTTGTTGAGGAAGACGTTGCGCGCCAGCTGCTGGGTGATCGTCGATCCGCCCTGGATCCAGCGTCCGCGTTCGTAGCGGACCATCACCGAGCGCGCGATGCCGAGCGGGTCGACGCCGGGATGGCTGTAGAAACGGCGATCCTCAACCGCGACGGTGGCGTCACGCATCACCCGCGGGATCTGGCCATAGGCCAGCCATTCGCCATAGCTCGGCCCCATCGACACGATCACGCTGCCGTCGGCGGCATGGACGCGGATCATCTGGCCGTTGGGCGAGGATTTGAGCTCGTCGAAGCTCGGCAGCTGGGACCGCGCCACATAGACGGCGATGGCGAGCGCGCCGAGCGCAAGGACGCCGAGGCCGATCAGGATCTGGAGGGTGACGACGATCCGCCGACGCCAAGGCGAGCGGCGAACGGGAGCGGAGCGGGGGGTACGCGCACGGGCCATGAAGACCGTGGCGATTACCGGTTAACCGCGCCCGCTACAAGCGGTGGCCGCGTCACGTCCTGCGCGACGTCCGTGTCCGTCCCGCCCGCCCCGCACCGGCCGGAGCGGGCAGCCCGCGGGCGCCCTTACTTGCGGGCGTGGAACTCCAGCGCGATCGAATTCATGCAATAGCGCAGGCCGGTCGGAGGCGGGCCGTCGGGGAAGACATGACCCATATGGCTGTCGCAGCGGGCACAGCGCGTTTCCGTCCGCGTCATGCCGTGGCTGGTATCGGTATGATCCGCGACGCGGTCGGCCGCGACCGGCTGGGTGAAGCTCGGCCAGCCCGACCCGCTGTCGTATTTGTCGGCGCTGTCGAACAGCTCGAGATGGCAGGCGGCGCAGGCATAGGTGCCGTCCGCCTTGTTGTCGGTGAGCGCGCCGGCAAAGGCGCGTTCGGTCCCCGCTTCGCGCAGGACATGATATTGCGCCGGCGTAAGCCGCTTGCGCCACTCGGTTTCCGAAAGGTTCAGCTGATCCATAAGGCCAATCTTGGGAGGGGAGGGGGCTGCGTCAACCATCATGGGGTCATTCTGGTCGCATGGGCCATGACCTGGATCAGTCGCGCCGGCATCATCGCCACGACGGGCGCCGACCAGCGGCTCTCGGCGATGGCGCGCACCGCGCCCGCGACCGCCATCGGCCGGGCGAGACGGCGCGCGAACCGCGCCTGCCACTCCGCCGCCGCGGCCGGACCGCCGTCGCGCCACGCCTCGGCGGCGTCGATGCCGCTTGCCAGTGCGATGCCCATGCCCTCGCCCGCCAGGCTAGGGATGACGCCCGCCTGGTCGCCGAGCCGGAACAGCCCGGGGGTGCCGCTGCGCTGGCGCCAGCCATAAGGGACGTTGGCGATCGCATCGACGGGCGCGTCGGCGGCGAGATGCGCGACCCGATCGCCGAACCGGGGCAGCTCGCACCCCAGTGCCGCAAGCAGGTCTGCCGGGGTGCCGGCATCGTGCAGCCGCGACCGGTGCACCGCCATGCACAGATTGGCGCTGCCGTCCTCCTGCAGCGCAATCCCCGCATAGCCCGATTCGAACAGGTGCAACTCGATCCGCCCGGCGAGCAGGCGGCGCAGCGCCGGGGCGGGGGCCAGACGGACGCGGATGCCGAGCGTCGGATCGGGCCCGCGCGCCGTGGCCGGGCGCGCGAGGCCGCGCAGGTCGTGCTTGCCGGTAGCGAGGAACAGCGCCTCCGCGGCGATCGCGGCACCGTCGGCGAGATGTGCGGTCAGCCCCTCGACATGGCGGACGGTGACGCCGGTCTCGATCGCTGCACCGCTGCGCCGCGCCGCGTCGCGCAGCAGCGTGTCGAGCCGCCGCCGCGAGACGCCGAGCGCCGGCCGCGGCAGCGCGGCTTCGCGGATGCGGCCGCGGGCGAAGATCGTCACCTGAGTCAGCCGGTCGCGGTTGAGCGCGTCGGTATCGACGCCCAGCGCCGCGATCCGTTCGAGCGTCCGCCAGCTGACGAACCCTCCACATAGCGCATCGGCGTCGGGATGGCGCTCGAACAGCAACGGCCGCGCACCCGCCGCGGCCAGCCGGATCGCGGCCGCCGACCCTGCCGGGCCGCCGCCGACGATCAGCGCAGCCGTTCGACGCATAGCCGGAACGGAAAGGCGCGGAACACCCGCGCGTCGGTGACGCCCGCCGCGGCGAGCAGCGGCGGCCATTCGGCGGGGCGATAGGAGCGCGCGATCGACAGCCTGCCGTCATGGCGCACAATCGGATGCCAGCGCGCAAGCGTGGCGAGCAGCGGAAAGCCGGCATGCGCGAAACGGTGGCGGTGCAGATCGTTGACCAGCCAGCCGCGCGCCGCCTCCGCCTCCATGAACCGCAAGAAAGCGACGAGCTGCGCCTGCGTCATGTGATGCGCGACCAGGCTGGAGACGATCGCATCCCAGCCGCCGCCGGCCAGCTCGGCATAATCGCCGGTCCGCCACGTGATCGCGGTGCCGGGCGGCGTGTGCGCACGCGCCGCCGCCTCGCTGCGCGGATTGAGGTCGATCCCGGTGAGCTCCGCCGCGATGCCGCGCCGCGCCGCCCAGCGCGCGATCCGGCGCAGCATGTCGCCATCGCCATAGCCGACGTCGAGTAGCCGCAGCGCCGTCCGTCCACGCGTCACCCGGTCGAGGAACGCCAGCGTCGGTCGTGCCGCCAGCGTCACGACGTTGACGCGGGCGAGGTCGGCGACGACCGCGGCATAGGTGTCCGCGGGCAGGTCGTCCGCATCCATCAGTTCCTCGGCCTGCGCCCGCGTCGCCAGCGTCATGCCACGAATCGCAGGTGGAGCCCTTCGGCGGCGAGGCCAGGTCCGAAGGCGAGCGCGACGCCGGCGTGCGCGGCGGGCGGATCGGTGAGCAGGCGCGCGAGCACGAACATCAGCGTCGCCGACGACATGTTGCCATTGTCGGCGAGCACGCCGCGCGACGCCGCGAGCGCATCGGCAGGCAGGGCGAGCGCGGATTGCACCGCATCGAGGATCGAACGACCGCCGGCATGGACCGCCCAGAACAGGTCGGCGGGCGGCGTGCCGCCGGTGATCGTGGCGACGAAGCCGGGCTCGGCCAGCGCAGTGCCGATCCGTGCCGGCACCGCACCGTCCAGATGCATCGCAAAGCCGGTGTCGGTGATCGTCCAGCGGATCAGCGCCGCGCTGTCGGGCAGGTTGGCGGCGAACGGACGGCCGAGCGCGATGCCGGTCGCGTCCGCGCTAACCAGTGCCGCCGCAGCGCCGTCGCCGAACTGCAGCATCGCCAGCAATGGTTCGACCGCATCCTCCTGCTGCAGGTGCAGCGACGACAGTTCGACCGTCACCACCAGCACCCGCGCCGCCGGGTCCGACCGGACGATATGCCGGGCGCTGCGCAGCGCCACGATCGCCGCGTAACAGCCCATGAAGCCGATCAGCAGGCGTTCCACGGCGGACGACAGTCCCAGCCGCGCGGCGATGATCTGGTCGATCCCGGGGGCGACGAAGCCGGTGCAGCTCGCGACCACCAGATGGGTGATGCCGTCGAGGCCGACCTGTTCGCCCAGCGCATCGATCGCCGCCAGTGCCAGCCCCGGCGCCGCATCGGCATAGATCGCCATGCGCGCGGCGGTGCCCGGCATGCCGTCGGCGTAGAAGCCGCCCGCCTCCACCGCGCTTGCCCCGCCGACGCCGGGCAGCACCGACCAGCGATGCGCGATCCCGGCGCGCGCGGCCATCCGCGCGAACAGCGGCCGCGCCCGGTCGTCCACCCGGTCGCTCGCCCAGGCGATGAAGGCGTGGTGCACGTCATGGGGCGGCACGGCGGTGCCGACGGCATTCAGATGAGCGATGTCGGCGGGCAGCAGCCTGGTCCTTCCGGTCCGCGGGGCAGGTCCGCGGGATATGGGAGGATGAGCAACGTTCGACGACCTGACAAGGATGCAGCAGAGGACGCAGCACGGGATGCCGCAGGCACGGCGCGGGCGATGGGGCCGCACCGGATAGGACCAAAGCTGCCATATACCCGATATGCTTGTGTTTTTCGCCAACCGAATGATAAGTTCGCCGCCGCCAACGACGCGACGGGGAATGCGACGTGCCCAATGAGTCCATTGCCGGTCTGGTCAAGGACCTCACTACGCAACTCTCTGCCATTGCCGTTGAATTCGGATCGCGCGCCGATCGGCTGACGCTGGAGCCGGACGCCGGCGTGCCGATGGGCACGGCGACGCTCGATCCGCGCGAACTCGCCAAGCAGCTGCTCGCGCAGCGGATGGCGCGGTTCGATCACTTTCCCGCCGAACTGTTCCACGAGCCCGCCTGGGACATGCTGCTCGCGCTGTTCGTCGCGCAGGAAGAGCGGCGAACGATGAACGTCAAGACGCTGGTCGCCAGTGCGCATGCACCGGTGACGACGTCGCAGCGCTGGATCGACCACCTCCACAAGCTGAAGCTGATCGACAGGGTCATCGACCCCATCGACCGCCGGCGCATGGAAATCTCGCTGAGCGATCAGGGCTGTACCGCGGTGACCGCCTATCTGCGTCGGCTCGGCGCCGCCTGACGCCGGTCGGGCCCCTGCGCCCGGAGGAGGCGCGGTAGCGGATGATCCGTTCCGACTGAAAAAGTGGTGCGGCCGAGATGCATCTAACTTGATGTTCGTAGTTGTTCGCTGCTGATCGTTCAGCCCACGCTGTTCCCTCGGCGTTCTGGAATATCGTTCCGCTATTGTTCGTTGACGTTCGCCACCAACCGCGCAAGAGTGTGGGAATGAAAGGTGGGAAAGATACACTCCGATTGTCGGCGCCAGCGGTTCGCAATGCCGCGCCTGGTCGGCATCACGACGGGCAGGGGCTGTACCTGTACGTGTCCCCCACCGGTGCACGCTCTTGGGTGCTGCGCATCCAGAAAGAAGGCAAGCGTCAGGACGTCGGGCTAGGCACGGCCGACATCTCGCCGCGTTCCGTCGGGAAGGGTGAGGTATCGCCAATAGAAATCCCGCTGATGAACCGTCGGCTGCTGACCCTTAGTGAGGCGCGTGAGAAGGCCCGCATGCTGCGCGAGGCGACCAAGGCCGGCCTTGATCCCATCTTCGAGCGTGACCGTGAGCGACGCAGCATCCCCAAATTCCGTGACGCGGCCAAGGACGCGCACGCTGCGTGGAAAGATGGACGGAAAGAGAAAGATGCAGCGACGTTCCTCCGATCGCTGGAGCTGCACGCATTCCCTATTATCGGTGATCACCGTGTCGACGTGATCACCGCGAGCGACATCAGCAAGGTTCTGGAGCCGATCTGGACCAGCAAGCCGGACATGGGCCGCAAGGTACGACAGCGGATTGGCCGGGTGCTCAACTTCGCTCATGCGAAAGGGTGGCGACCGACCGAGGCACCGGTCAAATCGGTGACCGCTTCCCTCCCGCGGCAGCCGAAGGGCGGCAACTATAAGGCTATGCCCTACACCGACGTCCCGAAGTTTGTGGCTGTCCTTAGCGGTAAGGCTCAGACCTATGGGCGACGCGTCACGCTTTTTCAGTTGCTTACCGCGGTTCGGCCAGGCGAGGCGAGGGGTGCACGCTGGGGACAGATTGACATCCCCGCTCGGGAATGGCGCATCCCAGCCGACATGATGAAGGGTGGCGTGGCGCATACCGTCACCCTGAACTCTGCGGCGGTGACCCTACTGGAGCGGATGCAGGCGGAGCGGACGGTCAAGCCAGACGATCTGGTATTCCCTGGCCGACAAGGGGGGCTGCTCTCGGATATGACCATGAACAAAATGCTGCGTGACGCTGGGTTCCGATACGACTCGCATGGCTTCCGCAGCTCGTTTCGAGATTGGGCCGCCGAGCGAATGAGCCATATCCCTGATGCGGTGGCCGAGGCGGCGCTGGCGCATGTCGTGCCGGAGAAGGTGGTGCGCGCCTACAAGCGAACGAACTTCATCGAGATGCGGAGAACCTTGTTGGAAGCTTGGGGGAGCTTTGTGATCAACGGAAAGGCGATGGAGCAGATCGCATGACGCAAGATCGCACCATCACTGAGGACGAGGCACTCGAAGACGTCTCCACCTTTTTTTACATGAAGGAGCATTTCGAAGCTCGGACTGCGGCACCCGCGGAATGGCGTCGATTAGAGGCCCGCAAGCTACTCGCCCATACTCTCGATATATCCGCGCTGATGTGTGGTCCTGAGGTGCTCACCCTTGCCTACGGCACTGCCTCGTCTGATGATCGGAAGGATCACCTGCTAGCCTTGGCTGATCGTCTACATTGGCCTGCTCAGCTGTTTGCCGGCATCATGCCGAACGCGCGTCAGGACAGCTTCGAGGCTTTGGCCGACGAGTGCGAGTCCATCGCTCGGGGCGACGCACCCGTCCTGACTGCGAAGCTGCCGGGATACCGAAAAAAGGTGAGGCTGCTTGTCGCCAAGTTTCGAGCTAATCGTTGGAACGCGTACCTAGATGGATTGGGCATCGCGACCGTCGATAGGCACTCGGCTCTAGCGGACGCATTCGGACAGGAATGGGATACAATGTCGCGTTGGACGAGCGATGCCATCGCGACTTGGGGGGCCAAACCGATCAACGATCGCCTCCGTATGGATTGCTATCATGGGTCTGAAGACCTTCGCCGCGTAGGCGTCGTTGGTGATGCACACTGGCGATCAGCGGTGACCAGATCCGGCCGGATATTTAAACGGCAAGCGGGCTACGCGGCGTAGTCCGATGGGAGTGGTGATTTCCGCCCGGACGAGATTGCCAGATTGAGTCCTTGGATTTCCCGCGAAAGAACGCGCTAATTCGCTGTCGCCCGCTGGCCACCGCCAGCATTCAGGAGCGACAAAATGGAACCCCTCACGGTTACAGTAGATGGAGCGAAAAAGGTTCTAGGCCTTGGCCATACCAAGATCTACGAACTGATTGGTGCTGGAAAACTCCAGACGGTCAAGATCGGCCGCCGCACCTTGGTGAAGACCGACAGCATCCGCGCCCTTGTGGATCAGGCCGCTTGAACGCTGATGGCTACAGCAAAGGTTGCGCTTCGGCCTGAAAACGAAGCACCCCGCAGGTCCGGCAAGACCGTACGGGGTACCGCGAATTACGTCAGCAACAGCAGTAACGTAGATAGCACCACATCTCTCCGCCTGCAACGACTTCGGCTGCTTGGGATCATCGGCATACGAGCCGAACTGATCGCCAGCATTGCTTGGGAGGCAGCGCATGGATGACGCATTCCAGGCGCGTCGCGGCGCAGCGATGCTGCTCCTGACCAGCGGTGTCGGGCTGACCCGTCGTGCAGGATCGTTCCTCGGCCAGTGCGTTGTCGATCCAACGCCCCTTGCGGACGCGCAGACCGAATGGTTGGGTAAGCTGCTCGACCGAGCGGGCTATCCGCGGCTGGATGCAGGGGGTGAGGCATGATGGCCGCCTACCCCGCCACTCCGGGCCACCGTGGGAACGACACCTCCACCGCAGCAGCCGAAATGATCGCCGACATTGCCGGGCCGCTCCGCCGCATGGTGTACAAGGCGATCTTTGAAGCTGGCCGCTACGGCCTCACCACCGACGAGATTGCCGGGGCGCTCGGCATGCCCCGGTACAGCGTGCAGCCACGCACGACCGAACTAAAGCACGATCGCCGCATCCGCGACAGCGGGAAGCGCCGGCACAACGTGTCTGGCTGCCGTGCAATCGTGTGGGTGGCTGATGTCCAACAGGGGGAGCAGGCGGCATGACCGATCCCCACACCGTGAACATGGCCAGCGAAGCTATGCCGCTGGGCGACGGCCTCACCGTCACGTTCAGCATGAAGAACGGGCAACTCGATGCCGAGTGGCAGCCGCGCATCCCGTACGGCCGGAAAGGCCGGAAGTACCTGCCCGCCTACAAGCGCGCGCGGAATGAATTCATCCGCCGCGTTGCCCGCCGGACGGGCCTCAACATGTTGGTGGTGGACCTATGAGCGCTGTCGTCTTCTCCATCGCGGATCGTCAGCCGCAGGCCGTTCAGCGTCGAGCAGTGGCCGCGGTCAGCCTCCAGCGTTGGCGTGACATCGAGCGTGCCCGGGCCGTGAAGCGTTCGGGCATCCCAGTCCAGCCCGAGCAAGGTGCAACTCTCCCGGCCACCCTCGACGCATGGTATCGAGCGCAGCCCATTAAGTCTGGCCGCATTGCTCCGCGCCTGACGCTCACCGTCGATGAGAAGCGGGCTTACGGCCTGCCGAAGTCGGCGCGGCTGATCACTCTGCGCGGGTTGGGTGACGAGGTGGATCATTGGTCCGTCGTGACCTTCCCGGTCGTGGGCGGCTACGTCGTCGGGGTGAAGGCTCCAGCCGGTGGCGGCGGTGTCGGGGTGTTCTGGCGCTTGTCGCACAAAGCCTCCGACTATGCGCGGCGTCTTTCCGTCGAGCATGGCATGCCGATCCGGGAGCGGTACGCATGAGCCGCCGTATGGACAGCAACGACTTGGCGCGCGTCGTCACCGGGATTCGCGATCGCTTCCCCCTATCGGGCGTCGCGTCGAAGGCGGGTGTTAAGCTGCACCGGGCGGGCAATGAGCTGAAGGCGTGCTGCCCGTTCCACGCGGATCGCACCCCGTCGTTCACGATATACGCGGACGATCGTCGGGCGCACTGCTTCGGCTGCGGCTGGTCGGGCGACGTGCTCGACTTCGTGCAGCAGGCCTATGGCGTTAAGTTGCCCGGAGCGATCGAGATGCTGGACGGTGGAGCGCTGCGTGAACTGGAGCAGCAGCGTGCACCGGCCAAACCGAAGGCGGACATGCGGCCGGTGGCGCAGCGGATCGTCAACGAATCCGTGCCGATCGAAGGGACGCCGGCTGCGGTGTATCTGCGATCGCGCGGGATCGCGCTGGATCTGCCGCACACGCTGCGGTTCGCACGCCTCGCGCCGCCTCGAATGGAGGGCAACGGCGTGTTGGCAGCCAATGGACCAGGGCTGCTGCCCGCGCTGATCGCGATCGTCACAGATCCGTCGGGTGCGCTGGCAGGACTGCAACGCACCTATCTGACCGAGGACGGCCGTAAGGCAGCCGTGAGGGCGACCGCCAGCGACCGAAAGCCAAAGGTGAAGTACAGCCTCGGCAACGTCGTTGGTGGGGCGATCCAACTCGAGCCGCCCTCAGCCAGCATGCTCGTCACCGAGGGACTGGAGGATGGGCTGACCCTCGCTCAGGCGCTGGGCCGTTCTGTCTGGGTTGCGGCCGGCACGTCCATGATGCCGCAGATGGCATTCGCTCCGGTAACGCGCGCCATCGTGATCGGTGCGGACGGTGATGATGCCGGGGAGTTTGCGGCCGCAAAGGCGGCGGCGGCATTTGCCAGCGCAGGGCTTGCCACCCGCATCATGCGGCCGACCCGTGGTTACAAGGACTTCAATGCCGAGCTGATGGGGGTGCGGTCGTGAACGCCGCAGCATTCCAGGCAGCATACGAAGACGCTCGCCCGTTCTCGCCTGAGCCGTTCGATGGCGGCACCGTCGTTCGTCCTCGTCGTTCGAACCGTTGGCCATCACCCGACATGACGATCCTGACGGGCGGGCGCACCACGCCTCCAGTCATGCCCACCGACATCTTCGGATCGCTGTGGCCGCTTATCCGCGACCTTGCGGCGGGGGCCGGTGCACCGGTCGACTATGTTGCGGTTGGCGTCCTTGGCGTCGTCGCCTCGCTCGTCGGGGCGAAACGTCGGGTGCAGCCGTACACCACCACGCCGCAGTGGCAGGAGCCCTGCGTGCTGTGGGTCGCGCCCGTCGGTGACCCTTCGTCTAACAAGTCGCCCGCGATCGACGCTGCCACCAGCCCGCTCCGGGGCATGGAAACGGAGCTGGCCGAACGGCACAAGACGCGGTTGATCGGCTGGCAGACGGAGAACGAGCGGGCCAAGGCCGAGCGTGCCGAATGGCAGGCACAGGTGAAGGCGGCGACCAAGGACGGCGTCGCCACGCCATCGATGCCGACCGCGGCTGTCGAGCCGGACGAGCCGCAGCGTCCCCGCCTTGTCGTGCAGGACGCAACGCCTGAGGCCCTCGGCGAGATCTTGGCCGGCAACCCGAACGGCACCCTGCACCTACGCGACGAGCTCGCTGCCTGGTTGATGAGCTTCGACCGGTATTCGCCGGGCGGCCGCGAGTTCTGGTTGGAGGCATACGGTGGTCGGCCGCATGTGATCGACCGCAAGAGCAACAAGGCGGGGCCGCTGTTCGTGCCGTTCAACGGGGTGACCGTCCTTGGCGGCATCCAGCCCGAGAAGCTGCGCGAATGCCTCCTGAAGACGGCGGACGACGGCCTGGTCCCGCGCTTCCTGTGGGTGTGGCCCGATCCGATCCTGTACCAGCGTCCGCGCCAGATCGCCGACACCGAACAGCTAGAGAGCATGTACCGCCGCCTTCAGCAACTCGACGCGCCGCGGCTGGAAGACGGCCGGATCGACGCGCGGGTGCTGCTGCTCGCCGACGATGCCGCCGATGTGTTCGAGGCATGGGTCCGCGACAATGACGCGGCCGTCCGCGAGGCATCCTCGCTGTACAAGGGTTTCGTAGGGAAGCTGCGGGGCATGGTGCTGCGGCTGGCGCTGGTCGTCGAGCTGATGTCCTGGGCGGCGAACGGTGACCGCGAGCCGGACACGATCAGCCTGACGACGCTGGTGTCAGTGCTCGGGTTCGTCGACGATTATGCCAAGCCCTCCGCTCTCAGGGTGTTCGGTGATGCGGCGTTGCCGGAGGAAGAGCGCAACGCTGCCGCCCTGGCGCGCTACATCCTGAAAACGAAGGTGCAGCGCATCAACGCGCGGGATGTCCGTCGCACCGCCGGCATCGCGACTTTGAAGGTAGCGGCCGACGTGGAGACGGCAACGGAGGCGCTCGTTGAGGCGGGCTGGCTGCGGTCCATGCCAGCACGCGAGGGCGATAGCCCCGGCAAACCGCGCAAGGACTTCCTCGTCAATCCGGCGGTGCATGAGGTGGCCAATGGGTAGCTGGCGCGATGTAGCGGCTGCCGTAGCCCAGAGGCATGAGCAGCCCGCCCCCTTGCCGCCGATTGCGGAAACGTTCGGCCTGCCCGACGACCTCGCCGCATCACTGCGGGCGCTGGAGTACATGCCTGCGCCGAGGAAGATCGAGCAGGCAGATAGCTGGCGCAGGATTGTCCGCAACGCGCTGGAGATCGCCCGCGGTGGGTGGGCGGCGAACGCAATGGCGTTGGGCTGGTCGGCTGGCGACCTGTTGGGGATCGGCCCGCGCGACGATTGGGAATTTTCCGGGCTGGCCGTCTGGCTGCGTGGTCGCTCAATCGTCTTGCTGGATCAGCATCGCACCATCGTTGCTGACGGTGACCGACGCGCCGCCTTCACCCGTGGTGGCATGGGCCATGGCACACACCCGACCGTCGCGCCCGTCATGCTGTGGGAGTTCGGCCGGTGATCGGGGGGCTATTGGCACTATCGGCACTATTGGCACGGACACCCGCGCTCAATCTGACGCCCTCAGCCCTCGCGCGGCGTAGGCTAGAAAAGTCATCTATCTATCTATTTCGAAAGAGGCTCAGCGGGCTGCGCGACGGCCATGCCAATAGTGCCAATAGTGCCAATAGCGCCGATAGGTCGCCTCTTGCCGATCATACTGCCCGTCACGGGCACCCCGTCATCGTATCAAGCCGCAGGACCACGCACGCATGACAGAGCCCCGCAATCAGCCCGTAAAATCGGGCGCGGATACCCGCTTCAAGCCGGGAAACCCTGGAAAGCCGAAAGGTACCCGCAGCCGCGCTACCATGGCGGCCGAGGCGCTGTTGAACGGCGAGGCGGAGGCACTCACCCGGAAGGCCGTTGAGCGGGCGCTGGAAGGCGACAGCGTCGCATTGCGACTGTGCCTCGAACGGCTGGTTCCGCCACGCAAGGATGCGCCGGTGACGATTGATTTACCGAAGATCGAGAGCGCGTCCGACGTGGTCGATGCATCCGCGGCGGTGCTCGCCGCTGTCGGCGCTGGCGACGTAACGCCAGACGAAGCGGGCAGGGTGATGACCCTCCTAACTGCACATCGAAACATTCATTGAGGTGGGCGAGCTGGAACGCCGCATCGCCGCCCTGGAGGAGAAGAACTGATGCGGACGATCAACACGCGGCTAGACCGGTTGGAGCAGCAACGCGGGACCGAGGACCAGCGCCAGGCGCAGAATAGTGCTGATGCGTCACGGGTGACCACGAGGATCGCGGGGCTGGCGGCAGTCGCCGGTGACAATGGGACCGTCATCACGCCGGCTGATTGGCTGCGCTGGGAGCAGTGGAGCGCCGGCTTTTTGGCGAATGAAGGACGAGCGGCATGACGCGCGCCGCTTTGTTGAAGCGGCTCGACCGGCTGGAAGACAACGCGGGAAGCCTGCCTCTCTACATCCGACGTTGGCTCGGCGAGACGCTGACCGACGACGAGCAGGCGGAGGCTGACGCCGAATGGCAGCGCGTGCAGGCCGGACCGTCTGTCGATGTGTCGCGTGTTTCGCCGGAAGCGCGGGACTGGCTGATTGCACGGGGAGCGCCAGCATGACGCTGCAATCCCGCATCACCAGGCTGGAGGCGCAGCATCGGGCGAGCTTCGTGACCGAGAGCGAACGCGAGGCCGCCATCGAACGGTATGCCGACACGCACGCCGCGGCCTGTGATGCCTTCCCGTCGGCCATGAACCCCACTGCCTATCGCAGCGCCATCGAGACTACCCGCAACCCGGCACAGCAGCGTCTGCTCGCCTGCATGCTGCCCGGTGACGACAACATTTAGGAGAGCACCATGAACATGCAGCGCCGCATCGGCCGACTTGAAGCCGCCAAGCCCGAACACCCCGTTTCCGCTCGGGTCGTGTTCACGCACGATAGTCGCCCGCGGCCCGACATCGATCCCCCGCTCCGGCCCAACGAGATGCTGTTGACCGTCAACTTCGTCGATCCGCGGGGTGCGTGTCATGTCTGATCCTATCACCATCTGCATGACGATCCCGGCGCTGGATGGCCGGTGCTGGGTCTTCATCGATCCATCGCGTCCAGACTTCGCCTTCAACCGCGAGTTTGCCACCGCCGATCAGGCTGCCGACTATGCGCGCGGCTTGGCAAAGACGACAGGGTGGCCGATCGATGATGCTGCCGGCGTTCAATCGGCCCAGCTACCCTCCGTTCCGTTCGACGACCGGCAGGCGCGGGTGAACGAGGTGCTGTGGCTGATGTCCGCGGTGGCGCAGCAGGACCGTATCGACTGGAAGGATCCAGCCTTCTGGGCCGAGGCGGCGAAGCAGAATGCGGAGATCATCGTCGATGCCGGGCTGGTGCTGACCGACGAAGATCATGTCGTGCTTCTTGAGATCGGGGCCGGCATGCTGCGTCAGGGGGCTGCCGATTTGGGTGTCAGCAACGTCGATGATGTGTTGGCTGCGACTATTACCGTTTCCTGTTGATGCATGGCGTCAATCGGCTGGCGATGCGACACTGGTTCGCCGCGTCCGCCCAGCAGCAGACGTTCCGCTTTCGCCTGATTGTGTTGAAGAAGTCGGATGTTGGCGGGGTGCAAGCGGCCGAGGGTTTGTGCTGAACAGGGCTGACCGGCTCAGGCAGGTAGCGGCTGCGTCGGCATCGGGATGAGCTTGGCCATCTTGCGGAGGTTCTGGGCGGCGGCTGCCATATGGAACTCGTCCCTGGCACCGTTTGGACCCCGCAGGCGTAATCGATCGAGCCTCAGGATGCGTTTGAGGTGCGCGAAGAGCATCTCGACCTTCTTCCGCTGGCGGCGGGAAGTGACGTAGGCGTCGGTGGTGGCGATATCGCGGGCAAGGTCGCGAGCCCCTTCGTGGACCGACCGGGTGACCTTGCGCGCCGGCATGTTGGGCGTGCAGCGTTGTCGCAGGGCGCAGCCGCCGCAGTCCTGCTGTCGCGCGCGATAGCGGATGAAGCCGTCCTGACCGACATCGCTCCGGGAGGTTGAGAAGTTGCGGTTCCTGGGGCGCAGGCGCTTGCCGCCGGGCAGACGTAGCTGTCGTCGTCATGGTCGTAGGTGAAGGCATCGCGCTCGAACGTGCCGTCGCGGCGGGCGGACTTGTCGAACACCGGAATGTGCGGCTGGATGTCGCGCTCATGGACCAGCCAGGCGAGCATCTCCGCCGAGCCGTAGGCGGTGTCGGCTGCCAGCCGCTCGGGCCAGACGCCGAAGCGGTCCTGCACCCGCGCGATCATGCGCTTGCATGCGGTCACCTCGGCCTGGCGCACGGCGGTGCTCGCTTCCACGTCCATGATGACGGCATGGTCGAGGTCGATGAGATAGTTGGTCGAGTAGGCGTAGAAGGCCGGCCCGCGATGCGCGCTGGTCCACCGCGATGCCGGATCGGCCGGTGCCAGATACTTCGGTACCACCGGTGTCGCTGCGCCGAACGCGGCATCGTCGAGAACGGCCAGATACTCGCGCACCGCACGGCTGTCGGCGTCCGGCGGCACGCCGTCGCTGCCCGGACCGCCGGTCTGACGATTGGCATCGGCGCGGATCAGGCTGGCGTCGACCGCGAAACCTTCGCCGCCCACCAGCCCCTCGGCCATGCAGCGCGCTACCGTCGTCTCGAACAAACGGCGCAACAGGTCGCTGTCGCGGAAGCGCCCGTGCCGGTTCTTCGAGAAGGTCGAATGGTCCGGCACGTCGCCGTCCAGCCCCAGCCGGCAGAACCAGCGATAGGCCAGGTTCAGATGCACCTCATCGCACAGCCGCCGCTCGGACCGGATGCCCATGCAATAGCCGATGATGAGCATCCGGGTCATCAGCTCTGGATCGATCGAGGGGCGGTCCGTGTCACTGTAGAAGGGCTTCAGCTCCTCGCGGATGCCTGACAGGTCCACGAACCGGTCGATTGAGCGCAGCAGATGATCCGCCGGCACATGCCGCTCCAGGCTGAAGCTGTAGAACAGCGCCTCCTGCGCTACCGTCCGTTCGCCCATCATCAGCCCGTCTCCGCTCACCTCGCGGCAAGTGAATCAGACCACCAACACCACTGCAAGCCCGTCTTTTTCAACACAATCCCCCAATTGCGGACGTTTCGTTCCATGCTAGGTTGATCGGATGAAGCGAAAAAAGACATTGGCGTTGTGTGCCGCCCTCGCTGCTTTCGGGTTTGCACTTCCAGCACAAGCCTGCCGATTATTCAGGTCACCAGAGCAGCGAGTTAGAGACGTTTACGCGGGGCGGCCCGATCTTCGGGTAGCATTGGTGCGCGTCACCGATGCCCGCCACCTTTCCAATCCAGTTATTCAGAAGCTACAGCGGATTAACGCCAATTATCAGAAACCTTGGCGGGTCACGGCAAAAGTGGAAAAAATGATCGTCAGTGACGGGTCGCCAGAACTGGTCACTTTCGATCGTGGCTGGGGAAGTGCGGCGTGCGACGATGGAACCGCCATGCCTCGTCGGGGTGATCGTTGGGTTGTCTACTACACCTCGGCTACTCCGATCGGATCGGCGCAGGTTTTAGAAAGCTACCCGCTACCAGTCGCTTCGCGCGTCGATCCAAGGTTGCACGGGAAAGGCAGCTAACCTCCCACAATCGGACATTCGTGGGTGCGGCGCGGGTAATTCTTGGCAGATCGACGGCAGTCGAGCTTAGGGCAGGGTGCATTCTGCGGATGCCGGGAGGTTATCTTCCGCCAAGGTCAAGCAAATGCGTGGCAAGCGGGAACAGGTATCACTCCCAAGATTGCGTGTATAGCAGGCACGCGAAATGGCTAAGAACCATTGCCATGACGGAGGGTATCTCCGCCTCATAGGGAGATTGAGCATGGTTAGCCAAATGCCGCGGTTTGTTGATCTCTACGCCCTAGCAGCCGATCTCGATAGGAAGAAGGGAGGTAAGGAACTGCGCTTCGCACTCGACCAAGCGTGGAGAGCGCAATCATGTTTAAGCGACCTTCGTCAGGCGAGAGACTGCTGTGATGTTATGGCGTCAGATTTCACGGTCTCGTCGAACCTACATAGAGAGACAATAAAACGGTCTCTTTTAATGACGGGAATAGGACTTTACGTCAGAGCCACGTCAACAAGCGGCAAGTCGGGGGAGCGAGGGTCGATTCAGTTGGACGAGGGTAGGCTAACGCCTGATCAGCGCGCCGATCATAAGCTGCTAATCGCTATTCGAAAGCAGGCCTTGGCGCACGTTCGACCGGAAACTGAAATCGCGGCTCACAGGTGGCACGACGAAGTGTTCGCCGCTGTCGAACAGATCGATGGAAGCTGGCAAACTCTTTCCGGCACCCGGCAGACTGGCTTTCACACGGACTCCTACGCTCGCCTAAAACGGATGGCACCAGTAGCCCACGAAATCGTGTTGGATGTATACGGCCGAAGATCTCAAGCAGTAACCGATCGGTTTAACGCAGCGAGGCCGAATAAGGAGTTATTTGATCGACACTGTGTTGATCCAGTTGCAACCTTCGGGAGTGCGGAGGCTGTTAAACACATCTTATCACAGCAAGGAGTGAAAGAGACGTCATTCTGGAGCCCGTTCTAATTACAGGACGCTAAATTCTGCTCGCGTCACACAGCTAGTCGCTTAATAGGCTTCTTCCGACAACCGGACATGGTTTAATCACTACTGCTAACGTTTGCTAACGTTGCCGAACAAGCAGCTGCCTAGCATCATGCAAGGCTGGGGTGTCGTCACCCCGGAGCACCAACCACGCAAGCAGCAATGCTGCGGCGATCGGCAGTATCGTCAAGGGCAGATCCAGAACCCAGTCGATCATTCTATCCACACCAACCCATGCGGCGCGAGGGTGATCGATTCCGAGCATGGCCAAGCCATCCGACCATGCGAGCTTTGGCCAAACGCCGCTCTGCAGCCAGCGTAAGGACTGCCAGCCGACGGTAACCAGCGAGACTGCGATCAAGCCGACCACCACCGCCAAGAACAACCCGAAGTGAGCGACCAGAAAATCGTCGCGCCGGATCAGCCAGCGTTGCCGTCTAGAAAGTCGGTCGAACGCCTCCTCGTACGCCGCTAGGGTGTCCGATCGCGGGCCAAGCACTGCCTGAGCGTCCATGGCCTGCGCCTTGGTGTCGTACGTGCGGGCGTCCGACGTCTGCCATCGGACAGTTCCTGAAAAGCCACGGACCTGATGCGGATACATCCGATGATCTCCCCGGTCGCACGGCTCGTAGCTGAGCCGATGCGCTCAGTGTAGGCAGGCGGAACCCTCGGCAACAAGGCCGGCAAGCACGCCGTTGGCCCGCGCGTTGATCGCACTCCGGCTGGCGCTGCGGTCGAGTTCCGCTTCCTGTCCCGCAGGCAACGCCATCTCCAGTGCAGCCTGCGCCATCAACGGCCCTGCGCTACCCGAAAGCTCTGTGACAATAGCGTCCCACTGGGCCTGACGCCCGTTTAGCGACAGGTTGCAGAGGCGCAGCATGACATCGCCTGCTCGGCAAGGCGGGAACAGGTCGACCATGATAGTTTGCCCTCCTGTTCTATGGCATGGCGGCTGCGTGAGCAGGCGCGCGAAGCTGGTCGGATGGATAGTTGGCGGGCCGCTGCTGTTCTGGTGCTGGCCGGCGGTCGAGGCGTTCTTCCGCTGCGATCTGTGTCGGTAGCGGCGAGGCGAACGCCGACCGAAGCCGCGACTGGAGCTGCAACACCTCGTTGGCGATTGCCGGCTCCGCGCTCGCGATCTTGCCGAGGCGCTCGATATGGGCGCGCTGTGCACCGACGTTCGGCTTCTTGGGCGCGCGGGACAGCCATCGTAGCATGGCTTTCGACGTGAGAACCTCCGCGCTGAGCCGCTGATATGCGGACGGCAATGCCAGCCCGACGCCGACGATCGGGTGGCCTGTGGCAAACGCCAGCACCGCCGATACTAGCCCCATGCCCGTCTTGTTTGCGATGTCGACGCCACCGGTGTTGCTGAACCCGCGTAGCTTCTCCGATCCCTTCACACGTTCGGCGATGACCGCCAGCGCGTTCATGTCGTTCCGCATATCAGCGTCTCCGAAGAGGGTATGCTTTGCTTGCGGCGTCATCTCGCTCCACCGTGTCAGGAACTTTGCGATTGAGAACGCATCCCCTTCAGCGTTCTGCGCTCCGGCACCGGCCAACCCCATGCGATGAACGAACAGCGACCGTACGGCCGACGCCTCGTCGGCCGACATTCCTGCAAGCCGCCGCCTGAACTCGACACTGTCGCCTCGATTGTTGGCCAGCTTCTCCAACGCCAGATACGCCTGCTCACCGCTCAGCTTGGCCAGCGGGTCACGCGATGCGGCTGCGGCCCGGTCGGATGCGTCGTCCATGATCGACCGTAGCCCGGTCTGGGGGAGCAGCGCCGACTTTCCACGTTCCGATAGCTGATCCGAGCGCTTCGACAGTTCCGCCGGGTCGAACTGCCGGCCACCCCGCATGTCGTTCACGATTGTGGCACGGACGATCTGAGCGTCTTCGGTCGGGATAGACCGCATGACCCTGCCAAAGGACGCGGCATCGTCACCTGACCCAGCGCGTAGCATGGTCTGTAACTTGGCCATTGCTTCGTTCGGCGTCTTATCGCGGCGCTCACCGACCACCATCGACAGCGTGTCGTTCACCCGCTTCATCCGGGCGGCATAATAAGTGTTCGCACGCCGCCAGTACCGCAGCGCGTTCTCGCCCTGGCCTCGGGCCGTCGCCTCCATATCGTCGGACAGCGCTCCGTATAGGGCGCGGAGTTGGCGTGGCGCGATCTTGTCCGAGAGCCGCGGGTCGTCGAGCATGTCGCCGACGCGGGTGCGGAATTCCTGAAGATCCTGCCACGACAGGGTGCCTGTGTGCGTGACCTCCCCCGTCTGATCGTCTGTGCGGGGCGTCAGCGCCCGCAGATAGCCTTGTAGGCGCGGGCTTTCGAACATCGCTCCCAGCTCGGGGTTGCTCCGCATGCCGGCATTCAGGTCGCGCAGCACGCCACGCGTTGCACCAACCGTAGCTTCCGCTCCGCCCGGGATCGGCACACGTGCATAGAGCTGGCTCGCCCGATCTGCCGTCTCGTCCATGAAGCGCGCGACGCCACGTTGAACCACCTGTCCCGCTCCCGTCATGTCGTCAGGGCTGCCGACGGCGCGCTGGACAGCACCGCTGGTGTCATCAGCTCGAATGCCTTCGCGCTCTGCTAAAGCGGCCGATCGCCCCTTCATCGTCCCGCCGACATCGGCCAACGTATCTGCGTCACCGCCGACAGCAGACACACGGTTCCGGAAGCTGTTGTAGAGCCGCTCCGACGCCTCGCTGATGACGCGGCCGCCGAATGGTGTCTGCGCCGCGCCTTGTGTCATTCGCCCGACGCCGGGGCCACCGATGTCCTGCGGCAGGATCGAAATGCCCTGCTCGTCGGCAAGACGGGCAATCTCGGCTGCCTGACTGACCGCGGGCTGCGTCGCACCCTGCTTCCGCGCTTCCATCAGCGTCCTGAATCGACCGGCCACCTTGCCTGTCGCGCCGCCGATCGCTGCGCCAATGGCCGTGCCTGCGACACCGCCAGCCGCGCGATCGACGAACCCGCCGTCGCTGGCACCCGCCCCCTGAACGCCGCCTACAGCGGCACCTTGCTGCATCAGCCGGATGGCATAGGCCTGGTTGGCGGCCGTGATCGCTTCTGTCCGAGTGCCGCCCGCACGCATCATCGACCGGGCTGCCACACGGGCCGCCGTTTCCGCAGTCAGGGCCCGCGCGGCGCGAGCGATGCCTGCCTCGATGCCGCCGCCACCTACGATCTCGCCGCCAAGACGCGCCCAGAAATGGTTGTCTTCGTCGTAGTTGCGGATCGCGCGTTCACGGGCCAGCGACTGCTTCCAGTCAGCACCGTTCAGAAGCACGTCAGCGCCAGCGTTCAGTTCGTCGTCCAATCCCACGACAGCAGGAATGCCGCGCGCGAAGGCCTTTACCGTGTCGCCGACGGCCGACTTCCCGCGATCAGCCGATATGTCGACTGGCATCTCCGCAGGGCTTGCCCCGCCGAACCGTGCGCCCTTCTTTAGCGCCTCAAACGTCTTGTCCACCGCAGCACGGTCGGGAAAGCTGAAGTTGTATTTCGCGGCGACGGCGATCAGGTCGTCGGTGCTCTTGATCGTGCCGCTGGCGATACCGGCGTTCACCTCGCGCACATAGGCGTCCGACCCATCCGGGCGGCTGTTTGCCTCGGCCGCGTCACGGCTAGCGAAACCGATGTCGCCTTGTCCTGATGGATCGATCGGGCGGGCCGCGGGCGGAGTACCGCGCGTGGCCGACGCATTGGCAGCCGGCTGATCCGCCGAACCCTGCCCGTCTTTCTGCTGCGGCTTCGGCGACAGATCGGGCGCATATTCCCCCAGCAGCGCGTCAACCGCAGACGCCCGGTAGCCATTCTCTTTCAGGTACGCGGTCCGGCGCGCCAACGCGCTACGGACGATCTCCTGTCCACTGGCGAGATTCCGTTTCACCTCCCCTGGGTCCATCGACGGATCGACGGTCGTCGCCTCGTACGCCTGCTTCTCAGCCGGCGTCAGGGCGGCACCGAATAGCTGGTTGCGGATCAGGTTGTCGGCGGACCGGAATTTAGCCCACCAGTCCCGTTGCCCCTCCGAACCCCAGCCGGTCGCGCCTTGCATTTTGTTTTCCAGCTCGCCGGTGATGGTGTTGCCGGCGAATTCGTCCTTGAAGCCGCCGGAGGCATTCTTCAGCGAGGCATAGACCGAAACATCGTCCTCGACCCTCTTCGCCGTGGTGTCCGGCAGCGGCATACCATAAGTGCCTTCGACGGCATGCCAGGCGCCGGCACGATAGACGACCTTCTGCCCGGTCTTCGGGTTGGTGGCCGTACGACCTTCGAGCGGATCGACGGGTGCGGCCGGTTCGGCTGCGGGCGGGGTGCCGTATTCGTCTTCTTCCATGACCATCAATCCATGATGAAGCCGGCGGGGAGTTTCGCAGGCTTGGCTCCAGCCCTGCCGACGTTGCGCGACACTCGGCCTTCACGCTGCCGAGACAATCGGAGGTTGCCGGCGGCCACGCCCTCACTGGCTCGATTATGACGAGCAGTCTCTGCCGCAGCCGCAGCCTGACGATCATTATCGAGGCGGCGGTCCTCGGCTTTCGCGCCGATCCCCATCGTCTCCATCATCCCCGCGGCGTGTTCGGGACCGACCGCGCCTGACATGATTGTGCCGAGCATGGCGTAGGCCTTCTGCCGGTCAGCGGGATCTGCCGACTTCACCAACCGGTACAACGCATCAGTTTGATCGCTGTTGATGTTGCCGTTCGCTAGCGCAGCCCGGCGTTCGTTAAGAACCTTCCCAGCAAGTTCCGTGTTGCCACTCGCAAGCGCACTCAAGACGCTGGATGTCGACTTGATCACATCCTGCTGAACGTGACGACTGTATGTGGAGAAGCCATTCGCCAATGCCTCCTGCTTGTCGGCGTGCTTCCACATCGTGTTCCGCAGCTTCTCTGGCGAAAAATTGGCTGACAGATCCGCCAGATCGGCAAGCCAGACTTTATCCTCGTCCTGCTGTTGGGTGAACTTGGCTTCCGCGAGGTGCTTGCGCTCGGCACGTTCGGCCTGCGCCTCTTTTAGCTGCTGCCGTTCATTTCGTAGAGCGAGCCCTTGCATCAAGGGCTGCATGTTGATTTTCGTTAGCTGACTCGAGTAGTCGATCGGTCCCATGCGGAAATCATCCACAAGCGGCATCCTATTACTTCAGGATGCGCTGCCGGGGGCGCTTTACTCGACCATGATTAACTACCTCATCTTGTCAGTCGGTGCAATAGTACATGGTTCTGAGATATGCTGTGGCTATTGATACCCGCCATTTTCTTCGCGCTTTTTGCGGTCCTCCCCCCCCCACTATCGTAGCCCCTCGCGAACCCTGCACCCTGAACAGGGTTATTGGTGACAGGCAGCAGCGGCTGCCGAAACTATGTGTCGGGCGTTGGGCTGCGGAATAGGAGAATACGATGTCCGAAGATCATGACGCGAACGGCAGCTCCAGCTCGGACGATCGAGGGCAGGCCATCGATAAAGCTGCGACGTCATCTGTCGACAAGAGCACGATCTCTGACCAGTCCGATGACGGGAAAGGACAGAGCGACACTGGTCGCGCCGATCAGACGGACGGCAAGGAGGAGAAAGCTGGCGAAGCGGCTCGTGCTGCGTTCGATCCGGACGAGGAGCAGGTGTAACCGACGCAACTTCTGCAATCGTGTGTCAGGGAGAAGGATGAGCGATGGAGATCACGAGATTACCGAGCGGCCAGCGGGCGCCTGATGAAGCGGACTGCATAAGCATCGAGGAAAAGCCTGACGGCACTTTCGAGCTGCAAGGCGCCGCGCTCATCACGTGTGGCGATGGGGAGGAAGCCGAGTCTGTCGCCTTGATGGGGCTGCCTTCGTACGTGTCGCGCGAGGAAGCCGAGAACGTGGGCTTGGCTTGGGCCGCTGAACAATGCGTCGAGCAACTCTACATCACCGATGTCAGTTTCAACGTCTAACCGAGGATCAAGAAATGAGGTTCGTTCAGATTGAGATGCTGCCCTCGGGCAAGGCGCTGGTGGACATCGACAAGCTGACTCATGCCGTGCCTGAGGGCGATGGATCGCGCCTGTTCCTCGGTGCGCAGCACCTCGACGTGCCGCACACGCTGGTCGAGTTGGAGAACGTACTGGCTGGTCGCGACCGGACGGACAGCGGCGAGAACAGCACAGCGGGGTTTGGCCGGAGGTGATCCGCGGCGAATGATCTGATAGCAACCGATTACGAGCTATGGGCCATCGCGCTTAAGGTCGAACAGGACCACGGGGGCGGGGCACCAAGACACATTGCCGAGCAGATAGGTGGCGCAGCGATCGCCGGCGAATGGGACGCGGTCGCATTGTGGAAGGCGGTCGCGGCGAAGTACGATCTGCTCCGTCAGGGTGCCGGCGTGAGATTCTGATACGCAAAGGATCGGTAAACGGCGTTCGGGATCACGCCCCCCATTCCGGGCCGTCCTCGTCCGGATAGAATGCGTGCGGGTCGTACGGCTCCGATCGCCGAGGTGGCCGTGGGGGCGAAGGCGGCTTGTCCGACGGCGGCGGCAACGTCGGCGCGCCACCCCCAAATCGAACCCGGATGAATGCCAACCCGCCATCAAGCGCCTGAAAGATCGCCTCGGCATCCTCACCGCGGGCCATCCGCCCGCCGATGTACGGCGCCCTCTCAGCATTGATGTAGCCAAGTTGCACGCCGCGCGGGCTCATCACCGCGATAGCGTTGCTATCGTGCTTGTTTTTCGGCTCACGGATCAACTTGATCGATTCGCCGGGCAGCGTCATCATCGCTTCGGATCGGCGGCACAGGAGGATACCGCCGCCCTTGGTTCCTGTTCGACTCAGTAATGGTGTTAATGGCTGGGGCCGGGGCCGCGATCCCTCGCCGGGTCTTTCGCGCCCGACTTTGTCAGAACGGCCGAGCACTTCGAGCTTTGACCCTGCTGGATAGGATCCATCTTTTTGCATTTTGCAAGAGTGGCCTGCTCTTTTTCGGTTAACACTGGCGCCAGCGGCATCTCTGCGTGCGACTGCGCCCTAGCTGCGTCGTCAGCGCTCGTTGCAACCGTGCCGGCCCCACTGTTCGTAGGCGAGCTTGTACCGGTGCTGCCAGACGTTTGGGCCAAACCGGCGCTCGCGAGCGTCGCGGCGGCGAAGACTGCCATTCCCGTGCGTATGATCATCGGTTGATCTCCTTCATTGAACGACGTCAATGATGTCTACCTTTCAAGGTTCCCGCCAGATCACCATTGCATCAGGTGGACATGCATGAAACGTATTGTGGTCAATTGATAGGGAGCCGCTCGTTGTCACGGTACGAAAACCAGCGCCAGCTTGACGCTTAAAGCGGCGCGAGCCTCGCCATTCCATTTGTCTTGGATAACGCAACGCCGCTTAAGCCCCTAGCCGAGCACCTTCACTGTAGCGGGATAGCTTACATCAAGCACCACCTTCCGCTAGAGAAGTCGGCGCGATATGGCATGCCACATTTCTGACGCTGAGCGCATTCCCGTTGGCGGCGCAGATACCGTGGGATTGCGCGGTTGTAGATAGGCGTTTCTCAGACAGTCGATATGAAGCATCGGGAGTGCGGTTCCTGCTCTCCGTTATGGAGAACTGCAAGGACGAAAGGCTCACGTCAAGATCGTCCGCGTCGCTGACACCCTTTGAAATGGACGCTCTCATTACTTGGCTTGTCAAGTGAAGCCAATTGAGGCAGCATCGTTAGATGAGCATTGTTTACCTCATGGCATCGACGATATTGGCATCTCACTCTTTGATGCTCGCGCCAGCGCAGCAGGGCGCAGCACAGAACGTGGGTGCGCCTAGCACGCGGCCAGTTGATTCTCATCCTCAAGATTCTGTGCCAGATGACATCATTGTCGAGGGTTACCGCAAGCGTAAAAAGCTGGATACCCGGACCGGCGTGCCGACTGCCACAAATACAGTAGATAATAGAGTTAAATATGAATATTCGGAGCGCCTTGCAAAGTGCGCCCTGCGGGGACGACTGTCGAGCATAAAAATGCTGCAAGCGGTAGTGGATGGTGAAGTCAACACGGCAAGTTATACCGTTTCGCAGGATCGATTGGTACGATCAAATATAACGTGCGGAGAGAGTCCACAGTTACTTACATTTACGGGCCCACCGACAAGTAAAAAGGATGTTGAAAGGGCTATTGGTAGCCAAATTTCCGTACCGGGTGATACTGGAGATTTTACCGGCATATCCGGCCAAACATCTGCAAGCCCGTTAGGGTTTTCGATATATGATCGCGGCGCCTTCACAGTTGAAACTTTGAAGCGCTATGCACCCGATCTCAAGCTGACCAAGGCGCAAACCAATGATCCGGTAGTACAATCGCGCTTCAACTTACGCGAGGTGCCTAGGAATCGGTTTAGGCTGCGCGAGGATTATAAATATTTCGAAGTTGCCGTATGTGTTGTGCGTGTGGAACCGAGATTAGCCGTCCGCCTTGCGATGAGCGATGGAGGAGCACGGCTTGGTGATTTACAAGAAGCTCTAATAGATCGAGCAAGGGTTTGCGTCGGCAATTCTCCAAACGTGAAGGTCGATCCCACCCAATTTCGTCTCTACATAGCCGATGCGGTGTACCGCTGGGCGGTGGCGGCTCGCGGCGTGGATACGCTGCTGCCGAGTCAGCAATAAAGGTTCTGCCGCGGAGCGGCGTAACCCTTGGTTAGCTTTCAATAATTAGGCGCCGTTCTCAACTTTGGATAAGTCAGCGGACGTGTAGCGCGTAGCGTGGACGATCGAGCAGGCGTCCAGTTCGTTGCGTCTCTCGATGCTGCGGTTCTGAAGATACAGTAGCGCGTCATCCTCGCCGTCCTGATCGATGATCGGCACGATGTTGGCCGCCGCCGCGCTGCCGGCGTTCATCTGTGATGTCGTCCGCGTCCATGACGGTGACGCCCCGCTATGGTGTCGATCCGGCGAGAAGGTGCGCGTCGCCGGCATCCAGGCGCCGGACTTTAAGAACGCCGAGCCATGCCGCCGGCCTGATGCTCGCCGCACGAATTATCGATGCGACGACCACGCCGCCGCTCGCAGCCAGCGGATCGTCTCTAGCCTCGTCCTTGGCAAACGGCTTTCCTGCCAGCCGGTCGGCAAGAGCTACAACCGTGTGGTCGCGCGGTGCACCCTGCCGGATGGCTGATCACTATCGTGCGCGGCCATCGCGGCAGGCGGTGCGATACGGTGGACTAGGTATTGGCGTCAGTACGGCATGGGCGAGTGTCGATGATCAGGCCGCGACGCCCGGTGCCGGAGCGACGCCATACTCGCACGCGATCTGCATTGCCGCGCGGCGAATAGTCGCATCCCTGTACGCCGCACGCCCGGCCCCTAGGCCGCCGCGACGAGCGGCGTCGATAAAGAAGACGAACGGCGTCACCCAATCAGGCTGCCACATCCCCTCAAGGGCCTCGATCATGTCCTTGATGTTGCGCTGATCGTCATACCCGTTCGACGCCAGCCGAATGCCCAGATCCCAGTCGGGATCGATCGCCACCTGCGAGGTGGCCATCTCGGTGAACAGCTTGACCGTGCCCGGGGATAGATTGACCGGCAAAGCATAAGGAACCGCATCAGCGATCACGACATCCGCAGGCACCACCGCCAGCGGCTCATCGGGCGCCTGCTCGTTGTCGAGGGGCCGATTGGCAGGACCATCTTCGTTGTCACCGAAGCGATACAGGTTGGGGTCGTCGCTGCCTGCCTCGCACGGCTGCGATCGAGCCTTGTCGCCCATCCGGCCGGGCCGGACCTTCGCGCGGTGCCTGTAAATCGCGATGACCTGCTGCACAGGAGAGTCGGGTCCGACGCGATCCCAGTCGTGGCCGTCCCAGCGGATCAGATCGGAGATGATGACCCGGACGTCCTCGCTGACATTAGCCAGATGCCGCGGCTCGACGCCATCGCGGAACATCAACGCGAAGAAGGCTGCAACCTCCTTATGGACCCCAGTCGCGAGGCGCTGCGCTTCCTCGGCCTCGTGTTTCTTCAGCGCCACGACCGCTTCATCCCGGCGCTGCCGAGCGATCTCCATGGCCATGTAATTGGCCAACGCGCGAAGACCGCCATCCTTCTCGAACGCCTTGCGGGCCCGCGCGTACGCCACCTGCGAGTTCTCCGCATTCTTGCGCAGTGGCGTCGTATAACCTTCTGGATTCTGGAACTCGCGACCAGCGTGCTGGCGGGCGTGATCGCCGGCACGCTCCCGTTCGACATTGGCGCGAAGCCCCTCGGCCTCCGCAGCATGCCTATCCACCAGACGGTTGACGGTCTTCAAAAGCTTGTCGAGCATGGATCCTCCTGTGCGTTGCTCGACACGCCTTTTATGCACGGCAACGAGATAAAAGAACGTGTTTTTCATTCATGTCGTAGCCGGCCATCGAAGGGGTTGGATGAGCGACGAAGATGTCACCGCCTGCCTCAAGGCCGCGTCCCTCGAAGCTCAACTTCAGGCGCAATACCGCTGATCCGTGGCACGCCACACATCAGCTGCTTTGAATGATGATCACTTCGTCATTCATAGCTGGATCAAGTTCCGCTGCCGGAATCGGCACCGGTCGCGCCCGCGGGCGCTCTGGGCGGTCCGTCTGCGGACCTTGGGTCGCCGCTGCGCCGCTCGTGAGGGACGGCCCATGCCGCCGATCCAGATACAGTTGGAAGACCATTGCCCCTGATGGGCGATGGAGAAAATGAAATGAGCAATCCCAGGAACTGGCGCGGACGCGGGCGCACCGAGACGCCGAACAGCCGGCAGAAGCGCAACAAGCTATACCTCGATTCGCACCCCACCTGCCACCGGTGCGGTCAGCGCCCGTCTGCGGAGGCGCATCACGATCTGCCCCATCGGCATCCTGCTCGATACGATTGGCGGTTTATGCGGGCGCTCTGCGTCCCGTGTCACATCATCATCCACCAGCACTGGCAGCCGATCGTCACCGCGCGTCAGCGGAGCTCGTAACCGCCACGCGGAAACCGTCGCCGCCGTCCGGGGACGACTCCCCGGCGGCGATGAAGGTGACGCCACCTGCCGCGAAGGCTCCGACGATCTTGCCGATCGATGCCGCGTTCATCGGCTGCCCGCCTTCGAGCCGTTTGACCGTCATGATGCCGACACCCGCGGCGGCGGCGACATCGGCCGCAGTCCAACCGAGGTACGCTCGGGCTGCGCGGCATTGGGCGGCGGTCAGGTGCATCGCGGCGGCATACCACCTGATGAAAATAGGTGAAGCGCGAACGTCAGCGAAGGCTTGCGAACAACTGCGGCAAGTGGTACTCATAGTACCAGAGCGACCGGGAGCGGAGATTGAGCCCTCCAAACCCGGTCTGACCACCACCGTTCTGGAGGAACGATAATGGCTATGACGACCCTAACAGCCGACGTGCGCCCGGCCAAGACCACGCGCACATCTACCGGACTAAGCAAGAGCACCGCTCGCGCCATCGATATGGCGCGGCTTCACCTGCGCACCGGGAACGCCGGCGCCTACGCCCGCTCGCTCGCCGCTGAACACCGCGCGACGAACCAGCGTCAGCAGCGCGCGATAGAGGCGGTGATCGCCTCCGACGCCTGCGAACGTCTGTTCACTCGGCACCCGGCCAACGGCTGCCTCATGGCGCGGGAGGGCTGATTCATGCTCAACCGTCGTCACATCATCGGGGGCGCTGCGGCGCTCCCCGCCATCGTTATCGCCTCGTGCGGCGTCACGCCTGCGATCGCCGCGCCCACACTCTCGCCAGACTTCGCTGCGCTGATCAATAAAGCCGCGCAAGCGTCCCTCGCGCTGGCGGACCATGAGCGCGACGTCTACCTGCCCGCGAAGGCCAAGGCGCACGCTGCTATCGAGGCGCTGCCCCATACGACCGTCCACGCTGGTCCGAGCGTCAGCGGCGGACAAGTCATCTGGTCGACCGACAAGCCCAGCACCGTCGCAATCGCCCGCTCGATCGTAGATATGGCCCGCGAGGGCAAGGACATGACCGGCGCCGGTCTGGTTCACGCACGTGCGCTTACCGCCGCCCAACTTCGTCGGGATCGCGCCACCAAGCGCATCAGGCGGGACACCGGCTGTACGGCGGCTGTCGAGCGCAGCGACCAGCTGGGGACCGCATGCTGCACCGCGCAGTATGACGTCGCCCTGCACCCGGTCAGCACCGCTTACGACCTCGCCGCCAAACTCGCCTTCATGATCGAACACGACATGAGCGATGGCATGGATTGGCTGGAGGAACTGCACGCCGACGCCCGCCGTGTCGCCGGTTTGGAGGGCTGATCCGATGAACACCACCAAGACCAGCGCGTTTATGGCCGCTCTCGTTCGCCCCTGCGCGTTAACCGATTCCGAAGTCCGCGAAGAACTACGCGCGGAAATGCAGCATGAGCGGGCGACCATCGACAAGGCGATGGCGCAAGCGATCTCCGAGGGCCGACGCCGCACCTTCTACCTCTCCACCGCAATCTTCGACCCTTTGGACAAGATTGAGAAATGGCTTGCCCGCGCCCAGATCGCATTGGCGCGCGACCCCGATCCCAAGACGAGGCCGTTCATCCAAAACGCCCTCCAACAGCAGTCGGTCGAGCTTGAGGTGGCCCGCCGCCTCCGCGCCCTGCGCGCACCAATCAATCACATGGACCCGCCGGACTATTGGGAGGCGCTTCGTCGTCAGGCTAGCGCAGCCCCCATCCAGCGCAACCACAATTGCAGGGACGCAGCATGAGCACGAACACCACCCGCCGCTCCCTCCTGCGTCTCGGCACGGGCGCGCTCGCCTACGGTGCCGGCGCTGCCGCCGTTGCCGGGTGCGTTGCCCTCGCCGGTGAAGCGAAGGGTGCCGGCCCGCAGCGCATCAGCTTGGAGCTTGCCCGCCTACTCGACCAGTATGTCGCCGCCGACCGCACGCTAGACCGCTGGTACGACACGACGTGGAACCCGGCAATCGACGCCCACCGATCCGCCGTTGAGGCGGTGCCTCATACCACGATCCCCGTGCGGGGCTATCGCAACCATCTGGACGAGGACACTCCCCCGCACACCTACAGCACGGCCAACCCGCGTGACGTGGCACGGTGCAAGGGCATCATGTTGATACCGTTCGAGCGGAAAAGCACGGACCCGCGGTGGCAGGACACGCACCGCGCAGCGCGTCGCTTGACGATCGCCGCGAAGTGGCGGGAACGGAAGATCGCCCGCATCGACCGGCAATGGAATGTTCGCGGCCTGAGCGAGCAGGAGAACGCCCTGTGGGAGCCTATCCACGCGGCGACCGATGCCATCCTCGCGTTTCCGGTCATGAACGCCCTCGACCTGGGCGCGAAGCTCGATCACATGGAATATGTCGGGGCGTTCGAAAGCTACCCCGACAAATACCAGCAGATCGTCCGCGACGACGTGCGCCGCCTCTCCGGTGGGGAGGCGTGAGCATGGGAAACGTCATTCAATTCCCGCAGCACCGTGCGACACGCGTAACTGCCGGCGCACTGCCAGCCGACGCCACAGAGCGCGAGGAAGCCATCTTTCACGTCCGCACCCTGCGGGCCGAGCGATCGGTCCTCGATCCGACACAGCGCGCATGGCACGTCAAAGGGTTCATGCTTGACTGGTGGGATCAAAGGCTTGCCGAGGTGACTGGCGATGCGCTGCCGTTATCGCAGATCGGGGATCGCTGACATGGCAACGCAGGTCCAACCGCCGCGGGCATCCACGTTCAATCCCACCGCTTGGCTTAACAACCTTGTCCAGATCGGCGGCGGCTACGCCCTCGCATCCGGTCGCAAGCTGTGGCTGGTAGTTGAACATTGCCCTGCCGATGAGCTGACGCCGCTGATGGCGCAGATCGTGGGCCACCCTGATCGTGCGGAGGCGGTGCGCGTCACGATCGAACGCCGCCAGAACGGGGAGGGGTAACTATGGGCCTGATGCATCCCGTGCCCCGCGCTGGTCACCGCAAGGGGGCGCCATGGCCTCGCCGGCTGCGGCGGCAGTGGTCTCGACGCGATGATGTGGTGACGGCGGCGCAGTTGCTCGCCTCTATTCCTTCGCTACCTCGAGCCGAGTTGTCGCGCCTGACCGAACGGCTGATCGATCGCATGGATGAACTCGACGGTGATACCGATGTCGAGGCGAACGGCGATGAGCTGGACGGCACCGGAGGGGAAGATGACTTCGTCGATCACAGCGCCAACTGGCTGGGATACCCCGGTTGCCCCGTCAGCGATCCCGGTGAGGACGACCACTTTCAGGAACAGGAGCGAGCTTACGAATAGCCCCGCCACGTGGCAGCCGGCATCACCCCGGCCTTTGCAACACCGGCCTGTCGCCCGCAGATCGCAGGTGGCGGGCTTCGGCCGTGTCCACCGGTTCGCGGACAGCCACGACCCCGCTGCGCAATACGGCCCGGACTGGTGGATCCCGATCTATCGCCGGGCCTTTCCAACTCTGATGTCCGCTGTTGCTGTCGAGCATGACGGGTGGGCACAGCGCGGCGGGATCGATCGCCTGCTGACGCTGTCGTGCGGCCGGACCTACACGGTGGACGAGAAGATCAGGACACAAGACTGGCCCGACGTGCTGCTGGAGCGATGGTCGGACGAGGCGCGGCAGTCACCCGGCTGGGTGCAGAAGCCGCTGGCCTGCGACTTCATCGCCTATGCCCACGCGCCAGCCGCCACCTGCGTTCTCCTGCCAGTGCCGGCGCTACAGCGTGCATGGCGTCAGCATGGGCGATCATGGATCGGGCTGTACGGCCAGCGGCGTGCCGAAAATCCTAGCTACACATCGGTCAGCGTGCCGGTGCCGCGGGGCGTCCTGATGCAGGCCATTGTCGAGGCTATGTTTGTATCGTGACGTTTCGACATCAGTTCGATTGGGATTGCGGCCCACCGGAGAGGCCGCCTTGTCCGCCTCTACCTCAAGATGGTCGGCCATCACTTCCATTTCCTTGGTGTCCGTTGCTGCCGTCTTCGGTTCGGGTGGAGCGAGCTTGTCGAGACGTATCGCATCCGCCTCGAACCGGCGCGCGTCCGCTGTGGCTCGAGCTGACGCTGCCTGCGCTTGTTCCGGAGCAATGTCGATCTTGCGTAATTCCTCGGGTCGTTGGGGGATTGGAACGGCAGGATCAAAGATAATCACGGCGGCACCGGTGCGGCTCAGTGCATCGCTGACTCCACCTCCGAATGCCGGCGGCAGCGCAACGAACAAGCGCGACCCGGTAAGATAGCCGGCAGGGGCCGCCTGCGCACTCTCGGCAAGCAACCGCGCCAAGGCGCCAGGATTCGTCGGACTGGCGAAAGCGAGATCGCTTTTCTCGTCCCATTCAGCGAAGACTTCGCGGATGGCTTTCGACCTGTCCGCATATTCCTGTGTGCCGGACGCCGGGAGGATCCAAACAGGATCAAATCCTCCGTGTGGCCTTCGCGGAGCAAGGCGACGGACCGCCTGGTACATGTACCGGTTCCACTCGGCATTCGCAGTGCTCGACGGCGGGGTGAGCGGAGCAATCAGGCCAGCCCGCCAAGCGGCCTCTTCGGCCTTCGACCGAGCGGCGAGGGGCGCGGCGGCTGCCATAGCCCGTGTCCATGCTGCGTCGGTGAGCGGCGCCACTGCCCCTGTGGCAAGATCAATCCTTACGTTGACGTAGCCGCGTGGAGGCGAACCTATCGAACCGCTGCCGCTCGGCACTACGACTTTGAGCACTACCTGCTGGCCGTTACGCGACAGCATATGTTCGCCACCCCACCACCTCGAACTTACGGTGGACGGCAGCGCCCTGACATAATCCTCGGGAAGAATATCGGTCAGCTTCATCGACCGCAAAAGCCCTCCATCGCGACGGTAAATCACCACCACGTTGTCGCCGAAGCCAACTGAATGCCAGTTGTCGAAGGTGATGACATGTCCGCCGCCGTTCGTAACCAAGGCGCTCACCGGAGCTACGTCATTGACTAGCGGGGCCTGCCAAATCCTCTTCCAAACGGTCCCGGACCGCCGCTCGAGAATGCCGAGTGCCCGCGGTGCGCCGCCAGGGCGTTGCCCTGCGGCCTCCTTCCCATCCACCTTATCGCTAAAATAGGAGAGCTGATCCGCCAGCTCGCGAGGGATCACGGTGAAACGCGTCCCCTTGTCAGGCGAGAGATAGCTCGTTCGCATCGCCGGTATCCAGCTGTCACCATATGACGGTGATGCGACGAATAGCACCGCCACGCTGAATAACCTGGTTAGCCACCCCATCCTGCCATGCCCTTTTTCAGCGAGCCAACTTGCCGCAGCCACGTCACCGTGTCGAGGAGGGGAGGAGCGCTTACCTGCCCGTGCCCTGTGCGATGCTGATGCAGGCCAGCGTAGACGCGATGTTCGCGTCCTGATCAGGAACAAAGACGGGGTAAGACTGGCGCAAACCACCGAAAACCGTGCGTTTTCAGAAAATCAACAAAAAGTTGAATCTTAGCATTTCTGCCGCTATATAGAGGCGGTCTCATCTGCCATGTGTAGAAGGAGCAACGGGGTCGCCTTTCGGGGCGGCCCTTGTCATTTGGGGTCGCTCATTCCCAAGGTGCGCGCCAATACGCAGCATGCTGTTCAGCGAACTGCCGCGCCCGGCCAGATCGCACCGTATACGTCGTCCAAAACAGCCAAAAGGTGCCGCGATCTTCGAGTATGAGCGCGTAGTTGTCCGCTTCGAGCCACATCACAACGCGTTTACGACCATTACGCCTGACGCGCCACCACAGGACGTCGCCACGTCCATCTGGTTGCGCGTTCCTAATCATATAGGCTGGCCAGGTTATACGCTCGCAACGTCGGGGGTCGATGAAGCGATCGTCCTCGGCGCGCGTTTCACCTTCCTCTTGGACGGCATGCCAGAAGGCAAACCCCTTGTCGTCAGTAGCGGGTGCATACTTAAACGAGAGACGGGTGCCCAGGAAGGAAAGCCGGGCGTTCACTACCTCGTTGATGTAGGCTTCATAAACGGCGTTGATGTGAGCCTGCGGATTGCCGCCAAAATCTTCCAGGCATATCAGGTCCGGATAGGCCATTAGTATCCGCCGGCCGAAGGGCGCCACGAAAGCAAGTTTACCTTGCGTTCAGAGAGATAGGAAGTTTCTCGTAAGTCTCTTGCGTATTGCCGCCCATAGGTGGCCAATGCATCAACAAGCTGTAGCTTCGTTTTACTGGAGTCTAAATTCCTATTGTAATACGATACTGCACCTAGGATCAAATCCGACAACTGCATAAGCTCGGACTCATCCGAACGGACCTGTTCAACCTTTTTCAATGTCTCGCAGGCATGGTCATGTATGCGGTTGCAGAGATATTCGTGCAACTTCCGCGTTTTCGGACCGCCTTGAGTGTCTTTAATGTCGAGATAGACATTATAGCTGTTGCCGGCGTTCTCGATGATCCTCACAAGAAGATGGTAATACATCTTGTAATAAAAATCATCGTGAGTCTGAGTGAAGCCCTTATGATCGAGTGACCGCTTTTCGTTGACGATAACCCCTCTAAAATAGAGGCGGTCATCGGTTACGAAGAACCTGATTAGATCAAGATAAAATTCGGCTTTGCTAGGTCCGACCTTCGACCATTTTACTTCAAACCCTCGGGACAAACCGTCTGGAACCTGCAAGCCGTGATGACGCTTGATCCCCCGGATTCGCTCAGAGATCGCTCTAACCTGACCAGTGTCACACCAAAGCGCGCCCAGAAGCATGACGTCATTTCGGTCGTTCTCTAGGTGACACGACTCATCACAGAATATGCTAACTTCCACCGACCACCTCATACTGCAGAAGCAGCTAAGCCATACTCGAGCTTATAGGCAAGGTATGCTGTTGGTAGGCGGTCGTACCCAGCTAAATTCCAGATCGAATAACGCCTTAGGTGATCGACACCGGTGGACCAAAATTTTAACGTTCAGGGATGAGCAGCCGGAACGAACGCCGCCTTGACAAGAAAGCGCTACGCAAGACCGTCATCAACCACCCTGTGGGGAAGCGCATCGCGCGAAACCTGAAGCAGGCCGGCACCGCGGCGACCGAAGTCTACCGGATCGACGGCGACACGCCGGATCAGCACATCTATTTCGATGTCTACTCGATGCGGACTTGGGCAACGGTCAATCTGGAGCCAGCCGTTATGCCGATGGACTGGGAACGAGCTGAAGACCTGATCAGGAGCGGGGCGGTGGATCGCCATCGCCTCATGGATCACACGATCCAGCACGACGCTCGACCGGATCGTGGGCCGTGATGCGGCGGGGATCGGCAACGACCAGATACTCGACGGCGCTCACACATATGTCGCAATGGCGCTGGGCGCGACCGCGTCAGGCCTTGCTGGCCAACCGGTGCCTATCCCGGCCTTTCTGCTGGAGCCCGACCAATGGAAGCGGTTCGTAATTCCTCATCACATCGCAAAGGCCCTCAATTTCGATAAACGGATAGATGACGATGATCGTAGCTGGGGCTTGCCGCCGCAGACTAAGTGACGCTGCAAATTACCTTAGGCGCTACCCGGCAAGCCCGGCGTACCTTCGGACACTGTCAGCAGTGACCCGAGTTCCGCCATCAGGCCTCTCAAGCGTGCCCTCGTTGATCAACTCGTAGACTTTGGTCCGCCCGATCGCGAGTGCGGCCATGGTCTGATTGACCGTCAGCAACAGCGCCCCGGAGTGCAGCGCGGTCAGATCGGGGCTTGCTGCTTCTTTATCGGCTTCGGTGTCGATGCTGCGTCGGCATCGCTGCCTAGGGTCGGTGTTGCTGGCGATACGGTACGTTGGATTGAGGGTTGCAGATGCTGGTGATCAGCGAGGCGGTTGATGTCGTCTGAGTGGAAGGCAACGGCAGTGACGTGAATGGCGGGATCTCCGCCGATCAAGTCCGATCCCGGTAGTCGCGCGGTGCCGCCACTCCAAATATCCTGATCGACGTCAGCGGCAATGATCCGCTCCCATGTGGAGGGTGGCACTCTTCCACCGCGGACCTCATGTCGGCTGCCTTTCGCATCAATCGTAATCTGTCGCAGCGCATATGACCGGACCAGTCCTGCGGCTGCGTAATCTCGGATGAGCTTGGCGGCGTCCTCAACACCAACGGCCTCGATCAAGCCAAGAGCTTCTTTCGGCGTTATCGAATATGGGTCGTCCACCACGTTTTCCTCTGCCAGGCAAGGGGTGGACGATAGGCAGGACAGGTTGGCCGCGGGTAACCAACTACGCCGTTGTTCGCGGATGTTCGCGCGTAACCGGCTGCGGGTGTGGGGATCAATGTGGGGGACAGAAGCCCTGCTGCGCTAGAAAGTCTAGCATTCTCAACACCTTAGCGGTGAGAGAGTGGTGCGGCCGAGAAGACTCGAACTTCCACGGGCTTTCGCCCACAACGACCTCAACGTTGCGCGTCTACCAATTCCGCCACGGCCGCACGTGTGAGAACGCCGGGCTGGGCCGGCATCTGGCAGGCGCAGGCCCCTAGCAAAGCGTTTCGGGCTCCGCAACGTCCCTTTTCATGCAATCGCGCTTTTCGTCGTCGCGGCGAACGGTTAGCGCCCCGCCATGGCCGCCACGCACCCCACCCTGACGACGCGCGCGGAGACGTGGCGGCTGCTTGCGCTCGCCTGGCCCGTCATGCTCACCAGCCTCAACTGGACGCTGCTGCAGGTGACCGACGTGATGGTTGTCGGCCTCGTCTCGACCGAGGAGGTGGCGGCGCTGGGGGCGAGCCGGGCGCTGGGCTTCGTCGGGATCGTCACCGGCCTCGCGTGGCTGTCGGGGGTGCTGGTGATGGCGGCGCGCGCGGACGGCGCGGGCGACCTGCCGCGGACCGGCAGCGTGCTGCGCGAGGGGCTGCTGCTCGGATTGGTGCTGGGGCTGGCGATCGGCGGCATCTTCCTCGCCTTCGCCGAACCGTTGCTGGCGCTGCTCGGCGTCGCCGCCGATCGGATCGACGACAGCGCGCGCGTCGTGCGCGCCTTCGCCATCGCCTATCCATTCCAGCTGGTCAGCGTCGCCGCCGCCTTCTTCCTCGAAGGGGTCAGCCGGCCGCGCCGCGTAACGGTGGTCAATCTGTCGGTGCTGCCGGTCAACGCCGTGCTCGCCTGGGCCCTGTCCGCCGGGCATATGGGACTGCCGGCGCTGGGTGCGGTTGGCGCGGCGCTGGCGACGAGCGTCGCCTCGCTGCTCGGCGCGGCGGGCATGGTGGCGAGCGTCGTCACCTTGCCGCGCGCGCGCGACCGCGGCGTGCTGCGCTTCGACTGCGCAGCCTGGATCGCGGTGCCGCGCGGGGCGTGGCGTCTGGCCGTCTTCGGGATCGTCCCGGCGGTGGCGTCGGGGCTGGAGCTTGCCGGCTTCTCGGTGCTGATCGCGCTCTCGACGCAGCTCGGCGATGCGGCGGCGCACGGCTTCCAGATCGTCTTCTCGATGCACAACGTCACCTTCGCGGTCGCGCTTGGGCTGGGATCGGCGGCGGGCGTGCGGGCCGGCAATGCCGTCGGCGAGGGGCAGCCGGCGGCGGCGGTGCGGCGGACGTTGATCGCCGTCGCGCTCGCCGTCGCCGCGCTCGGCCTCGGGGCGGGCCTGCTCGCGGCCGGGGCGGGGACGATCGTCGCGCTGTTCCCGGCGACGGCGGAGGTGCACCGCATCGCCGCGACGATGCTGCCGCGCTGGGCGCCGTTCGTCGTCTTCGACGGTATCCAGGTCGTGCTGGTCTATGCGCTGCGCAGCCTGGGCGATCAGGTGGTGGCGGGCGTCAACAGCATCCTCGCCTATTTCGTCGTCACCGGCGGCGTCGGCTGGTGGCTGGTCCATGCCGGCATCGGACCGATCGCGCTCGTCTGGGCGTCGGGCGCGGGCATGCTCGCCGCCGCGATCCTCCACGGCGCGCGATTCGCGCTGGTCAGTTCGCGCCTTCTCCGGCGAAGCTGAGCTCCAGACGCTTCGAATTTGACGGCACGTCAAGCTTGGCCGAATTGAAGTCGATCGACCCGCCGGGATTGAGCGTGCGCTGCTGCGGCGTGATCGTCCAGCTGTAGACGATCCGGCCCTGCGCATCGCGCAGCTCGGCGCGGATGTCCGGCACGCGCTGGCGTTCGCCGGAGGGATTGGTGACCCGGCCGCTGACCGCGAACAGTTCCGATCCGTTCTCCAGCTCGCGGCGCTCGATCGGATTGTCCTTCAGCCGCAGCGGCGATTCCTCCGTGCCGACCGGCAGGCCGATCCCGGCCAGCAGGCCGGGGGCGCCGAGGAACAGGATCGCGCCGACGCCGGCGATCATCAGCAGCCCGGCGAGGATCGCGATCACCGTCCAGCGCCGCGACGTGTTGCGGCGGTTCCGGAACGGCGGGCGATGCGCGAAGGCGTCGAAGCCGCCCGGGGGCGGGACGATCACCGGCTCCGGCACCGGCGCGGCGCGGGTGGAGGGGATCGCGGCGGGTTCGAGGAACGGCGGCACGCCCTCCTCGTCCTCGTCGGTCGCCGGTTCCGCCGGTACGGGCGGCGGTGGTGCCGGTGGCGGCGCCTCGGGCAGCGGCGGGTCCTGGAACCAGCTGTGCCGGCAATTGGCGCAACGGACGGTGCGTCCTTCGGCCCCGATCGCGCTATCGGGCACCAGGTAGCGGGTGCTGCATTCGGGACATTCGAGGATCATGCGCAACGCTTCACGGACGGGTCGCGGAACGATGACCGCAACGCGGGTGATTCTAAGCACGTGAGCCGCCATGCTGGCAAGCTTGAAGCCGCGCGCCGCGCATGCGAAGGCAGTCTGCAAGGCCTGGAGGTTGCCCTCCCGGCGTCCTGTTGGAGCGGTCGCGGCCACGTTCATGGCAAATATCGTGCAGTTCGAAAATGTTGGGCTGCGGTATGGCACCGATCAGGAAACCCTGTCGGACATCAGCTTCACGCTGGGCAGCGGCGCCTTCTATTTTCTGACCGGCGCAAGCGGCGCGGGCAAGACTTCGCTGCTCAAATTGCTCTACCTCGCGCAGCGGCCGAGCCGCGGCATCATCCGGCTGTTCGGCGAGGATGCGGTGACGATGCCGCGCAGCCGCCTGCCCGGATTCCGCCGCCGGATCGGCGTGGTGTTTCAGGATTTCCGGCTGGTGCCGCACCTGTCCGCCTGGGACAATATCGCGCTGCCGCTGCGCGTCGCCGGCATGCCCGAGGCGGATATCGAACAGCCGGTGCGCGAGATGCTGGCCTGGGTCGGTCTCGCCGAACGCGCGCGCGCGCGACCGGCGACGCTGTCGGGCGGCGAGCAGCAGCGCGTCGCGATCGCCCGCGCGGTGATCGGCCGGCCGGAGGTGCTGGTCGCGGACGAACCGACCGGCAACGTCGATCCCGACATGGCCGACCGGCTGATCCACCTATTCGAATCGCTCAACAAGCTCGGCACCACCGTCGTCGTCGCGACGCACGATTTCCAGCTGCTCAACCGCGTGCCGGGTGCGCAGATGATGCGGCTCGACAAGGGCCGGCTGCACGATCCGACCGGGTCGCTGCGCTATCCGCCGCCGCCGCGGGGGCAGGCATGACCGCAAGGCCGGCGGCGTGAGCGGGGCGGACCGGCGCGTCCTCGACGAGGCGGGCGGCCTGCGCGCGATGACCTGGGTCATGGCGATCATGTTGTTCCTGACGCTGCTCGCCGCTGCGCTCGGGCTTGGCACACGGCAGTCGGCGCGGTCGCTGGAATTGCAGCTGGCCGGGCGGCTGACGGTGCAGGTGGTGGAGGGCAGTCCGGTCGCGCGCGATGCGCTGGCGGCGCGCACGCTCGGCGTGCTGCGCGCGCTGCCCGGGGTGCGGCGCGCGACGCCGGTCGATCGCGCCGCGCTCGCACACCTGCTCGAACCGTGGCTGGGCGGCACGGGCGCCGATGCCGACCTGCCGGTGCCGGCGATGATCGACGTCGACCTCGCCGCCGGCGCCGATCCCGACCGCGTGGTCGCCGCGGTGAAGCGGATCAGCGGCCAGAGCCGCGTCGACCAGCACCAGCGCTGGATGTCGCCGGTCGGCGATTTCCTCGACACGCTGACCTGGCTGGCGCTCGGCCTCGTCATGCTGATGCTCGCCGCCACCGCCGCGGTCGTCGTGCTGGCAGCGCGGGCCGGGCTGGAGACGCATCGCGCGACGATCGAGGTGATGCACATGCTCGGATCGACCGACCTTCAGGTCGCGCGGCTGTTCCAGCGGCGGATCGCGCTCGACGCCGCGATCGGTGCCGCGGCGGGCGGCGCGGCGGCGCTGGCGGTGCTCGCCTTCCTCGGCACGCGACTGGCGGCGCTGGGGTCCGAGCTGCTCGGCGGCATCACTCTGGGGGCGGGCGACTGGGCGCTGCTCGTGCTGCTCCCGGTCGGCTTCGTCGTGCTGGCGACCGCGGCGGCGCGGATGACGATCGTCGGCGCGCTGAGGCAGGCGCTATGATGACGCGGCTGCTCGGGCTGGTCGCCTTGCTGTGGTGCCTCGGCTTTGCCGTGTTCATGCTGCTGCTGCCGCGCCCGCTGGAGGGCAACACCACCGATGCGATCGTCGTGCCGACCGGCGGCGCGGGCCGGATCGACCGCGGCATCGCGCTGCTGCAGGCGCATCAGGCGCGGCGAATGCTCGTCACCGGCGTCGCGCCGGGGGTGCGGCCGATCGACCTCGCGCGCGAATATCGCACGCCGGCGGCGCTGTTCGCCTGCTGCATCGATCTCGGCGCGGATGCGGTCGACACGCGCTCGAACGGCGAGGAAACCGCCGCCTGGGTCAAGACCCACGGCTATCGCACGATCCGGCTCGTCACCTCCGACTGGCACGTGCCGCGCGCGCGGATGGAACTGGGCGCGGCGATGGGGCCGGGCGTGCGCGTGCTCGGCGACGGCGTGCCGAGTACGCCGCGGCTCGGCACCCTGGTCAACGAATACAACAAGCTGATCCTGCGGCGCGTCGCGCTGTGGCTGGGAGTGGGTGCATGAACCGGTTGCGGACCCTGATCTTCACGGTCCTGTTCTATGGCCTGTCCGTGCCGATCGTGCTCACCGTACCGGTGTCGGCGTTGTTCGGCCGTGCGGCGGTGATGCGGCATGCGCATGTCTGGGCGCGGATGCACCGGTTGCTGTACCGCTCCGTCATGGGCATCCGCGTGGTCGTGGAGGGGCAGGTGCCCGATGGCGCCATCTTCTACGCCGCCAAGCATCAGGCGATGTTCGAAACGCTGGAGCTGCAGCTGGTGCTCGGCGGCCCGGCGATGGTCATCAAGCGCGAACTCAGCCGGCTACCGTTCTGGGGCTGGGCGGCGATGCGCTATGGCGGGATCGTCGCCGATCGCGAGGCCTCGGCGAGCGCGCTGCGATCGATGATGCGCGCCGCCAAGGCGCTGAAGGCGGAGGGGCGGTCGATCCTGATCTATCCGGAGGGCACGCGCGTGTCGCCGGGCGAGCAGCCGCCGCTGCAATCGGGCTTCGCCGGCCTGTATCGCGCGCTGGGCATGCCGGTGGTGCCGGTGGCGCTCGACACCGGCGTGGTATGGCCGAAGCAGGGGGCGAAGCGATCGGGCGTGGTGACGATCCGGCTCGGCGACGCGATCCCCGCCGGCCTGCCCCGCGCCGAGATCGAGGCGCGCGTTCACTCCGCGATCAACGTGCTCGATCGCGGCTAGGCATGGACGCGCCTGTTGCGTCAGTGGCTGCGACCGAAGTCCGGCTTGGCGTCGTCCTGGCCCTGTTCGATGATCGACCGCCGGATCGCGCGGGTGCGGGTGAACAGGTCGAACAACTGCTCGCCATCGCCCCAACGGATCGCGCGTTGCAGCATCGTCACGTCCTCGGTCAGCCGCTGGAGGATCTCCAGCACCGCCTCGCGATTGTTGAGGAAGACGTCGCGCCACATCGTCGGGTCGGAGGCGGCGATGCGGGTGAAGTCGCGGAACCCGCCGGCGGAGAATTTGATGACCTCCGACTGCGTCACCTCCTCGAGGTCGCTGGCGGTGCCGACGATCGAATAGGCGATGAGGTGCGGCACATGGCTGGTCACCGCGAGCACGAGGTCGTGGTGCTTGGGGGTCATCACCTCGACCTGCGCGCCCAGCGCCTCCCAGAAGGCGCGCAGCCGCAGCACGGGCGCGTCGGGCGTGCCGTCCTCGGGCGTCAGGATGCACCAGCGGCCACGGAACAGGGTCGCGAACCCCGCCTCCGGGCCGCTGTGCTCGGTGCCGGCGACCGGGTGGCCGGGGACGATCGTCGCATCGGGCAGCACCGCGCGCAATGCCGCGAGCACGCTCTCCTTCGATCCGCCGACGTCGCTGACGATCGCGTCGGCGGGCAGGTCGTCGACGAACTCCGCCGCGACCGCACCCATCGCGCCGACGGGGACGCAGAGCATGACGAGGTCGGCGTCGATCACCGCCGCACCGGCGCTGTCGGCGATATCGTCGGCGAGTTCGATCCGGTCGGCGATGGCGCGCACGTCGGGATCGGCGTCATAGCCGGTGATCCGCACCGTCGGCATCGCCGCCCGCACGCCGCGCGCCACCGAAGATCCGATCAGGCCCAGCCCGATGATGGTGACGCGTGCGAAGGGCAGCATCAGGCGGCCCGTTCGACCTCGGCGCGCAGCACGGCGACGACGTCGTGCATCTCCGCCTCGGTGCCGATCGTGATCCGCAGGCCATGCGGCAGGCCCTGACCCGGCAGCCAGCGGGTCGCATAGCCCGCCGCCATCAGCGCCTTGTACGCGACCTCGGCGCTCAGCGCGCCGTCGAACAGCACCAGCACAAAATTGGCCTTGCTCGGCACCGCGCGCAGGCCGGGCAGTGCGTCGACCTGTTCGGCGAACCAGCCGCGCCAGGTGCGGTTGTGGCTGCGGCTGTGTTCGACGAAGCCGGCATCGCCCAGCGCCGCGATCGCCGCGGCCTGCGCGCCGACGCTGAACGCGAAGGGCGCGCGGATGCGGTGCATCGCATCGATGATCGCGGGCGCGGCATAGCCCCAGCCGACCCGTTCCGACGCCAGCCCGAAGATCTTCGAGAAGGTGCGCGTCACCAGCACGTTCGGCTGCGTCCGGGCGAGGTCCAGCCCGCCGTCGTCGTCCTCGGGATCGAGATATTCGGTATAGGCCTGGTCGAGCACCAGCAGAACGGACGAAGGCAGGCCGGCATGCAGCCGCGCGATTTCGTCGCGGGTCGAATAGGTGCCGGTCGGGTTGTTCGGATTGGCGACGAAGACCAGCTTCGTCCGTTCGGTCACCGCGGCCAGGATCGCATCGACGTCGGTCGCATAGTCGCGATCGGCGACCACCACCGGCGTCGCGCCGACGCGCCGCGTCGCGATCTCGTACACCGCGAAGCCGTAGCGGACGTGGACGATCTCGTCCCCCGGCCCGGCGAAGGTGCCGGCGGCGAGGTGGAGCACCTCGTCCGATCCGGTGCCGTAGATCAGCCGCTCCGCCTCGACCCCGTAATGCGCGGCAAGCGCGGCGCGCAGGTCGATCGCGGCGGCGTCGGGATAGCGTTCCAGATGCATCGCGGCGTCGCGATAGGCGCTGCGCGCCGCCTCGGGCGTGCCGAACGGATTCTCGTTCGACGACAGTTTGGCGACCTTGCGGCCGTCTTCGCTGGTGGCGCGGCCGGGGACGTAGGGGGCGATGCCCATGATCCAGGGCTTGGGGGCAGGTACGGTCATGACGCGGCCTTAGCGGGCGGGTGCTTGCGTTGACAAGAAGAGCGCCGTAGCGACCCCGGCAATGAGCGACGATCAGCGGTTCGGCACTGGGCGCCACGTCACGCTGCCGGGGCCGCTGCGCCTCGACGGCGGCGTGCTGCTGTCGCCGGTCGAGATCGCCTATGAAACCTATGGCACGCTCGCACCCGACGGCGGCAATGCGATCCTCGTCTGCCATGCGTTGACCGGCGACCAGCATGTCGCGTCGGATCATCCGCGCACCGGCAAGCCCGGCTGGTGGACGCGGATGATCGGGCCGGGCAAGCCGATCGACCCGGCGCGCGATTTCGTCATCTGCAGCAACGTCATCGGCAGCTGCATGGGCTCGTCCGGCCCGGCGAGCGTCAACCCGGCGACGGCACGGCCATGGGGGATGGCGTTCCCGGTCATCACCATCCGCGACATGGTACGCGCGCAGGCGATGCTGCTCGATCATCTCGGGGTGACGCGGCTGAAGGCGGTGGTCGGCGGATCGATGGGCGGCATGCAGGCGCTCAGCTGGGCCGCGACCTTCCCCGACCGTATGGACGCGCTGGTGGTGATCGGCTCCACCGCGCGCCACACCGCGCAGAACATCGCGTTCCACGAGGTCGGGCGGCAGGCGATCATGGCCGACCCGAAATGGCAGGGGGGCGACTATTACGGCGGCGAACCACCCGCCGCCGGCCTCGCCGTGGCGCGGATGGCGGCGCACATCACCTATCTGTCCGAGGCGGGGCTGACCGAAAAGTTCGGCCGGCGGCTGCAGGCGCGGGAAGCCAAGAGCTTCGGCTTCGATGCCGATTTCCAGGTGGAAAGCTACCTGCGCCATCAGGGGCTGAGCTTCGTCGACCGGTTCGACGCCAACAGTTATCTCTACATCACCCGTGCGATGGACTATTTCGACCTCGCCGAGGAACATGGCGGGATGCTCGCCAACGCCTTTCGCGCCACCGCCGCGCGCTTCTGCCTCGTCAGCTTCGATACCGACTGGCTGTATCCGACGGTCGAATCGCGCAGCATCGTGCAGGCGCTCAACGCCGCCGGCGCGCCGGTCAGCTTCGTCGAACTGTCGAGCCCCTATGGCCACGATGCCTTCCTGCTCGACGCGCCGGAGATGAACCGGGTGGTCGACGGCTTCCTGAAGGGGGGACGATGATCGCGCTGAACGACGACCGCGCGCGGCTCGATGTCGCGCGCATCCATGGCTGGCTCGCGTCGAGCTATTGGTCGCCCGGCATCGACCGCGCATTGGTCGAGCGTGCGATCGCGGGGTCGCATTGCCTCGGTGCCTATCGTGACGACGGGCATGGCGGCGAGCAGGTCGGCTTCGCGCGCGCGATCACCGATCACGCCACCTTCGCCTGGATCGCCGACGTGTGGATCGACGAGGGCGCGCGCGGGCAGGGGCTGGGGCGCCGCATGGTCGGCTGGTTCGTCGATCACCCGGCGTTCGCCGGCATCCGCCGGATCGCGCTGGTCACTGCCGACGCGCATGGCGTGTACGAGGCGCTCGGCTTTCACACGCCGCTGCGGCCCGACCGCTACATGGAGCGGCTGTCGGCGGAGGCGACGGCGATGCTGCGGGCGGCGCGATGAGCCTGCTCCGTCCCGACCTGGCGGTGATCGCCGACCATGTCGCGCCGGGCGCGCGGGTGCTCGACGTCGGCTGCGGCGACGGCGCGCTGATGGCGGCGCTGCGCGACCGGCGCGGCTGCGATGCGCGCGGGCTGGAGATCGACGCCGGCAACGTCGCCGCCGCGGTCGCGCGCGGGCTGTCGGTGATCCAGGGCGATGCCGACGTCGATCTCGCCGGCTATCCCGATCGCAGCTTCGATTATGCGATCCTCAGCCAGACGTTGCAGACCGCGCGCGCCCCTGACCTCGTGCTCGACCATCTGTTGCGCATCGGCGCACGCGCCTTCGTCAGCTTTCCCAATTTTGCGCAATGGCGCATCCGGCTGTCGCTGCTGTGGGGGGGGCGGATGCCCGTCACGCGGCAATTGCCCGAACAATGGTATGACACGCCCAACATCCATCATGTGACGATCGACGATTTCCGCGCCTTTCTGCATGCCCGGCGCGTCGTCGTGGAGGACGCCTGGTTCCTGTCCGGAGATCGCCAGCGCAGCTCCGCGGCGGCCAATCTGCTCGCGCAGCACGCCGTGTTCCTGCTGCGCCGCTAGAGCACGAAAACATGTCCGTTTCGAACATGGCGGGCTAAGATCATGGAACCAAAGTGGTTGATCTGTGTTTGGCAAGGCCAAGCCTAGGATCACCATGACCAAGACAGCCTTAATCGTTGAGGACGAGATTTTCGTAGCCCTCGACCTTGAGCGTATCCTGATCGATGCGGGCTATCACGTCGCCGCGATCGCCGCGGATAGCGCCAGCGCGATCGAAGCGGCGCCGGGATGCGGCTTCGCGTTCGTCGACGTCAATCTGCGCGACGGCGCCACCGGACCGGGCATCGCCGAGCGCATGGCGCGCGATTACGGGGTGAAGGTGGTGTTCGTCACTGCCAACCCGTCGCAGATCGACTGCGGGGGCGATTGTGCGATCGGTTATATCCGCAAGCCGTTCAGCGAGGCGGCGATCTTGGCGGCTGCGGCGATGGCGAGCGACGATGCCGGCCTCGCCGCGCCGGCCAACGACGATATCGTGCTGCTGCGGCCGACCGCCGGCTGATCGCCCTCAGGGGCGACTGAACGCCGTCAGCGGGATCTGCACCGTCATCACCAGTCCTTCGGGCCGCCAGTCGCGCGACACCGTGCCGCCGAGCTGACGCACCGCGGACAGTTCGATCAGCTGGCTGCCGAATCCCTGCGGACCGGTCGGCGCGACCACCGCAGGCCCGCCGCGCTCGGTCCAGCGCAGCGTCGCTCGATCGTCGTCGCGGCTGATCGCAATCTCCACCACGCCCTCATGCGTCGACAACGCCCCATATTTGGTCGCGTTGGTCGCCAGCTCGTGGAACAGCAGCGCCAGCGGCGTCGCCGACCGGTCGTCGATCGCGATCTCGTCGCCGGTGATCGCCAGCGGCTGCCGGTCACTGCGGCGATAGGGTTCGAACAATTCGCCGAGCAGGCCGTGCAGGCTGTCCTGTTGCGCCGACGGGCGCGACGCGGGGCTGTGCGGGCGGACGAAATCGTGTGCGCGGCCGAGCGCGGTGATCCGCTGGCGCAGATCGGCGGCGATCGGCGCGAAATCCGGACGGCTGCGCGCCGCGAACGAGATCAGGCCGGAGATCACCGCGAAGATGTTCTTGATCCGGTGCGACAGCTCCTGGCTGATGACCTCACGCTCGTGCAGCGCCAGCTTCTGCTCGTGGATGTCGGTGCAGGTGCCGAACCAGCGCGTGATATGGCCGTCGGCATCGCGGATCGGCAAGGCGCGGCCGAGCACCCAGCGATAGGTGCCGTCGAAATGGCGCAGGCGATATTCGATCTGATAGGGATCGCCGGTGGTCAGCGAATGGCGCCACACGCTCCATGCGCGTTCCTGATCCTCGGGATGGAAGACGTCGTTCCAGCCCTCGCCATCGGTCGATCCGGGCGGCGTGCCGGTGAATTCGTACCAGCGCGCATTGTAATAATCGTGATAGCCGTCGGGCAATGTCGACCAGACCATCTGCGGCATGGTGTCGGCGAGCGTGCGGAACCGGTCCTCGCTGTCGGACAGCTGGCGGCGGGTGTCGCGTTCGGCGGCGCGCCATGCGGCGGCGTCGCGGCTGTCACGCAGCCGCGCCATGACGTTGTCGGCCAGCGTCGCCAGCCCCTGCAACTGCAGCGGCGTCAGCCCCTCGCGTGGTTCGGTATCGATCACGCACAGCGACCCCAGCGGGATGCCATCGTCCGACACCAGCGGCGCGCCGGCGTAGAAGCGGATGTGCAGGTCGCCGGTAACCAGCGCATTGTTGACGAAGCGCGGATCGTGCGTCGCGTCGGGGACGACCATGATCTGGTCCTCCAGCATCGCATGCGCGCAGAAGGACGTCTCGCGAGAGGTTTCGGTGAGGTCGAGGCCGGTGCGCGAGATGAAGGTCTGGCGCGATTCCTCGACCAGGCTGACCAGTGCGACCGGCGTGTTGCACAGCGCAGCGGCGAAATCGGTGATCCGTTTCAGCGCCGCGCTGTTGCGCAAGGATTCGAGGTCATAGGTCTGCATCGCGGCGGCGCGTACCGCCTCGTCGACCTGCCAGCCGCGCGCGACCGGTGCGGGGTGCGCGACAGGCGCGCCGCCGCACAGCAGGTCGGGATCGAGCATCGGGGTGGCTGGCGGCGTGCTCAGAACGGCACGTCGTCGTCGAGATCGTCGGCAAAGCCTCCACCCTGGCCGAAGCCGCCGCGGCCCGCGCCGCCGCCCGCCGGGGCGCTGCCGCCGCCGGACCGGCCGCCGCCACCGCCATAGCCGCCACCGGACGCCGCGCCGCCGAAGTCGCCGCCGCCGCTCCAGTCGTCACCGCCGCCGCGCGCGCCGCCGGCACCACCGCCGCCGCCGCCCTGGCCACCGTTCGGGCCGTCGAGCATCGTCAGCACGCTGTTGAAGCCCTGCAGCACGATCTCGGTCGAATATTTGTCGTTGCCCTGCTGGTCCTGCCATTTGCGGGTCTGCAGCGCGCCCTCGATATAAACCTTCGACCCCTTGCGCAGGAAGCGTTCGGCGACGTTGGCGAGCCCTTCGTTGAAGATCGCGACCGAATGCCATTCGGTCTTTTCCTTGCGCTCGCCGGACATCTTGTCCTTCCACGATTCGGACGTGGCGATGCGGAGGTTGACGACCTTGCCGCCGTTCTGGAACGCCCGCGATTCGGGGTCGCGCCCCAGGTTGCCGACGAGAATGACCTTGTTGACGCTGCCCGCCATGACTTGCCCCGAAACTGTCTAGAGGCCGGCGAACACCGCCAGCCAGTATGTGATCCCGGCCATGATGTAGGCGGCGGCGAACAAATAGCCAACCATGAACAGCGGCCATTTCCACCCGTTCGTTTCCCGCCGGGTCACCGCGATCGTGGAGATGCACTGCGGCGCGAACACGAACCACATCAGGAAGGCGAGCGCGGTCGGCAGCGTCCAGCGGCCGCGGATCTGGTCAGTGATCCGGTCGGCGCCGCTGCCTTCGGCATCATCGATCGCATAGACGGTGCCGATCGCCGACACCGCGACCTCGCGTGCCGCCATCGCCGGCAGCAGCGCCAGCGCGATGTCGCGATTGAAGCCGATCGGCTTGACGACATATTCGATACCATGGCCGATGCGCCCGCCGATCGAATAATCGACCGGGCTGATCCCGCTGCCCTCGGGGGGCTTGGGAAAGCTGAGCAGCAGCCACAGCACGACCGTCGTCGCGGCGATGATCGTGCCGGCGCGCTTCAGAAAGATGATTGCGCGCTGCCACAGGCCGATCAGCACGTCGCCGATCCGCGGCACCTGGTATTTCGGCATCTCCATCATGAAGCCCGACGAGGCGCCCTTGGTGACGGTGCGGCGCAGGATCAGCGCGGCGACATAGGCGCCGGCGATGCCGATCACGAGCAGGCCGAACATCACCACCCCCTGCAACCGGACGAACGGCAGCAAGGGCGTGTTGGGGATCATCGCACCGATGATGAGCGTGTAGACCGGCCAGCGCGCGCTGCACGTCATCAGCGGCGCGATCAGGATCGTGGTCAGCCGGTCCTTCTCGTCGTCGATCGTCCGTGTCGCCATGATGCCGGGCACCGCGCAGGCGAAGCTCGACAGCAGCGGGATGAACGCGCGGCCCGACAGGCCGACCGTCGCCATCAGCCGGTCCATCAGGAACGCGGCGCGGACCATATAGCCCGACGATTCGAGGACGAGGATGAAGAGGAACAGGATCAGGATCTGCGGCAGGAAGACGATAACCGCGCCGACGCCGGCGATCAGGCCGTCGGTCAGCAGCGAGCGGACGAAGCCTTCGGGCATCGCGGTCTTGATCGCATCCTGCAGCCAGCCGAAGCCGGCATCGATCGCATCCGCCGGTACGCTCGCCCAGGTGAATACCGCCTGGAACATCACGAACAGGATGGTGACCAGCAGCAGCGGCCCGGCCACCGGATGCAGCGCCACCGAATCGAGCATATGCGCCCAGCGGCGCCCCGCCGTCTCCGACACGGTCGCCGCGGTGGCGATCTGCCGGGCGCGGCGTTGCAAGTGGACGATGTCGTCCTGCGTCCCCGCGCCGATGTCGGGCGAGCGCCGGGGCCCGCCGGCGAGCGCATCGTCCAGCGCCGCGCGCAGGGCATCGAGGCCGCGCTTGCGCACCGCGACGGTGGGGACGACGGGCACGCCGAGCTCGCGCGCCAGCACCGCCGCATCCAGCGTCAGCCCGTCGCGCTCGGCGAGGTCGACCATGTTGAGCGCGACCACCACCGGCAGGCCGAGCGCGATCAGCTGCAGCGTGAAGCGGAGATGGTTGTCGAGATTGGCGGCATCGACCACCACGACCAGAGCGTCGGGCAGCCGTTCGAGGCTGCTCGCGCCGGTGACGACGTCGCGGGTGACGCGCTCGTCGGGGCTGGACGGTTCGAGGCTATAGGCGCCGGGCAAATCGATCAGCTCGACCGGGCGGCCGTCGTCGAGCACCAGCCGGCCCGAATGGCGCTCGACGGTGACGCCGGGATAATTGCCGACCTTTTGGCGCGCGCCGGTCAGCGCGTTGAACAGCGCGCTCTTGCCGGCATTGGGATTGCCGACCAGCGCGACCAGCGGGGATGCGTGCACCGGTTATTCGGCGGGTAGCGCCGGGGCGACATGGATCGCACCCGCGACCGCACGCCGCAGCGCGACGGTCATCCGGCCGATCCGGCAGGCGATCGGCCCGCCGCCCAGCGAGGCGCGGTGCAGCACCTCGACCGGCACGCCCTCATCGAAACCGAGTTCGCGCAGGCGCCGCGCCTCGGGCAGCGCCAGTCGGGTCCAGTCGATCGCGGCGACGGTCGCCGGCTGGCGACGCGGCAGCGACACGAGATCGAGGACGGTGTGAGCGGCGGGCACGACGGTACGCGACATATCCATGCTGCGAGTGATTATCATTTACGGTCGTGGGAGTAAAGCCGCACCGGCTCGCTTCGCCGCACGCCCGGACGACCGCCCTAGACGACCGGATAACGCAGCCGGCCGACGAAGCGCGACAGGCTGGGGCGATGCTCGTAGCGCTTCACGAACGCCGCCTTGCCCTTCTCGAAGCGCATGATCCCGTCGATCCGCCGCGAAAGGAACGCGCGCGTATCGGCATGGCCTTCGCTGTCGTCGTCGAGGAACACCGTCACCGTCGCGCCATAGACGCCGAGCAGGATCGTGCGCTTGGTGTAATGGTTGTAATCGGTCGCGGTGTCGCAGGCCATGCGCCACATCAGGTCGACGCTGCGCCAGCCGAGCCGCGCCGCGCGCGTCAGGTTCTGCGGTAGCGCCAGGATCGCGACCGCACGGCGCAGCGATTCGCGGTTGATCGCCACCGCATCGAGTCGCGCTTCGACCAGTGCGGTGATCCGCTCGCGGATCTTCATCGCGGCCAAGGCCTCCGCCGGCAGCCGCTCCGCCATCTGCCGGTCGATCGCGGCGAACCACGCATCGATCATGTCGACCGCGCCGTTCGGGAAGGCGAGCCGCGCCACGTCGCGATCGATCCCGGCCGCGTCCGCCGCCATGTCGCGCGCCGCGTCGCCCCAGCCGTCGAACGCGGCATTGTCGGCGATGCCGGGCGCGAGGGCATCGCGGATCTCGTCGAGTGTCAGGTCCTGCGTCATGATCCCACCTCCTGCGCTACCGTCTTCGCCGGCGCAACCTCGGCGCGGCGCACCAGCACCAGCGCCAGTGCGACCAACGCCACGCCGACCCAATCCGGTCCCTGCAACCGCTCGCCATATTCGATCCAGCCGACCGCGCCGGCGACGATCGGCTGGATCAGCAGCGCGATGCCGACGACCAGCGGCGACAATTGGCCGAGCGCGAAGATCATGCAGCCCTGCCCGAGCACTTGGCTGACCAGCGCCAGCCCGAGCAGCGGTGCCCAGTGCTGCGGCATCACCTGTTCGTGCAGCAGCAGCGCGAACAGCAGCAGCGGCAAGGCGGTGGCCGCACTCGCCAGCGCCAGCGCCGGTAGCGGTCGCATCGTCGCGCGCACCTGCGCCATGACGATGAAATAGACGGTGTAGAGAATGCCGGCGACGATGCAAAGCAGGTCGCCGGCGAAGTTGCGCGGATCGACCTGATACGACCGCCCCATCAGCAGCCCGGCGCCGATCGCGGCGAGCCCCAGTGCGATCCCCTGCGTCCGCGTCGGCCAGGTACGCGCGGCGAGGAAGCCGTAGATCGGATAGATCAGGATGGCGGCATTGCCGAACAGCGTCGCATTGGTCATCGTCGTGCGCAGGATGCCGAGGTGCCAGCTGGCCAGATCGGCGGCGAAGGCGACGCCGCCGATCGCCAGCATCGCCCACATGCCGCGCGTCATCGCCACCGGCCGCGCGCCCCGCGCCAGCGCCAGTGCGGCGAGCAAGGGCATCGCCAGCGTGATCCGCCAGAATCCCGCCGCCACCGGCCCGACATCGGCGAGCCGGACGAACCATGGTCCGAACGCCAGCGCGACATTGCCGATCACCAGGGCGAGAAACGCGAGACCGACGGTTGCCGTAACGTCAACCGTCGCGGTTGCCGCCGGGACAGTTTTTCTTGGGGTCCGTGCCTGATGCATGCCGCCCTGTAGCCCCCTATTTCCCGTTCGTCAGGCCACTTACGGAGCAACCATGCCGAGCCTTTTCGATCCCATCCAGCTGGGCGACATCCCCGCCGCCAATCGCATTCTCATGTCGCCGCTGACCCGCGGTCGCGCCACCGACGATCACGTGCCGACCGACATCATGGTCGATTACTACCGCCAGCGTGCGGGCGCCGGGCTCATCATCAGCGAAGGCACCGGCATCAGCCGGCAGGGGCTCGGCTGGCCCAACGCGCCGGGCCTGTGGACCGAGGCGCAGGTCGAGGCGTGGAAGCCCGTGACCGCGGCGGTGCACGAGGCCGGCGGCAGGATCGTCGCGCAGATCTGGCACATGGGCCGGCTGTCGCGTCCCGACGTGATCGGGATGACGCCGCTGTCGTCCTCGGCGACGCGCGCCCCCTATCACAAGCCCGAAAACCCCTATGGCGAGGCGCAGGCGGCGACGCTGGACGACATCAAGCGCGCGCAGGACGATTATGCCTCGGCCGCGACGAACGCGATCCGCGCCGGCTTCGACGGCGTCCAGCTGCACGGCGCCAATGGCTATCTGATCGACCAGTTCCTGCGCGACGGCACCAATCTGCGCGACGACGAATATGGCGGCAGTCCGGAAAACCGCATCCGCTTCATGCGCGAAGCGGTGGCGCGCGTCATCGACGCGATCGGCGCGGGCCGCACGAGCATCCGCCTGTCGCCGAACGGCGAGACGCAGGGGGCGGACGACAGCGATCCCGTCAGCGTCTTCGTCCCCGCCGCCGCCGCGCTCGACGCGCTCGGCATCGCCTTCCTCGAGCTGCGCGAACAGGCACCTGACGGCACCTTCGGCAGCAGCGACGTGCCCAAGCTCAGCCCCGAGATCCGCAAGGTGTTCAAGGGGCCGCTGATCCTCAACCAGGATTACGGGCTCGATGCCGCGCAGGCGGACGTCGATTCGGGACTGGCGGACGGCATCGCCTTCGGCCGCAAGTTCATTGCCAACCCCGACCTCGTCGAACGCTTCCGCCGCAACGCGCCGCTCAACACCGACAATATGAAGACGTGGTATTCGACCGGCCCCGAAGGCTACACCGACTATCCCGCCCTCGAAACGCAGGCGGCGTAACGGCGGCCTGCCCCCTCCCGTTGCGGGAGGGGGCATGGTCAGGCGCGGCGCAGTTCCGGGACGAGCCGCTTGAGGTCCGCGGGGGCGAGGCGGCGGACGTCGAGCGCGTCGACGCCGGCGACCAAGATCTCGCCCAGCCGGCGCTCGCCAGTGTCGATCAGAATGCCCTCGGCGGTGGAGCGCAGGGCGACCCAGGCGACCTCGCGCACCGCCATCCTCTTGCCGTCGCGCTTCATCACCGCGACGCGGCCGGCACGGTCGACCGCGAGCGCGCCGCCGCCATCGGCACCGACCACCGCACCCTGCGTATCGAAGCCGGCGAGCGCCTGTTCCGCCGCTTCCGCGGCCTCTTCGGGGCTCGCGATCCGCGTCGTGCGCCGGCGCAATAGTCGCCACGCGATTGCGACGACGGCCAGCGTGACGACCACGCCCGCTGTAATGCCGATAAGGAGCATGTCGTCGATCACGCGGGGCTCACTGCCCGCCGGCCAGCGCGTCCAGCGTCGGCCGCATCCCCGAAAGGTCGTAGCCGGCGGCGCGGGCCTGGCCGACCAGCAGGTCGGGGTTGCGCCCGGCCTTGGCCGCGGCCAGCGCCCACAGGTTGCAGCTTCGCGTGCCGGACCGGCAATAGGCGAGCACCGGGCCGTCGGCCGCGGTCAGCGCCTGGGTCATCGCATCGATCTGCGGGTGCGAGAATCCCGCATGGGTGATCGGGATCGCGACATAGGCAAGCCCCGCCGCCTCCGCCGCGGCGCGGATCGCGTCGCCGGCCGGCTGGCCCGCCTCTTCCTCGTCGGGACGATTGTTGACGATGGCGACGAACCCCGCCGCCTTGATCGCCGCGATGTCGTCGACCGTGATTTGCGGAGCGACGCTTACGGATTCGTTGATGGTGCGGATGTCGGCCATCCGGTGCCGATACGCGATCAGCCGTGGCGCGTCAGCTGTTTTGGTCGGCTTTGGATAGGTTTGCGGCAGATCGTGCGGCGCCGGCCTCACGCCATGGCGCGGATCACGTCGAGGAAGGCATCGCCATAGGCGTCGAGCTTGCGTGCGCCGATGCCCGACAGGTGCATCAGCTCGGCGCGGCTTGCCGGCCGCTGCGCCGCCATGTCGCGCAGCACCGAATCGTGGAAGATCACATAAGGCGGCACGCCCGCCGTCTTGGCAAGGTCGCGGCGACAGGTCCGCAGCGCCTCGAACAGCGGATTATCCGCCGGATTGGCGGCGACGCCCGCCTCCCGCTTCCGCGACCGCGTCCGCTTCGGCGGCACGACCAGCGTCACCCGTGCGCCCTCCTTCAGGATCGGGCGCGCGCCCGGACCGAACTCCAGCCCGCCATGCGCATTGGTGCGCAGCGCGTCGCGCAGCAGCAGCTGCCGCGCCACCGGCTTGACGAGCGCGGCCTCCTCGCCCTCGACGATCCCCCACACCGACAGCGCCTCATGCCCGCGATCGACGCTGCGCTCGGTCGACTGGCCGAGCAGCACCTGCTCGATATAGCCCGCGCCGAACAATTGCCCGGTGCGGAACACCGCCGACAGGAATTTCATCGCGGTCTGCGTCGCGTCGACCGCATCGGGGCTGCCGAGGCAATTGTCGCAATTGCCGCAATCCTCCAGCCGGTCCTCGCCGAAATGCTTGAGCAGGATGCGGCGGCGGCACCCCGCCGTTTCGACCAGCGCACCGAGCGCCGCCAGCCGGGTGCGCTCGCCGGCCTGCCGCTCGGGCTCGACCTCGCCGATGCGCTGGCGGGCGCGGGCGAAATCCTCCGCGCCCCAGAACAGGTGCGCCACCGCCGGATCGCCGTCGCGCCCCGCGCGGCCAGTCTCCTGATAATAGGCCTCGATCGATTTCGGCAGCCCGGCATGCGCGACGAAGCGGACGTCCGGCTTGTCGATCCCCATGCCGAACGCCACCGTCGCACAGATCACCATGTCTTCGCTCGCGACGAAATCGGCCTGGTTCTTCTGGCGAATGTGCGCGTCGAGCCCGGCATGATAGGCCCGCGTCGGTCGCCCGGTCCGCGCCAGCGCCTCGGCCAGCTTCTCGGTCGCAGCGCGGGTCTGCGCGTAGACGATGCCGGGGCCGGGCGTCGCGGCGATGACGTCGGCGATCTGCTTCGACGTGTTCGCCTTGGGGGTGATCGCATAGCGGATGTTGGGCCGGTCGAAGCCGGAGACGATCAGCCCGTCCTGCGGGATGCCGAGCTGCTGCAGGATGTCGCTGCGGGTATGCGCGTCCGCCGTCGCGGTCAGCGCCAGCCGCGGCACGTCCGGAAACGCATCCATCAGCGGCGCGAGCAGGCGATAGTCGGGGCGGAAATCGTGGCCCCATTCGCTGACGCAATGCGCCTCGTCGATCGCGAACAGGCTGAGCTTCGCGCTGCCGAGCAGCTCGCGGAAATGCCCGGTCGAGGCACGTTCGGGCGCGATATAGAGCAGGTCGAGCTCGCCCGCCCTGAACCGCGCGATCGATTCGGCGCGATTCTGGTCGGCGCTGGTCAGCGTCGCGGCGCGGATGCCGACCGCCTCGGCGGCGCGCAGCTGGTCGTGCATCAGCGCGATCAGCGGGCTGACGACGACGCACGTCCCCTCCAGCATCACCGAGGGCAATTGGTAGCAGAGCGACTTGCCCGCGCCGGTCGGCATCACGCCGAGCGTCCGCTCGCCCGCCAGCACCCGCTCGACCACGTCCGCCTGCACACCGCGAAAACCGGGAAAGCCGAAGACGCGCGACAGGGTGGGCAGGGGATCGGGGATCATCGTTCGGGCATGTAGGCGGTCGATCACGACGACGCCACCCGGCGGACCGCGCCGACCATTATCCGCGATGGGGGCGGATCAGCCTTTGATGCGCCACCGAAACGACATGATCCTCACCTTCCCTGCGCCTCGCACGTGGGAGAATGACAATGCTGCGAATGACGATCGGTGCTGCCCTCCTGCTGGCAGGGGCGGCCGGTCCGCCGCACGAGCGGGTGGTGAGCGGCGGCGACGTCGCCGCCGGACAGGTCGCAGGCGTGCCGGCGCGGGTGCGCATCGACCCGGCGGCACCGGCGATGCCGCTGATCGACCTTGCGCTGGCCGAGCGGGCGAAGCTGAAGCTAGAGGGCAAGTGGGGGATCAGCATCGGTTATGTCGTCGGCGGCACGTCCGTGATGACGCGCACGCAGAAGGTGCCGGTCGACCTGGGCGATGGCCAGGTCGAGCGCCGCGTCGGCTGGGCGAAGCGGCCCTTCGCACCAGGAGTAGACGTCAGCGTCGGGCCGGCGGCACTGGCGGATCCGGTCGTCCGTTTTCAGCTGCGCGCAGCCCGGCCGGGTGAGACGACGACGACGTTCAAGGCGCGTCATGAATCGGCGGCGTTCGGATTGTTCGGCAATTTCAGTCCGACCTATGCGGAGATCGAGGTCGGCGGCGCGCCGATGCGGTTGCGCTTTGATCCTCATCACCCCCGGTCGCTGGCGACTGCGGGAGCGGCGGTCCGCATCGCGGCGCTGCACGACGGCAGCGTATCGGGGGCGGCGGTGCCGACCGAGATATTCTTCGGCATCGAGCGCCCGGTGCGGACTATGACGCTGGGCAAACCGTTCGCACTGGGGCCATTGCGCATCGCGTCGCTCGGGGTTCGCACCGACGATATCGGCAACGCCAGCGTGATCCGCGATGCCGACACGCCGGCGCCCGCCCCTGACCCCGACGAGATCTTGGTGACCGCAAAGGGCAAGAAGCGGGACATGCGCCGCGACACGCTCTCACTCGGCGCGGATCAGCTGCAACATTGCTCGTCGATCGTGTTCGACCGCGATGCGGGCCTCGTCCACCTCACCTGCGCCGGCTGACGCGGCCGCTCACTCCGCCGCCAGCGCACCCCGTTCGTCATTGGCGCTCGCGCCGGGGACGTCGTCGTCGCGCTCCTGCGCCTGCCGCGCCCACATCTCGGCATAGAGGCCGCCGCGCCGCAGCAGCTCGCCATGCGTGCCGCGTTCGGCGATGACGCCGCCGTCGAGCACGACGATCTGGTCGGCATGGACCACGGTCGACAGGCGGTGCGCGATGACGATCGTGGTGCGGCCACGCTCGATCGCCTGCAGCGTCGCGAGGATGTCCGCCTCGGTCCGGCTGTCGAGCGCGCTCGTCGCCTCGTCGAGGATCAGGATCGGCGGGTTCTTGAGCAAAGTCCGCGCGATCGCGACGCGCTGCTTCTCGCCGCCCGACAGCTTGAGGCCGCGTTCGCCGACGCGGGTGTCATAGCCTTCGGGCTGGCGCTCGATGAAGCCGGCGATCGCCGCGCCCTGCGCCGCGCCCTCGATCTCGGCGCGGCCGGCGCCCTCGCGGCCATAGGCGATATTGTAGCCGATCGTGTCGTTGAACAGCACCGTGTCTTGCGGCACGATGCCGATCGCGGCGCGCAGCGATGCCTGCTGCACGTCGCGGATATCCTGTCCGTCGATCGTGATCCGGCCTTCGCCGACGTCGTAGAAACGGTACATCAGCCGCGCGAGCGTCGACTTGCCCGCGCCCGACGGCCCGACCACCGCGACGGTGCTGCCGGCAGGAATGTCGAGGTCGAGCCCGTGCAGGATCACGCGCCCGGGATCGTAGCCGAAGCGGACGTTCTCGAACCGGACATGGCCCTTACCAACGGCCAGCGGCGCGGCGCCCGGCGCGTCGACCACCTCGGCCGGCGTGTCGATCAGCGCAAACATGCTCGCCATGTCGATCACCCCCTGCCGGATCGTGCGATAGACCATGCCGAGCAGGTCGAGCGGGCGGAACAGCTGCGCGAGCAGGGTCGACACGAACACGACGTCGCCCGCGGAGAACCGCCCCTGACTCCACCCCCAGGCGACATAGGCCATGCCGCCGCCGAGCATCACATTGGTGATGAGCGCCTGCCCGACGTTGAGCCACGCGAGGCTGTTTTCCGACTTGGTCGCCGCGGCGGCATAAGCGGCGATCGCCGCATCGTAGCGCTTCGCCTCGCGCTCCTCGGCGCCGAAATATTTGACCGTCTCGAAATTGAGCAGCGAATCGACCGCATGCGCCACCGCGCCGGTGTCGAGGTCGTTCATCCGCGCGCGCAGCGCGTTGCGCCAGTCGGTCACCTTCTGCGTGAACAGGATGTAGACCGCGACCATCGCCACCGTCGCCGCGACCAGCGGCCAGCCGAAGCTATGCCAAAAGATGCCGAGCACCAGCGCCAGTTCCAGCACCGTCGGTGCGATGTTGAACAGCAGGAAATACAGCATCGTATCGATGCTCTTGGTGCCGCGCTCGACCACCTTGGTCACCGCGCCGGTGCGCCGCTCCAGATGGAAGCGCAGCGACAGGCCATGCAGGTGGCGGAAGACGTTCGCCGCCAGCCGCCGCGTCGCATCCTGGCCGACGCGCTCGAACACCGCGTTGCGGGCGTTGTCGAACAGCGTCGTCGCAAAGCGCGAGGCGGCATAGCCGACCACCAGCAGGATCACGATCGTCGCCAGCCCGCGATCGCCGACGGCCATGCGGTCGACTGCGTATTTCAGCGTATAGGCGGCGCCGAACACCTGGACGAGCTTGCTCATCACCACCAGCGTCATCGCGCCGACGATCCGCGCCTTCAGCCCCGCCTGACCCGCGGGCCAGAGATAGGGCAGGAAGCGGCGAAGGGTCGGCAGCAGCGGCTGGTCGGCGCGGGTGTGGCTGGTCGGATCGGCGGGAGGCATTGCGCTGCATGTAGGCGCGTCCGGCCCACGGCGAAAGCGAGCCCGCGGAACATAATGCCACCCCCGCGGATTTTACCGCGTGAGAGTGAGGCGCTTATGGAACCCCTGTTCTACGTCATGGCGATCATGGGCTGCGCGGACGGCAACGTCCAGTGCAGCGAGGCACGGATCGTCCCGACCCGCTACCAGTCGATGGCGCAATGCCGTGCGGCGCTGCCCGACCAGCTCGCCCGCAACACCGACGTCCCCTATCCGATGATCGGTGCCGCCTGCCGCACCGCCGGCGCGCAGATCGCCAAAGCGGATGCGAAGGTGCGCAAGCTCTGACGATCGGGTCAGGCCGGCCGGTGCCATAGCGTCGGATCGCGCGGCACGTCCGCCAGTCCCTTTCGGCCCCGTGCATTTCGCCACGCCTGCGCGATGAAACGCAGCTTTTCCGCCTTCGACGTCGTCACCCGCAGGTCCCATGCCGCTGCGCCGCGACCGGCGACCTTGCGCCCGATCGTGCCATAGATGTCCGCGGCGGCGAGCACCGCCCAGGCCGAACGGAACGACAGCGCGCGCGTGCCGATCCGCGCGCTCGCCTCGAATTGCGCGGATCGGTCGGTCAGGCGCTTCGCCAGCACGGCCAGCTTCGCCGGATCGGCCATGATCGCGTCCGGCGCGATCCCCATCTCCGCCAGCCAGTCGGTCGGCAGGTAGCAGCGCCCCGCCGCCGCATCCTCGGCGATGTCGCGGGCGATATTGGACAGCTGGAACGCCAGTCCCAGGTCGCAGGCGCGGTCGAGCACCGCCGCATCGTCCGAGTCGACGCCCATGATGACCGCCATCATGCAGCCGACGACGCCGGCGACATGGTAGCAATAGGTGAGCAGATCGTCCTCGGTCCGCGGCCGCCAGTCCTCCGCGTCGAGCCGGAAGCCCTGGATCAGGTCGTGCGCGTAGCGCGCCGGCAGCCGCGTCTCGCCGGCGACGATGCGCAGTGCGTCGAAGGCGGGCAAGCCGATCGCCCGTCCCGCGAGCGCCGCATCGGTCAGCGTCGCCATCGCCGCGATCCGCTGCGGCGCGTCTTCGACCACCGACATGGTGTGGCCATGGTCCTGCCCGTCGGCGATATCGTCGCAGGCGCGGCACCAGGCATAGAGCAGCCAGGCGCGCTCGCGCGTCACGGGATCGAACAACAGGCTTGCCGCGGCGAAGCTCTTCGATCCGCGTGCGATCGATTCGTGCGCGGTCGCGACGATGGCGTCGCGGGAGGGCAGCGCCTCAGAGGTCAGACGTCTTCATCCGCACGATCGGCTGGGTCGGCACGTGCGCGGCCATCTTCGCCAGCAGGCCGTCGAGCGTGTCGTCGACGATCAGCAGGTCGCGATGCTGCGGCCGCAGGAAGCCTACCTCCGCCGATTTTGCCCAGAAGGCGATCAGATGGTCGTAATAGCCCGCGACGTTGAGCAGGCCGACCGGATCGGCATGGTAACCGAGCTGCGCCCAGCTCAGCGCCTCCCACAATTCGTCCATCGTTCCGGTGCCGCCAGGGATGGTGACGAAACCGTCGGCAAGGTCGGTGAAGGCCGCCTTCCGCGCGTGCATCCCGGAGACGACGTGGAGTTCGGTGAGGCCGCGGTGCGCGACCTCGGCATCGACCAGCGCCTGCGGGATCACGCCGATCACCTCGCCGCCCGCCGCCAGCGCGCTGTCGGCGATCGCGCCCATCAGGCCGAGCCGGCCACCGCCATAGACCACGCCGATGCCGCGCTCGGCGAGCGTGCACCCGATCGCGCGGGCGGATTCGATATAGACGGGGTCGGCGGGCGTGGCGGAGCCGCAATAGATGGCAAGGCGTTTCATGCCCTTGCCGCTACGCCGATGGATCGGCGCGGGCAAGATCGCCTGCACCGCTTCATCGCGCGCCCGTTCGCCAGCGATCGCGCAGCGCGGCGAGCTCGCCGGCCGGCGCATCGGGCCGCGCGGCGGAGGCCTTGCCGTCGCGCAACCGCGCGCGGTCGCGCTCCGGCGGATCGACCCGCCGCACCCGCACCGCCGCGGTGCCGACCGCACGGATGCCGAGCAGATCGGCCGCGCCGCGTGACAGATCGACGATCCGCCCGCGCGCGAACGGTCCGCGATCGTTGACGCGGACGAGGATCGTCCGGCCGGTGTCCAGCGACGTCACCTCGACATAGCTCGGCAGAGGAAGGGTGGTATGCGCACCGGTGACCGCCTTGGCTCGGAATTTCTCGCCATTGGCGGTGCGGTCGCCGGACTCGTTCCCGTACCAGCCCGCCAACCCGAGCGCGTCATACGTCGGCGCGGCGGCTGGCGTATAGGTGACGCCACGGACGGTATAGGGCCGCCCGATCGTGACCGGAGAATCGCTCACCGGCCGATACCGGCCACCGCAGGCCGCGAGTGCGAGCGAGAGGGCGAGGGCCGGAAGGCCGAGTTTATGCCTGAGCGTCATGCGTCCCTCCCTCTCCCCTCCCGGGAAGGGAGGGGCCCGGGGGTGGGTTGGCCCGCCGTATGCCTCGACGGCTGCCAGAATCGCTGCTGCCACGCCATCCGGATTGCCCACCATATCGGAATTCCAGAAGCGGATGACACGCCAGCCGAGGCCTTCCAGAAACACTGTCCGCGTCACATCGGCTGCATGATCGGCATGCTGGCTCCCGTCGAACTCGACCGCCAGCTTCGCGCTGCGGCAGGCGAGATCGACGATATAGCGCCCGACCGGAAGCTGCCGGGTCAACCGCGGGCGAAAGGACCAGAGGCGCAGCCATATCAATCGCTCGGCCTCGGTCGCGTTGGTACGCAGCGCGCGTGCATTGGCGGTCATGCGAGGGGCGATCCGCGGCATCGCCCGAGGCTGGCCGATTGCCATGCGGAGAGCAACCCACCTCCGGCCCCTCCCTGGTCAGGGAGGGGAGGCTCTCACCGCCCGCCCAACATCAGCGCCGCGGTCGCCTTGGCGCTTCCCACCACGCCCGGAATTCCCGCGCCCGGATGCGTGCCCGCACCGACGAAATACAGGTTCGGGATCGCATCGTCGCGGTTGTGGACGCGGAAATAGGCGCTCTGCGTCAGCACCGGCTCGAGGCTGAACGCGCTGCCCAGATGCGCCTTCAGGTCGGTGGCGAAGTCGTTCGGCGCATAGCTGAACTTGGTAACGATCCGCTCGTGGATGTCGGGGATCAGCCGCCGGCCGACCTCGTCGAGGATACGCTTTTCGAGGATCGGGCCGACCTCGTTCCAGTCGACCGGGAACTTGCCCATGTGCGGCACCGGCGCCAGCGCATAGAAGGTCGAATGTCCCTCGGGCGCCATCGACGGGTCGGTGACGGTCGGGTGGTGGAGGTAGAGCGAGAAATCCTCCGACAGCACGCCATGGTCGTAGATGTCCTCGAGCAGCCCCTTATAGCGCGGGCCGAACAGGATCATGTGGTGCGGGATGCCGGGCCAGGCGCCCTTGATGCCGAAATGGACGACGAACAGCGACGGCGAATAGCTCTTGCGCTCCAGCCGCGCCTTCGTCCGCTGCGCGCTGCGCGAGGTCGACAGCAGGTCGCGATAGGTGTGCATGATGTCGCTGTTCGCCGCGACCGCATCGGCTTCGCCGCTCCAGCCGCTGGCGCAGCGGATGCCGGTCACCCGGTCGCCCAGCGTCTCGATCGCGGTGACCGGATCGCCGAGCCGCAGCGTGCCGCCGATCCGCTGGAACTGCGCGACCAGCCCGGCGACCAGCCGGTTGGTGCCACCCTTGGCAAACCAGACGCCCCCGTCGCGCTCCAGCTTGTGGATCAGCGCATAGATCGCGCTGGTCGTCATCGGATTGCCGCCGACCAGCAGGGTATGGAAGCTCAGCGCCTCGCGCAGCTTCTCGTTCTGCACATATTTGGACACGATCGAATAGACCGAGCGCCACGCCTGGTATTTCGCCAGCGCCGGCGCCGCCTTTATCATCGACGCGAAGTCGAGGAAGGCGACATGGCCGAGCTTCTCATAGCCCTCGCGGTACACGCCTTCGGCATATTCGAGGAACTTGTGATAGCCTGCGATGTCGGCCGGGTTGAGCTTGCCGATCTCGCGCTGCAGCAGCGGTTCGTCGTTGGTATAGTCGAAATTGGTGCCGTCGGGCCAGTTGAGCCGGTAGAAGGGCGTCACCGGTTGCAGCGTCACGTCCTCGGCCATGTCGCGCCCGGTCAGGGACCACAATTCCTGCAGGCAGGCGGGATCGGTGATAACGGTGGGGCCGGCGTCGAAGGTGAAGCCGTCGCGCTCCCAATAATAGGCTCGACCGCCCGGTTTATCGCGCGATTCGACGATGGTGGTCTGCACCCCTGCCGATTGCAGCCGGATCGCCAGCGCCAATCCGCCGAATCCCGCTCCGATGACGATCGCCGACTTCATATTCGTTTCCATCCCTGTCGGTGGCTCAGCGCCACGCGGTCGTCCGCAACACCCTGATCGCGCTGGCCACCGGCACCGGTGGCTTGCCCGTCAGGATACGCGCCTTGTCCTTGAAGCTCGACCGCCCGGCATAGAAGCGGGTGATGAGCATCGGGTCCAGCCGGTAGAAGCGCTCGATGATGCGCCAACGTTCCGCCGGATCGCCGGAGCGGAACATCATCGCGTTGAGCATGCGATAGAAGGCCCCCCGCCGCCACGCCGCCCGCGCATGGCCATAGGTAAAGCGCGCCAGCGCCGCACCCGACAGATCCGCCTCGCCGGCGAGCCCGATGGCCAGTCGCACCGCGTCGGGCAGCGAATAGCCGGTCGCCGGCTGGAACAGCCCGGCGCGCATCCCCGCCTTGGCGACGTTGGCGCCGGTCGAGCGCCAATAGGCCTCGAAATCGCCCCCCAAAGTGATCGGCAGCACGCCCGCCTCGCCGCGCACCACCGCATCGACCTGCCAGCCCCGGCTGCGCGCGTAATCGGCGATCCGCCCGCCGATCGCGGTCCCGTCCAGCCCCGGCGTGTCGCTGTAATAGGTGTCCTCGACGAACATGCGGTCCTCGGCGAAGGGCAGGCAATAGACGAAGCGATAGCCGTCGATCTGCGCGACGGTCGCATCCATCACCCGCGGCCCCGTTTCGCCATGCGGCTGCGCCAGCGCCAGTTCCTGTCCAACGAACTTCTGCCAGCCGAGTTCGAGCACCGACAGGTCGCCCGGCCCGCGGCAGTCGATCACCCCCTTCGCCTCGATCCGGTCGCCGTCGGCGAGCACCACCGCTGTCGCCGACGCCGCCAGCACCTTCCGGCCCGTCATCACCGCATGCGCGGGCAGTGCCGTGCGCACGACCGCGTCAAACCGCTCGCTGGTCAGCGAATAATAGGTCGCGTCGATCTGCCGCGTCAGGTTCGGAAAGGCGACGTCATAGCCGCGCCACGCATGCACCACCAACGGCGACACCAGCCAGCGGTCGGCGGTGGCGACGTCGCTGCCGAAGAACGACCAGACGTGATCGCCGCCCAGCGTCGTCCCGCCCTCGACAATCCGCACGTCGAGATCGGGGCGCTTCGCCCGCAGCGCGAGCGCGATCAGGCCGCCCGCCAGCCCGCCGCCGACGATCGCCACGTCGCAAGGGATCGTCCTACCCATCGTCGTCGCGCCTAGCCCAAAGCGTTCCGTGCGAGAACCGGGTTTCGCATGCCCGCCGCACGACTTACACATGGGGCCATGACCGTGCCGACGCTCCGCACCGACCGCTTGATCCTGCGCGGCCACGCGCCCGGGGACCTCGACGATCTGACCGCGATGTGGGGCGACCCCGCGGTCTATGCGATGATCGGCGGCGTGCCCCGGTCGCGCGAGGACGTGTGGCTGCGCCTGCTCCGCTCGGTCGGTCAGTGGCAGCTGTTCGACTATGGCAGCTGGGTGCTGCGCGATGCCGACGGCGCGCTGGCCGGCGAGGCGGGGCTGCTCGAATCGCGCCGGGCGATCGATCCGCCGCTGGCGTGGCCGGAGATGGGCTGGGCGCTGGCCCCGGCGGCGCACGGCAAGGGCTATGCGGCGGAGGCGCTCGCCGCGATCCTCGCCTGGGCGACGGGGCAGGGGATCGCACGCACCACCTGCATCATCGATCCGGGCAATGCGCCCTCGCTCCGGCTGGCGGCGCGGCTCGGCTATGTCCAGGTGCGCGAAGCGCGCTATCGCGATCATCCGACGCTGGTGTTCGAACGCTGACCCGCCGGGCAGCGTGTATCCCCGCGCGCCGAACTCGGCTAAGCTCGCCGCCATGCTGATCGCGATCACCCTGTCCGCGCTGGCGATGACGCTGATCGTCGGCGTGCGCTATCTGATCGTCTCGGGCGCCTTCGCGGCGGCGACGCGGGTGCGCCACCCCGGCCTCTACACCGGGCTCGACGCGCAGATGCGGCGCGAGGTCGCGTGGAGTCTCGCCTCGGCGGCGATCTACGGCATCCCCGCCGGCGTGCTCGCCTGGGGGTGGAAGGCGCACGGCTGGACGCGGATCTATGAGGACGTCCACGCCTTCCCGCTCTGGTATCTGCCGGTGTCGGTCGGCATCTATCTGTTTCTCCACGATACATGGTTCTACTGGACGCATCGCTGGATGCACCGGCCGGCGGTGTTCCGGGCGGCGCACGCCGTCCATCACGCCAGCCGCCCGCCGACCGCCTGGGCGGCGATGGCGTTTCACCCGCTGGAGGCGGTGACCGGCGCTGTGGCAATTCCGCTACTGGTGCTGGTAATTCCGATCCATGTCGGCGCTCTGGGCTTCGTGCTGGCGGTCATGACGGTTATGGGCGTGACCAATCACATGGGCTGGGAAGTTTTTCCGAGATTCATGTGGCGGGGGCCATTGGGGGGATGGCTTATCACCGCCAGTCATCACCAACGCCACCATGAACAATATGGATGCAATTATGGGCTCTACTTCCGTTTCTGGGATCGTTTGTGCGGCACCGATCGCGGCATCGGCGACTTCGCACGCACGCACGCCCGGGCGGCGGCCCGTCACCATGGCGTTGCGGATGACCGCGCTGCTGCCGGCGGCGGCGCTGGTCCTCGGCGCGGCGCCGATCGCGCGGCTTGACGTCGGCGTCGATCACATGCGCTCGGCCAAGGGGATGCTGCGCGTCTGCCTGACTGCGGACCCGGACAATTTCCCCGCCTGCGTTGACGATGCCGATGCCGTCACCCGCTCGGTCCCGGCCGGCGCACATGCGATGCGCTTCGACGGCCTGCCGCTCGGCAATTATGCGGTCGCGGTGATCCACGACGAAAACGGCAACGCCAAGCTGGACACCTTTGCCGGCATCCCCAAGGAAGGCTTCGGCTTCTCGCGCAATCCCGCGATCCGCTTCGGGCCGCCGCGCTTCGCCGCCGCCCGCTTCGCGGTGACCAGTGATGCAAATCAGCAACAGATCACGATGCGTTACATCTTCTGACACAATCGACCGGATAATAACGGACCTGACCGCGTTACGGCCTCGTAACAGGTTTGGAGCCTCCCCTTTGTCCGCCAAGATCTTCCTGCCGCTCGCGCTCGCGGCTGCCGTCACGTTTACCGCCCCGGCGTTCGCGCAGGACCTTCAGGGCGTCCCGCCCGGCACCGGGTCGGTCGCGAACACCGCGGCCGAATTCGACCTTGATCGTGATTCGGTCACCATCGGCGCCGCCGGGGTCTACCTGACCGATTACGAAGGCTCGAACGACTATCGCTGGACGCCCGCACCCGCCGCGATCGGCTCGATCAAGGGCTTCAGCTTCACGCTCGCCGGCAACCGGCTGAGCGTCGACCTGATCCCCAATCGGCCGGGAACGACCTGGGACCTGCAGGCAGGCCCGATCGGCGTGGTCAACTTCAACCGCAACAGCCTCAAGAACATCGACGATCCCCGCGTCCGCGCACTCGGCAAGGTCGATACCGCAATCGAACTGGGCGGCTATGTCGGCATCGGCAAGACCGGCGTCATCACCAGCCCGTACGACAAATTGTCGGTGACGGTCAGCTATCGCCACGACGTCAGCAACGCACACGACAGCGGCATCTGGCAGCCGAGCGTCAACTATATCACGCCGCTCAGCACCAAGGCGGCGGTGGCGCTGTTCGGTACGGCCGAGCGTGCCGGCCGCGGCTATGCGACCACCTATTTCTCGGTGTCGCCGACGCAGACGATCGCCAGCGGCCTGCCCAGCTACAATGCGCGCGGCGGCTGGAAGAATTATACGCTCGGCGGCCTCGCCACCTATTCGCTGACCGGCAATCTGCTCAAGGGGTTCAAGGTCGTCGCCGGCGGCACCTATCGCCGCATGCTCAACGACTTCGCCGACAGCCCGCTGGTCGGTATCGCCGGGTCGAAGAACCAGTGGCTCGGCGCGGTCGGGCTCGCCTACACCTTCTGACGACGACGGGGCGGGGACGGATCGACGCGCCCCGCCCGGTCACCCCGCGACGCCCTGGACCCGTTCCGGGGCTCGTCCGGTCACCCGCTAAGCTTGCCTGCCGCCACCACCGGTCCGGTCGGTGCACCGGTCGGCGAACCACCGGCCGGCTCGATCGAGATCGCCAGCACCGCATCCACCCCGATCACGTCGCGCAAGGCGGCCGGTACGGTCAGCTCGGCCCGCGTCGCATCCGCGACAACACCCAGCGAACGCGGCGCGTCGGTGCCGCGGATCACCCACAGTTCGGCCGAGCGCCCGGCCGGCACGTCGACCGCACCGGCGATGCGCACCGTGCCGCTCGCGGGATCGTAAGCGGCGGCGACCGGTGTGCCCGCGCCGGTCGGCGCCATCGCCGCGATCAGCGGTGCCGGCCCTGCGACCGGCACGGGGATGCGCACCGGTACGGGTGCCGGCCGCAGCGCCAGCATCGTCGTCACCGCCAGCAACAGGCAGGCCGCGATGCTTGCCACCAGCGCCAGCATCCGCCACCGCCGCTGGTTGTCGTTCGCCGCTCCCGCGTCACCTGCCCCCGCGTCACCGGCCACGCCACCGCTCTGCGACCGGTCGATCGACGCCTCGATCCGCGCCGCCATCCCGGCGGGCGTATCCACCGCCGGCCAGTCCGCGAACAGCGCCGCCAGCCAGTCGCGCCACCGCTCGACCTCCGCGGCGAACGCCGGCTCGTGCACCAGCCGGCGCAGCGCGACGGCGAGCTCGTCGTCCTCCAGCACGCCCAGCGCCAGTTCGGCCGCCATCATATCGGGATCGGGCATGCCGGAATCGGCCATGGTTGGGTCTTCAGGCGCCGGCATCGAGGCACCCCCGCAACGCCAGCAGGCCGCGTCGCACCCAGGATTTCATCGTCCCCAGCGGCACCGCCTGCCGCTCGGCCAGCTCGGCATAGGTCAGCCCGCCGAAGAAGGCACTGCGGATCGCGCCGCGCTGGCGGCTTTCGATCCCCTCCAGGCATTCGTGCAGCCGGGCATGCGCCTCCTCGGCCAGCAGCGCATCATCCTGTCGCGGCGCGCCGTCGGCGACCCTGTCGGCCTCGTCCAGCGGGGCGACGCGCCCGCGGCCCTGGCGCCGGCGCCAGTCGATCGCGCGGTTGCGCGCGATTGTCGCCAGCCAGGAAATCGGACTCGCGCGTCCCGGCTGATAGCCGTCCGCCCGGTTCCAGATCGTAAGATACACGTCGTGCAGCACGTCCTCGGCACCTTGCCTGTCAACGCAGATACGCAGGCAGATCCCGAAAAGCTTCGCGGACGTCATCGCATAGACGTCGCGAAAGGCGTCGCGATCGTGTCGGCCGGTGCGGATCAACGCCTCGACCAATGCCGCCCGGGCGGTATCAAGACGGGGATGATCGGGGTGCGGCACGGACGAAAGGCTAGCCGCAGTTGACCGGCGTCGCAATACATCCGCGCGTGGGCCCGGATATTTGCTGCGTTGCAACGTGTTGAGATCAATGTTTTTCTTTTTGTTGCTGGCATCTTTTCCCGCATCCGGCGCGTAGCTGCCGGTGGTTTCCCGTGGATCGGCTCGTCAGGGTGGCGGAACGACGGCGGTGCGACCGACTAAGGTGAGGGAGGTTGCTGACCATGACCCAGACGGATCAGATCATCGAGGCGTTCGACGCCCGGGCGAGGCGGCGCGAAGAACGCCGCGGTTTCTTTACGAACGTGATGGGCATGGCGGCGGTCGCCACCGCCGGTGCCGCGGCGATGTCGCTGGCCAGCGAAGCGCAGGCGCAGACGACCGGTCCGTCGGAAGTCGACGTGCTCAACTTCGCGCTCAACCTCGAATATCTCGAGGCGCAATTCTACAGCTACGCCTCGACCGGACAGGGGTTGCCCAACAACCTGCTCACCGGCGGCGTCGGCACGCAGGGTGCGGTCGTCACCGGTACGGGTGCCGGATCGGCTCGCCGCGTCAATTTCACGGATCCCGCGATCGCCGCCTATGCGCGTGAGATCACGCAGGACGAGATCGCCCACGTCACCTTCCTGCGCGCCGCGATCCGCGGCACCGGTACCAGCGACGCGCTGATCGCCGCGCAGCCGACGATCAACATCTCGGGCGCCGCCGGCGGCGCCTTCGCCGCCGCGGCGGCCAGCACGACGCCGCCGCTGACCGGCTTCGATCCTTATGCCGACGACAACAGCTTCCTGCAGGCGGCCTTCATCTTCGAGGACGTCGGCGTCACCGCCTACAAGGGTGCGGCCGGCGCGCTCATCAACAACAAGACCTATCTGGAGGCGGCCGCCGGCATCCTCGCGGTCGAGGCCTATCATGCCGCGATCGTCCGCACCGCGCTCTATGCGCGCGGCCTGACCGTGCCGGCGTTGCGCACCAACCCCGACGCGATCTCGAACCTGCGCGATTCGGTCGACGGCACCACCGATCTCGACCAAGGCATCTCGCCGACGACGGTGTCGGGCCAGACCGTGTCGAACATCGTGCCGCTCGATACCAACGGGCTCGCCTTCAGCCGGACCCCGGCGCAGGTGCTTAACGTCGTCTACCTCAATCCCCGATCGGTGACCGCAGGCGGGTTCTTCCCCAACGGCATCAACAACGGCAACACTGCGATCCGCTCCAGCGGCGCGAACTGAGGGGAGCGAGATTATGACCCACGAGACATCGATCCTCGAGATCATCGAAAAGACCACCGCCCGTCGCAACGCGCGCCGAGCCTTCATGAAGACCGCGGTCGGCGGCGTCGCCGCCGTCGGTGGTCTGTCGCTGCTCGCCGCATGCGGTGACGACGATGCCATGTCGACGCCGTTCCCGACGCCGACCCCCACGCCGGCGGTCAGCACCGACGTCGCCGTGCTCAACTTCGCGCTCAACCTCGAATATCTGGAAGCGCAATTCTACAGCTATGCCGCCTTCGGCACCGGCCTGCCGGCCGCATCGCTGACCGGCACCGGCACGCAGGGGTCGGTGGTGACCGGTTCGGGTGCCGGCTTCCCGCGCGCGGTCGACTTCAGCGGCGATCCGCTGATCGGCCAATATGCGCGCGAGATCGCCTATGACGAGATCGCGCACGTCAACTATCTGCGTACCGCGCTCGGCAGTGCGGCGGTGGCGCAGCCGGCGATCAACATCTCCGGCACCGCGGACGGCGCCTTCTCGGCGGCGGCGCGTGCGGCGGGCGTGATCTCGGGCGCGACGGCGACGTTCGATCCCTATCTCAACCCGACCAACTTCCTGCTCGCCGCCTATATCTTCGAGGACGTCGGCGTCACCGCCTACAAGGGCGCATCGCCGGTCATCTCGGCGATGTATCTCGATGCGGCGGCGGGAATTCTCGCGGCGGAGGCCTATCACGCCGGTCTGGTCCGCACGATCCTCTACGCTCGGGGGGTCACCAACCGCGACCTCATCACTCAGGCGCAGCAGATCTCGAACCTGCGCGATGCCGCCGACGGCACTGCCACGGGAACGCTGGCGGGCGGCACCACGCCGACCGCGGGCAGCGCCTCGCCGGACGGCACCACTGCCAGTACGGGCGATACCGACCAGGGGATCGGCGGCACCAACATCGGTGTCCTCGCGACCGGCGTGTCGAACATCGTACCGACCGATGTGAATGGCCTCACCTACAGCCGCACCACCCAACAGGTGCACAATATCGTCTACCTCAACGCCACCGGCGCCAACCGCACCAGCGGCGGCTTTTTCCCTGCCGGCACCAACAACCCGAACCCGGCCTTCACCGTCGGTCTCGGCTGATCGTCCCCGCCTTCGGCGCGCCACCCTCCTGGCGCGCCGATGATCGATCCTCCTTCGATGCCCTTACGGGCGTCGGGGGAGGATTTTTCGTTGGCGGTTCCTCCGCTTGGTCCGTCCGATCGGCCGATTCCGGCGCGGTCGGGGTTGACGCACCGGGCGGGATGCGGAACGGCAGGGCTATCCTGGGCGGCGCGCAAACCGCCCGCGCGATGGGGAGAACCCGAGTAATGACCGCCCGTACCGATATCGACAGCGCCATCCTGACCGCGGCGCTCGACGCCCGCGTCGCGCGTCGCGAACAGCGTCGCGATTTCTTCAAGACCGCGATCGGCGCCATGGCGGTCACCGCCGCGGGGGCGTCCGCGCTGACGCTGGCCGATCAGGCGCGAGCGCAGACGGCGACGCCGACACCGACGCCAACCCCGGTCTATACCGATCCGGACATCCTCAACTTTGCGCTCAACCTCGAATATCTCGAGGCGCAATATTACGCCTATGCCACCACCGGCGCCGGCCTGCCCGCGAACCTGCTGACGGGTGCGGGAACGCCCGGCGCGGTGCGCGGCGGTGCGCAGGTGCCGTTCAGCGATCCGGTAATCGCGCGTTACGCCCGAGAGATTGCCGCCGACGAGCTCGCTCACGTCACCTATTTGCGCAACGCGCTCGGCAGCACGGTCGCGGTCGCACAGCCGGTGATCGACATTTCGGTCGGGCCGAACAGCGCCTTTTCCGCCGCCGCGGTCGCCGCCAAGCTCATCACCGCGGGCCAGACGTTCAATCCTTACCTCAACGACGAGACGTTCCTGCTCGGCGCGTTCATCTTCGAGGATGTCGGCGTTACGGCCTACAAGGGCGCGGCGCCGCTGCTGACCAGGACCTATATCGAGGCGGCGGCCGGCATCCTGGCGGTCGAGGCGTATCACGCCGCGACGATCCGCACCGAATTGTACCGCAAGGGCATCGCGACGGGATCGACGCTGATCGCGCAGGTCCAGTCGGTGTCCGACGCGCGCGACAGCCTCGACGGCGGGACCGAGATCGACCAGGGCATCACGCCGGGCACCAGCGCCGCGCCGGGCCAGGTGACGCCCACCCCGACGCCGACGGCGACCGCCACTGCGACGCCGACGCCCACACCGACCCCAACGCCCACGGCGACCGCGACGCCGACGCCGACCTTCGCGGTGTCGAACATCATGCCGACCGACGCGAACGGCATCGCCTACAGCCGCAGCCCCAATCAGGTGCTCAACATCGTCTATCTGAACGCCGCGGCGACGAGCGCGGGCGGGTTCTTCCCGTCCGGCCTCAACGGCACGATCAAGGCGGCCACCGTCTCCTGATCCGGCGCTGATCCGCCAGCTGCGTTCTTCAAAGCATTCAGGGGATTGAACCCGATGACCGACCTTCCGACCGACACCATCCTTGACGCGATCGCCGCCCGCCGTGCCGAACGCCGCAACTTCCTGCGCTATGCCGGCGGTGCTGCTGCCTCGGCCGGCGGCCTCGCCCTGCTCGCCGCCTGCGGCAGCGACGGTGACGACCCGACGCCGACGCCATCGCCCAGTTCGACGGCGACGTCGGTCGCCGCGGATGCCGACATCCTCAACTTCGCGCTCAATCTCGAATATCTCGAGGCGCAATTCTACAGCTGGGCGGCGTTCGGCCAGCCGCTGTCCGCAGGGCTGACCAGTGGCGTCGGCACCGTCGGCACGGTCACCGGCGGCGCGGCGGTGCCCTTCTCCGACCCGATCGTCGCGCAATATGCGCGCGAGATCGCGCTCGACGAGGTGCAGCACGTCACCTTCCTCAAGACCGTCCTCGGCGGCTCGGCAGTGGCGATGCCCGCGATCAACATCGCCGGCGACGCGACCGGTGCCTTTACCGCCGCGGCCCGCGCCGCCAACGTCGTCGGGGCGAGCGACGTGTTCAATCCCTACGCCAACGACATCAACTTCCTGCTTGGCGCCTATCTGTTCGAGGATGTCGGTGTCTCCGCCTACAAGGGCGCCTCGCCACTGATCGGCAACAAGACCTTCATCGAGGCGGCGGCCGGCATCCTTGCCACCGAAAGCTATCACGCCGGGCTGATCCGCTCGGTGCTGTACCGCAAGGGCATCGACGCCCCGTCGATCTTCACCAACGCCCGCCTGATCTCCGATGCCCGCGACAGCCTCGACGGCGCCAGCGACATCGATCAGGCCATCGGCGACGCGACGACCGCGAACATCGTGCCCGCCGACACGAACGGCCTCGCCTACAGTCGCTCGACGGGGCAGGTGCTCAACATCGTCTATCTCAACAAGGCAGCGGTCGCCGCGGGCGGGTTCTTCCCCTCCGGCATCGCCGGCAACATTCGCACCTCCGCCGCCAGCGGCTGAGCGATCGAGGGCCGCCCCGCCGGGCGGCCCTTTTTCGTTGGCGCATGTCTCCGAAGCGCGTACAACCGCGCTATCCCCGGGGGAGCGCTAACCGGGTCCCTTCAAACTGTTGCTTTGACGGGTCCGATGCCGCGCTTGAGAGGAAGGCCGCAGCCTTCGACCCGCTGAACCTGATCCGGTTGACACCGGCGGAGGGAGGGAGCGGTCGCCACCCGTGATCCGTCCTCGCTCCGATACTGGAGAGACGACACATGGCCGACGTTCCTGCCCGCACCGAAATCGGCGTCACCACCGGTCCCATTCGCGGATCGAAAAAGGTCCATGTCGGTCCGCTCGGCGTCGCGATGCGCGAGATCCATCTCGACCCGTCGTCGGGCGAACCACCGTTGCGCGTCTACGACCCCTCGGGCCCCTATACCGATCCCGACGCCCGCATCGACATCATGGCGGGCCTGCCGCAGCTGCGCCGGCAGTGGATCGAGGCGCGCGGTGACGTCGAGGCCTATGACGGCCGCGAGTTGCGCCCCGAAGACAACGGCCAGCTCGGCCCGGACCGGTCCGGCGGCGTGCCGCAATTCCCCAACACCGTCCGCCGCCCGCTGCGCGCGAAGGCGGGAATGAACCTCAGCCAGATGCATTATGCCCGCCGCGGCATCATCACGCCCGAGATGGAATATGTCGCGACCCGCGAGAATCTGGGACGCGAGATGCTGAAGGATTACAAGCGCGACGGCGAAAGCTTCGGCGCGGCGATCCCCGATTACGTGACACCCGAATTCGTCCGCGACGAAGTGGCGCGCGGCCGTGCGATCATCCCCAACAACGTCAACCACCCCGAATCCGAACCGATGGCGATCGGTCGCAACTTCCTCGTCAAGATCAACGCCAACATCGGCAATTCCGCGGTCGCCAGTAACGTCGCGGCAGAGGTAGACAAGCTCGTCTGGTCGATCCGCTGGGGCGCGGACACGGTCATGGACCTGTCCACCGGGCGCAACATCCACGACACGCGCGAATGGATCATCCGCAACAGCCCCGTGCCGATCGGCACCGTCCCCATCTATCAGGCGCTCGAAAAGGTCGGCGGCATTGCCGAGGATCTGACGTGGGAGATCTTCCGCGACACGCTGATCGAACAGGCCGAACAGGGCGTCGACTATTTCACGATCCACGCCGGCGTCCGCCTGCCCTACATCCCGATGACGGCGAAACGCGTTACCGGCATCGTGTCGCGCGGCGGCAGCATCATGGCGAAATGGTGCCTCGCGCATCACAAGGAATCGTTCCTTTACGAGCGCTTCGACGAGATCACCGAGATCATGAAGGCCTATGACATCGCCTACAGCCTCGGCGACGGCCTGCGCCCGGGATCAATCGCCGATGCCAACGACGAGGCGCAGTTCAGCGAGCTCTACACGCTCGGCGAACTGACCCACCGCGCCTGGGCGCAGGACGTGCAGGTCATGATCGAAGGGCCCGGCCACGTGCCGATGCACAAGATCAAGCAGAACATGGAAAAGCAGCTGGAAGTGTGCGGCGAGGCACCCTTCTACACGCTCGGGCCGCTCACCACCGACATCGCGCCGGGTTATGACCATATCACCAGCGGCATCGGCGCCGCGATGATCGGCTGGTACGGCACCGCGATGCTGTGTTACGTCACCCCCAAGGAGCATCTCGGCCTGCCGGACCGCGACGACGTCAAGGTCGGAGTCGTCACCTACAAGCTCGCCGCCCATGCCGCCGATCTCGCCAAGGGCCACCCCGCCGCACAGATGCGCGACGACGCGCTGTCCCGCGCCCGCTTCGACTTCCGCTGGCGCGACCAGTTCAACCTGAGCCTCGACCCCGATACGGCCGAATCCTACCATGACCAGACCCTGCCGGCAGAAGGCGCCAAGACCGCGCATTTCTGTTCGATGTGCGGCCCCAAATTCTGCTCGATGAAGATCACGCAGGAAGTCCGCGACTTCGCTGCGAAGCAGAACGCCCCGGCGGATACGTTCCTCGCGGCCGACGAGGCTGACGCGGACCGCGCGCTGTTTGCGAATGGCACGGGCTCGGTGGCGGATGCCGAAGCCGGCATGGCGCAGATGAGCGAGCGGTTCCGCGAGAAGGGCAGCGAGGTTTACCTGCCTGCGGCGGAGTGACGCTTTGCGGCCCCGTCGTGAAGACGGGGCCGCTTTGGCAATCGATCGTTTATTATGGGCATTCCGGCAGGCTGAGCAGATTGTTAGGCTGCTCTCCGTCGTTCTGCGTCTTGAGATATTTGTTGCCCGACACGCTACGCGCTACAATTACCTGAACGGTATTGCCATGGAAGCATGCCGGAGAGGTGTTCAGCAATCCGACCAATACCAAGAGGCGCTACCCTCAAAGGTATGGCCGCCCCGGATGCGCCCTTATAGAATCGGCGTATCAGCCCCGCACGTCGACGCCCTTCCAGAACGCCACCCGCCCGGTAATTTCCCGCGCCGCGTCCTTCGGTGCCGGATAATACCACGCCGCGTCGCGGTTCTCCGCGCCGTCCACCGCCAGCGTGTAATAATGCGCGGTCCCTTTCCACGGGCAGACGCTGGTCGTCGCGCTGTCCCGAAGCACCGCCGCATCCACTGCAGCGAGGGGGAAATAAGCGTTGCCCTCCACCGTCACGATGTCGTCGCTCGCAGCGATACGCGTGCCGTTCCACCAGGCTTCGGTCATGTCGGTCTCTCCTTGTCTCTGCGGGTTGAACCCCCGGCATGGCGCGAAGGATGCGGGTCACGGCGCCGGCGGCAGCGTCCAGTCGATCGGTGGCGCGCCATGCGCGATCAGGAAGGCATTCGCCTGTGAGAAGGGGCGGCTGCCGAACCAGCCCTTGTACGCCGACAGCGGCGAGGGGTGGGGGGCGCTGACGACCAGATGCGCGCCACCCTGATCGATGCCGCGCACGAACGCCGCCTTGGCCTGTGCGTGCGCGCCCCATAAGAGAAATACCACGGGGTCCGGCTTGGCGGCGACGGCGCGGATGATCGCGTCGGTGAACGCCTCCCAGCCGCGCCCGCGATGCGACGCTGCCTTGCCGCCCTCGACGCTCATCACCGTGTTGAGCAGCAGCACGCCCTGCCGCGCCCAATGCTCCAGACATCCGTGGCCGACCGGGGCGATGCCGAGGTCGGCGTGCAATTCCTTGTAGATGTTGGCGAGGCTCGGCGGCACCTTCACCCCGGGGCGGACCGAAAAGCTGAGGCCATGCGCCTGCCCCGGGCCGTGATAGGGGTCCTGCCCAAGGATCACGACGCGCACCGCGTCGAGCGGCGTCAGCTCCAGCGCGCGGAAGCGATCCTCGGCCGGCGGATAGATCGCCTTGCCCGCCCCGGCCTCCGCATCGAGGAAGGCATCCAGCGCCGGCAGCCGCGCCAGCGCCTCGGCCAGCGGAGCCTCCCAGCTCGGATCGATCCGCAGCCGCATTCAGCGCTTGCGCACGAATTCGGCGCGCAGGACCAGCCCCTTGATCCCGTCGAACTTGCAGTCGATCTCCTGCGCATCGCCGGTCAGGCGGATGCTCTTGATGAGCGTGCCGCGCTTCAGCGTCTGTCCGGCGCCCTTGACGGTCAGGTCCTTGATGAGCGTCACCTGGTCGCCATCGGCCAATATGTTGCCGACGGCATCGCGCACCTCGACTCCCGTTCCGGCAGACGCGGCCGCCGCAGCAGCGTCCGCCGCGCTGATCCATTCGCCGCTCGCCTCGTCGTACACGAAGCTGTCGTCATCCTGCATCGTAATCCCCCTTCGAAAGGGGCGCCCTACAGCGAAATCTCGCCCTCGTCTTCTCCATCCCAGTAATGCAGGCGTGCGGCGCGGACGTGGATCATGACGAGGCCGGGGGTGTCGGCGCCGCGTTCGAACCAGCGGTCGAGGTCCGGCGACCAATGCTCCTCGAATGCCGCCGTGTCGCGGACCAGATCGCCATGGCCTTCGACCGCGACGAAGAACGGCCGCATGCCCAGCAGGCCGCTCTTGCCGAGGAAGCTGAGGCTGACCTGCGGATCGCGGGTGATGTCGGCGACGGTGCGCGTGTCGTCCATCGTGAAATAATAGCTGTCGCCGTCGTAATCGACCTGCTGGTTGTTGCTCATCGGCCGCGCGGCGATCGCGCCGCCGTCGGTATGGGTGGAGAGCATCGCGAAATCGATGTCGCGCATCGCCTTCGACAGATCGGCCAGGGTTTTCGTCACGCATCCGCTCCTTGTGGTTGCAGACGTGAACGCGCCGGGCCGCTCAGCCGATCCCGTCCCACAGCAGCTTCGCGCCGAGCAGCACCATCAGCAGATAGACGAGGATGTAGAAGCGCGCCGGGCGCATCCGGCGGATCAGCCAAACCCCCGCCAGCGTGCTGAGGATCGCCAGCGGCAGCAGCGCCGCGGATGCGGTCAGCGTCGCACGGTCGAACGCGCCGAGCGCCAGATAGGCCGGCACCTTCGCCCAATTGACGATGGCGAACAGGATCGCACCGGTGCCGACGAAGCGTTCGTGCGGCAGCTTGCGCGGCGCCACCCACATCTGGAACGGCGGCCCGCCGGCATGGGCAATCTGGCTGGCGAAGCCCATGCCGATCCCGAACAGGCTGCCGACCCAGCCCGGCGAGCGCGAGGCGGCGACCGCGCGCCCGCCGCGTTCGATCCACAGCCGCCACGCGCCGAAACCCGCGGTGATCGCCCCCAGCATCGCCATCACCGCCTGCCCCGGCAGCACTTCCGCGAACGTCCAGCCTCCGAGGATGCCGAGCAGCGCACCCGGCAGCATCCAGCCGATCACCCAGCCGTCCCACGTCCGCCGGAACGCCCAGACGCTCACCGCATCCTGCACGACGAGGATGGGGAGCAGGATCGCGGCGGCCTGTACCGGCGCGACCGCCAGCGCGAGCAACGGCGTACCGAGCGCACCCAGTCCGGACAGCCCGCCCTTGGCGAGGCCGACGAGGATCACCGCCGTCGCGGCGACGATCAGGAACAGCGGGTCGTGAAGCATGATCGCCGCGCTAGCCGCTCGCCGTCCCGGCGTCACCTCATGCGACCGCCGTCGTCAGAACAGCCCCGGCACCTCGCGCTGCGCGGTCGACATTTCGCCGGACGGCGTCAGCGCGACGCGGGTCACCGGCGCCGACAGCGCCCGCGCTTCCGCACTGGCGGACGCGCCGATCCGCGTGCAGCTCTTGCCCTGCAGGAAATCGAGCGCGGAGCGCGTCGACGCCTCGCGCGGATCGCCCATCGGATAAGCGAGGTCGTCCGCCGCGCGGCAGCTCGCCTCCACCGTGTTCGCCAGCCCGTCGTAATAGGCGCCCTGCCGCGCCGCATTCTGCAGCGCGAAGGCGATCACCCGCAGCCGGTCGTCGCACGCCGCCCGGTCGAGCGCGATCTGGCCGACCGGCTTGCCATAGGTGTTGGTGCCGATCAGCGCCGCATTGGCGTGGAGGTAGGGGATGAAGGCGTTGATGACGAACTCGCTCGCCGAGGCGGTGCCGCCGGTGCCGATGAAGGCGACCCGGGTCGGCGCGACCGATTGCGGCTGCGGCGCGAAGAAGGTCGTCGAATTCTCCGCCGATTTCTCGCTGCGGAAGGTGGTGTAACTCATCACCTCCGACGTGCTGCGATTGGCACCCAGCAGGTTGCTCATCAGCTCCGCGGTACGGACCAGCCCGCCGCCGTTGTAGCGCAGGTCGACGATGAGGTTGGTGATCCCCTGCGCCCGGAACTGTGCGAAGGCCGAGCGAAGCACGGGATCGGCGGTGTCGATGAAGGTGCGCAGGTTGACGTAGCCGTAGCGCTGGCCGCCGTCGGCGATGATCTGCACCCCATAGCGGCTGGATACCGGCGTCAGCGTGAAGTCGGTCTTGGCGACCGAGACGGTCCGCGTGCCGGCGGCGTCGCGGATCTGGAAGCTGCGGGTCGTCCCCGTCGTGTCCGGCCCGAGCGCATCGCCCAGCGCGTTGCCGCCGGCATTGTACAGGCTGCTCACCGTCCGCAGGTTGCTCGCCGAGGTGCCGATCGCCAGGATTTCCGCTCCGCGATCGATACCCGCCGCCAACGCGGGCGCGCCCTCGAACGCCTCGGTCACGTAGAGACGCGTGTTGCTGTCGAGCCCGAGCCGCCAGCCGAAGCCGGCGCTGGAGCCCGAGGTGTAATAGGCCGTCTCTTCCTTGATCGACGTCAGATAGGTGAAATAGCGGTCCTTGCGCTGCGACCGGGCGGTCGCGGTCAGCGCGTCGAGAAAGGTGTCGACGCTGCCGTACGGCGTCGGGTCGAGACTGGCGGGCAGGGTATCGGGGAAGAGATACCATTCGCGCACCTGCGCCGCGACCCAGTCCTGCCGCTCGCGAAGCGTGCAGCCGGCGGCGACGGTCGTGGTCGGCGTACCCGTGGTCGGCGATCCGCCGGTGGCGGTCGCGCCCGACGATCCACCATCGCCGCCGCCGCACCCCGCCAGCAGGGCCGTCAACGCAAGAAACGCCACCGAACGCCGTACCGCCACCGATTCTCTCCCGCACCCCGGAGCGGTGAACCTATGCCCGCTCCGGCCGGACGGCAATCGCCTCCGGCCGAACGTCGGCACTAATGTGGATCATCTGTTTTTTCAGCAACTTGCGGGCGGCGCCGCTCGTTCGGCAGATTCACGTTCCAACATCATCGGAGACAGATCATGGGCTTGTTCAGCAAGGATATCGCGACGTTCCAGGACCTGTATGTCCATCAACTCGAAGACCTTTATTATGCGGAGCAGCAGATCACCAAGGCGCTGCCCAAGATGATCGACAAGGCCACCGACGTTCAGCTGCGCCAGGGGTTCGAACAGCATCTGCGCGAGACGGAAGGCCAGATCGAGCGCCTGCGCCGCGTGTTCGAGATCGAGGGCATGCAGCCCAAGGGCGTCACCTGCCCGGCGATCGACGGCATCATCAAGGAAGCGAACGAGGTCGCCGGCGAGGTCAGCGACAAGGCGGTGCTCGATGCGGCGCTGACCGCCGCGGCGCAGGCGGTCGAGCATTACGAGATCGCCCGCTACGGCACGCTCATCACCTGGGCGAAGCAGCTCGGCAAGACCGAATGCGCCGCGATCCTGCAGCAGACGCTCGACGAGGAAAAGGCGACCAACGACAAGCTGACGCAGCTCGCCACCGGCGGGATCAACGCACAGGCGGAACTCGCCACGGCCTGATCGTCCCGCGCACCCGGCGGCCCGTCGCCGCCGGGTGCAATGCGGTCAGGGCACCAGCACGGTATCGACCGCGCCGGCCAGCGTCTCCGGGTAATCCAGCGTATAGTGCAGCCCGCGGCTCTCGTGCCGGTGCAGCGCGGACCGCACGATAAGTTCGGCGGTCTGGAGCAGGTTGCGCAGCTCGATCAGGTCGGGCGTGACGCGGAAATGGCCGTAATAGTCCGCCACTTCGCCGGTCAGCATCTGGATACGGTGCTGCGCGCGCTCCAGCCGCTTGGTGGTGCGGACGATCCCGACGTAATTCCACATGAAGCGGCGAATCTCGGTCCAGTTCTGCTTGATGACGACCTCTTCGTCCGAATCGGTGACGCGGCTTTCGTCCCATGGGCGGATGACCGGCACCGGCGGCAGCGTGTCCCAATGCGCCGCAATGTGATCCGCGCACGCCTCGCCGAAGACGAAGCATTCGAGCAGCGAGTTGGAGGCGAGCCGATTGGCGCCGTGCAGCCCGCTTTCGGTACATTCGCCGGCGGCATAGAGGCCGGGCAGGTCGGTGCGGCCGTCGCGGTCGATGACCACGCCGCCGCAGGTATAATGCTGCGCCGGCACGACCGGGATCGGCTGCGTCGTCATGTCGATGCCGAGGCCGAGCAGCTTTTCGTGGATGTTGGGGAAATGGCCCTTCACGAAGTCGGCGGGCATGTGGCTGATGTCGAGGTGGACGTAATCGAGACCGTAGCGCTTGATCTCGGCATCGATCGCGCGCGCCACCACGTCGCGCGGCGCCAGCTCCATCCGTTCGGCATCGTAATAGGACATGAAGCGCTTGCCGGTGGTCGGGTTGACGAGCCGTCCGCCTTCGCCGCGCACCGCCTCGGTGATGAGGAAGTTCTTGACCTCAAGATTGTAGAGGCAGGTCGGGTGGAACTGCATCATCTCCATGTTGGAGACGCGCGCACCCGCCCGCCACGCCATCGCGATGCCGTCGCCGGTCGCGCCGCGCGGGGCGGTGGAGAAGAGGTAGGTGCGTCCCGCGCCGCCGGTGGCGAGGACGGTGGCCCGGGCGGTGTAGAGGTTGACGCGCCCGGTGTTGCGGTCGACCGCATAGACGCCCCAGACGTTGCCTGCGCCCGAATAGCGCTGCTCGTGGCGGCTGGTGGCGAGGTCGATCGCGACCTGATCGGGGACCAAAGTGATGTTGGGATGCGCCTCCGCGGCGCGTTGCAGCGCCTCCTGCACGGCCCAGCCGGTGGCGTCGGCGACGTGGACGATGCGGCGGTGCGAATGGCCGCCCTCGCGGGTGAGATGGAGCGCTCCCTTGCCGTCGGCACCCTCGGTGGCGAAGGGGACGCCGAGCTGCGTCAGCCGCTCGATCGCGGCGGGGGCGTTCTCGACGACGAATTCGACGATGTCGCGGTCGTTGAGGCCCGCGCCCGCGACCATCGTATCCTCGACATGGTTGTCGAACGTGTCGCCCGGTTCGAGGACGGCGGCGATCCCGCCCTGCGCCCAGGCGGTCGACCCTTCGTTGAGCGCGCCCTTGGCGAGGACGGTGACGCGGAAACGGTCGGCGAGGTTGAGCGCCGCGGTAAGGCCGGCCGCGCCCGATCCGACGATGAGGACGTCGGTGTTGCTCATCGGCGCCCTCCCGTCCGGAAGGCGTCAGACATTGGACGCACGGGTCAGGCTGAGGAACACGTCTTCCAGATCGGGCTCCTTCGTCGTCACGTCGACGATCCCGAAGCCGTCATGCTGCACCGCCGCCAGCACCTCGCCCGCATTGACGCGATCTTTGGCGTAGGTGATTTCCAGCGTGCGTGCGCCCTTCAGCACGATCTTGCCGAAACAGGCGTTGCTGGGCAGCGTCGCGACGTCGCGATCGACGGTGACCGCGACGACCTTTTCCTGCGCCTTGCCGACCAACTCGCGGGTCGGTTCGTTGGCGATCAGCCGGCCGTGGTTGATGATCGCGATCCGGTCGCACAATTCCTCGGCCTCTTCGAGGTAATGCGTGGTGAGCACCACCGTGACGCCTGCGCGGTTCAGGTCGCGGACATAGGCCCAGAGCTGCTGGCGCAATTCGATGTCGACGCCCGCGGTCGGTTCGTCGAGCACCAGCACGGGCGGGGAATGGACCATCGCCTTGGCCACCATCAGCCGCCGCTTCATGCCGCCCGACAGGGTGCGGGCATAGGCGTTGGCCTTGTCCTCCAGATGCACTGCACGCAGCAGTTCGAGGCTGCGGCGTTCGGCCTTTGGCACGCCGTACAGGCCGGCCTGGATGTTGAGCGTCTCGATCGGGGTGAAGAAGGGATCGAACAGGATTTCCTGATTGACGATGCCGATCGACGCCTTGGCGTTGCGCGGATGCGCGTCGATGTCGAAGCCCCAGATCTCGGCCTGCCCCTCGGTCTTGTTGACCAGTCCGGCGAGGATGTTGATGAGCGTCGACTTGCCCGCGCCGTTCGGGCCGAGCAGGCCGAAGATCTGGCCGCGCGGCACGTCGAAACTGACCCCGTCGAGCGCGCGCTTGCCGCCCTGATAGGTCTTGCAGAGGTTCTGGATGCGGATCGCGGCCTCGGTCATGGTTCGCGGGAATACGCCGATCTTTCCGGGGTGCAACACAATCCTCCCCCCGGATTGTGCCTGCACCGGGGAGGATTGAAGCGCGTGCCGGGCCTTGCTATCCGCAGCCGCATGATCCCGCCGCCCGAAACCGTCCGCGTATCCCAGCGTCGCGTCGCCTGCGACGGCGCCACCGACATTCCCGGCGGCGCCGCGCTCGGCCATCCGCGGGTGTTCCTGCAGATCGACGAGGAAGGCTATGTCGACTGCGGCTATTGCGACCGTCGCTTCGTGCTGATCGGCGGGCCGGCGGATGGCGTCGATCAATCGACGCTGCCCGATCATCCGGATGGCGCGAGCGTTTAACGCGCCTATATTGGCGGCATGACATCCGCTGCCGACCCCCGCTCGTTCCTGTACCGCGACCAGCTTTCGCCCGAGGCGGCGCTGCGCCTGACCGCCGATGCGCTCGGCCGCGCGGATGACGGCGAACTCTACCTCCAGTACCGCCGGGCCGAGGCGTTCGGGTTCGACGACGGGCGGCTGAAGACGGCGAGCTACGACACCAACGCCGGCTTCGGCCTGCGCGCGGTGTCGGGCGAAATGACCGCCTTCGCCCATGCCAACGAACTGTCGGAAGCGGCGATCCGGCGCGCGGGCGAGACGATGGCGCTGATCGATCCGACGACCAGCGCCCGGGCCGCCCCGCCGCAGGGCAACAACCGGCACCTCTATACCGACGCCGATCCGCTCGACTTGGTGCCGTTCGCCGACAAGGTGAATCTGTGCCAGACGATCGATGCCGCGGCGCGCGCGCGCGATCCGCGTGTCGCGCAGGTGTCGGTGGGGCTGAGCGGGACGTGGAGCGTGGTCGAGGTGGTGCGGCCGGACGGCTTCGTCGCCACCGACGTGCGGCCGCTCGTGCGGCTCAACATCCAGATCGTCGTCGAGCAGAACGGCCGGCGCGAGACGGGGACGTTCGGGATCGGCGGGCGCTATCTCTACGACCGGCTGTTCGATGCCGCGGTGTGGAACCGCGGGATCGACGAGGCGCTGGCCCATGCGTTGGTCAATCTCGATTCGGTCGCGGCGCCGGCGGGCGAGATGACCGTGCTGCTCGGGCCGGGCTGGCCGGGGATCGTGCTGCACGAGGCGATCGGCCACGGGCTGGAAGGCGACTTCAACCGCAAGGGCACCAGCGCCTTTTCCGGGCGGATCGGCGAGCGCGTGGCGGCGCCGGGGGTGACGGTGGTCGATGACGGCTCGATCCAGGATCGCCGCGGCTCGCTGTCGATCGACGACGAGGGCACGCCGACGGGCGAAACGGTGCTGATCGAGGACGGTATCCTCAAGGGCTACATGCAGGACCGGCTCAACGCGCGGCTGATGGGTGTCGCGCCGACCGGCAACGGTCGCCGCGAAAGCTTCGCGCATGCCCCGATGCCGCGGATGACCAACACCTTCATGAAGGGCGGCAAGGACGATCCCGCCGAGCTGCTCGCCCGCGTGAAGCGCGGTATCTTCGCCAAGAGCTTCGGCGGCGGGCAGGTCGATATCGTGTCGGGCAAGTTCGTGTTTTCCTGCACCGAGGCCTATCTGATCGAGGACGGTCGCATCGGCGCGCCGATCAAGGGCGCGACGCTGATCGGCGACGGCCCGACGGTGCTCACCAAGGTGACCGGCATCGGCAACGATTTCGCGCTGGACGAGGGCATCGGTGTCTGCGGCAAGGGCGGGCAGAGCGTGCCGGCCGGCGTCGGTCAGCCGACGTTGCTGGTGGATGGTCTGACGGTGGGCGGGACGGCGACGGCCTGAACGCGTCGACGGAAGCATTCCTCATGAGCCTTGTCGAACTCGGTCGCTACGATCGCAACCTCGCCAACATCATCGTCGGGCGGCTCGATGCCGAAGGGCTGGACGCGATCGCCTTCGATGGCGGATCGAGCATCGCCGATGGCAGTTACCTGCTGATCCCGGTCCGCGTGATGGTGGACGAGGACGACCTGCCCGTCGCACAGGCGATCGTCGCCGCTGCTGAAATTTGAGGCAGCCGTGCGCGGCTGCCCATTATTCTATCGTTAATCCGTAGCCCGCCGCCGCTGCCGCCCGCCGGGCCGCGTCGTTTCACGACTGGCATGATCGTTGCGAAGGGCTCCCTCGTACAATCGAGGGGGCAGGGATGAAGCTGGTCATTGCGATCATCAAGCCGTTCAAACTGGACGAGGTGAGGGAAGCGCTCACCACGTTGGGCGTGGCGGGGATGACGGTTACCGAGGTCAAGGGGTTCGGCCGGCAGAAGGGCCAGACCGAAATCTATCGCGGCGCTGAATACAGCACCAACATGGTGCCCAAGATCAAGATCGAGGTGGTCTGCGCCGCCGACCTCGCCGACCGGGTGGTCGAGGCGGTCCAGGCGTCGGCGAACACCGGCGCGATCGGCGATGGCAAGATCTTCGTGCTCGACGTCGGTCAGGCGGTGCGGATCCGCACCGGCGAAACCGACGATTCGGCGCTCTGAGGGGGGAATAGGGATGAAGCACGCTTTGAAGATCGCGGGCGCCGCGGGGCTGGGCGCCCTGGCGTTCGCCGCCATGCCCGCCTGGGCGCAGGACGCCGCACTGCAGGCGCCGCCCGCCGCGGCTCCTGTCGCCGCCACGGTCAACAAGGGCGACACCGCCTGGATGATGACCTCCACCGTCCTCGTCATGATGATGATCCTGCCGGGCCTGGCATTGTTCTACGGCGGTCTCACCCGCTCGAAGAACATGCTGTCGACGATGACGCAGATCGGCGCGGTCGCGTGCCTCGCGATGCTGCTGTGGGTGATGTACGGCTATAGCCTCGCCTTCGGGCCGGACCTCACCAGCGGTTTCTCCAACGTCATCGGCAGCCTCGACAAGGCGTTCCTGAAGGGCGTGACGCCGGCATCGCAGGCGGCGACCTTCACCGCCGGGGTCGAGATTCCCGAATATGTCTTCATCTGCTTCCAGATGACCTTCGCGGCGATCACCGTCGCGCTGGTGCTGGGGTCGGTGGTCGAGCGGATGAAATTCTCCGCCGTCATGGCCTTCGCCGCGGTGTGGCTGACGATCGTCTATTTCCCGATCGCGCACATGGTCTGGGCGTCGTCGGGCTTCTTCTTCAAGGCGGGTGCGCTCGATTTCGCCGGCGGCACCGTCGTGCACATCAACGCCGGCGTCTCGGCGCTGGTCGCCAGCATCATGCTCGGCAAGCGCATGGGCTATCCGACGACGCCGATGCCCCCGCATTCGCTGACGCTGACCGCGGTCGGCACCGGCCTGCTGTGGGTGGGCTGGTTCGGCTTCAACGCCGGTTCCGCGCTGGAGGCCAATGGCTCGGCGGGCCTGGCGATGATCAACACCTTCGTCGCCACCGCATCGGGCGCGCTGTTCTGGATGCTGGCCGAGCGCCTGCGCGGTCACAAGGGATCGGCATTGGGCTTCTGTTCGGGCATCGTCGCCGGTCTGGTCGCGGTGACCCCGGCCGCCGGCAACTCGGGTCCGTTCGGCGCGATCGTGCTGGGTGCGGTTGCCTCGCTGGTCTGCTTCTTCGCGGTGTCGGTGCTCAAGCCGAAGCTCGGCTATGACGACGCGCTCGACGCCTTCGGTGTCCACGGCATCGGCGGTATGGTCGGCGCGATCGGCACCGGCATCGTCTACGCCCCGTCCCTCGGCGGGCCGGGCGCGGCGGACTATGCGATGGGCGCCAAGCTGCTCGTTCAGGTCGAGGCGGTGGTCGTCACCACCATCTGGGCGACGATCGGCACCGTCATCGCGATCCTGATCGCCAAGGCGCTCACCGGCCTGCGGGTCGCTCCCGAAGTCGAGCAGGAAGGCCTCGATCTCGGCGAGCACGGCGAGCGCGCCTACAACTGATCCACCGATCGGGCGCGGGGGCAGCAGACCCCCGCCCCCCACGACGTTCCTCCTGCGGACGACCTTGACCCGGTACGGCGACGTACCGGGTCTTTTTTGTCGGGTTCACACCAAGGCGCGAAGACGCGACGCTCTCGTGTCCCGGACAGGCATGGCCTGCCTTTATCGCAGCGGTGGGGGGCGAGCTGGCGGGCGGCGCAGCGACGCCACCCGCGGCTTCGCGTGAACCGGTTCTGCGCGCAGAGGCGCGGAGAGCGCAGCGATGGTACGCCGCGGAACCGATCGCCCCGGTACAGACGCGCAAGATGTACGAGGCGGAGCAACTGGTGCTCCCCTCTGCGTTCTCCGCGCTTCTGCGCGAACGCGTTTGATACGCTGCGCGCACGACTCCCGACGTGCGGGAGGTTGTCAGCCCAGCCGTTCGCGCAGTGCCAGCATCGCCAGCGCCGCCTGTGCCGCGCCGCCGCCCTTGTCGAGCTGCGCCGGGTCGGCGCGCACGATCGCCTGCGCCTCGTTCTCGGTGGTTAGAATGCCGTTGCCGATCGCCAGGCCGTCCAGCGTCAGCGCCATGATCCCGCGCGCGCTTTCGTTCGAGACGATCTCGAAATGATAGGTCTCGCCGCGGATCACCACGCCCAGCGCGACGAAGGCGTCGTAGCGGTCGCTGTCCGCGGCCAGCGCGATCGCGCCCGGCACCTCGAGCGCGCCCGGCACCGTCACCGTATCGTGGCTATGGCCCGCCGCCTCGATCGCGGCGCGGGCACCGGCGACGAGCATGTCGTTGAGATGGTCGTAGAAGCGCGCTTCGACGATCAGCAGGTGCGCCATGTCAGCCCTCCGTCTCGATTGCGCGTTCGCCGACGATCGACAGGCCGTAGCCGTCGAGGCCGACGAGCGTGTGGTGGGTGTTGGTGAGCAACACCATTTCCTCGACGCCGAGCTCGGTCAGGATCATCGCGCCGACGCCATAGTCGCGCAATTCCTCCATATCCTCCTTCGGCAGCGTGCCCGCCTTCGCCTGCAGCGCGACGGTGAACTGGTCGACGCGCGGGCGGTTGATGACGACGATCACGCCGGCGCCCTCCGCCGCGATGATCTCCATCGACCGGCGCAGCAGGCCGGCGCGATCGCCGCCCTCGCCGAAGATGTCGGCGAAGGGCGACAGCGCGTGCATGCGGACCAGCGTCGGCTTGCTCGGGTCGACCTTGCCCTTGACCAGCGCGATCTGCTCGGTCCCGGTCGCCTTGTTCCAATAGGTCAGCGCGGTCCATTCGCCGCCCCAGTCGCTGACGAAGCGCGCCTCGGCCCGCTTCTCGACGAGATGGTCGTAGCGGCGGCGATAGGCGATCAGGTCGCGGATCGTGCCGATCTTGAGATTGTGGAACTGCGCGAAGGTGACGAGGTCGTCGAGCCGGGCCATCGTCCCGTCCTCGTTCATGATCTCGCAGATCACGCCCGAGGGATTGAGCCCGGCGAGCCGCGACACGTCCACCGCCGCCTCGGTATGGCCGGTGCGCACCAGCACGCCGCCGTCGCGCGCGACCAGCGGGAAGACGTGGCCCGGTGTCACGATCTCGTCGCGCGACTTGGACGAATCGATCGCCACCGCGACGGTGCGCGCGCGATCGGCGGCGGAGATGCCCGTCGTCACGCCGTCGCGCGCCTCGATCGAGGTGGTGAAGGCGGTTTCGTAGCGCGTGCCGTTGTTGCGGCTCATCAGCGACAGGCCGAGTTCGTCGACGCGCTTGCGGGTCAGCGCGAGGCAGACCAGCCCGCGGCCATGCTTGGCCATGAAGTTGATCTTCTCGGGCGTCGCCATCTGCGCGGGGATGACGAGGTCGCCCTCGTTCTCGCGATCCTCGTCGTCGACCAGGATGAACATGCGGCCGTTGCGCGCCTCGTCGATGATCTCTTCGGGCGACGACAGGAAGGCGTGGCGGATGCGCCCGAGCTCGGACCCCTTAGACATGCTGTGCGCCACGATAATGCTCCATACGTTGCAGATAGCGGGCGAGCACGTCGATCTCGATATTCACCGCCTGTCCCTCGGCGAGAGTGCCGAGGGTGGTGACCGCCTGGGTGTGAGGGATGAGGTTGACCGTGAACCGGGTGGTCGGGCCGTGATCCTCGACCGCGTTGACGGTCAGCGAGACGCCATCGATCGTGATCGAGCCCTTGGGCGCGATGAACGGGGCGAGCTCGGCCGGCACGGCGAAGGCGATGCGGTGCGATTCGCCCTCGGGCGTGATCGCCAGCACCTCGGCGATGCCATCGACATGGCCGGTGACGATATGGCCGCCGAGTTCGTCGCCCAGCTTCATCGCGCGTTCGAGGTTGAGGCGGCGCCCCTGCGTCCACTGGTCGCGCGCGGTGCGGCGGATGGTTTCGGCCGACACCTGCATGTCGAACCACGACCGGCCGCCGTCCACGCCTTTATCGACCACCGTCAGGCATACGCCCGAACAGGCGATCGACGCGCCGAGGTCGATCGTGTCGGTGTCATAGGCGGTGGCGATGCGCAGGCGCGTGTCGCCGCGGTTCTCGACCGTTTCGATGGTGCCGATATCGCTGACTATGCCGGTGAACATGATCGTCCTCGTGAATCGGCCCGCTCGTATACCTCGACTCGATCGGTGCCAAGCGGCCGTGCATCGTACGGCCGCCACCGGCCGTGTGCCGTTCCGAGATCGGCGAGGCCGATGTCGCGGATCGCCGGCCGGCCGCCACCGATCAGGATCGGCGCGCGGTAGAGCAAAAGGCGGTCGACCAGATCGGCGCGCAGGAAGGCGGCGGCGGTCGCGGCGCCGCCCTCGATCAGGACATGGTCGGCGGGGAGGGCGGCGATCCGGTCGGGGGCGGTGATCCAGACGGGATCGGGCGCGCCCGTTCCGGCCGACGGGTGCGGGTGGGCGGACAGGACGACCCGGATCGGGCTTCGCGCTTCCAGTCCCGCGAGCCGCACGTCCAGTCTTGGCGCGTCGACATCCCACGTCCCCCGCCCGACGAGGATCGCCTCGTGCCGGCTGCGTTCCAGATGGGCATGCGCGCGCGCTTCGGCCCCGGTGATCCAGCGACTGGTGCCGTCGGCGAGTGCGATGCAGCCGTCGAGCGAAGTCGCGAGCTTCAGCGTCACCAGCGGTCGCCCGAGTCGCTGGCGAGTGAGGAAGCCCGCCATGCTCCGCGCCGCCTCCGCGGTCCGTACGCCTTGCGTCACCGCGATGCCGGCGTCGCGCAGGCGCGCCATTCCGATGCGGTCGGTGCGCGGATCGGGGTCGCCGAGCGCCACCACGACCCGGCCCACGCCCGCAGCGACCAGCAGGTCGGCGCAGGCGGGGCCGCGCGCCGACACATGCGCGCAGGGCTCCAGCGTGGTATAGACGGTCGCGCCGCGCGCGGCCTCGCCGGCCTGGGCGAGCGCCATCGCCTCGGCATGCGGGCGCCCGCCGGGCTGGGTCCAGCCGCGGCCGACCACCCGCCCGTCGCGGACGATTACGCAGCCGACATTGGGATTGGGGGCGGTGCGTCCGCGGGATCGTTCGCCGAGTGCGATCGCCGCGCCCATCCAGCGGTGGTCGGCGGTCAGAGCCCCCACTTGCTCATCGCATCGTCGACCTGCTTGAACTGGCCGCGCAATTTCTCCTCGCGCGCCTTTTGCGCGGCGATGCGCCGGTCCTGCTCGACCTTGTCGATCTCCTGCTGCGCCTTGATCTGCGCATCGGTGCGGTCGGCCCGGTAATTGTTGAAATAGATGATGTTGGGCGAATAGGGTTCGGGCGGGATGTCGTTGCGCATGAACGCATAGACGAAGAAGCCGGTCACCCCCATCGCCAGCACGAGGAAGCCGAGCTCGTACGGCTGGCGCCCGGCGAGGAACAGACGCAGGTCCTTGTAGGCGCGGACCGGCGAAAAGCGGCTGAAGAACTGCATGATGGCGAAGATAGGACGCCGGGGGCGGCTAGGCCAGTCCCTCGCGATTCACCCCCTGCGTCCCCGGGTGCGTCAGCCGGCATCCTCCATGCGGAAGGTCAGCGCCATCGTCCGCCACGCCTCGACCGGGACGTCGCCGCGGGTGGCCGGTTTGAAGCGCCAGTAGCGCAGCGCGCGCTCCTGCGTCACCTGCCAGAAGGCGTCGCTGGTCGCGGTGAGGCGCTCGATCTGCTTCACCCGGCCATCGGTGCCGACAAGGACGCGGACGGTGACCTTGCCGTCCCGGTTGGCGCGGCGTTCGGCGGGCGGATAGACCGGCTGGAAGGCGCCGGCATAGCGCGGGTCGACCTGCGGTCCGATCAACGGCGGCAAGGGCGTCGGCGTGGCGATCACGAGCGGGCCGGGGTCGCTGCCGACGATCGGCGTCGGCGGCGTCGGCACGATCGTCGTCGTGGTGACGAGCTCCGATGTCGACGGCGACGGCACGATCGGGTCGGGCGCGACGATCGTCTCGGTCGGGCGGCTGGCGACGACCTCTGCGGTCTTCGGCTGCGGTTTCGGGGGCTCGGGCGGCGGCGGGTCGAGCGGGATATTGGTGGTGACGAGCGTGCGGATCGGGTCGTTGGGCAGGATCGTCGGCCCCGCGAACATCAGCGCGGCGATCAGCCCCGCGTTGATCGCGACGGCGGCGGTCAGGCCACCGGGGTTGAAACGGGTCGGCTGGGCATGGCGGTCGGCGTACATGATCCGTCTCCTGCGTGATGTGCGACTCGATTGCGTCTCCTTGGGAAAAGGGATGGTACGTTGTATCGTTACGGCGTCAAGGGGTGACGTTGCACCGTTGCCGGGTGCGAACCGGAGCGGATCGACATGCCGGTTCCGGCGTCATCGGTGTGAGGCGCGGAATATGGTTCGCGCAGAGGCGCGGAGGACGCAGAGGTGTGCGCCCGCCGTATCGCCGGTTCCTGCCTTCCCATCGTAAGAGATGAAGCGCCCCGCAGCCGCGCGCGTTACACCTCGGCGTCCTCCGCGCCTCTGCGCGAACACGATCGCATCCTGATGCGGGTTGATGCCGATCGGGCGCGGGTTGCACTAAGCGCGCGAGGACTGATCAGGTGGACAGTCGCGCCACTGCGCGGTCGCGGCCGATCAGCGGCAGCAGCGCCGCCATGTCCGGGCCGTGGTCCAAGCCGGTCAGCGCCTGGCGGAGCGGCAGGAACAGCGCCTTGCCCTTGCGCGCCGTCGCGTCCTTCAACGCCGCGGTCAGCGCGTGCCAGGGGTCGGTCGTCCAGTCGATCGCCGCCGCCACCGCTGCCGCCTGCGCCAGATAGGCGCGCGTGTCGGCATCCGGCGCGGGGGCGTCGACCGGCCCTTCGATCACCCGCCACCAGTCCGCCGCCTCGGCGACGCGCGAGAGGTTCGGGCGCACCGCATCCCATTCCGCCGCGCCCATGCCCGCCGGCAGGCGATCGGCGACCGCGTCATGCGGCAACTGGTGGACGATGCGCGCATTGACCTGCGCCAGCTCCGCCTCGTCGAACCGCGCCGGCGCGCGGCCGAAGCGGGCGAAGTCGAACGCCGCGATCAGCGGGGCGGGATCGGCCATCGGCTCGACCGGATCGCTGGTGCCGATCCGCGCGAGCAGGGCGATCACCGCCTGCGGCTCGATGCCCGCCTCGCGAAAATGCGCGACGCCGAGCGAGCCCAGCCGCTTCGACAATTTGCCCTCCGTGCCAGTCAGCAGCGCCTCGTGCGCGAACCGCGGCGGCGCGACGCCCATCGCGTCGAACATCTGCAATTGCAGCGCGGTGTTGGAGACGTGATCCTCGCCACGGACGACATGGCTGATGCCCAGATCGGCGTCGTCGATCGCGGAGGGCAGCATGTACAGCCACGATCCGTCGGCGCGGCGGACGACGGGATCGCTCATCGTGCGCGCGTCGAACGCCTGCGGCCCGCGGATCAAATCGTCCCAGGCGATGGGGGCGTCGTGATCGAGCCGGAAGCGCCAGTGCGGGCGCACGCCGTCCGCCTCCAGCCGCGCGCGATCGGCGTCGGTCAGCGCCAGCGCGGCGCGATCGTAGACCGGCGGCAGGCCGCGGCCGAGCAGGATCTTGCGCCTGAGGTCGAGCTCCTGCGCGGTTTCATAGGCGGGATAGATCCGCCCGGCCGCGACCAGCGCGTCGAATCGGTCCTGATAGAGCGCGAACCGATCCGACTGGCGCACTTCCATGGCGGGTTCGAGGCCCAGCCAGGCGAGATCGGCGCGAATGCCCTCGACGAACCGCTCCTCCGACCGCTCCGCATCGGTATCGTCGATCCGCAGCACGAACCGGCCGCCGTTGGCCGCGGCGAACATCCAATTGTGCAGCGCCGCCCGGATGTTGCCGACATGCAGGCTGCCGGTGGGCGAGGGGGCGAAACGGGTGATGACGGTCATGCCGCGGGCCTAGTCAGTCAGGATGGGACGGACAAGCCGTACGCCCGGCGCGATGATGCTTTCGATTTTGTGACGGTGGCTCTAAGGCGCGCAGCACCGAACGGGGCGGAGCCAAGCGCATGAAACTGATCACCGGCAATTCGAACCTTCCGCTGGCGCGGGAGATTGCGGCCTATCTGGAGATTCCGCTGACCGACGCGCTGGTCCGCCGCTTTGCCGATGAGGAGATCTTCGTCGAGATCCAGGAGAACGTACGCGGCGAGGACGTGTTCGTGCTCCAGTCGACCGGCTTTCCGGCGAACGACAACCTCATGGAAATGCTCATCATCATCGATGCGCTCAAGCGTTCGTCGGCGCGGCGCATCACCGCGGTGATCCCGTATATGGGCTATGCGCGGCAGGACCGGAAGCCGGGACCGCGCACGCCGATCTCGGCCAAGCTGGTCGCCAACCTCATCACCGTCGCCGGCGCCGATCGCGTGCTGTCGGTCGACCTGCATGCGGGGCAGATCCAGGGCTTCTTCGATATCCCGACCGACAATCTCTATGCCGCGCCGGTGATGTCGGCGGACATCAACGCCCGGTTCAAGGGCAAGAACCTGATGGTCGTCTCCCCCGACGTCGGCGGCGTCGTGCGCGCGCGACAGCTGGCGAAGCGCCTCGACAACGCCCCGCTCGCGATCGTCGACAAGCGCCGCGAACGCGCCGGCGAATCGGAGGTGATGAACATCATCGGCGACGTCGAGGGCCGCTTCTGCATCCTCATCGACGACATCGTCGATTCGGCGGGGACGCTGTGCAACGCCGCGGCGGCGCTGCGCGAGGCGGGGGCGGAGGACGTCGTCGCCTATGTGACGCACGGCGTATTGTCGGGCGGCGCAGTGGCGCGGGTCGAGGGATCGGCGCTGCGCGAACTGGTCATCACCGATTCGATCGGCAACCACGAATCGATCCGGCCCAAGGACGGCAAGTCCGGCCGCATTCGCCACCTGCCGATCGCGCCGCTGCTCGGTGAGGCGATCAAGCGGATCGCGGACGAGACGTCGGTGTCGTCGCTGTTTGATTGACGGGCGAAGGCGCGGCGACGTCCGCCCCGATGTGCGAAGCGCAGCGCCCGGCACGGCTAACAGGCGCGCTCCGGCGACCCGACTGACGGCGGCTTTGCCGTCGTCCCGGTCTTGCTGCCGCCATGCATCGTTACGCAGCGATGAAGATAGAGCGTGCCGGTCCGGACGATCGGCGACGACGGCAAAGCCGCCGTCGGACGGGTTCGGCGCACCGACCCGCCGTCCGGTCTTGCGGTTGCGCTGCGCGCACCGGTCCGGACGTGGCCGGACCTACCGCTGGCTGAGCGCGATGATATGCTCGAACACCGCCGGGTGCAGCGGTTTGGCGAAGGCGCAGCCGTATTTGAACTTGTCGCGCCACGCGACCACCGCTTCCAGGCCGGCAAGGCCCGGCAGCGTCAGCCACACGACCGTCCCCGGCCACAGCGTGAAGCTGGTTTCGGCACGGAACCCCGATAGCGACAGGTCGGTCACCTCGATCTCGAATCGGGTCTGGCCGCGATCGCGCAGATGCGCGCGCATCTTCACCGACTTGCGGAGCGCCTGACGCGAATCGTCGTTCAGCTCGACGGGCTCGTACGGCGGCGTGAAGATCGGCTGTTCCATAGCGCGACGAATGCCACGCGAATGGTTACTTTTCTGCCAATGCCTTTTCCCGCTCCGGCGCGCGCACCCCTTGGCGGCCGCGGCGCTTCAATTCGGCCTTGAGGTCCTCGGGCCGGGGCGCGACGAGGAAGCCGAAGCTGACGTTGCCCTCGCGCGTCTCGACGACATGGTGCAGCCGGTGCGCCTGGACGATCCGCTTCATATAGGTAGATTTCGGCAGGTAGCGCGTCGGGATCCGCTGATGCACGATGATGTCGTGGAATCCGAAGTAGATTGCACCATAAGCCGCGATTCCCGCGCCGATCCACGCGAAGCCCGGCCACCAGCCGAGCTGGACCCCGCCGAGCAGCAGCACGAACGACGGCACTGCGAAGATCGCGGCATACAGGTCGTTCAGCTCCCAGTTGCCGTGGCGTTTGGTGTGATGGCTGGCGTGCAGGAACCAGCCCCAGCCATGCATCACCCAACGGTGCGCGGCATAGGCGAAGCCCTCCATGCCGATCACGGTCACGAGGAAGAGAAGGATGCCATACGGCCAGGCCATGCGTGTTCCGTCTAATGCGAAGCGTTTGCGATAACGAATGGACCCGGTGTGATATCCGGGGTGGATTCGCCGGGCCGCCTGTGCAAAAGGCCGCTCAATCTCCTCTTAATAGCATAATGCGAGGCAGGCCATGAACATCCACGAATATCAAGCCAAGGAACTGCTGGCAAAGTTCGGCGTGCCCGTTCCCGCCGGTTTCGCCGCGATGAGCGTCGAAGAAGCCGTCGCCGCGACCGAGAAGCTTCCCGGACCGCTCTATGTCGTCAAGGCGCAGATCCACGCCGGCGGCCGCGGCAAGGGCAAGTTCAAGGAACTCGGCCCCGACGCCAAGGGCGGCGTCCGCCTCGCCAAGACCGCCGACGAAGTGCGTGCCGCGGCGACCGACATGCTCGGCAACACGCTCGTCACCATCCAGACGGGTGACGCGGGCAAGCAGGTCAACCGCCTGTACGTGACCGACGGCGTCGACATCGCCAAGGAATTCTACCTCGCGCTGCTCGTCAACCGTGCGACCGGCCGCGTCTCGATGGTCGCCTCGACCGAGGGCGGCATGGACATCGAGACGGTGGCGCACGACACCCCCGAGAAGATCCACTCGATCGACATCGACGCCGCGACCGGCTTCCAGCCGCATCACGGCCGCGCCGTCGCCGCCGCGCTCGAACTGACCGGCGACCTCGCCAAGCAGGCCGCGTCGACCGCGTCGAAGCTGTACGACGCGTTCCTCGGCACCGACGCCGAGCAGATCGAGATCAACCCGCTCGCCGTGACCGACGACGGGAAGCTGATGGTGCTCGACGCCAAGGTCGCCTTCGACGGCAATGCGATGTTCCGTCACAAGGATCTGATGGAGCTGCGCGACACTACCGAAGAGGATGCGATGGAGCTCGAGGCGTCGAAGTACGACCTCGCCTACATCAAGCTCGACGGCGATATCGGCTGCATGGTCAACGGCGCCGGCCTCGCGATGGCGACGATGGACATCATCAAGCTGAACGGCATGTTCCCGGCCAACTTCCTCGACGTCGGCGGCGGCGCCAACAAGGAGAAGGTGACCGCGGCGTTCAAGATCATCCTCGCCGATCCCGCGGTGAAGGGCATCCTGGTCAACATCTTCGGCGGCATCATGAAGTGCGACATCATCGCCGAGGGCATCGTCGCCGCGGCGAAGGAAGTGAACCTCTCGGTGCCGCTGGTCGTCCGTCTGGAGGGCACCAACGTGCAGGCCGGCAAGGACATCCTGGCGAACTCCGGCCTCGCGATCGTTCCCGCGAACGATCTGGGCGACGCGGCCAAGAAGATCGTCGCCGAGGTGCAGAAGGCGGCCTGACCGATGACGGGGCGGGGCGTCATGCCGTGCGCTCCGTCGCCCCGGACGCGGTCCGGGGCGGGATGGATATCGTAAAAGACGTCGGGCTCGGGCATCATGTCCGGGCCCGATTCGTCTGTTCGGGGCAGATGCCGTTACGGCAAGCGGCACTTTCCGTACCGGACTTGCGAAAACCGCGGAAAATAGCCATGTGAACCGCCGATACGATGCCGGAAAAACGGTATCGGAGGCGCAATCGGAAGGAAGCTGATGAAGGTGCTGGTGCCGGTCAAGCGCGTGCTTGACTATAACGTGAAGCCTCGCGTGAAGGCGGACGGGTCGGGCGTCGATCTGGCCAACGTCAAGATGAGCATGAACCCGTTCGACGAGATCGCGGTCGAGGAAGCCATCCGTCTGAAGGACAAGGGTGTTACCGAGATCGTCGTCGTCTCGATCGGCGAGCAGAAGGCGCAGGAAACGCTTCGCACCGCGCTGGCGATGGGTGCAGACCGTGCAATCCTCGTCACCTCGGACACCAAGGTCGAGCCGCTCGGTGTTGCCAAGATCCTCGCCAAGATCGTCGAGGAGGAGCAGCCGCAGCTCGTCATCCTCGGCAAGCAGGCGATCGACGACGACAACAACCAGACCGGCCAGATGCTCGCCGGCCTGCTCGGCTGGGGCCAGGGGACGTTCGCGTCCAAGGTCGAGCTGACGACCAGCGACGTCACCGTGACGCGCGAGGTCGATGGCGGCCTGGAGACGGACACGTTCCCGCTGCCCGCGATCGTCACCACCGACCTGCGCCTCAACGAGCCGCGCTACGCCTCGCTGCCCAACATCATGAAGGCGAAGTCCAAGCCGCTCGCGCAGAAGACCGCCGCCGATTACGGCGTCGACGTCACCCCGCGCCTGACCACGCTCAAGGTGGTCGAGCCGGGCAAGCGCCAGGCGGGCATCAAGGTCGCCGATGTCGACGAACTCGTGACGAAGCTGCATGCGATGGGGATTGCCCGATGACCGGTAACCTGAAGACGCTCGTCTGGGTCGAGCATGACGGCACGTCCGTGAAGGATGCCACGCTCGCCGCTGTGACCGCCGCGTCGAAGCTGGGCGAGGTCCATCTGCTCGTCGCCGGCCAGGGCGTCGACGGTGTCGCGCAGGAGGCCGCGAAGATTGCCGGCGTCGGCAAGGTCCATGTCGCGGACGACGCGGCCTATGCGCATGCGCTCGCCGAGAATATCGCGCCGCTGGTCGTCGAACTGATGGGGCATCACGACGCCTTCGTCGCGCCGTCGACCACGACCGGCAAGAACGTCGCGCCGCGCGTCGCCGCACTGCTCGACGTGATGCAGATCAGCGACATCCTGTCGGTCGAAGCCGAGGACACGTTCACGCGTCCGATCTACGCCGGCAATGCGATCGCGACGGTGCAGACGTCGGATGCCAAGAAGGTCATCACCGTCCGCGGCACCGCCTTCGAAAAGGCGGCGACCGAGGGCGGCTCGGGCGTGGTCGAGGCGGTCGCGTCGCAGGGCGAAACCGGCGTGTCGACCTATGTCGGGTCCGAGATCGCGGAGAATGCGCGCCCCGAACTGACCAGCGCGAAGATCATCGTCTCGGGCGGCCGCGCGCTGCAGAACGGCGAGAACTTCACCAAGCTGATCGAACCGCTCGCCGACAAGCTCGGTGCCGGCGTCGGCGCGAGCCGCGCGGCGGTGGACGCGGGCTATGTGCCCAACGACTATCAGGTCGGCCAGACCGGCAAGATCGTCGCCCCCGAAGTCTATATCGCGGTCGGCATTTCCGGCGCGATCCAGCATCTTGCGGGGATGAAGGACAGCAAGGTCATCGTCGCGATCAACAAGGACGAGGACGCCCCGATCTTCCAGGTCGCGGACCTGGGTCTCGTCGGCGACCTGTTCAAGGTCCTGCCGGAACTGACCGAGAAGCTCTGACGGTGGACGGCGGGCAGCGGTGCTGCCCGCCGATGACGCCAAGGCGGGGCGGGGACGACGCGGAATGTCTCGCGGCGGCGTCGGTCCAGACCAAACATCCCGATTGACGGCCACCGCTCGGATCGTCGGCACCGACCCGGGCTATTGCGTCATTCCGCGTCGGGTACGAGCGTACGCGCATCCCGGGCGGCGGCCACCCACCGGTATACCGCATCGGCGATGTAGAACCGGAACTGCACGCCATCGAAATACACCTTCCGCGCGTTTCCCACGCACACGCGTGCGCGGTTTACGATCGCGGCCTCCAGCCGCCGCACCGAATCGAGCGGTCGGTCGGTCAGCGCCAGTCGGACCGACAGCTCCGGCTGCAGTCGCACGAAGCACACCGCCGTTTCGAAATAATGCTGGTCCACGGGCAACCGGAATTTGGACAGCGGCGTCTCGCGCCTGTTGAAACGGGCCTGCACGACCGGGTTGCCCGTCTGCGCCTTGGTCAACGTGATCGGTGGTTCCACCGATTTGAGCGTCTCGATCACCAGTGCGCCACGATCGTAATACGGATCGGTTACGGCGCCGCCGACGGCGCGCCCTGCGTCCGGTGCACATTCCATGTTCAACTGTGCGAGCCGGGACATCGCGAAGGCTTGCACGGTGCTGTTGGTCCGCGTGTCCAGGGCCTTGCGCAGCCATTCCCGCCGGGTTTCATCCCTCGGGGCGGCGGCACAGGCCGCCCAGCGTCGCGCAAGATCGAATATGCGACGACTGCCGACAGCATCGCCGGTTCGCTGGCTACCCAGCGTCCCGGTCGTGACGGCGGAATCCTTCGCCTCGATATCGCGCAGACCGGTGACGACGATATCCTCGGAAACCGCCCCGTCCGTCGTCTGCGGAGCGGATGGGGTCGGCGGCACGCTCTGCCCCATCAGCGCGATCGCCGCCGCAATTCCTGTTCCGATCATCAAAGGCTCCCCCGCTGTTGGTCCACGATCATGGTGGCTCTGAGCAGCGGAGTAAATCTCCGGAGCGGTCCCGGACGCACGCGCCACCGTCAGTTGGCGGGGCAGATTGGCGCGACCCGATCGGACAAAAAAAGCGGCCCGATCCCAGCAAGATCGAGCCGCCAGTCTACGCCTAGGGAGCTTATACCCGGCGTGTTCGTGAAATCAGGATCAGAGCGCGTTGCCCGTAGGCGCAAGGACGTTGTCGGCGAGGCTGGCGTCGTTGCCGATCGCCACGTCGTTGCCCGTCGTCTCGAACGCATCGCCGTTGCCGAGGCCTGCGTCGCCCTCTTCGTTGAGCGTCAGCGTGTCGGTCGCGGTGATGTTATTGCCGGCGTCGGTCTTCGGGCCGCAGGCGGCGAGGCTCAGGGCGGCAAGCGCGAGCGCGGGTGCGAGAATAAGGGTCTTCATTCAGTCCTCCGTGTTGAACAATGGGCTGCGTGGTCGCGCAGTCCTGCGCCGATCAGCGCAAAGAAAGCCTGGCTGGCGGGGGCGGTGCCGGCGTCCCATTCGGGATGCCATTGCACACCAAGCACGTCGGCGCCGCAGGGCCGCGCCGACACCGCCTCGATCAGGCCGTCGTCCGCCGCCACCGCCTCGACCGACAGACCGCCGCCGAGCCGGTCGATGCCCTGCTGATGCACCGAATTGACCCGCATCCGCCGCGTGCCGGTGGCGCTGGCGAGCCGGCCGCAGGCGCTGAGCTCGACATCGTGGCCGTGATGGAAGAGCGACTCGTAATCGCCTTCCCAGCCGCCGCGGTGATGGCGCTCGGCATGTTCCGCTGCGCACAAAGAACCGCCGAACAGCACGTTGATCTCCTGCAACCCGCGGCAGATGCCGAAGACGGGCTTGCCCGCCTCGATCATCCGCCCGGCGAGCGCCAGCGCGACCTCGTCGCGGGGTTCGTCGACGATCTGGTCGGCGGGCAGCGCCGCGCCGCCATAGCGCCAGGGTGCGACGTGCGAGCGCGATCCGGTGAGCAGCAGCCCGTCGAGGATCGCGGACAGCGTCGCGACGTCGGCGGTGTCGGGCATCGCCGGCACCAGCAGCACGGTCGCCCCGGCCAGCCGCGTGAGCGGCTCGACGAAGCGGCTTGCGACCACCTGTACCGGCCGGTCCGCAACCTCGTTGCAGCACAGGACGCCGATCACCGGGCGGCGTTCGGACCGGAGCGACTGCCCCATCACACCACCGCCGCCACGAGCGTGTCGCGCAGGGCATGGCCGGCGCTCGGCGCGAGCAGGTCCGCCTCGGGCTGCACCACGACGCCGCCGGGGGGGACGTCGGTCAGCAGCCAGACGTTGCCGCCGATCGTCGCGCCGGACCCGATATGGACGCGGCCGAGGATGGTCGCACCGGCATAGATGACCACGTCGTCGCCGACGATCGGGTGCCGGGCGAAGCGGTCGCGCGGGCCGCGGCGCGCGGCGCCGAGCGGGCTGCGCGCACCCAGCGTGACATGCTGGTACAGCCGCACGCCGCTGCCGACGATCGCGGTTTCGCCGATGACGACGCCCGTGCCGTGGTCGATGAAGAAGCGTTCGCCGATCGTCGCGCCGGGATGGATGTCGATGCCGGTGCGTTCGTTGGCGAGTTCGGAGATCATGCGCGCGACGATCGGGGCGCCCAGTTGGTGCAGTTCGTGGGCGATGCGGTGGTGCAGGCTGGCGATCGCGCCGGGATAGCAGACGAGGATCTCGTCGGTGCTGCCCGCCGCCGGGTCGCCGAGGAACGCCGCCTCGACGTCGCTGTCGACCAGCCGCCGGATGTCGCCCAGCGTGCCGGCGAACAGCCGGACGATGGTCGCGGCCTGATCGGCGTCGAAGGTCGCGTTCGCCTCCGTCTGCCAATAGCCGATCTCATGACCGATCTCGCGCTCCAGCTCGGTGAAGGCGGCAGCGAGCTTGGCGGCGACGAAGCGGTCCTCGTCGTCGGGGGTCGCCCGCTGCAGGCCGAGCCGGCGCGGATAGAGCGCTTCCGCGAGCAGTTCGACGACGCGTTCGACCGTGCCGCGCGACGGGAAGACCGCGGCGGCATGGCCGGGCTGCTGGCGGTCGCGCCAGGCGGATCGCGCGCCGCGCAGCGCGGTGACGGCTTCGCCCAGCGTCGCGCCCGGGCGCGGTTCGTCTGCCAATCGACGCTGCGTGGTCATGCGACTACCTCCGACGACGAAGATATCCTACTGGCATGATGGGAATAGGAAGAAAAGCTATCCCGGTGCGAAGTTCGGTCGAATCGAGTGCGCTCAGGGTTCGACCGGCGCCGGATCGGGCGCTTCGGGGAGGGGGAGCGGCGCGACTCGCGCGAGCAGCACGCCGAGGCCCAGCGCCAGCGCCCCGAGCCCGAGGCAGAACAGCGCGACGCCCGGCCATCCGGCATGACTCCACGCAAAACCGCCGGCCGAGCCCAGCATGCTCGACCCCAGATAATAGAAGAACAGGTAGAGCGCCGCCGCCTGTCCGCGATTGCCCAGCGCGCGGCGGCCGACCCAGGCGCTGGCGATCGAATGCGCGCCGAAGAAGCCGATCGTCACCAGCGCGATGCCCGCGATCACCAGCGGTAGCGGCCGTGCCTCGGTCGCGGCGACACCGCCGATCAGCAGCACGATCGGCAGCCAGAACACGCGCCGCCGCCCGACCCTGCCCGCGAACGCGCCGAACGCCGCCGAACTCGCCGAGCCGAGGATGTAGAGGAAGAACACCAGCCCCACCGCCGCCTGGCTGAGCCCATAGGGCGGTGCGAGCAGGCGAAAGCCGGCGTAATTGTAGACGGTGACGAACACGCCCATCAGCAGGAACGCCTCCGCATAGAGCAGGGGCAGCGCGCGGTCGCGGAACAGCGCGGCAAGGCCGGCGAACGGATGGCGGCCGCTGCCGGCGACGAAGCCGCGCGATGCGGGCGCGAGGCGGCGGAACCCTTCCGCCATCAGCACCCCGGCAAGACCGACGCTGCCGAGCGCCCAGCGCCAGCCGGCGACGTCGGCGACGAGGCTGGCGACGAGGCGCCCGCCCATCCCGCCGATCGCGCTGCCGGCGATGTAGAGGCCCATCGCCGCGCCGACCGAGGCGACGTCGACCTCTTCGGCGACATAGGCCATCGCCACAGCGGGCACGCCCGCCAGCGCGATGCCGGTGAGCAGGCGCAGTGCGAGCAGCGCGGTCCATCCCGGTACGAACGCCGCGGCGAGCGTCAGCGCGCCCGCCGCGAACATCGCCCGGACCATCAGCGGCCGCCGTCCGACCCGGTCGGAGAGGATGCCGGCGAACAGGATGCCGATCGCGAGCGGCCCGGTGGCGAGCGACACCGCCAGCGATGCGCCCTCCGCACTCAGTCCGTAATCGGCGGCGAACAGCGGCAGCAGCGGCTGGACCGAATAGAGCAGCGAGAAGGTCGAGAAGCCGGCGAACAGCATTGCCAGCGTCAGCCGGCGATAGGCGGGCGTGCCTTGGCGCAGCGGCGATTCAGCGGGTGGCATGCGACGTTCCACTGACGAAGAGGACCAGCACGCCCGCCAGCGCGGAGGCGACCGATCCGGCGAGCACGCCGATCTTGACGCGTTCGACCAACGCGGGATCGGCGAAGGCGAGGTCGCCGATGAACAGGCTCATCGTGAAGCCGATCCCGGCGATCAACGCCATGCCGTACAGCTGTGCCCAGCTGACGCCGGCCGGTCGCCGCGCGATGCCGAGCCGGTCGGCGATGCGGATCGCGCCGAAGATGCCGATCTGCTTGCCGAGGAACAGGCCCAGCGCGATCCCCAGCACCAACGGTTCGGCCAGCGTGGCGAGGGTGGCGCCGGACAGCGACACGCCGGCATTGGCGAAGCCGAACAGGGGCACGATGGCGAAGGCGACCCAGGGGTGCAGCGCCTGCTCCAGCCGGTGCAGCGGCGCGGTCGCACCGTCGGGTGCGCCCGGCGCGGGGCGGATCGGGACCAGCATCGCGGTCAGCACGCCGGCGATCGTCGCATGCACGCCCGATTGCAGCACGAACAGCCAGAGCACGGCCCCGGCGAGCAGATAGGGCCATAGCGCCATCACCTTGCGGCGGTGGAGCAGGTAGAGCGCGACCAGCGCGAGGCCCGCTCCGGCGAGGGCGAGCGTCTGGATCGTCTCGGTATAGGCGACCGCGATGATCGCGACCGCGCCCATGTCGTCGACGATCGCCACGGTGGTCAGCAACAGCGTCAACGCCGACGGAATGCGGCTGCCGAGCAACGCGAGCACGCCGATCGCAAAGGCGATATCGGTGGCGGCGGGGATCGCCCAGCCGGGCTGCAAGCGCGGCTCCGCACTGGCGACGATCAGGAAGACGAGCGCGGGGACCGCCATACCGGCGACCGCGGCGATGAAGGGCAGGCGGCGGCGGTCGGCGCTGGCGAGCCGCCCGTCGACGACCTCGCGCTTGATCTCCAGCCCGACGAGCAGGAAGAACAGCGCCATCAGTCCGTCGTTGATCCACAGATGCACCGTCATCGGGCCGAGCGCCTCGGCCAGCACCGGGCCGGTCGCATGGTGGAGCAGTGCCGCGTAGCCGGGCGCGGTCGCGGGGACATTGGCGACGATCATCGCCAGCACCGCCGCGGCGATCAGCGCGACGCCGCCCGCCGCCTCACTGTGCAGGACATCGCGAAGCGCGCTATGGGCGCCGCGGCGGGGCAGGCGTGCCGTCATCCGTTGCCGCGTAACGGCTCCGCCGCGCGTGGCAAGCCGATCCCGCCGCGCTGCACCGCGAACGACACCGCCCAGATCGCGAAGCCGCCCAGCGCCAGCCCGCACCCGACGATACCGGTCGAGGTCCAGCCGAACCCGCCGGCGATGGCGAGCCCGCCGAGCCACGGCCCGATCGCATTGGCGGTGTTGAACGCCGAATGGTTGAGCGCCGCCGCCAGCGCCTGCGCATCGCCCGCGACGTCCATCAGCCGCGTCTGCAACACCGTGCCGAGCGCACCGCCGAGGCCGATCGCGAACACGTCGAGCATCATCGTCGTCATATTGCCGGCGGCGAGCGGGTAGAGCGCGAGCGCCGCCGCCGACCAAAGTAGCAGCGCCCCCGCGGTCGGCATCAGCGCGCGGTCGGCGAAGCGCGGCACGACGAGATTGCCGATCGTCATCCCTGCACCGAACACCGCCAGCACCAGCGGCACCGTCCGCGCCGACACGCCGGTGACGTCCATCAGCGTCGAGGCGAGATAGGTATAGACCGCGAACATGCCGCCGAAGCCGATCGCGCCGGTGCCGAGCGTCAGCCATACCTGCGGTCTGCGCAACGCACCGAGCTCGCGCAGCGGGCTGGCGTCGCGGTCGGGTGCGTCGACCGGGGCGAGCAGCGCGACCAGGGTCGCGGTCAGCAGCGCGAGCACGGCGACCAGCGCGAACACCCAGCGCCAGCTCGCGACCTGGCCCAGCAGCGTCGCGAACGGCACGCCGACGATCGTCGCCACGGTCAGGCCGAGCATGACCCGCCCGACCGCCTGCGTCCGCCGGTCGGCGGGAACGAGCGACGCGGCGACCAGCGAGGCGATGCCGAAATAGGCACCGTGCGGCAGTCCGGCGAGGAACCGGAACGCCAGCATCCAGCGATAGTCCGGGGCGAACGCGGACAGCAGGTTGCCGATTGCGAACAGCGCCATCAGCCCGATCAGCAGCGTCCGTCGCGACAGCCGGGCGGACAGCACCGCGATCGTCGGTGCGCCGACGACGACGCCGAGCGCATAGGCGCTGATGACATGGCCGACGGTCGGCGCGTCCACGCCCAGCCCCCGCGCCAGATCGGGTTCGAGGCTCATCGCGGCGAATTCGGTCGTCCCGATCGCGAACCCGCCGACCGCGAGCGCGAGGTGGACGAGGCCGGGATGCGCCTCGGCAGTCTGTCGTAACGTCATGGGATCGGCCCTAACCGGCTTTGCTGCAATGCAGCAAGAGAAACGGTTCGTTACGAACGGCGGTTCCCGGCACCGCGATTTCGCGCCCCGCAAGGTGCCATCGGGTGCAACCCTTTGCGCTCTCATGCGCTTTGTTCGCTTGCGTTCAGGCACGCGGGGGAAGGTTTGTCATGTTGAAGGTCGCCCCCCAGCCGGACGTGCCGCTCGCCCATCGCTACGCCGACGTACGCGCGCTGACGCTGGCGCTCGCCGCCTCGCTGTCCGACGCCGATGCGACGGTGCAGTCGATGCCGGACGCCTCGCCCGCCAAATGGCATCTGGCGCACACCACCTGGTTCTTCGAGACGTTCGTACTGCGCGACCACGTGCCGGGCTATCGCCTGCACGACGCGCGCTTTCCGTTCCTGTTCAACAGCTATTACGAGGCGGAAGGGCGTCGGCATGCCCGCGACCGGCGGGGCATGATCACCCGGCCGACGCTGGACGAGGTGCGGGCGTATCGCGCGCACGTCGATGCGGCGCTGGCGGCGGCCTTGCCCGACCTGCCCCCCGCGGCGCTGGAACTGGTCGCGCTCGGCTGCCATCACGAGGAGCAGCATCAGGAGCTGCTCGTCACCGACATCCTCCACCTGTTCGGCGAAAACCCGCTGGAGCCGGCGGTGTGGCCCGCGGCGCCCAAGGTGCCGGTGGCGATGCCCGGCCCGATCCGCTGGATTGAACGCCCGGCGGGGATCGTCCGGGTCGGCCATGACGGTGACGGCTTCGCCTTCGATTGCGAAGGACCGCGGCACGACAGCCTGCTGGTCGACCATGCCATCGCCGACCGCACCGTCACCAACGGCGAATGGGCGGCGTTCATCGCCGATGGCGGCTATCGGGACGCGGCGCACTGGCTCGCCGACGGCTGGGCCTGGGTCAAGGCGGAGGGGATCGCCGCGCCGCTCTATTGGGAGGAACGCGACGGCGGCTGGACCCGCATGGGCCTCGACGGCCGCCGCGCGATCGATCCCGCCGCACCGGTGACCCATGTCAGCTTCTTCGAGGCGGATGCCTATGCCAGCTGGGCCGGCGCGCGCCTGCCGACCGAATTCGAATGGGAAGCGGCGGCGCAATCGCATGATCCGACCGGCGGCAACCAGATGGACGATGCCGGCCCGGTCGAGCCGCGGCCGGCGGCCGGCGGTCCCGCGTTCTTCGGCGACGTCTGGGAATGGACCGGCAGCGCCTATCGCCCCTATCCCGGCTTCCGCGCCGCCGAGGGCGCGGTCGGCGAATATAACGGCAAGTTCATGAGCGGCCAGTTCGTGCTGCGCGGCGGCAGCTGCGCGACGCCGCGCGGCCATGCCCGTGCCAGCTATCGCAATTTCTTCTACCCTCACCAGCGCTGGCAGTTCACCGGCGTCCGGCTCGCCAAGGACATCTGATGTTGAAGCCCGAAATCGAGGACGGCGAGCAGACGCTGGCCGACCCGCAGTTCCGTGCCGACGTGCTCGCCGGGCTGGAACGCCGTCCGCGCGCCATTCCCGCACGCTGGTTCTACGACCGGCGCGGGTCGGAACTGTTCGAGGACATCACCGCGCTGCGCGAATATTATCCGACGCGCACCGAAACCGCGATACTCGAGCGGATCTGTCCAGAGGTCGCCGATATCGCCGGTCGTGGCCGCGCGGTGGTGGAATTCGGGTCTGGTTCGTCGGTCAAGACGCCGGTGCTGCTCCGCTGCACCGCGCCGTCCGCCTATGTGCCGATCGACATTTCGGGCGACTTCCTGCGCGAATCGTCGCGCGTGCTGTCGGCGGCCTTTCCGGACCTGCTGGTGCTGCCGTTCGAGGCGGACTTCATGCGTCCGCTCACCCTGCCGCACACGATCGCCGATACGCCCAAGCTCGGCTTCTTCCCCGGGTCGACGATCGGCAACATGATTCCGCTGATGGCGGTCGACCTGCTCCGCACGATGCGCGCGTCGCTTGGCGAGGGCGCGATGCTGCTCGTCGGCATGGACCGGATCAAGGACGAGGCAACGCTGGTCGCCGCCTATGACGACGAGGACGGCGTCACCGCAGCGTTCAACCTCAACCTCCTCGAACGAATCAACCGCGAACTGAACGGCACGATCCCGGTCGATGCCTTCACGCACGAAGCCCGCTGGAACGACGACCGCGCCCGGATCGAGATGCATCTGGTCGCATCGCGCGACATCGCCTTCACCGTCGACGGCCGGCCGTTCGCGATGGCCGCGGGCGAAAGCATCCACACCGAGAACAGCCATAAATACGGATCGCGCGACGCCCGCATCCTGCTCCGCTCGGGCGGCTGGACGCCGATCCACGAATGGACCGACCCCGACGGCCTGTTCGCCCTCTATCTCGCCGAGGCCCAGGCGGAGCGTCCGGCGCCCTGATCCGGCTGGCAGCCGCGTCGAAAGGCGTTATGACGCGGCAAACGGATAAGGGAGAGTGAGATGCGGGCGGTCGGAGTCATCGGAGCGGGCCAGATGGGCGCGGGGATCGCGCAGGTGTCGGCCGCGGCAGGCTATCGCGTCATCCTGACCGACGTGTCGGTGGAGCGCGCCGAGGCGGGCAAGGCCGGTATCGCAAAGCTGCTGGCGCGCGCGGTCGAGAAGGAGAAGATCGACGCCGCCACCCGCGACGCGACGCTCGCCCGGATCGAACCGGTCGCCGGCGTCGCGACGATGGGCGAATGCGGCCTCGTCATCGAGGCGGCGACCGAGCGCGAGGAGATCAAGCGCGCGATCTTCAAGGATGTGGGCGCGGTACTCGCCGCTGATGCGGTGCTCGCGTCCAACACCTCGTCGATCCCGATCACCCGGCTGGCGCAGGCGACGCCCGACCCGGCGCGCTTCATCGGCGTGCATTTCTTCAACCCGGTGCCGGTCATGGGGCTGATCGAGGTGATCCGCGGCCTTGCCACGTCGGACGCCACCGTCGCGACGATCGAGGAATATGCCGACCGCCTCGGCAAGGCGGTGGTCCGGGCCAACGATGCGCCCGGCTTCATCGTCAACCGCGTGCTGATGCCGATGATAAACGAGGCGATCTTCGCGCTCGGCGAAGGCGTGGCGACGATCCGCGATATCGATCTTGCCTGCCAATTGGGGCTCAACCACCCGATGGGGCCGCTGACGCTCGCCGATTTCATCGGGCTCGACACCTGCCTCGAGATCACGCGGGTGTTGTTCGACGGCACCGGCGATCCCAAATTCCGTCCGGCGCCGCTGCTGGTCAAATATGTCGAGGCGGGCTGGTACGGCCGCAAGACCGGTCGCGGCTTCTACGATTACAGCGGCCCGACGCCGGAGCCGACGCGCTGAGGATGATGCGATGAGCCTGGACGATACCATCGTCGACACGCCCGAAGGGCCGATGACCTACAAAGAATGGAAGAAGAAGAATCCGGTGCAGCTGCCCTCGCGCCGGACCAAGGGCAAGGACCTGCCCAACAAGGTGAAGATGCGGACGGACGAATAGCGTCTGTCCGCACCCCGCCGCGGGACGACGGTCAGGGGCGGCGAAACCGCACCGCATAGACCAGTGCCAGCACCGCGAGGAACGGGACGCCATAGGCCAGCGTCAGCGCGAACGGTCCGGTGAACGGCGTCGTCACGAGGATCGCGAGGATCGCGCCGGCGCCGGCGAGGCTGGTCCACGGATAGCCCCACAGGCGGAACGCCGCCGGTGCGCCGTGCCGCCGGCGGAAGGCGAGATGGGTGACGAAGATCATCCCCCAGGTGAACAGCGCACCGAAGATCGACACCGCGATCATCACGCCGAACGCCGCATCGGGCCGCCATGCATAGACGCCGCCCGCCACGCCGATCCCCGCCGCCGACACCAGTAGCGCCCGCACCGGCACGCCGCGCGCATCGATCCGCGCCAGCGCCGGCGACGCGAAGCCACTCTCCGCCAGGCTGAACAGCATGCGCGACGCGGTGTAGAGCTGGCTGTTCATCGCGGACAGCGCCGCGACCAGCACCACCGCGTTGAGGAGGCCCGCGGCATAGGGCAGGCCGGTCGCCTGCATCACCGTGACGAACGGGCTGGTCGTCGTTCCCGCCTGCGTCCACGGCACGATCGCCAGCATCACCGCGAGGCTGCCGAGATAGAAGAGCGCCAGGCGCAGCATCGTCGAGCGGAAGGCGCGAACGATCGCGCGCTCCGGATCGCGTGCCTCGCCGGCGGCGACCGCGATCATCTCGATGCTGAGATAGCTGAAGATCGACACGATTACGGCGGTCCAGATGCCGCCGATGCCGTTGGGCGCGAACCCGCCATGCGCGGTATAATGCGTCATGCCGACGCCGCTGCGGACGATCACCCACAGGCCGATCGCGACGAACGCCAGAATCGCGGCGATCTTGATCGCGGAAAAGGCATATTCGACCGCGCCGAACACGCGCACGCTGGCGAGGTTCACCGCCAGCAGCGCCAGCGCGAAGCCGGCGATCCACCACACGCCCGGCACGTCCGGCGCCCAATAGCGCATGTAGATCGCGACCGCGGTCACCTCCGTTCCGATCGCGAGGATGATGCAGGTGACATAGGCGTAGCGGGCGAGGAATCCCGCGAACCGCCCCAGATAGCGTTCGGCGAACAGCCCGAACGACCCCGTCGCCGGGTCCGCCACCGTCATCTCGGCAAGGCACCCCATCAGCGCCAGCGTGATGAGCCCGCCGATCGCATAGCTGACCAGCACCGCGGGGCCGGCGAGCCCGATCGCGAAGCCGCTGCCCAGGAACAGCCCGGTGCCGACCGCGCCGCCGATCGCGATCATCGCGAGCTGGCCCGACCCGAGGGTCCGCCTGAGGCCGGTCATGCCGGGGCGATCAGCCGATCAGCAACCCGGCGAGCGCCGCCGACATCAGATTGGCGAGGCTGCCCGCCGCGAGTGCGCGCAGGCCGAGCCTGGCGATCATCGGCCGCTGGTTGGGCGCGAGGCTGCCGGTCACCGCCATCTGGATCGCGATCGAGGAGAAATTGGCGAAGCCGCAGAGCGCGAACGTCACCACGGCGACCGTCCGCGGCGACAGCGTCGTCTGCTGGCCGAGGTCGATATAGGCGACGAATTCGTTGAGCACGATCTTCTCGCCGAACAGCCCGCCGGCGATAGCCGCCTCGTTCCACGGCACGTTGAGCAGGAACATCACCGGCTGGAAGACATAGCCGAGCAACGCCTGGAAACTCAGTCCGGGCAGGCCGACCATATTGCCGAGGCCGCCGAGCAGGCCGTTGGCGAGCGCGACCAGAGCGACGAACGCCAGCACCATCGCGCCGACCGCGACCGCGAGGCGGACGCCGGTCTGCGCACCCTGCGCGGCGGCCATGATGAGGTTGGCGGGCTTTTCCTCGTCATGCGTCGCATCGGGCAGTGGCTCGCCCGGGGTGCCGCCTTCCGGCAGCAGCGCGGCGGGGCCGGCGCCGCTGATCCGGGTTTCGGCGAGGTGGATCTGGCGGTTCTCGTCGGGCAGGTCGCCGAGCGGCAATTCGCCCTCGGGCGCGACGCTGCGGTCGGGCATGATGATCTTGGCCATCAGGATGCCGCCCGGCGCGGCCATGAAGCTGGCGGCGAGCAGATATTCGATGCGGATGCCCATCGACGCATAGGCCGCCAGGATCGTGCCGGCGACGCCCGCCATGCCGCTGGTCATCACCGTGAACAGCTGCGGCGGCGTCAGGCCGGCGAGATAGGGGCGGATGACCAGCGGCGATTCCGACTGGCCGACGAAGATATTCGCGGCCGCGCACAGCGATTCGACCTTGGAGGTGCCGACCACCTTCTCGATTGCGCCGCCGACCCAGCGCACCACCAGCTGCATCACGCCGAGATAATAGAGGATGGACACGAGGCTGGCGAAGAAGATGATGACCGGCAGCGCCGCGATCGCGAAGCTCTGGCCGCCGATCTCGGGCGTGGCGAGCTTGCCGAACAGGAATTCGGTCCCCTTCTGCGAATAGCCGAGCAGCGCGGACACACCCGCCGAGGCGCCGGCCAGCGCCTGCCGGCCCGGACCCCAGTAGAGCACGATCGTCGCGATCACCGCCTGCAATGCGAAGGCGGCGCCGACGACGCGCAGCCGGATCGCGCGGCGATCGGTGGACAGCGCGAAGGCGATGCCGAGAATGACGAGGATACCGGCAACGCCGATCAGGATACGATGCATCAATCAACCCGCGGGAGTGAACCGCCGCGGCCCCCCGGCAGCGACGGACCAGCATACACGCGCTTTTCCGTGAGGCCAGAGGGGATTGGCCGGCATCGGATCCGTGCGGGCCGGTCGGCTCCTCTGGCGAATGCACGCATGGTCGCCGTCCCCGGCCTCCGTCGGGAGGGGCGGAGAGGGGCTTGCCGGGCATTCCGCCCGCTCCCGTCCGCGCCGGCCACGGCCGCAGAAGTGTTTGCCCGACCGCGGAAACGCGCTAGCGTGCCCCTGATGGATACCCCCGCCCGCGCCGTTCCGCGCTCGCTCTTCGCGTTTTCGATCTTCTACGGCGGCATGGTCTGCATCGCGGGCGTGCTCGGCAACAAGCAGGTCGCGCTGGGGCCGCTCTCCGCGCTGGGGCCGGTGTTCGGCGTCGGCCCGCTCGCGGTGGAGGCGGGGATCTTCGCCTTCCTGCTGCTCGTCGTCGTGTCGAGCGCGGTCGCCGAGTTGCACGGCGGCGCGACCGCCAACAAGCTGGTGCTGTTCGGGTTCGTGCCGCTGATCGTGTCGATCCTGCTGTCGTGGATCGTCCATCTGCTGCCCGCCTCGCCCGACATGCAGCCCGCCAACCGCGACGCGATCCAGCTGATCCTCGGCGCGACGTGGCGGATCTGGTTCGGCGGCATCGTCGCCTATGGCATCTCGCAGACGCTCAACGTCACGATCTTCTCGTGGCTGAAGGGGCGCGAGGGGGCGAGCCTGTTGTGGCTGCGCGCCGGCATCGCCAGCATGCTCAGCCAGATCGTCGACACCTTCCTGTTCGCGACCATCGCCTTTTACGGCGTGTTTCCGATCGGCGAACTGCTGATCGGGCAGATGATCGCCAAGGTGACGCTGTCGGCGCTGCTGGTGCCGCCGCTGATCTACCTGTTCGTCGCGCTGGGGCGGCGGCTGGATCGCGCGCCGCTCTGATCCCCGGGCGACACGGGGCTTTGACGCCGGGCTTTGAAGCCGGGTGATCCGCGGTTAAAGGCGCAGGCCATGACCGACTCCACCGCCACCGCCGCGCTGCTCGCCAAGGCCGAAACGCTGACCGAGGCGTTGCCCTATCTGCAACGCTATGCCGGCCAGACCTTCGTCGTGAAATACGGCGGCCATGCGATGGGCGATCCCGAACTGGCGCGCGATTTCGCCGAGGACGTGGTGTTGCTGAAGGCGGTCGGGATCAATCCGGTCGTCGTCCATGGCGGCGGGCCGCAGATCGGCGCGATGCTCAAGCGGCTGGGCGTCGAATCGCGCTTCGTCGACGGCCTGCGCGTCACCGACGCCGAAACCGCGCGGATCGCGGAAATGGTGCTCGCCGGATCGATCAACAAGGAAATCGTCGCCTGGATCGGCCAGGCCGGTGGCCGCGCGGTCGGCATCTCGGGCAAGGACGCCAATCTCGTCACCGCGGTGAAGGTCGGCCGCGACACGCCCGACACGCTGCAGGGCATCGAGCGGCACGTCGACCTGGGCTTCGTCGGCGAGCCCGTCGCGGTCGACCGGACGATCCTCGACACGCTGTCGGGCAGCGGCATCATCCCGGTGGTCGCGCCGATCGCCTCCGGGGCGGACGGCCACACCTACAATATCAACGCCGACACGATGGCGGGCGCCATCGCCGCCGCGCTCGGGGCCTCGCGCTTCTTCCTGCTCACCGACGTCGCCGGGGTGCTCGACAAGGATAAGGAACTGCTGACCGATCTCGATCCGGCGCGCATCGCCGCATTGAAGGCGGACGGCACGATCTCCGGCGGGATGATCCCCAAGGTCGACACTTGCGTCGCCGCGGTCGAATCCGGCGTCGACGCCGCGGTCATCCTCGACGGGCGCGTGCCGCATGCGATGCTGCTGGAGATCTTCACCTCGGCCGGCGCGGGGACATTGGTCCACGCGTAAGCGGCCCCTGTTCCCGGGCGTGCAGAACCGCTACGTCCGATCCGAACCCTGAACCCCGGAGCTTGCCGCGTGATCGCGCTTACCCTCATCCAGATCATCCAGGTGCTGCTGAACGTGGTCTGGTGGATCATCATGGTCCAGTTCGTGCTGTCGCTGCTGATCGTGTTCAACGTCATCAACACGTCGAACAATTTCGTCAGTTCGCTGCACTATGGCCTCGACCGGCTGACCGAGCCGCTCTACCGGCCGCTGCGCCGGGTGCTGCCCAACATCAGCGGCATCGATCTCGCGCCGCTGGTCGTGCTCGTCACCATCCGCATCCTCGACAGCATCATCCTGCCCAACATCGCCGTCAGCCTGATGGCGAACGGCGCGATCTGATCCGGTGCCGGCCTGGACGGAGCGGGACGACGGCATCGTCCTCGCCGTCCGGGTGACGCCGCGCGCCGGCCGCGACCTGCTGGCGGCCGGAACCGACACGCATGTCGTCGCCCGGCTCGCGGCGGCGCCGGTCGACGGCAAGGCCAATGCCGCGCTGGTCGCGCTCGTCGCCGCCGCATTCGCCGTGCCGAAGCGCGCCGTGACGCTGATCGGCGGGGATACCGCGCGGCTGAAGCGACTGCATATCGCCGGCGACCCGCACATGCTGGCGAAGATCGCGGCCGGTCGCTATGAGGCCGCGGCATGACCGCCACGATCATCGACGGCAAGGCGCATGCCCTCGCCCTGCGCACCCGCATCGCCACCCATGTCGCCACCTTTCGCGCGGCGGCCGGCCGCGCCCCCGGCCTCGCCGTCGTGCTGGTCGGCGAGGACCCCGCCTCCGCGGTCTATGTCCGCAACAAGGGCAAGGCGACGCGCGACGCCGGCATGGAGAGCTTCGAGCATCGCCTGCCCGCGGACACCGATTCCGCCACGCTGCTCGCGCTGGTCGCGCGGCTGAACGCCGATCCGACGGTCGACGGCATCCTCGTCCAGCTGCCGTTGCCCGCGCATATCGACACGCAGGCGGTGCTGCTCGGCATCGATCCCGACAAGGACGTCGACGGCTTCCACCCGGTCAACGCCGGCCGGCTGGCGATCGGCGCCGAGGGCTTCGTGCCGTGCACGCCGCTGGGCTGCCTGATGCTGCTTCAGGACGTGCATCCGCGGCTGGCCGGGCTGGAGGCGGTGGTGGTCGGCCGCTCCAACATCGTCGGCAAGCCGATGGCACAATTGCTGCTCCAGCAGAGCTGCACCGTTACCATCGTGCACAGCCGCACCCGCGACGTCGCCGCGCATACCCGCGCCGCCGATATCCTCGTCGCCGCGGTCGGCATCCCGCAGTTCATCCGTGGCGACTGGATCAAGCCGGGCGCGACCGTGATCGACGTCGGGATCAACCGCACCGACGCGGGGCTGGTCGGCGACGTCGACTTCGCCCCGGCGAGCGAGGTCGCGGGCGCGATCACGCCGGTGCCGGGCGGCGTCGGGCCGATGACCATCGCCTGCCTGATCCGCAACACCTATGTCTCCGCCTGCCGCCGCGAGCGGGTCGAGGCGGGACTGTGATCGAACTTTTCGTCTCGTCGCTCATCACCTTCTTCGTGGTGATCGACCCGCCCGGCTGCGCGCCCATCTATGCCGGCCTGTCGGCCGGCGCGTCGACGGCGCAGCGGCGGGCGATGGCGATCCGCGCGGTCGGCGTCGCCACCGCGATCCTGCTGGTGTTCGCGCTGGTCGGCGAGGACCTGCTGCGCGGGCTCGGCATCAGCCTGGCAAGCTTCCGCATCGCCGGCGGCATCATGCTGTTCCTGATCGCGCTCGAAATGGTGTTCGAGAAGCGCACCCAGCGCCGCGAGGACCGCGCTGCCGAGGTCGCCGCCGATCCCGAGGTCGAGGACGTGTCGATCTTCCCGATGGCGATGCCGATGATCGCCGGCCCCGGTTCGATCGCCACCGTCATGCTGCTGATGGCGCGCACCACCGGGGTCGAGGCGACGCTCGTCGTGCTCGCGGCGATGGCGACGATCCTGCTGCTGACGCTCGCCGCCCTGCTCGCCGCCGGGCCGCTGATGCGCCTGCTCGGCACCCGGATCGAGGCGGTCATCACCCGCCTGCTCGGCGTGCTGCTCGCAGCGCTGGCGGTGCAGTTCGTGATGGACGGGTTGCAGGTCAGCCTGCGCTAGGACCGATCGCCATTCAGCCCTGACGGCCTGCAAACGGCGGTTCCGCGTGCTTCCGGTGCTCACGTACCGTTACTACGCTGCGCTTCGGGTCACGCGAAACCACGGTTTTCGACACGTCATCATCTGAATGGCGATCGGCCCTAGGGCGCGCGCCTTTTCATTTGCCCCGGGTCGTATCCGCAAGCGTCCCGTCTGGGGAAGCAGGGGCTCGGCCCGACCGCGGACGACCCGCGCGCGCTACATCCCGACGGAGGTCGTCTCTTCCGCGTTCGATACCGTATCCGGCATCGCCGGCAGCTCGGCCGCCGGGGCGGGGGCGTTGGCGGTGACCATCGGCTTGCTCGCCTGTCCCATGATCGCGGCATTCTCGATCACGTCGAGCGCGCGGCGCGACAGGACGTAGCGTTCGGCCGCCTGCATCCAGTTGCCCGCGTCGCCCGCACCGGGCAGCCGTGCGACCTCCGCCCGGGCCGCCTCGACCTGGCCGCTGTCGAGCAGGCGGCGCGCGCGCGCCAGCCGGTCGACCGGGCGGGGCGAGGGGGTGCCCGCCTCGCGCAGCACCACCAGCCCGGCGAACTCGCGGCGCAGGCTGGTCAGCCAGCCGTCGCCGCTCGCGGTTGACAGGCCGGGGGCGATCGCGTCCAGCCCCTGGCGCAGATCCTCCAGCGTCACCGGCTGCCGCGCCGCATCGGTCACATAGGTGACCGCGCGCGGCTGCACCCGGCCGAAGCGGTTGCGCAACTGCTCCTCGAGATAGCCGAGGCCCATGCCGCGATCGAGCGCGCGCCGCGCGGCGAAGGCGATCAGCATCCCCTCCGCGCGCCCCGCCTGCGTCGCCGCCGCGGCGGCATCGCTGGTCACCGCCGCGGTCCGGGCCTCGAGCGCGGTCAGCTGTCCGGCGAGGGTCGCCTCGCGCGAGGCGAGCGCGGCTGGATCGAGCGCGGCATTCACCGCCTCGCCGCTGGCGTTGAGCGGTTGCGCCGGATTGAAACCCGTCGGTTCGGAACGCACCGGGCGCGTCGCCGCCTCCTGCGCGGCGGAGGTGCCGCCCAGCCACGTCACCCGTTTCATCAGATAGCCGGTCAGCACCGCTCCGGCGACGAAGGCCAGCGCGATGATCGCCAGGAACACGCCGGTTCGCGGTCCGCGCGTGCGCGTCGCCCCACGCTCCCGGTCGATCGGCACATAATCGGTCATGGCCTCTTATCCCCGGCCCCCGCGGCCCGGTCAATCGCCCGTTCGAGCGCGCGCGCGCAGAGCGCGGCATCGGTCGGCACCGCGGCGACCAGTGTCCGGCCCCAGCCGCTGCCCGCCGCCGCCCGCACCGTGTCGCTCAGCGCCGCGATCCCGGTGTCCCGACGGACCTCGGGCAGCAAGGCCGCGACCCGCATCGCCGCCCGCACCGAATGGAGCAGCACGATCCGTCCGCGCGCCGCTGCGGCGAACGCCGCCCCGTCGGTCGTCACATCGGCGCTGGCATAGACGATCGCCGTCGGATGGCCGCTGTCGACATGCTCGCGACCGGCGAGGTGGAGCGGTCGCGCCAGCCCCGCCGCGTGCCCCGCCGCCAGCGCTTCGACGACGCCGCCCGCGCCGACCGCGGCGACGCGCAGGCCCGCCGCCGTCGCCACCGCCGCCGTTTCCGCGCCGACCGCGATCACCGGCAGCGCCGCCAGCCGCGCGAGGCCCGCGCCCGCCAGCCGCACCGCATTGGCGCTGGTCACCAGCAGCGCGTCATGACCGGCCGGATCGGGAACGTCCCACGCCACCGGCTGCGCGGCGAACAGCGGCCAGGCCAGCACGTCGCCGCCGCCCGCCCGCAACCGCGCGACGGTGCGCGCATTGCCGGGTTCGGGCCGCACCACGATCAGCCTCGCGGTCACGGCTGGAACAGGCGGCGCACCACCTCGGGCGCCCGCGCCAGCAGGTCCGCCGCCAGCTCCGCCGCGACGATCGCGCCGTCGGTGCCTTCGCCCGCGCCGTCGACGCCGGCGCTGCCGTCCTCCGCGATCAGCTCGGCACGCAGGCTCAGCATCTCCCCCGACAGGCCGGCGAGCGCCGCCACCGGCGAGTGGCAGTCCGCGCCGAGCGCCGCGAGAAACGCACGCTCCGCCAGCACGCACAGGCTGGTCGCGCGGTCGTCGATCGCGGCGACGACCATCGCGGCGCCCTCGTCCTCGCTGCGCACCTCGATGCCGACCGCGCCCTGTGCCGGCGCGGGCAGCATCACGTCGGTCGGGATCGCGCGGCCGATACCGTCGCGGCCGAGCCGGTCGAGCCCCGCCGCCGCCAGCAGCGTCGCATCCGCCTCGCCCGCGGCGAGCTTGGCGAGCCGGGTATCGACATTGCCGCGGAACATCACGACGTTGAGGTCGGGGCGCAGCCGCAGCACCTGCGCCCGCCGCCGCGGCGAGCTGGTGCCGACCGTGCCGCCCTGGACGATGTCGGCGACGCTCTCCGCGCCGATCAGCCGGTCGCGCACGTCGGCGCGCGGCAGCATCGCGGCGATGCGGATCGCCGCCGGGCGGATCGTCTCGACATCCTTCATCGAATGCACCGCGGCGTCGATCTCGCGGTCGAGCAGCGCGCGGTCCAGCTCCTTGGTCCACAGGGCTTTGCCGCCGATCTCGGCGAGCGGGCGGTCCTGCACCCGGTCGCCGGTGGTGCGAATGACGACCAGCGCCACCTCCTCGGCACGCCAGCCGTGCGCGGCGCACAGCGCATCGCGCACCATCCCCGCCTGCGTCAGCGCCAGCGGCGATCCCCGCGTGCCGAGCCTGAACCTGATCGCCAAACCATCGCTCCTTTTCGAACGCCGCTCATGACGAAACCTGCCCCCTTCGACAACCTCTCCGCGTACCGCTAGGGAAGCGGGCATGGCTCCCCGGATCATCCTCGGCCTCGAATCCTCCTGCGACGAGACCGCCGCCGCGCTCGTGACCAGCGACCGGCGCGTGCTCAGCCACCGCCTCGCCGGGCAGGAGGCGGCGCATGCGCCGTTCGGCGGCGTCGTCCCCGAAATCGCCGCGCGCGCGCATGTCGAGGCGCTCGAACCGCTGATCCGCGGCGCGCTCGCCGATGCCGGGCTGGGTCTCGACGCGGTCGACGCGATCGCCGCCACCGCGGGCCCCGGCCTGATCGGCGGCGTCATGGTCGGCCTCGTCACCGGCAAGGCGCTGGCGCATGCGGTCGGCAAGCCGCTGATCGCGGTCAACCATCTGGAGGGGCATGCGCTCAGCCCGCGCCTGTCCGATCCCGATCTCGCCTTCCCCTATCTGCTGCTGCTCGTGTCCGGCGGTCATTGCCAGCTGCTGCTGGTCGAGGGGGTCGCGCGCTATCGCCGCCTCGCCACGACGATCGACGATGCCGCCGGCGAGGCGTTCGACAAGACCGCCAAGCTGCTCGGCCTCGGCTTTCCCGGCGGTCCCAATGTCGAGAAGGCCGCTGCGCTCGGCCGCGCGATCGTGCCGCTGCCGCGCCCGCTCAAGGGTTCGGCGGAACCGCATTTCTCCTTCGCCGGGCTGAAAAGCGCCGTCGCCCGCGCCGTCGGCCATCACGCGCCCGAGGATATCGCCGCCTCGTTCCAGGCCGCAGTGGTCGATTGCCTGATCGACCGGACGCGGCGCGGCATCGCCGGCATTCCGGCGACCGCGCTGGTCGTGGCGGGCGGCGTCGCCGCCAACACCGCGGTCCGCACGGCGCTCCAGCAGCTCGCGACCGAACACCAGCTGCGCTTCGTCGCGCCGCCTTTGTGGCTGTGCACCGACAATGCCGCGATGATCGCATGGGCGGGCGCCGAGCGCTTCGCCGCCGGCCTGACCGATCCGCTCGACACGCCGGCGCGCGCGCGCTGGCCGCTCGATCCGGATGCGGAGGCCGTCCGCGGCGCCGGGGTCAAGGCATGAGCGCGATCCAGTGGAGTATCGGGGCATGAAGATCGGCGTCATCGGCGGCGGGGCCTGGGGCACGGCGCTGGCACAGGTCGCCGCGCATCGCGGCGATCCCGTCACCCTGTGGGCGCGCGAGGCCGAGGTGGTCGACAGCGTCAACACCGCGCACGAAAATCGCCTGTTCCTCGCCGGCGTGCCGTTGTCGCGCTCGATCCGCGCGACCGGCGACCATGCCGACCTCGCCGACAGCGACGCCCTGCTCGTCGTCACGCCCGCGCAGCACGTCGGCGCGGTGCTGGCGCAGATCGATGTCGGCACCCGGCCGCTGGTGCTCTGCGCCAAGGGGATCGAGGCCGGCACCCGCCGCCTTGTCGGCGAGGTCGCGCATGACGTGCACCCGCAGGCCCCTGTCGCCGTCCTGTCCGGCCCGACCTTCGCGCATGAGGTGGCGGCGGGCCTGCCGACCGCGGTGACGCTGGCGGCGGCGGACGCGGCGCTCGGCCGCGCCCTGGCCGAACGCCTCGCCGCGCCGCATTTCCGGCCCTATGCCAGCAGCGACGTCGTCGGTGCGGAGATCGGCGGCGCGGTCAAGAACGTCCTCGCAATCGCCTGCGGCGTCGTCGACGGTGCCGGTCTGGGGCAGAACGCCCGCGCCGCGCTGATCGCGCGCGGCTTCGCCGAGATGACGCGCTTCGGCCTCGCCCGGGGTGCGCGCGCCGAGACGCTCGCCGGCCTGTCGGGCCTCGGCGACCTCGTGCTGACGTGCAGCTCGACCAGCAGCCGCAACTTCTCGCTCGGCCTCGGGCTGGGGCAGGGCAGGGCGGCCGCGGACCTGCTCGCCGACCGCCGCACCGTCGCGGAGGGCGCCTTCACCGCCCCCGTCCTGCGCGAGGCCGCCGCCGAGGCGCAGGTCGACATGCCCGTCACCGCCGCCGTCTGCCGCCTGCTCGAGGGCGCACCCGTCACCGACGTGATCGGCGCGCTGCTGGCACGCCCCCTGCGTAACGAGGCGCACTGACGGGCGGGGCGATTCTCGGAATCGTCGCGCAGTCGACGCATGCGATGCCGCGCGCTCCCTAGGCACTGCGGGATGAGCGCCCGGGCCGCGCGAGAGGTTCTATTTCGGTAAGCATTGGCGAGGACCGATCGCGGCGATCGGTCTGCGATGGGCCACGGCGGGCTACGATCGCATCATGGCGTGCCGGGTGGCTTCGTCCTGCAAATACGACAGCATGGCAGTCGTAAACAAACGCTGCAAAAACACGTTCGCTAAAGCAGAGTGCCGGCACATTCGCTGTAAGTCATTGCTTTTCAACAAGGCGCCACAAGAACAACACCGAACACTATCTGTTCAGAACTTCCCGGAACTTTGGATCTTGACACCGGTATGACCAATAAGTGACCATGTTGTTGCTTGGATGGGACCAAGTTCGGGGGAAATTTAATGAAAACCAGGGAGTTAGCCTACACGACGTCGTTTCTCGCGATGCTGGCGGGCACGGTGTCGCCGGTGGCGGCGCAGGTCCAGCCTCCCGTGGCCGGTCAGGCCCGGACGACGGCGGATGCGACGACCGAGATTACGGACGAGGACGGCGAGGTGAACGCGCAGGAGCGCGCCGCCGAAAAGCGGAGCAGCACGATCGCCGGCCGTCCGGTGGCGAGCCAGAGCGACGACAAGGAGATCATCGTCACCGGGTCGCGCATCGTCCGGCCGAACGCGCAGGCGTCGAGTCCGGTGACGACGGTCACCTCGCAGGAGATCGAGCAACAGGGGACGGTGAATATCGAGGAGGTCCTCAACCGGCTTCCCCAGGTGACGCCAGACCTGCAGTCGACCTACAATGACGGCGTCGGAACGCAGAAGGTCAAGCTGCGCCGCCTTGATTTCAACCGGACGCTGACGCTGGTAGACGGCCAGCGCCTCGCCAGCAGCGAAGCGGTCGACCTGAACATCATCCCCGGATCGCTGGTCGATCGCGTCGACGTCCTCTCCGGCGGCGCCTCGTCGGTCTACGGCTCCGATGCCGTCGCCGGCGTCATTAACTTCATCCTCAAGCGGAACTACAAGGGCGTCCGCATCGACGGCAATTACGGCTTCTACAACCACCAGAACCGCGAGCAGCTGACCTCGGCGGCGGCGAGGAACCAGGGCTTCGGCGTTCCAGGCGGCAACCGCACGTTCGGCGGCCGGGCGAACCTCAGCGCGACGTTCGGCGACCGGTATTTCGACGACAAGCTGTCGCTGATGGGCTTCGTCACCTATCGCGCCGGCACGCCGATCCCGTATGGCGCGATCGACTATTCGGCCTGCGAGCTGACCCAGGCGACGCGCGACGGCGCGCCCGGCTGCTCCGTCTCGACCTATTCGCAGTTCGGCTACATCACGCCGCGCAGCGGGGCGAACGCAGGGCGCGCGCTGGTCAATGCGCGCGACGGCACGCGCACCTTCACGCCCTACAACGCCAGTTATGCCTATAATGCGTTCAAGGACTTCTTTTACGGACGCAAATACGACCGGTTGAACGGTGGCGGCTTCGTGAACCTGAAGCTCGACGACGCGGCCGAGATCTATGCCAACTATATCTGGATGCGCAGCCAGTCGTACAACCAGTACAGCCCGCCGCGCATCTTCCCGTTCAGCGTCTACGGCAGCGATCCCTTCCTGGTGAACTGCGACAACCCGCTGCTGTCCGCCGGCCAGCGGCAGACGCTGTGCGGCGCGGCGGCCGGCACCGACACGCGCGTGCCGCTGGACATCCGCTACCGGTTCGAAGGCGCCGGCGGGCAGCGCGTCAAGCTGACCAACCTCGCCTCGCGCGTCACCGGCGGCATCCGCGGCGAGATCGCGGAAGGATGGCGCTACGACGCGGGCGGCGTCTATACGTGGAGCGGCAACAAATACACCGGTCCGGTCCAGATCGCCGATTTCGACAAGATCAACCGCGCGTTGAACGTCGTCAACGTCAACGGCGTCCCGACCTGCGTGGCCAAGGTCAACGGTCAGGACCCGAAATGCGCGCCACTGGACGTGTTCCGCGCCTATTCGGCCGATCCTGCAGTCATGTCCTATCTGTACGACGGCAACACCGGCACCAGCCTCAACGTCAGCAAGTTGATCGACTTCACCGCGAACATCACCGGCGATCTCGGCAAGATGGGCCTGAAGTCGCCGTTCGCGAAGGAGGGCGTCGCCTTCGCCGCGGGCATCGAATATCGCGAGGACCGGCAGGGCAATTCCGCCAATCCGGAATTCCGCACCCAGAATGGCGGCGAGGACTTCACCGGCCGGCAGAGCGTGCGGGAAGTGAACGCCGAACTGCAGGTGCCGCTGGTCGAGGACCGCTTCGTCCACCTCGTGCAGGTGAACGGCGGCTATCGCCTGTCGAAGTACAGCACCAACCCGAACACGTTCGACACGTGGAAGGTCGAGGGCCTGTTCGCCCCGGTCCCGGACATCACCTTCCGCATCAGCCGCAACAAGGCGCAACGCGCGCCGACGATCTATGAGAACAACCAGACGATCAGCTTCGATCGTTCGGGTGTGGGCAACGATCCCTGCGCGACCGATGTGGCGAACAACCGCGGTCCGCGCGCCTCGCTGCAGCAGTGCGTCAACACCGGCCTTGCCGCCGCATTGTACGGCAGTCCGACCCTCAACTGCCCGGACGGCCAATGCGTCAGCCGCTTCGGCGGGTTCGTGCTGGATCCGGAAAACGCCAAGACGCTGACCTATGGCCTCGTCCTGCAGCCCACCTTCCTGCGCGGGCTGACGATCTCGGCCGATCGTTACCAGATCAAGATCGACAACCAGATCGGCTTCAACTTTGGCGATTTCGCGATCGACGGCTGTCTGGCGACGGGCAATGCCTATTATTGCGACCGGATCGTCCGCAACGCCGACGGAACCCTGTTCGGATCGGTGGCGACCGGGACCAAGACCGGTTTCGTCCAGGCTGGCACGACCAACCAGTACAAGCTGGAGGCGAGCGGCTGGGACTTTCAGGCGCAATATGGCCTGAACCTCGGCGGGAAGACCGGTCGTCTCGATATCGACTTCAACGGATCGCTGACCACCTATTCGGGCGGACAGGATTCGGTGACGGTGCTGGCGAAGAATTGCGCCGGTTACTACGGGCCGCGGTGTGGCGGCGCGCCGATCCCCAAATGGGGTCACAACATGCGCGCGACCTACACGACCAGCGACGGCGTCTTCAACGCGTCGTTCAACTGGCGCTACACCGGTCCGACGACCATCACCTACAATTCGACCGAGCCGGGTATCGGCTATGGTGCGGACGATCGCCGCACGACGTTCAACCGCCTGGCGCCGTGGAGCTTCTTCGACCTCGCGATGGGCTTCAACGTGACCAAGGATTTCACCTGGCGCGTGTCGGTCAACAACATCTTCGACCGCAGCCCGCCGGTCATCCCGAGCTCGTATGACGTCGCGCTGTCGCGGTCGAACTCGATCCCGGCGCGCTACGACCCGTTCGGTCGCAACATCGCGATCTCGCTGGGCGTCGGCTTCTAGGGTCCCGGGATCGCCTTACCGGGCGTCGTGACCTTCCCCGCATGGCGTCCATCCTGCCGCATCTCCCTCGGGAGATGCGGCCTTTTTCGTGGCGTCGACGAACGGACGGCGGCGGGAAGCGCCGGTCGCGTCTCCCCGCAGCGCCTTATCGCGTCAGTTCGCGCCAGCCGATGTCGCGCCGGCAGAATCCGTCCGCGAAATCCACGGCATCGACGGCGCGATAGGCCGCATCGCGGGCGCCGCGGATGTCGGGTCCGACCGCGGTCACCGCCAGCACGCGCCCGCCCGCCGCGACCAGCGTGTCGCCGTCCCGCCGCGTCCCCGCCTGGAACACGACCGCGCCACCGGCTTCGGCCGCATCGATGCCGCGGATCGCGCCGCCCGCGCGCGGCGTGCCGGGATAACCCGCCGCCGCCAGCACCACCGTCATCGCCACCGCGTCCGCGAACCTCGCCGGCGGAAGGTCGCCGAGCCGCCCCTGCGCCACCGCGAGCAGCGTCTCGACCAGGTCGCCCTGATAGCGCAGCATCAGCACCTGGCATTCCGGGTCGCCGAACCGCGCATTATATTCGATCAGCTTCGGCCCGGCCGAGGTCAGCATCAGCCCCGCATAGAGCACGCCGCTGAACGGCATGCCCTCGTCCGCCATCGCCTTGACGGTCGGCGCGACGATCCGCTCGATCGCCTGCCGCTCCAGCGCGGGGGTCAGCACCGGGGCGGGGCTGTAGGCGCCCATGCCGCCGGTGTTCGGCCCGGTGTCGCCTTCGCCGACGCGCTTGTGGTCCTGCGCGCTGCCGAACGGCATCAGCGCGACGCCGTCGGTCAGCACGAACAGGCTCGCTTCCTCGCCGTCGAGGAATTCCTCCAGCACCACCGGCGCATCGCCCGCATCGAACATCGCGTCGAACGCCGCGGCGGATTCGGCCTCGCTGGTCGCGATCACCACGCCCTTGCCCGCGGCCAGCCCGTCCGCCTTGATGACGACCGGGTAGCTGAACGTGCTGGCCAGCGCCGCCTCCGCCTCGCTGCGGCTGTTGACGCGCACATAGCCCGCGGTCGGAATGTCGGCGCCGCGGCACAGGTCCTTGGTGAAGCCCTTCGATCCCTCCAGCTGCGCGGCGGCGCGATCCGGCCCGAACACCGGCACGCCGGCGGCGCGCAGCGTATCGCCGAGGCCGTCGACCAGCGGCGCCTCCGGTCCGATCACGACCAGCCCGATGTCATGGCCGGCGACGAACGCGACCACCGCGGCATGATCCGTCGCGTCCAGCGCGACGCACGTCGCATGCGCGGCGATGCCGGGGTTGCCAGGCGCGGCGTAGAGCGTATCGAGGAGGGCCGATTGTGCCAGTTTCCACGCGAGTGCGTGCTCGCGGCCGCCTGAGCCCAGCAGCAGGACGTTCATGCCAGATTCCCTATCCGATACCGAAAGCCGGCTGCTAGCCGACGAGCGCCCCGGCGACAACGCACTCGCGCTCTCGGTCGGCGAGCTCAGCTTCAGGCTGAAGCGGATGGTGGAGGGCGAATTCGGCCACGTCCGCCTGCGCGGCGAGATCTCCGGCTACAAGCGCGCCACCTCCGGCCACGTCTATCTGGCGTTGAAGGACGACAGCGCGGTGATCGACGGCGTGATGTGGAAGGGGCAGGTCAACGCGCTCGCCTTCGCGCCGCAGGACGGGATCGAGGTGATCGCGACCGGCAAGCTCACCACCTATCCCGGCCGCTCGAAATACCAGATCGTGATCGAGCGCATGGAGCTGGCCGGCGCCGGCGCGCTGATGGCGCTGTTCGAGAAGCTCAAGGCGAAGCTGGCGGGCGAGGGGCTGTTCGACGCATCGCGCAAGCAGCGCCTGCCGTATCTGCCGCAGACGATCGGCGTCGTCACCTCGCCGACCGGTGCGGTGATCCGCGACATCCTCCACCGGCTGGAGGATCGCTGCCCGAGCCATGTCCTCGTCTGGCCGGTCAAGGTCCAGGGGCAGGGCGCGGCCGACGAGATCGCCGCCGCGATCCGCGGCTTCGACGCGATGCCCGCCGACGGCGCGACGCCACGACCCGACCTCGTCATCGTCGCGCGCGGCGGCGGCTCGATCGAGGATCTGTGGGCGTTCAACGAGGAAGCGGTCGTCCGCGCCGTCGCCGGCTGCTCGATCCCGATCATCTCCGCCGTCGGCCACGAAACCGACACCACCTTGTGCGATTTCGCCGCCGACTTGCGCGCGCCCACCCCCACCGCCGCGGCGGAACTGGCGGTGCCGGTGCTCGCCGACCTGCGCCACACCATCCAGAGCCACGGCCTGCGTACGCAACGCTGCGCCAATCGCTATCTCGAACGGGGCCGCGAGCAGCTGACCGGCCTCGCCCGCCTGCTGCCGAAGCGCGATGCCCTGCTCGGGCCGCAGCGCCAGCGCGCCGACGATGCCGGGCAGCGGCTCGACCGCGGACTGGAGCGGCGCGTGACGCTCGCGCGCGGCCAGCTCGACCGGTCGAGCGGCGCGCTCCGCCCCGCCGTGCTGCAGAGCCAGGTGACCCGCAACCGCGACCGGCTGGCGGCGACGTGGCGGCTGGTCCAGTCGCTCAATCCCGATGCGGTCCTCGACCGCGGCTATGCCCGCGTCACCGCACGCGGCGGCGAGACCCTGTCCTCGGCCGCCGCGGTGCGCGATGCGGGCGCGGTGACGTTGCGCTTCCGCGACGGCAGCGTCGACGCGGTCGTCGATACCGGCGCCCTCGCGCCGGCGCCCAGGGTCGAGCGCAAAGCCGCACGGTCCCCCGCCCCCCACCAACCCACCCTGCTCTGATACGGATCACGCCTCATGCTCGTTTCCAACTCCGATCGCGCCGCCCGGCTGCACTATATGGCCAACGGCTTCCGCGTGCTGACGCCCGGCGATCATGTCGTCTGCGGCGCCAGCGGCGTACGCATCCCGCTCGACCTGCTGCGCTATTGGAGCGTCGCGCAGCAACAGGCGTTCGCCACCGCCGAACTTGCCAGCGAGGCGCTCGCGCCGCGATGAGGCTGCAGGCCGCGCTCGCGACCCTCCTCGCCGTCGCGACGCCGGGCAGCGCATCGCAGGTCGCGACCGCGGTTCCGCCGGCCGGCGATACGGCAGCGACCTTTCGCTGGACCGGCCAGACCATCCAGGGCGGCCTGATCGTCGCGAGCGCACCGCGCGGCAGCATGACGGTCACGCTCGACGGGACGCCGCTGCCGCTCGCGCCGGACGGCCGCGTCCTCGTCGGCTTCGACCGCGACGCCGGGCCGCAGGCGACGCTGGCGGCGACCCTTGCCGATGGCCGCCGTATCGTCCAGCCGCTGGCGATCGCCCCCCGCGCCTGGCGGATCGAGCGGCTCGACACGCTGCCGCGCTTCCCCGCGCCTGATCCGGTGATGGCCGAGCGCCGCCCCGCCGAGCTGGCGCAGATTGCCGCGGCGCGCGCGCAGGTCACCGATGCGCAGGGGTGGCGCCAGCCCTTCCGCTGGCCCGCCACCGGCCGCATATCCGGTCTGTTCGGCGCGCAACGCATCTATCGCGGCGAACCCGGGGCCTATCATTCCGGCACCGACATCGCCCGACCGACCGGCACCCCGGTCGCCGCCCCCGCCGACGGCGTCGTCATCCTCGCTGCCGACACGCCGTTCACGCTGGAGGGCAACCTCCTCATGATCGACCACGGCATCGGCCTGAACAGCGCCTTCCTCCATCTCTCGCGCATCGACGTGAAGGTCGGCGACCACGTCCGTCAGGGACAGATCCTCGGCGCCATCGGCGCCACCGGCCGCGCCACCGGGCCCCACCTCCACTGGAGCCTGCGCTGGCGCGACGCCCGGTTGGACCCGATGCTGGTGGCGGGGGCGATGGAGCGACTGCCCCAAGATTGAGCATTTCATGCTGCGCTGCCGCATGATCGGGCAATTTCCCGCCTGTCCCGCCCGGCCATCCGCGCGTTATGTGTCATTTGAGCGACACTGGCGTACAAAGCGATGGCCAGTCTGAATGGCGGGTTTACAGTCACGGGCCCTGCCGTAATTTCGCACCATCGTCTCTTGGGGGCCGTTCGCGGCTTAAGGGGGGCTTGGCAATACCCGGGCCGACACCGTCACAACGGGCCGGACCGGGGCAAGCGAGGGAAACGCATGTTCAAGACACTCACTTTTGCGCGCAAGTCGCTGCGCAATAACACGGCGCTTCGGGCACTGGCATTGTGCGGTGCCGGGGTCGGAGCCGTGGCCTTGGCAACCCCGGCTGCGGCCCAGGATTATAGTCAGGTCAATGCAACTGGTCGAATTCAGAGCACCGGCGGGCAGCCGATCGCCGGCGCGACCGTAACGGTCACGTCTAACGATCAGGGCTTTACCCGCACCGTCACGACGGGAAACGATGGCACGTTCCGCGTACCCGCCTTGCCGCAGGGCAGCTATACCTTTACGATTGAGGCATCGGGCTTCGACACCTTCACCGACAATAACGTCGCCTTGAACCAGTCGGGTGCGGCGAACCAGTTTACGCTGGCTCCCAGCGGCTCGGCCGGTACCGGCGCCGATGGTGGCGACATCGTCGTGACCGCAGGTCGTGTTCAGGTCGTTGACTTTAACCGTAACACCACGGGCGCCGTCATCAATCTGGGCGAGCTGGCAACGCGCGTTCCCGTGGCTCGCGACATCACCTCGGTTATCCTGCTCGCTCCCGGTACGCAGACGGGTGATCCGGCTTTCGGCAACGTGCCGTCGATCGCCGGTTCGTCGGTGTCAGAGAATACTTTCTACATCAACGGCCTAAATATCACGAACTTCACTACAGGCATCGGTGCGAACACCGTGCCGTTTGACTTCTATCAGTCGGTCGAAGTCAAAACGGGCGGCATTCCGGCCGAATTCGGTCGGTTCACCGGAGGTTTTATTAATGCGACGACTAAGTCGGGCACGAACGAATTTCACGGTGGTGTGACGTTCAACTGGGAGCCGGATGATCTGCGCGCCAAGTCGCCGAACACCTACCTGACCGACAATGACTCGCGCTATAACGAGCGCAAGGAATTCATTGCGCAGCTGTCCGGTCCGATCATCAAGGACCATCTGTTCTTTTACGGCATCTACAATAGCCGCAACATCGTTTCCGGCGTTGGCTCGACTGGCACCGTCACGGCCGCGACCACCGGCGTTAACGGCTGTGCGACGAACCCGACGCTTTGCGCCGCTTACCCTGGCCCTGCAACAGCCGGATTGGCGCTGGTTGGTACGGGCTTCACCCGTTCGACGACCAATAGCCCGTTTTACGGCGGTAAGGTCGATGCGGTTATCGTCGATGGTCAGCGCCTCGAATTCACGTATTTCAACACGGAAAGTACCACGCGCAACGACACGTACGGCAACGCGACCTATTCGCTTGCGAGCGGTGGGCGCTATAACCCCAATACCAATCAGCCAGGTCGATACGCTTCTTCGGCCATTTCGCGTATTGGCGGCGAAAATTATGTCGCTCGTTACACCGGCACTTTCACCGACTGGCTGACCTTGTCGGGCGCATACGGTCGTTCTTACCAGCGCGGCGATTCGACCTCCTCGACGCCGAACTTCTCGTCGATCTCGGATCAGCGGAGCGGTGGTGCCGTGACGATCGGCAATCCCACGGCCAACTCGACGTTCGAGGAAGCGCGTCGTGAGTTCTATCGCTTCGACGGCGATCTGTACTTCAACATTCTCGGCAGCCACCATATTCGTGGCGGTTACGATCGGGAAAATTTGCGTGATCAGTCGACGACCCAAGCCAATGGTAACTACCAGCTGACCTACTTTAATTCGGGGGCGGCAGGCGATGGCGTCGTCACCGCGCCGAACACCCAGTATGTTACGCGTCGTTTTTTCCGTAATGGTGGTCTATTCACCACCAAGGGCGAAGCCTTCTACCTTCAGGATAACTGGATCCTGTTTAGCAATCGCCTGAATATCACAGCAGGTGTGCGCAACGATCGCTTTACTAATAAAAATGCAGACGGCGAGACGTTCTTCAAGTCAGGTAGCAATTGGGCGCCGCGTTTGAGCGCCAGCTTTGATCCGGTCGGCGATGGTCGCACTAAGGTCTTTGGCTCTTTTAATCGTTACTTCCTACCCGTGGCGACGAACACTAACGTTCGCCTTGCCGGCCCGGAACTCGATTACACGCAATATTACGTCTTGTCGGGACTAAATTCGGACAATACGCCGATCTACGGCGCGCCGATTGCGATCAGCGGTGGTGCGGCGACCGCGTGTCCAGCTGCCGCGATCGAGCCGACCCCGGGCAACGTACGGAATTGCACGATCAATAGCGACGGCACCTCGCCGCCGTTCAACTCGCTGGTTAGCTCCAATCTTAAGGCGCAGTCGACCGACGAATATCAGATCGGTTTCGAGCAACGGGTTGGTGCTCGGATGAGGTTCAGCGCCTTCTATACGCAGCGTGACCTTGGTGTGTCGCTGGAAGACGCGTACATCGACGCAGGCGTGCAGGGCTATTGCCGTCGTACGCAGGCGGGGGCGGTACTTGCATCGTGTCTCGCTACGTTCAGCGGCGCCCATCAGTATGCGCTACTTAACCCGGGCAACGACGTAACTGTTGTACTTGATGGCAGCGCACTTGACGGGCAGGAAGTGACGCTGACGGCCGCCGATCTTGGCCTGCCGAAGGCGAAGCGCAGCTACAAGGCGATGACCTTCACGTTCGATCGTGAGTTCGACGGTGTGTGGAGCCTTTCCGCGAACTACACATTCTCAAAGAATGTTGGTAACATCGAGGGCGGTGTCCGTTCGGACAACGGGCAGACCGACTCTGGTCTGACCACCAATTTCGATTATCCGGCGCTGGTGAACGGTGCCTACGGCTACCTGCCAACGCACAATGCCCATAACATCAAGTTGTACGGTAGCTACCAGATCAATGATCTGGTCAACCTTGGCTTGAATGTGCAGGCGACGTCGCCACGTAAGTACGGATGTATTGGCCGCGTACCGAACAGTGTTGATGGTGGTAGCGCGGGAGCGTACGGCGCAGCGGGTTTCTATTGCGTCACCGACACCGCCGGTAATATCCTGACGCAGGGCCCGTACAACGTGAACACCAACACCGGAGGTATCACGGGTCGTTTGACTCCGCGTGGCAGCGTGTTCGAAAACGATTGGCAGACGACTGTGAACCTCGACGTGGCTCTCAAGATCCCGACCGATGCGTTTGACGCTCAGCTCCGCCTGTCGATCTTTAATCTGCTGAACGACAAGGCCGTGTTCGACCGTCAGGAAGTTGGAACGACCGGTGCTGGCGCGCCGTCGCCGAACTATCGACTACCGCTTACCTATCAGACGCCGCGTTTCGTCCGTGTCCAGTTCGGTGTGAATTTCTAAACGTCATTATGCTTCGAACAAAAGAAAGGAGCGGCCGCGAGGTCGCTCCTTTTCTGTTGCGCGCTGAAGATCGAACGCGACGACACTCACTCCACCGCCAACGCCAGCCTTCCATCCCCCTCATCCACCCGCACCGTCGCGCCGTCCTTCACATCGCCGCGCAGGATCAGGTCTGCCAGCGGGTCCTGCAGATAGCGCTGCACCGCGCGCTTGAGCGGCCGTGCGCCATAGACCGGGTCATAGCCAACCCGGCCGAGCCACGCCCGCGCCGCCTCGGTGAGGTCCAGCGTCACCTTGCGATCGCTTAGCAGCGTGTTGACGCGGGCGACCTGGATGTTGACGATGGGTGCCATATGTCCCTGGCCCAGCCTGTGAAAAAGGATCACCTCGTCGAGCCGGTTGAGGAATTCGGGGCGGAAATGCGCGCGGACGATCTCCATCACCTGCGGCTCGACCGCCTCGACGTCCTGCCCTTCCTCCAGGTTGGCGAGATATTGCGAGCCGAGGTTCGAGGTGAGGATGATGAGCGTGTTGCTGAAGTCGACCGTGCGACCCTGACCATCGGTCAGGCGACCGTCGTCGAGCACCTGCAACAGCACGTTGAACACGTCGCCATGCGCCTTCTCGACCTCGTCGAACAGCACCACCTGATAGGGGCGCCGCCGCACGGCTTCGGTCAGCACGCCGCCCTCCTCGTACCCGACATAGCCGGGAGGGGCGCCGATCAGCCGCGACACCGCATGCTTCTCCATGAATTCGCTCATGTCGATGCGGACCATCGCGGCGGGATCGTCGAACAGGAATTCGGCGAGCGCCTTGGTCAGTTCGGTCTTGCCGACGCCGGTGGGCCCGAGGAACAGGAAGCTGCCGAGCGGCCGGTTCGGGTCCTGTAGCCCGGCGCGGGCACGCCGCACCGCGGTGGAGACGGCGCGCACCGCATCGGCCTGGCCGATGACGCGCTTGCCGATCGCCTCTTCCATCCGCAGCAGCTTGTCGCGCTCGCCGGCGAGCATCCGCTCGACCGGAATGCCGGTCCAGCGGCTGACCACGCCGGCGATGTCGTCGGCGGTCACCTCTTCGCGCAGCATCGCGCCCTTGGTGACGCTCTGCGCCTCGGCGAGCTGCTTTTCGAGCGCGGGGATACGGCCGTAGGAGAGCTCACCCGCCTTGGCGAGGTCGCCCGCGCGCTGCGCCTGCTCCAGCTCGAGCCGGGCGCCGTCGAGCTGTTCCTTCAGCTTCGCCTCGCCCGCGATCTTGTCCTTCTCCGCCTGCCAGCGCTGGGTCAGTTCCGCCGATTGCTGTTCGAGATTGGCGAGCTCCCCCTCCAGCGTCGCGAACCGGTCGCGCGATGCCTCGTCGGTTTCGCGGCGCAGCCCCTCGCGCTCGATCTTCAGGCGCAGGATGCGGCGGTCGAGCGTCTCGATCTCCTCGGGCTTGCTCTCCACCTCCATGCGGATGCGGCTGGCGGCCTCGTCCATCAGGTCGATCGCCTTGTCGGGCAGGAAGCGGTCGGTGATGTAGCGGTTGGACAGCGTCGCCGCCGACACCAAGGCGCCGTCGGTGATCCGCACGCCGTGGTGCAGCTCGTATTTCTCCTTCAGCCCGCGCAGGATGCTGATCGTGTCCTCGACGGTCGGCTCGCCGACGAACACCGGCTGGAAGCGCCGCTGCAACGCCGGGTCCTTCTCGACATATTTGCGATATTCGTCGAGCGTGGTCGCGCCGACGCAATGCAGTTCGCCCCGTGCCAGCGCGGGCTTGAGCAGATTGCCGGCGTCCATCGCGCCTTCGGATTTGCCGGCGCCGATCAGTTGGTGCATCTCGTCGATGAACAGGACGATATCGCCCTCGGCGGCCTTCACCTCGTCGAGCACGCCCTTCAGCCGTTCCTCGAACTCGCCGCGGTATTTCGCGCCCGCGATCAGCGCGCCCATGTCGAGCGACATCAGCGTGCGGCCCTTCAGCGTGTCCGGCACGTCGCCATTGGCGATGCGTAGCGCCAGCCCCTCGGCGATCGCGGTCTTGCCGACGCCGGGCTCGCCGATCAGCGCGGGGTTGTTCTTGGTGCGGCGGGCAAGGATCTGGATCGTGCGGCGAATCTCCTCGTCGCGCCCGATGACCGGGTCGAGCTTGCCGTCGCGCGCCGCCTGGGTCAGGTCGCGCGCGAACTTCCTGAGCGCATCGTAGCGGTCCTCCGCCGATGCGGTGTCGGCGGAGCGCCCGCCACGCAGGTCGTTGATCGCGGCGTTCAGCCCCTCTGCGGTGACGTGCGCGCTCTGCAGCGCCCGCCCCGCGGCGGTGGTCGACGAAAGCGCGAGCGCCAGCAGCAGCCGTTCGACGGTGACGAAGCTGTCGCCCGCCTTGGTCGCGATCTGCTCGGCCTGGTCGAGCAGGCGGACGGTGTCGTTGTCGAGGCCGGGCGTCTGCTGCGCGCCCGATCCCGACACGGCCGGAATTTTGGCGAGCGCCGCATCGGTGTCGGCGACGGCGCGTTTGGCGTCGCCGCCTGCCGCCTGGATCAACCCCGCGGCCATGCCCTGATCGTCTTCCAGCAGCGCCTTGAGGATATGCTCCGGCGCGATCCGCTGATGGTTCATGCGGATCGCGACGGTCTGCGCCGATTGCAGGAAGCCCTTGGCGCGGTCGGTGAATTTCTCGAGGTTCATGTCAGCCCCTGTTCCAATTGCGTCGAATGTAGTGTTGCCATTGTGCAACACAAGAACCCGCCGCGACACGGTGATCGGTCACAGAAAAAGCCCGGCAGCGCGCTTGCCAGCCCCAGCATCACCGTTATGCTCGAGCAGTACAGTCGTTCAAGTCTGACCGGGGACCCGCACCACCTATGACGAAGCTACTCGCGCTTGCCGGCGTCGCATCGATCGCGCTCGTCGCGCCGCTGCATGCCCAGACCAATCCGAAGCCGGCACCGGTCGCGGCGTTGGTGAAGCAGGTCAACATTCCCTACCAGCAGTTCACGCTGCCCAACGGCCTGCGCGTCATCGTCCATACCGATCGCAAGGCGCCCGTCGTCGCGGTCAGCGTCTGGTACGACGTCGGCGCCAAGCACGAGCCGAAGGGCTCGACCGGCTTCGCACATCTGTTCGAACATCTGATGTTCAACGGGTCGGAGAATGCGCCCGACGACTTCTTCGAACCGCTGAAGCAGGTCGGTGCCACCGACTTCAACGGCACGACCAACCTCGACCGCACCAATTATTTCGAGACGGTGCCGACCGGCGCGCTCGAACGGGCGCTGTTCCTCGAAAGCGACCGCATGGGCTATCTGCTCGGTGCGATCACGCAAGGGAAGCTCGACGAGCAGCGCGGCGTCGTCCAGAACGAAAAGCGGCAGGGCGACAACCAGCCCTATGGCCTCGTCCGCTACAAGGTCACCGAGGGGCTGTTCCCCGCCGATCACCCATATGGCCATGACACGATCGGATCGATGGCCGATCTCGACGCCGCCTCGCTGCAGACGGTGAAGGACTGGTTCACCGGCCATTACGGTCCCAACAATGCGGTGCTGGTGCTCGCCGGCGACATCGACGCCGCCACCGCGAAACCGCTGGTCGAAAAGTATTTCGGCGCGATCAAGGCGGGCCCGAAGAGCGTCACGCGCCCCGCGCCCGTGCCGACGCTGCCCGCGCCCAAAGCGGAAACGATCAAGGATCGCGTCGCCGCGGTCATGGTGTCGCGCAACTGGGCCATTCCCGGGGGCAACGATCCCGATGCCGCGGCGCTCGAGGTCGCGGCGTCGGCGCTCGGCGGCCTCGCCTCCAGCCGACTCGACAACATTCTGGTCAAGCAGGAGAAACTGGCGGTCAACGTCTCGGCCTATGCCGGTGGCGGCGCGCAGGTCAGCAATTTCGGCATCCGCGCGATCGTCAAGCCGGGCGTCGACCCCAGGCTGGTCGAACGGCGGATCGATGCGATCCTCGCCGATTTCCTGAAGACCGGCCCGACCGCGGACGAGGTCAATCGCGTCGTCACCAGCCGGGTGTCCGGCACGATCGGCGGGCTCGAATCGGTTGGTGGCTTCGGCGGCAAGGCGGTCGCGCTCGCGCAGGGCGCGCTGTTCTACGACGACCCCGATTATTACAAGACGCGGCTCGCCCGCATGGCCGCGCAGACCCCGGCCAGCGTCAAGGCGGCGGCCGACAAGTGGCTGAGCCGCCCCGCTTATGCGCTGACCGTCGAACAGGGGCCGCGCGGCGACTATGCCGAGGCGGTGGTGCCGCCCGCGGCGCCGGTGAAGGCCGCGCCGGACACCCCGGTGAAGGGCACGCGTGGGCCGCTGCCCGCGGTCGGCGCGCTGACCGGGCTGACCTTCCCCGCGGTGCAGCGCACCCGGCTGAAGAACGGGATCGAGGTCGTCTATGCGCAGCGGACCGCGGTGCCGATCACGCAGGCGGTGCTCAGCTTCGACGCGGGCGTCGCCGCCGACGTTCCCGGCAAGCTCGGTACGCAGGCGCTGACGCTGGCGATGCTCGACGAGGGGACCGCGAAGCTCGATTCGATCCAGCTCGCCGAGGCGAAGGAGCGGCTCGGCGCGTCGATCGGCACCGGCAGCAGCCTTGATCGCACCACCCTGTCGCTGCAGGTGCCGAGCGCCAATCTGGCGCCCGCGCTCGGCCTGTTCGCCGATATCGCGCGCAATCCCGCCTTCGACGAGACGGAACTGGCGCGCGTCAAGACGCAGGCGCTGGCCGGCATCCAGCAGGAACTGACCAACCCGATGGGGCTGGTCGGGCGCGTCGTGCCGTTGGTGACCTATGGTCCCGATTACCCCTATGCCAAGGCGCAGGGCGGTGGCGATCCGCGCGCGGTGGCGGCGCTGACCCGCGCGGATCTGGTCGCGTTCCGATCGGCATGGCTGCGGCCGGACAAGGCCAAGGTGTTCGTCACCAGCGACCGTCCGCTCGCGGAGGTCACCGCGGCGCTCGATGCGGCGCTCGGCGACTGGACCGCGACCGGTGCGGCGGGGGTCAAGAACTTCGCCGCTCCGCAACGCCCGGCCGCCCCGGCGATCAAGCTGATCGACCGTCCCGACAGCCCGCAGTCGGTGATCGTCGGCGTGATCCCGACGACGCTGAAGGGCACGCAGGACCTGTTGCCGCTCAGCACCGCCAACGACGCGCTCGGCGGCAGCTTCCTCGGCCGGCTCAACATGGACCTGCGCGAGAACAAGCATTGGTCCTATGGCGCGCGCGGCGGCTTCCAGACCGCCGAACAGGCCGCGCCCTTCGTCCTGTCGGCGCCGGTGCAGGCGGACAAGACCGGCCCGTCGCTGGCCTCGGCCCGCGAGGACGTCGTCGCCTTCCTCGGCAAGGAGCCGATGACCGACGTCGAATTCCGGCGGGCGATCAACGGTGCGATCAACGCACTGCCCGGCACCTACGAAACCTCGGACGCGGTGCTCGCGGCGATGCAGAGCAACGATCTGTACAAGCGGCCCGACGATTACCAGACGACGCTGACCGGCCGGTATCGCGGATATACGCTGCCGCAGTTGAACAGCGCGATCCAGTCGGCGTTGGACCCCAGGCGGATCACCTGGGTCGTCGTCGGCGACGCGGCCAAGGTGAAGCCGCAGCTTGACACCCTCGGCCTGCCGGTCGAGGTCGTCCCCGCAAGCGCGGTCGCCGGCGTTCCCGCCGGTCCCGCACCCGCAGCGAAATAAGAGGAGAGTAGTGATGGCAGACGTCGATGGCAGCTGGGACTGCACCGTGAAATCGCCGCTCGGCGACCAGAATCTGACGCTGACCGTGCAGAGCGCCGGCGACACCTTCACCGGCACCGCCGCCGGTGCGATGGGTTCGGGCGACGTGGAAGGCACCGTGTCGGGCAACACGCTGTCCTGGAAGCTCCAGATGACCGTCCCGATGCCGATGACGCTCGATTGCGAAGCGACGGCAGAGGGCGACACGCTGACCGGCACGGTCGGCGCGGGCGCGTTCGGCAGCTTCCCGCTCTCGGGCAAGCGTACCGGTTGATCCGGTTGCGATCATCGCGACGCGTTTCGGCCCGTGCTCCGCGAGGAGGGCGGGCCGTTTGCGTTGCGATGCAGCGGGGCTTCTCCCGCTGGATATTTATCGGGAGGGATATGTGACGAAGTTGCTGACTGCCTTGCTGGTGTTGGGATCCACGGTGTTCGCTTCCGTCCCGGCGCATGGACAGGCCGCTCCGGCGCAGGACAATGCCGAGATCACGCGCCTGTTCGAGGCGGATCAGCGTGTCCGCGAGAATATAAAACCCGAGCAGTTCAAGGATCGAACCTTCGTTACCCGGATGATCGAAGACGATCGTATCCGTCGTGAGCGGACGAACGTCCTTCTCAAGGAAGGAAAGGTCAGGACCGCCAACGACCTGTATCAAGCCGCTTTTATGTTTCAGCACGGCAATAGGCCCGACGATTATCTGCTCGCGCATACACTGGCCTTGGCGTCGGCAGCCAAGGGCAACAAGGACGCTGCCTGGATCGCCGCCGCAACGTTGGACCGCTATCTACAGGCTATCGGACAGAAGCAGATTTACGGCACCCAGTATCTGAACAGGCGCGAAACCGGACCAACGATGGAGCCGTATAACCGCGAACTGGTGCCGGATGCCCTCCGGGAGATGCTCGGGGTTCCCGTGCTGGAAAAGCAGGATGCGCGGCTGACCGCGATGAAGACGGCCGGGGTCCTCGCCAAATAACAGGGGCCGGTTGCTTCCCGGCACGATGCGGCGATACGCCCTGCAGCAGCCCGTCTCCTCCGCCACGGGGGAGGGCGTTCGTCAGACCCCGTCGAGATAGCCGTAGACGGCCCGGCAGACGCGTCGGGCGAGGCCGGGCTGGTCCGTCTCGCCGCGTTCGCCGGCGGCATCGACCATGCCCCTGATGATCGCCAGCACATCCTGCGCGGCCACGTCGGGATCGCGCTGCCGACCGATATCCTCACGAGCCAGAACGTCGAGCAGGATCGTGCGCAGCCGGTCGAGGACCCGCCGGGTTTCCGGGTCGAACGGCAACCGTGCCTCTTCGAGGTCGAGCAATCGCGCGAGCGCCGGCCGCCTGAGTTGATGGGACACCGCGGATGCGATCAGTCCATCGAGCGCCTCTCGACCGGTCGGGGCCGTGATCGCCGTTTCCCAGTCGGCGACCAGACGCGACGTCTCCCTGACGATCACGGCGCCGATCAGCGCCTCCTTGCCGGGGAAATACTGGTAGAGCGATCCGATGCTCACCCCGGCCCGCTCCGCGACGGCATTGGTGGTGAACCGGCCGAGTCCCACCTCTTCTAGAATGCGAGCCGTGGCTTCGACGATCACTCCCACGGTTTCGGCGGATCGCGCCTGACGCGGCGCTTTCCGGGGCGTTGGGCGCTGTTGGGAAGCCGGTGTCGTCATCGGGCGAACGCGAGTAGCCAATCGTGAGGTTTCGCTCGCATTTTAGGGGCGTCGATCAACGATGCAAGGACGCACCATGACCACTCCTTTCGAACCAGCCCTGACCGTCTTCATGCTGGTCAAGACCTCGCCCGAATGGCTCGGATTTTCCGTCGACCGCCGCTTCGAACTGCTGGCGGAACAGTTCACGCCTGTCCTGAGAAAGCACGCGGCGAACGTCGCGTTGCGGTTCTTCGACCTCGAATTCTATTCCACCCGCGTCACCGACGTCTGGATGTGGGACGCCAGGGATCACCATGCCTATCAACTGCTCGTCGAAGACCTGCGCGAAACGGCGTTCTGGGACCGGTATTTCGCGATCGTCGAGATCCTGACGGGCGTCGAGAACGCCTATGCCAAAAACTACGACCGCCCGGCGATCACCGCCTGATGCGATGGCGGTGATCCGCGCATCGGCGCGGTGCCGCCCGACGCCGGATCACCGCAGGATGCGGGTGATATGCCCCATCTTGCGGCCCGGCCGGGCGGTGCCCTTGCCGTAGAGGTGCAGATGCGCGCCCGGCTCGCGCAGCGCCGGCGCCCAGGCATCCTCGCCGATCAGGTTTTCGAGGCCGACCGTCCGTCCGGTCAGCGCGGTGCTGCCGAGCGGCAGGCCGCAGATCGCGCGGACGTGGTTTTCGAACTGCGAGGTTTCCGCACCCTCGATCGTCCAATGGCCCGAATTGTGGACTCGCGGGGCCATTTCGTTGAACACCGGACCCTCGGCGGTGACGAAGAATTCGCACGCGAGCACGCCGACATAATCGAGTTCGGCAGCGATCCGGCAGGCGAGCGCGGTCGCCTCCTCCGCCTGGTCGAGGATGGCGCGCGGCGCGGGGACCGTGGAGGTGCGTAGGATCGCATCGACATGCACGTTGTGCGGCGGATCGTAGCGGACGGTCGCGCCATCCTGCCCGCGCGCGATCAGGATCGAGAATTCGTGGGTGAAGTCGACGAACGCCTCGAGCACCGCCGGCCCGCCGATCGCCTCCCACGCCGCGTCGGCATCGGCGGGGGTGTGCAGCCGCACCTGCCCCTTGCCGTCATAGCCGAAGCGTGCGGTCTTGAGCACCGCGGGGGTGCCGACATGCGCCAGCGCCGCCTCCAGGCTCTCCCGACTGTCGACCGCGGCCCAGCGTGCCGGGCGGCCGCCGACGCGCTCGACGAAGCGCTTCTCGGCGATCCGCTCCTGCGCCGCCGCGAGCGCACGGGGGTGCGGATAGACCGGCACGCGCTCTGCCAGCCATTCGACCGGCGCCAGCGCGATATTCTCGAATTCATAGGTCACCACGTCGCAGGACGCGGCGAAATCGGCGAGGACGATGCGGTTGTGGTAATCCGCCCGCGTCAGGCTGGAGGCGGTCTGCGCCGCGACGCTTTCGCGATCGGGTGCGAGCACGTGCGTGCGATAGCCCAGCTGCGCCGCCGCCACGCCGAGCATGCGGCCCAATTGCCCGCCGCCGAGGATGCCGATCGTGCTGCCGGGCTTCAGCATCATGCCGGATCGCCGCGGGGATCGATCGCGACCGCGTCGGTCTGCTTCTGCCGCCATGCCTGCAACCGCTGCGACAGCGCTTCGTCGCCGGTGGCGAGGATCGCTGCGGCGAGCAGCCCGGCGTTGATCGCGCCGGCCTTGCCGATCGCCAGCGTGCCGACCGGGATGCCCGCGGGCATCTGCACGATCGACAGCAGCGAATCCTGACCGTTCAGCGCCTTGCTCTGCACCGGCACGCCGAGCACCGGGAGATGCGTCATCGCCGCCGCCATCCCCGGCAGATGCGCGGCGCCGCCGGCACCGGCGATCACCACCTTCAGCCCGCGACCCGCCGCACCCTTCGCATAATCGTACAGCCGGTCGGGCGTGCGATGCGCGGAGACGACCCGGGTTTCATGCGCGACGCCGAGCTCGGCGAGCACGTCCGCCGCGCCCTGCATCGTCTCCCAATCGGACGTCGAACCCATGATGATGCCGACCAGCGGATGTTCCATCGCGCGCACCTAGCGGGGGAGGGGGAAGAGGGCAACGGGCCACGCCGCCCCGTGGTTTTGGCCGGTTGCTTTCCGGTTCTAGCGCTCGCTCAGATAGTAGCGATCCGTCGCGTTCAGCGAATCGTCGAGTTCGTAGACGATCGGCTGCCCGGTCGGAATCTCCAGCCCGGTGATCTGGTCGTCCGGGATGTTCGACAGATGCTTGACCAGCGCACGCAGCGAATTGCCGTGCGCGGAGATCAGCACGCGCTGGCCCTCGCGCAGCAGCGGCGCGATCCGTTCCTCGTAATAGGGCAGGACGCGGTCGATCGTGTCCTTGAGGCTCTCCGTCGCCGGAATCGCGATGCCGGCATAGCGGCGGTCCTGCGACAGGTCGTAGGCGCTGCCCGCCTCCAGCACCGGCGGCGGGATGTCGAAGCTGCGGCGCCAGATATGCACCTGCGCGTCGCCATGCTTCGCCGCCGTCTCCGCCTTGTCGAGCCCGGTCAGCCCGCCATAATGCCGCTCGTTCAGCCGCCAGTCCTTCTCGGTCGGCAGCCACAATCGCCCCATCGCCTCCAGCGCCAGATTGAGCGTCTTGATCGCGCGGGTCTGCAGCGAGGTGAAGGTCATGTCGAAATCGAGGCCCCTGGCCGCCATCAGCTCGCCCGCGGCCCGCGCCTCCGCCGCACCCTTTTCGGTGACGTCGACGTCCCACCAGCCGGTGAAGCGGTTCTCGAGGTTCCAGCTGGACTGGCCGTGGCGGATCAGGACGAGACGAGGCATCAGGACTCCAGTGTCAGGGTCATGTAGCGGTTTTGCGTACTGTCGGCGGGATAGTCGGCAAAGGCGCCGCAGTCCACGAAGCCGAAGCGGCGATAGAGCGTGTGGGCGGGGATGAAGCGATCGCCCGTGCCGGTTTCGAGACTCAAGCGGGCGATGCCCTGCTGCCGCGCATAGGCGATCAGCGCCGCGAGCACCGCCGCCGCGACGCCCTTGCGGCGATGCGCGACGGCGGTTCGCATCGACTTCAACTCGGCATGACCGTCGTCCAGCCGCTTGACCGCGCCCATTCCCGCCAGCGCCTCGCCATCCCAGGCGGTGAAGAAGGCGGTGTCGGGCGTGGCGAGCTTCTCCGCACCGAGCGCGAAGCGAAACGCAGCGTCGCTGTCCGCCGAAGCAAAGGCCAGATGCTCCGCGATCAGCGCCGCCGCCGCCGGCGCGCGCGGATCGTCACGCCGGACGTCGATCATATCGTGTCGATCATCCCGCTCAGCACCTCGAGACACGATACGCCCAATGCCTTGCAGCGCTCCGGCGACCAGCCGAATGCGGGATCCGGGTTGGGATCATGGTCCTTGAACGGCATTTCCAGCGTCACCGATACTGCGCCGAACCGCTGCGCGAGCTGGTTGGTCGACATCGACAGGTTGGCGTTGCCCGCGCTCGATTTCTCATAGCCCTTCTCGACCTGGAAATCGGGCGTATGCGCGGCGAGCCGCTCGCCGAAAGCATAGAATTTCGCGCCGTGATCCTCGGTCCAGTTGGGGATGCCCTCGAACCCGGCGATGAAGTTCGCCGGGATCGCCTCGTCGCCATGCACGTCGATCGCGAAGGCGACGCCGGTCTCGTCCATCGCATCGCGCACGCACAACACTTCGGGGCTGCGCATGGCGGAGGGCGCGTGCCATTCGCGGTTGAGGTTCACCCCCGCCGCATTGGTGCGCAGATGCCCGCGCCGCGTGCCGTCGGGGTTCATGTTGGGGACGACATGCACCGTCGCCTTGGCGAGCAGCGGTGCGGCGGCATCGCTGGTCAGCCAGTCGAGCGCGCCCTCCATCCACCATTCGGCCATCGATTCGCCCGGATGCTGGCGCGCGTAGAGCCACACCGGCTTGGGACCGCTGCCGATGCGGAGATAGTCGATCGCCTGCCCGTCGAGCGAGACGCCGAGTTCGCGATGCGTCACCCCCGGCCGCGCGGCGATCCGCGCGATCAGGTCGGCATGCATCTCCATCGTATAGGGCGCGAAATAGGCGAACCACGCCAGCTCGCCCTCGATGGCATAATCGAACGACAGCACGCCGCCGTCGTAGCGCGTGTCGATCATCCGCCACGTCTGCCGGTCGGTGCTGGCCCGCGTTTTGTAGCCGGGCCAGCCGAACGGATAGGCCGACTGGCCGGCGTTGAGGATGCGGAAGGTCAGCCGCCGCCCGTGCGCGCCGGCGACGCGGAAATAGAACCATTGGAAGAAGTCGGAGGCGTGATCCTGCACGATCTCGAGGTCGACCCGGTCGCCCTCGATCCCGACGACGCGGATGTTGCCGCCGTCGAAGGCGGCGTTGATGCTGATGGTCATGAAAGTCCCGATTACCTGACGGTGATGGTGCGGCCGGACTGACCGGGGAAGCCGGTGAACAGCGCATGGGCGAGCTTGCCCGCCTGCTGGTCGGCGCCCTTGATGTCGCTGACGCCCTGCGCGCGGCCTTCCCAGACCGGCGACTGGTCGGCGCGGCGCTTGATCGTCACCGACAGTTCGGCGACCAGCAATTGCGTCGGCCGTCCGCCGCCGATCGGAAAGCCGACCCCGCCGCCCAGCCCGACGCCGCCGCCGCTGCGTCCGCCGCTGAACCCGCCGCCGCCGATGCCGATGCTGATCGGCGACCGGCGCGGCGGCCCTTCCTGGCTGGTGCGGGCGAAGCCGACGGTGGCGACGAAATCGGGCGTCGCGCCCTGCGCGGGCACGCTATAGCCGGCCTTGAGCAATTCGCCCTGCACCGCGGCGGCATAGGTCTTGAACTCCAGGCTGGCCGGCGCGCCGCCCGACAGCGGCTCGACCGCGACCGTGCCGCGCGCGAGCGGTTCGCCGAGGTGGTAGCGGATGACCTCCGTCGGCGGCAGCGGCGCGGTGGTCGCGCAACCGGCAAGTGCCGCGGCACCGATGCCGAGGGCCAGGAACGGACGGATGGTCATGACGGATGTTCACCTTATGCGATACGTTGCGCTGCGGAAACGCTCTAACGCGCCCCGCGTTGCTTGACTATTGCGACCTCGGGTCTTAGGCGCTCGCGCTTTCACCGACACCGTCAATTTCGAAAAGAAGCGAATCGATCATGAAGATCCGCAATAGCCTGAAGTCGCTCAAGGACCGTCATCGCGACAACCGCGTGATCCGTCGCCGCGGCCGTACCTACGTCATCAACAAGACCAACCGCCGGTTCAAGGCGCGCCAGGGCTAAGCCACTTGGCGACACCTGCCGCCGTCGGATCGTCCGCGGCCGTTCCGACGGCCGTGATCTTCGACGTCGGCCGGGTCTTGTACGACTGGGATCCGCGGATCCTCTACCGGCGCCTGATCGCTGACGATCGGGCGCTCGATGCGTTCCTGCGCGACGTCGTCACGCACGAATGGCATTTCCAGCACGATGCCGGACGCGACTTCGCCGATACCTCGGCGGAGCTCGTCGCGCTGTATCCGCAGCATGCCGACCTGATCGCCGCCTGGGGACCCCGGTTCCTGGAGAGCATCGGCGCGCCGATCGCGGGCATGCACGCGCTGGTCGACGAACTGGAGGCGGCGGACGTGCCGCTGTTCGCGATCACCAACTTCAGCCACGAATTCTGGCCGCCGTTCCGCGCGCGCGAATCGGCGATGTTCGACCGGTTCCGCGACGTCGTCGTGTCGGGCGCCGAAAAGCTGGTGAAGCCCGATCTCGCCATCTACCGCCTCGCGCTCGACCGGTTCGGACTGGAGGCAGCGCGGACGGTGTTCATCGACGACAATGCCGCCAACGTCGCCGGCGCGAGGGATGTCGGCCTGATCGCGCTGCATTTCGTGGACGAGCCGACCTTGCGCGGCGAACTGCGGGGGCTGGGGCTGGGGCTGCTCGCGTAAGAGGTTTCGCCGGTTCCCGTCATCCCGGTTCTCTCCGTCATTCCGGTTCTCTCCATCATCCCGGTTCTTTCCGTCATCCCGGCGAACGCCGGGACCCATGGTTGCGGTACGCCACTGGTGGCGCTCGCCCCGTACCTCATACCGTCACCCATCCATGGTCCCGACGTTCGCCCTGATGACGGGAGTGGGGGGGGCGCGCCCCGTGACGCGCTTGTTGGCCGTATGCAGGGGCGGGCCGCAACGCATCCCCTCCGCGTCCTCCGCGCCTCTGCGCGACCCTCATCCCTGATCGTCATCCCCGCAGAGGCGGGTATCCATAGGCGCTGACGTTGACGATCGAGCCGCGAGGTTCGCCAGTCTGGATCCCCGCCTGCGCGGGGATGACGGGGTGGGGTGCTGTCACCCCATCCATGACTCCCCGTCGGGAATGGGGTGTTGTTGCCTTACTCATGGCCCCCGGCCTTCGCCGGGATGACGGGGGTGGGGCGCGCCCCGTCACGTGCCTGTTGGCCGTGTGGAGGAGCGGGCCGCAACGCATCCCCTCCCCGCCCTCCGCGCCTCTGCGCGACCATCATCCTCGATCGTCATCCCCGCGGAGGCGGGGATCCATAGACGCTGACGTTGACGATCGAGCCGCGAGGTTCGCCAGTCTGGATCCCCGCCTGCGCGAGGATGACGAGGGTAGGGTGCTGTCACTCAATCCACAACTCCCGGCCGGGGATGGGGTTGTTGTTGCCTTACTCAAGGCTCCCGGCGTTCGCCGGGATGACGGGAGGGGGGGGGCGCCCCGTGACGCGTCTGTTGGCCGCATGCAGGGGCGAGCCGCAACGCACCCCCTCCGCGTCCTCCGCGCCTCTGCGCGACCATCATCCTTGATCGTCATCCCCGCGGAGGCGGGGATCCATAGGCGCTGACGTTGACGATCGAGCCGCGAGGTTCGCCAGTCTGGATCCCCGCCTGCGCGGGGATGACGGGGTAGGGTGGTGTCACCCCACCCATGACTCCCCGTCGGGGATGGGCTGTTGTTACCTTACTCATGGCTCCCGGCGTTCGCCGGGATGACGGGAGTGGGGGGGGGGCGCCCCGTCACGCTCCCGTCGGCCGTGTGCAGGAGCGGGCCGCAACGCATCCCCTCCGCGTCCTCCGCGCCTCTGCGCGACCATCATCCCTGATCGTCATCCCGCGGAGGCGGGGATCCATAGGCGCTGACGTTGTCGATCGAGCCGCGAGGTTCGCCAGTCTGGATCCCCGCCCGCGCGGGGAGGACGAGAGTGGGTGCTGTCACTCCATCCACGACCCCCGGCCGGGGATGGGGTGTTGTTACCTTGCTCATGGCTCCCGACGTTCGCGGGGCTGACGGGGATGGGGTCCGGCGTTTGGCAGGATGACGGGCGTGGATCGCTGACCCCCTGTTACGGGCGCCCCATCAGTACCGCCAAACCGCGTCGCTAGACCCGGTCCACCGCATTGACCGCGTCCGCGGCGCGCAGGGCGGCGATGAGGCGCATCAGCTGGTGGATGTCGTGGACCTCGACGTCGATGACGTTGGTGTGGAACATCGAATCGCGCGTATCGAGCCGTAGCGCGATGATGTTGGCGCGATGGGCGCCGATGATCGTCGAGACGATGCCGAGCGCGCCGGGTTCGTTCTTCACCTGCACCGCGATGCGGGCGACCGCGCCGTCGCTCTTGTCGCCCCAGTCGACGTCGACCCAGTCGGTTTCGTTGGCGCCGCGCTCCGCCAGTTCGGCGAGCACCGAACAGTCGATCGCATGCACCTCGATCCCCGCATCGGGGCGGCGCAGGCCGACGATCCGGTCGCCCGGCACCGGGTGGCAGCATTCGGCGAGGTCGAAGGCGACGCCCGGGGTCAGCCCCTTGATCGAGATGGCGGTGGATTGCGGCGCCAGCAGCCCGACGTCCGCCCCCGCCGATCCCGGCATCAGCGCCTCCATCACCGCCGCGTCGGAAATGCTGCGCCGCGCGATCGCCGCCATCAGCGCGGCCTCGTCGGACAGTTTGAGCCGTTGCAGCGCATGGTCGAGCGCATCGCCGCCGATCGTCGCGGGCAGCCGCTGGACGATATCGTCGTACAGCTTGCGGCCGAGCGCGATCAGCTCGTCGCGCTCCTTGTGACGCAGGTGGCGGCGGATGCCCGCCAGCGCCTTGCCGGTGATCGCGAAGTTGAGCCAGCCGGGCTGCGGAACCTGTCCCTTGGACCGCAGCACCTGCACCTGGTCGCCATTCTCGATGACGGTCGACAGCGGCACGACGCGGCCGTTGATCTTGGCGCCGACCGCCTGGTCGCCGAGGTCGGTGTGGACCGCATAGGCGAAGTCGATCGGGGTCGCGCCCTTGGGCAGCTGGATCAGCTCGCCCTTCGGCGTGAAGGCGAAGATGCGATCCTGGTACATCGCCATCCGCGTGTGTTCCAGCAGCTCCTCGGGGCTGCCCGCGGTTTCGAGGATCTCGACTAGGTCGGCGATCCAGCTGTGCTGGCTGTCGGCGCGGACCTTCTTTTCCTTGTACGCCCAGTGCGCCGCCAGCCCGAATTCGGCCTCGGCATGCATGTCGGGAGTACGGATCTGGATCTCGATCCGCGCATTGTCGGCGTGGATGACGCTGGTGTGGAGCGACCGGTAGCCGTTGCGCTTCGGCGTCGAGATATAATCCTTGAACCGCCCCGGCACCATCGGCCAGCGGCGGTGGATGACGCCCAGCGTCCGGTAGCAATCCTCGATCGTCGGCACGATCGCGCGGAACGCCATGATGTCGCTGAGCTGTTCGAAGCTGATGTGGCGCTCGCTCATCTTGCGCCAGATCGAATAGGGGTGCTTCTCGCGGCCATGGACCTCGGCCTCGATCCCGGCGCGGCCGAGCAGCAGCGTCAGCCCCGATCCGATCCGCGCGATCCGGTCGCCACCGCCGGTCTTGAGCAGTTCCAGTCGCTTGCTGATCGATTCATACGCCTCGGGTTCGAGCTGTTCGAAGGCGAGCGTCTGCATCTCCTTCATGAACTCGTACATGCCGATCCGCTCGGCGAGCGGGGCGTAGATATCCATCGTCTCCTTCGCGATCCGCCGCCGCTTCTCGGGCTTGGGGATGTGATGGAGCGTGCGCATGTTGTGGAGCCGGTCGGCGAGCTTGACCAGCAGCACGCGGATGTCGTCCGACATGGCGAGCAGGAACTTGCGCAGATTCTCGGCGGCGCGCTCATTCTCGCTTTGCGCCTCGATCTTGGACAGTTTGGTGACGCCGTCGACCAGTCGCGCGACGTTGGTGCCGAACAGCCGCGTGATCTCTTCCGGCGTCGCGACCGTATCCTCGATCGTGTCGTGCAGGATCGCGGTGGCGATCGTCTCGTCGTCCAGCCTCAGGTCGGTGAGGATGCCCGCGACCTCGATCGGGTGGCTGAAATAGGGATCGCCGCTGGCGCGCTTCTGGCTGCCATGCGCCTGCATCGAAAAGACATAGGCGCGGTTGAGCAGCGCCTCGTCGGCGTCCGGATCGTAGTCGAGCACGCGGTCGACCAGTTCATATTGCCGTAGCACAGCGCCCACATGGGGGACGGTCGTACCGCTTTGCAACATATTGTTGCGTTCCCGCGGACGATTCCTCGTCCGCGGTCAGGGGTATACGTTCGTTTCGGGCCGAAGCGGACGGTCGCGTCAGGCCTTCTTCGCCCTGGCGTTGCACTTGGCGAGCTGCTCGGCGTCATAGGCCTTGCCGCCGACCGAGAAGCTGGTCAGCGCGCCGACCTGACGCACGACGAGTTCGCACAGGACGGCGGGGCGCTCGGGCGCCTGGCCGGCGACGAAGGTGCCGTTCTGTAGCCGCCATGCGGTCGAGCGTGTGATGAAGCTCGACTTGGTCGAGGGAGCGGCGGGAACGGCGGCATAGACGTCGGTCGGCGCGGCGGCGGCGGGGGCGCCGGCCAGCGTGGCGACGAGGACGGCAGCGACCGGGGCAAGCGTGGCGATCATCTTCATGGCGGCGGTCCTCCCGAACCTTTTTGTGATTGCGATGAGGCCGCCTACCGCTATAGGTTGCAGGTTGCAACTGAAAATCGACAAACCATTCCGCCCGGCGACGGTTTTGCGGTACGATCGCGTATTCAAGAGGATCATGATGGCGAAACCGGCGGATACGCCCAAATTGCGGGAAACGTTACGCGAATGCAGCCTGCCGGCGGCGCTGGAGGCGATGGGTGAGCGCTGGGCGTTCCTGATCCTGCGCGCCTCGTTCAACGGCCTGCATCATTTCGAGGAATATCAGGCCGAACTCGGCATCGCGCGCAACATCCTCGCCAACCGGCTGGCGCGGCTGGTCGACCATGGCATCCTGCAACGCCAGCCGATGCCCGACGACCGCCGCAAGATTCGCTATACGCTGACGGAGAAGGGCCATGCCCTGCTGCCGACGATGATCGCGCTGCGGCAATGGGGCGAGCGCTGGGAACTGGGCGTGCCGGCGTTTCCGATCCTGGTCGACACGCGCGACCGCCGGCCGATCGCGCCGGTCGCGGTGCAGGCGCACGACGGCCGCGTGCTGGGGAAGGGCGACCTGATTTGGGCGCTGCCCGAGGACGTCGGCGTCGGCGACTGACGCCCGTCGGCGCGCGCTACAGCGTTTCCAGAAAAGCCCGCACGTCGCCGCCGATCGGCACCGGACGGCCGGTCGGCAGGTGGACGTTTACCATTACCATCACTATCCGCGCATGCACCACCCCGGTGTCGCCATGCGCCAGATCCATCGCTATCGTCAGGCTTGACCTGCCGATCCGCGCGATGCGCACGTGCGCGGCGACGGTATCGCCCCAGACGAAGGGCCTGAGATAGTCGACCTCCGCCTTGCGGACGTGGAATTCGGTGTGCCGCCAGACGTCGCCCAGCGCCGCCTCGATCCCCGTCCATTCCCAGAACTCGGTCGCCGCAACGTCGGCATATTCGAGATAGCGCGAGTTGAAGACGACCTTCTGCCCGTCGATCTCGGCGTAGCGGACGCGGAAGCGCGTCGAGAAGGCGAAGCCCTCCCGCGTGTCCTGCCGGGTCATGCGGGCGTTGCCGCGCGGGCGCATGACACGGCGCGCGCGCGGGCGAGGTGGACGAGGCGCATCAGCCTGCCTTTTGCGACTGGCCGGGCGTGTTGACGCCCATCGTCTGGAGGTAGCGCTTCACGTTGCGCGCTGCCTGCCGCAGCCGTTGCTCATTCTCGACCAGCGCGATGCGGACGAAGCCTTCGCCATTCTCGCCATAGCCGACGCCCGGCGCGACCGCGACCTGGGCGTGGGTCAGCAATTGCTTGGAGAATTCGAGGCTGCCGAGATGCACGACCGCGGGCGGCAGCGGCGCCCAGGCGAACATGCTCGCGCGCGGGGAGGGGATGTCCCAGCCGGCGCGCGCGAAGCTCTCGACCAGCACGTCGCGGCGCTTGTGGTACAATTGGCGGTTGGTCTCGACGATGTCCTGCGGGCCGTTCAGCGCGGCGCAGGCGGCCGCCTGGATCGGGGTGAAGGCGCCGTAATCGAGATACGACTTCACCCGCGTCATCGCCGCGATCAGCGTCTTGTTGCCGACCGCGAAGCCGATCCGCCAGCCGGCCATGCTGTACGTCTTGCTGAGCGAGGTGAACTCGATTGCGACGTCCTTCGCGCCCTTCACCTGCAGAATCGAGGGCGTCGGATTGCCGTCATAATAGAGCTCGGAATAGGCGAGGTCCGAGATGATCCAGACCTTGTTCTCCTTCGCCCACGCCACCAGCCGCTCGTAGAAGGCGAGGTCGACCGCCTCCGCAGTCGGGTTGGACGGATAGTTGACCACCAGCACCGACGGGCGCGGCACGGTGAACGCCATCGCGCGCTCGAGGCTCTCGAAATAGGCCTCGTCCGGGGTCGTCGGCACCGCGCGGATCGTCGCGCCTGCGATGATGAAGCCGAAGGTGTGGATCGGGTAGGAGGGGTTGGGCGCGAGCACGACGTCGCCCGGCGCGGTGATCGCGGTGGCGAGGCTGGCCAGCCCCTCCTTCGACCCCATCGTCACCACGACTTCGGTCTCGGGATCGAGATCGACGCCGAAGCGGCGGCCATAATAGTTCGCCTGCGCGCGGCGGAGGCCGGGAATGCCCTTCGACTGCGAATAGCCGTGTGCGTCGGGCTTGCGCGTCACCTCAATCAGCTTGTCGAGGACATGTGCAGGCGGTGGCAGATCGGGATTGCCCATGCCGAGGTCGATGATGTCCTCGCCCGCCGCACGCGCCGCGGCCCGCATGCCGTTCACTTCGGCGATGACATAGGGCGGCAGGCGCTTGATGCGGTAGAAGTCGTCGGACATGGGTCACCTTGTAATGGACCCGCGCACCCTACGCCCGCCACGCCCCTTTCACCACTTCAAACCGCCGGACCGGCGCCGTGCCGCGCACCGTCTGTGCTAATTCGGTTCCCACGGGCCCTCGTCGCCGCTACGGTAGCGGGCAGGAAGAGGATGCCATGGCCGATCCAGACGACGACCAGACCGCCCGCACCGCGACCGGCGTGCCCGATCTCGCCGACCTGCAGCACTGGACCTGGGTGATGGGCCGGGCCCAGCAGATGATGATGGAGCAGGGGCTCGGCCTGATGCAGGCGGGGCAGGCGCCCGATTCGGCCCCGCCCTTCGCCAGCCCCGCGCTGCTCCGCCAGACGCAGGATTACTGGAAGGACAATCTCGCCCTCTGGCAGCGCTTCGTCGATCCCGCCGCGGCGGTGCCGCCGCCGCCGCAGTCCGAGGGGGACGCCCGCGACAAGCGGTTCAAAGCGGCGGCGTGGCGCGACGACCCGTATTTCGACTGGATCCGCCGCAGCTACAATCTGATCGCCGATCATATGCTGCGCGGCGTCGATGCGCTCGACGGCGTGCCCGAGAAGCAGAAGGAGCAATTGCGCTTCGCCGCGCGCGGGCTGGTCGATGCGATGAGCCCGTCGAACTTTCCGATGACCAATCCGGAGGTGGTCGAGAAGACGATCGAGACCAGGGGGCAGAACCTGCTCGACGGCCTGCGCAACATGCTCGCCGACATCGGCAAGGGGCAGCTGACCCATACCAGCGAGGGCGCGTTCGAGGTCGGGCGCAATCTGGCGATGACCCCGGGCAAGGTGGTCAAGCGCACAGCTTTGTACGAACTGATCCAGTACACGCCGACGACCGAACGGGTGCTGGCGACGCCGCTGGTGATCTTCCCGCCCTGGATCAACCGCTTCTACATCCTCGATCTGACGCCGGAGAAGAGCTTCATCCGCTGGGCGGTAGAGCAGGGCATCACCGTGTTCATGGTGTCGTGGAAGTCTGCGGATGCGTCGATGAAGGACGTGATCTGGGACGATTACGTCGCCGCGCAGGTCGAGGCGGTCGATACGATCCGCACGTTGCTAGACGTGCCGTCGGTCCACACGATCGGCTATTGCGTCGCCGGCACGACGCTGGCGGCGACGCTGGCGCTGCTCGCCGCGCGCGACGAGGCGGACAAAGTCGCCAGCGCCACTTTCTTCACCGCGCAGGTCGATTTCGCGCAGGCCGGCGAATTGCAGAATTTCGTCACCGAGGAACAACTGGCGCTGATCGGCACGCTGTCGCCGCAGGGCTTCCTCGACGGGCGGTACATGGCGGCGACGTTCAACCTGCTGCGCGGCCGCGACCTGATCTGGAACTACGTCACCAACAATTATCTGCTGGGGTCGGACTATACCCCGTTCGACCTGCTCCACTGGAACGGCGATACCACCAACCTGCCGTCGAAATGGCATCTATCGTACCTGACCGAGCTGTATCGCGACAATCTGCTGGTCCAGCCGGGTGCGATGTCGGTCGCGGGCGAGGCGCTGGACCTGACCCGCGTCACGACGCCGGCGTATGTCCAGGCGGGGCGCGAGGATCATATCGCGCCGGCGGACAGCGTCTGGAAGATCACGCATCTGTTCCGGGGGCCGCTCCGTTTCGTGCTCGCCGGGTCGGGCCATATCGCCGGCGTCGTCAACCCGCCCGCCGCGGGCAAATATCAATACTGGACCAACGAATCGGGTGCGCAGAGCCTCGCCGACTTCGTCGCAGGCGCGACCGAGACCCGGGGCAGCTGGTGGCCCGACTGGATCGTCTGGCTGCGGGATCGCGGTGGCGACGAGGTGGCGGCCGAGGGCGCGCGTCTTCCCGGCGAAGGCGCGCTGCCCGCATTGGGAGAGGCGCCAGGCGACTATGTCCGTGCCCGCTGATTACATTATGTTGCACTGCACAATGTGGCTTGATCCCTAACGTTGCTCCGTCTATTGCTGCGTTGCAGCATAATTGCGGGAGTAGGATCATTGGACGATAATGTCCCCAAGCCGCCGGTGAAGAACGCGCGCGCGCGTCGAGATGGCGCCGCCAGGCCGCAGCGTCAGGCGCCCCGGCGTCCGGACCCCACTCCCCCGTCATCCAAGCCGACCGGCAGCAAGCCGGCCCCCGTGAAACAGCCCGTCCCCGTATCGCCAGCGCCCGCGCCGGTGCCGGTGGCGACGCTGCCCACGCCCGTGATCGCGGCTCCGCCCGTAGAGGCACCCGCACCCGTTACCCCACCCGCAGCGAAGGAAGTCATCATGGAAACGATCGAGAACGTCACCGCCAAGACCCAGACCGTGTTCAACGACGCGACCGAGCGCGCCAAGGGTGCGGTCGAGAAGAGCCAGAAGCTATTCGAAGAGGCCAATGAGTTCGGCAAGGGCAACATCGAGGCGCTGGTCGAATCGTCGAAGATCGCCGCCCGCGGCATCGAGGCGATCGGCCAGGAAGCCGCTGCTTTCGCCAAGAAGTCGTTCGAGGAGGCGACCACCGCCGCCAAGACGATGAGCAGCGTCAAGTCGCCGACCGAGCTGATGAAGCTGCAGTCGGACTATGTTCGCGCGGCGTTCGACGCGATGGTCCAACAGACCTCGCGCAACACCGAAGCGATGCTGAAGCTCGCCGGCGAAGTGGTGCAGCCGCTGTCGAACCGCGCGGCGCTCGCCGCCGAGAAGCTGAAGATCGCGGCGTAATTTCGACGCATCGACCGGACGATGGGGGCGGCCGCCGCGATGTGGTCGCCCTTTTCGTGTCATCGGCGCCTCGTCCCCCTTGCCCCCGCCGCCCCGCATGCCATATTTTGGCGATCCACATGACAGCTGAACCGATCACCATGGCCGAACGCCGCGACGATGGGACGGACGAGGGAACCGGTACCGGCCTCGCCACCAAGACGCGCTCGAAGACCAAGCAGCCGACGCCGTATCGGGTGTTAATGCTCAACGACGACTATACGCCGATGGAATTCGTCGTTTTATGCCTCCAGCGCTTCTTCCGCATGAACATGGAGGAAGCGACGCGGGTGATGCTGCACGTCCACCAGAAGGGCGTCGGGGTATGCGGCGTCTTTTCCTACGAGGTCGCCGAAACCAAGGTCGGGCAGGTCATCGACTTCGCGCGCCAGAACCAGCATCCGCTGCAATGCACGCTGGAAAAGGCCTGAACGGTTCGGCCGGTCCCGCCTAGCGCGGGTCGGGCAGCCAGCCGAGGTCGAGCCCCGCACGGCGATCGACATGATGTGCGGTCCGCGCCAGTCCCGCCTCGTCGAGCATCGTGAAGCGCCCGCCGTTGCGCGCGATCAGCCCGTCCTGTTCGAGTTGCCGCAACATGCGGTTGACGTGCACGGCGGTCAGCCCGGTGGCATCGCCGATCTCCTCCTGCGTCAATCCCAGCGTGAAGGCGGCGCCGATCGTCGGGTCCAGCACCCGCAGCCGGTTGCGGATCTCAATCAGCAGTGCGGCGACGCGCGCCTTGGCGGAGGTGCGGCCCAATCCCGCGAGCCGGTCGGTCAGCGCGACCCGCTCGATCTGGCCCGCGGCGACCAGCAGCGCGGACAGGCGGGGATGCCCGACGACGAGCTCCGCCACCGCCATGCGGTCGACCAGGGCCACCGCGCATTCGGTCAGCGCGATCACCGTTTCGGGCGAGCTGCGATAGACCAGCCCGGCCATCGCGATCAGGTCGCCACGGAACAGGAAGCGCAGGATCTGCCGGCTGCCGTCGGGGAGGATGACGTAGCTCATCATCGTGCCGCGTTTCAGCACGTACAATTCGGTCAATTTGTCGTGTTCACGCAGGAGGACGGCACCGCGGCGCAATGTCCGCTCGCGCTGTTCCAGCCCCTCCAACGCCGCCTGCTCGTTCGCCGAGAGGTCGATCAATTCGCCGAGACGTTCGGCGAGATAACTGGCCACGCGGTCGCATTCCCCAAAACTTGTCGAGGGCGAGTAAGCAAACACCCGAAACGACTGCATTAAAATCGATCAATCGCGCTCGTTCGATTGTCGCCTTGCACCGTTGCCCCAGCGCGTTAGACGCGTCTGATGGACCGTATCATCATCCGTGGCGGCAACCGCCTGTCGGGCCGCCTGCCGATCTCCGGCGCCAAGAACGCCGCACTGACGCTGATGCCCTGCGCCTTGCTCACCGACGAGCCGCTGACGCTACGGAATCTGCCGCGTCTGGCCGATGTCGACGGCTTCGGCCACCTGCTCAACCAGCTCGGCGCCTCGACCGCGATCGAGGGCACGCGGCCCGAGGATTTCGGCCGGGTGATGACGATCCGCGCGGGCAAGCTGACCTCGACCGAGGCTCCGTACGATATCGTACGCAAGATGCGCGCCTCGATCCTGGTGCTCGGCCCGGTGCTGGCGCGCGCGGGCGAGGCGACGGTGTCGCTGCCCGGTGGCTGCGCGATCGGCAACCGCCCGATCGACCTGCACCTGAAGGCGCTCGAGGCGATCGGCGCGGAGCTGGAAATGGCGGCGGGCTACGTCAAGGCGGTCGCGCCCGGCGGACGGCTGTCGGGCGGGCGCTATCGCTTCCCGGTGGTGTCGGTCGGCGCGACCGAGAATGTCGTGATGGCGGCGGTGCTCGCCCGCGGCGGCAGCGTGATCGAGAATGCGGCGCGCGAGCCGGAGATCGTCGACCTGTGCAACTGCCTCGTCGCGATGGGCGCGCGCATCGCGGGGATCGGCACCGACACGCTGGAGATCGAGGGCGTCGATCGCCTGCACGGCGCCACCTATGCGGTGATGCCCGACCGGATCGAGGCGGGCAGCTATGCCTGCGCGGCGGCGATCACCGGCGGCGCGCTGGAGCTGGTCGGCGCGAACGCCGCCGACATGCAGGCGACGATCGATGCGCTGCGGTCGGCCGGCGTCACCGTCGAGACGACGAAGGACGGCGTCAAGGTAGAGGCGAACGGGCCGCTGGGGCCGGTCGATATCTCGACCTCGCCCTATCCCGGCTTCGCCACCGACATGCAGGCGCAGTTCATGGCGATGCTGTGCATGGCGACCGGCACCAGCGTGCTGACCGAGACGATCTTCGAGAACCGCTACATGCATGTGCCGGAACTGGCGCGGATGGGCGCGGACATCCAGGTCCACGGCCGCACCGCCCTCGTCAAGGGCGTCGACCGGCTGGTCGGCGCGCCGGTGATGGCGACCGACCTGCGCGCCTCGATGAGCCTGATCCTAGCGGGACTGGCGGCGGAGGGCGAAACCGCGGTCGCGCGCGTCTATCACCTCGACCGCGGCTATGAGCGGCTGGAAGAGAAACTGTCCGCGGTCGGCGCCGACATCGAGCGCGCCAGCGACGGCTGACCGGCCGGGTCGGGACCGGGGCGCCGCCGCAGCAACAGCTGTCAGGCGATCCGGTCCGGCACCTCGGCGGCGTCCTCCGCGATCGCCGCGGCCGGTGCGACCGCTTCCCACGGAAAGACGAACCAGTCCTTGGTGGTGCGGCGGTCGATCGTCCGCGCGTGATAGTCGACGCGCTCGGCGGAGCTGACGTTGTCGATCAGCGTCGCGAAGCGCATCACCGCCGCCGTCGCCCCCGCCGCGGCGAGGACGCTGCGGATATGTTTGATCGTGCGGCCGGAATCGTTGATGTCGTCGACGAACAGCAGCTTCTCGCCGGCGCGCGTCCGCCCGGCGAGGCGGAACAGCGGCGCTTCGGCGAAATCGTCGACCTTGCTCGAATAATCGACCGACAGCATCGGCAGCCCGGTCGCATGGCTGAGGTAGACCGCGGGGGCGAGACCGCCGCGGCCGATGCCGATGATGAAATCGGGCGTCCAGCCGCTGGCCGCGATGCCCACGGCGAGCGCATGGACGTCGGCGACGAAATCGTCGTGGCTGATCGGGGTGAACACCGGCATCACTGCGCTTCCACATAGGCATCGAGCGCGGCGAGATGCGCCGCCACCGCATCGTCGGGCAGGAACGACCCGAGGAAGCTGTTGCGCGCCAGCAGCGCGAGATCGTCGCGGTCCAGCCCGCGCGCCTCGGCGGCGGCGCGGTAATTGTCCGCGACATAGCCGCCGAAATAGGCGGGATCGTCGGAATTGATCGTCGCGCGCAGCCCTTCGCGCAGCATGCGGTCGATCGGATGGTCGGTCATGGCATCAACCACGCAGAGCTTGAGATTGGACAGCGGGCAGACGGTCAGCGTCATGCCGGTGCGCGCCAGCCGGGCGGTAAGCACCGGATCCTCCAGACTGCGGTTGCCATGGTCGAGCCGGTCGATGCCGAGCAGGTCGAGCGCCTGATGGACATATTCGGGCGGCCCCTCCTCGCCGGCATGCGAGACCAGCCGCAGCCCGGCGGCGCGCGCGGCGGCGAAGACGCGGGCGAATTTCTCCGGCGGATGGCCGAGTTCGGACGAATCGAGGCCGACCGCGGTGATATGCGCGAGCCACGGTTGCGCCGCTTCGAACGTCGCGAAGGCGTCCGCCTCGTCGAGGTGGCGCAGGAAGCTGAGGATCAGCCGCACGCTCATCCCGTGGCGCGCCCCGGCATCGGCGATCCCGTCGAGCAGGCCGGTGATGACGGTCTCGAACGCGATTCCGCGTGCGGTGTGCGTCTGCGGATCGAACATGATCTCGGCGTGCCGCACCCCGTCGGCGGCGGCGCGATCAAAGTAGGCGACGGCGAGATCGCGGAAATCCTCCCGCGTCAGCAGGACGTTGGCGCCCTGGTAATAGATGTCGAGGAAGTCCTGCAGGTTGTTGAACGCATAGGCGGCGCGGACCTCCTCGACGCTGGCGAAGGGGATGGCGACGCCGTTGCGTTCGGCCAGCGCGAACATCAGTTCGGGTTCAAGGCTCCCCTCGATATGCAGGTGCAGTTCCGCCTTGGGCAGGCCGGCGATGAAGGTCGAAAGATCGGACATGCCGCATCATCGCGGCATTGCCGCATGGGGGCAAGGGCGCGATGGCGGCCGGCTCCCCTCCCTCGAACGGGAGGGGAGGGGCATGGGTCAGATCGCGTTGAGCGCCTGGTCGAAGTCGGCGATCAGGTCGTCGGCGTCCTCAACGCCGATCGAGATGCGGACCAGATTGTCGGTGATGCCGAGCGCTGCCTTGCGCTCCTCGGGCACCGACAGATGCGTCATCGCCGCCGGGTGGCTGGCGAGCGTCTCGGTGCCGCCCAGCGACACCGCCAGCTTGGCGATGCGCAAGGCGTCGAGGAAGCGGAACGCCTCCGCCTCGCCGCCCTTGACGATCAGCGAGAAGGTCGAGCCGGCACCGGTGCAATGACGGGCGTAGATGTCCGCCTGCCGCTCCATGCCGGGTGTGTCGGGCAGGAAACCCAGATAGCCGACGCGTTCGACCTTGGGGTGATGGCGCAGGAAGTTGCAGACCTTGACCGCATTCTCGCCGGCGCGGCTCATCCGCAGTTCCAGCGTCTCGAGGCTGCGGAGCAGCATCCATGCGGTGTGCGGATCGCAGATCGTGCCGATCGTGTTGCGCATCGATCGGATCGTGTTGATGTGCGCCTTCGTCCCCAGCACGCCACCCGCGACCAGATCGCTGTGGCCGCCGGCATATTTGGTGAGCGAATAGACGACGATGTCGGCACCGTGGCGCAGCGGCTGTTGCCACAGCGGCCCGAGGAAGGTGTTGTCGATCGCGATCGGCGGCTTTTCGGCGGCATCGGCGAAGATCGCGTCGCGGCTGGCGGCGACCGCCTCGATATCGACCAGCGCGTTGGTCGGGTTGGCGGGGCTTTCGAGGTAGATCAGCGCGACATGGCCGGTCTTCGCCTCGGTCAGTACCGCGTCGATCTCCGCGCGGGTCGCGCCGGCGGGGAAATCGAGCCACTTGACCCCGAACTTGCCGAGGATGCGGCCGATCAGCGTCTCGGTCGCCGCATAGAGCGGGCCGGAATGGACGATTGTGTCACCGGGCTTGGTCATCGCCAGGAACAGCGTCGCGATCGCGGACATGCCGCTGGAGAAGGCGAGCGCGTCCTCCGCCTCTTCCCAAATGCCGAGCCGGTCCTCGAGGATTTCCTGGTTGGGGCCGTTGAAGCGCGAATAGACGAGGCCGTCGGCGCCGCCCGGCCGCTTGCCGGTGACGCCCTCGAAATGGCGCTTGCCCGCGGCGGCATTGGGGAAGACGAAGGTCGAGGTGAGGAAGATCGGCGGCTTCAACGCGCCTTCGGACAGCGCCGGGTCGAAGCCATGGCCCATCATCATCGTGCTGGGCTTCAGCTTGCGATCGCCGATCCGCTCCACCTGGGGGGCGGGGGTGCCGCTGGCTACGCCGGTCATCTCTGCTTCGTCGGGCATGCAACTCTCCTTATGACAGGAGCATAGACCTGGATCGTATCGAATGAAACGATCCATGCGGCGGGCGGAGCGGGTGAAACGGTCGCCGACATGGACAACATGAACACCTTGACGAAAACGATCCGGCCCTATCGTTTCCATTCCTGTACCGATCCGCCGCCCCGTCACGGTCGTCACCCGATAGAGCCGGCGGGCAGCGTAGGACAGGGGACAGCCGTTTTCCGAAGCCGATCAGGGGTTTGCCGCCGCCGTCGTCCAACGGGTGCTAACCGGCGGCGATCAGGCTGATCTGGCGGCCATAATCCGCCTCCGCCCGGTGCGTGGCGCGGCGGAAGCTGAAGAAGCGGTCCTCATGGGCATAGGTGTCGAGGCCGAGCGCCTCGATCCGGGTCAGGCCGGCGGCGGCGAGGCGATGGGCGACATAGGCTTCGAGGTCGAACTGGTGATGGCCGACGCGCGCGGGCGCGAAGAAGCGCTCGTTCGCCGGATCGGCGGCGGCGAAGGTACGCAGGAAGCCGTCGTCGACCTCGTAGGAGGTGCGGGCGATGCACGGACCGATTGCGGCGACGATGCGCTCGCGGCGCGCGCCGAGCGCGATCATCGCCGCGATCGTCGCGTCGGTGACGCCGCCGATCGCGCCCTTCCACCCGGCATGCGCCGCGCCGACGACGCCGGCCTCGCGGTCGGCGAACAGTACCGGCGCGCAATCGGCGGTGAGAATGCCGAGCAGCACGCCGGGGCGATCGGTGACCATCGCATCCGCCTGCGGCCGGTCGGCTTCGGCCCAGGGCGCCGCGACCGTCACCACGTCGGCGGAATGAACCTGATACAAAGTCGTCAGCGTCGCGCCCGGCGCCACCGTGGCGGCGGCGAGGCGGCGGTTTCCGGCGACGGCGGCGGGATCGTCCAGGGATCCCAGCCCGACGTTGAGCCCCGCGGTCGCCCCGACCGACAGGCCGCCGCGCCGGCCGAGGAAGCCATGCGCCACCCCCGACAGGTGGCGCGCCCGGATGACCTCTACCGTCGTGTCATCCCTCGTCATGTTATCCATCGTCACAGGGTGAGCCGCATCAGATGATCCTCGTCGGCATGGTTGCCGACCATGAAGGTGTAGAGCCCGATCTCCTCGAACCCGTAGCGTTCGTAGAAGCGGCGCGCGCGAACGTTGTCGACATAGACCGAAAGGAACAGCTCCGCCGCGCCCCGTTCGCGGGCGATGGCGATCACCCGGTCCATCATCCGCGCGGCAAGGCCGCTGCCCTGCTGGCCGGCGACGAGGTACAATTGGCGGAGTTCGATCATCGGCCCGGCGGGCTCGACCGGCAGCGCATGCGGTCCCAGCTTCGCGAAACCGACCGCGACGTCCCCCTCCTCCGCCAGCAGGAAGGCGAAGGCGGGGTCGGCGAGCTCCGCCCGCCAGCGTTCCAGCGTCAGCCCGTCGAGGAAGGCGGCGAGGTCGGCGGGGGCGTAGAGATGGCCGAAGGTCGCGGTGAAACACGTCGCCATCAGCGCGGCGATCGTCTCCGCATCGGCGACCGTCGGGGTGCGTAGCGTCGCGGTCATGCGCCGAACGCCGCCGGGACGGGCCAGTCGCGATGCGTGACGGCGAGCGCCTTGAACAGCGTTCCCATGTCCTCCATCAGCCGCGACCGGTCGGCGAGGATCGCCGTCGCCCGGTCGGGCGCGTGGCGGGCGAGCGCGCTGGCGCGGCCGTCGATGCCCAGCTGGCCGAGCAGGTCGCGTTGCGTCACCGGCCCCCAGGCGACCACGCCCGCGGCCTGCGCCGCGGCGGCGAGCGTGGTGAAATCGACGTGCGCGGACAGGTCGGTGTCGCCCGGCGCCTCGAACGGATTCGCGAAGGCATGGCTGCGTACCGCCTGCAACGTCTCGGCAAGCGCGGGGCCCTCGTAGCCATAATCGACCGCGAGCAAAGCACCGCCCTGCGCGGCGATCCGCCGGGCGAGCGACGCCATCACGCCGACGCTCGCGGGCGAAATCTCGAGCACCGATCCGGCGGGCGCGTCGCGGAGCGGTTCGGGCAGCAGTTCGACCGGCACCGGCTTGCCCGCGATCGGCAGGAACAATGTGTCCTGACAGGCGACGAGCCGTTCGTGCCAGCCGCCCCCGCCGTCACCCGCGCCGCGGCGGATCAGCTGGCGGATCGGCAGCGCGTCGAAGAATTCGTTGGCGACGACGATCAGCGCGGTGTCGGCGGGCAGCGTGTCGACCGTGTCGTGCCAGGTCGCATCGGGCACGCGCTCCGCCTGCGCGGCGCGCAGCAGCGGGCTGGTCTCGACGAAATGGACCGGCGGCGTCAGCCCCGCCTTGGCCATCGCGCGCAAGGCATCGGCGGCGAGCGTCCCGCGGCCCGGCCCCAGCTCGACCCAGGCGACGGCGGGCCGCCCGGCGCGGTCCCACAGGTCCGCGCACCACAGGCCGACCAGTTCGCCGAACATCTGGCTGATTTCCGGCGCGGTGGTGAAGTCGCCGGCGGCGCCCAACGGGTCGCGCGTCGCATAATAATGCGCATTGGCGGCGGCCATGAACTGCGACACCGGCATCGGCCCGGCGAGCGTGATGGCGCGGGCGAGACGGTCGGGAAGGGAGGCTTCGGTCACCCTGCCGGAATGACGGCGGGGCGGGGGGCGCGCAAGGGGGTAAGCGGCGCGCCCGCGCAGACGGGGATCGCTACGCGACGCTCTGCGATCCCGCGATCGGCTCCACCCGCGTGCGGCGGCCGGGGGCGGTGAGGATCAGGTACAGGCCGCCCGCGATCATCGGCACGCACAGCCACTGGCCCATGTGGATGCCGGTCGCCTCGATGAAGGTGCCGCGGAACTGCGCATCGGGTTCGCGGAAGAATTCGACGATGAACCGCGCGACGCCATAGCCCAGGACGAACAGCCCGACGAGCCGGCCCGGCTGGTAGCGCGTCCTGGTCCGCCAAAAGGCGAACCACAGGATCGCGAACAGGACGATCCCCTCGAGTCCCGCCTCGTACAGCTGGCTGGGGTGACGCGCCGGCTCCGGCACGTCGAACGGCACGGTGCGTTCGAACACGATCGCCCATGGCACGTCGGCGGGCTTGCCCCACAATTCGCCGTTCACGAAATTGGCGAGCCGGCCGAAGAACAGGCCGAACGGCACCACGCAGGCGATGTAGTCATGCACCCGCAGCCAGTCGAGCCGGTGCTTGCGGGCGAACAGGATCAGCCCGATCGAGGTGCCGATGACGCCGCCGTGGAAGCTCATCCCCCCGTCCCACAGGCGGAAGATGCGCAGCGGATGCAGGAACATGTCGGGCGCGTAGAACAGCACATAGCCGATCCGCCCGCCCAGGATGATGCCCAGCGTCGCGTAGAAGACGAGGTCGTCGGCATGGCGCCGCGCCATCGGCGCGCCCGGCTGTGCGAGCAGCTTCAGCAGATACCACCAGCCGACCAGGATGCCGGCGATATAGGCGAGGCTGTACCAGCGCAGCGTGAAGAAGCCGATCGAGAAGATGTCGGGATGCAACCCGAGATCGGCGAAGCGGATATGGCTGCCGCCCGTGCCCAGCGCATTCTGGACGACGGTGGGGGCGGCGGCGGCGAGCATGGACAGGATCAAGGCTTTCCCCCGGGGTTCGCGGTCTGCATAGTGGGCCAAAGGCACAAGACCAAGCGGAGAGAGATATGCGGACGCCCCTCGACGAGCGCATGGACGCGACCATGGCCGCGCTGACCGGCGCGGGTGGCATGCTGGCGCTGGGATCGACGATGCGCGACGGCCGCAGCTATCCGGTCATCGCCGCCGCGCCGCCGTCGCTGCCTTATTACTTCGCCCATTATTGTCAGGAACATGGCGCCAAGACCTTCCTCGTCGCCGGGGACGAGCGGCTGACCTTCGCACAGGTCCATGCCACCGCGACCCGCGTCGCGCAGGCGCTGGTCGCTGCGCACGGGGTCAACCGGGGCGACCGGATCGGCATCGCGATGCGCAATTCGCCGTCGTGGATCGTGCTCTACATGGGCATCGTCATGGCGGGTGGGGTCGCGACGCTGCTCAACGGCTGGTGGCAGGCGGAGGAGCTCGACGCGGCGATTCGGGAGGTGGACTGCACCCTCGTCTTCGCCGATCCGCCGCGTGCCAAGCGGCTGGGCCAGGTGGCGCAGGCGACCGCGCCGGTGCTGACGATCGACGACACGCTGCCGCTCGACGCCGCGCTGGCGGGGCTGACCGCGGGCGCGGATGGCGGCGGCACCTTGCCCGCGATCGGCGCGACCGACCATGCGACGATCCTGTTCACCTCGGGCTCGACCGGCCAGTCGAAGGGGGCGCTCGCCGATCACCGCGGCATCGTGCAGGGCATCTTCAACTATCTGGCGCAGGCGCTGATGATGCTGGGCATCGCCACGCAGGACGGCAACCCGCCGACCGACCAGCCTTCGACGCTGCTCACGCTGCCGCTGTTCCACGTCACCGCGGAGATTCCGGTGATGCTGCAGAGCTTCGCGATGGGCCGCAAGCTGGTGCTGATGCCGAAATGGGATGCGCGCGAGGCGATGCGGCTGATCGAGCAGGAGCGGATCAGCTATTTCGTCGGCGTGCCGCTGATGAGCTTCGAGATCCTGACGCATCCCGACCGCGGCGACTACGATCTGTCGAGCGTCACCGACTTCGCCGCGGGCGGCGCGCCGCGCCCGGTCGAGCATGTCCGCCGGATCGATGCCGAGATGGGTGGGCCGAAGGGAGGGGGGGCGCCGCTGATCGGCTATGGCCTGACCGAAACCAATGCGGTCGGCACTGGTAACTGGCGCAGCAACTATCTCGCCAAGCCGAACAGCGCCGGGCGCCCCTCGGCGCCGCTGGTCGACCTCGCCATCCTCGACGATGCCGGTAGCCCGGTGGCGCAGGGGCAGCGCGGCGAGGTGTGCATCCGCACGATCTGCAACTTCCTCGGCTATTGGAACCGGCCGGAGGCGACCGCGGCGTGCATGACCGCCGACGGCTATTTCCGTACCGGTGACATCGGCTACCTCGACGAGGACGGCTATCTGTTCATCGTCGACCGCAAGAAGGACATCATCATCCGCGGCGGCGAGAACATCTCGTGCCAGGAGGTCGAGGCGGCGCTCTACACGCATCCGGCGGTGGCGGAGGCGGCGGTGTTCGGCCTCGCCGACGAGCGGTTCGGCGAGGTCCCCGGCGCGGTCGTCCATGCCCGCGACGGCGCGGTACTGGGTGAGGCGGCGTTGCAGGCGTTCCTCGGCGACCATATCGCCGCCTTCAAGGTGCCGACCCGCATCTGGGTGTCCGACGTCGCGCTGCCGCGGCTGGGGACGGAGAAGATCGACAAGGTCGCGCTGCGGAGCGCCTATCGTGCGGTGGCCTGATCCGGGCGAGGTTCGGTCGACGCGAGGGATTGGGCGCGCAGAGGCGCGGAGGACGCAGAGAGGGTCTGGGGCAAGAATACGCTGATCCGCCCCATGTCCGTCATCCCGGTGCATGCCGGGATCCATGGATATGCTGACGGCAGCGTTGCCCGTATCGTCCGACCGCATCGAAGCATCGATTCCGGCGTTCGCCGGGATGACGTGGCGTGGGTGGGAACGTATCGCCGGACCGCTACCCTCCGCGTCCTCTGCGCCTCCGCGCGCAAAACCCTTCTTGTCGCGTCTTCGCGCGCACCAGCCTGCCGCGCCCTTTCCACCCGTTCGTGCAGCCGATACAGCCGCGGGCGATGGAGAGGCCCACCCGCAGGAACGTGCTGATCGGCGGCGGCGCCGGAATCGGGCTGATCGTCGCTTGGGGTGTGTGGCCGCGGCGGTATCAGCCGAACCTCGCCGCCGCGCCGGGAGAAACGCCGTTCGGGGCGTGGCTGAAGATCGGCAGCGATGGCCATGTCACCGTCGCGGTGCCACAGCTCGAACACGGACAGGGTATCTACACTGCGCTCGCGCAGATCGTCGCGGACGAACTGGGCGCGGACTGGCGCACCGTCGGCGTGGAGGCGGCGCCGCTGAACCCGCTCTACGCCAACCCGCTCGCGCTTGAGGAACTGTTCGAAGGCGGCTTCGCGCGCCTGCCCGACGGCCTGCGCCAGAGCTTCGCCGAACGCACCGGGCTGATCGTCACCGGCGGCTCCACATCCGTGCGGATGTTCGAGGAGGGGTGCCGCACCGCCGGTGCCGCCGCGCGCGCGCTGCTGTGCAAGGCGGCGGCGCGGCGATGGGGCGTTGCATGGACCGATTGCGCGGTCGATGCGGGGTTCGTCGTCCATGCCAGCCAGCGGCTGCGCTTCGCCGCGCTCGCCGCCGACGCCGCCGGCGAATCGGTCCCCGACCCGCTGGCGATCGGGGTGCAGGGCGCGGGCAAGCTCACCGGCCGGTCGCTGCCGCGGCTCGACACGCCGGCCAAGGTCGACGGATCGGCGGGGTTCGCCGGCGATATCCGCCTGCCCGACATGGTTCATGCCGCGATCCGGCAGGGGCCGATCGGCGACAGCCGCCCGATCCGGGTCGACCGCGCCGCCGCCGATCGCGTCCGCGGCGTACTCGCGGTGGTCGAGACCCCACGCTGGGTGGCGGCGGTCGCGACCACCTGGTGGGCGGCGAACCGCGCGCTCGACGCGATGGCGCCGCGCTTCGCCACGACCGGTCCGGTGGTCGACAGCGCCGCGATCGCGCACAGCCTCGACGCCGCGCTGGCGACGAAGGGCGAACGGATCGCGGCGACCGGCGAGATCGGGACGCTGCTCGACGGCGGCGGCGTCGTCACCGCCGACTATGGCGCGGGCCTCGGCGTGCATGCGCCGCTGGAAACCGCGAGCGCGGTCGCCGCGTGGCGCGACGGCCGGCTCGAACTCTGGCTGCCGACTGCGGCGCCCGCCGCCGCGCGCGCCGCCGCGGCGCGGGCGGCGGGGCTGAACGAAGGCGCGGTCGTCGTCCACCCGACGCTGGGCGGCGGCGGATTCGGCGCGACGCTCGACCCGCTGGTGGCGGAGCAGGCGGCGGTGCTGGCGATGCGGCTGAAGCGCCCGGTCAGCCTCGTCCGGTCGCGCGGCGAGGACGTCGCGCACGACCTTTTCCGCCCTCCCGCCAAGGCGAGGATGCGCGCGCGCCTGTCGGGCAACGGCGCCATCGCCGCCTGGCACATGGCGATCGCCGCGCCCGCCACGGGGCACGAGCTGGCGCGCCGGCTGCTGCCCGACGCCGCCGGGCTCGCGCTCGGCGGCGGCGATCCCTATCCGGTCGCCGGTGCGCTGCCGCCCTATCGCATCCCGGCGCTCGCGATCCACCACCATGCCGCGGCCATCGGCGTGCCCACCGGGCATATGCGCGGCGGCGCGCATGGCTACACCGCCTTCTTCACCGAATCCTTCCTCGACGAACTGGCCCGCGTCGCCGGCACCGAGCCCTTGTCCTACCGGATCGGCATGCTCGGCGGCGACGCGCGGCTGGCGCGCTGCCTGACCACGGTCGCGGCGCTCGGCGGCTGGGGCGGCGGCCAGCCTGGCAGTGGGCAGGGCATCGCCTGCCACAGCTTTCGCGGCAGCCATATCGCGGTGCTCGCCGAGGCCGAAATGGGCGAGGGCGGCCGCCCGCGGGTCGAGCGCCTCGTCGCCGCGGTCGATTGCGGGCGGACGATCAACCCCGACCTGGTGCTGCAACAGATCGAGGGCGGGCTGATCTTCGGTCTGGCGCAGGCGCTCGGCGCATCGACCGGGCTGACCGCGGGGCGCACCGACGTGCGCGGTTTCGCCGGACTCGCGCTGCCGCGCCTCGCCGACACCCCCGACATCATCGTCGAATTCGTCGCCTCCGACGAAGCGCCGGGCGGCGTCGGCGAACTGGGCGTGCCCGCGGTGGCGCCCGCCATTGCCAACGCGCTGCACGCGGCGACCGGTATGCGGATGCGTCACCTGCCGCTAAGGCCGGCAATATGATCCTTCCCGCCGACCATCCCCCGATTCCGCCACGCAAAATCGGCGTCCTGCTGACCAACCTCGGCACCCCGGACGCCCCCGATGCGCGCTCGGTGAAACGCTATCTGGGCGAGTTCCTGTCGGACAAGCGCGTGGTCGAGATTCCGGCGATCGCGTGGCAGCCGATCCTGCGCGGCATCATCCTCAACACGCGGCCGAAGAAGTCGGCGCATGCCTATGGACTGGTGTGGAGCGAGGAGGGCTCGCCGCTCGCCGCGATCACCCGCCGCCAGTCGCAGGCGCTGCAGGGCGCGTTCGGGCCGGACGTGCTGGTCGATTATGCGATGCGCTACGGCAACCCGCCGATCGCCGACCGGCTGATCGCGATGAAGGATGCGGGCTGCGAGCGCATCCTGATCGCGCCGCTCTATCCCCAATATTGCGCCGCGACGACCGCGACCGCCAACGACAAGGCGTTCGCGGCCCTCGCCGGCCTGCGCTGGCAGCCCGCGATCCGGACCCTGCCGCCCTATCACGACGATCCCGCCTATATCGGTGCGCTCAAAGAGCAGGTGGAGATGCAACTCGCCGGGCTGGATTTCACGCCCGATGCGATCGTCGCCAGTTTCCACGGCATGCCGAAGCGGACGCTGGAACTGGGCGATCCCTATCATTGCCATTGCCAGAAGACCGCGCGGCTGCTCGGGGAGGCGCTGGCGCCGACCCTGGCCGGGCGCGACCTACTGGTCGCCTTCCAGTCGCGGTTCGGCCCGGCGAAATGGCTCGGCCCGGCGACCGACGAGACGCTGGAAGCGCTGCCGGCGAGGGGCGTGCGCAAGGTCGCGGTGATCGCGCCGGGCTTTTCCGCCGACTGTCTCGAGACGCTGGAGGAGCTGGCGATCCGCGGGCGCGAAAGCTTCGTCGCGGCGGGCGGCACCGATTTCGCCTATCTGCCCTGCCTCAACGACGGCGCGCCCGGCATCGCGATGCTGAAGACGCTGCTGGCGCGCGAATTGCGCGGCTGGGTCGATCAGGACATGTAAAATTACGCTACGGCCATTGCCACTTCCGGGGCGTCTGCCCTAGCTTCGCGGCAACGGAACGGGAGAGATACTGATGGCCAGAGTAGCGATCGTCACGGGTGGCACGCGTGGGATCGGCGAGGCGATCAGTCTCGCCCTGCAGGAGGCGGGCATCGCCGTCGCCGCCAATTACGCCGGCAACGACGAACGCGCCCGCGAATTCACCGAGCGCACCGGCATTCCCGCCTACAAATGGGACGTCGCGGATTACGATGCGTGTCAGGAAGGCTGCGCCAAGGTCGCGGCGGAGCTGGGGCCGGTCGACATCATCGTCAACAATGCCGGCATCACCCGCGACGGCACCATCCTCAAGCTGACCTATCAGCAGTGGAAGGAAGTGATCGACACCAATCTGGGCGGTTGCTTCAACATGGCCAAGGCGGTGTTCCCGGGCATGCGGGAACGCAAATGGGGGCGGATCGTCAATATCGGCTCGATCAACGGTCAGGCCGGACAGTACGGCCAGGTCAATTACGCGGCGGCGAAATCGGGCATCCACGGCTTCACCAAGGCGCTGGCGCAGGAGGGTGCGCGCACCGGCGTCACCGTCAACGCGATCGCGCCGGGCTATATCGACACCGACATGGTCGCCGCGGTCCCTTCCGACGTACTCGAGAAGATCGTCGCCAAGATCCCGGTCGGCCGGCTGGGCCAGGCGAGCGAGATCGCGCGCGGCGTCGCCTTCCTGTGTTCGGACGAGGCCGGCTTCGTCACCGGATCGACGCTGAGCATCAACGGCGGCCAGCATATGTACTGACGGTTCGCGGCGCGGCGCGCACGAGAACCGGCACGGCCGGCGGGTCGGCGACGTTCCGAACCCGTCCGCCGACGGCTTCGCGGGCGTGCCCCGCGCCCCGCTACAACATGAGGGGGCCGGCTCTGACGAGCCGACCCCCTCCGCCCTCAAACGCTACACGAGGGCTGCGCACTGCCGCTTAGCGGCAGTAACCGGGACGATCCGAGCGTTCGAGCGCGCGGCCGGCGAGGCCACCGGCGACGGCGCCGCCGAGGGTGCCGAGCGAGCGGTCGCCGCGGGTGTCGATGGTGCGGCCGAGCAGGCCGCCGGCGATCGCGCCGACGATGGTGCCGGTGCTGCCGTTGTTGCAACGGCGGCCGCCGCGATTGCCGCGATCCTGATAATAGCCGCGGTCGCCGCGATAGACGCGGTCACCACGATAGCCCCGGTCGTCGCGATAGCCACGGTCATAGCCGCGATCGCCGTAATAGCCGCGCTGCGCCACGGCAGGCGTCACGGGGACGAGGGCGCCGGCGGTCATCGTGAGGGCGGCGGCGGCGAGGCTCAGGGTCTTCAGCATGGGTCTTCTCCCGTAAAGTCTTCCGACTGGTGGCGGTCCGGTGGAGGGCCTGCCCGTCGTCGATGTCCCTCTTCTGGCCGATTCGCATTGAGCCGAGCCTGAATGCGCTCGTTATCCGCCGTTCAGGCTATCGCTGCCCGGCACGCCCCCTATGGAGGCGGACATGCCTATCGTGTTCGTGATCCTGGCGGTGCTGCTGCTCGTCCCCGGCTGGACCGGCGGGGAGCGGCTGGCGCTGCTCGGCAACCGGCCGCAACTGGTCGCGACCCGCGTCGACCTCGACCCTGCCGACCCGCGCCATGTCCGCCTCGGCGCGCTCACCTATCTGGGCGGCGTGCGCCTGCGCAGCGTCGATCCCGCGTTCGGCGGCTATTCGGCGCTGGCCGTTGTGCCGCAGCCGGACGGCAATCGCTTCACGATGCTGAGCGACGGCGGCAACGTCGTGAGCTTCACGATGAGCGCCGACTGGGCGCCGCGGCGCATCCGCTTCCGCAACCTGCCGGCCGGGCCGGGGATCGGCTGGGAGAAGCGCGACCGCGACAGCGAATCGATGGCGGTCGATCCGGTGACGGGCCGGATCTGGGTCGGCTTCGAACGCTATAACGCGATCTGGCGCTATGCCCCCGGCTTCGCGCGCGCGGAGGCGCAGCGGCAGCCGGCGGGCATGGCCTCATGGCCGGCCAACGGTGGCCCCGAATCGATGGCGCGGTTGCCCGACGGGCGATTCGTCGTGATCGGGGAGGAACGCCACGTAGCGACCCGGCGCTGGCGCGGATCGGAGGCGGAGCGGCTGCAGAGTCGCGAGGCGCTGATCTTCCCCGGCGATCCGATCGCCACCCGGTCGCTGCCGTTCGCCTATCTGCCCGCACCGCGATTCGATCCGGCGGACGTCACCGCTCTGCCCGACGGCGACCTGCTGGTGCTCGATCGCGCCTTTCGCCTGCCCTACCGGTTCAGCAACCGCCTGTCGCGAATCCCCGCCGCCGCGATCCGGCCGGGCGCGCAACTGCGCGGCACGTTGCTGGCGACGCTCGATTCGCCGCTGATCCACGACAATTTCGAAGGGCTGGCGACGACGCAGGAGAAGGGCGCGACGATCGTCTGGATGGTGTCGGACGACAACCAGTCGCTGCTGCAACGTACGTTGCTGCTCAAGTTCCGGCTCGACCGGTAGGGCACACGCCAAAAGCCCGCCGCTCGTCGGAGCAGCGGGCCTTCGCACCATGGCCATCGCGCGGGGCGCCGGTGGCGCCCCGGAATCGCGTCAGGCGGCGGCTGCGGTCGTCGACAGCTTCTTGGCGATCTCGCGCTTCAGGCGGCGGCAGCGCAGCGAGAGCTTGTCCTCGCTCGTCTTCACCAGCCAGTTGTCGAGGCCGCCGTTATGCTCGACCGAACGCAGGCCGTGCGTCGAGACGCGCAGGCGCACGCTCTTCTCGAGCGAATCGGAGATCAGCGTGACGTTCTGCAGGTTCGGCAGGAACGTACGCTTGGTCTTGTTGTTGGCGTGGGAAACGTTGTTCCCCACCTGCCGGCCCTTGCCGGTCAGCTCGCAGATGCGCGACATGGTTTTTGATCCTGAATTCGGTTGCCCGGAAAGTCGGCGCCACTAGCGGCTCTCCACCCTTCCGTCAACCTTTCCCCGACGCCGGCCGGTCCGGATCGGATCATGCAACGGAAGTCGGTGCCGCGGCGTTGTTACGCCATCGTAAAGGTCAAAGCCAAGGGGATGTCGGCATGCGCACGTTGCTCGCACTGATCGGGATCATCGCGCTCGTCGTGGTCGCGTTGATGTATTTCGGTCTCATCAACATCGACCAGACCCGCTCTGCCGTGGTGCAGGCACCGCAGTTCAAGGCGGATGTCGCGCGCGTTAGCGTGGGCACGGAGAACAAGACGGTCGCCGTCCCCACGGTGAACGTCGAAAAGCCGGGCAACGCCCAATAGGCTTTACCTGATCCGGCGGCGTCGGCAGGAGGGGCGGCGATGTTCCCCCTGCCGATCCCGATGCGCCGCGCGCTCGATGCCGCGGCGAGTGCGGCGCGGACCGGCGAAGTGCCGGTCGGTGCCGCACTGGTTCGTGCCGGCGAGGTGATCGCGGTCGCGGGCAATGCGCCGCGCGCCCTGTGCGACCCCACCGCCCATGCCGAGATGCGCGTGATCCGCGAAGCCGCGGCGGCGCTGGGGCGCGACCGGCTGGAGGATTGCGCCCTGTGGGTGACGCTGGAGCCATGCGCGATGTGCGCTGGCGCGATCGCGCATGCGCGGATCGCGCGGCTCTATTATGGGGCGAGCGATCCCAAGGGCGGTGCGGTGGAGCATGGCCCGCGGTTGTTCGGCCAGCCGACGCTGCACCATCGGCCGGAGGTGTATGGCGGAATCGGCGAGGCGGAGGCCGCGGCGTTGCTACGCGATTTCTTCCGGGAGCGCCGCTGACGAACCGCCTGTCCCGGACGCGGGACAGGCGGTTCGACGGTCAGGCGATCAGCGCAGGTCGCTCTGGGAGATCGGCACGATCTTCACCTCGACGCGGCGATTCGCGGCGCGGCCGGCATCGGTGTCGTTCGAGGCGATCGGCTGCGATTCGCCGAAGCCGCGGGTGCCGATGCGCGCCGGCTGCACGCCGCGGCCGGCGAGATAGTCGGCGACCGAGGTGGCGCGCCGCTCCGACAGCGTCTGGTTGTACGCGTCCGAGCCGGTCGAATCGGTGTGGCCGTATACGTCGATATAGGTCTGGTTATACTGCGCCAGCGTGTCGGCGACCTGGTCGAGCGTCCGCTTGAACTGCGGCTGCACGTCGGCGCTGTCATAGGCGAAGGTGATGCCAGACGGGATGTTGAGCACCAGATTGTCGCCCTCGCGCGTCACCTGCACGTCGGTGCCGGCGGTGCGGGCGCGCAGGTCGCGCTCCTGCTTGTCCATGTACGCGCCGATCCCCGCGCCGGCGAGGCCGCCGATGCCGGCGCCGAGGATCTTCTCAGTCCGGTCGCGGCGTCCGCCGACGAGGTCGCCGAGCAGATAGCCGCCCAGCGCACCGCCGATGCCGCCGATCGCGGTCTTGGAGATGCGGCGTTCGCCCGTCTCCGGATCGGTGGTGCAGGCGCTGGTGGTGACCAGCGCGGCGAGCGCGGCGGCGGCGGCAAATCTGGATTTCATGACATCCCTTTCATGGTCTTTGGCATGGTCGTTTGGAGGTTAAACTCAGGTCCGAAGCGGCTTGTTCCGCCTGCGATCTGAACCGCGGCTGACGTATCATTGCGTTTCGCCGTGACGGAGACAGTTGTGGTCGCGTCACTTGTGCGGCAAAGACGCGTTCGCCGATGGCACCGCTTCCGCCCTTTCCCTGGATCGACGTCCTCATCATCCTCGCGCTCGTCGCGTTGAACGGCGTGTTCGCGATGAGCGAGCTGGCGATCGTCTCGTCGCGCAAGGCGCGGCTCGAGGCGCTGGCGCGATCGGGACGCAAGGGGCCGGCGGCGGCGCTGAAGCTGGCGGCGGATCCCGGCAAATTCCTGTCCTCGGTGCAGATCGGCATCACCCTGATCGGCATCCTCGCGGGCGCCTATTCGGGATCGAGCCTCGGCAGCCCCACCGCCGCGCGCCTGCAAACGCTCGGCCTGTCGCCGGAAACCGCGGAAACCGCAGGCTTCGCGCTGGTCATCGGCCTGACCACCTATGCCTCGCTCATCATCGGCGAACTCGTCCCCAAGCAGTTCGCGCTGCGCAAGCCGGAGACGGTGGCGTCGCTGGTCGCGGTGCCGATGCGCTATATCGCGGTGATCTGCGCGCCGCTGGTATGGCTGCTCGATTCGTCGAGCGCGCTCGTCTTCCGCATCCTTGGCCTCAACCGCGAATCGGAAGATCAGGTCACCGCCGAGGAATTGCACCTGATCGTCGCCGAGGCGAGCAAGTCGGGCGTGATCGAAGAGCATGAGCGCACGATCATCTCGGGCGTCGTCCGGCTCGCCGACCGGCCGGTGCGCGAGGTGATGACGCCGCGGACCGAGGTCGACTGGCTCGACTGCAATCTGGGGCCGGAGGGGATCCGCGACACGCTGCTCGCGACGCCGCACACCCGCCTGCCGGTGGCGGAAGGATCGATCGACGCGGTGATCGGGGTCGTGCAGGCGCGCGACATCGCCGCGGCGCTGTTCCGCGGCCAGGCGCTCGATCTCAAGACGCTGATGCGCAAGGCGCCCGTCGTGATTGACCGGATCGACGCGATGGACGCGCTGATCGCGCTGCGTCAGGCCGAGGTGCCGATGGCACTGATCCACGACGAATACGGCCATTTCGAAGGGATCGTCACCCCTGCCGACCTGCTCGCCGCGATCGCCGGCGAATTCGCCAGCGACGCCGATCCCGACGATGCGCCGTCGGTGGTGGTGCGCGACGACGGGTCGCTGCTGGTGGCGGGCACGATGGCGGCGGATGCGCTGGCCGAGCGGCTCGGCATCGACCTGCCCGAGGACCGCGACTATGCGACCGTCGCCGGGCTGGCGCTCGCCGCCTTCCGTCACCTGCCCGGCGAGGGCGAAAGCTTCGAGGAACAGGGCTGGCGCTTCGAGGTGGTCGACCTCGACGGCCGTCGTATCGACAAGCTGCTCGTCAGCGAGATTTAAGGACGGCGTGATCGTCGCTTGGCTCGGCCGGCGTGGGGTCGCCATGGGCGGGATACGCGCCAGTGCCGCTGCTACCCGTCACCCCGGACTGGTTCCGGGGGCCACCAGGCCGCGCATCGCGACCTGTCGACCTTGGAACCGTGGATGCCGAATCGTGTCCGTCATGACGGGGATCCAGCTCCGGGATCGCGACTGGCGACAGCGTCAAACCGCAAACCGAACGAGTTCGCGCGGGGGCGCAGAGGACGCCGAGACGTGGCGCGCAAGGAGACGTCGTCCCGTCACCGCGATGGTTTGATAAATACGGCCTACCGTCGACGTGAGCGCATTGCCTCTGCGCCCTCCGCGCCTTTGCGCGAACCTCAGGCCGTCATCGCGATCGATCGGGCAGGGGGCGTTACAGCCGCCCGAACACCGCCTCGAACCCCGCCTGATCGCCCGCTGCCAGAAAGCGCGCCTGCTCGATCCAGCGGTCGCGGGTCAGCCGGCCGGCGAACGGCCCGAGTTGCGCGTCGAGTCGCAGCGCCTCGTCGTCGTCCAGCGCCGCGACCTGACCGACGGTGGTGATACCGAGTTCGCCCAGCCGCGCCGCCAGCTTCGGCCCGAGCCCCTTCAGCGTCGATACCGATGCGGCGGCGGGGTCGTCGCCCGCCGCAACGGGGGCGGAGGCGGCTTCGCTCGCCGGACTGGCGTCGAGCGGCGCGCTCGCCGCGATCGGTTCGTCGGCAAAGGGGGTGGGTGCCGGTTCGGGGGCGGGCGGCGGAGCGGATGCCGGGGCAGGCGCGGGCGCAGATGGGGGTGCCGCCACCGGTTCGGGCGCGGGCCGGGCGACAGGCGGGGCCGCGAGGGATGTCTCTTCCGCCGTCTGCTCGACCTCGACGTTGCGTTCGGCGATCGCCTCTTCTGCCGCTTTCCGCTGGCGTTTGAGGCGCATGCCCCAGACGATCGCGACGAGCACCGCGACCGCGAACAGCGCGATCACGATCAGATGCGCATAGGTGAAGGCGTCGGTGGTGCTCGGGATCAGGCTGGCGCCGGAGGCACCCCCGGCAGTCGCGGTATCGTTCATGCGCGCGATCCTAGCGGCGACGCTACGGCACGGCGAGCGGAAACGTGAACCCGGCGCCGAAGGCTCAGCGCAGCGCCCGCGCCGCCAGCCCCGCGCAGTCGGCATCGTGTGCGACCGGCCCCTGTCGTCCGGTGATCGCGCGCCCGATCGCCTTGAAGATGTTGCCCGCTGATTTCACCTCGGGCGGCACGGTCAGCACCGGATCGCTCAGCGTGCCGGTCATGATCGCCGATCCGGGCAGGCGCAGCAGGCTCCTGCCCTTGGGCGCGCCGGTCAGGCGGAAATCGATCCGCTCGGCAGGAAAGCTGACGCTGCCGCTGCCACGCAACTGGCTGGCGCTGGTGTCCACCACCAGCGGTGCAGCGGCACCGCGCCCGTCTTTGACCGCGAGGCCCAGCACCACGCACCGCAGTCGCGCGCTGTCATCGTCGTCGGCCAGCAGCGCCCGGCCCGCATCGAAGCCAAGTGCGGCGGCATAACGCGCCGGCAGCGCGCCGTCCCGTACCACGAAGCCGATCCGGCCGGTGGAGCGACCGATCGCCGCGCGGATCGTCTCGCCGCGCCCGGTCAGCCGCGCCCGCGCCGCGACGCGCCCGGTAAAGGCGCCGCCGGCCCCCGCCAGCGCCTCCACCCGCGTGCCGGTCAGCCGCAGGTCGACGGTCAGCGTCGGCGATGCGGCACCGCCGCGCTGGTCCACGGTCAGCGCCCCGCGTGCCGTCCCACCCGCAAGCCGGATGGTCAGCGGATCGACCCGCAGCCGCTGGCGATCGAGCGTCAGCACGCCCTGCACGCCGGTCACCGAGGTGCCGCCGCCGCGGCTGACAACGCGCGCGACCTTCACGGCGATTCGCCCGTCGGTCTTGTCGATCTTCGACAGGTCGATCCGCGTGTCGGGCACCACCCGCGGACCGATCGCGCGTTCCAGTGCGGCGCCCTTGGCCAGCCCCTCGTCCGAAGAGAGGTCGTCGAAGTCGAACCGTCGCGACGCGATCGCGCCGTCCAGCCTGGTGCGGCCGTCCTGTTTGTCGACGGTGACGTGGCCGGCGATGTCGGACTGGCCGATCGTCCCCTTCAGCCCGGTGACGATCCAGCGCGGCGCGGCGTGCCGAACCTGCGCGACGAGCGCCACCGGCTGGGTGCCGAACAGCCCGGCCTCTATCACCGCGTCGATCAGCCGCAGGTCGGCGGCACGCGCGTCGACGTCGAGCGTCATCGCATCGGTGTCGAGCGGCCGTTCCATCCGGCCGCGCGCGCGCATCCGCAGCGCCGCGCCGTCGATCGCGGCGGTAAACGGCCATGGCCCCGGCGTCGGCTGCGCGACCTGCGCGCCGGCGAGCGCGATCCGCACCGGCAGGCCGCGGATCGTGCCGGTCCCCCGCGCGCGCAGCCCCTGCGCGTCGGAGGCGAAGGCGACGCGCGCCTGCCGCTGCCGCTTCGCGTCAACGTAATGGATCATGCTGTTACGGACGGTCAGCCCCTTGAGGTCGTTGGACGATCCGCCGCTCTCGGGCTCGCCCGGCCGCGACCAGTTGGTGCGGCCGTCGGCGGCGCGGACCAGCGCCAGCTGCAACCCGTCGATCTCGATATCACGCGGGCGGAACGTCCCCGTCAGCAGCGGCCACACCGGAAAGCTGACCCGTGCCTCGCGCAGCCGCAGGAAATCGCCGCGCCCCGCCCATGCCGCCTGCGGGATCGTCACCCCGGTCACGGCGATCGTCGGGGTGAAGCCAAAGCGGTCGACCCGCGCCATGCCGGCGATCGTCACGGGGCGACCGAATCGCTGGCTCAGCCGGTCGGCCATCACGCCCTTCAGCATGCCGAACGGAAAGGCGGCGACCACGAGCAGCAGGATGGCCGGCACTGCCAGCGCGAGGGTCAGCAGCAGGGTGCGCCTGCTGACGCGCGGCCGGGATGTCATGCGAGGCTGGACGCCTTTCCGGTCGATTTGGTTCCGGAACGGTCAGAAGTCGACCGCGATCCCCTTCAGTTCCCAATCGCCGTAGCGCGTCGGATCGAGGCCCAGCGGGTCCTCCTGATCGCTCGTCTTCTGCTCTGGTGCGGGCACCGGAAGGTTCTGCGACAGATAGGCGGGCGGCTTCACATGTGCGGGACGTTGGCCCATCGCGTCTCTCCGGTCTAAGGGAGACGTTCATATCGTTCTCCGCAGCAGGTTAGACAAGTTTGCCCCGATTCAATCGCGATGCACCCGCCGATAACGCCGACGCCCTCGGCACCCCCTCGCGCCGTGCCGCGCTGCGCCTGCTCGACGCTGTCCTGCGCCGCGGCGACCCGCTGGAACAGGCGCTGGTCGCCGCCACCCGCCACGTCTACGGCCCCGACCGCGGCCTCGCCCATGCGATCGCCGCGGAGGTGCTGCGGCGGCTGCCCGATCTCGACGCGCTAATCGATTCGGTCACCGAACGCCCGCTGCCCGACGATGCCAAGGCGCGGATGGCGCTGCGCATCGCGCTGGTGCAGGCGCTGGTGCTCGGCACGCCGCACCACGCCGCGATCGCCACGGTGCTGCCGCTGGTCGACGGCGGCCCGCGCAAGCTGGTCCATGGCGTCTTCGGTGCGATCACCCGGTCGGGCGTGCTGCTGCCCGAACTCCCTGCGCTGCCGCCCAAGGTCGAGGCGCGGTGGGAGGCGGCCTGGGGGGCGGACATGGCGGAGGGCGCACGCCTTGCCATCGCCGCGCCGCCGCCGCTCGACCTCACGCTCGCCGATGCGGGCGAGACGGACCATTGGGTCGCCGAACTCGGTGGCACCAGCCTGATGCCCGGCCATGTCCGCATCGTCGATGCCGACTCGGTCACCGAATTGCCGGGCTTCGCCGAGGGGCGCTGGTGGGTGCAGGATATCGCCGCCTCGATCCCCGCGCGCCTGCTCGCCGACCGGGCGTCGGTGGGGGGCGGGGGCACCGCGATCGACCTGTGCGCCGCGCCGGGCGGCAAGACGCTCCAGCTCGCCGCCGCCGGCCTGCAGGTCGCCGCGGTCGACGTCTCCAACGCCCGCATCAAGCGGTTGCGCGAGAATCTGTTCCGCACCCGGCTGAAGGCGGAGGTGATCGCCGCCGACGTGCTGAAATGGGCACCGGACGCGCCCGCCGACGCGCTGCTGATCGATGCGCCGTGCAGCGCGACCGGCATTTTCCGTCGTCACCCCGACGTGCTCCACCGCGTCCATCCGGCGATCATCGAGGAGATGGCGCTGTTGCAGGCCCGCCTGTTCGCGCGCGCCGCCGACTGGGTGAAGCCGGGCGGCACGCTCGTCTTCGCGACGTGCAGCCTCGAATCGGCAGAGGGGGAGGCGCAGCTCGCACGCCTGCTGGCCGACCGCCCGGATTATGCGATCGACGCGCCCGATGCGACGCTGCTGCCGCCCGGCGTCCAGGTCCATGCCGACGGCTATGTCCGCACCCTGCCGGGCATGCTCGCCGACCGGGGCGGCTGCGACGGCTTCTTCATCGTGCGACTAAAGCGTAAAGGGTAAGTCGGGCGGCCGACACGCCCCAAGCGCATTGTAATAGAGACATACGCGGTTACAGAGATCGGTCATGCAACCGGTCCGTATCGCCCCGTCCATTCTGTCCGCCGATTTCGCCAGACTGGGCGAGGAGGTGCGCGCCATCGATGCGGCAGGCGCGGACTGGATCCATATTGACGTGATGGACGGCCATTTCGTGCCGAACATCACGATCGGTCCGGCGGTGGTAAAGGCGCTGCGCCCGCACACCGCCAAGCCGTTCGACGTGCATCTGATGATCTCGCCGGTCGACCTGTACCTCGACGCCTTTGCCGAGGCCGGCGCGGACTGCATCACCGTCCATCCGGAGGCGGGGCCGCACATCCATCGCACCGTCCAGCATATCAAGGGGCTGGGCAAGCGCGCCGGCGTCGTGCTCAATCCCGGCACGCCCGCCAAGATGCTCGATTATCTGATCGACATGGTCGACCTGGTGCTGGTGATGAGTGTCAACCCCGGCTTCGGCGGCCAGAAATTCATCGACAGCCAGCTCAAGAAGATCGCGGCGATCCGCAAGATGATCGATGCTTCGGGCCGCGCGATCGATCTGGAGGTCGACGGCGGCGTCGACGCCCACCATGCCGTTCGCTGCATCGAAGCGGGCGCGGACGCGCTCGTCGCCGGCACCGCGGCGTTCAAGGGCGGCCCCGATGCCTATGCCGCGAACATCGCGGCGCTGCGCGGGACGCGGCACGCGGAATGAACGACATGTCGCCCGATACGCAGGCCGACGGCATCGAGGAGGGCAAGCGCCTGATGCGCGTCGGCGGCGACAAGGGGCTCAGCCTCGCCGAGCGCCTGTCCGAACGCTTCCACAAATTGACCTGGCGTACGCCGATCCACAGCATGCGGCTGAAGGGTCGCTATCCGCTCAAGCTGATCGCGGTGCCCGACGATCCCGTCATCGGCGACGTCGCGCGCGGCCGGGCGCTGCTGAAGGGCGAATTGAGCTTTCGTGGCGAGACGCATCCGGTCGACACGCTCGCGTTCAAGCGCGGCGAATGGGGCCGGCCGTTCGCCGAATATGTTCACAGCTTCGCCTGGCTGCGCGACCTGTCGACCGTGGCGACCCGCGCGCAGGGGGCGCCGATCGCCGAACAGCTGATGGCGCGCTGGCTCGACGATTATGCGGAAAAGGTCGATGCGCTCGCCTGGCGTCCGGACCTGTGGGGACGGCGGCTGCTCTACTGGACCGCGCATGCGCCGCTGATCCTGTCGTCGACCGACCTCGTCTATCGCTCCAGCGTCCTCAACACGCTCGCCCGCGGCGCGCGGCACCTCGATCGCGGCGCCGACAAGGCGGCACCGGGCGCGCAGCGGATCGCCGCCTGGTCCGGCGTCGTCGCCGCCGGCCTGCTGATCCCCGGCGGCGATCCGCGTCGCAGCTTCGGCGAGGCGGGGCTGGCGCGTGCGCTCGCCTCCGGCCTCAGCGAGGATGGCGGATCGGTGTCGCGCAGCCCGGCGATGCTGCTCGATACGATCATGCTGCTGGCGATGCTGCGCGAAACCTATGCGGCGCGGCGCGAGGAACTGCCGGCGTCCGCGCAGAACGCGCTGGCGCGGGCGGTGCCGGCGCTGCTCGGCACGATGCACGGCGACCGGCTGCTGTCGAGCTGGCAGGGCGGTGGCCCGGCCACGCCGGACGCCATCGCCGCGGTGATCGAGGCGAGCGGCATCCGCACCCGGCCGCTGCGTCAGGCGCGCGACTGGGGCTATCAGCGCCTCGCCGCGGGCGCGGCGGTGCTGATCGTCGATGCCGCGCCGCCGCCGATCGCGCGGCTGGTCGAGGGTGGCTGCGCCTCGACCCTCGCGTTCGAATTCTCCGACGGCGATTCGCGACTGGTGGTCAATTGCGGCGGCGCGCGCGCCGCGGTCGCGCAGCTGCCCGCCGCCTTTGCCGAGGGGCTGCGCACCACCGCCGCGCATTCGACGCTGACCGTGGGCGATTCGAACAGCACCGCGATCCATGCCGACGGCACGCTCGGCCGCGGCGTCGTCGAGGTCGAACTGTCACGGCAGGAATCGGACGTCGCCAGCCGGATCGAGGCGAGCCACGACGGCTATGTCCGCCGCTGGGGCTTCGTCCACCGCCGCCAGCTGATGCTGACCGGCGACGGCAAGGAATTGCGCGGCGAGGATGCGCTGCTGCCGCAGGGGCGCCGCCGCAAGTTGGGCGTGGTGCCATTCGCGGTCCGCTTCCATCTGGGCGAGGGGGTGCAGGCGTCGCCGACCGCCGACGGGCTTGCCGCCTTGCTGCGGCTGCCGGGCGGCGCGCTCTGGCAGTTCCGCTGCCGCGGCGGCGCGCTGACGATCGAGGATTCGCTGTGGATCGACGGCGAGGGCCGGCCGATCGCGACGCAGCAGCTCGTCGTCGGCGGCGAGGCGCCTGCGGGCGGTGCAAACGTCAGCTGGGCGCTGAAACGGGCGATCTGACCTGTTCGGACGCCCGTTCCGCCGCTAGGGGACGCGCGCGAACGCCCTAAGGAAGCCCCATGTCGACGATCACCATCACGCGCGCCCTCCTGTCCGTGTCCGACAAGACCGGGGTGGTCGCCCTCGCCCGCGCACTTGCCGGCAAGGGTGTCGAGCTGGTGTCGACCGGCGGCACCGCCAAGGCGCTGCGCGACGCGGGCCTCGCCGTCCGCGACGTGTCGGACCTCACCGGTTTCCCCGAGATGATGGACGGCCGCGTCAAGACGCTGCACCCGATGGTCCACGGCGGTCTGCTCGCGGTGCGCGACGATCCCGAACATGCCGCCGCGATGACCGCCCACGGCATCGGTGCGATCGACCTCGTCGTCGTCAATCTCTACCCGTTCGAGGCGACCGTGGCCCGCGGCGCGGATCGCGACACGGTGATCGAGAATATCGACATCGGCGGCCCCAGCATGGTCCGCTCCGCCGCCAAGAACCACGCCTATGTCGCGATCGTCACCGATCCCGCCGATTATGCCAGTCTCGCATCGGGCGAGACGACGCTCGACCAGCGCAAGCTCTTCGCCGCCAAGGCGTTCGCCGCCACCGCCAGCTACGACGGCGCGATCGCGCGCTGGTTCGGCACGGTCGATCAGGCGGAGCCGTTCCCGGCGGTGCTGCCAGTGACGATGACCCGCGCCGCATCGCTCCGCTACGGCGAGAACCCGCACCAGTCGGCCGCCTTCTACACCGCCAACGACGGTGTTCGCGGCATCGGCCAGGCCCGGCAAGTGCAGGGCAAGGAACTGTCCTACAACAACCTCAACGACGCCGATGCCGCGCTCGAGCTGATCGCCGAATTCCGCGACGCCGAGCCCACCTGCGTCATCGTCAAGCACGCCAACCCCTGCGGCGTCGCCACCGCTGCCACCCTCGCACAGGCCTATGCCGAGGCGTTCGCCTGCGACACCGTGTCGGCGTTCGGCGGCATCATCGCGGTCAACCGCCCGCTCGACGCGGCGACGGCCAAGGCGATCACCGGCATCTTCACCGAGGTGGTCGTCGCGCCCGACGCCGACGCCGATGCGCTGGCGTTGTTCGCCGCCAAGAAGAACCTGCGCCTGCTGCTCACCGGCGACCTGCCCGACGCGGCGCGCGCCGGCCTGTTCGCCAAATCGATCGCCGGCGGCTGGCTGGTGCAGGACCGCGACGCCGGCACGCCGGGCGAGCTGACCGTCGTGACGAAGCGCCAGCCGACCGAGCAGGAACTGGCCGATTGCCGCTTCGCCTGGACGATCGCCAAGCACGTCAAGTCGAACGCGATCGTCTATGCGAAGGACGGCGCCACCGCCGGCGTCGGCGCAGGCCAGATGAACCGCCTCGAATCCGCGCGCATCGCCGCGTGGAAGGCCAAGGATGCCGCCGACAAGGCGGGCTGGACGCAGCCGCGCACGATCGGCTCCGCGGTCGCGTCGGACGCCTTCTTCCCCTTCGCCGACGGCCTGCTCGCCGCGGTCGAGGCGGGCGCCACCGCGGTGATCCAGCCGGGTGGATCGATCCGCGACGAAGAGGTCATCGCCGCCGCCGATGCCGCCGGCCTCGCCATGGTCTTCACCGGCATACGCCACTTCCGCCACTGATCCGGCAGGGCGCGACGCCGGCGCGTCGCGTCACAACCCCAGGCGCGTCGCCAGCCAGCCGGCCGCCTGCTCCGGCGTCCGCTTCCCCGTATCGCGATCGACCTGATAATTGGCCTCGCGCATCGCGCTCACCGGGATGCGTCCGACCAGCGGCGCGAGCGCCGCGGCGAACCGCGCATCCTTCGCCCGACCCGGCGCGACCAGCAGCAGCGCGTCGTAGCTGGGGATCGCATGGCGCGGATCGGCGAGCACCGTCAGCCGGTCGGCCGCGATCCGACCGTCGGAGGAAAAGGCGGAGATCACATCCGCCTCGCCGCTCGCCAGCGCGCGATACATGAAGGTCGGCGCATAGGGCGTCATCGCCTTGAACCGCAACGGATAGGCCTTGCGCACCGCCGCCCATTCCGGCCGTTCGAGGAATTCGAGGTCGCTGCCCAGCGTCAGCCCCGGCGCCGCCGCCACCAGATCGGCCAGGCTGGCGATTCCCCGCCGCCGCGCATCGTCGCCGCGCATCGCGAAGGCATAGGCATTCTCGAATCCCAGCGGCCCGATCAGCCGCACGCCGCTCGTCGCCTGCGCCCAGCGGCCGATCTCGGCGACCATCGCTTTGGGATCGGGTACGTCGGTCCGCCGCATCGGTCCGGCCCACAGCGTGCCGGCATAATCGACATAGACGTCGACGTCGCCGCCGCCCAGCGCGCCATAGATCACCGCCGATCCCAGTCCGTCGCGATAGCGGACGGTATAGCCGGCGCGGGTCAGCCGGTCGCCGATCAGCCGGGCGAGGATATATTGTTCGGAGAAGTTCTTGGCGCCGATCGTCACCACCCGGTCGCCGCCGGCGCGATGCCAGAGCGGCGCGGTGGCGAGCAACAGCCCGGCGACCAGCGCAACGCAGGCGCCCATCCACAACGGCCGGCGGCGGCGGGCCATGCCGCGCTCGACCAGCCCGATCAGCGCGTCCGCCGCGAGCGCGAGGCCTGCCGCGGCGACGCAGCCGGCGAGCACCAGCGCCCAGTTCTGCGTCTGCAACCCGGCGAAGATCATATCGCCGAGGCTCGGCTGGCCGACCGTGGTCGACAGCGTCGCCGCGCCGATCGTCCACACCGCCGCGGTGCGGATGCCGGCGATCAGCACCGGCGCGATCAGCGGCGCCTCGACCAGCCGCAGCATCTGCGCCGGCGTCATGCCGACCGCCTGCGCCGCCTGCCGTACCGCCGGGTCGATCCCGGTCAGCCCTGCGACGCCGTTGCGGATGATCGGCAGCAGCGCATAGAGCGTCAGCGCGATCAGCGACGGCAGGAAACCTAGCGCCGGTATCCCGCCGCCGACCAGCGCCGACAGCCACAGCAGCAACGGATAGAAGAGCGCGAGCAGTGCGAGGCTCGGCACCGTCTGGACGAGGCTGGCGAAGCCGAGGATGACGCTCCCGGCGCGCGGCCGTCGCGCGGCGACGATCGCCAGCGGCAGGCTGATAAAGATCCCCAGCAGCAGCGCCGCGGCGGATAGCAGGACATGCTGCGCCAGCAACGGCGGCACCCGGCCGAGCGCGTCGAGGAAGGCGCTCATGCCGTGACCGCCCGCAGCCGCTCGGCCTGTTGCCGCGGCACCGCGACCAGCGCCTGCGCCGCCTCGCCGCCACCGCCGCCCAGCAATTCGGCCGGGGTCGCATCTGCGACGATCCGTCCCGCCTGCATCACCAGCACCCGGTCGGCGAGCAGCAGCGCCTCCGCCATGTCGTGGGTGACGAGGATGGTGGTGAGGCCAAGCCGGTCATGGAGCGCGCGGATCTCCGTCCCCAGCGCGTCGCGCGTCACCGGGTCGAGCGCGCCGAACGCCTCGTCGAGCAGCAACAGCTTCGCCCCCGGCGCCAGCGCGCGGGCGATGGCGACGCGCTGCCGCTGCCCGCCCGACAGCGCGTCGGGCATGCGCGTCGCGACCCCCTGCGGCAATGCGACGAGGTCGAGCAGCCGCGCGACGTCGGCGGGGGGGGCGCCGGCGATGCGCGGGCCGATGCCAATATTCTCGGCGACGGTCATGTGGGGGAACAGGCCGATGCTCTGGAAGACGTATCCGATCCGCCGCCGCAGCGCGGGCGCAGGTCCGGCGGCGACATCCTCACCATCCAGCAGTACCCGGCCGGCGGTGGGTTCGATCAGCCGGTTGATCGTCTTGAGCAGCGTCGACTTGCCCGATCCCGACGCGCCGACCAGCGCGACGAAGCTGCCGGCCGTGATCGAGAGGTCAACGCCGTCCACCGCCCGCGTTTCGCCATAAGCCTTGGTGACGGCGTCGAAACGGAGCGATTCTGCTGGCATCGGCGGCGACGATGCGGGATGCCTCCGCCAAAGTCCAATCAATGGACGGCAGGAGAGAATGGATGAGCCCGGACAGCAACGGCACGAAGGCGATCTTCATCACCGGCGGTGGATCGGGCATCGGCCGGGCCGTCGCCCGGCTGTTCGCGGATCGCGGCTGGCGGGTCGGGATCGCCGACGTCGACGCCGCCGGCCTCGCCGCCACCGCCGCGCTGCTGCCGGCCGGCATGGCGGAACGCTACGTCATGGACGTCCGCGACCGCGACGCCTGGACCGCGACGCTCGACGCCTTCACCCGATCGAGCGGCGGGCGGCTCGACGTCCTGTTCAACAATGCCGGCATCGGCACCGGCGGGCCGCTGGCGGAAGCGGATTTCGACGCGATCGACCGGACGGTGGCGATCAACTTCACCGGCGTGCTCAACGGCGCACGCATCGGCTATGCCTATCTGGCGAGGACGCCGGGATCGGTGCTGCTCAACACCTCGTCCGCCTCGGGCATCTACGGATCGTCGGGCCTCGCGACCTATTCCGCGACCAAGTTCGCAGTGCGCGGCCTCAGCGAGGCGCTGGACGGCGAATGGTTTTCGGCGGGGATCAAGGTGCGCTGCCTGCTGCCGAGCTTCATCGAGACGCCGCTGCTCGACGGCGTCGCGGGCGGCACCAACCGCTCGATCCGCGAAGCGGTCACCGGCGCGGGCCTCGAACTGACCCCGGTCGACGCGGTGGCGGAGGCGGCGTGGAAGGCGGTGCATGGCGATGCCGTCCACACCTATGTCGGCAAGACCGCCGAACGCCTGCGCTTCGCCGCGCGCTGGATGCCGGGCGTGCTGCGCAAGCGGATGCGGCGGTCGTTGCGTTAGGCCGCCCGCCGACTCCTGTTCGTCTACGCCTATTCGTCTACGATCGCGTCGATCGCCTCGGCCATCTCGACGTCGCGGTGCGACAGGCCGCCGGCGTCGTGCGTGGTCAGCAGGATTTCGACGCGATTGTAGACGTTGCGCCATTCGGGATGGTGGTTTGCCTTTTCCGCCATCAGCGCGACCTGCGTCATGAAGCCGAACGCCTCGACGAAATCGGCGAATACGAGGCTGCGGGTGATCGCATCGCGGGCCTCGTCAAAATCCCATTCCGGCAGGCCATCGAGCGCATCGGCGCGTTCGGCTTGGCTGAGGGGTTCGATCATTCGCGGGTGTTCCTTGCTGGACGGGTCGGGGAAGGGGTATGGCGACGGCGATGAGCGGGCAAGATGTGTTTGGAGTGGCGCCGGACGCCGATGCGATCGAACGGATCGCCCGCGATACGATCGCGCGACTGCCGCAGGCGTTCGCCGCGCATCTCGGCGACGTGCTGCTCCTGGTCGAGGAAGAGGCGGATGCCGACACGCTGGCCGCGCTCGGGCTGGAACATCCGCTCGATCTGACCGGCCTGTACCACGGGCGTCCGCTCGGCGAAAAATCCTCGATGGATTCCGGTACGATGCCCGATCGCATCCACCTCTATCGGCAGGCGATCCTGGTGGAATGGGTCGAAACCGGGGTGCGGCTGGACGATCTGGTGCGCCACGTCACCGTGCATGAGATCGGCCATCATTTCGGCCTGTCCGACGACGACATGCACACGCTGGAAGATGCGGTGACGGATTGAGCGCACTCGTCCTTGCCGACGTCGCCTGCGTCCGCGGCGGCCGGATGCTGTTCGACGGACTGAACCTGACGCTCGGGGCCGGTGACGCCGCCCTGGTGTCGGGGCCGAACGGCATCGGCAAGTCGAGCCTGCTGCGCATCGCTGCGGGGCTGCTCCCGCCCGCGACCGGCACCGTTTCCCGCGACGGTGCGGTGGCGCTGCTGGGCGAGGCGCATGCGCTCGACCCCGAACGACCACTCGTGCGGGCGCTCGCCTTCTGGGTCGGCGCACGGACTGAACCGGCGATGGCCGCGGTCGGGCTGGATTACCTCGCCGATGTACCGGTGCGCCTGTTATCGACCGGGCAGCGGCGGCGGGCCGGACTGGCGCGGGTGATCGGGGCGGCGGCGAGCATCTGGCTGCTCGACGAGCCGGCCAACGGCCTCGATCCGGCGGGGATCGCGATGCTCGAGACGGCGATCGCCGCGCATCGTGCGGGCGGCGGCGTCACGGTCGTTGCGACGCATCAGCCGGTCGCCCTGCCCGATGCGATCCCGGTGCGGCTCGGCTGATGCGGCTTGCGACGCTCATCGCGCGCGACCTGCGCCGTGCCTGGCAGGGCGGCGGTATGGCATGGCCGGTCGCCTTCTTCCTGCTCGTCGCCTGCCTGTTTCCCTTCGCGGTCGGGCCCGACGTCGCGTTGCTGACGCGAATCGGCGGCGGCGTGATCTGGGCGGCGGCACTGCTCGCCGCCCTGCTGCCGATCGAGCGGCTGGTCGGGCCGGATGTCGAGGCGGGCGTGATCGACCAGCTGGCGGTACGCGGTGTGCCGCTGGTGTTGATCGGCTTCGCGAAGACGATCGCGCACTGGCTGGGGTTCGCGCCGCCGCTGATGCTGGCGGCAGTGGTCGCCGCAGGCCTGTTCGACCTGTCGGCAGCGACGCTGCTGCGGGTCGAACTGGGGCTCGCGATCGGCACGCCGGGCCTCGCCGCGCTGGCGGTGGCGACATCGGCGCTGGTCGCGGGGCTGCGCGGCGGCGGCGCGGTGGCGGGGCTGGTGATGCTGCCGCTGGCGATCCCGCTGCTCATCTTCGGCGCGGGATCGCTGGACGGGGGCATCGGTGCATTGAAGCTGCTCGGCGCGGTCAGCCTGTTGCTGACCGCCGGCGCGCCATGGATCGCGGCGGCAGCGATCCGGGCGGGAATGGACTAGGCGTCAGTTCAGTTCTGATGATCCGAAGCATAGACCATGGCTGCGGCCGTGCCGGTCGCCGGTTTCAGGCGAAACCATTCCGGACGATCGATCGCGGTAAGAAAAGCGAGTACGGTCAGGCCGAACATCAGCAGGGCTAGTCTACCCCACAGCGGGTTGAGCGGCTGGTCGTCGGCACCGGTATTGGAGCGGTCGTCGTTGGTCTGCATCGCGTGCCTCCTTGGGGATGGGCAACAGCATATGCGCATCACAATTCTTCTGTTCGACGAGCGTTCCGTAACGAATTCTTGCTGCGATGCAGCAGGCGCCGGAATCGGGACGAATGGCGTCCGGCGCCCCGTCAGCGGCTCCAGCGCGCCCAGATGGCTGTCGGCAGCGCCAGCCCGCGCGCTTCCTCGCGCACGCCCAGCTCGCCCGTCTCGACCGTGCCGGGCAGGTCGGCGAACAGCTGGCTGAGCAATTCGCCGATCGCCAGCGCCGACATCCGCACCGCATAGACGGTGAGGAACAGGAACCGGCTGTCGGCGTCGATCAGCTTGCGGCAATCGGCGATCAGGCGGGGCAGATCCTCCTCCAGTCGCCACACCTCGCCCTCCGGCCCGCGCCCGTATTTGGGCGGATCGAGCAGAATGCCGTCATAGCGGCGGTTGCGGCGCACCTCGCGCGCGATGAACTTCGCGGCATCGTCGACGATCCAGCGCACCGGCGCATCCTGCATGCCCGACAGCGCGGCATTGGCCTTCGCCGCCTCGACCGACTTCTTGGAGGCATCGACATGCACCATCTTGGCGCCGGCGCTGGCCATGGCGAGGGTGCCGACGCCGGTATAGCCGAAGAGGTTGATGCATTCCGCACCCGGCTTGTCGGCGATCTGCTCGCGGATCCAGTCCCACACCGGCGCCATGTCGGGAAAAAATCCCAGATGGCGGAACGGCGTCGTCTGCGCGGTGAAGCGGACCTCGTTCCAGCGGAGCGGCCAGCCTTCGCGCGGTACCGGCTCGGCGAAGACCCAGCGGCCGCCGCCATCCTCGTCGCTGGCCGGCACGAACTCGCCCTGCGCCTTCCATTCCGCGTGCGCGGGCGCCCACATCGCCTGCGGTTCGGGGCGGACGAAGCGAAAGCGGCCGTAGCGTTCCAGTTTCTTGCCATGGCCCGAATCGACCAGGCCGTAATCCGCCCAGGGTTCGCCGATCAGCGTGTCGAGCTTCATCGCGATCAGCCCCGCGGCACCGCGCGTGCGGCGATATAGGCGGTGACCGCCTCGAACGTGCCGGGCAGGCTGTCGAAGCGTTCCTCGCGGTCGAACAGATCGCCGATCCGGCCGGGCAACGCCGGGCGCTGCCCCGTGGCACGCTCCACCGCGTCGCGGAACTTGGCGGGATGCGCGGTGGCGAGCGTCACCACCAGCACGTCACTGGCGTGGCGGCGCGCCGCGGCGAGCGCGATCGCGGTGTGCGGGTCGATCACCTCGCCCGCGCGCTCGTGCGCCCAGCGCATCGCCAGCGTCATGTCGTCGAGGTCGACGCGGTCGCTGGCGAACAGGTCGGCCCCGGTGTGCTGCGCATTGGTCAGCCGCATCGCGCCCGACGATTCGAAACCCTGCATCTGCGCGGCGAGCGCGGCGCCGTCGCGTGCGCCGAGATCGAACAGCAGGCGTTCGAAATTGGAGCTGACCTGGATGTCCATCGACGGCGTCGGCGTCTGCCGGACGACGCCCTTGCTATAGTCGCCCGCCGAGATCGCCCGGTGCAGGATGTCGTTGACGTTGGTCGCGACGATCAGCTTCGCAACCGGCAGGCCCATCTTCGCCGCGACATAACCGGCAAAGACGTCGCCGAAATTCCCGGTCGGAACGGAGAAGGCGACCGCGCGATCGGGGGCGCCGAGCCGGACCGCGGCGTAGAAATAATAGACCACCTGCGCCATCAGCCGCGCCCAGTTGATCGAATTGACCGCCGACAGCGTGAATGTGCCCGAAAAGCCGGGATCGTTGAACATCCGCTTTACCAGCGCCTGCGCGGTGTCGAAATCGCCGTCGATCGCGATGTTGTGGACGTTGGGGGCGAGCACCGTCGTCATCTGGCGGCGCTGCACGTCCGACACCCGGCCGGCGGGGTGGAGCATGAAGATATCGACGCCCTGCCGCCCGGCGATCGCGTCGATCGCGGCGGAGCCGGTGTCGCCGCTGGTCGCGCCGACGATCGTCAGATGCGTGTCGGTACCGGTCAGGAATTTCTCGAACAGCAACCCGAGCAGCTGCAGTGCGACGTCCTTGAACGCCAGCGTCGGCCCGTGGAACAGTTCGAGCAGCCACTGGTCGTGATCGAGCTGCACCAGCGGCGTCACCGCGGCATGGCTGAAGCGGCCATAAGCGCGGGTACACAGGTCCTTCAGCTCGTCGACGGTGAGCGCATCGCCGACGAAGGGGGTCATCACCGCGACCGCGGTGTCGACATAGGAGAGGTTGGCGAGGCCGGCGATCTGTTCGCGGCTGAGGCCGGGCCATGCCTCGGGCAGATAGAGGCCGCCGTCCGACGCCAGCCCGGCGAGGGTGACGTCACGGAAGTCGAGGGCGGGCGCGGCCCCGCGGGTGCTGACATAGCGCATCGCGGCTGGGTAGCGGCCGCAGGCGCATGGGGCAACGCCGGGTTTCCTTGGGCACGGCCAAGGTCCGGCTATCGGGCGTTCAGCCCCGCCGCCGCACCGCCAGCGCATAGATGACCGCGGCGATGGCGGCGAACAGGAACCATTGCACCGCATAGGACAGATGGTTGTTGGGCACTGACGACAGATCGGGCCTGCCGTTCGCGCCGAGGCCGATCGCAGACGTATCGGCGACCAGCATCAGCCGCTGCGGGCTGCGGTCGAACAACGACCCGATCAGCGAACGCGAATCGGGGGCGTGGCTGATGAAACCGCTGACCGGGCCACCTTGCCACCGACCCTTGAACTTGGGATCGGGCGTGGTGCCGAGCTGGACGATCATCCCCGGCCCCCCGGTACCGGTGCGGCAGGTAACGATCAGGCGGAACCCGGCTGCACCCGCCCCGGCGAGCCGCTGGTCGACGGGCGTCAGGCACAGGCCCGATGCGCGGCGGAACAGCAGGCGTTCGTCGGCAACGGCCGGAAAGGCGATCGGCGGCCGCGCCGGGTTCGCCGCGAGCTGCGCGATATAGGCTGCCTTCTTCGGCGCGCGATCGAGCAGCTGCCACAGGCCGAGGGCGATCATCGCCGCCACCGCGAGGGTGACGACGATCGTCGAAACGATCGGGATACGCTTCATGGCGTGGCGTCCGGCCCCTGCGGATCGATCCGCCCCTCGCGCGCGGCGTTGCGATATTCGGCGGACATCAGCGCGCCCTTGGCTAGGCGGAGCGACCAGATCACGCCGGCGAGCGTCACCGGAATCCAGATCAGCATGTGCAGCCACAGCGGCGGGTGCAGCGTCAGTTCCAGCGTGATCGCGCCCGCCACGACGAGCGTGCCGAGGATCAGCGTCAGGAATGCCGCCGGCCCGTCGCCGACGTTGAACTGCGTGAAGTCGAGGCCGCAGGACGGGCAGCGATCGGCGAACTTGATCGCCTTGGCGAACAAGGTGGGCCGGCCGCAGCGAGGGCACAGGCCACGCAGCCCCGCCTGGACGATGGAGGGCATCGCTGCCCCGGGCGACGGCATCGCTGCCGCCGGGGGGACGGGCGTCGGATCAGTCATGCGCGACGCCCGTCATGTCGTGGCGATCAGCCGCCGTGGACCGGCGCGCCCCAGCCACCCCAGACATAGACGGTGACGAACAGGAACAGCCACACGACGTCGACGAAATGCCAGTACCAAGCTGCGGCTTCGAAGCCGAAATGCTGGCGCGGGGTGAAGTCGCCCTTGTAGGCGCGGATGAGGCAGACGATCAGGAAGATCGTGCCGATCAGCACGTGGAAACCGTGGAAGCCGGTCGCCATGAAGAAGGCCGCGCCATAGTTCAGCCCCTTGAAGGGGAAAGGCGCGTGCATGTATTCATACGCCTGGATGCTGCTGAACAGGGCGCCGAGCAGGACGGTGAGCCACAGCCCCTTGAGCACGCCGTCGCGATTGCCGACGCCGAGCAGGCCCCACAGGCCGGTCTTTTCACCGCCGCGTTGGTTGTGGATCAACGCATGGTGCGCCCAGGTCACGGTGGTGCCGCTGGTCAGCAGGATCAGCGTGTTGAGCAGCGGCAGCTCAAAGGCGTTGATGACTTCCAGCCCCTTGGGCGGCCATTGCGCGGCGATCGCCGTCGCGCCCTCGGCGGCGCGCTCGACCTGGCCGTCGACGAAGCTCATCGCGGTCGGGAACAGCGAAAAGTCGAAAAACGCCCAGAACCAGCCGACGAAGAACATGACTTCGGAGGCGATGAACAGGATCATGCCGTAGCGGAAGTGGAGCTGCACGACCGGGGTATGGTCGCCGTGATGCGCCTCACGCACCACCTCGGCCCACCAGCTGTACATGGTGAACAGCACGCCCGCGAGGCCGGCGAAAAAGATCCAGCCGCCGCCGTTCGCCTTGTCGGCGGACAGGTGGCCGCCATGCATCCACATGATCGCGCCTGCCGCCATCACCAGCGCCGACAGCGATCCGAACAGCGGCCAGATGCTGGGGGGCAGGATGTGGTAATCGTGGTTCTTGGCGCCGGCCATGTCGTTTCCCTGTTCTTATCCTCTTATGCCACGCTCTAGCCCGCCGTTTTCGCGGAATCCACCGGGTAAAACGTATAGGAGAGGGTGATCGTCTCGACATCGCGCGCGTCGGGGTCGTCCATGATCTTCGGATCGACGAAGAAGATGACCGGCATGCGCTGCGTCTCGCCGGGCTTCAGCGTCTGCTGGGTGAAGCAGAAACACTGGATCTTGGTGAAATATTTGCCGGCCTGGCTGGGCGTGACGTTGAACGTCGCGGTGCCGGTGACCGGTCTGGTGTCGGTGTTGGTCGCGGTGAAGAACGCCATGTCGCGCGCGCCGATCTTCACCGTCTCCGACCCCGCCTCCGGGCGGAAGCGCCATTTCATGCCGGGGGCGACGTTGCTGTCGAAATCGATGCGGATCAGCTTGTCGACCGCGCCCGGCGCCTCGAGTCCGCGCTGCGTCGTGCCGTTGAGGCCGGTGACCTGACAGAAGAGGCGGTAGAGAGGGATGCTCGCCCAGGCGACGCCGGTCATGAAACAGATGCCGATCACCGCGAACAGCGCGGTGCGCAGCTGGCGACGCGTCGAGGGGGCGGCGGGCGTCACATCATTCCTTCGCGGATCTTCACGATCGCGACCGCGAAGATCAGGATCACGAATGCACCGAGCAGCAGCGCCATGACGATCGCGCGCGATTTCTGGCGGCGGCGGATCAGGTCCTGTTCGTCCGGCGTCATGCGAACACCCAGCGGTCGACGACCAGCGCGCCGAACACCACGAAAAGGTAGAGGATCGAATAGCTGAACAAGCGCTTCTCCGGCTTCATCGTGTCATCGGCTTGGGTGGTGCGCGTCGCGACGTGCAATGCGAGCGCGGCGAACACCGCGGTGGTGACGGTGGCGACCCCGCCGTAGATCGGGCCGGTGAGACCCAGCGGCCAGGGCGCGACCGCGGCGATCGCCATCGGGATCGTGTAGAGCCCGACATGGTGGCGCGTCACCCGCTCGCCCGCGACGACGGGCAGCATCGGCACGCCGGCATTGGCGTAATCAGTCTTCACGAACAGCGCGAGCGCCCAAAAATGCGGCGGCGTCCACAGAAAGACCAGCCCGAACAGCAGCAGCGGCAGCAGCGCGACATCGCCTGTCGCCGCCGCCCAGCCGATCAGCGGCGGAAAGGCGCCGGCGGCGCCGCCGATGACGATATTCTGCGGCGTCCGGCGCTTCAGCCAGACGGTGTAGATCAGGACGTAGAACAGGATCGAGACGGTCAGGATCGCCGCCGCGGCGACGTTCACCGCGACGAACATCAGGATGACCGAAAAGGCCGCGAGCCCGACGCCGAAATGCAGCGCTGCCTGCCGGTCCATCCGCCCGTCGGGCAGCGGCCGCTTCTGCGTCCGCCGCATCTTGGCGTCGAGGTCCGCCTCATACCATTGGTTGAGCGCGCCCGCGGCGCCCGCGCCAAGCGCGATGCACAGGATCGCGGTGAAGCCGATCACCGGGTGGATACCGACCGGCGCCGCCAGCATGCCGCACAGGCCGGTGAACACGACGAGCGTCATCACCCGCGGCTTGGTCAACGCCAGGAAGTCGCGCCAGTCGGCGGGGGGGAGAAGGGGCGTCGCGACCGTCATATGCATGGCGCTATACGCGCCGCAGGGGGCGGGGGGAAGGGCGCCGCACCGCCGCCGTCCTATCGTGCTGATCGACGTCAACCGACTCGGCGGGGGCGGGAACGAACGACAGATCAGGCGGTTAGCTTGCCCCATTAGGGGAGAAGACGATGGCCACCCGTATCGCCGGCGCCGACGTGCAGGCGTCGCAGTTTCTGACCGACAGCTTCCAGCGCGGTCTGGCGCACTGGAACCGCGAGCGGCTCGAACCGACCTTCCCGACCGCCGACTGGCAGCGCGTGCTCGATCGCGACGTGCGGATGCAGCGTCTCGAGGGCGGATTTTTGGAGGAGCTACGCGAGGAGGTGCGCGCCGAAGCGGCCGCGGCGCCGACCGATGTCGAGGGTTTCATCGCATGGTTCGAGGACCTGAAGGCGAGTGGTCCCGGCCAACACGACGCGCTGTTCCCGTGGCTGGCGGATGTCGCCACCCTCGACCAGATGCGCTGGTTCTTCGAACAGGAAGCCGCGGGCGAGGCGGGGTTCGACGACCTCGTAGCGATGACGCAGGTCAAGCTGCCGACGTTGCCCAAGCTCGAACTGGCGCGCAATTACTGGGACGAAATGGGGCGCGGCAATGTCAGGGGCATGCACGGGCCGATGCTGAACGCGCTGGCGGGGACACTCGCCGTCGATCCGGTGATCGAGAACACTCTGTGGCAGAGCCTGTGCCTCGCCAATGCGATGACGGCGATGGCAACCAGCCGCCGCTATGCGTGGCATTCGGTCGGCGCGCTCGGCGTGATCGAACTGACCGCGCCCGATCGTTCGGCCGCGACCGCCCGGGGACTGCGCCGGCTGGGCTTCTCCGACAAGGAGCGGCGCTATTTCGATCTGCACGCGGTGCTCGACGTCAAGCATAGCGAGGACTGGAACCGTGAGGCGATCCGTCCCGCGGTCGACGAGGATCCGCGCCGCGCGACCGCAATGGCGGAGGGCGCGCTGATCCGGCTGCGCTGCGGCGCGCGCTGTTTCGAGGCCTATCGCGGTGTGCTGATGGGCTGATCCCGCCGGCCGCCCGGCCCTAGACGAAGCCGAGGTTCCAGCTCGACGGATTGTAATTGCCCATGTTGGGCAGAACGGTGGTCAAGTCGCTGTTGCCGACACCGAACCAGCTTGCCAGCGTCGCCGCATATTGGTCGACGCTGGTCGTCGGCAGCAGGCGACCCTGACCGACGTCGTCGGGGGTGCCGTTGCCGATCCCCGGCGGCGTGCCGTAGAAGCGGCGCCCCTTCACCGCGCCGCCCATGACGAAGTGGTGGCTGCCCCAGCCGTGATCCGATCCGTCGTCGTTCGACTGTAACGTCCGGCCGAAATCGGAGGCGGTGAAGCTCGTCACCTTGTCCGCGACGCCGAGCGCGACGGTGGTGTCGTAGAAGGCGCGCATCGCGTCGGCGACCTTGCCGATCAGTCCGGGATGCTGTGCGACGAGATTGTCGTGCAGGTCGAACCCGCCGATCGAGACGAAGAACACCTGCCGCTTCGCGCCGAGTTCCGACGAGACGGAGATTAGCCGCGCCACCATCTTGAGCTGGTCGGCGAGGCCGTTGCCCGTCGGGAACAGCGTGAACCCCGATGCCGGCGCGCTCGCCAGCGCGCCGCTGACCTGCGTGTAGGTGTCGAGTGCCCGCTTGCTGACGCGGGCGTGTTCGCTGGCGAACAGATTGGCGTTGCCGCCCGTCATCAGGCTGCGCAGCGTCGCTGCCGCGGTGGTCGAGCCGTAGAGCGAGGCGGCATTGTTGATGAGCGGAATCGGCCCGCCGGTGCCGATCGCATATTGCACCGCCGACCTGCCGGTCAGATAGACCGCATTGCCGCTGGCGTTGATGCAGGTCAGCGTCGAGGCGCCGTTGCCCGACTGGAACAGGTCGCCGATCCGGCCGCCCCAGCCGCTGGTCGCGCCTTCGGGATTGGACGCCTGGAAATAGCTCTGCTGGTCGTTGTGGCTGAACAGCTTGGGCGGCAGCTTGACCGCATTCTGCTGGTATTGCGTCTTGGTGGTCGGCTGAACGAGCGTGCCGACGTTGAGCGTCACCGCCAGCTTGCCGGCATCGAACAGCGGCATCAGCGACTTCATCGTCGGCGCCAGCGCATATTGCCGCCCACCCGGCAGGCCGATCGTCGGGGTCAGCATCGTCCCCGCCAGCGATTCGCGGGTCAGCGCGATATTGGCGCGCGCCGCCTGATATTGCGCATGGCCGGCGGCGTCATAGGGCGGCAGCGTGTTGGCATAATCGTTGCCGCCGTACAGGAAGATGCAGACCATCGCCTTGTAATCGGTCGCGGTCGCCGCCGCGGCCTCGCCGATCGCGGCGAGGCTGGTGACGAACGGGGTCGCCACGCCGGCGACGCCGAGGGCGGCGGAGCGCTTCAGGAAGGCGCGGCGGGAGGCGTCTCGGGTCATGTCCATGGGGATCACCGCTGCGTCAGGAAGTCGGGGGAGGCGAGCGTCAGCAGGATCGCGATGCCGACCCGGTTGATCGGCCCGTTGGTCGCGGTCGTGGCGACGCTGTCGACGGCGGCGCGGATCGCAGTCACCGTCGCAGCGCTCAGCTGTCCGGCGGCGAGCACCAGATTGACCTCGTCGACCAGCGCGGCGCTGTCGCCCGCCTTGGTGAGGATGTCGGTATAATCCGGCTTGGTATCGCCGGTGCCGTTGGCGACGAGGCCCTGCATGTAATTGACGTAGGCGACGACGCTCTGTTCGTTGGTGATCTGGAATTCGGGCGCGACGAGACCGGCGTTGCTGATCCCGCTGGCGGGCGGCGCATAGGCGGGGCGGAAGAAGTTGAAGACCGTGGCGCTGCGCCCCATCGACTGGCCGAGCCGGGTCGACTGACTCGACGTGTCGCCGAAGCCCCAGGCGTTGGACGGCGAATTGACCTTGAACATCCGCGCCCAGCCGGTCAGCCGCATCACCGGTTCGCGCAATTTGCCCGCGGTGGCGCTGGCGAGCGCATCGTCGCTGCGCGCTTCGCTGTCGAGCAGGATCGCCTTGACGACCGCCTTCATGTCGCCGCGCACGCCCGCGCCGTTGCTGGCGAATACCGCCGACACGCGTCCGACATAGGCCGCGCTGGGGTTGCTGGTGACGAGGCGCTGGATCAGCTGCCGCGAAACGAACGGCGGCAAATTGGGGTGCGCGAAGATCGTGTCGAGCGCCTGTTTCACCGCCGCCATACCGCCGCCGCTGGTCGAGGTGCCGAGGAAGCTGGCGCTGCCCGTCTCGTTCAGCCCGGCGTTCATCACTAGCGGCTGGCGATAGCGATCGGGCGTGGTGCTGACGTTGGTCGCGAGGCTCAGCCCGGTGAAGACGCGGGCGAGGCCGGCGACGTCGGCGGGGGTGTAGGTTTCCATCGGCACGCCGCCGCTGGTCTTGACGCTGCCGTCCGGGTTGAGCTGATACAGGCCGAGCGTGAACAATTGCATCAGCTCGCGCGCGTAATTCTCGTCGGGCTGCGCGCCGGTCGTCGTGTTCGCCTTGCGGTTGCCGAGGAAGGTGAGGAACGACCCCATCGCCGCATTGGTCGTGATCGCGTCGAGGATCGTGCGGTAATTGCCGAACGCATTGTCGAGCAGCACGTCGACATAGGCGGCGGTGGCGAACTGTTTCCAGTTGAGGTTGACCCCGCCGATGCCGACGACGAGCAGGTCGAGCAGCGCCATACCGACGCGCTGGCGCAGCTGGTCGGGCTCGACGATCTGCTGGCGCCACATCGTCGCGTCGAAGCCCGCTTCGATGTTCATGTTGGTCGCGGCGGTATAGCCGTTGGCGACCAGCCAGTCCCAATGCGACGTCGCGCGGGGCAGCGCGAACTGGTCGTCGATCCAGCCTTCGTAGCGGCGGCTGACGACGGCCTCGATCATCGGCCGGGTCGCACCCATCGTCGCCTGCGCGAGGAAGCGGCTGGCCTGCGTCGGGGTGATCGCGGCGGGGGCGACGACGACCGGCGCGCTCGCGGCCGGCGTGGCCGCGGTGCCGCCCTCGCCGCCGCCGCAGGCCGCGAGCAGCAGCGCGGGCGCGATCGTCGCGCCGAGCGTGAGCGGGTCCGCCCCGCCGGCTGTCGGGACGACGAAGGACCCCCCGGCGTCCTCGATATGGGCGACCGACGCGTCGGCGTCCGTCCGTTCACCGTCCAGCACTGATGCAGATCCCCCGACCCCGTACGCGCGGATATCCCGACGCGTGTCCCTGTTTACCATGGCGTGGTGATCGGGGTCTTACCGAACAGGCTTAACGGCGAACGGTTTGGCGCGGACGGGGCCGGAATGGTCGTAGGCGTAACGACTGCGGGCGCGGGCAACAAAAAAGCCCCAGGGTGACCCGGGGCTTTCTGGTGGTCTGTCTGTCGCTGGCCCGTCAGGGGAGTGGATCCCATGACGTCGACGCACGGCGTTGCCGCGTCAGCCGGGCTGAGCGGGAGGGCGGCAACACCGTTGCGGCCCTCCTGCTCACCCTCAATCGATCCGCGGAAGCGTCTCGAACTGGTGATACGGCGGCGGCGAGGACAGCGTCCATTCCAGCGTCGTCGCACCTTCGCCCCAGGGATTGTCCGGTGCCTTCGGACCCGCGATCAGCGACCAGATCACGTTGACGAAGAAGATCGCCATGCCCGCGGCCATGATCTCGTAACCGTGGCTCGCCATCGCATTCCACGTCGCATAGGCGTCCGGATAGTCCGGATAGCGGCGCGGCATGCCCTGCAGGCCGAGGAAATGCATCGGGAAGAACAACACGTTCACGCCGACGAAGAACACCCAGAAGTGCAGCTGGCCGAGGAACTCGTTGTACATCTTCCCGAACATCTTCGGGAACCAGTAATAGAAGCCCGCGAACAGGCCGAACACGGCACCGAGGCTCAGCACGTAGTGGAAGTGCGCCACCACGTAATAGGTGTCCTGCATGTAATCGTCGATGCCGCCATTGGCGAGAACGACGCCGGTGACGCCGCCGACGGTGAACATGAAGATGAAGCCGATCGCCCAGACCATCGGCGTCTTGAACGACAGCGAACCGCCCCACATCGTCGCGATCCAGCTGAAGATCTTGATGCCGGTCGGCACCGCGATCACCATCGTCGCAGCGGTGAAGTACATCTTCACGTTCACGCTGAGGCCGGTGACGAACATGTGGTGCGCCCAGACGACGAAACCGACGACGCCGATCGCGACCATGGCATAGGCCATGCCGAGATAGCCGAAGACGGGCTTGCGGCTGAACGTCGCGATGATCTGGCTGACGATGCCGAAGCCCGGCAGGATCATGATGTAGACTTCGGGATGGCCGAAGAACCAGAACAAATGCTGGTACAGGATCGGATCGCCGCCGCCGGCCGGATCGAAGAAGGTCGTGCCGAAGTTGCGGTCGGTCAGCAGCATCGTGATGGCGGCGGCGAGCACCGGCAGCGCGAGCAGCAGCAGGAAGGCGGTGACCAGCACCGACCAGACGAACAGCGGCATCTTGTGCAGCGTCATGCCCGGCGCGCGCATGTTGAAGATGGTCGTGATGAAGTTGATCGCGCCGAGGATCGACGAGGCGCCCGCGAGGTGGAGCGACAGGATCGCCATGTCCACCGACGGCCCCGGCTCGCCATAGGTCGAGAGCGGGGCATAGACCGTCCAGCCGGTGCCGGCGCCGCCGAAGAAGGGCGAGGCGAGCAGCAGCGAGAAGGCGGGGATCAGCAGCCAGAACGACACGTTGTTCATGCGCGGGAACGCCATGTCGGGCGCGCCGATCATGATCGGCACGAACCAGTTGCCGAAGCCGCCGATCATCGCCGGCATCACCATGAAGAACACCATGATGAGGCCGTGCGCGGTGATGAGCACGTTCCACAGGTGGAGCGCATGGTCGAGCCCGCCGTCGCCGCCGGGCAGGAAGTTCGCCCAGCCGACCAGATACTGGATGCCGGGGTGCGCCAGTTCGGCGCGCATCAGGCCCGAGATCGCGCCACCAATGATCCCCGCGACGATCGCGAAGATCAGGTAGAGCGTCCCGATGTCCTTGTGGTTGGTCGACATGAACCAGCGGGCGAAGAAGCCCGGCTTGTGGTCCGCATCGTGATGCGCATGGTCGTCGTGGGCGACGAATGCGGAGGGATGGAGGGCGGTATCGGTCATCTTACTGTCCCGCGTTGCCGGTGGCCGGATTGCCGGTCGCACCCTGCGTGGAAGTGGGGGCTGCATTGGTCACGTTCTCGACCGGGCCGGTGGCGGCGTCGGCCGCATTGCCCTGCGCCTCCTTCGCCGCGGAGCCTTCGGCGCCGGGCTGCGGAATGACCTTGTCGGACGGTGTGCCCGGGATCGGCATCGTGCCGCCCTTGGCGCGGACCCAAGCGGCGAACTCCGCCTGGGTCACCGCCTGCACCGCGATCGGCATGAACGCATGCCGCGCGCCGCACAGTTCCGAACACTGACCGAAGTACAGGCCCGGCTTGTCGATCGTGAAGCTGGTCTCGTTCAACCTGCCCGGCACCGCGTCGAGCTTGATCCAGAAGGCGGGGACCGCCCAGCTATGGATCACGTCCTGCGAGGTGGTGATGAGGCGGATCGGCGTCTTGATCGGCAGCACGATGCGGTTGTCGGCGGCGAGCAGGCGGGGCCCGTCGGCGTCGGTGCGGAACCGCTCGCCCTTGGCGACCTGGTCCTTTTCCTTCAGCATGTTGGCGGTGATCTCGAACCCGCCGTTATCGGGATATTGATAGGACCAATACCATTGGTTGCCGATCGCCTTCAGCGTCACCGCGCCGGCCGGGGCGGGCTTGAACTGCGCCTGGAGCAGCCCGATCGACGGCACCGCGATCAGGACCAGGATGATGACCGGAGCCAGCGTCCAGATGATCTCGATCACCGTATTGTGGCTGGTCTTCGACGGGACCGGGTTCGCCGCCTTGCGGAAGCGGATCACGACATAGATCAGCAGCAGCAGCACGAACACGCTGATGACGGTAATCAGCGGGAACAGGATCGAATCGTGAAACCAGTGGGCGAATTCGCCGTTGGTCGTCACCTGCGGCTGGATGCCGATGCGGCCGTCGACCGGGTGGCCGACGCCCGGTTCGATCGCGATCGCGGGCGCGCCGTCCTGCGCGAGCAGCGGCGAGGCGGGGGCGGCAGGCGCGGTCGCGCCGGCGGTGGTGGGGGCGATGTTGGACACACCGGCGGGTGCGGCGGCGCCCTGCGGAGCAGGTGCGGCGTACGACGCGGCCCCCAGTCCTGCCAGCGCCAGCCCGGTGGCCAGTGCGATCCCCTTGAACCTCATGCGCATGCGTGTCGTCACCCCGTCCAGATTCCCTCGCCCGCCCGGCGAACGGGCCGTTATGGGCGCAAGACTGCACCCCTTTTGCCATGGCCTATACGCGGGGGTGCCGTCCGCCTCAAGCGCCCGCATATGTTTATGACGCATGGGCCGCTTGGCGAGCGGGGCATGAGAACCTATGAGCCGCGAGGACCGACGTATTGCTTGCGAGACCGCCGATGACCGACGACGACGTGCTGGCCGAATTCCGCGCCGCCGATGCCCTGCTGGAGGGGCATTTCATCCTGTCGTCGGGGCGGCACAGTTCGCGCTACCTGCAATGCGCCCGCGTGCTGATGGACCCGCGCCGCGCCGCGCGCCTGTGCGAGGCGCTGGTCGCGCACATTCCCGCAGAGCTCAAGGCGCGGATCAGCGCGGTCGTCGCCCCCGCGATGGGCGGCGTGATCGTCGGTTACGAGATGGCGCGCGCGCTGGGCGTCGAGGCAATGTTCGTCGAGCGGCCCACCGGCACGTTCGAACTGCGCCGCGGTTTCCGGCTCGAACCCGGGCAGACGGTGCTGATGATGGAGGACGTCGTCACCACCGGCCTGTCGAGCCGCGAGGCGATCGTGGCGATCGAGGCGGCGGGCGGCAGGGTGATCGCCGGCGCCTCTCTGGTCGACCGGTCGGGCGGCACCGTCGATCTGGGCGTCCCCTTCTTTCCGCTGATCCGCCTCGACGTGCCGACCTATGCAGCGGACGCGCTGCCACCGGAGCTGGCGGCGGTCCCCGCGATCAAGCCGGGCAGCCGCGCGGCGTGAGCCGGTCGCTGCGCCTCGGCGTCAACATCGACCATGTCGCCACCGTGCGCAACGCGCGCGGGGCGGGCTATCCCGATCCGGTGCGGGCTGGCGTGCTCGCGGCCGAGGCGGGGGCGGACGGCATCACCGCGCATCTGCGCGAGGACCGGCGCCACATCACCGACGACGATATCGCGCGGCTGGCGGCCGAGCTGACGATCCCGCTCAACCTCGAAATGGCGGCGACCGACGAGATGCTGGCGATCGCGCTGCGCCATCGTCCGCATGCGGCGTGCATTGTGCCGGAAAAGCGCGAGGAACTGACCACCGAGGGCGGGCTGGACGCGGCGGGGCAGTTCGCCCGGCTGGCGCCGCTGGTCGGGCAATTGCGCGATGCGGGCATCCGCGTGTCGCTGTTTATCGAACCCGATGCGGCGCAGATCGATGCGGCGATCCGGCTGGGTGCACCGGTCGTCGAACTGCACACCGGCCGTTACGCGGAGATCGACGGCGAGGCGCGCACCGTGGAGCTGCGCCGGCTGTCGGACGCGGCGGCGCTGGCGGCGAAGAACGGGATCGAGGTGCATGCCGGGCATGGCCTGACCTTCGACAATGTCGGGCCGATCGCGGCGATCCCGCAGGTGCGCGAGCTCAACATCGGCCATTTCCTGGTCGGCGAGGCGCTGTTCGTCGGGCTCGGCGACGCCGTGCGGCGGATGCGCGAGGAGATGGATGCGGCGCGTGGGTGATCGTCTCGCGAAGACGCTGTTGCATGGAGGGAGAAGGCTGGTTCGCGCGGCGGCGCGGTTGTTCGGGGAAGCAGGTGCGGCCGGCCGTCCGGTTTGGAGCGGCCGCTGTCGCGGTCCGTCGATCCGGCCTGCTTTGGCAGCGCCTTCGGCGCGATACCCGACACGGCCCCCGATCGCGGCCCATTCCTTGCCTCCTTCTCCGCGTCTCCACGTCTTTGCGCGAACCCATCGTCTCATTGCTGGACCCGGGGCATGATCGTCGGCCTCGGCTCCGACCTGTGCAATATCGAGCGTATCCAGCAGTCGCTCGACCGGTTCGGCGAGCGGTTCGAGGCGCGGGTGTTCACGGCGCACGAGCGCGCCAAGGCGGCGCGGCGGCCGTTCACCAAGGCGGGGACACTCGCCAAGCGGTTCGCCGCCAAGGAGGCCTTTTCCAAGGCGGTCGGCACCGGGTTCCGGGCGGGCGTGTTCATGAAGGATATCGGCGTCGTCAACGCCCCCTCGGGCGCGCCGACCCTGTCGCTGACCGGCGGGGCCAAGCAACGGCTTGACGCGTTGATCCCCGAAGGCCACGTCGCGGCCGTACATTTGACCCTGACCGACGATCATCCCTGGGCGCAAGCCTTTGTGATTATCGAGGCAATTCCGGATCCCAAGGCATGAAGGACGCGGTGTTGGACGGCAATCAGCCCAGCGAAGCGAGGACCGTTCCGCCGACGGACACCGCCCCCAAGAAGACGACCGACTGGTGGGGCGAGATCAAGGGCATCTTCTGGCTGATCCTGATCGTGCTCGGCTTCCACAGCCTCGTCGCCAAGCCCTTCTACATCCCGTCCGAATCGATGCTGCCGGGCCTGCGCATCGGCGACCGGCTGGTGGTGTCGAAGTTCGCCTATGGCTGGTCCTTCGTCTCGCCGACGATCCCCAATCCGGTCGCGATCTTTCGCAGCGTTGTGCTGCGCCAGCAGGAGGACAGCTGGAGCGTCGGCCTGCCCTTCATCCACGGCCGCCTGTTCGGCAGCCTGCCGGAGCGCGGCGACGTCGTCATCGTCACGCCGCCCGGCACCCGCAACGACTATATCAAGCGCGTCATCGGCCTGCCCGGCGACACGCTGGCGGTGCAGGGCGGGACGGTGATCCTCAACGGCAAGCCGATCGCACGCGGGCCGATGCATTATGTCGACCTGCCGGTCGATACCAACAGCCCGTGCAGCGACAGCGAATATTATGGCGCGCGCCGGCCCGCACCCGGGGCCAGCGGCGGCTATGTCTGCCACCTGCCGATCGTTACCGAGACGCTGCCCAACGGCCGCTATTACGACACCGTCGACATGGAGCCGGACAGCCCTGGCGACAATTTCGCGACGGTGAAGATCCCCGCTGGCCACGTCTTCCTGATGGGCGACAACCGCGATCGCTCGGCGGACAGCCGCTTCTCGCTGTCGCAGCTCGGGCTCGGCGGGCCGGTGCCGTACGAGAATCTGGGTGGCCGCGCCGAATTCCTGACCTTCAGCCTCGACGGCGATGCGGGCTGGAACCCGCTGACATGGTGGGGCTCGTTCCGCTCCGGCCGCGCCGGCGTGTCGCTCCACCCGGCCGAAGGGAAGTAGGATGGGTTCGTCGCAGCCCGTGCAGGAGCCCAGCCCCAACGAGCTGCGCGATCCCTTCATCCGTCAGGAGCTGAAGCGCGCGACGGTCTGGCTGGGACTGGCCGGCGGGATAGCGCTGGCGGTGATCCTGGTCCAGCCGCTGCTCATCATCTTCGCCGGGCTGGTGTTCGCCGCCCTGCTCGACGGCGGCGTGCGGCTGCTCGGCAAGGTGCTGCCGATCGGGCGCGGCTGGCGGCTGCTGATCGTCATGGTGCTGACCATCGCCTTTCTGGTCGGCACCTTCTACCTCACCGGGGTGCAGGTGTCGGCGCAGTTCGCGCAGCTGCGCACGACGCTGGAATCGCAGGCCAACCGCGTCGCCGGTTGGCTGAGCGCACAGGGGCTGATGCCCGGCGCCTCCGACGTCAGCGGCATCGCGCGCCAGGCGTTGAGCTCGGTCGGGCGGATCACCTCCTGGGTCGGCACCGCCTTCGGCGCGCTGACCACGATGTTCATGATAATCGTCATCGGACTGTTCGTCGCCATGGACCCGGGCACCTACCGCCGCGGCGTCGAATGGATGGTGCCGCGGTCCAATCGCGCTGAATTCGCGGTGGTGATGGAGCGGATGGGCAAGACGCTCCGCCGCCTGCTCGCCGGCCGCCTGCTCGGCATGCTGGCGGAGGGCATCCTGACCTGGATCGCGCTGTCGATCGGCGGCGTGCCGATGGCGATGATCCTCGGCATCCTCACCGGGCTGCTCGCCTTCATCCCCAATATCGGCGCGTTCATCAGCGGCGCGCTGATGGTCGCGGTCGGCTTTTCGGCGGGGACCGACGTCGGCTTCTGGGCGATCGGGACCTATATCGTCGTGCAGGGTTTCGATGGCTACGTCCTGCTACCGATCGTCGCCAAGAAGACGGTCGATCTGCCGCCTGCGCTGACGCTGGGCGCGCAGATCATGGCGAGCGCACTGTTCGGCATTCTCGGCCTCGCGCTGGCCGATCCGATGACCGCGATGGTCAAGACTGCGCTGGAGCGCAGTTCTGAACGCGAGTCCGAAGCGGACGAACCGGAACCGGCATAATCGCGCCGGACGCCGGGGGAAGTGCCGTGCCTGCAATGGCTTACCCGCAAAGCGTGCGAAACCGCCCCGCGGCACGCCCCGGCAACGACCCCTGTGACACCCCGATGAAGCCGATTTCATGTGCGTCGCGGCCCTTTTGACGTTAAGCGGCGCCACCTTCATCGTTCGGATTTACGGGTGCAGATCGACCATAGTCCAGGCCGCCCCCGCACCGACTTCGTGCCGGCGTCCCCCGACATTGCGGGACTACAACCCTTGAAGACCATCAAGAGCCGCTGGCCCGCGATCATCGGCGCGCTGGTGACCCTGGCCATGCTGGCAGGACTGGGGCACGAGCTGCTGAGCTCGGGCCTCGCCGGGCTCAATCGCGCCACGCCGCGCAACCCGCTGTTCTACATCGCCTTCGCCGCACTCTATTTCGTGCCGCCGCTGGCCGATTACCTCATCTTCCGCCGGCTGTGGCGTATCCCGCTGTCCGGCCTCGTCGCGCTGATCAAGAAGCGGATCGCGAACGACGTGGTCATGGGCTATTCCGGCGAGGCCTATTTTTACGCCTGGGCGCGGGCGCGGACGCAATTGGTCGCGGCGCCGTTCGGCGCGGTCAAGGACGTGTCGATCCTGTCGGCGATCGCCGGCAATGCGGTGACGCTGGCGATGATCGCGGTGGCGCTGCCGGTCGGGCGGGACCTGATCTCGCCCGACATGATGCGGCTGGTCTACGGATCGCTCGCCGTCATCTTCGGCACGTCGCTGCCGTTCCTGATCTTTTCGCGCAAGGTCTTCTCGCTGCCGCGGCGCGACCTGTGGATGGTGTTCGGCATGCATTGCGCGCGGCTGATCCTGAGCACGCTGCTGCTCGCGGTCGCCTGGGCGCTGGCGATGCCGAGCGCGGCGATCGGCACCTGGCTGTTCCTGTCGGCGGGGCGGTTGCTGTTCTCGCGCCTGCCGCTGCTGCCCAACAAAGACCTGCTCTTCGCCAATTTCGCGATCCTGATGATCGGCCAGGACAAGGCGCTGTCCGAACTGATCGCCTTCACCGCGGCGGCGGTGCTGCTGGTCCATGCGCTGCTGATCGTGCTGTTCGGAGTGCACCATCTCGCGACGCGGAGGCGGGGATGAAGCGGTTGCTGATCGCGGGGCCAGCCATGCTGACGATTGCGGCGCCGGCGTCGGCGCAGATCCTGGGCAGCGATGCGGCGGCGTGCAGTCCCGGCGGCGGTCTGGCGATCTTGGCGGAGGTGATCGGGCTGAAGGACCGCAAGGGCCGGATGAAGCTGGAACTCTATCCCGCCAACGAGGTGGATTTCCTCGAGGACGACGATGCGTTGATCGCCGCGGGCAAGACGTTCCGCCGGGTGTGGACGGGGGTGCCGGCGAGCGGCGCGGTCGCGATCTGCATCCGCGTGCCGCATCCCGGCCGCTACGCGCTGCTCGTCACCCACGACCGCGACGGCAGGAACAAGTTTAACTTCTTCGCCGACGGCGCGGGATTTCCGGGCGAGGGCAAGCTCGGCATGTCGCGGCCCAAGGTCGAGCGCGCGATCGTCGACGTCGGCGTTGTGACTGCTGAGCGTGTGGTGCGAATGCAATATCTCCGGGGGCTGGGTGGTTTCGCGCCGGTCAAAAGCGAGTGATTCGGGCCCGCGGATGAGAATCGTCGACGTCAACGAAATCTATTCGCCGACCGGTGGTGGCGTGCGCACCTATATCGATCGCAAGATCGAGGTGCTGGCGGCGACGGGGCACGAACTGATCGTCCTCGCCCCCGGCCGCGAGGATCGGGTCGAGGCGCGGCCCGGCGGCGGCGCGGTCCATTACATCAAGGCGATGGGCATGCCGTTCGACGCCAATTACGGCCTGTTCTGGGATGCCGAACCGCTGCGCCGGCGGCTCGACGCGCTCGATCCCGACGTGGTCGAGAATTGCTCGCCGTGGCGCAGCGCCTGGGTCGTCGCGGGCTGGGAAGGGCGGGCGATCCGCTCGTTCTTCATGCACAACGACAATCTCGAAGCCTATGCCAAGCGCTGGTTCAAGCCGGTCGCCTCCAGCGGGCGGATCGAGCGGGCGTTCGCCTGGTACGACCGCTATCTGGGCCGCTGCCTTGCCGGCTACGACACGGTGGTGACCAACGGTCCGTCGCTGACGAAGAAGCTGGCGGGGCGGGGCGTGCGCGTCGATGCGACGATGCCGCTGGGGATCGAACGCCGCCACTTTTCGCCCGCGCTGCGCGACGAGGGCCTGCGCGCCGCGCTGCTGCAGCAATGCGGCCTGCCGCCGGAGGCGCAATTGCTGCTCGGCGTCGGCCGGCACCATCCCGAAAAGCGCTGGCCGACGGTGATCGACGCGGTGCGCCGGGTCGGGACGCAGGCGCCGGTCGGGCTCGTCATCCTGGGGCAGGGGATGGATACGAAGACGCTGGAAAAGCATATCGGCGACAACCCGCACATCCGCCTGTTCCGCCCCGTCTACGACCGCCACCGGCTGGCGACGATCATGGCGAGTGCCGACGCCTATATCCACGGCTGCGGCACCGAGACGTTCGGGCTGGTCCCCGCCGAGGCGCTGGCGAGCGGCACGCCGCTGATCGTTCCCGACGGCGGCGGCACCGCCGAGATCGCCGATCCGCTGTTCGCCGAGGTCTACGAACAGCGCGACGCGCATTCCTGCGCCGACGCGATCCTGCGCATGCTGGCGCGCGACCGCGGCCTCGTCCGTCGCGCGGCGGCGGTGGCAGCGACGCGAGTGCGCAGCGACGAGGCGCATGCCGCCGATCTGGTCGCGCATTATGCCGCGGTGATCGCGGCGCGGGATCAGCCGCTCAAGAGGTCCGCATAGGCCGACGGCCGGTGCCGCCCGAAGGCGGCGAAGGTCGCGGTGATGCTGGCGAGCAGCGCCGCGACGGTCGTATCGCCGGGATGGACCGCGATCCGTACGTGGCGGGTCGGTTGCAGCGCGTGGCGCAGCGCGCCGGCGGCGGCGAGCGAACTCCACTGCCGCATCCGCGACCGGCTGGCCCAGGTGATGACCGGGCCGCGCGCGACCACCCCGCCGCCCGGGCGCCAGACCCGCGCATGATCCTCCGCCAGCGCGAAGCCGGCATCCGCCAGCGCCGCGCGCGCGCCGTCCGAATAGAGCCAGGCGGGGGCGATGAAGCCCGTCGCCGCGCGGCCGGTGATATCCTCGACCAGCGCCTTGCCGCGCCGCATCCGCTGCAACGCCTCGGCATGGCTCAGGCCGAGGAACTCGCCCTCGCCGGCGGTCATGTGCTTCGCCTTGAACCCCGCGGCGGCGCCGGCGTGGCGGCTGTCGTCGCGATGCGTCCAGCCGTGGACGAACATCTCGATCCCCTCGTCCGCCCAGCCGCGCAGGCGGCGCGCGAAGGCGGGGGTGATCGGCGCGCTGCTCCAGTGATCGGGCACGACCAGCATCGCCAGCCGCCGCCCGACATGGGGCGCGAGATGGTCGAGCAGCCGGTCGACCTCGCCCTCGAAGCGGGGCGAGACGTCGTGGATCGAGGCGAACAGGCGTTTCATCGGCGGCGGTGATAGATGCCGATCGCCTCGTTGCCCATCGGCAGCGTCGCGGCGAGGCGATAGTCGCGCGCCATTGCCCCCATGACCAGACGATGCGCCGCCGGGCGTTCGCCCTTGTAGGGCGGGCGGATCACCACGACCGCGGGGCGCTGCGCGAGGATGCGGCGGATCTCGCTATCCTGGTCGACGCCGGTCGCGCCCGCCTCCCGCGCGCGGATCAGGTGCGCGGGGATCAGATAGCGCGACAGCGCGCAGCGGCCGGTCGCGGCGTAGAGCATCGTCGTCCCCGAATAGACGTAGAGGCAGCCGGGCCCGTGGCCCACCGCCTGCGTCATCGCCGCCAGCTCGCGCGCATCGCCGCGGCCGCGGTTCTGCAGGACCAGCACGACCTGCCCGGCGAGCGCGGCGGTCAGCAGCAGCGCGGGGGTGTAGCGGCGGCGCCATGCCGCGCTGCCGAGCAGGCCGGCGGCGGCGGCACAGCCGGGCAGCAGGATCGGCAGCGCATAATGGTCGAACCACGGCCGGAAGATCGCGACGCTGGCGATCGCCACCGCCAGCCACCATGCGATGAAGCGCCGTTCCCGCCGGTGATCGGCGCAGGCCCGGTCGCGGATCAGCGCGACGACCGCCAGCGCGACCACCGGTGACACGATGAGCGCCAGCTTGCCGATATTGCCCGCCAGCAGCGATGCGGGGTCGGGCACGCGCTGGAAGATCGACACGACGTTCGCATAGACGAACGCATCCCATTGCCCGGCGGCAAGATAATAGCCCGCCGCCGCGACGACGGGCAGCAGCGCGACCGCGACCAGCACCACGCCATAGCCGAGGAACCATGCCGGCCGGCGCACCAGCCGCCATTCGTCGGCGAGCAGCCACAGGCCGAAGAACAGGCCCTCGAACACCAGCGACGTCTTGATCTGCAGCCCCGCGCCGATCAGCGCCATGACCAGCAGGCCGAGCGCCCGGCGGTGCGGTGACGATGCCGAGGACAGCAGCACCAGCGCCGCCGCGATCGTCAGCAGATTGTAGAAGACCGGCGTCTGCCCGCCCTGTCCGCCGAGCAGGTCGAGCCACAGGATATAGGCGAGGCCCGCCGCGGTGGCGCCGGTGGCGTGGCCGATCCGCCCGGCGAGCCGGCCGATCAGCCAGGCGGTGGCGACGACGCTGGCAAGCGCGAGCAGCTGATAGGCCCAGATGCCCGCCGGGAAGCCGAACGCGCCGGGGACGGCATAGAGGAGGAACAGCCCGACCGGCTTGCGATCCCAGATGTCGACGAAGGGCAGCGCGCCCTGCCACATCCGCATGCCGGTGACGAAGTAGAATTCCTCGTCGACATGGACCAGCGGGTTGCCGAAGGTCAGCCAGCGCGCGGCGATGCCGACGAGCAGCAGGATCGGCAGCCGCAGCCGCGGATTGGCCAGCATATCCATCGCGGAACCGACCTAGGCGCGCTTCGCCGTCACGAAATAATCGAGTTGCGTGGAATCGCTCAGCGTGAACCCGGTCGCGGGCGAGAAGCCGAGCCCGCGCACGTCGGTGACGGTCAGCCCGGCGCGGACGATCAGGTCGGTGAGCTCGTCGGGGGTGAGGAACTTGTCCCAGTCGTGCGTCCCGCGCGGGATGCGCCCCGTCCCCTCCGCCAGCGTGATGAGCGCGAGGCGCGACAGCGGCGTGCGGTTGGGGGTGGACATCACCAGCAGCCCGCCGTCGGCGAGCGATTCCGCCAGCCCGCGCACGAAGCCCGCCGGGTCGCTGACATGCTCGATCACCTCGAGGCTGGTGACGAGGTCGAAGCGGCCGGTCATCGCCTCGACGCCGATCGCGCGATAGTCGATCGAGAGGCCGCTCCCGGCCGCATGCGCCCGCGCCACCGCGATATTCTCCGCCGCCGCGTCGATCCCGGTCACCGCCGCGCCGAGCCGGGCGAGCGGCTCGCATAGCAGCCCGGCGCCGCAGCCGACGTCGAGCGCGGTCTTGCCGGCGAGCGGGGTGAAGCTGGTGTCGTCGCCGTCCCAGTGCAGGTCGACGGCGGCGCGGATATAGCCGAGCCGCGCCGGGTTGAGCCTGTGCAGCATCGCCGATGACCCCTTCGGGTCCCACCAGTCCTTCGCCATGGTGCCGAAATGCCGTGCCTCGCGTGCATCGATCGTGCTGCCGCCCGGGGGATCGATCGTGCTCGCGCCCGGGGTATCGATCGTGCTGCTTGCGCTTATCATGACCGCTACCTATCAGGACGGCCCCTTTACCCCAAGGAGTTTGGCGACGCAGATGGCGCGGATCGTGATGAAGTTCGGTGGCACGTCGATGGCCGGGATCGAGCGCATCCGGAGCGTCGCCGCGCGCGTCAAACGCGAGGTCGAGGCGGGCAACCAGGTCGCGGTCGTCGTCTCGGCGATGGCGGGCGAGACCGACCGGCTGGTCGGCTTCTGCCGCGAGGCGTCGTCGCTGTACGATCCGCGCGAATATGACGTCGTCGTCTCGGCCGGCGAACAGATCACCAGCGGGCTGCTCGCGATCGCGTTGCAGGCGGCGGGCGTCAAGGCGCGCTCGTGGATGGGCTGGCAGCTGCCGATCCACACCGACGACGCCTTCGCCAAGGCGCGGATCGGCACGATCGACACCGCGGCGCTCGACGCCAGCCTGTCGGCCGGCGAGGTGGCGGTGATCCCGGGCTTCCAGGGCGTGGCGGACGACGCCAACGGGGGCAGCGGCCGGATCACGACGCTCGGCCGCGGCGGGTCGGACACGTCGGCGGTCGCGGTGGCGGCGGCGATGAAGGCGGACCGCTGCGACATCTACACCGACGTCGACGGCGTCTACACCACCGATCCCCGGATCGTGCCGCGCGCGCGCAAGCTCGCCAAGGTGACCTATGAAGAGATGCTGGAACTCGCCAGCGTCGGCGCGAAGGTGTTGCAGACCCGCTCGGTCGGCCTCGCGATGAAGGAACAGGTCCGCGTCCAGGTGCTCTCGTCCTTCACCGGCGAGGACGCACCGATGGCGGACACATTGCCCGGCACGATGATCGTCGGCGAAGAGGAGATAGACGACGTGGAACGCCAGCTCATCACCGGCATCGCGCACGACAAGAACGAGGCGAAGATCACGCTCATCAGCGTGCCGGACAAGCCCGGGGCGGTCGCGGCGATCTTCGAACCGCTGGCGGCGGCGAACATCAACGTCGACATGATCATCCAGAACATCGCGCACAACCACGGCTCGACCGACGTCACCTTCACGGTGCCGTCCGCCGATCTGGCGCGCAGCCTCGAATCGCTCAACCAGGGACGCGAGGCGATCGGCTTTGCCGAGATGGTCCACGATACGCGCGTAGCCAAGATCTCGGTCGTCGGGGTCGGCATGCGCAGCCACGCAGGCGTCGCCAGCACGATGTTCACGACATTGGGCGCGCGCGGGATCAACATCCAGGCGATCTCGACCAGCGAGATCAAGGTCAGCGTGCTGATCCACGAGGACGAGACCGAACTCGCCGTCCGCGTGCTCCACACCGCTTATGGGTTAGATGCAGAGGCGGCGGCGTGACATCGCCCTTCCGCTGCGATTTATGTGGGCGATCCATACAAATGGGCGGCGGAAGTTACGAGGGACATTACGCTCGGCGCTACGAGATGACGTTCTGCGATAGCTGCTGGGCGTCAAACTGGGATGGTTGGTCGCCAGTTTTTGAAGGTATCATTATAAAGAAGATGGAAGATAAGGGGGCGGCTTTACCGGCCCGTAACGACAAGGGTTGGCTGCCTCGTGAATAATTTAAATAGTATCGGCACCGAGCGCCTGACGCGCCGGATGGCGCGCGGCGCGGCGTTCCTCGGCAGCGAGGTCGCGATCATGGCGGGCGCGATGTCGTGGGTGAGCGAGCGCCACCTCGTGTCGGCGATGTCGAACGCGGGCGGCTTCGGTGTGATCGCCTGCGGGGCGATGACCCCCGACCTGCTCGATGCGGAGATCGCCGCGACCCGGGCGATGACCGACCGGCCGTTCGGCGTGAACCTCATCACCATGCATCCGGCGCTGTTCGACCTGATCGCGGTCTGCGCGAAGCATGCGGTCGGCCATGTCGTACTCGCCGGCGGGCTGCCGCCCAAGGGGGCGCTGGAGGCGATCAAGGCGAGCGGCGCGAAGGTGATCTGCTTCGCGCCGACGCTGGCGCTGGCGAAGAAGCTGATCCGCTCGGGCGTCGATGCGCTGGTGATCGAGGGGATGGAGGCCGGCGGCCATATCGGCCCGGTGTCGACCAGCGTGCTCGCACAGGAGATGCTGCCCGAGATCGCCGAGCTGGTGCCGGTGTTCGTTGCCGGCGGCATCGGCCGCGGCGAGGCGATCGCGGGCTATCTCGACATGGGTGCGGCGGGCGTCCAGCTCGGCACGCGCTTCGTCTGCGCGACCGAATCGATCGCGCATGCCAATTTCAAGAAGGCGTTCATCCGCGCCTCCGCGCGCGACGCGATCGCCAGCGTGCAGATCGACCCGCGTCTGCCGGTGATCCCGGTGCGCGCGCTGAAGAATGCGGCGGGCGAATTGTTCGGCGCCAAGCAGCGCGAGGTGGCGCTGCTGCTCGACGGCGGCAAGGTCGAGATGCTCGAGGCGCAGTTGCAGATCGAACATTACTGGGCGGGCGCGCTGCGCCGCGCGGTGATCGACGGCGATATCGAACATGGTTCGGTAATGGCCGGCCAGTCGGTCGGCATGGTGACGAAGGAAGAGCCGATCGCCGAGATCATCGGTGCGCTGATGGCCGAAGCGGCCTCGGCCCTGGAAAAGCGCGCGGGCTAGGGCCGATCGCCATTCAGCCCTGACGGCCTGCAAACGGCGGTTTCGCGTGCTTCCGGTGCTCACGTACCGATAGTACGCTGCGCTCCGGGTCACGCAAAACCACCGTTTTCGGCACGTCATCTTCTGAATATCGATCGGCCCTAGAGCCTTTCGGCGACGGGGCGGATGGAATGCGACGGGCCGCATTCCATCCTTACCCTGCGTTAACCATTGTTCGGCCAAACCCTTCCCTGCCGGGGGGCAGGAAGGACGAGTTGGCGATGCGCCGTTATGTTGCTCTCACTGCCGTCGGCCTCGCGCTGCTCGCCGGTTGCGCGGTCCGGCCGAAGCTGGTCGCGGTCGCGCCACCGCCGCCGGTTGCGCCCGCGCCCGCGCCGCTGGCGATGCCCAGGGGGGCCTATGTCGGCATGCAGATCCCGGCACTGATGAGCGACGGCCGCTACGCCACGCCCAACCGCAACCTGTCCGGCGACGGCGCGGTCTGGCATCTGCGCGCCGCGCTCAACGTCGCCGCGCTCGCCTGTCGCGGGCCGGACGAGGCGACGATCGTTGCCGGCTACAATGCTCTGCTCGCCAGCCAGAAGGCCGTGCTGAACGGCGCGCAGACCCGGTTGACGGCGGAATACAAGGCGCGCTTCGGGGCGAAGGGGGCCGACTGGCAGGACCGCTACGACGACCAGATGACGCGGCTCTACAATTTCTTTTCGCAAAGCCAGGCGCGCGACGGCTTCTGCAACGCTGCGGTCGCGACCCTCGCCGACAGCACGACGGTGACGGCGGCGGACTTGCCGGCCTTTGCCGCCGGGCGGCTCGCGGTGCTGGAGAAGCCGTTCACCGATTTCTACGCGGCGTTCGATGCGTGGCGGGCAGAGCGTGCCGCCGCCAACCGCATGGCGATGGCGACGCCGATGACCCCGCGCACAGTGCAGACGGTGCAGGCGGTGCCCGCCGCGATCCCGGCTGTGCGCCCCCGCCTGGAACTCGACCCCAGCGTCTTCGCCGAGGCGAGCCCGACCGTCACGAATTGATCCGGAACAGCGTCTCGACCGGCCGGTCCAGCGCCGCGGCGAGCTTCAGCGCGAGGATGGTCGAGGGCACGAACACACCGTTCTCCACGGTGTTGATCGTCTTGCGGCTGACACCGACGCGCTCGGCCAGCGCCGCCTGCGTCAGCCCCAGCCGCTCGCGTTCCTCCTTGAGCGTGTTGCGCAGCGTTTCGTTCATCGCGCGGCCCGCAGTTCCAGCGTCGCGAAGCTGACCATCGCCGCGAACAGGGCCGCCGTCGCCACCACGCGCGACACGTCATAGGCACCGAGGACGCCGTCATGGGCGAAGGGTGCGGTCAGCAATGCGGCGGCAAGGCTCGCCCAGAAACCGGCGGCGCAGCTCATCCGGCGATGTTCGCGTGCCGATTCGTCATCGAGGAGGCGGCTAAGCGCGCTGCGGGGACGGACCCAGCGCCGCCACGGCATCAGTGCCAGCGCGCATGCCAGCGCCACGCCGAGCCAGAATCCGTCGACGAAGTCGGAGCGCAGCATCGCCATGCCGATGAGCTCGGACAGCAGCAGCACTGCGCCCAGACAATAAAGCGCCATTGCCATTGTCCGGCTTTTCCGTTCCGCCAGATCGATCGCGTCCATCATTCTTACCCTTCTGTGTAACCCAGGGGTTACATGTAACCTTTGCGTTACATGTGTCAACAGGGTTCCCCCTGCGCGTGGGTTCGGTTAACGCGCGGCAGGATGAGCGATGATGGTCCAGACCAGCCACAGGCGGGACGCTTCGAGGGCCGCGAGCACCGGTATCCGGTGCGCGTGTTCTTTGAGGACACCGATCTGTCCGGCGTCGTCTATCACGCCAACTATCTGAGATATATGGAGCGGGCGCGCTCCGACATGCTCCGCATCGCCGGTATCGACCAGCGCGCCGTGCATGAGGCGGGCGAGGGCGCCTATGCCGTCGCCGACCTCGCGATCCGCTATCGCGCACCCGCGAAGCTCGACGATGCGCTGCTCGTCGTCAGCCGCATCCATGCGGTACGCGCCGCCAGCGTCGTCATTCATCAAACAGTCAGGCGCGGTTCGCTTGTCTTGACCGAGGCCGAGGTCACGGCGGCGCTGGTCGCGCCATCGGGACGGCCGAAGCGTCAACCGGCCGGCTGGACGGACATCTACCAACGCCTGATCTGGCAGGGGACCAATTCATGAATCCGGTGTTCAACATGGATGCGGCGACGCTATCGCCCGTCGCGCTGTTCCTTCAGGCGGACTGGGTGGTGAAGGGCGTGATGGGCGGGCTGCTGCTCGCCAGCGTGTGGACCTGGGCGCTCATCATCGCCTTCTGGCGGCGGCTGGGGCGCATCCGCAAGGGCATGACCGGCTTCGAGCGCGACTTCTGGAAGGCGGAGGACATCGACGCCTTCTACAAGGCGGAGGCGGACAAGGACCTGCCCTCGGCCCGCGTCTTCGCCGCCGGCGTGAAGGAATGGCGCCGGTCGACCGCGGGCGGGTCGATCGACAAGCACGGCACGCGCGAACGGCTCGCCACCGCGATGGGCGCGGCGGCGGCGATGGAGATCGACCGGATCAGCGACCGGCTCAACATCCTCGCGACGATCGGCTCGGTCGCGCCGTTCGTCGGCCTGTTCGGGACCGTCTGGGGCATCATGCGCAGCTTCACCGGCATCGCGCAGGCGCAGAATTCGTCGCTGGCGGTGGTCGCGCCGGGCATCGCCGAGGCGCTGTTCGCGACCGCGATCGGCCTGTTCGCCGCGATTCCCGCGGTGATCGCCTACAACCGCTTCAGCCACGGCGTGAACCGGATCGAGGCGGCGCTGAACCGCTTCGCCGACGGCTTCCACACGACGCTGTCGCGCCAGCTGGACGGTGGCCGGTGACGGGTCCCGGACACGGCCCGTTCCTGCCCGCGGGAGGGGCATGACATGGCGATGAACCTGCCGTCCAACCGGGGGCGCGGCCGTCGTGCGCCGGTCGCCGACATCAACGTGACGCCGCTGGTCGACGTGATGCTGGTGCTGCTCATCATCTTCATGGTCACCGCGCCGCTGCTGACCGCGGGCGTACCGGTCAACCTGCCGGACAGCCGCGCCAAGGCGCTGGATCAGGACCAGAAGCCGGTACAGCTGTCGCTCGATGCCGCGGGCAAGCTCTTCATCGACGACGAGGAGATCGCCGAGACCAGCCTGCCGCAGCGGCTGGAGCAGATCGCCGCGGTACAGGCGGGCGGCGAACCGCCGCAGGTGTTCCTGCGCGCCGACCGCGCGCTCGACTATGGCCGGGTGATGCGGGTGATGGGCGAACTCAACCGCGCCGGCCTCAACCGCGTGTCGCTGCTGACCGTAGAGGGCGGATCGGCGGCGCAGTGATGGATCGGGCGGAAAAGGTCGGGCTGGGCGTCGCGGTCGTCGGGCATGTCGTGCTCTTCGGCCTGCTGTCGGTTGGCTTTCTCTCGACGCCCAATCCCGAAAAGCTGCAGCAGACGCCGATGGAGGTCAGCCTGGTCGAGGACGTCGGGCTGGAGGCGACCGCCCCGCAGGCGGTGACCCCGCCGGCGCAGTCGGTCGCCCCGGACGAGGGCGCGCCCGAGGATGCCGCGCCGCCGGCCGAGACGGTGGCCGAACCCGAGCCGGAGCCCGAACCCGCACCACCGGTGCCGCAGCCGAGGCCCGCGCCGCCGAAACCCGCCCCGCCCAAGCCGGCGCCAGCCCCCGCCCCGCAGCCCAAGCCCGCGCCGGTGAAGGCGCAGCCCAAGCCGCGCCCCGCCGAAGCGCCGGCCAAGCCTGCCGCCAAACCCGCTCCGGCGCGTCCGGCGGCCAGGCCCGCGCCCGCGGCTCCGGCGAAAACGGCATCGAAGGCACCCGCCGCACCGTCGAAGCCGGCGGCGGCGAAAGGCACCGGCAGCAAGCCGACATCGACCGCGGCGAAACCGCGCGGATCGCGGCTGGGGAGCAACTTCCTCGACGGGCTGACCAGCGAACCGTCGACCAGCACGTCGACCGCGCCGCGCGCCGCCAAGGTCGATGCGCGCGCGATGGCGTCGATCGTGCAGGCGATCGCCCGCCAGATCCAGCCGTGCGCGGATCGGCAGGTCAATCCGGGGCCGGGCGCGAACGAGATCGTGACGACGCTCAATCTGCGCCTCAACGAGGACGGCACGCTCGCCGCCACGCCGCGCATGGTCCGCCAGTCCGGCGTCACCGACGAGAACGACCGCTATCGCCAGCGCGTCGTCGATCTCGGCGTCGCCGCGTTCAAGGGCTGCGCCCCGCTGAAGCTGCCCGCCGAATATTATTCGACGCCGTCGGGCGGGTGGAACAACATCAACTTCCAGTGGAAGCTGCAATGACAGCCGCGTCCCCCTTTCCCGTCACCCCGGTACAAGGCCGGGGTGACGGGGAACCTGTGCTAGGGGGTATCGCGTCTCGCGTGCGAAAGGGTTTTTGAGGATGCGTATGATCCGGTCTTTGCTCGTCGTGCTCTGCGCCACGGTCGCTCTTCCCGCGTTCGCGCAGGACGCCCCCGCGCCAGCGCCGCAGGATCAGGCCGCCGCCGGCCAGCAGGGGCCGGCACCGCTGGAAGTCTCCGTTACCGGCGGCGTCTCCGCGCCGATGCCGATCGCGATTCCGGCGATGCCGACCGCGCAGGTCGTCTCGACCCCGGCGGGATCGACCGACGTGCTCGGCCGGCAGATGGCGGACATCATCGCCAACGATCTGCGCAATTCCGGCCTGTTCACCCCGCTCGGCAGCAACCAGCTGCGCCCCGTCGCCTTTCCGGAGGTCAATGCGCCGCAGTTCGATTATTGGGGCGGTACGGGCGCGCAGGCGCTGGTGCAGGGCTTCGTCCGCGCCAATGGCGACGGCAATCTGACGATCGGCTGCTACCTGTACGACGTCTTTTCCAAGGTCGAGCTGACCCGGTCGGGCTTCGTCGTGTCGCCCGGCGACTGGCGTCGCGCCGGACATAAATGCGCCGACATGGTCTATGCGCGGCTGACCGGCGAAGGCCCCTATTTCGACAGCCGCGTCGTCTACGTCTCGGAAACCGGACCCAAGGGCAAGCGGGTCAAGCGGCTCGCGATCATGGATCAGGACGGCGCCAACCACCGTTTCCTGACCAATGGCCAGTCGATCGTGCTGACGCCGCGCTTCGCGCCCAACCAGCAGTCGATCGTCTATATGAGCTACGAGAACGACCGGCCGTCGATCTACGTCTACGATCTCGGCTCGGGGCGGCCGCGCCGGGTGGTGCAGAACGTCAGCCTCACCTTCGCGCCGCGCTTCTCGCCGGATGGCCGCTATATCCTGTTCTCGATGGCGCAGAACGGCAACACCGACATCTATCGCGTGTCGAGCGCCGGCGGCACGCCGCAACGGCTGACGACCTCGCCGGGGATCGACACCGGCGGCAGCTATTCGCCGGACGGATCGCGCATCGCCTTTGAAAGCGACCGGTCGGGCGGCCAGCAGATCTATGTGATGAACGCCGACGGATCGAACCAGCAGCGAATCAGCTTCGGCGGCGGGCGCTATGCGACGCCGGTGTGGAGCCCGCGCGGCGACCTGATCGCCTTCACCAAATTGGGCGGCAGCTTCCGCATCGGCACGATGTCGCCGTCGGGCGGCGGCGAGAAGATCCTGACCAACGGCCAGGACGAGGGGCCGAGCTGGTCGCCCAACGGCCGCGTCATCACCTTCTACCGCTCCGGCGCGGGCAGCGGCGGCAAGGCGGACCTGTGGATGGTCGACCTGACCGGGCAGGTCGAGCGCCGGATACCGACGCCGCTCGACGGGTCCGACCCGGCCTGGGGACCCTTGCGGCCGTGACGCGTTACGACAGGGTGGATTTCGGGGGCGAAACGATCACCACGGGAGATACGATCATGGCAAAGCTCACCAACACGCTGCTGACCGCAGCCGCACTCGCGTCGCTGGCGGCCTGCGCCAGCAAGCCCAAGCAGCTGCCGCCGCCGCCGGTCGACAATACCGCCGGCCTCAACACGCCGCCGCCGGCGACCGGCAATGTCGATGGCGCCGTCGTGCCCGGATCGGACGCCGACTTCCGCCGCTCGGTGAGTTCGAACACCATCCTGTTCGGCCTCGACCAGACCGACATCGACCCCGAGGCGCGCGCGATCCTCGACAGCCAGGCATCGTGGCTCCAGCGCTTTCCGCAGGTGCGGGCGACGATCGAGGGCCATGCCGACGAACGCGGCACGCGCGAATACAATCTCGGCCTGGGCGATCGCCGCGCCAATGCCGCGAAGAACTATCTGGTCGCGCGCGGCATCGACCCGTCGCGGCTGACCACGATCAGCTACGGCAAGGAACGCCCGGTCGCACTGGGTTCGGACGAATCGAGCTGGGCGCAGAACCGCCGCGCCGTCACCATCGTCCTGAACTAGGTCCGCATGCGTCATCCCGGCGCGCGCCGGGATGACGGGCGAGGAATGGTGTCGTCGAATCCCCTTGCGCCCCCTGAAATCCGATATAAATGTGATATCACATTAAACGGAGGGCAAGATGGTGGAACAGGGGAGTCTCACGCGGTCGCAGGAACGGCGGGCGCGCACGACGAGTGGCTATCCGATGCTGGGGATCACGGCGGGGCTGGTCGCGATCGGCGCGATCGCCGTCGTCCGGCTGGCAAACGCGCTGTCGCCGCCGATCATGGCGATCGTGCCGCTCGCCTGTGCGCTCGGCGCGGCGTTCATCGCCTGCGGATTCTACATGCTGCAGCCCAATCAGGCGGCGGCGATCACCCTGTTCGGCAGCTATGCCGGCACCGACCGGACCAGCGGGCTGCGCTGGGTGTTGCCGTGGCTGATGCGGCGCAAGGTGTCGGTGCGCGCCAACAACGTCATCTCCGAACGGATCAAGGTCAACGACCTGCGCGGCAACCCGATCGAGATGGCGGCGCAGGTGGTGTGGCGCGTCACCGACACCGCGCAGGCGCTGTTCGATGTCGACGATTACAAGGCGTTCGTGAACGTGCAGATTGAGGCGGCGGTGCGGACGATCGGCTCGCGCTACCCCTATGACGATTACGAGCATCAGGAGGTGACGCTGCGCGGCAACCACGACACGGTCGCCAGCCAATTACGCGCCGAGCTGATCGCGCGGCTGGTGGTGGGGGGAATGACCGTCGACGAATGCGGCTTCACCCATCTCGCCTATGCGCAGGAGATCGCGGGGGCGATGCTGCGCCGGCAACAGGCGCAGGCGGTGGTCGCGGCGCGCACGACCCTGGTCGAGGGCGCGGTCGGCATGGTCGAGCTGGCGCTCGCGCAGCTGTCGGCGAAGAACGTCGTCGAGCTGGACGACGAACGCCGCGCGGCGATGGTGTCGAACCTGATGGTGGTGCTGTGCGGCGAGCGCGACACCCAGCCCGTCGTCAACGCCGGCTCGCTCTACCAGTAAGCGACGGCGGATGACGGTTCCCCCCAAGAAGGCCTTTCCCCTCCGCCTCGATCCCGCACTCTACGCGGCGATCGAGCGGGCGGCGGCGGGCGACCTGCGCAGCGTCAATGCAGAGGTCGAATGCCTCCTGCGCGAAGCGCTGGCGCGGCGGGGGGTGAAGCTGGACGCGCCGGTCGTGGCGAAGCGCGGGCGACCGAAGAAGGAGGAGGACGTATGACCGACGGTACGGATGCCCGGGGGAACGACGATCGCGGCGCATGGTTCGCGGCCAGGCGTTTCGGTTATGGCGCCGGCATGCCGATCGCGTGGCAGGGCTGGGCACTCGCCGCTGCCTATATCGCGATCCTTGCCGGCGCGACGATGTTCGCGCCATCCTGGTCGCTGGGGATCATCGCGCTGGCGACCATCGCATTCGCGCTGATCGCCCGTCGCCATACCCGCGGCGGGTGGCGCTGGCGCTGGTAGCGCGGGGGAAGGGTCGTCAGCCGAGCGCCGCGTCGAGCAGCTTCGCCAGCCGCAGCCCGCCGCGCTCCACTTCCAGCCGTGCGACCGGGACGATCCGCTCGATCGTCGCCTCGTCGAGCGTCACCTTGGCCGGGGAGGGCGCGCAGGGATCGCCGTTCAACGCGCTCGCATAGACGACGTCATGCGCGATCCTGTACGATTCGCGGCTCCAGTCCTCGACCGTTCCCGCCGCGATCCGCCGCCGCTCGGCCGCGGGATAGCGGCGGACCAGCGACGGCCCGCTGGTGATCGCGCGCTCGGCAAGCGTGCCGTCCCAGATCGAATGCAGGTTGAACCGCCTGGGGCTGTAGCTGCCGTAAGCGGCGGCGAGGTCGTTGCCGCCCTTGTCGTTCTTTTCGCCGGCATGCAGCGGCTGGTGCAGGTCGCCGACGAAGTGGATCAGGAACACCAGCGCCTCGGCCCGCGCCCTGGGCGTCGCGCGCCTGTCCTTCAGGATCGCGACGTCGCGGGTGATCTGCGCGGAGACGCAATTGCCGTCCTTGCACGCCTCCTCCAGCGTGAAGGGCTGGCAGATGTTCACGTCCTGGAAGTGCCAGCTATAGGCATAGCCGAAGCGCGACTTGCCGTCGGGGCCTTTGAGCGGCTTGATGCAATCGGCCCAGACGCTCGCCCCCTCGATCGTCGTCGCGGGGCAGGTCGGCGTGTCGAGCCGCGGCGTCTCGGCGAGCAGCCGGCGGATCGCGGCGCGGGTGCGCGGCGCGACATTGGCATAGGCGATCCTCGCCACCGTCTCGTGCCCGAACTCCCAATAGGCCGACGCCGGCGCGGCGAACAGGAGCGCCGGGAGCGCGGCGGCGACAAAGCGAAGCGATTTCATGGCGCTGCTGTAGCGGTTCGGGCGCGCCGCTCCAATGAAAAGCCGGTCATTCGTCGCCGTAGATCGCCACCTCGCGCAGGCCCGCCGCGGTGGCGCGGGCGCGGTACATGCCGGGCGTGGTGAAGCTCCACAGCGCCTCTCCGGCCGGGCCGGTGACGATCACCCCGCCGGTGCCGCCGAGCGCCCGTACCTCCGCCATCACCGTATCGGCAGCGACCTGCGGCGTATCCCCGGCGAGGCGGATGCGCGCGGCGATCTCAAGCCCCACACCGATGCGGATGAAGAACTCGCCCGATCCGGTGCAGGACACCGCGCTCGACCGGTCGTCGGCATGCGTGCCCGCGCCGATCAGCGGCGAATCGCCGATCCGGCCCCAGCGTTTGCCGGTGACGCCGCCGGTCGAGGTGGCGGCGGCGAGATGCCCCGACCGGTCGCGCGCCACCGCGCCGACGGTGCCGTATTTCATGTCGACGTCGAAGGCGTCGGCGTTGCGCGCGAGCAGTTCGTCGAGCTGGCGGCGGCGTTCCGCGGTCGCGAACCAGCCCGGCTCGGCCTCGGCCAGGCCCTGTTCGCGGGCGAAGGCTTCCGCACCGGTGCCGCTCAGCAGGACGTGCGGGCTCGCCTCCATCACCCGGCGGGCGAGGCCGACGGGCGAGCGCGTCGCGGTGATGCCAGCGACCGAACCGGCGGCGCGGGTGCGCCCGTCCATGATCGCGGCGTCGAGTTCGATGCTGCCGTCGCGTGCGAAGGCGGCGCCGCGACCGGCGTTGAAATGCGGGTCTTCCTCCAGCACGCGCACCGCCGCCTCGACCGCGTCGACCGCGCTGCCGCCGTCGGACAGGATCGCGCTGCCGGTGTCGACCGCCCGTCCCAGTGCCGCGCGCGCGCCGCTATCCTGCGCCGCGGTCAGCCGGTGGCGCTCGATCGATCCGGCGCCGCCGTGAATCACCAGAGACCAATCGGGCGACCAGTCGGGGGTTTCGGTCATCGGGCAGCCTTATGTGCGGGATGGGGCAGGGGACGCAGGCCGATCAGCGGGCGGAGCAGCGCGATGCGGCGACCGGCCAGATAGAAGAGCCAGCAGCCGGCGACGGTCGCCGCGATCAGGATCGCGAATTCGACGCCGCCCGGCAGGTTGGCGGGGATCAGCCAGTAGGCGACGAGCACGATGATCGTCTGGTGGACGAGGTAGAAGGGGAATACCGCCTCGGTTAGCATCGGCCGGACGCGCGCGTCGCGGTTCCAGTGGCGCTCGGCGAGGCCGATCAGCGCGACGATCGTCCCCCATTGCTGGATCGCATGCGCGGCGCCGTACAGCGGGTAGACCCAGCGTGGCGTGCCGCCGTCGAGGCCCAGTTCCACCGCGAGGATGAAGCCATAGCCCGCGATCCCCATCGCCGCGCCCGTCCAGCGCCAGCGGACGCAGGCGGCCAGCACCGGCGCCGACCCCGCCAGCGCGAAGCCGAACAGGAATGCCGGCAGGTAGCTGAGATGCGCCATCGCATCATGAACCGGATCGTGCGTCTCATAGCCCATCGGGAACCACCAGGCATGGATGCACACCAGCCACGCCGCCGGCAGGACGAGCAAGGCGACGCCGGCAAAGACGCGGTCGAACGCCGCCTGCAGTCCGCGCCAGCGGATCGCCACCACCGCCACGCCCAGCACCAGCGTGTACATCCACAGATAGAGCACGAACCAGAGATGGTTGAGTGCGGGCAGGACGATGCCGCCCAGCGGACCGAAGCGGAAATAGTCGCGCGCCCAGAACGCGGCGAAGCCGCCGCCATAGCCGTGCTGCGTCACCAGCTCGACCCAGCTCTGCGGCGGCACGATCACCGCGACGCCGAACGCCAGCGGCACCAGCAGCCGCAGCGTCCGCTGCCGTACGAAATGCCCTACGCCCGGCGCACGGGTCAGCAGCGCGCGGCTGGCATAGCCCGATACGACGAACAACAGGCTGAGGCGCCAGGCGTTGACCGCCAGCATCGGCAGCACCGCCCAATCGGCGCCATGCGGGCTCTTCGCGTGAAACCCCCAGGGTACGAAGACCATGCCGACGTGATAGACGATCAGGATCGCGAAGGCGGCGACGCGCAGCCAGTCGAGGCCGTAATGGCGGGGGATCGGGACGCGCGACATCGGAATGACTTATGCCCTACACCACCGACTTTGAACCGCAACCCGGCTGCTGTATACGGGGCCCATGTCCTTACGTCCGTGGCGCGATATCGTCCGCCGTCCGAGCCGCCAGATCATGGTCGGCAACGTTCCCGTGGGTGGCGACGCCCCGGTCACCGTCCAGACGATGACCAACACGCCGACGCCCAATATCCGCGCGACGCTGGACCAGATCCGGCGCTGCGAAGAGGCGGGCGTGGACATCATCCGCGTCTCCTGCCCCGACACCGATTCGACCGCGGCGCTGAAGCAGATCGTCCGCGGCAGCCGGGTGCCGATCGTCGCCGACATCCATTTCCACTACAAGCGCGCGCTGGAAGCGGCGGATGCGGGCGCGGCCTGCCTGCGGATCAATCCGGGCAATATCGGCTCATCGCAGCGCGTCGCCGAGGTGGTGCGCGCCGCCAAGGCCAATGGCTGTTCGATCCGCATCGGGGTGAACGGCGGCAGCCTCGAGAAGGATCTGCTCGAAAAGTACGGCGAGCCGTGTCCGGACGCGCTGGTCGAATCGGCGCTCGACCATATCAAGTTGCTGCAGGACCACGACTTCCACGAATATAAGGTCGCCGTGAAGGCGTCGGACCTGTTCCTCGCGGTCGCGGCCTATCAACAGCTTGCCGAGGCGGTGGATTGCCCGCTGCACCTCGGCATCACCGAGGCGGGCGGCTTCGTCGGCGGCACGGTGAAGTCGGCGATCGGCATCGGCAGCCTGTTGTGGTTCGGCATCGGCGACACGATCCGCGTCTCGCTCTCCGCCGAGCCGGAGGACGAGGTGCGCGTCGGGTTCGAGATCCTGAAGGCGCTCGGCATCCGCAACCGTGGCGTGCGGGTGGTGTCCTGCCCGTCGTGCGCGCGGCAGGGCTTCGACGTGATCCGCACCGTGCAGGCGCTGGAGGAGCGGCTCCAGCATATCCGCACGCCGATGAGCCTGTCGGTGCTCGGCTGCGTCGTCAACGGCCCGGGCGAGGCGCGCGAAACCGACATCGGCATCACCGGCGGCGGCAACGGCAAGCACATGGTCTACCTGTCGGGCGTCACCGACCATCACGTGCAGGATGCCGACATGGTCGACCACATCGTCCGGCTGGTCGAGGCCAAGGCCGCCGAGATCGAAGCGGCGGACGAGGCCGCGAATGCGGCGGGACCGCAGGCGGTGGCGGCGGAATAGTCTCGATGATAGAATCCCGTCAGGAGGCTGATCGATGACCTATCATGCACGGGTTGCCGACAATGGCGAGATGGTGCTGCCGGCGGACGTGGCGCGCGCCATGGGGCTCAAGCCGGGCGACCGGTTCCGTATCGATCAGGATGGTCTTCGGATCGTACTGGAGACGGACGCCGACGTGATCGCCGCCGGGCAGCGTGCCTTTCGAGCGACCATCCGCCGTCCGTTCGACGTGGACGATTTCATCGCGGATCGTCGGGCCGATGCGGCACACGACTGATGTATGTCCTCGATGCGTCCGCCATCATGGCTGTCCTGTTGAATGAGCAAGGGGCCGATGTTGTCGGGCCGCACCTGCGCGATGCGGAGGTATCGATCGTCAATGTCTGCGAAGTGCTGACAAAGGCCGTCGAACAGGGCGCCGATGTCGATATCGTGCAACAGACGCTGACCACGTACGGGTTTCGTACGCGTGCTTTCCGCGACGCGCATGCCCGGCAATCCGCGCTGTTACGTCCGATGACAAAGGCCTTTGGGCTGGGCTTCGGCGACCGGGCTTGTCTCGTGCAGGGCATGTTTAGTGGTAGACCGATACTCACGGCCGACCGGGACTGGTTGAAGCTCGACCTAGATCCGGCATTGGGAATTGACGTCCGGCTCATTCGATGAGCCGGTCCGCGTCGCCGCTCGTCGCCTTCGGCGTCGCCGCGGGCGGGATCGCCGTCTATTCGGCGATGGATGCGATCATGAAGGGGCTGTCGATCGCGAGTGGGGCCTATCCCGTCGTGCTGTGGCGATCGCTCGCCGGCGTCGCGTTGCTGGCGCCGGTCTATCTCGCCCGTTGCAGGCCGTGGCCGACCGCGGCGGCGCTCCGGCTGCATCTCGCCCGGGGTGCTACCGGTGGCGCGTCGGTGCTGCTGTTCTTCTGGGGACTGGTGCGTGTGCCGATGGCGCAGGGCGTCGCGTTGACGTTCCTCGCACCATTGATCGCGCTGTTCCTCGCCGCCCTGACGCTGGGCGAGCGGATCCGCCGCGCCGCGATCGTCGGATCGCTGGTCGCCAGTCTGGGCGTGCTGGCGATCGCGGCGGGGCAGGTGCAGGCGCGTGCGTCGGAGGAGATGGTGCTCGGCAGCCTCGCGATCCTCGCGGCGTCGGTGCTCTATGCGGGCAGCCTGATCCTGCTGCGACGGCAGGCGCAGGCCGCCGATCCGCTGGAGGTGGCGCTGTTCACCAGCATCGTCCTCGGCGGGCTGCTGCTGATCGGTTCGCCGTGGTTCGGCGGTTGGCCGGCCGGGGATCAGATGCCCGCGATCGTCGCGGCGGCGCTGCTCGGGTCGATCTCGGCAGTGGCGCTCGCCTGGGCCTATGCCCGTGCGGAGGCGCAGGTGCTGGCGCCGGTCGAATATACCGCCTTCGTCTGGTCGGCGCTGCTCGGCTGGCTGGTCTTTGCCGAGCGCGTGTCGCCGTACACGGTGGCCGGTGCGTTGCTCATCATTGCCGGGTGCCTGGTCGCGATCCGCGGCCCCGCGCCCGGCCCGCAAACGGAAGCCGCCCTGTGAACGAGCCTGTGAACGAACCCGTGATCCGCCCGGCCGCATCGGCCGATGTCGCGACGATCCTGCGCTTCGTCCGCGATCTCGCCGCGTTCGAACGCGAGCCCGACGCGGTCGAAGCGACCGAGGCGACGCTGGCCGAGGCGCTGTTCGGGGCCGCGCCGGCAGCGGAGGCGGTGATCGCGGAGGACGACAGCGGGCCGCTCGGCTTCGCGTTGTTCTTCCACAATTTCTCGACTTGGACGGGCCGCCGTGGCCTGTATCTCGAGGATCTGTACGTCACGCCCGAGGCGCGCGGCAAAGGCGTCGGCACGGCGCTGCTGCGCCACCTCGCCGCGTTGGCCGTGGAGCGGGACTGTGGGCGGTTCGAATGGTCGGTGCTCGACTGGAACGCCGATGCGATCGCCTTCTACCGGCAGATGGGGGCGATCGGTCTGGAGGAATGGACCGTCCAGCGCGTCAGCGGTGATGCGCTGCTGCAGCTGGCCGGTCGCCGATCCGTGTGATCTACTTCGTGCAGGTGCCGGCATTATCCTTGCTGCGGCACTGGTTGCAGAGTTCGCCGGTTGTCGGTTTGCTCTGCTGTTCCTTGTAATCGCTGGTCGGCCAAAGCGAACAATTGCGGCAGAAATGCCATGTGTCGTTCGCGTTCCTGCGCCGGTACGTCATCCTCTCGTCTCCTTGTTTGTTTTCAAGGACTAGACGAGCGGCGAACCACGTCCGAGCGGAACCGTCTCCGCATCGGACGTGATCTTGTATCTTAGAATTCGCGACCCGGGACGTCGTGGTCGTGCGGTTCTTCGCCCTTGGCCTTGGCCTCGTCGTAGCGCTGCACGGCCTCCATCGTGATGCGGCGCGCCTCGTCGCGGTCGCCCCAGGTGCCGACGCGGACCCACTTCTTCTTTTCCAGGTCCTTGTAGTGCGTGAAGAAGTGCTCGATCTGTTCGAACACGATCTCCGGCACGTCGGCGCGGCCGTCGACGTTGGAGTAATAAGGGAAGACCTCGTTCACCGGCACGCAGACGAGCTTTTCGTCGCCGCCGGCCTCGTCCTCGAGGTTGAGCACCGCGATCGGACGCGCACGCACGACGCAGCCCGGGATGAACGGCGAGCGCGCGATCACCAGCGCGTCGAGCGGATCGCCGTCGGGCGAGAGCGTGTGGGGCACGAAGCCGTAGTTCGCCGGATAGCGCATCGGCGTGTGCAGGATGCGATCGACGAACAGCGCGCCGCTGGCCTTGTCGAATTCATACTTCACGGGCTCGCCGCCGGTCGGCACCTCGATGATGACGTTGAGGTCGTCGGGCGGGCTCTTGCCGACCGGAATCAGATCGATACGCATGGAAGTCCCCTATAACCTTTCGGTGTAATCTTGTTGCTGCACTGCCCCTCAGCGCGGCATGAGAAGTTTGTCGAGGCCGCTGTCACCGGTGCCAATCTTCTGCAGGCGCGGATAGCGGGGACCATTGTGATAGTCGATGGGGACTTCGCGATAGCGTGTTCCGTTCTTGACCAGAAGTCGGATGGGCTCCTTCGATGTCTGTGCGGTGACGATCGCGGCCTTCATCACATCGCCGCTATAGCCGACGCCATTGACCGCCTGCACGACGGTGCCGACGTCCAGCCCCGCCTTGAACGCCGGGCTGTCCCAGATCACCGCGCCGATCTCGCCGTCCTTGGCGATCGACAGGCCGATCGAATAGGTGACGTTGGTCGGGCCGCTCTTTTCGGCATTGGTGAAGTATCTGGTCGGTTCGGCGGTGTAGACGAGCTTGTAGCCGTTCATCGCGAAGCCGTTGACCGGGGCGGGCTGGCCCGTCTCGGTGATCCGCTTCTTCAGGAAGCCGGCCCAGTCATAGGGCTGGATCGCGTTGAGCGTCGCGGCGACGTCGTCGAACGAATAGGTCAGCTCGCCCCAGTCGCCGTCGCGCACGCCGAAGAAGGCCTTGGCGAAATCGTCGATCGATTTGGTGCCGCCCGACTGCTGGCGGAGCATCGCGTCGACCTCCATCCAGACCATCAGGCCCTCGTTGTAATAATCCTCGCTGCGCTGCCAGCTGGTCCAGCCCTTGGGCCGGCGCGACGAGATGACCGGATCGTTGGTGGTGTCGAGCAGGTTGCGCCACTGGCGTGCGGGCGCGAGGTCGTAGCTGCCGGCGATACCGGCATAGGCGTCGAGCGTGTCCTGCTTGCTGACCAGCCCCGAGCGCGCCTGCAGCACATAGCCCCAGAATTGCGTCTGCCCTTCGTACACCCACAACAGCGAATCGCGCATCGGCGTGCGGAAATCGGGCGTCCACAGGTCGGCGCCGCGGCGGAACTTGCCGTCCCAGCTGTGGGTGAATTCGTGCGGCAGCAGGTTGCGGCTGCCCGGGCCCGCATCCCATTCGGTGAAATAGCCGGGACGCACGCCATTCTCGGAGCTGCGATGATGCTCCAGCCCGATGCCGCCGAGCTGGTCGGAGATCGACAGCAGGAATTCGTAGCGATCGTAATGCTGCGCGCCGAAGGTCCTGGCGGCCTGTTCGACCAGCCGCTTGTGCGCGTCAATCTGTTCGGGCTTGGCCGCGAGCTGGTCGGGCGAATCGGCGAAGACGTTGAGGTCGACGCGCGGGGACAGCGCCCACACCTTGCCGTAGCGGCCGGCGAGGATCGGCGAATCGACCAGGATCTCGTAATTGGTCTGGTCGTAGGTGTAGGTCGATGCCGCCGCGCCCGAACCGGTCTTCGCGGGGATCGCACCCGCCGCGGTCCAGCCGGCCGGGAACTTGACCGTCATCTGCACCGGAATCTGCCGGGTGAAATAGCCGGCCGGATAGAGGCTGACCGAATTGGGCTGCAGGCTGATGAGATTGGGCGTCACCGCGATGCGGCCCTGATCCGGCTTGGTCGCCGAGATGAACTGGAATTCGGCGTCGAGCGTCTTGACGCCGGCCGGCACGTCGATGTGGAAGGCGAAGACGTCGACCGGATCGCGCGTCCACGGCAGGATGCGGCCGTTGCCGCGGATGACGAGGCCGGCGAGCTTCTCGATCTCGCCGCGCGGGCTATGCGCCCCGGGCAGCCATTTGGGGAACAGCAGCGCCATCGGGCCGGATTTGGCAACCGGGATCGTCTCGCGGACGCGGAAGATGCCGCGTTCGGTGTCGGTCGCGTCGACGTCGAGCTTCAGCGTGCCGGGATAGGGGACGTCGCGCGCCATCGGGATGGTGTCGACGAACGGCACCGGCTGCGGCGCGCTGTTGCCGGCGGGGACCTGCGCGAGCGCAGGCGCGGCGGCGGACAGGAGGAGGGAGGCGATGGCGGCGGTGCGGATCATAGGAAGCCTTCGGCGAAAGATTGTTGCGGAGGTGTAAGCGCGCGAAACGTCAGCCGTCCAGCCCCTTAGCCGCCGCCGAGCACGTTGATCGTGAACGCCAGCACGCCGAGGTTGAAGACGAAGGCGGCAAGGCTGTGGCCCAGCACCACGCGCCGGATCGACCGCGCGGTGATCGACACGTCCGACGTCTGGAACGTCATCCCCAGCGTCGCGCTGAAATACAGGAAATCCCAATAGTCGGGCTGGTTGCAGGCGGGGAATTCCAGCCCGCCGGCATCCTTGCCCGACGCGTCCGCGCTGTAGAACAGGTGGGCGTAATGCAGCGCATAGACCATGTTGGTGAACGCCCAGGCCAGCACCAGGGTCGCGATCACCAGCACGATCGCCAGCGTGTCGCTCTTGCCCTTCAGCTCGCCTGCCACCGCGACGAGGATGACGATCATGGTTGCGCCCGTGATCGCCAGCAGCAGCGCGCGATTGGCGTCGTTGTCGCGCGCCGCCTGCCGCATCCGCACCGGATCCGCGTCGCGGAACAGCGTCGCGACCGTCAGCAGGAACACCGTCGCGGCGACGTCGAACGCCACCATCGTGCCGCGGCCGGGGCCGAACGCCGGAATGAATGCGGCCAGCCCGACCACGAACAGCAGGGCGAAGAGCGCAAAGCGCGGCGGCGCCACCCGGCTGCCGATCCCCCAATAGCGTTGCGATCCTGCCATGCCGAGGTGCTAGCGCTTGCCCGCGACCTCGCCTAGATACCGCCGCCATATGGCCCGTATCGAAACGCCGCGCCGGGTGCGCGGAACCCAGGACATCTTCGGCGAGGAACAGCGCCGCTTTTCCCATGTGCTCGACACGTTCGAGCGCGTGCGCCGGCTCTATTGCTTCCAGCGCGTCGACCTGCCGGTGTTCGAGGCGACGGAGGTCTTCGCCCGCTCGATCGGCGAGACGACCGACGTCGTGTCGAAGGAGATGTACACCTTCCCCGACCGCGGCGGCGACTCGCTCACCCTGCGGCCGGAATTCACCGCCGGCATCGCCCGCGCGTTCCTGACCGAGGGCTGGCAGCAATATGCGCCGCTCAAGCTGTCGACCAGCGGCGCGGTGTTCCGCTACGAACGCCCGCAGAAGGGGCGCTATCGCCAGTTCCACCAGATCGATGCCGAGATCCTCGGTGCGCCCGAACCGGCGGCGGACGTCGAACTGCTGGTGATGGCCGACCAGCTGCTGCGCGAACTGGGCATCGCCGATGGCGTGACGTTGCAGCTCAATACGCTGGGCGATGCCGAGACGCGCGACGCCTGGCGCGCCGGTCTGGTCGCGCATTTCGAGGCGCATCGCGGTGACCTGTCCGAAGACAGCCTCACCCGGCTGGAAAAGAACCCGATGCGCATCCTCGATTCGAAGGACCCGCGCGACCGGCCGATCGCCGATGCCGCGCCCGATATCGACGCGTATCTGACGGAGGAGGCGCAGGCGTTTTTCGACGCGGTCACCGCCGGGCTGGATGCGGCTGGCGTGGCGTGGACGCGCAACGCGCGGCTGGTGCGCGGCTTGGATTACTACCGGCATACCGCTTTCGAATTCGTCACCGACCGGCTCGGCGCGCAGGGGACGGTGCTGGCGGGCGGGCGGTATGACGGGCTGGTCGAGTCGCTTGGCGGCGCGCCGACCGCGGGTGTGGGCTGGGCAGCGGGTGTCGAGCGGCTGGCGATGCTGCTGGAGGAGCCGGTCCCATCGCCACTCAATGTCATCGTCGCGTTGGAAGACGACGCCCTGATGGGCCTTGCGTTTCAGGCGCTCAAGGCGTTGCGTAGCGGAGGCTTTTCCGCCGATCTCATCGCGAGCGGTTCGCCGCGGAAGCGGTTCGACAAGGCCATGAAGGCGAACGCGGAGGTTCTCGCGTCTGTTACGCGGAATCGCGAGGGTGCTCCTGTCATCAATACGCGATCGGCAACGTCGACCGACACGTCGAGCGCTGTCGTTGCGATCCTCGAGGGGGTGGCCCGGTGATCGCTGCCTTCGTCATCCCGGCGCAGGCGGGGATCCATAATCACGTCGATTGCGATGGAGCCGTACGGTCAGCCAATATGGATTCCCGCCTTCGCGGGAATGACGGGGCCCTCGGGGCATGACCACCATCTCCCTCGAACGGATCGCGCAGATCGAGGCGCGGCGGGACGAGTTGCAGGCGCTGATGGCGACCGGCGACCTGCCCTCCGACCGCTTCGTCGCGGTGTCCAAGGAATATGCCGAGCTCGAACCCGTCGCGCAGGCCGCGGGCGAGGTGCGGCGGCTGCGGCAGGAGGCGGACAGCCTCGCCTGGATGGCCGAGGATACCGGCGACGAGGAGTTGCGCCAGATGGCCGCCGAGGAGCTGCGCGACAATGCGCGCTCGCTCGATGCCGCCGACCGGCGGCTCGCGCTCGCGCTGCTGCCGCGCGATGCCGCCGACGAACGCGCGGCGATGCTGGAAATCCGCGCCGGCACCGGCGGCGACGAGGCGGCGCTGTTCGCCGGCGATCTGTTTCGCATGTACCAGCGCTACGCCGAGGGGCAGGGCTGGCGCGTCGAACTCATCAGCGGCTCGTCGTCCGATGCGGGCGGCTTCAAGGAGGTCGTCGCCAGCGTCACCGGATCGGGCGTGTTCGCCAAGCTCAAGTTCGAGGCCGGCGTCCACCGCGTCCAGCGCGTCCCCGCGACCGAGGCGGGCGGGCGCATCCACACCTCCGCCGCCACCGTTGCGGTGCTGCCCGAGGCGGAGGATGTCGACGTCCGCATCGACGAGGCGAGGGACTTGCGCATCGACGTCTATCGTTCGTCCGGCCCGGGCGGCCAATCGGTCAACACCACAGATAGCGCGGTGCGCATCACCCATCTGCCCACCGGGCTGGTGGTGATCCAGCAGGACGAGAAGTCGCAGCACAAGAACAAGGCCAAGGCGCTCAAGGTGTTGCGCACCCGCCTGTACGAGGCGGAGCGCGAGCGGCTGGCAAGCGAACGGTCGGGCACGCGCAAGGCGATGGTCGGGTCGGGCGATCGCTCCGAACGCATCCGCACCTACAATTTTCCGCAGGGCCGGGTGACCGACCACCGCATCAACCTGACGCTACATCGCCTGCCCGAAATCCTGCAGGGCGAGATGGACGAACTGATCGGCGCGCTGATCGCCGAGGACGAGGCGGAGCGGCTGGCGTCGCTGGATGGCTGACCTCCTCCGTCATCCGAGCGGCGGCGTGAAAGACGGGTGTTCACGCGCAGGCGCGAAGCCGCGAAGGAAGAAAGTGGTTCGCGCGGAGGCGCGAAGGCGCGGAGATGTGTCACTTCGGGCGGGTGGCCCGCCTGAATATCCGGGTTTCCGGACCCGGACCGGCGGCAGGATGAAAAACGGCTGCGCCGGGCGCAATTCGCGGCGTTCTCCGCGCCTCCGCGCGCATACGTCGTTCTCGGCCGCTTCGTATGTTCGCGAGCGATCATATCCGCAGTGGGACGGCACGCAGTGCGGGCAAGCGGCGTATGTGAGCTGCTGTGCCGTGAGGCGTGAAGGGTCGCGCGACAGGAAGACGCCAGGGAAGAAGGGGGTTCGCGCGGAGGCGCGGAGGCGCGGAGATGTGTCACTTCGGGCGGGTGGCCCGCCTGAATATTTGGGTTTCTGGACCCGGACGGGCGGCGGGACGAAAAACGGCTGCGCCGGGCGCAACTCTGTGCGTTCTCCGCGCCTCCGCGCGAATACGTCGTTCTCGGCCGCTTCGTATTTTCGCGAGCGATCATATCCTCAGTGGGACAGCACGCAGTGCGGGCAAGCGGCGTATGTGAGCTGCTTTGCCGTGAGGCGTGAAGGGTCGCGCGACAGGCAGACGCCAGGGAAGAGGGGGGGCGCGCGGAGACGCGGAGGCGCGGAGGTGTTTCGCATCGGGCGGGTGGCCCGTTTCGGTATCTGGCTCTCCCGACCCGTAACGACGGCGAGACGCAGAACGGCTGCGCCGTATGCAAATCGCCGCGTCCTCCGTGCGTCTGCGTGCATACGGTCTTTTTCGCGTCTTCGCGTCTTCGCGCGAACTCTCTCTACCGGCCCCTCCAGCGACGGGACCGGGTAATATGACCCCCCTTCGCACCGCGCTCGCCGAGGCGGCCGCGCGCTTTGCCTTTTCGCCCACCGCACGGCTCGATGCGGAGCTGCTGATGGCGCATGCGATCGGGATCGATCGCAACCGGTTGCTGCTCGACATGGACCGTCCCGTCCCGCCGGGCTTCGCCGCGTTGGTCGAACGCCGCGCCGGCCATGAGCCGGTCGCCTATATCACCGGCACCCGCGGCTTCTGGACAATCGACATCGCGGTGGGTCCGGGTGCGCTCGTGCCGCGGCCCGACAGCGAGACGCTGCTGATCGCCGCCGCGGCGCATTTCGGGCCGCGCGCACCGGCGAGCGTGCTCGACCTCGGCACCGGTCCAGGCACGCTGTTGCTCGCCGCGCTGGACGAATGGCCGGCGCGGGGGCTGGGCATCGATCGCTCGCCGGAGGCGCTGGGCTATGCCGTTCGCAACGCCGCGGCGCTCGGCATGCGCGATCGGGCCACCTTTGAGCTGGGCGACTGGGCGGCGGCGATCGATGCGCGCTTCGACCTGATCCTCGCCAATCCCCCCTATATCGGCATCGACGAGCCCTTGCCCGACGAGGTGCGCGGCCACGAACCCGCCGCCGCGCTGTTCGCCGGTGCGGACGGGCTCGACGATTATCGCGTCCTCGCGCGGCAGCTGCCCCGGTTGATCGCGGCGGGCGGCTGCGCGGCGGTGGAGATCGGCCACACCCAGGCGGCGGCGGTGTCCGCGCTGTTCGCCGGACAGGGGCTGGACAGCGTCGTGCATCGCGACCTCGGCATGCGCGATCGGTGCCTTCTGGTCACTTTGGCGCCATCACCTTGAAAGAACCGGTCATGATCCTCATATTTCGCTTGTAGGATCGGTCCCACGCCAGCTATTGGTCGGGCCGGGGCACGCACTATCAACAGATTTTCGAGTTGATCGCAGGGCGGTGACCCGCATCCTTCGTCATGAAGCCGCTGGTGTCCGGTGGCCGTGACAGGCTCGAGCGTCGCTTATGGCACGCCGCGACCCGGAGGGTTGCACCGTTGACCGGGAGCAAGGCCGTAGTGGCCGAATTGGTTTTGAGGACCAGATATACTCTGATCGTGGGACAGTAGCTTGATCAACAATCGGCAGCAGAACGGCCGTCGTCGCGGTCGTGGCGGCAACAATAACGGTGGCGGCAACGGTCCGCGCCAGGGTGGCCAGGGACGGCCCGACAACGGCAATCGCATCGACAGCCGTGCGCGCGGCAACGCGAACCAGCTGTTCGAGAAATACAAGAACCTCGCCGGCGAAGCGCAGCGCCAGGGCGACCGCGTCAACACCGAATATTACCTTCAGTTCGCGGACCATTATTTCCGCGTGCTCGCCGACCAGCGTGGCCGGTTCGAGGACAACAGCCAGCCCAAGCGCCAGCAGCCGTTCGACCTGAACGACGACGACGATTACGGCGACGAGGGCGAACCGGTCCGCGCCGGCGAGCAGGACGGCGACACCCGCGACACGCAGCAGCGCGACGGTGGCCAGCGCGAGGGCAACCAGCGCGACTATCAGCAGCGCGACGACCGGCCGCAGCGCCGCGACCGTCAGGATGGCGAACAGCGTCAGGCCCGCAACTGGGAAGACCGCGGCAACGGCAACCGCGATGCCAATGGCAATCGCGACGGCAATCGCGACGATCGTCCGCAGCAGCGCGAGGAGCGCGCCGCTCGCGACGACCGTCCTCAGCGCGACGATCGTCCGCAACGCGAAGAGCGTGCCGCTCGTGAGGATCGCCCGCAGCGTGAGGACCGCGTCCGCCGTCCGCGCTTCGAAACCGCCGATCAGCCGGTCGAGGTCGCCGGCCAGCGCCGCGCCGATCCGGTGAGCGCGGGGGAATCGCTGCACGAACGTGCCGAAGCGGTGCTCGAGGCGGATGCGCCGATGCTCGCGCCCAAGCCGCGCCGCGGCCGTCCGCGCCGCGATGCGCAGGTCGATCCGGTGGCCGCGCCGACGGCCGATGCGGGCGACGATCGTGCCGGCCACGATGCGGCGGAGAGCAACGGCGTCGACGCCGATCGCCTGCCGCCCTCGCTCAACATCGCGGCGGCCAACGATGCCGGCGACGAGGCACCCAAGCCCCGCCGTCGTCGCACCGTCCGCACCCCGGCCGCGGAAGCGCCCGCCGAATAACCGGCGGCCTCCGTCGGACAGGCGAAGGGCCGGTTCCTTATGGGAGCCGGCCCTTCGTGCGTTCGGGACCCTGGGCGCGGCGTCCGTTCAGCCGTCGAACCGCTCGACATCCTCGTCATGCCCGGTGCCGGAGCTGAGGAACACCAGTCCCATCAGCGCGCCGGCCATCACGATCGACCCGCCGACCCCGCCGATCACCGCGGCCATCGTCACCAGCCGCAGCGGCCCCTGTACCCAGGCCAGCGCGACGATCGCCCCGGCGCTGCAGATCGCGCCGACCAGGATCATCCACGCCATGATCCCGCGAAAGCGGCGCCACGCATGGGCAGCCTGTGCGGGGTCGTCCAATCCTGTCCGCTTTTCGTGCATGGCTTTGCCAATGGCCCGCAAACGTGGTCTGCTCAATCCAGCACCGTCTTCGTTGCGCACGAGGCCGGGCGATGAGGAGAGGAAGCATGACGATTGGCGCAATTCTCAACGGCAAGGGCGGTGCGGTCATATCGCTCCCACGCGACGCGACGGTGCGGCAGGCGGTGGCGTTGCTCGCCGAGCGGCGGATCGGCGCGGTGCCGGTGGTCGACGGTGACGGCGGGGGAGAGGCCGTGGTCGGCATCTTTTCCGAACGCGACGTCGTCTATTGCCTCGCGGCGCACGGCCCCGCCGCGCTCGACCGCCCGGTGGCGGAGGTGATGACGCAGCCGGTGCAGAGCGTCGGCACCGCCGAACCGGCGATCGGCGCGCTGTCGCTGATGACCCGTCGCCGCATCCGTCACCTGCCGGTGGTCGAGGACGGGCGGATGGTCGGCTTCGTCTCGATCGGCGACCTCGTCAAATACCGCATCGACCGGATCGAGGCGGATGCCGCGGCGATGCGCGACTATATCCAGACCGCCTAGCTGGCCGCTGGGACGGGGCGCTTGCGTACCACCGCGATCAGCTCGCGCACCGTACCGCGTGCGAACAGCGCCAGCCACGCGCCATAGGTGGCCGCGCCGATGGCGACGAGCGCCGCGAGCCGAGCCGGCGGGGCGAGCGGGGGCAGGCTGCGATCGACCAGCGTCACCACCACGGCCATGCCGATCGCGGCACAGGCCGCCGGTGCGATCGCATCGGCCAGATCGCGGACGCGCGCGCCGATGACCGGCAGCGACCGCCACGTGCTGACGGCCAGATAGACCGGATAGGCCGCGAGCCAGCTCCACGCGAGCCCGACCGGCCCCCAGCGCACGCCGACGAGGAAGGCCGCGGCGAGTACGACCGCCCCGAAGGCGCCGTTGCGCGCGCCGATCCCCGGCCGCCCGCGCGCATCGCAGGCCGGCGAATAGAGCACCTGCACGGTCATGAACGGCATCGCCAGCGCGATCAGCCGCACCACCGGCGCCACCTCCGCCCATTTCGAATCGAGCGCGGTCAGCACCAGCGGCTCGGCCGTTGCAGCGAGCCCGAGGTAGAAGGGTAGAGCGACCAGCATGATGATCCGCACCGACCGCACGAACGCCCGCGCCACCGCACCCTCGTCATGCTGGATGCGCGCATAGGCGCTGAACGCCACCTCGTTGAGCGGCGGCACGAACTTCGAGACGAAGATCTGCGCGAGGAACAGCGCGGTGGTGTAGATGCCGAGCTGGTGCGGATCGAACCAGCGGCCGCCGATGAACACGTCGACCTGGCTCTGCAGGAACCAGAAGAACTGCCCCGCCGCCATCACGCCGCCATAGCGCGCCAGATGCCCCGCCCCGCGAAAGTCGAAGCTCGGCCACATCAGCGACCGCGCGCCCCAGGTCAGCATCGCGGCGCGCACCGCATAGAGCGCGATCGGTGCCCAGACGAGCGTCCACACCCCCAGGCCGGCCAGCGCGCCGCCCAGTGCCGCCGCGGCCCCGGCGAACGAGGCCGCGATATTGGCGGTCGCCTGCCGCCGGAACTCCATAGCCCGGCTGAGCAACGCATAGGGAAGCGCGGCGAACGGCGTGATGAGATAGATCAGCGCCTGCACCCGCAGCAGCTGCGCCACCTCCGGTTGCCGGTAATAGGCGGCAGCGATCGGCGCGATCGCGATCTGGAGGATGGCGAGTAGGCCGTTGAGCGCGATCAGCATCCCGAACAATTGCCGCGTCTGACGCGGCGTCACGTCGTCGCGCTGGATCAGTCCGCTCGCCAGCCCGTATCCGTTGAGCATGTTGAGGAAGACGAGCACCACCCCGGTCATCGCATAGAGACCGTAATCGCGCGGATCGAGGATGCGGATGACGAGGAAGGTCGCGCCCCATTGCACCATCTGCGCGAGAATCTGGCTGCCGGACCGCCACAGCACCGCGCGGCGGACCTGGGCTTCCAGCGATTCCGATTTGTCGCCGGCGTGATTCGGGGGGGATGTCATGACCGCAGCTATGGCGACCCCATGCTTCACATCCCGTAAACCCGCAGATTTCTGGGCTTTTCGAGGAATATGACAAGAAAAATGCAAAAAGCGTTTGACCGGCCGGAACCTCCCGCCTAGAGGGACGTCACCGCAGCGACGGGCCACACGGTTCGCTTCTACGGTCACCGAAAATCAGGCGCATAGGTCGCCCTCCGAAAAGAGGGTGTGACCAGGCGTCGGTTTTTGTCGGCTCTTTGACATTGTTGATTGATGAAGGGACATGTGGGCGGCGGCTTGCGGTCTGCGGCGTATTCAA